>NZ_JAJSSH010000005.1 GCF_021403115.1 Sphingobium sufflavum
AAAACCATCGGTAGACTGTGCGCCATGGCGGAAAGCTGTCGGGCAGAAGCCGCCAAGGACATCCTGCCCGCAGCAAATAGAAAATAGCCTCGAAAATCTCGCGCATCGGCCAACGCCGTCGCCGTCCGCATTGGCATGGCGCGGGCAAATACGGCTCGATCAAATGCCATTCCGCGTCGGTAAGATCGCTTCCATAGCGAACCCCTGCACGGCTATGATGCGCGCGGGCGGTCGGGTTCCACATGATGGCTTCCAAGGTTGGTGTCGCAACCCCTCGGAATCATATCGAAACTCGATCGTCCACCGTTACATCAGCGTTCCGACACAGCCTCTAAGGCAGCAGCAGATGTCATTTGCTTCGAAAATGTCGTAGCCTAAGGCCGCTTTTCCGTCTGGAGCAGGAAATTCTCGACGACCGCCTTGGCGTCATCATGACCTGTCGTGACACCCAGTTCGGCCTCCCTCTTCATGGACAGCGCCAGACTTGTTGCGAGTAGCGCGATGACAGCAGGCGGCAGGGCTCCCCCCATCCCCGACTTGGCAGCAGCTTTGCTAAGGACCTTCATCTGCATCTCCCGGGATGCCTCAATGAAGGTGATGACCTCGCCACGCAGCGCCTGATTGCGGTTGGCCAGCGCCATGAATTCTGAGATCAGCCGGGCATCGCTGGTATGGACGCAGAGATCCCAAATTTCTCGCGCGGGCTGATCTGTCTCCATGGCTTCGGCGAGGCGCTGCAACTCCCTTTCCGACAAGCGGCGAAACGTTGCAACGATCAGGTCGTCCATCGTCTCGAAGTAATAATAGACCAAACGCTGCTTTACACCAATTCGGTCCGCGACGGCCCGCGAACTCAGCGCACCATAGCCCTCCTCTCGCAAAATGGCTTCGGCGCTGTCGAGCATGGCGAGCCAATTGGCCGAACCCGGCTGCGCCATGCGGCGTTTTGTAGTCGATTGCACTTTTGTCATACTTTCGCCGCCCTGCTCGCTGCTCCTAACGTCCAGACGGTGGAGCGTAAAGTGCTGGCTACTTGCTGCCTTGACAGCACCTTCACTTGCTAACATCATGACGAACGTCCTGCGAGCCAGTTTTCTGTCAAACTTGGGTCGACACACACCGCGATCGCGCGGGTCGCAGCTTCCATTGATGGGAGCGCAGAAATCGGGAGAAGGATGGTGGCCCTCAATTCAGTCCCCATGGATTGCGAGCGACTAACTCGCGGCTCCAGGCGGGCGCTGGGCATCTCCTCCCTTTTTCCGTTCGCCCTCTGATCGGCCAACGGACGATTTTCATGCATCGACATCCTTTGCAAGCGGAGCGCAGCAATCATGACCAAGAGAATGATCTTCACCCTCGCCGTCATGGATTCGGTTGGGCACAATTTCCAAGGTTCTTGGCGCCACCCCGACTCCCGATCGAGCGAATATAAGAAACTCGATCTGTGGACCCACCTCGTCCGTAAGGCTGAGGCGGCAAAGATCGATGCGATCTTCTTTACCGATCAACTGGGGATGACGGGCACGTGCAATGGATCGGAAGACATTGTGCTGGAAATGGCCGTCACCGTTCCGCTGGGCGAGCCAAGCATGCTGATCTCCGCTCTCGCCCAAGCGACGAAGAATATTGGTCTCACGTGGACGAGTTCCATTATTCAGCATCCGCCGTTTACCTTTGCGCGCATGGTCTCCACCCTCGATCACATCAGCGACGGACGCGTGGGATGGAACATCGTCACCTCCACCAACGACCGGGCCTATCGCGCTTTCGGCTTTTCCGGCGTGCCGAGCCATGAGGAACGTTATGGTCGGGCGGACGAATATCTGGAGGTCGTCTACAAGCTGTGGGAGGAATCCTGGGAAGATGGCGCGGTGCTCGCCGACCGGGAACGGGGCATCTACACCGACCCGCGCAAGGTACACAGCATCTCACACCATGGTCCGCGCTTTGATGTGGACGGCTACCACCTGATGGAGCCGTCACCGCAACGTTCGCCCGTGCTCATGCAGGCGGGCGGTTCGCCCATCGGGCTGGATTTCGCGAGCCGTCATGCGGAGGTTATGTTTCTCGCCGCCATGTCGCCGGAGGGCGCCGCCAAGCAGATCAATGCAGTGCGAGATCTTGCCCGCGGATATGGGCGCACCGCAGACGACATCTTGTTTCTTCAGGGCCTGTCCTTCGTCATCGGTTCTACCGAGGATGAGGCCGCCCGCAAGCTGGAGGAATGGGAGGGCTGGCGCAGCGCAGAGGGGCAGATCGCCTATTGGACCGGCCTGACCGGTCTCGACCTCGGACAGTTCGACCCACAAACCCGGCTGGAGGATTTGGTCGATACCATTCCCGGCATAAGGGGCGCGTTCATTTCTGCCATCAACGCTGCCCCGCCCGGCGTTAAGCCGACCGTCCTGAATTTTCTGACCACAGCGTTCAAGCCGCATACGATCGCCGGCACGCCAGACATGATCGCCGACAAGATCGAGGCGTTTCAGGCCGTCGGCGTGGATGGCATCCAGATCATGTCTGTCGTCATGCCCGGCAGTTATGAAGAGTTTTTCGAACATGCCGTGCCGGTCCTGCAAAAGCGTGGACTGATGCAGCAGGATTACGCGCGCGGCACCCTGCGCGAAAAACTGTTTGCGGGACGCGGGGCACATCTGACCGCCACCCATCCCGCTGCTCGATGCCGCCGATATACATGACGCACACATCGCATTGACGGGCAGTGGCTCGCTTGCTAACAATATGACGAACACGGAGAGGAGCGGAAACAATGCCGCAGTCAGGCCTATTGACCGGACGCGTCCTGTTTATCGCAGGGGTAGGCGCTCAGATGGGTGCAGCCACAGCGTCCATCGCCGCGCGAGAGGGAGCGAAAGTCGTCTTGGCGGCCCGCAATCGCGACGTAATAGATCAGGTCGCCAACGACATAGGCGACGCCGGTGGCGAGGCCATGGCCATCCAGTGCGATCTCACTGACAAGGCATCGACCGAATCCGCTGTCAGCGCAGCACAGCAGCACTTCGGTCCCATTGACCGCGTTTTCTACAATGCCGGTTTCTACGATAACGATCGTGACTCCATCGATGTCGACGAGGATCTTTGGCAGACCACGATGGATGTCAATCTGAACGGGGCGCTGCTGCTGTCCCGGCTCACGATCCCGTCGATGGTGGAGCATGGCGGGGGCGCCTTTGTGTTCAACTCCTCCGCCGCCTCCCTCGTCGCCGGGCAGGTCCGGTTCGGCTATCAGGTCGCCAAGGCGGGGGTAAATGCGCTGACCCGCTTCATCGCCGCGAAATATGGCCGCGACCGCATCCGGGCCAATGCCACCCTCCCCTTCGTGGTGGGGGGCGAAGTGGGGGCCGTGGCAGGCGCCCAGAATTGCATCGGCCGTTCAGGCACGGCGGAGGAGATTGGCGAGGCCGTCACCTTCCTGCTGTCGGACCGCGCATCGATCATCACCGGACAGGTCATCCATCTGGATGGCGGGCTGTTCGCGCGGGCATCCTGGCCGACCAACGCCGCGCCCTTCCAGCCGCCCGCGCCATTGAAGACATCCCATTGACCCCATCACCAATGAATGAGGAAATGCCCATGGAGAGCGATCACGATTTTCAGTCCTGCCCTCGCACGAACGACCTGCTGGCCATCGCCAAGGCGCGCACAGGCTTGGACGATTTCGGCGATCCGGCCCGCAACGCCGGGCTAGATGCCTTTCTGGAATCATTGCGTGCCGAAACCTGGGACGGGATGACGCCGCGCGCACGATCCATCGCGATTGATTTCCTGATCCATCATCTCGAAAGTCGGCTCAAGATGGTGGCCGACCGAAAGGCGAACCCGGAAGTAAGCGCGCAGCGCATCATCGCGCCGTTGATCGTCGTGGGGCCACCACGCTCCGGGTCGACCCTGCTGCATACCCTCCTCAGCCTCGATCCCGAGACGCGGGCGCCGGAACATTGGATCTGCCGCGAGCCGTCTCCCCCTCTCGCGCTGGCCGCCCCGTCGAAAGAGCGGCTGGAGGAAGCGGAAAAGCGGATGATGGAGTTGTTCGAACTCATCCCGGACATTTTCATCACCCACCCCTATATGATCGAGGAAGGCTCCGGCGCGCTGGCGGAATGCGGCAGCGACATCAACAATATGGTGTGTACCAGCCAGCAGATGTGGTGCTTCTGGGGCGGCGAAATCTATCGCAAATATCTGCTCGAAGCGGACCACACGGCGGCGATGGGCTTTCACCATGATTTCCTCCAGCACGCCCAGTGGGGCAACAATGGCAAGCGTTGGGCGCTAAAGGGATCCGACCATATGCTTTGGATGGCCGAACTGGCCGCGCAATATACCGATGCGAAACTGATCTGGACCCACCGCGACCTGGCGCAACAGTTGGGATCGCTCGCTAGCGTGCAGTCAATCCTCCTCGGCCTGCGCGGCCACCCCGTCACGCCCGAAGACCGAAAAGCGCAGGGCAAGCGGGCCATCGAACTGCAATCCGCCAGCGTCGCCAAGGCCATGCGCGCGCGGGAGGCCATTGGCGACGACCGTTTCATCGACATTTCCTATCATGACATGATGGCGGACCCGTTGCGCACCGTCGAGCGCATCTATGCGCAGAGCGGCCTGACCGTATCGTATGAGCACAGGGCCGCTATCCGCGCATGGCTAGCCGACCATTCGTCCACCAAACATGGCGTCCATAAACATTCACCGGAGGAATTCGGCATGGATGCGGATGATGTGAACGACCGGTTCCGGGCCTATCTCGACAAGTTCGGTTTCGGCTTCGGCATTCGCCCCGCGCTGACGGTCTGACATGGCGCTCAATCACTCAGGGGATCTTTCCGGCGGGCTGAATCCCGACTTCGAATATTTCCGCGCGGAAATGCCTCACGATCCGGGGATGCGGGATTCCGCAACCATCTGGGTGATTGACCAGGGCGGCGAACTGGCGCTGCCCCGTGTCACCTTCGACGGCATCGGGGAAAGCTGGGAGAGGCCCTGGCTGCAACTTAACTTCGTGCATGCGGACGGACGCACCCTGCGCATCTGGGATCAGGTGCCTGGGAACGTGGCCTGCGACGATGCGGGGAACGCGGCCATTCGGGGCGTAGGGCCTTTGGCCATCCAGTGTCTCGAGCCGTTTCGCCGCTGGACATTCGCATTCGACGGGATAGCGAACCAGTCCACGACGGCAGAGGAACGAGCGGGCAGTCGCAGCGACCGAACGATGCCACTCTCTTTCGCGGTAGAAGCCCAAATGGCGGCTCCGCCCTGGCTGATGGGTGGCCTGTCCGCAGACGCAGCGGCGCGGATGCAGGCCTGCGACGCCAGCGCTCTCATGGGCGGGGTGCGGTATGAACAGATTTGCCGCCTGACGGGCACTGTCTCGTTCGACGGCAGGACATATCCGATAGACGCCACCGGCATGCGGGTCAGGCGGCAAGGCGTGCGGAACATGGGCGCCGCCTTGGGCCATTGCCAGCATTCCGCGCTGTTCCCCTCCGGCAAGGCGTTCGGGGCTATCGTCATGGCGCCGGGGCCGGAAGGACCGGATGCCTTCAACGAGGCATTTCTGCTGACCGCAGACGGACGCAAAATCGCTGCCCG
Source organism: Sphingobium sufflavum (assembly GCF_021403115.1). Lineage (GTDB taxonomy): Bacteria > Pseudomonadota > Alphaproteobacteria > Sphingomonadales > Sphingomonadaceae > Sphingobium > Sphingobium sufflavum. Next base: position 5,611 of record NZ_JAJSSH010000005.1, read on the forward strand.
CATCGTTAGCGCGCCATGGATGACGCATTTGCAGGACAGCGGCGACGACGCCAGCCTCCTGCTCGAAAGCGAATGGGGACGGGTCCGCATCGAGGGCACGACTTTGCTCACCATGTTCGACCATCATAATTTCGAAATGGCGGCGACCTCCATCCTTCACCAGGGCACAGCGCGTTACATCTGGGACGGGGAGGAGACGATCGGCCTGATTGAGCGATGCACCCTGCGCGACAGATTGCAGGGGATTTGACCTTATGACGAACGGCATCAAAACGGCGCTGGTGACGGGCGGCGGCGCGGGCATTGGGGCGGCGACATGCCTGCGATTGGCGCGCGATGGGATGGCGGTCGGCGTGCTCGGACGCCACCTCACCAACGCCGAACAGGTCGTGCGACAGATCGTGGATACCGGTGGCATGGCCCATGCGGTCGAGGCCGATGTGGCGGATCGCGCACAGGTAGGTGCCGCGGTTGAACAGGTCCGGCGTAATCTCGGGCCGATCACTGTCCTCATCAACAATGCGGGCGTGGAGGCTTTCACACCCTTTGCCGAAATCGATGGCGCCGCATGGGACCATATGATGGATGTCAACCTCAAGGGCATCTATCATGTTACCCAGGCCATATTGCCCGACATGCTGGCGGCAGGCTGGGGGCGGATCGTCAACCTGACCGCGCTGGGTGCGCAGATCGGTGCGGCCAACATGGCGCATTATACCGCCAGCAAGGGCGGCGTCACGGTCCTCACCCGGTCGCTGGCCGTGGAACTGGGGGCGGCGGGAATCACGGTCAACGCCATCTCGCCGGGATTCATCCTGACCCCCATGGCGCAGCGTGCCATCGACGGCGCGCTGTTTACGGTCGCCTATGAGGAGATCGTCGCCACCTACCCCATCCCGCGTGTCGGGCGCCCGGACGAGGCGGCTGCCGCCATCGCCTTCTTTACCACCGATGACGCTGCCTATGTCACCGGTCAGGTGCTGGGCGTCAATGGCGGCTGTTGCCCCTGACACACATTCGACCGGGGGAGTGGCGTCGGCATGATTGACCGGCCCCGCTCCTGTTGCTACCAAACCGACGAACACAGATATGCAGGAGAAGGCCATGAGCGGAATCGGAGAGCGGCTGAAGGGCAAGGTCGCGATTGTCACCGGCGCCGGACAGGGCATCGGCGAGGCTATCGGACGCGGATTTGCCAGTCAGGGTGCAAAGCTGGTCATCACCGGGCGCACGGCCAGCAAGCTGGATGACGTCGTGGGCAAGATCAGGGCCGATGGCGGCGAAGCCATCGCTGTAGAGGCTCTTGCAGGAAACCGGGAGCATGCGGTGCAGACCGTGGACCGTGCCATTGCCGAATGGGGCCGCGTCGATGTGCTGGTGAACAACGCACACAGCTTCACCGACTATCTGCCGCTCGAAGATCCCAGGATGGAAGAAAATTGCCTGATCGACATACAGTCGGCCTTCATGGGTTCGCTGCAACTAATGCAGTTGGCCTTTCCCCACATGCGGGATCAGGGCGGCGGCTCCATCATCAACATGGGGTCCAGCTTTGGCATTCGCTGTGAGCCGGGCTTCCTCGCCTATGCAGCCAGCAAGGAGGCAATCCGCGCGCTGACCAAGACCGGCGCGCGCGAATGGGGCAAGCACAAGATCCGCGTGAACACCATCCTCCCCTCCGCCCTCTCGCCCAAGGCGATCTGGTATCTGGAGGAGAGCAAGACGCATGAGCAGGAACTGGCAAAGGTCGCCATGGGCCGGTTCGGCGCGCCCGAGGACATTGCGCCGACCGCCATCTTCCTCGCCAGCGACGAGTCCGACTTCGTCACCGGCCAGACCATCGGCGTCGAAGGCGGCGCCACCATGCTGTAACCGCGCCGCGCACGGGCATATCTTTTGAAGACAAGGACCGATATGACAGATTTGAAGAAGGTCGCACTCGTAACCGGCGGTGGCGCAGGCATGGGGAAGGCGACCAGCCTGCGACTGGCGCGCGACGGCATGGCTGTCGGCGTGCTCGACATCGACGGCGATGCCGCCGACGCGGTGGCGCGCCAAATCGTGGAGTCCGGTGGCAAGGCCGTGGCGCTGAAAGCCGACATATCGGACCGTAGCCAGGTCGAAACGGCTGTCGCGACCCTGCGCGCGGCGCTGGGGCCGGTCACTGTCCTCATCAACAATGCCGCGATCGAAAATTTCTGTCCCTTCCCCGATATTCGGGAGGATGTGTGGGACCGGGTGATGGCGGTCAACCTGAAGGGCAATTACTTCCTGATCCAGACCGTCTTGCCCGACATGATCGCCGCAGGCTGGGGCCGGGTCGTCAACCTGTCGGCGTTTGGCGCACAGCTCGGCGCGCCCAACATGGCGCTCTATACGGCGACCAAAGGCGCCATGATCTCCATGACTCGCTCTCTGGCGGTGGAACTGGGCGCCAGGGGCATCACCGTCAATTCGGTGTCGCCGGGCTTCATCGATACGCCCATGGCCCGGCGCGCTATCGACGGCGATCTGTTTCCCGTTCCCTATCAGGACATCGTGGCCAACTACCCTGTGCCGCGGCTGGGTAAGCCGGAAGAAATCGCCGCCGCCTGTGCCTTCTTCGCGTCTGACGATGCGGCCTATGTCACGGGACAGGTGCTGGGCGTCAATGGCGGCGCGGCCATGTAGCGCGCGCACCGCCCCCTGCCCTTCTCCCCCATGTACGCCCCATAACGCCCGAGGACCAATCCCATGGCCATTGCCGATGTTTCGCAAAACAGCGTTGCCGAACTCATCTCGCTCGCGGGTCGACGGGCCGTCGTCACTGGCGGTGCACAAGGATTGGGCAAGGCGATGGTCCGGCGACTGGCCGAGGCCGGCGCGTCAGTCCTGATCGGCGATCTCAATCTCGACCAGGCAGAGGCGGCTGCGCACGAAATCAGCACGCGCTACGGCGTGGACGTTATCGCGACGACGTTGAACGTCTCGGATAGCGGCTCCATCATGGCGGCGGCGGATCTGGCAGTGCAGAATCTGGGTGGCCTCGACATCTGGGTCAACAATGCCGGTCTTTATCCCAATATCCCGCTACTCGACATGACCGACGCGGTCTGGAACGATGTCATGGAGGTCAATCTGCGCGGTGTCTTCGTCAGTTGCCGGGAGGCGGCCCGCCGCATGATCGACGCGGGAACCAGCGGCGTCATCGTCAACGTCGTGTCGACGGCAGGCTTCAAGGGCGTGGCACCGGGCGTGTCGGCCTATGTCGCCTCCAAACATGGGGTGCGGGGACTGAACAAACAGCTTGCCATCGAACTGGCACCACACAGCATCCGCGTGCTGGGCGTTGCCCCCACCTTTTGCGAGACGGAAGGGAATACGGCGGCCCTCGCAAAGCTGCCGGATCGGGTACGGGCGGAGATTTCGGCCACCCTCACGTCCATGCTCGGCCGCGTCGGCGTGCCTGACGATATTGCGCGGGCCGTACTTTTTTGCGCGTCCGACATGTCGCTGTTCATGACGGGCAGCACATTGCTGGTCGATGCTGGCGAAACGGCCTGAGCCATTCGCCAGCATGACCGGTGGCCGGTTCAGACCGGTGTGAACTCAACGTACAGATCGGCCAGACTGCGAAACGTATAGGTCGGCTCGAACCGATAGCGCCGGTCGCCAGCGGGACCATGATGGGCGTCGGACAAGCGAATGTCCGATGTCCGCGCCAGCAAGCGCTCGATAGCGATGCGCGATTCCATCCGGCCCAGCGGCGCACCCAAGCACCCGTGAGCACCCCGGCTGAAACCCATATGATCGCGCACATGCGGGCGGTCGATGTCGAACCGCTCCGGTTGTTCAAAATGCGCCGGGTCATTGCTGGCTGCGGCCAGTGCCACCGTCAGGATCGTGCCTGCGGCTATATCCAGTTCACCGACCTTCGTGTCGACCAGCGCAAGGCGATAAGCGACCTTGACCGGCGCATCATAGCGCAGCACCTCCTCGATGAAGTCCGGGATTCTTGCCGGGTCGCTTCGCAGCCGCGCCTGCAACCCCGGCTCTTCCGCCAGCATCAGGACGGCCATGGCGATCAGCCGGGATGTCGTGTCCTGCCCCGCCCCGAAGAGAAAGCGGGCCAATGCAGACAGCGCATCGAAGTCAGGCTGCGATCCATCCCTAAACTTTGCATGGACCAGTTCGGTCATCAGGTCCGCGCGCGGCGTCGCCAGCCGATCCCGCAAATAGCCATCGAAGCGCTCCTTGAGAAAAATCAGCGGGTCTGATCCGACCTTGTGAACCGCATCGCCATCCACCTGGCTGGGCGGCGCGCCGATCAGTTCCAGAAGTTCAGCGCGATCCTCCACCGGGATGCCCATCAGGTCCGAAATGGCATAGGTGGTCGTGGCGTGGGCATAGGCCGGGACGAGATTGCAGGCACCGTCCGCGATAAACCCGTCGATCAACCGATCGGCCAGATTGTGGAGATACTCCTCATTCTGTTTGAGCCGCTTGTAGGTCAGCAGGCTGAGCAGAAGCGCGCGATGGTCCGTATGCGTCTTGCCATCCATGCAGACGAGGTGATCCGCCCAGGGCATCTCCGCACGATGGGCATCCAGGCTAGCCCGTATGTCCGGCGCCTGCGGCTCGAACGGCAGACCCGGTATGGGGCCGACGACCGAGCAGGCGTTGGAAAACACACCATCCTTGTCGCGCAATATCTCCGTCGCCTCCGCAAAGCCTGTCACCATGACCGTATCATGATAGCCTTCACGCGCGACCGGGCACTTGGATCGCATATGGTCGAAATAGGATCGGGGGTTTTCGATCACCGCCGGATCGCTGAAAAAATCGGGTTCCACCTTCTGCATCATCCCCTCACCTTTCTGCACCCTATCGGATGGCTGTTCTATTGCCGTTCACCGGCAGGATCAGGAGGCGACCAAATTTTCTGTGGCCAGCACCCCTGTTCGTCATTATGTTAGCATGCACTATGCGGCGGAGCAATGGTCTGCGGCAAGCAAGCAAGCCGGCTTCGCACAATATGGAGATGATGGATAATGCCTGACAACAGCAGCTTCGAAGATCGCTTTCTCATCCGCGAGCTTTATGGTCGCTACGCCCTTGCCGCCGCGCAGCAGGACGGTGACACATGGCTTTCCTGCTGGGCCGAAAATGGCAGCTGGAAGACACCGCACTTCGAACTGACCGGCAGGCAGGCCCTGCTCGGCGCGTGGGATGCGACATGGACCAATTTCAGCAAGGTGTCGGCCTTCAACGAAGTCGGCGAGATTCACCTGTCCGGCGACACCGCAAAAGCGACATCCTCCGTATTCGAGATCATAACTCTGGTCAGCGGAGGACAGACGCAAATGGTGGGCATTTATGCGGACGAATTTATGCGTGAAGACGGTCAGTGGCGCTTCGCACGTCGGGACTACACATTGATGAGCCAGCAATAGAATTTGGCGGCGCTCGCGTCCCTTGGGCATACCGCCCGCACCCGACGCGCATTGCGCCGACACCAGAGCATTTTCGCAGCAGATGACATCATCTGCCGGCTCGGAAAATGCGCGAAGCAAGACAAATAGGGCGGGGCATAACCACCTAATTCAGGGCGATGGCGCCTCCTGCGGGGGGACGCTATCGCCCATTCACGCCGGGTATAAAACCGTTCGGAGAGAGGAACGCAGTCATGGCAGAACAGACCGTGGATTCATTCGTGAAATTGGCATCCGGCACATATCTGGAAGGCCTCGCCATCGATATGGCGCGCGACATCATCTGGTATAGCGACGTCATCGCAGGCGGCATCCACGGCATCAAGCCCGATGGCACGAAGGTCACATCCTTCAACGAAGAGCGGATGTGGACGGGCGGGATCATCGTCAATGCCGACGGCGCGGTTCTTTCCACCGGCGAGGGTGGCATCATGTGGAACAATCCCGATACGGGTGCGTCGGGATGGCTGCTGTCCGAACTGGACGGACAACCGATAAGCGGCATCAATGAGATGGTGCCAGATGGCACAGGCGGCATCTTCTTCGGGACCACCGACATCGAAATGGTCATCAAGGGCGAAGCCACCCGCCCCACCGCCTTGTATCGCCTGACGGTTGATGGGGAGGCGATCAAGCTTGCCGATGGCATCGGCTTTACCAACGGCATCATGTATGACGCCGCGCGCAAGCGGCTTTACTGCAACGACACGTTCCATGGCACTTGGGTCTTCGATGTTCGCGACGACCTGACTCTGGAAAACAAGCGCATGCTACTGGCAAAAGAGGATGCCGACGGCATGGCCCTCGATGCCGATGGTAACGCTTGGATCACCGGCTTTCGATCCAGCTATTTCGCCCGGATGGCGCCCGATGGCACGGAGCTGTCGAAACTGGAAACCGGTGGCGGCTCCATCACGCAGGTCCGCTTTGGCGGTCCTGACCTGCGCGACTATTATTTCAATTCGGTCCCCTCCGATGGCGGCGACACACTGAAGGAGGGTGGCGAAATGACAGGGCACAACAGCTTCCTGTTTCGCGGTCGGTCCGACACGCCCGGCATGGCCTTCTCACCACCCCGATTTAAGCTGAGGTAGGGTCAAAGGCCACTCACCGCGTCCGCCGCGATGGCCATTACAATCCCGGCAGAGTGAGACAATCCATATCCCGCGGCATCCTGCGGCCAACATCAATCTCAACATATTCCACGATCGGAGAGGAGCATCATGTCGGATAAATCTATCGTCGCCGTCGTTACCGGGGCCAGTCGCGGCGCAGGCCGCGGTATCGCTATCGCGCTGGGCAGCCACGGTTGCACGGTCTATATCACGGGTCGCTCGCAAAAGACCGGGGATCACCCCCTTCCCGGCACGATCTACGAAACGGCGGCCGCTGTGAGCGCTGCTGGAGGCAAGGGCATTGCCGTCGTTTGCGATCATAGCGACGACGATCAGGTGAAGCGCCTGTTCGACCAGATACGGTTGGAGCAAGGCCGCCTGGACATTCTCGTCAACAACGCAGCCGCGGTCTATGATGAACTAGGCGCACCCGGCAATTTCTGGGAAAAGCCGCTAAAGCTTGGCGACATGATCGATGTCGGCATCCGCAGCGGTTATGTGGCAAGCTGGCTGGCCGCACCGACGATGATCGCCCAGAATGAAGGGCTAATCATCTTCACCTCCGCATCTGGCGCTGCGCATTATTCGCTCGGTCCGGCCTATGGCGCGCACAAGGCGGGCGTCGACAAGATGGCCTTCGACATGGCTGTGGATTTTCGGGCAGCCGAAAGCCAGGTGGCAGCCCTGTCCATATGGATGGGCGCGCTGGCGACGGACAGGTTGCTGGGCATGATAGCGGCCGATCCGGACAAGTATGGCTATCTGCGTAATCAGATCGAAACGCCGGAGTTCACCGGGCATGTGATATGGGCGCTCTATAACGATCCGCAGCTATCGGCACTGAACGGACAGACAGTCATCGGTGCGGAAATGGCCGTCAAATATGGCATTCAGGACGAAGGGGGACGCCAGCCCCCCTCCTATCGCGACACGCATAAGATCGTCCCTCATACGCACCATCCACTGGTCATCCGGTAGGTATTGCGGGGTGTGGCGGCACGATATTCGCCATATCCCGCAAGTTTATCCCCGGTCAGAACTTCGCACCCAGCTCAATTCCATAAGTCGTCGGCGCGCTCCAGTTGGCGCCAAGGCCGAAACTGTTATATTGAACCGCCGTAAGATAGCGGTTGTTGGTCAGATTATCCCCCCACAGTGCGATGGTGTAGGTATCGCTAGGATCCGTCCATTGCGCGCGGGCCGTGGCAACTTCATACGCTTTTTGCGGGAACTGAATTCCGGCCGGTCCGAAATTGAAGCTCGACGTATAATAAAGATTCCCCGACAACTGGAATTCGCCACCCGCCAAATCCGTTTTATAGCGGGCGCCGACATTGCCGGTAAATTCGGGCGTCCTCTGCATGGGCACATTATTCAAAGTCGTGCCGGCAGGAATGAAGAAAGACGTACCGAAACCGCAACCTGCGATCGTCGGGCAACGCTGATAGACTGGCGCGTTGGTGAATTCTTTATACCGCGCATGCGTCCAGGACGCTCCCCCATTGATGCTGAACTGGCGGCTCAGTTCATAGCGCAGCGAACCCTCGACACCATAGATTTCGGACGTCGCAGCATTGGTGATGTTGGCGCGACCGTCACCGAGATAGCTTGAGACCTGAAGGTTCTTGTAGTCATAGTAGAAGGCGGCCGCCTCGATGGACAGCCTGCGATTATCAAATTTCGCACCAACCTCGAAGGCGTTTACATCTTCGGGCCGCACGACATTGCATTGGAAGGCGGGCGGGTTCTGGCAGGAACCGCCAACGTCGAGGATCGCTGCCTTGTACCCTTTGCTATAGGACGCATAGATGCTGGATTCGTCCGATGGCTTGTAGCGGATGACGGCACGCGGCGTGACCTTGTCACTGCTGATCGACGGGACGTAAAAATTGTTCGTGCCGACGCTGTAATAGGCATCGGTCACGGAATCATGCGCGTAACGCACACCCGCCGTCAGGAAGAGCTGGGACACGAGTTCATAGGTCGCATCGACAAAAGCAGCATAGCTTTTCGTTGTCGTGCTGGACCCGCCCAGCCGGTTCGGTCCCGCCGGTGTGCGAAAGGCGCCGCCCGTGTCCAGATAGGTCTGGTATCGGTCCTTGTTGCTGAAATAAAATAGCCCTGCCGTCCACTGGAGCGGCTCACCGGGCTTGGCACTCAACAAAATCTCCTGGCTGAATGTCTGGTTAAGAACAGGAATGCCGATCTGAAAGATAGGCAGTCCGGTCGCATCGAGATCTTGGGAGAGATTGACGTCTTCCGTCCGATATTGCGTATAGGAAGTGAGGTCGGCGATCCCCAGATCGACCTTCCATGTGGCCTGAAGCGTGTCGTTCTTTGACGTGAAAATACCGGCCCTGTCCTTTGCCACGAGGCTCGGGTTAGCCGTATAAGAACTGGGAGGCGCAAAATTGGGCGCGCCGACACCCAGCACCGGATCGAAATAGCTGTTTGCATTCATGGATGTCGGGTCATCGACATTGCCGTGCATGTATCTAACGAGCAGCGACACGCTGTCCGAAAAATCCATTTTCAAGCCGAGCCGCACGGACCAGGATTCATATTTGCCGATTTTATTGTTGCCGTCGACGATATTGGTCTGGAAGCCGTCCCCCCTGCGATACATGCCCTCGGCATCGATAGCGAGACCTGGAGCAAGTCCATAAGTGGCATATCCCTGCGTGACCAGCTGGTTGAATCGACCATAAGACACTTTGACGCTCGCGGCGGGATCCTCGCTGGGTTCCTTCGACTGGATCAGAATGGCACCGCCGGTCGTATTCCGGCCGAACAATGTCCCTTGGGGCCCTTTAAGCACCTGGATGCTTTGAACATTCAACAACTGACTGTTCGCGGCAAGTGGATTAGGAGAGTAGAAGCCGTCTATGTAGATACCAACATTGGACCCCACGCCCGATGTTACAACAGCAGTACCGATCCCTCGAATCGTTGGCTGTGCGAAGGCCGCCGCATTGTCGAAACGCAACGAGGGCGTGACACGTGATATGTCCGAAAGGTCCCGGACATTTGCAGTTGCAATCTGGTCTGCACCCAACGTTGTTACAGTGATTGGAACGTCGACGGAGCGCTCCGCTCTACGCTGAGCGGTGACCACTATTTCACTGTAGATCTCCGTCTCAGCTGACTTGGGTGAAACAGTTGGCTCAACAGCGCCACTTACCTGTGCTTTCGCGACGCCCGGTAATGCCCCAAACGAAGCGAGGAGCGCCAACATCGATGACATTTGAGATCTTTTTAAGGCCAACACATCCTCCTCTATGACGGCTGCATCTCCCAATTGAAGGAGACATATAGCCGTGCATTCCATATTGTGCCGTCTGCGCGGCGAGCTTGTTCGTCATTTCGTTAGCAACGAAGGATTTGGGAGTCAACGTTCGCCCTTCCGACGTCATTACGCGTCCCTTTTCCCCCGACCGCAGGGTGGTGGCGCCCACGTGGTGGCACTCAAACTTGAGCCCCCTCCCCGGCCTCGAGCCAAGAGGAAGTCGAGCACTCTTGTCCAGATAAACACTTTGCGGCCGAGAAAGATTAGGCAGCTTCAAGAGCTGATTTGGCAAGATTTTGCGACGCCTGATGCTGGAAGGAGGGATCATCGCGGTGAGTGGCGACGATGATGTGACGAACAACAAGCTGGTTCGCCAGATGGAGCAGCGCATCCGCGAGCTCGAGCGTGATCTGGGACGCAAGACGCTCGAGGCGGAGATTCTCAGGGAGGCGTTGGATAAGGCACGCCCAAAAAAACCGATCTTGCTTAGAGGCTGTGTCGGAACGCTGATGTAACGGTGGACGATCGAGTTTCGATATGATTCCGAGGGGTTGCGACACCAACCTTGGAAGCCATCATGTGGAACCCGACCGCCCGCGCGCATCATAGCCGTGCAGGGGTTCGCTATGGAAGTGATCTTACCGACGCGGAATGGCATTTGATCGAGCCGCACGGGTGAGCGCAGGTTGCGAGATGCCCAGTTCCTCCGCAGCCCGCGCAAAACTGAGGCGCCGCGCCAAAACCACGACACACCGGAGGTTCCGCAAATCCATCATCAGCTATAGGTATCAAAAATCATATCTGAATGTATTAGACACATGTCCCCTGCCCAATCAAACCTGTTGGAAAGAGCGCATCATCGCGTAGCAGGGGAATTGCCATGATCCTTCGCCGCACCGTCCTTGCCATCGCTCTGGCGGCAACGGCTTTGTCGCCGGTTCCGGCGCAGGTCGAGGCCGCGTCGCCTGCTGCGCCGCCTGCCGCTCCCGCGCCTGTCCAGCAACAGCGACCCAACGTCCTGCTCTGGCTGATGGATGATGTGGGCTTTGCGCAAGTGTCCAGTTTTGGCGGCCTCGTCCAGACGCCCAATATCGACCGGGCGGCGGCGATGGGCCTACGCTATTCCAACTATCACACGGCGCCGATCTGCTCGGCCTCGCGCGCTTCCCTGCTGACCGGACGCATGCCGCATAGCGTCCATATCGGTGGCCATGCGACAGCGGCGCGCAATTTCTCCGGATATGACGCCCATATCCCAGCGGGGGCTGGGACCGTCGCCGCCAATTTCCACGCCGCAGGCTATGCCACCTATGCGCTCGGCAAATGGGACCATCTGCCCAATGCCGATGTCTCGACCGCCGGCCCCTTTACCTATTGGGCGACGGGTCAGGGTTTCGACCGCTTCTATGGCTTCCTCTCGGCCGACGCGAATAATTGGGAGCCGCAGCTTGTCCGCGACGTCACAACTATCGGTCGCCCGCGGACTGCCAATTATCATTTGAGCGCCGATCTCGCCGACCAGGCCATCGCGATGATCCAGTCGCGCGGGGCCACGGATCCCGAGCGCCCCTTCTTCATGTACTGGGCCACCGGCGCGGCCCACGCACCGCATCACGCACCGCCGGAGTGGATTGCTCGATACAAAGGCAAGTTCGATCAGGGCTGGGACAAGGTCCGCGAAGAGATATTGCACCAGCAGATCGCCAAGGGCCTGATGCCCAGCGGTACGAAGCTGGCGCCATTGCCCGACACCATGCCGCGCTGGGACAGTCTGAGCGCGGAAGAAAAGCAGCTTTACGCACGGCAGATGGAGGTGTTCGCCGCCTCCCTTTCCTATGCCGATGCCCAGTTCGGGCGGATACTCGATACGCTTCAGTCATCGGGCGAACTGGACAATACGATCATCGTCATCACCTCCGACAATGGCGCCAGTGCGGAAGGCGGTCCTCATGGACTGTATAATGAGGCTGCGGTTACGGGCCGGGGCCTGTCCGTGGCGGATAACCGCGCGTTTCTGGATCAATGGGGGAGTGCATCGACCTATCCCCATTATGCCTATGGCTGGGCGGTCGCGGGGGACACCCCTTTTCGCTATTACAAACAGACGACGCATGAGGGCGGGACACGCGTTCCTCTGGTGATCGCCTGGCCAAAGGGCATCGCCGCACGGGGGGAACTGCGCCCGCAGTTCGCCCATGTCGCGGATATCGCTCCCACCCTGCTGGCTGCGACCGGCGTAAAGCTCGCCGAAACGGTGAACAATGTGCCGCAACTGCCGATGGAAGGCCAAAATCTGACGGCGAGCTTCGCGTCCCCAAGGGCGCCCGGCCATGAAGGGCCGCAATATGTCGAACTCTATGGCAACAAGGGCCTGTGGCAGGATGGTTGGCAGATTGTCACCTCCCATCGATACAAGACATGGGACTGGCAGACCGCCAAGACCTTTGATGAACCGTGGGAGTTGTACGATCTGCAAAAGGATCCCGGCCAGACGACGAACCTAGCCGCGCGCTACCCAGAGCGCGTCACCGCCATGGCCGCCGCATTCAACGAGCAGGCCAAGCGCTATAATGTCTATCCCATCCATAATCTGAGCGACACGGCAGGCGAGTCCGCCAGAATCGCCGCGGAGGATTTCGCGCGGCGCAGGGGCAAATGGCATTATGCCGGGCCAACCAGCAACCTCGCCTCTATGATCGCACCGCCGATCAACACACGAGGCTTCCGCATGTCGGCCAAGCTGAACCTGGCGGACGCGGGCGTGACCGCGCCGATCTTCTCCATGGGCGGACGGATGGGCGGCATCGCCTTTTATCTGAAGGACGGTATTCCCATGCTGGTGATGAACGATCTGGGTGGTCGCAGCGTGCCGGTCGCCGCGCGCCAGGCGCTGACCACGGGGCCACAGCGTATCGCCATCGATGTGGTGCGCGGCACAGCGGATGCAGCAGGCGCGGTACCGTTCAACGTCACGATCCGGTCGGGCAGCAAGATTATTGCGCAGGAGAAGGTCGACTTTACCTTGCCCGCCTATTTCGGCATTCCGGAGACATTCGACATCGCGACCGACTGGGGCTCGCCGGTGCTAGCGGGCTATCGGGCAGGCACGGCGTTTCCCGGTACTTTGACCGACATTCTCTTCGACTTCAACGGCATGGGCGGCGGCGGACTATCTCTTCATTGAGCGTCGCTTCTGCTGCATCCAACCCATTCTGGTTACTCAGCGCCTGACTTTCGCTCCCTCGATGCGGAAGGTCGGCTATTTCTGATGGCTATCGAACAGCCGGTCATCTCTACGTTCTGCTAAGCTGCGGGAGAGGTCATCGGCCATAATCAGGCCAGCGCAATATTGGTGGAGAGACTTGCCCCGGCACTACAGCATCACCACCGCCCCGGCTGATGCGAGCGTGGATATAGCATGGCAGAGGCACCCCCTCTCCTTGACTGCTTGGGGCTGGGATGGTGGAACGGCACCATGACCGAAGAACCCTCCCGCAACGATACGCCCACACAAACAAAGGCCACCGCAAACGCCGAGGTGCGCGCGGCAGAAGCGGCAGCCATTCGGCGACGCTGGATCACATTGGGCGAGATACTGGCGGTCATCGCGGTGCTGATCTCCGGGCTGACCCTGTGGAACAGCTGGAGCGAACGCAGCGCTACAGAGGCGCGGACAAATGCCGACGCCCGGCAGTCCTCTGCCCGCGCCGCGTCTCTGGTGCTCCTTGCGACCAGTTCGGGCGATCACGAACTGCTTTTGAAGCCGGTTTCGGCGGATCAGTCCGTTCAGAGCCAGACGATGACCTTCCCCACCGCGCTCGGCGTCGCGGCAGCGGAAACGACGGGTGAACCGAGGATCGAGGCCGCCTGGTTCGAGGACGCGCTGAAGACGGCGCGCAACCACGCGAGGCTCCCCGATGATAGTCGCGGCGACGAGCGACTCCCTATCGCAATATCCACTCGCTTTCTGGTCGATGGCGAACCCCATGAGGACATGGCGATCTATGATGTCGGTTACAGCATATCCGGTCGGTGGCTCAGCGGTCACAAAGTCGCTTTGCGCGGCCTCTCTTTCGTGTCCCATGTGAAAGGCAGCCATGCGCAGACAAAGCTGGATGCGCGTTGGAAAGCCGTGCTTGCCTCAAAAAGAGGCGCCGCAGGAACGTGACCAGCGCTATCGCTTGCCGCGCCTGAACGGCACCGCCTTTGGTGCTATCCGCGCCAGCGCCCTGCGCTCGGCCATGCTGGCGCTGTTCAGACGATCCTCCGCCGCCAGGTTGCGCCATCGCTCGAACCGGGCCGTGGTCAAGGTTCCGGCGGCGATACCGGCCTGAACGCCGCAGCCCGGTTCCGCCTGATGCGCGCAGTCGGAAAAGCGGCATTGCTGGGCGGCCGCCAGGAAGTCGTCGAAAACCTCGGCAATGCCTGATGCGGTATCGGATAATTGCAGGGCGCGCATACCCGGCGTGTCGAGCAGCCAGCCCCCCTGCGCCAGTCGGTGCATCTCCCGGACAGTCGTCGTGTGACGACCGGTCCCGTCTGCCTTGCGGATCGCCTGGGTGGCGATACTGTCGCTCCCCCTCAGCGTGTTGACCAGCGTCGACTTGCCAACGCCCGATGATCCCATCAACGCGACCGTCAGACCTCTGGCGCACCATGCCGCCAGTTTGGCGACGCTGGCGGGATCGCGGGCGTTCACCATTTCCACCAGCAAATCCGGCTGGAGGCCCCGTGCCGCTTGCGCAAAGCGTTCCGGCGCATCGGTCAGGTCGATCTTTGTGAGAACGATGACCGGCCGCACGTTCACCTCGCGCGCCAGGACCAGATATCGCTCCAGCCGGGCGACGCTGAAATCCTCGTTGCAGGATGCGACCAGGAACAGAGTGTCGACATTCGCGGCAATGAGCTGATGCTTCCGGTCGGTTCCCGGCGCCGGCCGCCTGAAGAGGTTTTCGCGGTCCAGTACCCGTCTTGGCTCATGACTGCGCCGATCGAGCAGAACCCAGTCGCCGACCGTGGGATGTTCCTGCGCAACGCCATCCACACAGATGTGGGGTGAGATCAGCACATTCAGCCCCGCGCCCGACACCGCGATTTTGCCGCGATGCACCGCCATCACCCGGACGGGAACGGTGGTTTCCCGGTCGCTGTCGGACATCTGCTCGTCAAAGGACGGCCGCCAGCCAAGCTCGATCATCACCTCGGTCATTCCGTTTCCAGCCGTCAAACAAACGATAGCGGTCATCCCTCACATCTACGCGCCTCAAACGATGAGGCCTTTCAGTTGCAAAGTGGGCCAATGCCATGTCTGCAACTCGGTCAAAGCGCTGCACATCAACCCACTGTCTTTCACTGCGATCGGTGCGTCCTTCTCCGACAGATGCGTTTCGGCGTTCCTGGCGGGCGATCGCTGCCTAGCGCAGATCGTTCCGTGTGGCACAGAGATTCTGGATATCGTTCCCGCTCACTTCCGTTCCGACAAGGTGAACGCAGGCTGCACGGCTGGTTCAGCGTTGCGCCACCTGCATCATTGCAGAAGATGATCACGGCTTTGATAAGGGAACAGGATCATGAAGAAGACACTCTTGAGCATCGCTCTGGTCACTGCAACGTTGACTGCGCCGGTCGCCGCGCAGGCGCGTGACCATGATCGTGGCTGGAGCCGGCATGAGCGCAGCGGTTATCGCAGCGACGAGTATCGTGACCGCTATGACAACCGTCGCGCCCATAATGATCGTCGCTATTCCAACCGCAGCAACTGCCGCTCGGGCGGCACAACCGGCCTGTTGCTGGGCGGCGTGGCTGGTGGGCTGCTGGGTCGGGCCATCGACACCAGAGGAGAGCGCACGACCGGAACCGTTCTGGGTGCTGGTGCCGGCGCCCTGCTCGGCCGTGAGGTCGAGCGGTCAGGCAAGTGCTGATCGGCAGCAGAACCGCCGATCAACTCTCATTCACGCCGTCGGCACCGTCCCGCCGTCGATGACATATTCAGTTCCGGTGATGGAGCCGGCAAGATCGGAGGAGAGGAACGCGATCAGGCCGGCAACCTCCATCGGCATCGACGGCCTGCCAATTGGAATACCGCCGAGCGAGTCCATGATAATTCGCCGGCCGATCTCGATGTCTCCGCCATGCTCGGCGGCGACCCGCGTGAGGAACGCCCCGGTGCCCTCCGTTTCGATCCAGCCGGGCGAGACTCGGACGACCCGCACACCACTCGGTGACACCTGCTTCGACAGGGCCTTGCTATAGGTGGAAAGCGCGGCCTTTGCGGCGGCGTAGGCGGTCGTCGCCTCCGGCAGCGGGAGTTCGTGCTGGATCGAGGTGACGTGGATGACGACGCCGCTCCCTCGGTCAACCATCTCCGGCACCAATTCGCGATCGAGGCGAATGGCAGGCATCAGGTTGAGATCGATTTCCGCGCGCTAGTGCTCGTCGCCCAGTGCAGCGAAGCCGCCTGCGGGCGACGATGAAACCGCCGAGCATATGGACGATAACATCGACACCACCCAGGCGCGTCCGCACAGCGTCAACAAGGTCTGCGCAGCCCTTGAGGGTCGTGAGGTCGGCGGCAAGGAATTCCTCGTCCGATATATCCGACGTCTTGGTCCGGGCCGTCGTCAAAATCCGGGCGCCAAGCTGGCGGAACAGGGACACGGTGGCCTTGCCTGCACCACGGGTGCCCGAGATGATGAGCGCGCGCTTGCCTTCCAGGCTGAGGAACGGGCTCATGCGGTGATCTCCAGAGCCGAGATCTTCCCGCTGTCGAGCGTGAAGACGTAGCGCAGATCGACGGGGCTGCCGGGGAAATCGCCCTGCACATGTCCCGTCACAACCGTGTGACCACAGTCCTCCGCCATCGCGATGGGCTCGACTGTGGAGTTGTATTTCTCGGTATATTCCCGCTTCCAGTCGCGAATGGCATCGTGTCCTTTGCGAGTCTCGCCATCGTCCTTCACGACGGCATCGACAGTGAAGCACCTTGCCAGCCCCTCGGCATCATTCGCCGTGTCGGACAAGAAGAAGCGGGCTATGACGTCTGGCAGGTGGATGTTCATGATGTCCTCCATTGACCGGTGACCAGAGCATGGAGAGGTCCATGGCGCCGCGGGTATGGAACCGATTTAGCGCTGGACGCGCTTCGCGATAATCGGGACAAAGATGGATGTGATATTGCGAATAACGGAACAATGAACCGACACAATCTGATCGAACTTGATGCGGTGATCGCGATCGTGCGCCGGGGCTCGTTTCGGGCGGCGGCGATCGACCTTGGCGTTTCGACCACGGCGCTCAGCAACGCCATAGGCAAGCTGGAGAAGCAGCTTGGCGTTCGGCTCTTCAACCGCACCACCCGGAGCGTCTCTCTGACGGACGCCGGAAAGGACTTCGTCGGCAAGGTCGGTCCCGCCTTGCAGGATATTCACGATGCGATGGAAACAGCGCGCGCGCAGCAGGAGGTGCCATCCGGAACGCTGCGTATCAACGCGTTCGCGACCGGTGCGCGCGAAGTTTTGAAGCCGCTCATCCTGGAATTCCTGCGGCGTTATCCCAAGGTCCATATCGACCTGGTCACGGAAGGCCGCCTTGTCGACGTCGTTGCCGATGGCTTTGACCTGGGTATCCGCACTGCCGATCTGGTTCCAAGCGATATGATCGCCGTATCCCTCGGAACGGCGCGCCGTTTCGCTGCCGTCGGGTCGCCAGCCTATTTCGAGCAACATGGCACGCCACAAGTTCCGACGGACCTTCATAACCACCAGTGTATTCGTGTCAGGCTGCCCAACGGGGCGCTATACCGATGGCATTTTGAGAAGAACGGACAGCCGGTCCAGATTGACGTCGCAGGCCCCGTCACACTCGACGAGGCAAGCCTCTCCCGCATCACCGTCTTGAACGATTTCGGGATCGGCTTCTTCATGGAGTCCGATGTCCGCGAGGATCTGGAGTCAGGCCGGCTGGTGCGGGTGCTGGAGGATTGGACACCACCGCTCGCTTCGCTTGCCCTATATTATCCAAGCCGACGCAATCCGTCTGCGGCCTTCAAGGCCTTCATAGATCTCGCCCGCGATTTCGCGGCAGATAGAATAGTGCGTCGATCAGCCGTACAATCATAAGCGGATGCCAGATGGCCCTGTCCGTCAGGTGCCTCTCGAAACCAGCCAGGCTCTTGCTTGCCTTATCGACCCATTACAGACCTTCAGCGGTCAAATTTCTTTCTCCTGCCGCAGACCGTCCGCTAGTCCGGCCGGGACGATCGGGAGTGGCAGACTGCCGCAAGGAAATCATTGCGCGAGATGAGTGCCAACAACGCGTGCCGACAAGGGCGGAGGCGACATCCATTATTTTTATCTGTGTCCGGGTGCTGGGATGGGAGATTATCGCCATACTATTGTATTCATGCAGTGCATGAGATGCAGGAGACGGGGTGGTCGTGGCGAGGACAGTCGACAACAATGCGCACAACGCCCGAGTCCGGCTGGTGTCCGCCCTACATCGGACCGCTGCCGGGGACCGATCCGGCCTGCGCCATGTCTATGATCTCACCTCCGCGAAACTTTTCGGCATCTGCCTCCGTATCTCCGGGGACCGGGAAGCCGCGGAGGATATTTTGCAGGATGTCTATGTGAAGGTGTGGCGGCGGGCAGCATCTTTCGACGAAGGATTGGCAAGCCCGATAAGCTGGCTGGCGATGATCGCGCGCAATGCCGCGATCGACTGGCGACGGACGCAAGCTCGCCATGATGCGGCGGGCGAGGATGCACTTGACACGGTCGCCGATGACGCCCCGCTGGCGGATGCGACGATACAGCAGGACGAGGCGCAGAGGCGTCTGCTCACCTGTCTCGATGGTCTCGACATCAGGCAGTCCGACGCCATCCGCCGGACATTCCTGGGCGGTCTGACCTATCAGGAACTGGCCGAACGCATGGGAACCCCGCTCGGCACGATCAAAAGCTGGATCAGGCGCGGGATGCAGGGATTGAAGGAGTGCTTGGGCGATGGTTGACGGTCCCCTTCCCCCGGATCGTGCCGATCTGGCGGCGGAACTGGCGCTGGGCCTGCTCGAAGGGTCGGAGCGTGCCGAGGCGCTTCGACTGTGCTTGTCCGACCCCGGTTTCGCGGCCGAGGTGGAGGCATGGGGACACCGCCTGTCCCCGCTGCTCGACGCCACGCCGCTGGAATGGCCCTCGCACCGGGTGTGGAACGCCGTCGAGGTGCGGATCGCGGACCGCCCCTCCAGCGGGCAAATCCGCAGCCTGCGCCTGTGGCGTGGCGGCGCCATCGCCGCGGGGGTCATGGCCGCCAGTCTGGCGCTCGTCCTCATCCTCCCCCGCCCGGCATCGCAAGCGCCGGAAACGGTCGGTGTATCGCAACTGGCCGACGCGCAAGGGTCGGCAACCATGGCGATCAGCTATGATCCGCAGGCCGGCGTGCTGCGCCTCGGCCCCAATAGCCTGCAAGGCGGCACAAAAAGCCCCGAACTATGGGTCATACCGGAGGACGGGGTGCCCCGCTCGCTCGGCCTGATCGGGGCGGATGGGGGCAGGCTCGCGGTCGAGGGCCGACTGCGCCAGTTCCTGCGCAATGGCGTGACACTGGCGATCACGCTGGAAGATCCGGCGACCGCCCCGCACAAGGCACCCACATCGACACCGATCCTGACAGGAAAAATCTCAATAATCTGATCCGCCCCTGCATCCGGCACGCAACCGCCGCCGTATCTTCTCCCGCACTCCGGTTTTGGTGTGCCAGAAGAAGGATGCTCATCGTGAAAGCACACCCCCGCAAGATTGCCTTCGCCCTCGCCGGCGCGCTGCTGCTGACCGGAACCGCATCGGTTCAGGCCAAGAACCCGATGGTGGGCGGCGCGGCCATGTACCCCGCCAAGAACATCATCCAGAATGCGGTGAACTCGAAGGACCACACCACGCTCGTCGCCGCGGTCAAGGCCGCCGGTCTGGTCGAGACGCTCTCCGGTCCCGGCCCCTTCACCGTTTTTGCGCCGACCAACGCCGCCTTTGCGAAGCTGCCGGCCGGTACGGTCGACACGCTGGTGAAGCCGGAGAACAAGGCCACGCTGACCAAGATCCTGACCTATCATGTCGTCCCCGGTCGCCTGACCGCCGCGAACATCGAGGCCAAGGCCAAGGCGCAGGGCGGCAAGGCCATGCTCACCACGGTTCAGGGCGAGCAACTCACCGCGTCCAAGGACAAGATGGGCGGCTGGTGGCTGACCGACGCGAAGGGCGGCAAGGCCAAGATCACCATCGCCAATGTGATGCAGTCCAACGGCGTCATCCACGTCGTCGATACCGTCCTGATGCCCTGAGCGGGTCTGGCGGAGGCGCCCATCGGCACCTCCGCCTTCCCGTCAAGCCGTGGAGCGCATGATGCGGCCAGACGTGATATTGCTCGTCGAGGACGAGGCGATGCTGCGACAGATTCTGTGCGAAACGCTGGAGGATGGCGGCTTTCTGGTGGAGAACGCCGCCACGGCCGACGCGGCGTGGGCCATGGTCGACGGGGGCCTCACCTTCGACATCCTCGTGACCGATGTGCAGATGCCGGGCGAGATGGACGGTCTCGACCTTGCCCGCAGGGTGAGCGGGCGGTGCCCCGATGTCCGCATCATCGTCATGTCGGGCTTTACCTCGCGCGCCGATTTCGACAGGCGGCTCGGCAAGTTCCTGAGAAAACCGTTCACCTCCGCAACACTGGCGGCCACGATCACCTCATATGACGGCTGCGCGAATTGAGCCTCAATCCTGCCGCCGCCAGTCGCCCGCGTCACAGCGCCCGACAAAGTTTGTGGCTGCGTTGATACGGATGCTCCGGGTGCGGCGGTCTATGTCCAGACGCGGCTTGTTCATGCCGTTGAGGCGATAGCGACCTGTTATCCGATCGGGTGTCACCACCAGTTCGTCGATCGGCCACCATCCGTCAGTGCCACCGGAATGAATGGGTGAGACCAGCTTGCCCGCCAGGTGGATGCGGCCACGACCGCGCCAGATCTCGACCTGAACGTCGGATGCGAACCCCTCCCGTCCCAGCGTTGTGCCGAACTGCGGCTCGAACCGCTTGCTCCGGCTGTTATAACTATAGCCCGAATAGCTTTGCGCCGCAGGGCCACTGCCAGAGCCGTAACAAATGAGCGTGAGCGACTCCCCGGAGGGGCGCTCCGCTTCAGGCTGGGGCCGATAATCAGGGCGTGATGATCTGTCTGCCGTGACGCGGCAATTTTCCTCCGGGACGGCGTTGATCGCCGTATAGCGTCCGTCGGAGGTCGCAACCTGCGCGCACTGCCGGAGCCGTTGATTATACCAATAGGACCATTTGGTATCGCGGACTATGTTGGTCGTAACGAAGCTATACCCCCGTGCCTCCAATTGGGTTTCCCCCCCAGCCGCCCTGGCCCCCACGAGGTCGGCAAGCCCGCTTGTCGGCTGTGCCACGACGGCCGTGCCGATGACCGCCACACACAATGCTGCGCCCAATCCAAGATACCGAGACATCATTACGAATCCTCCGAGATGCCACTGAAGATTAATAGTTTTCAGCCGCCTAGCCAGCGCCAATCGATGACTTTTCATTTCACGTTCGTTACCCCAAGCCGATGCGGCGGCGCCTCACACCTGACACTCGACCGTCGAGCCTGCGCGTCCGCATTGAGAAGCGGTTGTGTCAGCCTCTCCCGCTCGTAATGTGAGTTTGTGAGAGGACTCGACGGGATGAAAATATTGCCGGGGCGCGATATGCTGGCGGGGCTTGCGGTGGCCGGTCTCATATTGCCGGAAGGCATCGCCTATGCGGGGATAGCGGGACTGCCGCCCGGCCGGGCGCTGGCGGCGGGCATCACGGGCGGCCTTGCCTATTTACTCGTCGGACGAAGCCGTTTCGCCATTATTTCCCCCACCTCATCCTCTGCCGCGATCCTCGCCGCCGCGTTGGTGGGCCTCAACACCGATCCGGCGCACAGGGCCATGATGGCGACCGCGCTCACGCTGATTGTCGGTGTCATCTTCCTGGGACTCGCCGCCTTTCGCGTTGGCGGTCTGGCAGGCTTTGTCTCCCGCCCGGTGCTGCGCGGCTTTGCATTCGGCCTCGCCATCACCATCGTCATCAAGCAATTGCCGAAACTGACGGGCGTTGCCACCGGGGGCGGTTCCATCCTGTCCATTCTGACAACACTGGGCGAACAGACGGGCCAGTGGCATTGGCCGAGCATCCTTCTGGGCATGGCGGCGCTCTGTTCGCTGATCGTCCTGCGACGGGTGCCCCGTATGCCGGCGGCGCTCCTCATCATCGTGGCCGGGATCCTATTCGGGCAAGTGGTCGACCTGCACGCGCTGGGCATAGCCGAGGGCGGGCCTGTCGCCCTGAGCCTGTCCGCACCGTCATTGCCGGACACTTTCGCGCTATGGGCGCATCTGGCGCAACTCGCTGCACCGATCGCGCTCATCCTCTTTGCGGAAAGCTGGGGAACGATGCGCGGACTCGCACTGGCGCACGGCGACACAGTGAACCCCAATCGGGAACTGGCGGGGCTTGGCCTTGCCAATGGACTGTCGGCTCTGGCGCAGGGTATGCCGGTCGGGGCGGGGTTTTCGGCAGGAACGGCGAACGAGGCGGCCGGCGCCACCAGCCGCGTCGCGGCGTTGACCGCCAGCCTTGCCCTCCTCGCCCTCGCGCTGTTCGCCGCGCCGATGATAGCCCATATCCCGGAGCCCGTTCTGGCGGCGGTCGTCATCGCCGCGCTGACCCACGCGCTGTCACCGCGGCCGCTCGTCAGGCTGTTCCGCATCCGCAGGGACCAATGGGTCGCCGTGACGGCGACACTGGGCGTTCTGGTGCTGGGCGTCCTCAACGGCATGCTCGCCGCCATCGCCCTTTCGATCGTGGAATTGCTGTACCGCCTGTCGCATCCTTCGTTCAGCGAGCTGGGACAACTCGATCACGGGCATGACTTCGTCGATCGCGCCCGTCATCCGGAGGCGACCGCCCTTCCGAACATTCTGATCTTTCGCCCCAACGCACCGCTGATTTTCGCCAATGCCGAAAGCGTTCTGCACGCCATCGCGGAGCGGGCGCGGATCGGCGGCGCCGGCACGCTGATCCTGAGTCTGGAGGAAAGCGATGACCTCGACAGCACTGCCGTCGAAGCGCTGGGTGAGTTCATGACCGCCCTTGGCTCCATGCAGTGCCGCCTGCTTCTCGCTCGCGCGCATGATCGCGTGCGCGACATATTGATGACGAGCGGTCAGGACCAGTTTGCAGACATATTCACCTACAGCGTCGCGGATGCCACAGCGCGCGCGGGCAAGGAGAGTTGATCATGGCGATCGGCAGTCTGGTACAACCGATATTGAACCCCGTGAAAATCAGCGACCTGCGCCCCACGCAGATCACCGTTGGCATGCGTGAGGTGGACCGCAAGGCGCACGAGTGGCGCGGCCGCGCGCAGAACGAGGCCGGGCATTATCTGGGCGAGCGGATGATCCCGGCGGTTATCGGCCCCGACAAGCGCCCCTTGGATCGTCGATCATCACCATCTGGCGCTCGCGCTGCATCTCGAAGGGGTGGAGATGGTCCTGATCTCCATCCTCGCGCGTCTCGACCATCTGCCGAAGAAGCGCTTCCTCGCCTTCATGGACGCGCATAACTGGCTGCATCCCTATGACGAGGAAGGACGGCCATGCTCGTGGAAAGACATTCCAAGCCATGTCGGCGGTTTGATCGACGACCCCTATCGCTCGCTGGCGGGGGACGTCCGCGAGGCGGGCGGGTTTGCGAAAACGCCGACGCCCTATTCCGAATTTCTCTGGGCAGACTATTTCCGCGATCATATCCGCAAGCGGATGCTAAAGGAGAAATACCCCAAGGCACTGGAACGCGCTCTGGTCGTCGCCCGCGCTCGCGATGCCCGCCATTTGCCGGGATGGGCGGGTCGAAGCGGCGAATAGTCAGGCGCAGAGGACCATCCCTGTTTCGTCAAGCCCACTGCGAAATCGACCCTTGCCGATCGTTAGTTCCCCAACATATGCGTCCAGGTCGGTCATGGTGAGGCGGCATTGCGCATCCAGTTAGGGGAGGCAGCGTCTTTCACAGAATCCTCCATTTACTGACCCAAATGCGCGTTCAGTGCCTTACCCTGGAATGAGGTGAGGAAAACGCAGTCGTTTGCTCTGAACCGATCATCGCCACGGCGAACTGAGAATCCCTCTGCATCTCCCGCCGTGCCAACATTGCCCGCCAGACGCTGTTGGTCAGCCTCAGCGGCGTGGATGGCGAGTGCATCGTCCTTTTCGTGGCCGGATAGACCCTTCATCGTCTCGCTGACCGCGCCCACACGGAGCGTCGCCTTCTGCAGGCTGTACCCATTGCAGTGGAAGGCCCGCCACGAAGGAAGGCAACAAGGCTAAACGTAGTCCGATAAGGCCATGACGATGCCGTCACCGATGCCGCGAAACCGCCTGGCATTGGCCGCGTCAGGTCCAGTGTCGCGCCAGCCACCGCAAGGCATCCGCGACCGCATCCCTATCTTCGGGGGTGCGCCCGCCGAAACCGCCGTGCGGCATGGCCTCCCCAACATAGAGATCAGCATCAACACCGGCCTTGCGCAGGGCGGCGTGGAAGCGAACGGTGTCGGACAGGAAGAGGTCGCGGGTGCCGGTGCGCAGATAGGTCAGCGGAAAGCCGCGCGACAGATCTCCCATAAGGGGGGAGAGATAGGGATTGGCGAGGTCAGCGCCACCTGCATAGAGCGCGACATTCGCATCCTGCCGCCAGACTTTCAGCAGCGTATCGAGATATTGATTGGTTTGCAGGGAGTCGCTGGTGCCCGTCAGGTCCACCACCGGCGTATCCAGCAACAGCGCGCCCGGCTGCGGTAATCCCGCGTCCCGTGCCTTGTGCATCAGCGCAGCCGCCAGATTGGCGCCTGCGGAGCCGCCCGAAACCAGAATCTTCTCCGGCCGATAGCGTTTCGTCATGTCGCGATAGACCGCAAGGCAGTCATCGAGGGGCACCGGGAAGGGATGATCCGGCGGCATGCGATAGTCGACCGCGTAGATTATGCCGCCATATTGCTGGGCCTGCACCTGCGCGAGAACGCGGTTGATCTTGCCGCCCAGGCTGGTCCAGCCGCCGCCATGGATGCTGAGATGCGGCTTGCCCTGATTGGGCGCGGAAGCGGGCGGCGTGATGACATAGACTTTCGCGCCCCCGACCATGCGGTCTTCCACCGTGAAGCCCGGAAGGACAAGGTCTCCGCCGTTCATCATGCGCAACATGCGGGCATCGTGATCGGCGATCTTCTTGCGCCATGCCGCGGCATCGTTGACCGGCGGCGACGGCTCTGCCGGTGTACTCGCGCCCTTACGCAGATAAGCGCGAGCAGCCTCGCTGATGGAGAGCGGCGGTTCGATATTGCGAGCCGGCAGGTGAACCGCGCCATCGGCTGCGGTCGTTACCGCTGCATCTGTGGTCGCGTGCCCCTCTACAATCGTGGCCCCCTCCGCAGTAATGGATAGCGTTCCGGCCGCTCCGACAAAGGCGGCAGACAGGCCCAGCATACCACGGCGGCTCATCGCAAGTGCCGGATCGTCTCCGCCAGACTGTTGGCCCTTCATCACGTCCCCGCTCGCCATGCTGTTACCCTTCCCTGTTCCGGGACGTTCCGCAATATCCGATACATTACATCTTTTGCCGACACTGCCGTGTATTCTATTGGCGGCAGACAGGATTGTTCGCGCCCCGTTGCACCAGAAAATTGATGCTGGTAGGCGCCAGGACGGCGTTGCCCGAAGGCAGAGACTGCGGCTTCAGGACCGGGATGCTGTCCCGATCACCCAGCCTCAGCGGACGGCCGTTCAGCAACACCGTCTTGTCCTGCAATTCGGGGGCAGTGAGCGCGTAGAGATCGCTCTTCGCCCCCAGTTCCAATGTTTGCGGCTGCGTCGCGGTGTTGATGGCGACGATGGTAACGCCGCCCTTCCCGCCGCGCTGGCAATGGCCGTAGAGATGGAGGCCCGGCTTACCGGACCCCGCATCGAGGACCGTCGACCCGATCAGCCGCCGCCAGAGCAGCGCAACCCAATAGTTCGGGCGCGGCGTGAAGCTTTCTGGATCGAGCAAGCCATAATTCCCGCCCACCAGCGTCTGATGGAAGACCATGCTCGCGCCCATTTTTGCCAGCCTCCCCAACTGGTCGATATAGCGGAAGGAGTCGATGAAAGTGGCGCTCCAGGGTGCGCCACTGCACGCCGCGCCGGCCGTCTCCGTATTCCAGATCGGCGCGCCGGGGGCGAGACGGTCGCGCAACGCCTTATGATCGAGGAAGGATTTGTCCGTCCGCGCAAGCCAGTCGTCGGTCAGCGCCTTGTCCGGGCTGGTGCCGACCGGCGTGTCGGACGGAGCGCAGCGCGGCGCCACAGCGGGATAGAAATGATAGGAGATGACATCGAAGCGCGGCGTCGGCGTGCCGGTCATCAGCGCGGCTCCCGTCATATTGCCGGGCAGCGGCATGTTCGCCACCACCACATCGCCCGGTCCCACGATCTTCATCTTCGGCAGTGCCTTGGCGGCAAAGGCGCGGAACGCCACCTGATCCCGTGCGAACCGGGCCGCGTCATAGCCCTTTGGCGCGCCGCCATAGTTTGGCAGATTGGGTTCGTTGAACAGTTCCGCCGCGTCGATCGCACCGCCGATGCGGTGGGTATAGTCGACCAGAGGAGCCGCCTGTAAAGGGTCCACACCCCTTCGCTGTCCCGCACCGCCATATTGACGGTGAAGGACATGAGCAGCTTTGCATCGACGGCGCGGGTGAAATCGATGACGCCCTTCCACTGGGCGCGGGTCAGCACCGAACCATAGCCCGCCGGGGACTGCGCCAGCGGCGACCTGTCATCATTCTGGAAGTAAACGGAATTGGCGGACGTACCGCTGGTGCGCAGATAGGCCGGACCCAGGGCAGCGGCCAGCGCGCGCAGGCGCCTATTGCCAAGGTCGAGCGGCTTTTCGAGCTTCACCCGCTCATCACGGTATGGAGGCGCTCATCGCTGTCTGCTTCCTCGCCCGCCCGTGGTGCCCCAGGAGCCTTTGGCGCGGGCGTCGTCATACCCGTGATCGCGATAAGATCGAGATTATAGGATTGGAAACGCGGGTCCATCTGCCCGACTTTCGGCAGGCGGGACGGAGCCACGCTGACCGTTTCCGCTCCGACGTTCGAACCCGCGACGCCCGTCAGGCCGATCAGGACCGCTGTTGCCGTGCGGCATGTGAAAGCCCTCATCATCCTCTATCCCCGTAGTGCCGTTGTGCCTGACCCCAGCGATATCTCTGGTCAGATCGGGGATGTCAATTAAATATACTATTAGTATATTTATGGGCGCGCGCTTTCGGGTTGCCGTCATTTGCATTACGCGCGGAAAAAACGCCCTCTCTGCGTCCATGGAAAGGAAATCATCCGGTGAGCCGACAGGACGAACCCGACAGTCTGCCATCGCCCCCGGAAAGCGAGAAAATGCGGCGCGGGCGCCCATCGCGCAAGGAAGCCCAGGCGATTGACCGGCGTGTCCTGGATGCGGCGCGAGCCTGTTTCCTCGCCAACGGTTTCGCCGGGACGACGATGGATGCCATCGCCAGCCATGCGGGCGTCACCAAGGTCACGCTCTACCAGCGTTACGCTGACAAGGTGGCGCTGCTTCGCGCCATGATGCGGGAGCGGGTGGAGACATGGTCGGTGATGGCGCAGCAACGCCCCGCACCGCGCGGCGACACGCTGGAGGACAGGCTCCGCTATTTTGCCAGATCGATGCTGCACTGGAGTCAGGATGCGGAAGTAAAAGCCTTCGGAAATCTGATCCGCGAATGTTGGGGTAGCGCCCGTCCGGTGGCCGAGGAGGTGCAGAGCATCCGTGACGGTCGGATGATCGATGTGCTGGAGGAGCAGATGGCGCAGTTCAGGGTGAAGGAGGGAGTCGTCATTGAAAATCCCCGGCAACTGGCCGCCATTTTCGTGGGGATGCTGACGGCCTTTCCCGGCAACGCCGCCGATCCGGGCGCGGTGGTCTCCGAGCAATCCATGGCTGGCTATGCCGACAAGGTCGTCGATATTCTCTTTTCCGGACGAGCGGGCTGGTAGCCACGGATCGGCTGTCCATATCGCGCTACCCGCGGAAGAGTGCGTCGCGTCCCTTGGTGAGCTCCCCTTCCCGCAACCGTGCCAGCAACGCGTCGACGCAGGCCCGCACTTCGGAATGGCCGCGTGTAATACCGACGCTCTCCTCATTCGCCAGCGTGCGCGCGATCCCCACCAGCATCATCGCCAGCGCCACCGGCGGCAGCACGGTCGTATCGACGCCCGAACGCTCCAGCGCCTTTGCTATCGCACTGGCCTGCACGTCTCTCGCCGCCTCGGTGCGCTCCGCGATCAGTGGCCGGATAGCCTTGCGATGGTTGGCGAGCGCGATAAACTCCACGCCCAGCGCGGACTGCGCCCAGCCTGCCTGATACTCCCACAATGCTGTCACCGGATCGGCGCAGTCCAGTATCCGGCCAAGGTCCGCCACCTGCCGCTCTGTCATGCGTCGGTGCAAATCCACGAACAGGTCGTCGGTCGTCGGATAATAATAATGGACAAGGGGCGCAGTCAGCCCCGCCTCCTTGGCAACGCGCCGCGAACTGACGGCGGCATAGCCCTCCGCCTGCATCAATGCCTCAGTAGCATCGAGAATCAGGGTCCGCGTCTCGGCTGGCTCGCGCCTTATGCGTTTTTTCTCGCTCACGTTACCCCGTTGACAGATGGATACTCGCTACTAAACATATGTTCAATAGTGAGTCAAAAGCCTGTTATAGGGGTAAGCGGAAACCATGTCCTTTGTCATCGAACCCATCACTGCGGGCCTTGGCGCCTCTGTGCATGTTCGCGCGGAGGATGTGCTGGCGCCCGGCGTGCCCGAAAAAATGCTGGAGGCGCTCAACCGCTACAATGTGCTCGTCTTTCCACAGGTGAACATGGACGACGACATATTCGCCGCCTTCACCGCCGCGATGGGCGACCAGCACCATCTCTCCGTCACGGCGGACAATTCCGCCGCCAGCGACAAGGGCATCTACCGCATCGCCCTCGACAAGGATGACAAGACACAGCTCGATTATGTGAAGGGCAATGATTATTGGCACATGGACGGCACCGTTTACGACACGCCGGGCAAGGCCACCCTGTTGAAATGTGAAAGCCCGCCCAGCACCGGCGGCGACACCGAATTTGCCAGCCTCTTTGCCGCATGGGACGCGATGCCGGACGATCGGAAACGCGAACTGGAGGGACAGCGGGTCATCCATTGCCTGGCTGCCGTCGGTCGCCTGATGTACGTGCATCCAAGTGAGGCGGATTATGCGCGCTGGCACAGCGTCTTCCCGCCTACCGAACATCCGCTGGTCTGGCACCAGAAGGACGGCCGCACCTCGCTGCTGATCGGCTCCACTGCCGATACCATGGTCGGCATGGAGCGGAAGGCAGGCCGCGCGCTCCTCGACGGTTTGCTCGATTGGGCGACCTCCGCTCCATTTACCTATCGCCACCGCTGGCAAAGGGGCGACCTCGTCATCTTCAACAACCCCGGCCTGCTCCACCGGTCGCATCCCTATACGGAGGCAGCGGGCCGCGTCATGCATCGCACCACGCTCAAGGGGCATGAGGTCATCGCATAGCAAGGCTGCGCCCTTTTCCAGCCTTCGGCCATCGACGCCGCTAGACCCGCATAGACAAACGTCCAGATACACCGGGCCCGAACGGATCGAAATTTACATTGCCGTGGAATATAGCCCAGCTAGACGGAACGGCGTCCAAAATCCGGCACGAGATGACCGCGTTCATCCATTCGTGCAGGAACGATTCCCGGCTTTTCCCGGAACGGCGCTTCATCGTCATTGCCGAAAATGGTGCACCACCACTGTCCCTGCTTGTCGCGGAAGACGTTGCCGCCTCCGCCGCACGATACGCTTTCATAGCGGTCGCGATAGGGACCGAATGGCGAACGGGATGTCGCAAAGGCAAAGGAATAACGGTTATTCTCAAACCGGTCGACCGCACCGAGATAGTAGCGGCCGTCATGCTTGAACATGGTGGCGCCCTCAAAGCCGATATCGGTATAGCCGTGCCGCACGCATTTCTTGTTATGATGCACCGGGTCCAGATCCGGCGTTTCGAGCGTGACCGCCCGCCACTCCCCGTCATAGCCGGACAGGTCGGGCTTCAGGCGCACCATCTCGAAGGCGCCGCCATAGGTCAGATAGACCGACCCGTCGTCGTCACCGAACAGGGTCGCATCAATACCGTTGCGCAGCGGTTTGTCCGGCGAGAAGGCATGGACATAGGGGCCTTCCGCCTTGCCAGTCGTGCTGCGCAATATGGCAATGCCGGAACGGCTGATCGAATGACAGATATAATAATTGCCATTGATGAAATGGATTTCCGGCGCCCAGATTGCCCGGAAATAATCGCCTTTCCTGACCTTCCACTGCTTTTCCCAGCCGCCGTCCCGCTCGATGCTCCAGACAAGACCCAGATAATCCCAGTTCTTGAGGTCGGGCGAGCGCCACAATTCTATGCCGTCATTATGTTTCCATATGTCGTCCCCGGTCGATCCCGTCATGTAATAATGCCCGTCTCCGCCGAGGCAAATGATCGTATCGCGCAAGTGCAGGTGGAGCAGCGGCTTTACAGGAGGGATCAATCCTTGTGTCACCACGCGCCCGGAATCGGAATTGCCCCATGGCAAGGGGTTCGCGGGTGCCGGGCCCGGCCCCTTGAAGCGCACCCCCTTGCGATCCACCGCCGCCTCGCTGGTCACCCAACCGCCCCGCTCGGTGTCCGGCGTAACGGTGAGACCGGGACCGCTGCGGCCGCTTACCGCGAAATAGCCCGGCGGCGGTGGATCGATAGGGCGTCCTATGTCGTCATCGACCGGGAACGGCGGTTTCCCCACCCCCTTTTCCATGGCGCGCGCCAGCGGGCTGAGCGCCATGCCCAGCGCGACGGTGCCGGCCATGACCGAGCGGCGGCTAAACCTGTCTTCTTTCGCCATATCACTCTCCCGATGTTCGGTGCATGTCACCGCGCGCCTGCCGCCCGACCGGTTATGAACCGGGCTTCCATCCATTCAGGAAGCGGACGCGCAGCCCGTCGATGTCCCTGTCCGGCCGCCAGTTCATGCCGATGTCGACGTGCCGTGCGCCCGGACCGCGGCTTCCCGCCTCAAAGAAACGGGCCTGCTGCGGCTCAAAGATGATGCTCTTGCTGCCGTCCCGCGCCGTTCCGGCCATGCTCGTCCAGTGCCGGTCGCTGATATGCGCGTCCATCCAGCAATCAATGAAGAGCGCCTGACCAATTGCGTCAGGGTCGGCATAGCGACCATCAGGGAAACGGGTCGTGGGATGCCATGGGCGGGCCAGCGCCACCGAATTTGGCAGCACGTCCGCCTCCCGTGTCAGCCGCGCGCCCTGCACGACAATCCCCAGATACTGGCCGGCCGGCGTTGACGGCGCGGCGATATAGGACTGGATCTCATCCTTTACCATCGGGGCGGATCGGGGCCGCGACCGCAACTCGCCCCGCTCGATCCACAGCATCCCGTTGCCGAAAATGAAATCAATATTGCCCGTAATCAGGCTGTCGCGAACAAGGGCACGGTGTCCGTTGGCGAACAGCGTATCCTGATACCCTTTCAGCGCGACCCGATCCAGCAACACCCGGTCGCTGTCGATATCGAGCAGCAGGGCGACGGCCTGTGCCTCGGCAATCCGGTTAGGATCGTCGCGGCGCAGGGCATCATTGGCGAGATAGTTGAACCCGTTCTCGACCGTCAAATCGCGCACGATCACTTCGTCGGCGTTGATGGTTAGCGTGGCGGAACCCGGCGTGCCCCAGCCGTCGCGATGGAAGGCGCGGGACGTCTTTGCGACCGCATCATGACGCAGGCGGCTGCGCGCGGCGCCAGCGCCGATCAGGCGCGTTCGTGACCGGCCAATCGTCACCTTCTCCCGATAGTCTCCGGCAGCGATGCGGATGTTCACCCATTGCCCGGCGGGAACCGTCACCGCCTGCTTCAACGCCGCCGCTATACTGCTGTAACAGCCGGAACGCCCGTCGCAGCGAGGACTGACCTGATAGGAGCCGGGAGAGGCTCCAACACCGGCCGGAAGGAGAAGCGCGGGCAGCATGGCCCACATCCATCCACGCCGGAAAAGCGGAGAGCCGGGATGGACGTCTTTGCTACGTGACACCCCGGCTCTCCCAGCCATCAATATTTGAACCGCACACCAAAGTAGAGCTGACGGCCAAACCGGTGATTGAGAACGACCCGGTCATCCGCGTCGATATACTGGTCCTTGCGCTCGTCGGTCAGGTTGTTGCCTTCGATCGTCAGGGTGATCTTGTCCGTGATGTTGATGCCCAGCGACGCATCGACATTGAGCGAACCGTTGACGCCCTCTTCCGAGCTTTGCTCACGGGCGCCGCCGCCGAACGCCTCCACATATTTGGAACGGTAGGACACCGATCCGCGCAGATTGATGAGTTTGTCCTCATAGAAGAGGGTCGCGTTGGCGGTATGCTTGGACAGGTTGGTGAGCGGCCCGATGACCGTCCCCACGCCGCCCGGACCCGGATAGCGCAGATCCGCCTTCACATAAGTGTAGTTGGCCAGCACGCCGAGGTTTTTCAGGAAGCCGGGCAGGAACGACAGCTGATGTTGATAGTTGATCTCGAAACCGCGCAGCATGCCCCCCTCGCCGTTGATAGTGCGGCGAACGGTGACCGGAACATCGGCCGCCAGTCCCTGATCGGTAGCGAGATTGAGGGGGAAGCCCAACTGGTTGAACGGGATCAGCGTCGAAATCTGGGTGCCGCTGAGCGAACCAATATTCTTCTGGAACAGGCTGACCGCCAGCAACGACCCCCGTGCGAAATACCATTCGGCCGCGAGGTCGAGGTTGGATGCCGTGGTGGGGTTCAGGTACGGATTACCCTGGTTGAACACCTGGTTGGACGCCTGCAACGTCAGGCTGCCGCCAGGCGACAGGGCGCCGAGGCCCGGACGGGTCAGCACCCGCGCGGCACCGAAGCGCAGCAGGAACCGCGGCGTCAACTCGGCGACGAGGTTCATGGACGGCAACCAGTTTTCATAGCTGCGATCGACGGTGGTCGCGATCGCCCGGCCGCTGGCGAGACCATAGCCGAAGGAGTTTTGCTTGGTCTTCACATAGCGAAGGCCAGCGTCGCCCCGGAAGGTAATGCCACCGATTTCCCGCTCGAAATCCGCCTGGAACCAGAAGGCCTTTTCACTTTCCTGGATGTTGCCGGTATTGCTGGCCGCCGTTGCATTGGGATTGGTGCCCGCCACATCCCGGCCGTTCACGCGGAAATCGACGTTCGTGCCGTTGATTGTCGTGACGCAGTTGCAATAGATGCCCAGCGTATCGACAAAGCCCTGAAGGTTCGGGATCAGATAGCTGTTATAGGCCGGGTCGCCGGTAACGCCGGAGAAGGACTGGGTCAGTGACGCAACCTGTGCCAGTGTCAGCGTGCCGGAGGAGGTTTCCGCAGCATAGCGACGCGATTCAAACGTATTGTAGCGGAACCGGCGATATTCGCCGCCGAACGACAGTTTGAAGTCGTCGGTCACATCCCATTCGCCCGCGAGCTTGGCGGAGATATAGTCGTTGACCACCGAATTCTGCCGGATGCGAATGTCCGACGTACC
The DNA here is from genome assembly GCF_021403115.1 of Sphingobium sufflavum. GTDB lineage: Bacteria > Pseudomonadota > Alphaproteobacteria > Sphingomonadales > Sphingomonadaceae > Sphingobium > Sphingobium sufflavum. The sequence continues at coordinate 39,251 of NZ_JAJSSH010000005.1, forward strand.
GTTGATGAACGACCAGTTCGCGGCATTGTTGGGATCAAAGCCCCAATTCATCACCGGCTCTCGATCATTGCCGCGATAATCCCAGCTGAAACCGTTGGAATTCAGGCGATCAAGAACGACCGTCGTCTGTATCGGGCTGTTGAAATTCGACTTGGAGTAGCCGCCATAGGCCTTGACCCGGAAGCCGTCGCTCAGCTCATGATTGATGACGGTGTTATATTGGTAGAATGTGGTGGTGAATTCATCATGGCGTGACTCGATACGCATATCGACCCGGTCGAACACGCCATAGACCAGCTCATTGTCCTTGTTGACTTCGCCGGTCCGAATGACGGTCTCGGCCTTGCCCGATGCACCCGTCCGGCTAAAGGACAGCGCCTCGATGTAATTTTCGTCACGTTTGGTCTTGGAGCGGGAATACAGGCCCTCGATGATGATTTCGGTGCGATCCGAAGGTTTCCATTGAATGGCCCCGGTCAGGCCCAGGCGGCTGATGTCGTTAGACCAGCTGTCATAGCGCGGGATACGGGGATGATAGAGCAGCTGGTTCCAGTTCGACCCGTCGGCGGCAGGCGCCGCGTTGATCTGGGCCGTTGTCCAGCCCGGCAGCGTCGACGTGGGGCTGAAGCCGCCATTGGCACCGGACGGACTCCACCGAACGGTCGAATGGCCTTGTTCCTGGATGCGGCGGGTCGAATAGGCCGCCGACGCGAGAACGCCGAAGGTCGCATCCGTATTTTGCCAGCTGATCAGACCGGCCAAACGCGGATCCCAGGCCTTTGAAAGATCATTATAGCCTGCGCGTGCAGAGCCTGCGACCACGAACTTGTCGCGATAGTCCAGCGGGCGGGCCGCCTGAAGGTCCACAGTCGCGCCCAGCGACCCCTCCTCAACCGATGCGGATGCGGACTTGCGGACCGTCAGGGAGTTGAAAAGTTCGGATGCAAAGACGTTGAAGTCGAAACCGCGACCGCGGTTCACGCCGCCGCCCGCGTCGGACCCGCCCGTCGTCGCCACGGCTTCCATGCCGTTGATGCGCACGCGCGTATATTCGGGACCGAGCCCGCGAACGGAAATGCTGCGCCCCTCGCCGCCTTCACGGGAAATCGCGACACCCGGAATGCGCTGAAGCGATTCAGCGAGGTTATTGTCCGGGAATTTGGCAATGTCTTCCGCCTTGATGACGTCGACGGCGGCGGTAGCTTGCCGCTTTTCGATCTGGGCGTTCTGGACGGAGTTTCGGAAACCCGTGACGATGATGTCAGCGACGCTCGGTTCATCCGCACCTTTCGAAGCGGCAGCGGCATCCTGAGCCAATGCGGGACTGGCACCGACCATTGCAAGCACGGCAACGGACGCACCGGAAACCAGATGGCGACGAACCCACGATGAAAGAATCATACAACCTCCCCTGCTGTGTGCCCCGCTGGTTTCGGCAGGAGATGAACCTCCTCGAACCAGTCATTGACACCGCTTACCTAATTTATGACACCGGTATCAAACCTTGGCAACCCTTGGCATGATAGGAAATGATCCGGATGGCTTCGTCGGCAAAAAGGGGATCGATCAATGCGCCCATCGCAATAGTTCTCCAGCCGCCACGCAAACCATATTATAGCGGAAAGCCCGGTGCTTCTGGCATGAATCATGCCGGGGACGCATTGATCGATCCGTTTTGCGGCATGGACAAGCGCGCGTCCCGCTGACCTAATTATCAACGATAAAGACCGACTTACGGCGGACGGAGAGACAGACCATGCCTGGGGCCAGCCATTCATCCGACCGGGCGACGCGCGTTCGCTTCCTTGTGATCGCGCTGATATTCATCATCACGTCGCTGAATTATGCGGACCGCTCGACATTCTCCATCGCGGGTGTGGCCGCGTCCAAGGAATTGGGCCTCGACGCTGTCCAGATGGGCTTCATCCTGTCCGCCTTTGCATGGTCCTATTCCGCTGCACAAATTCCGGGCGGCGCGCTTCTGGACCGCTTCGGAACCCGGCCGGTCTATATATCGGCTATCGCCATCTGGTCGGGCTTCACCCTGTTGCAGGGGTTCGCGGGCTTTGTGACGGGCCTTTCGCTAGTCACGCAATTCTTCATCCTGCGCTTTCTGGTGGGCCTGTTCGAGTCGCCCTCCTTCCCCGGCAATGCGCGCATCGTCGCGGCGTGGTTCCCGGCGCGGGAACGCGGCACGGCATCGGCCATCTTCAACTCCGCGCAATATTTCTCCCTCGTCGCTTTCGCGCCCCTGATGGGGTGGATCGTCCATGATTTCGGCTGGCGGGCCGTCTTTTTCGTGATGGGCGCGTTGGGCGTGCTGGCGGCGATCGCCTTCGCGCTCTTTATTCGCGATCCTGCACAGCATCCCCGGGTCAACCAACACGAACTGGACCTGATTCGCGAGGGCGGCGGCCTGGTGGAACTCGATACGCGATCGGACACTCAGCGGGCAGCGACCTTTACCTGGCACAATATCCGCCAACTGCTGACCAGCCGTATGATGATCGGCATCTACGTCGGTCAATATTGCATCAATGTGCTGACCTATTTCTTCGTCACCTGGTTTCCGATCTACCTTGTGAAGGATCGCGGGTTCGACATATTGCAGGCTGGCTTCATCGCCGCCATTCCCGCGCTGTGCGGTTTCTTGGGCGGCGTAGCGGGCGGCGTGATTTCCGACCGGCTGCTCGCCCGCACGGGATCGCTGACGTTGGCGCGTAAGATGCCACTCCTCATCGGCATGCTCCTCGCCAGCATCATCATGGCGGCGGCGCTGGTGGAGAGCCAGGTCGGCGTCATTGCGCTCATGTCGCTCGCCTTCTTTGGAAAGGGCGTCGCATCGCTCGGCTGGGCGGTGATGTCCGACGTCGCTCCCCGGCAACTCGCTGGCCTCGCGGGTGGCGTCTTCAACACCTTCGGTAATGCGGCGGGCATCATCACGCCAATCGTGGTCGGCATCCTTGTCGCCAGCGCCGGTTCCTTCGATACCGCCCTGATCTTCGTGGGATTGCACTGCCTCATGACGATCATCGCCTATTTCTTCATCGTCCAGAAAATCGAACGACTGGAACTGGTCCCGTGAACATCGATCGTCGAAGCCTTCTCGGCGGGAGCGGCGCCCTCGCCCTGAGCGTAGCCCTCCCCGCCGCATCCGCGAGGGCGGCACTGCCGGCCATTCTCATCGACACACCCATGGCGGCGCCGCGATGGGCGATATTACAGCGGCATCTCCTCGCTACCCAGCTCGATGCCGCGACTGCCTTTCATGATCGCTATTTCAACGCGCGCCATGAGATTCAGGCTTTCCTGCGCTGGGGCGCGAATGACGGGCCGGACGATGCGATTGAGGCGATCAACGACTGGCCCTACCTCTATCTTGCCGGGGCGGACGACCGCCTGCTCACCCTTGCCCGCGCGGTGCAGGAAGCGCATTTCGCTCAATATTCCCGCGCACGCACCACGGACGTGCCGATGGGCCGGAACGGCATGTATGTGCGCGACTTTCCGCCACAGATGGACTGGCAGCATATCAGCGAAGGCCTGACCACGTTCAACCTGCTCGGCCTCTGCGAACCGACCGATGCAAAATTGATCGCCCGCGCGCGCCGTTTCGCCGATTTCTATACCGGACGCGACCCGAAAGCGCCCAATTACGACACGAAGCTTCACCTGATCCGGTCCATGTTCAACGGCAGCATCGGCCCGCTGATGCGCCCCGCCACGATGCTGGACTGGGCGGGTGACCCGTTCGACACCCGCCCCTTTGAAATGGTGCATGGTGAAACCAGCTATCAGGAAACCCTCGAACATTATCGGGACTATACGGAGACGGTAGGGGACAACCCGCTGAACCTCCATTCGACAGCGCTTGGGTTCAACGCCTGGATGCTGACAGGCGAGGACCGTTTTCGCGACTGGATGCTGGGCTATGTCGACGCCTGGGCGGGCCGCGCGCGCGCCAATGGCGGCATCATGCCCAGCAACATCGGCCCCGATGGCACCATTGGCGGCGGCGCGGGCGGCAAATGGTATGGCGGGACCTATGGCTGGGGCTTCAGCCCCGTCTCCCCCGTCACCGGCAAACGCGAGGATCGCAACCGCATGCCGCGCGCAATCATGGGTTTCATGAACGCCTATCTCGCGACTGGGAACGATGATTATCTTCAGGTCTGGCGGGACCAGAACGCTCGCATCAACGCCGCCTCCAGAAAAATCGACGGCGTGCTCTGCGCGCCAACTATGCATGGCGATCAGGGATGGTACAGCTTCAGGCCCGGCCCCTATCGGCTGAACACCGGCGAGATCTGGTATCTGACCATGCGGGAGAGCGACCGGGCGGCGATGGCCCCGACCCCCTGGACGGACTTTCTGGGCGGACAGGCGCCCGACTGGCCGGAGCAGGCGCTTCTGGCCGACATCGCGCGAGTCCAGACGCAGATGGCGCGCGTCCGCGAAGACAGGACAACGGCGCAGACCCGGCTGGCCGACAATCCAATCGAGCGCAACCCTGCCTCGGTCACGGCGCTGCTGCACCAGACCATGGGCGCGATCCATGTCGCGCGTCCGCCATGGTCGCCCAACTCACCCAATCAGGGCGGTACATTGATGTTCGCGCGGGTTCGTCCCTTCGACGCCGACCGGCGCCGGCCCGGCCTGCCGCAGGATGTCGCGCTGCTGGTCGAGAAGTTGGAGGCGGACAGCACGACCCTGTCGGTGGTCAACCTCAATCCGGCCTATTCCCGCCATCTGATCTTGCGCGGCGGCGGTTATGGAGAGCATCGGATCGAGGCCACATGGATCGGCGACCGACGCATGAGCGCCGGTTCGCGGGATATTTCCATCCGCCTCGCTCCCGGCGCGGGCACCCGCATCGTGCTGGAGATGCAAAGATACAGCCAGAAACCCACACTCGACCGACCGGTCTGGCAAAGCTGATCAGGCGTCCCCAGCCACCGCTTGCAGGCACAGTTCGCGAAAAGCCGGCAGTGCCGGATTCTCGCATTCTCTCCGCCACGCGAGATACAATTCGACCGGAAGGGCCGGCTCGGTCCGCAGCGGGCGGAAGACGACGCCGCGCGGGCTTAGTCCGGCGGCGGATTCGGGCACTATACCAGGTGCGAGCGAGGCCCCGACGAGGCCTAGCAGCGAGTGAATCTGCGTCACGAACTGGACGTAATTCGGCGCCGCCCCCGCCCGGTCGAACAGGCCGGACAATAGCTGGTTGAAATAGCCTGCGCCACGCTGCGCATACATGACGAGATCCTTGTCGTCGAAATCACGCGGCTCGAAACTCTCCTGCTCCGCGCGCGGATCATCCTCCGGCAATGCGACGAGCAGCTTTTCCAGGAGAAGGGGGGCCGAGTCGAACTGGACCCGATTCACGGGCGGCCGGACAAGGGCGAGGTCGATCAAACCGGTGTGCAACGCCTCGGACTGGTCGCCCGACACCAGTTCGTGCAGTTGCAGTTCGATCCCCGGCAGAGCCACTGCCGCACGTTTCACGATGCGGGGCAGAAGCATATAGCCCGATACGGCTGTAAATCCGATGGAGATGCGTCCCGCCTCGCCCTTCCAGACCCGCCGGGCGGCAAGCGCCGCACTTTCGGACAGCCGGACGATACGCCGCGCTTCGTGCAGGAAGGTTTCCCCCGCCAGCGTCAATGTCACCCGGCGGCTGGTTCGGTGGAACAGCTCCACGCCTAGCACCCGCTCCAACACCTGTATCTGCCGGCTGAGAGGCGACTGGGTCATGTGCAGCCGGTCGGCCGCTTTGCCGAAATGCAACTCCTCCGCAAGGACCACGAAGCAGCGAAGGTGGGTCAGCTCGAACATGATGGCTTTTTACAATCTCTGGAGGGGCGAGAACAGGATGAAAAGCTAGGCCAGCCTGTCGGTGGGCCGTCCGTTCACCCGGACATTGACAAGAGTCACGTCGGGGCTGTGCACCATCAGGGACGGCTGGCTGACCCCGTCGAAACGGCAATCCTCCAGCCGCAGCGATCCGACGGCCGCACCGGGGAATCCTTGGCTGTCCAATACGCGATTCGTCCGGGCCACGGTCAGCCGTTGGACGACGATGTCGCGCAATATCGGCTTATGCGATCCATTTGCACCCTCCTCATAATTGAAGTCGCAGGCGATGGCGGCCTTCGACACCTGCCCCACCTTTATGTCGCGGAAGTAGAAATGCTCCAGCAGGCCGCCGCGCAGCGCATTATTCTTGAACCGGAGCGCGTACCAAAGATCCGGCGAATCCATGACGCAGCGTTCGGCATAGACATGGTGCGCGCCGCCCGAAATCTGGCTGCCGACCACGACACCGCCATGCCCTTCCTTCATCCGGCAATTGCGGATCACGATATTGCGCGCAGCCGTGGCCAGACGACGACCGTCGGCGTTGCGACCCGAATTGATGGCAATGCAATCATCACCGGTGTCGAAGGTGCAATCCTCAATCAGCACCATATCCACCGATTCCGGGTCGCAACCGTCATTGTTCGGCCCATGGCTCATGATATCGACGCCCCGGATCACCAGATTGCGGCAGAGGACAGGATGAAGTTGCCAGAAGGGCGAGCGGCGAAGCTTCACCCCTTCGATCAAGACACGGTTGCAGGCGTAGAATTGGACGAAGGCGGGGCGGAGATAGTCGCCCTTGCCGAATAGCCGCTGGTCGGGCGGCACATTCTCCTCCGCCATCTGGAACAGACGATTACGGGCGGGCCGCTGATCGGGCATTCCCTCGCGCCAGCCATGATCTACTGTCCCGCCCCAAGGGCCTTTCCACGGCCACCAATTGTCCGGCCCGGCCTGTCCGTCCAGCGTCCCGCCCCCGGTCAGGGCCACATTCTCCTGTCCATGGGCGTAGACGAGCGGGGAATAATTGATGAGTTCAATGCCCTCCCAGCGCGTGAACACCGGCGGATAATCCTCCGGCCGGGTGGAAAAGGCGATGGTGGCGCCGAACTGAACATGCAGATTGACGTTCGACTTGAGGTGGATCGCCCCACTCTCCCAGATGCCCGGCGGCACGACCACACGGCCACCCCCGGCATCATGCGCCGCGCCGATGGCGGCCTCGATGGCGCGGCTGTTGTCATGCCCCTTTTCGGCGCGTGCGCCGAATTGGGTGATCGGAAAATCCACGTCGGGGAATCGGGTCCGCTTTATGTCCCGCACGATCCGCGCCGCCTGGTCCCATGGGTCCGACGCCGTGGCGGCGATGAGCGGCACGATCGGGACCAGCGCGACGGATGCGGTCGCGCACAACAATGCGCGTCTGGACAATTCCATGGTCATAAACCTTCCCTCTCCTCCAGCCTTCATGATCGAGGCATGACGGTCTAGGCCTGCTGCGCCATCTCATGGACCAGCAGGGGCGTTGCCGCCGCGTCCGCCTGCCAACTGGCCGCAAACAGGCCGTTTTCACCGAACAGGGCCTGCACCATTTCCGGTGCAGTCTTCCCCTCCCATAGCGCCGTGAGCCGGCCCGCCATCGGATCGTCGACCGGTCCCCACTGGGCGACATTGGCGCCGCGAACATGCTGCATCCATGCGGCCAGTCCCGCCATGATCGCAGGGGAGGTCTTCCCCTCGCCCTGCCGAGCGGCGACCGTGGCCAGCCAGCGTTGCGGGATTTTCTGACTGCCATCCATCGCGATCTGGATCAGGCGATGGTGCAGTGAAGGATTGGCGAAGCGGTCAAGCAACGCCGCGGCATAGGCAGCAAGATCCTGCCCCCGCACCGCCGCGATGGTCGGCCGCGCCTCCTCCAGCATCAGGCGGGACGCCAGATCATGGAGCATGGGATCGCCCACCGCCTCATGCACAAAGCCATGGCCCCGGCGCAATCCGCAATAGGCCAGCAGCGAGTGCGCGCCGTTCAGCATCCGCAGCTTCGCCGTCTCATAGGGAACGACATCGGCCACCAGTTCCGCCCCCACCTTCTCCCAGACGGGACGGGGACCGGCAAAACGGTCCTCGATCACCCACTGGCTGAACGGTTCGGTCACGATGATCCCCTCGTCGCGAACCCCCATGATCGCGCCAATCTCCTCCCGATCCCCGTCAGTCGTGGCGGGCACGATGCGGTCGATCATCGTCATGGGGAAGGTGCAATGGCTTGCGACCCACTCGCCCAGTGCCGGATCGTGGCGGGAGAGATAGGAATCCAGCAGCCGCGCCAGCTGGGGGCCATTGTCGGCAAGATTGTCGCACGACAGGAGCGTCACGCCCGGCAACCCTGCATCCCTGCGCCGCGCCAGCCCTTCGCGCAGGAAGCGGTACAGGCTCCCCGGCCCGGCCAGCGCGAGATCGAGCGAACCGTCGCCCGCACGGCAATAGCCCTTCTCGGTCACCGTGAAGCTGATGATATGCGTGCCCGGCGCGGCGATCCGGTCGATCACGGCAGCGGGGTCATGGCTGGCGACCAGCACCTCCCGCACCGCGCCGATAGTGCGGAGCACCGTTCCCTGCGCCGACCGTTCCGCCAGCGTATAGAGGCCGTCCTGCGGATTGAGCTGCTCGGCCACGTCGGGCGAGCGCAGCGACACGCCGCAGATCATCCAGTCGCCGCCGTCCGCCGTCATCGCGCGGTCCGTGTACCAGGCCTGATGCGCCCGGTGGAATGCGCCGATGCCGAAATGCACGATACCGATGCCCCGCGCATCGCGATCATAACCGAAAGGCTCGACCTCGGCAGGTAGCCGGTCGAGATTCATGCGGCCCAGCCTCACAGCCGATACGCCCGCTTGACCAGATTATAGCTGAGATCCTGCGCCAGTTCGGCCGCCTCCCAATCCTCGATCCGATGCTGGGTGACCAGTTCGGCGAGAAAACCGCAGTCGATGCGCCGCGCGACATCATGCCGCGCCGGGATCGACAGGAAGGCGCGCGTATCATCGTTGAAGCCAACGGTGTTGTAGAAACCGGCCGTCTCCGTCGTCATACTGCGGAACCGGCGCATGCCCTCAGGGCTATCATGGAACCACCATGCGGGGCCGAGCTTCAGGCAGGGATAGTGCCCCGCCAACGGCGCAAGTTCGCGGGCATAGCTGCTCTCGTCCAGGGTGAAGAGGATGACCGACAGATTGGCATTGTTGCCGAAGCGGTCGAGCAGTGGTTTCAGCGCGTGCACATATTCGGTGCGGGTCGGAATGTCGGCGCCCTTGTCCCGACCGAAGCGGGTAAAGACGGCGGCATTATGGTTACGGAACGCGCCCGGATGGATTTGCATGACGAGGCCATCGTCCACGCTCATCGCCGCCATCTCCGTCAGCATCTGCGCGCGGAAGAGTTCGGCATCGGCCGCATCACCATCGCCCTTGCTGACTTTGCGGAACACCGCCTCCGCCTCCACGGGCGCAAGATCGGCGGTCAGCGCCGTGGGATGGCCGTGGTCCGTACTGGTCGCACCCATGGACGCAAAGAAGGCGCGCCGCTGGCGATGCGCAGCGAGATAGCCGGCCCAGGAAAAGCAATCCTCCCCCGTCAGGTCGGAGAAACGGACCAGATTGTCGCGGAAACCGTCGAATTGCGGATCGACCACGGGATCGGGACGATAGGCGGTGATGACCCGGCCCTGCCAGCCGGAAGCGCGGATCGCGGCATGATGCTCCAGCGTGTCGAGCGGGCTTTCGGTGGTGGCAATGACTTCGATGCCATAACGCTCGAACAGGGCGCGCGGCCGGAACGCGTCGGTCGACAGCGCCTGCGTGATCGCGTCGAAATAATGGTCGGCGCTTCCCGCATTCAGTTGCACGTCCAGGCGAAAGGCTTCGGCAAAGACCCAGTCCAGCCACATGCGCGAGGGGGTGCCCCGGAACAGATGATAGTTTTCGGCGAACAGACGCCACGCCGCGCGGGGATCGACGCCGGGATTGCGCACGCCCAGATCCTCCATGGCGATGCCCTGCGAATAGAGCATGCGGAAGACATAATGGTCTGGGACCAGCAGCAGTTCGGTCGCATTGCCGAAGCTTTCGTTCTGCGCGAACCAGGACGGATCGGTGTGACCGTGCGGGCTGACGATCGGCAGGGCCGCGACGCTGCTGTACAGTTCCCGCGCTATCGCGCGCGTCGCCGGTTCGGCGGGTAGGAGGCGGTCGGGGTGGAGGTGTAACGCTCTGGTTTCGGTCATCATGTCGTTCCTATGCAAGTCTCATCCGCCGCGCCCAGCCGAGCCACAGCTCCGGCCAGGCGGCGACCGGCATTCCGGCGATCCGGGCCAGGCCGAAGCCATGCCCCCCTTCCGCGAAAATATGCGTATCCACGGACACTCCCGCCGCCCGGAGCGCCGCGCGCAGGCGCAATGTGTTCTCGACAGACACGGTCGCATCATCTTCCGCATGGACGAGGAAATGAGGCGGTGACTGGGGCGTGGTGGTGCGATGCGGCGAATGGGCCGCCTCCAGTGCCGCGCCGGGATTCGGACCGAGCAATTTCTCGCGCGACCCCGCATGGGCAATGGTCCGGTCCATGCTGACCACCGGATAGATGGGCGCGGCGCAAAAGGGGCGCGCGGACAGAGCATCCGCCGCATCGACCGGCCGATAGCTGGCATAGGCAAAGCGCGCGGCGAGGTCCGCACAGACATGCCCGCCCGCCGAAAAGCCCATGACCGCCACGCGCTCCGGCGACAGGCCCCAGCGTACGGCACGATGACGGATCAGCCGCATGGCCCGCTGCGCATCGGCCAGCGGCACGTCCGCCCGCTCCGCCCAGCCTTCCCCCGGCAGGCGATAGAGGAGGACAAAGGCATGATAGCCATGACCGGTCAGCCAGTTGGCGATCTGGTAACCACTGTTGTCAAATGCCTCCTGCCGATAGCCGCCGCCCGGCGCGATCAGCACCGCAGCCCCATTGGGGCGATCCGGCGTAAAGAGCGCCATCCGGGGCCGGGTGACGCCGGTTATGATCCGATCGGGACGGTCAGTGACGGCGGATCGCTCCTCAATCCGCTCGACGGGCAGGATGGACGGTGCGCCCGGTGGCACTGTCGGCCAAAGGTCGATGGTTTCGGCGGGTTCCGGTATGGCAAGGATCGACGCCATGGTCGCCCGCGCTGGATTGGACGCCACGGCACCCGCAAACAAGGCTCCCGTCACCATGCTTCTGCGATCGATTCCCAAGCGCCCTTCCCCTCACCTTGTCCAACAGCTTTGGTAACCGGTGTCATTTCTGGTTGCAGCAGTTGTGCCTTGCTGTCAAGAATAGGTCCAACAGGAGAGAGAAAGGCAAGTTATTCCATGGCGAAACGGTTCGATTCTCGCATGATTCTGGCCGGAACGGCCCTTGCCTGCCTGTCCATGACGGGGGTTGCGACTCACGCCGCGCCCGCCTCCGCTCCCTCGACCACCACGCAGCCAACCTCCCCCGCCGAGCCGACGAAGGGCGGCGCGGGCGGACGTATCCTACGCGTCACCACCCTCGCCAAGGACGGCCCCGGATCGTTGAAGGCCGCTGTCGAGACAAAAGGACCGCGCATCATCGTCTTTGAGGTCGGCGGCGTGATCGACCTCCAGCGCAGCGTGCTGGAAATCACCGATCCCTATCTGACCATAGCGGGGCAGACGGCCCCCTCGCCCGGCATCACCCTGATCCGCGCAGGCATCGACCTGAAAACGCATGACGTCATCCTGAGCCATGTGCGCGTCATGACCGGCGCCGATGGGCAGCCCCATTTTTCAGACTGGGAGGCGGATGCCTTTTCGACCGTCGCGGCGCATCATGTGATCGTGGAACATTGTAGCTTCCTGTGGGCCATAGACGAAAATATGTCCGCCTCCGGCCCCCGCTTCACCGGCAAGTCGGTGGAGGAATGGCGAGCCGGGACCAGCCATGACATCCTGTTCCGCGACAATCTGGCGGCGGAGGGCCTTGCCTTCGCCAGCCATCCCAAGGGGGAACATTCCAAGGGGTCGCTGGTGCATGACAATGCGACGCGTATCAGCTTCTACCGCAATATCTGGGCGCATCATGTCGAGCGATCGCCGCTGGTGAAGGGCGGCGCGCAGGTGACGATGATCAACAATCTGATCTACGATCCCGGCCATCGCGCGGTGCACTATAATCTCATGAACCTGGAATGGGCGGGGCACGACTATGTCACGGGTCAGATCACCGCGATCGGCAATGTGATGCGCGGCGGCAATTCGACCGATCCCGGCCTGCCCTTCCTGATGCTGGGCGGCGATGGCGACCTCGGCTTCTACGGGCGGGACAATCGGGCGGTGGACCGCTTCGGCAACGTCCTGCCGATGACGGGCCGCTATGGTGAGACGAAGGCGAAACTCATCACCGCCAGGGCGCCGCTCTCCGACATCAGGGGCTTCGACATACTGCCGTCGGGCACAGTGGAGATGAGCCTGCTCGCCAGCGCCGGTGCGCGGCCGTGGGACCGAGCGATCGACGACATCCGCGTCCTCTTCTATGTCGCGGAGGGACGCGGCGAGGTCATCAATGACGAGCATGACGTGGGCAAAGGCTATCCGCAGCTGGAAACGAAACGCGCGCCGTTCGTCGAGGGCGATTGGGATCTGACAACCCTGACGCCGAAGTCCGGCCGCTATCCGGGGCAGAAGGGCGGCGCGCAGGAGGCGCTGTCCGGCCGCGACAAGGCCATGCGCCAGTGACGACGGGCCTCGCGCTGCTGCTCCTCGCGAGCGCCTCGCCGATGATCGTGGTGGACGAGCGGGCGACGATGCGGCGCGAGCCGCCACCGCATGGAGCCATCGGCATGAGCACCGCCTATCGCATTTCCGATGCCGTGCCTGCCCCGCGCGCCATGGAGTTCCGCCGCCGGATACTGGACCGGGGCGCGGCAATCGGCGAACATCCCATCGCCCACGACGAGGTCTATCATGTTCTCGACGGCGAAGGAGAGGTTGTCTCCGACGGCCAGCGCGCGACGCTGCGCAAGGGCATGACCGCTTATCTCTACAAGGGTGCGGTGGTAGGGATCAGCCAGCGCGGACGGCGACCGCTGTCGCTCATCGTCGCCTACCCCAACACCCAATAGGTCAGCGGCGCACATCGCCACTGCTGGCGGAAAAGCCCTCCAGCGCGGCGCGACCCAGAAGGCACATGTCGCCCGCTATGCTGTGCTTGAGTGCCGTGAGCGCCAGCCCCGCCTCGGCTATGGCGCGGGCATCGCCGCGCTCCAGCCATTGGTGGACGACACCGGCCGCAAAGGCATCGCCTGTGCCGATGCGGTCGACAATGCCGGTCACGTCGATCTCCGGCGTCTGATACGCTGTCGAGCGCAGGTCGATGCGGGTGGAGAGGCGATGATGGTCGCTGGTCACCAGGTGCCGCGCGGTGGAAGCAATAATCTCCAGCCGGGGGAAGGCCGCAAAGGCCGCTTCTGCCGCTTCCCGCCGCCGATCTGCCCCGTCACCGGAGAAAGGCTTTTCGAGCAACAGGGAAATGTCGCGATGGTTGCCAATCAGGATCGTCGCCTGCGCCACCAGTTCGGTGAGAATGGCACGGGGATCGCTGTCCCATGCGTCCCAGAGCTGCGCACGATAATTGCCATCGAAACAGATCGGCACGCCCGATATGATCGCGGCCTCCTGCGCCGCGCGGGCGAGAGCGACACCGCCGGGGCCAAGTGCTGGCGTGATGCCGCCCGTGTGCAATAGCCGGGCGCCTGCCAGAGCGCCCGCAAAGTCGATGGCCGCCGGGTCCGCCCCCGCAAAGGCGCTGCCCGCACGATCATAGGTGATGGCGGATGGACGGAGACCGGAACCCGCCTCCATAAAATAAAGTCCCATCCTCCCCGGCCCACGAGACAGAAAGCGCGTGTCCACATGGGCGGAGCCGAGCGACGCGCAGGCCCGGTCGCCCAGCGCATTATCGCTGACCAGTCCCACAAAGCGAACGTCATGGCCGAGCGACGCCAGCGCAGCGGCGACATTGGCCTCTGCCCCGCCGACGACCAGATCCAGACTGTCCGCCTGCACCATCAACCGGGCGCCGGGCGGGGTGAGACGGAGGAGCAACTCCCCGAAGGTGACGACCGCGCCTGTCATGGACGACCTATCGCGCCAGCCAGCCGCCGTCGACGGCCAGCACATGGCCGGTGACATAATCCGCCGCCGGGGAGGCGAGGAAGACCGCCGCGCCCGCAATATCCTCCGGTCGGCCCCAGCGACCCGTCGGTATGCGCTCCATGATCTGCCGGTTGCGCGTTTCGTCACCTTGCAGCGCGGCGGTGTTGTTCGTCGCGATATAGCCGGGTGCGATGGCGTTCACCTGCACGCCCCTGGACGCCAGTTCGTTCGCCAACGCCTTTGTCACACCCGACACGCCGGATTTTGCGGCGGCATAGCTCGGCACCCGGATGCCCCCCTGAAAGGATAGGAGGGAGGCAATGTTGATGATCTTGCCCGCACCGGCGGCCAGCATGGGCCGCGCCGCCGCCTGGCTGAGGAAGAACAGCGTCTTGAGATTGGTGTCGACCACCGCATCCCAATCCTCCTCCGTGAAAACCTCCAGGTCGGCACGGCGGATGATGCCCGCATTGTTGACGAGAATATCGATCCGCCCGAAGCGTTCGATTACCGCATCCACCACACGCTGCACCGGTTCGATCGAGGAAAGATCGGCGCGAATGTCGAGCGACGCGCGTCCGGTCCCGGCGATGCGGTCAAGCGTTTCCGCCGGCTCGCTGCGCCCAGCGACCGCCACGTCCGCACCGGCTTGCGCCAATGCGACCGCAATCGCCTGTCCGATGCCAGTATTGGCGCCGGTGACCAGCGCCACCTTGCCGGCAAGGTCGAAGGAAATGGCCATCTTACTTCAGCTGGCAAATATCGAGGACGGACATGTCGGTATAGTCGAGATTTTCCCCGCCCATGGCCCAGATGAAGGCATATTTCTTGGTCCCCGACCCCATGTGGATCGACCAGGGCGGGCTGATGACCGCTTCTTCATTGCCGATGACAAGATGGCGCATCGAATCCGGCTCGCCCATATAATGAAAGACCCGGTCATTCGGCTCCGGCATGTCGAAATAGAGATAAATCTCGCTGCGTCGGTCGTGGAGGTGCGGCGGCATGGTGTTCCAGACACTGCCCTCCTCCAGCACGGTGAGGCCGAGGAGCAGTTGCGCGCTCTCGCATACGCCGGGGATGACCAACTGATAGATGGTCCGCTGGTTGGAATTGGCAAGGTCACCGCGCGCCAGCGGATTGGCGTCCTTCAAGGTGATATGCCGGATGGGACATGCCTTGTGCGCCGGAACCGAGGCGATGTAGAATCGGGCCTCCGCCCCCTCGAACAGGACATCCTTGCTGCCCATGGGGACATAGAGGCATTCCTTGTTGCCCATCTCAAACCGCTGGCCATCGACGGTGATCGCGCCGGGCCCGCCGATGTTGACAATACCCGCCTCCCGCCGCTCCAGGAACGGATGGCCCACCGCGCTGGGCGGCTCCGTCTGGTCGGGCAGGCGGATGGCCTTGCCCGATGGCACCGCGCCACCGATCACGAATCGCTCATTGTGAGAATAATTGAGTCTTACCTCGCCCGACGCGAACATGTCCGTCACAAGATAGCGGTCGCGCAGGTCGTCGTTGCTAACGCCCTCCATCATGTCGGGGTGGGTGGCGTGATAGGTCTTGCAGAACACTGGATTCTCTCCCTGGCAACACATGCGGGCATTGCACGCTGCGTGATGCCCGCATTGGTAACCGGTGTCATTTTTCGGATCAAGGCTTTTTCGGGCAGGCGAAGACGTTAGTTTTTGGGGGACGCTGTGGAGGCGCGGGGGACGAACTCGGTCGCGAACTGCGATTGTTCCTTGCTGGCCGCCTCCGGGTAGATGAGTTTGCGCGCGGCCGACTGGGCCATCAACCGTATCGGCCAGCGCACCGTCGTGAGCGGCGGTGAGATGACTGCTGCGATCGCCGTATCGTCGAACCCCACCACCGACAGATCGCCGGGGATGTTGATTCCCCTTTCCAGCGCGACCTGCACCACACCGGCGGCCATGACATCGTTACTCGCGAAAATCGCGGTGGGCGGCTCCGCCCCCGTCAACAACGCGATTCCCGCCTCCCGCCCTGTCTCAAACGTATAATTGCCCCGCGCCATCAGGGTGTCGTCGCAATCGAGACCGTGGGCGTTCATCGCGTCCTTCCAGCCCGCACAACGCTCCATCGCCGACCGGAACCCTTCCGGCCCCTCCACCAGACCGATGCGCCGATGCCCCTGCCCGATCAGATATTCGACCGCCCGACGCACCGCGTCGCGGTCATCCGACTGCACCAGATGGGCCGGATCATCGAGTTCAGCCGACCCCATGCGGACATAATTGCAGCCCAATTCGGCGAACAGTGCCGCAATTTCGTCATTTTCCGACAAAGGTGGCAGGATCATCACGCCATGGAGGCGCTGCAACTCGATGAATCGGCGGATATGATCCATCAGGTCGGGACTGTGCCGATCGACCGGGTGCACCAGAAGGGCGAATTCCGTCGTCCTGATCGCGTCCAGCACGCCCTCCTGAAAGTTCAGGACCATCTGGGCATTGGGATTGTCATAGATCATGCCGAGCACGAAATTGCGCCGCAAAGCCAGCGCCCGTGCCTGCGGATTGGGAACATAGCCCAGCTCAGCGATGACCGCTTCCACCTTCTCCCGCGTGGCCTGGTTGAGCAGCGGAGAACTGTTGATGACGCGGCTTACCGTCTTCTTGGAAACGCCCGAAAGCCGTGCGACGTCGTTGATCGTCGGCTTATTCTCGCGCTTGCCCTTGCCCGCCATAATGTCTTCGGCCTTCCTGTCGGCGTGATGCCGAAGCTTTGTGCCTTGCCTTTTCAAACCCGGCAAGGCAATCTTGACACCGGTTACCATAACAATTCAGCACGGGAATATCGAAGTTGCAAACCGCCGCCCCCTTGCTCCGCGTCCATGAAAGCGACACGGTCGCCGTCGCCCTGCATCCGCTCGATGCCGGGACGCAGGCGCTGGGCGTGACATTGGCCCAGCCTGTGCCGCAGGGGCATAAGGTCGCGCTCGCGGCCCATGCACGGGAGGACGTGGTTCTGAAATATGGCCAGCCGATCGGGCGCGCGACGCAGGCGATTGAACCGGGCGAGCATGTCCACAGCCATAACCTCGCCACCGCCCTCGCGGGGGAACTGCGCTATGCCCAACATGGCGATGCCGCGACAAATGTCGTCCCCGCGCAGACGGCAACATGGCGCGGTTATCGCCGCAGCGACGGGCGCGCCGCGACCCGCAATGAGATATGGGTTCTGCCCACCGTCGGCTGCGTCGGCCTGACCGCAGAGGAAGTCGCGCGCGCCGCTCGTGAACGCCATGGTGCCCGCATCGATGGCATACAGGCTTTTTCCCATCCCCATGGCTGCTCGCAACTGGGTGACGATCTTGCCGGAACGCGCGCCTTGCTGGCGGGCCTTGCCGCCAACCCCAATGCAGCGGGCGTGCTGCTGCTCGGCCTCGGCTGTGAATCGAACCAGTTGGACATGCTGACGGAGGCCGTGCCGGAAAGGCTTCGCGGCAAGATACGCACGCTGTCCAGCCAGGCGGTGGGCGATGAACTGGCCGTAGCAGGCGAATTGATCGACACGATGGTGGAGGAAGCCGCCACCGCCCGGCGCGAGTCGATGACGCTCGACGATCTGGCGGTTGGCCTGAAATGCGGCGGGTCGGACGGCTTCTCCGGGCTGACGGCAAACCCGCTGCTGGGGCGGTTCAGCGATACACTGTCCGCTGCGGGCGGGCGGGTGATCCTCACCGAAATTCCGGAGATATTCGGCGCGGAGAAGGCGTTGCTCGATCGCGCCGTCAGTGCGGATGTGTTCGATGCGGGCGCCGGTCTCGTGAACCGCTTCAAACGTTACTATCTCGATCAGGGACTGCCGGTGTCGGAGAACCCATCCCCCGGCAATCTCGCAGGTGGCATCACCACGCTGGAGGAAAAGTCTCTGGGCGCAGTGCAAAAGGCCGGCCATGCCCCGCTCGTCGACGTCATCGACTATGGCGAGCAGGCGGAAAAGCCCGGCCTCACCCTGCTGGAGGCCCCCGGCAATGACGCGGTTTCCTCCACCGCCCTCGCGGCGGCAGGGGCTACCATGGTGCTGTTCACCACGGGGCGCGGCACGCCGCTGGGCTTTCCCGTGCCCACCATCAAGGTCGCATCCAACCATGGCCTTGCCCAGGCCAAGCCGCGCTGGATCGATTTCGACGCGGCGCAGGTGCTGGACGAGGGACCAGCCGCAACCGACGCGACATTCCTCGCCCACATCCTTGGCGTCGCCAGCGGCGAGCCATGCGCGGCAGAGCGCAGCGGACAACGCGCCATTTCGGTTTGGAAGCGCGGCGTTACCCTCTGATGACCACGGCAAATAGCTGAGGCTTCTTGCCAATGACACCGGTTTCCATTACGCATTTTTGAAGAGTGGCAAAATGACAAGGACCATGAATTTGAGCGGAGAGGCCCAACCGATAGCCGAAGCCTTTGTGGCGGCACGACGCGATGCGCGCGCGCTGGAAAGCTATCCGGGGCAGCAGCCCACCGACCTTTCAGCAGCCTATCGGATTCAGGACATGGCGCTGGCCATCGACGGACGCGCCGTCATCGGCTGGAAGGTTGGCAGGATCAATCCGCCCGCCGACGCAGCACTGGGTGCCAACCGCCTGTCCGGCCCGATCTTTGCGGATAGCGTGGTCCACGCGGCAGATGACGATGGTCCCGACATGCCGGTGTTCACGGGCGGCTTCGCCGCGGCCGAGGCGGAAATATTGCTCCATCTCGCGCCCGGCTGGAATGGAGAGGTGCCGGAAACCGATGCGGACACGCGGGCGCTGCTGGACGATGTGCGGATCGGCATAGAGATCGCCAGTTCGCCCTACCCCGGCATCAACGCCGATGGCCCGCCGGTGACCGTCTCCGACTATGGCAATAATGCCGGTCTGGTGATCGGCGCGTCCCTCGACCAATGGCGGGAACTGGACCTGTGCGCCATTCTCGTCCGGATGATCATTGATGGAACCGTCGCGGGCGAGGCAACCGCCGCGACCATGCTCGACGGCCCCTATGGCGCTGTCCGCTTTCTGCTCGGTAACCTGAAGGCACGCGGCATCGATGCCAGCAAGGGCCTCTGGATCTCGTCCGGCGCGATCACGGGCGTCCATCCCGTTCTCGTCGGCCAGCATGTTACGGCGCAATTCGACGGACATGGCATCGTCACATGCAGGATAACGGCCGCGCAAGGCCAAAACGACTAAGAACCGGTACTGCCGGACCAAAGGGAGAGGCTCGGTCGATGAAGGAAAATATAAGCCAGTTGGCCAAACCGGCCGGGCGTTATCGGTGGGTCATCGTCGCCCTGCTTTTTACGGCCTGCGCCATCAACTATATCGACCGGCAGATGATCGGCGTGCTCAAGCCCACTCTGGAAAAGGAGCTGGGCTGGAGCGAGACGGACTATGCCGACATCGTCTTCTATTTCCAGCTCGCCTATGCCTTTGCCTATCTGGCCTTCGGCAAGATCGTCGATGTGCTGGGCGCGCGGCTCGGCTATGCCGTCGCGGTCATCATCTGGACGGCCGGGCATATGGCGCATGGTCTCGCCTCCACCGCCATCCAGTTCACTCTGGCCCGGACGGTGCTCGGCATCGGTGAGGCGGGCAATTTTCCCGGCGGCGTCAAGGCCGTAACTCTATGGTTCCCGCGTCAGGAACGCGCCTACGCCACCGGCCTGTTCAACGCCGGAGCCAATGTCGGCGCCATCCTGACCCCCCTGCTGCTCTGGCTGATCGTCGATTACTGGGGCCTCGGCTGGCGCATGGCCTTCTACCTTACCGGCATTTTCGGCGTCGCATGGCTCATCGCCTGGTGGACGATCTATCGCTCGCCCGAAGAGAAGCCACAGGTCAGCGCGGAGGAACTTGCCTGGATACAGCAGGACGGGCCGCAGACCACAACGCAGGTCGCGATTCGCCAGATTATCGGTCGGCGCGAAACATGGGCCTATGCCCTTGGCAAATTCTGCATCGACCCGATCTGGTGGTTCTTCCTGTTCTGGCTGCCCGGCTATCTGGGCGACCGCTATGGCCTCGACCTCAAGACCTTCGCGCTGCCGGTCGCGGCCATCTATCTCATCTCGGACTTCGGCAGCATCGCCGGCGGCTGGATGTCGTCTCGGCTGATCGCACGCGGCCATAGCGTGAATTTCAGCCGCAAGGTGACGATGCTGCTGTGCGCCCTCGCCATCCTGCCCATCTGGTTCGCGCAGGATGTGTCGAGCGTCTGGGGCGCCGTGTTGCTGATCGGACTCGCCACGGCAGGGCATCAGGCTTTCTCGGCCAATCTCTACACCCTGCCATCCGATATTTTCCCGCAGGCGGCAGTGGGTACCGTCATCGGCTTTGGCGGCACCGTGGGCGCCATCGGCGGCATGTGCATGGCCAAGTTCACCGGCTACATCCTCGACGCTACACATAGTTACGAACTGCTCTTCGCAATCGCCGCGAGCGCCTATCTCGTCGCGCTCCTGCTCATCCACCTGCTCAGCCCCCGGCTCGCGCCCATAAACCTGGAATGAACAGGCCCCGGAGCCGCCAGACGAAACAGGCGGCTCCCGTTCCATAGCAATTCCTGCATCAATCGATGCCATATCCAGTCTGGATGGCATCGGTCGTCAGCATTAGTCGAAAGACAGGACGCTGACGAAGAGGATGACCATGACGAAAATGACTCCCCGCGAAATGGCCGATGTCATCGGTCAGGGCCTGCTGACCTTCCCCGTCACCCATTTCGACGCGGACCATCGCTTTGCGGAAACGCCCTATCGCGATCATTGTGGCTGGATGCTAGAACATGAAGTGGCCGCGCTGTTTGCGGCCGGTGGCACGGGCGAGTTCTTCTCGCTGACCCCGACCGAGATCGACACCGTCGTGCGCGCCGCCGTTGAGGAGACCGCGGGCCGCGTCCCGGTCATCGCGGGCGCGGGCTATGGCACAGCGATGGCCATCGAGATGGCACAGGCCGCCGAGCGCGCGGGCGCCGACGGCATCCTGCTCCTCCCCCCATATCTCATCGGATCGAAGCAGGAAGGACTGGCCGCGCATATCGAGGCGGTGTGCAAGTCCGTCTCCATCGGAGTCATCCAGTATAATCGCGCAAACGCCATCCTTCAGGAAGATGAGCTGGCCAAACTGGCCGACCGTTGCCCCAATCTGGTCGGTTATAAGGACGGCGTGGGCGATCTCGAACTCATGATGCGCGTCTATGCCAAACTGGGTGACCGGTTGACCTATATCGGTGGCCTGCCCACGGCGGAAACCTATGCCCTGCCCTATCTGGAGATGGGCGTGACCACCTATTCCTCCGCCATCTACAATTTCATGCCGGCATGGGCGGTCGACTTCTACAAGGCCGTCCGCGCCAAGGATCAGGCCGCCGTGCTGAAAGGCCTCAACGATTTCGTGCTGCCCTATCTGAAGATCCGCGACCGGGGCAAAGGCTATGCGGTGTCGATCGTGAAGGCCGGACTGCGGTCGGTCGGTCGCGACGCCGGGCCGGTCCGCCTGCCGCTGACCAATCTCAACGAGGCGGAGCAGGCGGAGCTCGACGCCCTGATCGCCCGTGCCAATGCACCCTATGCAGGCGCAGGCCATGTCAGTGCAGCCTGAAGACGCCGTCTTCGCCATAGCGCCCGCCACCGGCGAGCGGCTGGAACCGGGCTATCCCGTCGCCAAGCCAGCGGACGTGGAGGCGGCGTGCATGGCCGCCGCCGCCGCCTTCCCCACCTATCGCGCCACCCGCCTCGAAAATCGGGCGATCTTCCTCGACGCCATTGCCGAAGAGATTATGGCGCTGGGCGACGATTTGATCCTGCGCGTCATGGCGGAAAGCGGCCTGCCGCGCGCCCGGCTGGAGGGGGAACGGGGCCGCACCTGCAACCAGCTTCGGCATTTTGCAGGCGTGTTGCGCGAAGGCAGCTTCCTGGAGGCACGGATCGACCCGGCACTGCCCGACCGCCAGCCCGCGCCGCGCCCGGACCTCCGGCTCCAGAATGTGCCGCTTGGTCCCGTCGCGGTCTTCGGTGCCTCCAACTTCCCGCTCGCCTTCTCGGTCGCGGGCGGGGACACCGCCTCCGCGCTGGCGGCGGGCTGCCCCGTCGTGGTGAAGGCCCATAACGCCCATCCCGGCACATCACGCATGGTCGCCGATGCCGTCCATCGCGCGGCGGTCCGTTGCGGCATACCGGCGGGCACCTTCGCCCTCATCTTCGGCCTGTCGAACGAAGTCGGCGGCGCTCTGGTCGCCGATCCCCGCATCAAGGCCGTGGGATTCACCGGGTCGCGGACAGGTGGCCTCGCTCTGATGCAGATTGCGGCCGCACGCCCCGAACCCATCCCGGTCTATGCGGAGATGAGCAGCATCAACCCGGTCCTGATCTTCCCCGGCGCGCTGGCCGAACGGGCAGAGGCCATCGGCACTGCATTCGCCGCATCACTGCAAATGGGTGCGGGCCAGTTCTGCACCAATCCGGGCCTCGTCATCGCGGTCGATGGCGCGGGCATCGACGCCTTCATCGCCAGCGCGAGAGCAAGCATCGAAGGGGCCGCACCGCAGACCATGCTGACGCCCGCCATCCATGCCGCCTATGGAGACGGCATCGCATGGCTCTCCGGCCATGACGAAGTGGAGACGCTGGCAAAGGGCGGCGCGGCATCGGGGCCGCATCAAGCCCGGCCGATGCTGTTCCAGACGGATGCCTGGTCATTCGACGCGGATGAGCGGCTTGGCACAGAGGTTTTCGGTTCCGCCTCTCTTCTCGTCCGCGCAGAAAGGCTGGACGACATCCACCACCTCATCGCGGGGCTGGAGGGCCAGTTGACCATCGCCATCCACATGGCGGACTCGGACAGGGATGCGGTCGCCGCGATCCTCCCTCTGCTGGAGACGAAGGCGGGGCGTATCCTCTTCAACGGCTTCGGTACGGGTGTCGAGGTGTCCCATGCGATGGTGCATGGGGGGCCATTCCCCGCCACCTCCGATGGGCGCAGCACCTCAGTCGGCAGCCTGGCGATCAAGCGTTTCCTGCGGCTGCTCTGCTATCAGGACATGCCCGTCGACCTTCTGCCCGAACCCTTGCGCGACGATAATCCCCTGGCGCTGTGGCGCATGACGGATGGAGCGATGGGCCGGGCATAAAACAAAGAGGAAGGGATGGCGGATCGTGCGGACGTCGCCATCCCTCCTCGTCAACGGGCAGACTTGAGAGAGAAGACATGACACAGGAAAAACGGGATGCAATGCCGCCCAAGGGCTGTGACTATTTCGGCAAGGAAATAGTGGATCGCATGATCCATCATGTCGACAAACGGACGGATTCGTCGCTCACCCATCACCTCGGCATCAGCTACAACACCTGGCGAAAATTGCTGAATGGCGAGCCTGTCAGAATTTCACTGGCGAACAGGCTGAAAGCTCGCCTCGACCTTCTCGAACAACGGCAACGTCCCTGAAAGCCCAAGGCGATGTTACCGAGCCGACATGCTATGAAGCGAAATGACGCATCCATAACTTCGACCCCGCGTCGAAATCCCATATATCCGCTCGCAGCCGGGCAGGGCCGGCGGCCTTCATTCCCCCTGTCGTTCGACCGATCGAGAATAAAGCGCGAACCCAGAAGCTTATCGATGGATGCCGATACCTCCAGTTAAGGTGCAACCATAGGTCGCGGTTACGACACAGCCGCAGTTCGCTCCCCATTGTGGTCCAAGGGAGGAGCAGCTTGATGTCATCAGCGATGCCGGGCTGCTCCAGTGGCTCAAATAGCCACGAAACAACGTCGATCGATCAGAGCCAGTATGCGACCATGGCCGGCACCCTTCCGCTTGAAGCCCGGCTCCTCGCTGCATCTTTCCGGGCTTGACGCGCCATGCCACTTTTTTGCATCGCTCATCGGGGGTTCACCTCACGACCCTGCTTCTGCCACAATCCCCGTGCAGGTTGACCTATCGTTACCGGCACCCTAACTGCCGCGCGGACAGGGATTAGTCAGTCGGACATCTGCCCAAGGGCCGGTGCGGACATGTGGAATCGGATGAACTACCAGCGGCGCAAGCTCCTTTTGTCGATCCATGATGTGGGTCCAGCCTTCGCAGACGAAGTCGGTCGCCATGCCGACCGGCTCGCCGCGGCGGGCGTCGCGCATCGCTATGCGATGCTCGTTGTCCCCAACCACTGGGGAAAGGCGCCACTGATGGGCAGCGATTTCGGCACGAAGCTGCGCGACTGGGCATCCGCCGGGGTGGAGATGTTCGTGCATGGCTGGTTCCACCGTGACGAGGCGCGCCATGACGGCGCCGCCGATCGCTTCCGGGCCAAGCATATGACGGCGGGCGAAGGTGAATTCCTGGGCCTGACCCGTACGGAGGCCGCGCGCCGCATGGCCGATGGCCGCAAGCTGATCGAGGACATCATCGGCCGCCCGGTCACGGGCTTCATCGCCCCCGCCTGGCTCTATGGCGACGGCGCGCGCGAGGCGCTTCGCGACAATGATTTCGCTTTGGCAGAGGATCATATGCGCGTCTGGTCCCCCCGCAGCAACGCCGTGCTGGCACGCGGCCCGGTTATCACCTGGGCCAGCCGCAGCCGCGCGCGCATCGCTTCCTCTCTGTTCGCCGCCGGGGCCTTGCGCTGGGCGCTGAAGCCTGCCTCGGTCGTCCGTGTCGCGGTGCATCCGGGCGATGTCCATGTCGACGCGCTGAACCGCAGCATCGACCGCACCATCCGCACCTTTACCCGATCGCATCGCCCCGCGCGCTATGCCGACTTGCTGGAGCGCGCCGCATGAGCGCCGAGACACCTGCCCCCCTCACCCCGGACATCGACCCTGCACCGTTGCAGGTCGCGTCGCGCAACTGGACGCGCTTCCTCGGCCCTACCATCTCTCTGCTGGTGCTGGCCGCCGTCGTGTACCAACTGCGGTTCCTCGACATTGGCGCGCTGTGGAAGCTGCTGCCGACCAGCATCGCCTTCTGGGCGGCTTTCCTCGTCGCCTATATGATTACGCCGCTGGCCGACTGGACGATCTTCCGGCGACTGTGGAACCTGCCCGCGCGCGGGATCGCCGCGCTGATGCGCAAGATGGTCACGAACGACCTGCTGCTCGGCTATCTGGGCGAGGTGTCCTTCTACGCCTGGGCGCGGCGCAATGCGTCGATCACGGCGGCCCCATTCGGCGCGATCAAGGATGTCGCCATCCTGTCCGCACTGGCGGGCAATCTGGTGACGCTGGTGCTGGTGCTGCTGTGCTGGCCCTTCATGGGATTCCTGCATCGCAATGTGCAGGACAACAGCATCGAATATAGCATCCTGTTCGTGCTGGGCCTGTCGCTGGTCATCACCTTCTTCCGCAACCGGCTCTTCTCGCTGCCCGCGCGCGAACTGTGGATCGTCACCGGCATCCATATGGTCCGCATCCTCGTCAGCCTGATCCTGACGGCCTATATGTGGTACTGCCTGATGCCGGACATCGACCTGGTCTGGCTCCTGCTGCTCAACACCATGCGGCTGCTGCTGTCGCGCCTGCCTTTCGTCCCGAACAAGGATCTGGCGTTTGCCGCGCTGGCGGCCTTCTTTGTCGGGCATGACAATGTTCTGGTCACGGCGATGACGCTGATGGCCAGCATCTCGCTTGCCGCCCATCTTCTGGTCGGCGCTGTTTTGGGGGCAATGGATCTGGTCACGGAAGGACGAAACGAGACATGATGTCGTTACTGATGCTTGCCGCCACCATCGCCAGCTCGCCGGACCTCGGCAAGGCGGAAGGGCAGTGCCGCGCGAATGAGGCTGGCCCGGCCTTTCTGGTCGACGTGACCGGCCTGAAGGATCGCAAGGGCAATCTGAAGCTGGAACTCTATCCGGCCAACGATCAGGATTTCCTGGCAGACGACAATATCCTGCTGATGGCGGGCAAGGCGTTCCGCCGGGTCGAGATGGAGGTGCCCAAGTCCGGCGCTGTCCAGATGTGCATCCGCGCGCCCGCAGCGGGCACCTATGCGCTCAGCCTGCTCCATGACCGCGATTCCAACCGCAAGATGGGCCTGTCGATCGACGGAATCGGCTTCCCCAGCAACCCCAAGCTGTGCTGGGGCCAGCCCAAGTCCGGCGATGCAAAGGCAGTAGTGGGCAATGGCCCGACGCGCGTGGCGGTAACAATGCAGTATCGCCGTAACCTCGTCTGCTTCGGCCCGGTCAAGAACTGATCGGCCGGTCCATGCGGCCCATGCGGATCGTCGATGTCTGTGCCTTCTACACACCCGCCGGCGGTGGGGTGAAAACCTATGTCGAGCAAAAGCTGCGCGCGGCCGAACGCTTCGGGCATGAGGTCATCATCCTCGCCCCCGGCGACACGACGGGCACGGTCAGCAGCAGCCGCCACGGCACGGTGGAGACGCTGGCCGGACCCCGCTTTCCGCTCGACCGGCGCTATGGCTATTTCAATGACGAGAAGGCCCTGCACGCCCGGCTCGACGCGCTGGCGCCGGATCTGGTCGAGGCCAGCTCACCATGGGGCAGCGCGGCGATGGTCGCCCGCTGGCAAAGCCCCACGCCCCGCGCCCTCATCATGCACGCCGACCCGCTGTCCGCCTATGCCTATCGCTGGTTCTCGCCGGTGGCGAGCGAGGCGATGATCGACCGGGGGTTCGACTGGTACTGGCGGCACCTGCGCCGTCTCGACAAGAAATTTGACATCATCGTCAGCGCCAGCCCCGGCCTGTCCGGCCGCCTGACCGCGGGCGGCCTGCACCGCGTCGCCACCATTCCCATGGGCGTGACCGGCGGCGTCTTCTCCCCCACCATGCGTGACACGGGCCTGCGCGAGCGGCTGCTGGAGCGGTGTGAACTGGGGCCGGACGCGCTCCTCCTGCTCGGCGTCGGTCGCCATGCACCGGAAAAGCGGTGGCCCATGGTCATCGAGGCCGTTACCGCCGCCAGCTACGACCGGCCCATCGGCCTGGTCATCATCGGCGACGGGCGGCATCAGGCGCGCGTGGTGAAGGCCGTGGCGCACAACCCCCACATCCATCTGATGGCGCCCACCAGCGACCGCGCCATGCTCGCCCGCCTCTACGCCAGCGCCGACGCGCTGGTCCATGGGTGCGAGGCAGAGACGTTCGGCATGTGCGCGGCGGAGTCATTGGCCAGCGGTACGCCGATCATCGTTCCCGACTCAGGCGGCTCCTCCGACCAGTGCGGAGAGGGGATGGGCGAACATTATAAATCGCGTGACGGGGCCTCCATGGCCGATGCGATCCGGCGCTTCTCCGACAATGGCCGGGGCTATTATATGCCCGCGACAAAGGCCGCCGCCGCGACTGTGCGGACGGAGGAGGATCATTTCCGTTCGCTGTTCGCCGCCTATGAGGAGATATTGTCACGCCCGGCACTGGCCGAACCGCCCCTCCCTGCCCATGTTTGATATGATGCCTGATATGCCGCCTGATCCGGGGCCTGACATCCCCGCCAAACCGTGACCAAGGAATAGCGCCATGCGTATCCTCCCTGCCGCCCTTCTGCCCCTTGCCGCCCTTGTCGCGCTCAGCGGCTGCGAGAAGGCACCGCTCTATGTCGATCAGGCGGTCGTCCGCCTCTCGCCCAACGCGGAATCGCCGTCCGCCGGTTACTTCACCGTCCATGCAGGCGCCGACCCCGTCACCCTGCGCGCCGTGACGTCGGAAGCCGCCGTGCGCGTCGAGATGCATGACAGCGTCGTGAAAAACGGGCTGATGACCATGCAGCAGATCGACCATGTCGATATTCCCGCCAAGGGCGTGTTGCGGTTCGAGCCGGGCGGTCGCCACCTGATGCTGTGGCAGGTCGATCCCTCAGTGGCACAAAGCGGCAAGGTGACGCTGACCCTGCTCTTCTCCAACGGCGACCGCATATTGGTGGACGCCGCCGTGCAGAAAACCGGCGAAGCCGCGCCCGCCCCGGCTTCTGCCCATTCGAACGGCATGCAGGGTCATGACATGATGAAAGACCATGACATGGCCAATATGGGCAATATGGCCCACTGACCGGCGCGGCCCTGTTTCCGCACCGGCGGGAGCAGGGCTAGCTATGGCTTTAGAGGCGCGCCCGATTTCGCCGCCGCACAAGCATCAGCCCGTACCGTCGCGGCCCACAGCCTCCCGACCGAGCGCCTCCCGAAACACCGCCAGCCGCTCCACCGCTGCATCCAGCACGGCGTCGCCCTTGACAAAGCAGAGCCGCAGATAGCCGGTACTCGCCCGGTCGGCGTAGAAAGCCGCGCAGGGGATAGACGCCACCCCCGCCTCCCGCACCATCCGCTCCGCCAGAGCGGCGTCCTCCACTGGCAGGCCCGACGCCGCCAGATCGACGGTGACGAACCATGTGCCGCTGGCGGGCAACAGCCGATAGCCCGCCCGCTCCATCCCCGTCACGAACCGCGCCTTGGCCCCGGCATAGATCGCCCGGTGCGCCCGATGCCAGTCCTCGTCCAGCGCTAGCCCCTCCGCCACCGCCCATTGCAGCGGCGTCGCAGTCGTGAAGGTCAGGAACTGGTGCTGGGCCGCAATCGCATCGGCCAGCGGTGGCGCGGCGCAGGCCCAGCCGACCTTCCACCCGGTGAGCGAGAATATCTTGCCCGCCGACCCGATCTTCACCGTCCGCCGCCGCAGCGCCTCGACCTGCATCGGCGCGACATGGGCGCTGCCGTCCAGCAGCATCGCCTCCCACACCTCATCGCAGATCAGGATGAGGTCATGGCGCTCACACAGCGCCCCCACCACCGCCAGTGTTGCCCTGTCGAGCAAGGTGCCAGTCGGATTATTCGGCGTGTTGAGCACGAGCACCCGCGTGCGTGGCCCGATCGCCGCCTCCAGCGCGGCGATGGACAGGCTCCAGTCCGGCGGCGTCAGTTCCACCAGCCGCGCGACGCCGCCCGCCCGCCGCACCAGCGGCAGATAGGCGTCATAGAGCGGCTGGACGAGGATCACCTCATCGCCCGGCTGCACGAGCGCCAGAAAGCTGGCCGCCAGCGCCTCCGTCGCGCCCGACGTGACCACGACCTCCTCCGGCTGGAGGTCCAGCCCCTGCGTGCGCGCATAATAGTCCGCAATGGCGTGGCGCAGGTCGGGCAGGCCCCGCATCGGCGGATATTGGTTCGACCGCTGGGTCACCGCCCGCGCCGCCGCCGCGATCAACTCCGGCGGCTCCGGGAAGTCAGGATAGCCCTGCCCCAGATTGATCGCGCCCAGTTCCTGCGCCAAGCGCGACATGCGTTCAAAGATCGTCGTCGCTGCCATGATTCGCGGTTCTCCGGGCGGAATGGGCCGCCCGTGTCTTAATCGCGCCCGAGCCGTCGGCAAGTCTCGCCGACGGTCATCCCTGCATCAGGGTCGCTCGACCGCGACAGGCAGGGCGACCCCAGTTCCCTCTCCATCCCGCGCCGTCGGAGCAGGCCGCTGCGGCAGGCGAATACGGGGGACCACCAGCATAACCCCCACGGCCAACACCGCAAAGCTCAGGAAGATCGCGTCATAATTGCCCGTCAGGTCGAAGATCAGGCCAAAGATCGGGGGCGTGGACAGCAACGCGCACAAGGTCACGAAGCTCATCAACCCGCCGACCCGGCCCGCCGCGCCCGCGCCATAGACGCGCGGAATGAACAGCCCCTGCGTCGGCACCATCAGGCCGCCGAACAGGCCGATCAAGCCCACGCCGGTCGCAATCACCGCATAGCCCATGTCGGCGCGGGTGAGCAGGATCGCGCCGGTCGCAAACCCCGCCAGACTGACGAACAACAGTGTCCGCATGTTCAGCCGGTCCGACACCACCGCGAAGGAAAATTTCGCCACGAATCCGCAAGCGGAATAGATGGAGATCAGCAACGCCGCGACGGTTGGCTTGATCCCCTCGTCCAGCGCCAGCGGCACCAGGTTCGTGACCATGCCCTTCATCCCCGACAGCACCACCGCGAACACCAGCGCCGCGCACCAGAAGGTCGGATCGGCCAACACCTGCCGACTCGTCAGGACCGGCTGTGCCGCCAGCGCCCGCACCGCCTCCGGGTCCGGCTCCACCCCATCGGGATGCAGCCCGCGTTCTGCCGGGGTGTTGATGACCAGCGCCACCGCCGGGAAGGTCATCAGGCCGATAATCAGGCCGAGCAGGCGAAAGGCGTCACGCCATGAGAAAAAGTCGAGCAGACCCTGAATCAGTGGCGGAAAGAAAAAGCCGCCCAGCGCCACCCCGGTGATCGCAATGCCGATCGCCGCCCCGCGCCGCCGGACGAACCAGCGGGAGATCAGCACCGACGCCGCCATCGGCCCGATCAGCACATTCGCCGGGGCCATGAACAAGCCATAGACGATCAGCACCTGCGTGAAACTGGTGGCAAAGGACAACGCCACGAATCCGACGGACAGCAGCCCCGCCCCCAAGAACATCATCCCGCGCAGCGACCGGCGGTCCATCTGGCTGCCCAGAATCGGTGACAGAGCGCCGCCAACCATCGACATGATTGTCATCGCCAACATCAGCACCATGCGACTGGGCTGGAACTCCTTTGCCAGCGGCACCGCGACCACGCTGTACACCGACGCGATCATTGCTCCCGCCGCCAGCAGGACCAGACAGGCACCCACCTGACGCCAGCCTATGATAAACTTCCTCACGGGCCGTCCTCTCCTGCCTCTTATGAAAGCGGCCTTATGACCCGAATCCCCCTTTTGGAAAAGCATGTCATATTCGGGAACGATAATTAGTCGCTGGGCGATGAGTTGGGCGGTTTACCTACGGCACGAAACGGACAGCATTTCCTGCGTTGAGGAGCAGACAGTCCCTCTTGTCCTGCAACGACAGGGCATCCCGCAAGGGCATGAGTCTGCCCGTCACTCCACACCCGATCCAGCGCAACGGTGATGATTGCGTTGCCGACCTTCCAATGACCACCAAGACATTATCCGGAAACGAGAGAATCGAGCCTGTCCGGCCCATAGCCTCAGCCGTACCCAACAGACCCCAAACAGCACAAAAGCCGCTGACCATTCCGGTGCAGCGGCGAAAGCCATTTCATAGCATGAAAAAGGAATTGGTGGAGCCTAGCGGGATCGAACCGCTGACCTCCTGCATGCCATGCAGGCGCTCTCCCAGCTGAGCTAAGGCCCCATCCATTCGTGCCGGTCTGGGTAGACCCGGCGGGTGAGGCGCTGCCATTAGTCAGCAGCGCCGAGGCTGGCAAGCCTCTTTTTCCGCCATTCGCAAAAAACTTTGCAAATGGCGGAAATTCTCAGACGTCGTCGTCGCCCTGCGCGTCGGACGCATCCACGCCCAGGTCGTCGTCGCCGCCCAGGTCCACGTCATTGTCCGGCGATGCCTCTTCGTCATCGACGTCGATATCAATGTCCAGATCGTCATCAACCTTTTCGGCCGCGACCACCTTCTTCTCTTCATAGGGCATCGGCTGCTTGGACTTCAGGACCGGCTCCGGCGTCCACTGGTTGCCGCACTCGATGCACGTAACCGGCTCTTCCTTTTGCAGATCGTAGAAGCGCGTGGCGCACTTCGGGCAGGTCCGCTTAGTTCCCCATTCAGGCTTCACCATGTGCCGCCTTGTCCTTTCAGAAAATCACATGCGGGCCACCGGGAACATCCCGGAAGCCGCGAAACGTGGCGCGCCTTGCCATAGCAGGCCCGCGCTGTCAAAAGCCGACGCGATTTTTTGCAAAAAGGACCGGCCATTCCACCGCCGGGCCGAACGACCGAAAGCCGGCAAAACCCCCATGAGCGCGCCCCATTCCTCCTCGTCACCCGCACCGGGTCATTTTTCGCCCGCCCCGCCCCTGTCCGGCACCGTCACTGTGCCGGGGGACAAGAGCATCTCGCACCGTTCGCTGATGCTCGGCGCGCTGGCGGTCGGCGAAACCCGGATCGCGGGATTGCTGGAGGGGGAGGATGTGCTGTCCACCGCCGCCGCCATGCGCGCGATGGGCGCGACCATCACCCGCGACGATGACGGCACATGGCGCGTCCGCGGCGTCGGCGTGGGCGGCCTGATGCAGCCGGTCGAGGCGCTCGACATGGGCAACAGCGGCACCTCCACCCGCCTGTTGATGGGCCTGATCGCCAGCCATGGCATCACCGCGACCTTCACCGGCGACGCCTCGCTCAGCAAGCGCCCCATGGGCCGCGTGACCGACCCGCTGTCGCTGATGGGCGCCGCGTTCATGGGCACGCCAGGGGCCAATGGCGCCCTGCGCCTGCCGCTCACCATGCGCGGCCTCTGCCCCGCCGTACCCATCGAATATCGCCTGCCCGTCGCGTCGGCGCAGGTGAAGTCCGCGATCCTGCTCGCCGGCCTCAACACCCCCGGCATCACCCGCGTCATCGAACCCGTCCCCACCCGCGACCATAGTGAACGGATGCTGCGCGGCTTCGGCGCCACGTTGGAGGTGGAGGTGCAGGACGACGGCACCCGCATCATCTCCCTGACCGGCGAGGCGGAACTAACCGCGCAGGACATCATCGTACCCGGCGACCCCTCCTCCGCCGCCTTCCCGGTCGTGGCGGCGCTGCTCGTCCCCGGCTCGCATGTCACCGTCACCAATGTCGGCCTTAACCCGACCCGCGCGGGAATTTTCGAGGTGCTGAAGGCGATGGGTGGCGACCTCACCTACATCAACGAACGCGAAGTGGGCGGCGAGCCGGTGGCCGACATCGTCGTGCGCCATTCGACGCTGACCGGCATCGACGTGCCGCCGGACATCGCGCCCAGCATGATTGACGAATTCCCTATCCTGTTCGTCGCCGCCGCGCTGGCGAAGGGCACGACGCGGACCAGCGGGCTGGACGAGTTGCGCGTCAAGGAATCGGACCGGCTCACCCTGATGGCGCAGGGGCTTGCCCGCATCGGCGCGCGGGTGGAGGAGGTCGAGGACGGCCTCGTCATCCATGGCACCGGCGGCCTGCCTCTGGGTGGCGGCAATGAACCACCAGTCATCGCCGCCTCGCTGGATCATCGCATCGCCATGAGCTTCGCCATCGCCGGGCTGGTGACGACGGGCGGTCTGACCGTGGACGACATGCGCCCGGTGGCGACCAGCTTCCCGACGTTCGAGCCGTTGCTGAGCAGCCTCGGCGTGGTTCGCGCATGATTATCGCCGTCGATGGTCCCACCGCATCGGGCAAGGGCACCCTCGCCCGCGCCCTGGCGGCCCATTATGGCCTGCCCTGCCTCGACACCGGCCTGCTCTACCGCGCGGTCGGCGCCCATTGCGCGGCGCTGGGCGGCGACCCGGACCGGGAGGAGGAAGCGTTGCGGGGGAGCACCTTCCCGGAGGCGTTGCTGGACGACCCCGCCCTGCGCACCGAAGCCGCCGGCGCGCTGGCCAGTCGCGTGTCGCGGCATCCGGCGGTGCGGCAGGCGTTGCTGGACCGGCAGCGCGCCTTTGCCGCCCAGCCGGGCGGCGCGATCCTCGACGGGCGCGACATCGGCACGGTGATCGTGCCCCATGCGGACGCCAAGCTGTTCGTCACCGGATCGCTGGAGGCGCGCGCGGGCCGCCGCCATGCGGAGATGGTCGCGCGGGGCGTCGACGTCACCCTCGCCGCCATCACCGCCGACCTCGCCGAACGGGACGCGCGCGATGCCGGGCGCGCCGCCGCGCCCCTCGTGCGCGCGGAGGATGCGGTCTTGCTAGACACCAGCAATCTCGGTATAGACGCAGCCGTCCGAGAGGCTATCGCGCTCGTGGACGCGCAGTTGGAACGTCACACAATATTGTGACCAGGGTTGAGGCGCCGGTGATTCCGTGCGCCCTTTTCCGTTTCCGGCCCGTGCGACCCCGACCTCGCCAGCCTGGAAGATGTCGCTCGTGACATACGGTCCGGGCGGCGGTTTGGCCACGGTTCCGACGCTTCATCCCCGATGCGGCCCGGAATCGAAAAGACCGCCGGAGACAACCGGTCGGCCAGCAAAACATGTGAAGGAAGAACTCTACATGGCCTCTACGGCATTCCCCTCGCGCGACGATTTCGCCGCGCTCCTCAATGATTCCCTCGGTGGCGCAGAAGGCGGCTTCGAAGGCCGCGTCGTTAAGGGCACCGTCACCGCCATCGAAAACGACATGGCCGTCATCGACGTTGGCCTGAAGAGCGAGGGCCGTGTTGCCCTGCGCGAATTCGCCGCCCCCGGCCAGAAGGCCGACCTGAAGGTTGGCGACGAAGTCGAAGTCTTCGTTGATCGCGTCGAGAACAGCCATGGTGAAGCGATGCTGTCGCGCGACCGCGCCCGCCGCGAAGCCGCATGGGACAAGCTGGAGTCGGAATTCGCCGAGAACAGCCGCGTCGAAGGCGTCATCTTCGGCCGCGTCAAGGGTGGCTTCACCGTCGACCTCGACGGCGCCGTGGCCTTCCTGCCCGGCTCGCAGGTCGACATCCGCCCTGTCCGCGACGTCACGCCGCTCATGGACATTCCGCAGCCCTTCCAGATCCTCAAGATGGATCGTCGTCGCGGCAACATCGTCGTTTCGCGTCGCGCCATCCTCGAAGAGACCCGCGCCGAGCAGCGTTCGGGCCTCATCCAGAATCTGGCCGAGGGTCAGATCATCGAGGGCGTGGTCAAGAACATCACCGATTACGGTGCGTTCGTGGATCTGGGCGGCATCGACGGCCTGCTGCACGTCACCGACCTCAGCTACAAGCGCATCAACCACCCGTCGGAAATGATCAACATCGGCGACACCGTCCGCGTTCAGATCATCCGCATCAACCGCGACACCCAGCGCATCAGCCTCGGCATGAAGCAGCTGGAGAGCGATCCGTGGGAAGGCGCATCGGCCAAGTATCCGATCGGCGCCAAGCTGTCGGGCCGCGTCACGAACATCACCGAATATGGTGCGTTCGTCGAGCTGGAGCCGGGCATCGAGGGTCTGGTTCACGTCTCCGAAATGTCCTGGACCAAGAAGAACGTCCACCCCGGCAAGATCGTTTCGACGAGCCAGGAAGTCGACGTCATGGTTCTGGAAGTCGATGAGGACAAGCGCCGCATCAGCCTCGGCCTCAAGCAGGCCCAGAGCAATCCGTGGGAGAGCTTCGCAGATCGTCATCCCGTCGGTTCGACCGTCGAAGGTGAAGTCAAGAACGCGACCGAATTCGGTCTGTTCATCGGTCTGGACGGCGACGTCGACGGCATGGTCCACATGTCCGACATCGCATGGGGCATTTCCGGCGAGGACGCTCTGAACCTGCACCGCAAGGGCGAGAGCGTGACCGCCATCGTTCTCGACATCGACGTCGAGAAGGAGCGCATCAGCCTCGGCATGAAGCAGCTTGAAAAGGGCGCACCCACGGTTGGCGGCACGGCCGTTGCCGGCGGCACCGGCGGCCTCAACAAGAACGCCACCGTCACTGTCACTGTCCTCGAAGTCCGCGATGGCGGCCTGGAGGTTCAGGCTGGCGAAGGCGGCGTGACTGGCTTCATCAAGCGTAGCGACCTCGGCCGCGACCGCGACGAGCAGCGCCCCGACCGCTTCCAGCCCGGCCAGAAGTTCGATGCGCTCGTCATCGGCTTCGACCGCAGCAAGAAGCCCAACTTCTCCGTCAAGGCGCTCCAGATCGCCGAAGAGAAGCAGGCTGTTGCCCAATATGGTTCGTCCGACAGCGGCGCATCGCTGGGCGACATTCTGGGCGAGGCCCTGAAGGCCAAGAACTAAGCTTTATGACTGTGTGAAGCCGTCCCGACACATGCTGTCGGGGCGGCTTTCGCCATGAGGGAGACGCCTGTCTCTTTTTGTGGCAGAAGGGCGAAATTCGGCCCGAATGATATGTGTAAATTCATACATTTACCGATTAGAACTTGGTATAGATTGACGCACCGTCCAGGGGACGGGTTTGGCATTGGTTATGGTCGGCTGGGGGGTCAGCGATAACCAATTTGGTTTAAGGGGTGGGAATAATGATCCGGTCGGAACTGGTTCAAAAGCTTGCGCAGGAAAATCCCGATCTGTCGTTACCGACAATCGACAAGCTGGTGGACCTTGTCTTCAAATCCATAGTCGATCGACTCGCGTCCGGAGGACGTGTCGAACTGCGCGGTTTCGGCGCCTTCACGACACGTGCGCGCGATGCCCGCATCGGCCGCAATCCGCGCACCGGCGACGAGGTTTCCGTCCCCGCCAAGCGCGTGCCGCATTTCAAGCCCGGCAAGGAAATGCGCGAACGCCTCAACGCCGACAGTTGAGTCGAGCGCCGTCCGTCGATAATCCGGCCAATCCTGCACAGGGGGCTTGGTTTCGGGGGCATGTGTTTCTATACGATCCCGGCCCATGTGCGGGCGTGGCGAAATCGGTAGACGCAACGGACTTGAAAGACGCCAACTAACGAGTGCGCGCGCGGAAACGCGCGATGTAGAACTGCTCAAATTCGGGGAAACCTTTGGCATGGCAATCCCGAGCCAAGCCCGGCGTCGTTTCGATGCCGGGAAGGTGTAGAGACTAGACGGGCAGCGCCTAAATCTGCGGGTTATCCTGCGGACAGGGCGAAGGGATAGTCCAGACCACGAACATGCCGGGATGCAAATCCGGCATGGCGGCGAAAGCCGTAGCGGTAAGAAAATCCGTCGGGCTTTGCCCGTGGGGGTTCAAGTCCCCCCGCCCGCACCATTTCCCGGACGAGCCGGGGCAGTTCCGCCGGACGCAGCGCTGCCCTGGCTATCCGGGGAGAGGGCCAAATCTTCCTGGCGCTGGCCATGCCGACAATCGGCGTCGCCAATAACCAGCGCCCCAGTCGCACCGGGACCGAGAGAACGCAACCATGCGCCCCGTCCCTTCGCACCCTATCCCTGATGGAGAGAGCCGACCGGCCCGCACAGACAAGGCGGACCGATCATGCCATGCCACCTCCCACGGATTGAACCGCGATGATGATGTTCCGATGCCCCGCCCTGTTCCGCTGATCCCGTCGCTGGGCCGCCACGTCACCGCGCGCACCGTGGACGAGGTGGAATGTGCGGTGTCCGTCCTGCTCGCCATTCTCGTCGCGCATCTGCTGGGCGCCAGCCATATCAGCTGGGCTGCCTATGCCGGCTATATGGTCATGCGCGGCCATGTGATGGACACATTGTCGCGCGGCATGCTGCGGATCAGCGGCACGTTGACCGGTGGGCTTCTGGCGCTCGCGCTCGCGCCCCTGCTCGTCGCCTCCATGCCCTTTGCCACGCTCGCGCTGTTCGTCGTGGGCGCGGGCAGCCTCTACGCGACATTGACGGCGCGGCGGGCCTATGGCTGGCTCTTCCTTGGCCTGACCTTCGCCATGGTGGCGCTCGACAAGATGGAGCATCCGGAGGTCGCCTTCGATGCCTTCGTCCAGACCCGGCTGGTGGAAACCATGGCGGGCACTTTTGCCTGTATGGCGGTCAGCCTCCTCTCCGCCATCACTCTGCGCCGTATCTGGCCTGCGCCCCGTGCGCCCAGCGAGCCATGGCTGGGCTGGCATGCCGACGCCTTTGCACTGGCGGTGCAGGGCGGTCTGGGGCTGGTCCTCCTCACGCTGATCGGCACATGGCTGTCTCTGCCCGCCCTCGCCCAGAGTGCGATCACCATCATGGCGGTGGTGCTGGTGCCCCTGAACCGCAATGGCGACCGCCGCGCGACGCCGGTGCGGGCGCGCATCCGCCACCGTTTCATCGGGTGCATCGCCGGGGCCATCGTGTCCGCCCCCATATTGGTCTTCGCCGCCGGGTCTCCCACCATCTTGATCCTCGGCACTGTCATCGGCGTAGTGCTGGGCCGCCATCTGGAGAATAGCGATCATCCGATGCGCTATGCGGGCATGCAGTTTGCGCTGGCGATCCTCGTGATCCTCGTTCCCGACAGCTATGCCGATGCCGCGCTGGAACCGGGGCTGGAGCGGCTGCTGGGCATCGTCATCGGCATGGCGCTCCTGGAGCCGGTGATGCTGACATGGAACCTGTTCGCCCGGCGCGGCGGCAGCGCACAGGTTGCGGGTGGCGACCGGCAGAGCGACATCTGATCGCCCGAAGCCGTTCTGCGGAATGGCTTGAGACGGTAGCCTAGCGCATCCCCTTCAGGGTGAGCACGATCTTTGAGAAGAATAGTGCGCGATCGGCCAGATGGAGAGGGCGATCGACGATTCAGGCCACAGCCCGCATCTGCGGCCGCGGTAATCGGCCCCAGCGAATGGCGACCTAAAAATACGGCCATCACAGGAAACGTTGCGCGGCTACCGGCTCCGCCTTCCTCCCTCGCCCCCCCCTGATCGCCCCGGCTCCATGCCGCTCGACGAGAACAATCTGCGTATCGTCAAGGGCCGTGAGTGGAATCCGCTCCTCCCGCTCTCTCACGGCGCCATCCCGCGCGCCCAAAGTGATGCCGTCGATCGCGATCCGCCCGGAAGCGGCCACAAGATAGGCGCGGCGGCCCGCCAGATCATGCTCTATCCTGTTCCCCCGCCCGAACGGTTGCGCCCAGCACGCAGGCATCGGCGTCGATGGGCAGGCCACCCCGGCCCACCCGTCCGCTTGCCACGGTCGCGAATCGCCCCGTCTGGTTCGCCTTTGGGAAAGCGGTTGAGGCCCAGCGAGGGCTGGCGTCGGGCGCGCGCATGTCTATCCACAGCTGGAACAGGCGGGTGGGTTTATCCTCCCTGTTGAATTCGCAATGGAAAATGCCGGTCCCCGCACGCATCACCTGCACATCCCCGGCGACGGTGCGTCCTTCATTGCCCAGGCTGTCCTTGTGCATGATCGCCCCCTCCAGCCATAGGTGATGATCTCCATGTCCCGATAGGGATGGAGCGGAAGGCCGCCACCGGATTAAAAATATCGTCGTTCCAGACCCGATGGGGACGATGGCCCGGTGCTTCGGGTTGCCCGCACCGCCGAGGTCCGAGAAAGGCCGAGGTTCGATCATATCGTCCAGCGCGTACGACTATGGCGCGCGCCTCTGTCGGTGACGCCCTATTAAATTGACTCATGGTCATGTTTTATGCGCACCGCAATCGGTGATCCGTACCGAAATCCGATGCCCCTCTCCCAAACGAAAAAGCCC
This sequence comes from Sphingobium sufflavum, assembly GCF_021403115.1. Classification (GTDB taxonomy): domain Bacteria; phylum Pseudomonadota; class Alphaproteobacteria; order Sphingomonadales; family Sphingomonadaceae; genus Sphingobium; species Sphingobium sufflavum. The sequence continues at coordinate 78,338 of NZ_JAJSSH010000005.1, forward strand.
GGCCGCAACGGGCCGGGCTTTCCTGTTCCTATCGCGGGGAGCCGATCAGGCGGCGTCGCTGGCCTTCTTGTCGGCGAAGACGCGGACCGGCTCCTTTTTGCCGTCCACCACTTCCCGGTCCACCACGACCTCGGCCACGCCACTCATCGAGGGCAGGTCGAACATGGTGTCGAGCAGGATCGCTTCCAGAATGGAGCGCAGGCCGCGCGCGCCGGTCTTGCGCTCGATCGCCTTCTTGGCGACCGCGACCAGTGCGTCGTCCGTGAAGCTCAGCTCCACATTCTCCATCTCGAACAGCTTGCGATACTGCTTCACCAGCGCATTCTTCGGCTCGGACAGGATCTGAACCAGCGCCGGAATGTCGAGGTCTTCCAGCGTCGCGATGACCGGCAGACGGCCCACAAACTCCGGGATCAGGCCGAACTTCAGGAGATCCTCCGGCTCGCTCTGCTTCAGAAGCTCACCCGTGCGGCGCTCCTCCGGCGCGGCGACATGCGCGCCGAAACCGATGGACTTGCCCTCCAGACGATCGCCGATGATCTTCTCCAGCCCGGCGAACGCGCCGCCGCAGATGAAGAGGATGTTCGTCGTATCGACCTGCAGGAACTCCTGCTGCGGATGCTTGCGGCCACCCTGCGGCGGAACGGAGGCGGTGGTGCCCTCCATCAGCTTGAGCAGGGCCTGCTGCACGCCCTCGCCCGACACGTCGCGCGTGATCGACGGATTCTCCGCCTTGCGGCTGATCTTGTCGATCTCGTCGATATACACGATACCGCGCTGCGCCTTCTCGACATTATAGTCGGACGCCTGGAGCAGCTTGAGGATGATGTTCTCCACATCCTCACCCACATAGCCGGCCTCGGTCAGGGTCGTCGCGTCGGCCATGGTGAAGGGCACGTCGAACGTCTTGGCCAGCGTCTGCGCGAGCAGGGTCTTGCCGCAGCCGGTCGGGCCGACCAGCAGGATGTTCGACTTGGCCAGCTCCACATCACCGGACTTGGTGCCATGGTTGAGGCGCTTGTAGTGATTGTGGACCGCGACGGAGAGGACGCGCTTCGCACGCATCTGCCCGATCACATAATCGTTCAGCACGTCGCAGATTTCCTGCGGCGTCGGCACGCCGCCATCTCGCCGTCCGACGAGACCGCCCTTGGTCTCCTCGCGGATGATGTCGTTGCACAGCTCGACGCATTCATCGCAGATGAACACCGTCGGCCCTGCGATCAGCTTCCTGACCTCATGCTGCGACTTGCCGCAGAAGGAGCAGTACAGCGTGCTCTTCGAGTCGGAACCGGTAAGCTTCGTCATTCATCGCCTTTCTTCGTCCGCTGCCCCGCCGCCGTGGCGGGGAGCGGACCGACTTGGCCAAGGTCATCCTAAACCGCGTCACATTCTTTTCACAAGGGTGCACTGCCTACGCAAGTCCCGTAAACAATTGCCCCTATCCCTGTCGATCATGCGTCAGCGGGGGCTTCCGTCACGGGACGGCGATCGAAAACCTGATCGACCAGCCCGAAAGCCTTGGCTTCGTCAGCCTCCAGGAAGGTGTCGCGATCCATCGCCCGCTCCACCTCCTCCAGCGACTTGCCGGTGTATTTGACGTACAGATCGTTGAGGCGACGGCGAATCCGCAGGATTTCCTTGGCCTGAATCTCGATATCCGACGCCATGCCCTGCGCGCCGCCCGATGGCTGGTGCACCATGATTCGCGCATTGGTCAGCGCGACGCGCATGCCCGGCTCACCGGCGGCGAGCAGGAAGCTGCCCATCGACGCGGCCTGACCGATGCAGACGGTGCCGACCTTGGGACGGATATATTGCATGGTATCGTGGATCGCCATGCCCGCCGTCACCACGCCGCCCGGCGAGTTGATGTACATCCAGATGTCCTTCTTCGGATTCTCCGACTCGAGGAACAGCAGCTGGGCGGTGATGACCGAGGCCATATGATCCTCGACCTGACCGGTCACGAAGATGATGCGCTCGCGCAGCAACCGGGAATAGATATCGAAGCTGCGCTCGCCCCGATTCGACTGCTCGATCACGATGGGAACGAGAGCAGCCATGGGGTCGGTCATAATATCGTGCATGATCGTCTTTCGATTGTTGCCCTTGCCGGGCTTACATCGGAGTTCTTGACGATCCCTTCAAGTGGTTTGGAATTTTCCGACGCCGCACAGACGTTCGGGGCGTCAGATTGTTCCAAATCCGCCCCGGCGATCACCGCCCGGCCGCCGATGCCGAGGGGGCGGGATGAGCCAGATAGGCCAGCCGCCGCATTTCCAGCCGCCCGCGCGTCACCGTATCGAGGATCAGGCCCGACATCAGGCTGAGGGCGGACAGGATCACCAGCCCCACGGTCAGCACCGCCGTCGGGAAACGCGGGACGAGTCCGGTGTGCAGATAGGTCAGCACCAGCGGCGCAGCGAGCAGCAGCGCCACCGCCAGCAACAGCCCCGAAATCGCGCCAAAGAACCATAGCGGCCGTTCCGTGCGATAGAGCTGCACCATCATGCTCAGGATGCGCCAGCCGTCGCGATAGGTGCTCAGCTTCGATTCGGACCCTTCCGGCCGCGCGGCATAGGCCGTCATCCGCTCGCCCACCGGCATCCGCAGTTCCAGCGCGTGGACGCTCATCTCCGTCTCGATCTCGAAACCGGCGGACAGGACAGGAAAACTCTTCACGAACCGGCGCGAAAAGACGCGATAGCCGGACAATATGTCGGTGAAACTGCGGCCGAACAGGCGGCGCAGCAGGCCGGTCAACATGCGGTTGCCCAGCACATGACCCCGGCGATAGGCGGCATCGACCTCGGACCGGCGCGCGCCGACCACCATGTCGAGGTCGCCCTCCAGCATCTCCGCGATCATCGCGGGCGCGGCGGCGGCCTCATAGGTCGCGTCGCCATCGGCCATGACATAGATGTCGGCCTCCACGTCCGCGAACATGCGGCGCACGACGTGGCCCTTGCCCTGCTGGCGGACGGACCGCACGACCGCGCCAGCGGCCTTCGCCACCGCGCAGCTATCGTCGGAGCTGTTGTTGTCGAAAACATAAATGGTGGCGTCCGGCAGGGCGGCGGCGAAACCCGCCACCGTCTGCCCGATCGCCACCGATTCATTATAGCAGGGGAGCAGGACGGCGATGCGCGGTCCCGCGCCTGCCGTCCCGGAAATGGTTCCTGACATTATCCGCTACTATGATGCGCGGATTATTCGGCGTCCGCCTTCTTCTTGGCGGGGGCCTTCTTGGGCTTGGGAGCCGCTTCGGCAGCGCCTTCCTCAGCCGGAGCGGCGGCAGCCTTCTTGGCCGGAGCCTTCTTGGGCTTGGCCGCAGCGTCGTCGGCCTTGGCTTCGCCCTCGGCTACAGGCTCCGCGTCCGCCTTCTTGGCCTTGGCCTTCGCCTTGGGCTTTTCGGCGGCATGGTCGTGGTGGTCATGGCCGCAGTTGGGGCCATGGACATGACCGCCCTCTTCGCCCTCGATCTCCGACTCCAGTTCCTCGCGGCTCACGGCGCGATCGGTGATCGCGGCCTTGCCGAACAGGAAGTCGACGACCTTGTCCTCATACAGCGGCGCGCGCAGCTGGGCAGCGGCCATCGGCTCGTTGCGGACATATTCCACGAACTGCTGACGCTGGTTGGGCTGGTACCGCTGGGCTTCCTGCGCGATCAGGCGGTTCATTTCCTGCTCGCTGACTTCCACGCCATTGGCCTGGCCGATTTCCGACAACAGCAGGCCGAGGCGGACCCGGCGCACGGCGATGCCGCGATAGTCTTCCTTCTCCGCTTCCATCTCGGCGAGGGCGGCGGCGGGATCTTCCTCATGACCGGCTTCATGCTGAAGCTGCGACCAGATCTGCTCGAACTCCGCCTCGACCATCGTCGGCGGCACGTCGAAGCTGTGCGCGTCGGCCAGCTGGTCGAGCAGCTTGCGCTTCATATGGGTGCGCGTCAGGCCGTTATGCTCCTGCTCGATCTGGGCCTTAAGCAGCTCCTTGAGCTTCTCCAGGCTCTCCAGGCCGAGCGACTTGGCAAACTCATCGTCCGGCGCGCCAGCCGCCTTCACCTTCACCGCCTTGATGACGAGGTCGAAGGTCGCGGGCTTGCCGGCGAGGTTGGCCGCGCCATAATCTTCGGGGAAGGTGACGGCGATCTGCTTCTCGTCACCGACCTTCACGCCGACCAGCTGGTCCTCGAAGCCGGGGATCAGGCTGCCCGAACCGATCACGACGGGCATGTCCTGGCCGGTGCCGCCGTCGAAGGCGACGCCATCGGCGGTCTTGCCGACGAAATCGGTGATGACCTGGTCGCCCTCGGCCGCGGCATGGCCCTCGGCGCTGTCCTCGAAACGGGGATTGCCGCTGGCAATGCGCTCGACAGCCTCATCGACCTGCGAATCGGTGACTTCGACGGTCAGGCGTTCCAGCGTGATGCCGTCGGTCGAGGGGGCCTCGATCACGGGCAGCACTTCCAGCGCGACCTTCAGCTCGACATCCTTGCCCAGCGCGATCTCACCCACCGGCTCGACCGAAGGCTGCATCGCGGGGCGCAGCTTGTTGTCCACAATCACCTGCTGAACGCCGGCCTGGATCGCCTTGTCCAGCGCCTCGCGCTGGAGCGATTCGCCGTGCATCTTGCGCACCAGATTGGCGGGCACCTTGCCGGGGCGGAAACCGGGCATCTTCATCTGGGGAGCCAGCGCCTTGACTTCGGCCTCGACGCGGGCGTCGATGTCCTGGGCGGTGACGGTCAGGGTATAGGCGCGCTTGAGGCCTTCGTTCAACGTCTCGACAATCTGCATCTTTTTCGTTCCGAACTTCCAGAAAGGCTGAATTGCGTTGGCGCTGCACGAGGGCAGGCGACACTGGTGCGGGCGAAGGGACTCGAACCCCCACATCTTGCGATACCAGAACCTAAATCTGGCGCGTCTACCAGTTTCGCCACGCCCGCATCGGTCGCCGGTCGGCGCGTCCTATAGCAAGGCGAAACAAAGGGCAATCCCGGTGATGCGTAGCAGCCCGCCACAATATGGGAAGCATATCATGACCGCCTGATGACAGCCATGGGACGGGTCAGCGCCGACGACATCGCTTCCCCCGCCATCATGCAGGCTGTCTCACCCCCACCCCGCACCACCGGAGCGAAGGAACCTTTACCGCCCGCACCCGATTGAGAGCAGGGACAAGGAGACAGATATGGCCAGCCAGCCCGAAATCCCGCCGCCCGACACCATTCAACCCCAATCCCCCCCGGAAACCCCGCCGATCGAGACGCCGGACGAGGCCCCCTATCGAGATCCGCCGGAGATCACGCCGGAGACGCCCAATGTGGACAATCCGGGGCGCGGACCGGACGAACTGCCGCCACCCCTGCCCGACTGATGTGACCTGAAGCGTTTTCGAAGCAGAGGCAGGTGAAATCATCGGCCGCCTCGGAAAACGCGGAAAATCAAAAGATTAGAGCGCGGAGGCGATGCAATCGGGTCGGAACCTGCCCTAAAAGCGCGCGGATTCCATGATCGCCTCGGCCTGTGGCAGGCCGGTGGGGAAATAATGCAGTTCCGGGCCGTAGAAATTGCCCACGAACAATTGCTTGCCGACTACTGCCAGCCGGGCGACGCCGCGCCGCTTCAGTTCGTCGTTCGGCAGGCTGTAGCGATAGCGCACGACGACGCCTGCATGTCCGCCAAAACTGGCCGGTTCGCTGCTCTCCACGGCAAAATCGGTCAGGTTGTTCTGCACCCGAAAACTGCGTTCGAAAAAGTCGGTCAGGTCGGGAAGCAGCATGGTGCTGTCGAAACGCGGCATGGGATTCTGCTTCGCGCTCCGCTCCCGATACAGGGGCAGGCCGCTCGGAACCGCCGCGAAAAACTCCAGCCCGTTGAGACCAAAGCCGTCCTGCGTCCAGGCGACCCCCTGCTTGCCCGGTCGCGCGCCCGCCTGATTCCAGTCTGCCGTGGGCGTCACCACCATCGTGCCAACCTGCACGGGCTGCTTGGCCGCCAGCAACTTCCACCCCGCCGGCGCCGGTGTCGCCATCGCGAGAGAGAAAAGTCCCAGCAGGGCCGTGTAAAGTCCAGCACGCACCATCAATTCTCCACCAAAAGCCGGATCGCGGCGGCATCGCCTGCATTCGGGCTGCGTTTCAGATATTCGGCAAGGGACGCCTGCCCGTCTGTCCTGTCACCTAGTCGCATCGCGCACAGGCCCAGCCCCCGCCAGGTTTCCGGCGGCGCCAGCGGCTGGACCACAGCCTGCTGGAAGAATCCGCGCGCGGTCGCCAGGTCGCGGGGATTGCCCCGCAAACGGTACAGTTCCCCGCGCAGGAAATAGAGTTGCGCGTCCCAGCCCAGCGCATCCCCGCGCGACCGGATCACATAGTCGGCGCCCGCAAAGTCATTGCCCTTGATGAGGGGATCGAAAAGATCGCGCAGGTACGGCGCGGTCGCCTCCTTATAGGGGTCGCGGCGATCCTCCCCGACATCGCCCGCTTCGCCCTCCTGCTTTGCGAAGAAGGCGAACCGCTGCATTTCCGGCGGATGACTGTCGAGAAGGCCGGGCGTCAGATGCTTGATCTTGCGCAGGCCCCGCTCCTTGCGCAGGGCATCCTGTTCATCCACCAGCCGTTTCCAGATGCCGGATGCCCGCAGGCGATAGGGCGATGCCCGCACCAACTGGGCCGACAGCGCATCCGCCTCGCTCTCCTGATCCCGGCCATAGCTGACGAAGCCGATGATCAGGCTGTTGCCTGTACTGGCGAAGCTGGTCCTCGAAACCGCTCCGGCAAGGCTGATCCACGCGAGCGCATCCGCCGTGCTCCGTCCCTTGCGAAACCGGCCTAAGGAATGCCGCCGCTCGAAATGGGCGAATTCATGCCCCAGCACCGCCGCCAGTTCCGCCTCGGAATGGACCCGCGCCAGCAGACCTGTATGCACGACCATCAGGCCGTTGGGCGCCATACTTGCGTTGAAGCTCTCGTCCCTGACGATATAGGTGCGCATCGCCCCGCATCGGTCGGCACCCACGGTCCGGCACAATATGCCATGGACATAGGCGGTCAGCGTCTCGTCGCGCAATATGGCGGGCGAATCCCGAAACCGCCGTTCATATTCGTCAAGCTGCATCCACAGGCCACGCTCATCCACGCCCTGCGGCTCATAGGCCCCGGCATAGGGCGGCCGTGTAAACTCCCCCGCCCCCGCAACAGCCCCCGCGCCAGAGGACATCATCGCCGCCAGACCAAGGCCGAACACCGACAGGGACGCCATCCAGCGATGGCCCCGCGTCATGGCGCGGCCGCCACCTGCACGCCCGGCTTCAGGCCGGGAAAATCCTCCAGCAACTGCCCGACACGCTTCTGCATGCCCAGCGCATCACGAACATCACCGCCCATCTGGCCATCGGCGTTCAGCCAGACCAGATCGCCCGTCTCCAGATCGACCAGCCCGGCATAGCCCAGATGCACGCCGGACTGCACACCCACGCCGACCAGCCCCGCCGCCAGAAACTGGAACATCTTGCGGCCCAGCGAGCCATATTGGTCCTCGGTCGTGATGAACAGGCCATAGCGGGCGCCGGTCAGTTCGGCGATCTGCTTGGTCTCCTTGCCCAGCGTCCATTCGAACGGCTTGTTCTTGCGGGTGGGCAGGCGGTTGCCGGGGAAAAACTGATAGACCATGACCGAATTGGCGACCGCGCTGAACAACGCCCGATGCGCCGCCACCGAATCCGCCGCCGCACCGACCAGATCGGGTTCCTCGACAATCTCGTTCGCAAAGTCGCTCTGCCGACGCCGCAACTCGGTCACGAACAGGTCGCGCGCCTTGGCCGTCCAGTCGGCATTGGATTCAGGCGTGCCGCCGGTCCCCTGCTCACCAACCTGGATGGTCGGGCGAAAGAGCAGGATTTTCTGCCCCTTCAATGCTTCCGCCGAAAAATTCGGCCGGACGGCGCCCCGCTCCTGCGCGAACGCCATCGGACCGGTCAGGCCCGTCCAGGCGAGCAGGATTGCGATTGTGAGATTGCGTTTCATGATTCCCCCCTGGGAGGAGAAACCAAAACGCCAAAGCCTTCGCAAGCCTAGCCTTTTCAATTCACATCCGAAACGGATAAATCCCGTCGGATCAACCCAGCGCCTTCTTCAGCAATTCATTGACCACGCCCGGATTGGCCTTGCCCTGCATCGCCTTCATCGTCTGGCCCACGAAGAAGCCGAACAGGGCTTCCTTGCCGCCGCGATACTGCTCGACCTTGTCCGCATTGTCGGACAGGATTTTCGCGATGACGGCGTCGATCGCGCCGGTGTCGCTGGTCTGCTTCAGGCCTTTTTCCTCGACGATCTTGGCCGCCGGCTCGCCGGTTTCCAGCATGATCTCGAATACCTGCTTCGAAATGGTGCCGGAAATCGTGCCGTCCGCGACCAGCGCCAGCAGTTCCGCGCCCTGCTGCGGCGAGACGGGGCTGTCGGCCAGTTCGCGGCCCAGCCGGTTCAGCGCGCCATACAGCTCCGACATCAGCCAGTTGGCCGACGCCTTGGCCACCGCCGCCTCGTCCTTCTTCTGGATGGCCGCGCCCGCGGTCAGCAGCGCCTCGAACCAGCGCGCCGTGTCCGCCTCCGCCGTCAGCACCGCCGCATTATAGGCGGACAGGCCCAGCACCTGCTCATAACGGGCGCGCTTGGCGTCCGGCAGTTCGGGCAGGCTGGCGCGACATTCCTCGACAAAGGCGTCGTCCAGTTCCAGCGGCAACAGGTCGGGGTCGGGGAAATAGCGATAGTCGTGCGCGTCCTCCTTGGACCGCATCGACCGCGTCTCGTTCCGGTCCGGGTCGTACAGGCGGGTTTCCTGCACGATCGTGCCGCCCGCCTCGATCACGTCGACCTGACGATTGGCCTCATGCTCCACCACGGCCATGACGAAGCGGACGGAGTTGACGTTCTTCGTCTCCGTGCGCGTGCCAAATTCCTCGCCGGGGCGACGGACGGAGACGTTCACGTCCGCCCGCATCGACCCCTGGTCCATATTGCCGTCGCACGACCCGACATAGCGCAGGATCGTCCGCAGCTTCGCCAGATAGGCGCCAGCCTCCGCCGGGGACCGCATGTCGGGCCGCGACACGATCTCCATCAGCGCCACGCCCGACCGGTTGAGGTCGACATAGGAGCTGGTCGGATGCTGGTCGTGCATCAGCTTGCCGGCATCCTGCTCGACATGGATACGCTCGACGCCGATGCGCTTGACGGCGCTGTCCGGCTTCTTGTCGTCCAGCGTGATCTCGATCTCGCCCTCACCCACCAGCGGGTGGTAGAGCTGGCTGATCTGGTAGCCCTGCGGCAGGTCGGCGTAGAAATAATTCTTGCGGTCGAAGCGCGACCATTTGTTGATCTGCGCGCCGATGGCGATGCCTGTGCGCACGGCCTGACGGATGCACTCGCGGTTGGGCACGGGCAACATGCCGGGCATGGCGGCGTCGACCAGGCTGACCTGGCTGTTGGGTTCCGCGCCAAAGGCGGTGGCCGCGCCGGAGAAGAGCTTCGACTGGCTCGTCACCTGGGCATGGACCTCCAGGCCGATCACGACCTCCCACTCACCGGTTGCGCCCTGGATGCGATAGCTTGATTCGGTCACGTCAATTCCATGCGATTGAAGTTGTCGGCATTTCTGCATCCCCTAGGGCCATATGACCCCGGCCCGCAACAGACATGTCGCCTGTCCCGTTCATGGACCATGGGGCCGCGCCGCCCTCCTCCACCCATCGTCACCCGATTGTCATGCGCCCGACAGGCGTATAGGACGGGGATGAGCCAAAGTATCCGCCACCATTTGGGGAAGCATGCAGGGAATTGCCGCGCGCACTGGGCGAAGCCTGATCGTCTTTACCTGGGATGGTGGATCGCTGGACCATATCGGTCTGGACGCGGACCCCCGTTTCGACATTCTGCTGTTCGACTTCACCGGCCGCGCGACACCGCCGGACCGCGACTGGCCGTTCCTGTCCCACCGGACGGAGTGCAAGGGCGACGTGCTGCGCGTCGTCAGCCGCTACCTGCGCCAACAGGGGGGCAGCCCGGAATATGTCGCCCTGTTCGACCATGACATCCGCACCAGCATCGGCGGGATCAACCGGCTGCTGGACATAGCGCGGCGGGAGAAGCTGGACAGCTTTGCCCCCGCGCTCAGCCCGGACAGCTATTTCTCCTATCCCCGCTTCCTCGCCTGCCCGCAGAGCAGCGTGCGCAAGACCCGGTGGGTGGAGGTGATGATGCCCTTCTACCGCACCGAACTGTTCCTGGCGGCGGGGGATTTCTACGAACGGTCGATCACCGCCTATGGCATCGACAGCTTCGTGATGCCGATGTTCCAGAAGATATTGGGCATGGACAATGTGGCGATCATCGACCTCGTCACCGTCACCCATATGCATCCGGTGTCGAGTGGATCGCGCTGCTGCTCCAACGGCCTGACCCCCTATCGCGAGCGGATATTGGCGCGGCGGCAATGCCTGTCCTGGCTGAAGGCGAACCGGCCCGACCTGATCGGGACGGCGTGGTTCTACGCCACCTTTGCGCCGCTGGATGGCCCGGCGCGATTCTGGCTGCTGCGACTCGGCTGGCCCTGGCATCAGGCGTGGCGACTCCTGCGGTCGCTGCCCTCCCCGCAACGGCGGACCCGCGCCCATGCGCTGCCGCCGGTAACCCCCTCCTGACCTGACCCTACCCCGCGTCGGCCTGCACGGGACCATGTACGGGGCCACGCGCGAGACCCCGTCCGAGACATTGCTCCACAAAGGCCAGGTAATCGCGCGCGATCTGTGGTGAGGAGAAGCGTTCCATCGACTGCGCGACCTGATCCGCCGGCGGCGCCACCAATTCCCCCGCCACCATCGCGCGCAGGGCGTCCGCCACACCCGCGACATCGCCGGGCTGGAGCAACAAGCCCAGCTTGCCCCCCTCCAGCACCTCACACGGGCCGCTGGGGCAATCGAATGTCGCGACGGGCACACCCGCCATCAGCGCCTCGGTCAGCACGATCGCGAACCCCTCGAACACCGACGTCAGCGCAAAGCCGCAGGCGCGGGCCAGATAGGGGCGCACATCCGGTTGGAACCCGCCAAAGATGACATCGTCGCCCAGCCCCAGCCGCTGCACCAGATCCCGCAGCCTGCCCTCCAGTTCCCCCTCGCCCAGGATCAGCAGCCGCGCACGACCCGCCAGCCCCGACCGGGCAAAGGCGCGAATCAGGGTCGCATGGTCCTTCTGCCGGGTCATCCGACCCGCCGTCATGACGACCGGCCGGTCGAACCATGCCTCATGCTCCACCGGCAGGGGCAGCGGCGGCTCCCGCTCCGGTATCGGGTTATAGACGAGATGGGTGCGGTCGGCGGGAATGGCGAAATGCGCCTGCACCTGTTCGCCCAGCGCCCTGGACACCACATGGCAGCCCAGCACGTCGCGATACAGCCAGCGTTCGGGACCATGGCCGAACCAGCGCCGGACCCAGAACCGATGCGCGCGGGGAATGTCGAGCGCAGCATGGACGCTCAGTGCCAGCGGGATCTCCGGCACCCATTTGCGCGCCAGCCCCGCCATGATCTTGGCCGTGTGGACAAAGGCGATCAGCAGGTCGGGCCGCGCCCGGCGGCAATAGCGCACGATATGCGGACCGCACAGCATCTCGTTCGGCGCGCGCAGGTCCACCCGATATTGCCGGGCGATGGGATGATCGACCAGCGACCCCTCGTTCACCGCGACCAGCAGGTCGACGGCATATCCCGACCGGGCCAGCACATCGACCAGAAACAAGGCCACCCGTTCCGCACCGCCGCCGTTGAGGGAAGGCAGCAGGACGGCAATCCTGCGCGGTTGATCGGGCGGGTCTGTCTCTACCACCAACGCTCCGGCCTTGCCGAGAAAGCGGCCCGCTCCTCGATCGCCAGCGCGGCGTTCAGCACGCCCTGCTCGTCCAGCGCCCGGCCGATGAGCTGGAGGCCCAGCGGCAGGCCCTGCGAATCCAGGCCAGCGGGCACCGACATGGCGGGCAGGCCAGCCAGGCTGGCGGGCACCGTGAACACGTCGTTGAGGTACATGGCCAGCGGATCGGCCTGCTTCTCGCCCAGCGCAAAGGCCGCACTCGGCGCGGTCGGGGTCAGCAGGATGTCGCACTCGGCAAAGGCCCGGTCGAAATCGCGGGCGATCAGCGCGCGCACCTTCTGCGCCTGCGTATAATAGGCGTCGTAGAAGCCCGCCGACAGCACATAGGTGCCGATCATGATGCGGCGCTTGACCTCCGGCCCGAAACCGGCAGCGCGGGTCGCGGCATACATGTCCTGAAGACCGGCGCCATCCGGCAGGTCGCGCAGGCCATAGCGCACGCCATCATAGCGCGCGAGGTTGGAGGAGGCCTCCGCCGGCGCGATGATATAATAGGCGGGCAACGCATATTCGGTGTGCGGCAGGGAGACGTTGACGATCTCCGCCCCGGCATCCTTCAGCCAGGCGATGCCCTGCTCCCACAGCGCGTCAATCTCCTGCGGCATACCGTCGACCCGATACTCCTTGGGAATACCGATCTTCTTGCCTTTGAGATTGCCGGACAATCCCGCTTCCCACTGGGGCACTGGCAGGTCGAGCGAGGTCGAATCCTTGACGTCGAAACCGGACATGGCTTCCAGCAGGATCGCATTGTCGCGCACCGTGCGCGCCATCGGCCCCGCCTGATCCAGCGAGGAAGCGAAGGCGACCACGCCCCAGCGCGAGCAGCGGCCATAGGTCGGCTTGATGCCCGCAATGCCCGTAAAGGCGGCGGGCTGGCGGATGGAACCGCCGGTGTCCGTACCGGTCGCCGCCGGGCACAGCCGCGCGGAAATGGCCGACGAACTGCCACCCGACGAACCACCGGGCGCCAGCGTCGCATTGTCACCGGAACCGCGCTTCCACGGGGAAATCACATTGCCGAAGAAGCTCGTCTCGTTGGACGATCCCATCGCGAACTGGTCGAGGTTCAGCTTGCCCAGCATACCCGCCCCCGCATCCCACAATTTCTGGGAGACGGTCGATTCATAGGTCGGCACGAATCCTTCCAGCATGTGGCTCGCGGCGGTCGTCTGCACGCCCGCCGTGCAGAACAAATCCTTCATGCCGATCGGCACGCCCGACAAAGGCTTGAGGTCGCCCGCCGCCCGCGCGGCATCGGCGGCGTCGGCGGCGGCCAGCGCCTTTTCCGGCGTCTCCACGATGAAGGCGTTCAGCGCCTTCGCGGCGGCAACATTGGCGTTGAAGCCTTCCGCCACTTCGCGCGCGGTGAATTCGCCCGCACGGAAACCGTCACGGATTTCGGCGACGGTCAGGTTGGTCACATCGCTCATTATTCGATCACCTTGGGAACCGCGAAGAAGCCATGTTCGGCTTGCGGCGCATTGGCCAGCACCTTCTCCCGCACATTGCCGTCGGTCACGGCATCCTGGCGCAGGCGCAGGTGATTGGGAATGACGGCGGTCATCGGCTCCACGCCGCTGACATCCACATTCCCCAACTGCTCCACGAATCCGAGGATATTGTTGAGTTCCGGCACCAACGCCTCTGCCTCTCCGTCGGTAACGGCAAGGCGAGCCAGGCTGGCGATTTTCTTCACTGTTGCAAGGTCAACGCTCATGCCCAGCGCGCTAGCATCGGCGGGGGATTGCATCAAGGCACGTCGTCAGGCGCAGCGATATTCTCCGTCACCTGAGTGAGACGCCCCTTTGGCCAAGGGACGCTCCGGCCAAGGCCCCTCTGGTCAAGCAACACCGGGCGCGCTATCCGCCGCCATCGCCTTCGCTGGCCCGGCTCTTGCGGGAAGACACCCCTTGGCACGCAAATTCCTGTTCCTCTTCGCGGGGCTGATCGTCCTCGTCATTGTCGCCGCCTCCACCTATCGCCTGTGGGGCGACCGCCTGCTCCGCGTCGCGCTGGTGCCCGGCGCACCGTTCAGCGCGCCCGCGCCGCGCACCGCCGCCAGCTACACCGGCCCGGCGCTCTGGTATGACCATGGCACAACCGGCGCGGCCCAGCCCACGGGCGCCGACGTCTGGCCCGCCCGCCCGGCGGAGCGGCAGGCCGCGACCTTCTTTGTCCACCCGACCAGCTATATCGACCGCGGCCAATGGAACGCCCCCGATGGCGACAAGGGTGCGGACGACCTCGCCCGCACCTTCATCGGCGTGGACAAGGGCATCTTCGCCGCCGTCGGCCCGTTCTGGGCGCCCCGTTACCGGCAGGCGACCTTCGGCAGCTTCCTGACCGAAAAGCCCGAAGCGGAGCAGGCGCTGGACGCCGCCTATGGCGATGTCGCCGCCGCGTTCGACGCCTTCCTCGCCGCCAATCCCACCGGGCCGATCATCCTCGCCGGGCATAGCCAGGGCGCGCGGCACCTGATGCGCCTGCTGGCGGACAAGGTCGCCGGAAAGCCGGTCGCGTCGCGCATCGTCGCCGCCTATCTGGTCGGCTGGCCCATCTCCACCACGGCGGACCTGCCCGCCCTCGGCCTGCCCGCCTGCACCCGCGCCGACCAGCCGGGCTGCATCCTGAGCTGGCAGAGTTTCGCCGCTCCCGCCGGCGCCGACTATATCCTCAAACCCTATGATGCCGGACGCGGCCTGACGGGACAGCCCCGGCGCGGATCGCCGATGCTGTGCGTCAACCCGCTCACCGGCACGTCCGGCCCCGCCCCGGTCCCTGCCGCCGCCAATCAGGGCATGGCGAAGCGGGAGCAGACGAAGGACGGTAAGGACGGCGCGCTGACCCTCGTCCGCCCCGGCGTGGGCGCGACCTGCAGCGGGGCGCAGGACTGGCGCGGCCTCCTCCTCATCGACGGGGAACCGGACCTTGGCCCCTATGTCCTCCCCGGCAATAATTACCATGTCTATGACTATATGCTGTTCTGGGCCAATGTGCAGACGGACGCGGGGCGGAGGCTGGACGCATTTTGGAAACGCTGATCACCACGGATAAGGAGGCTTTTCGTCAGGCGCTGCCCAACGGCGGGCGGCTGGCGGGGCTGGATGTCGGCACAAAGACCATCGGCGTCGCTATCTGCGACGCGGAATGGATGATCGCGACGGGGTCGGAGACGATCGCCCGCACCAAATTCTCCAAGGACAAGGGCAAGCTGAAGGAGATATTGGCCGCCCAGTCGATCCGCGGTCTGGTGATCGGCCTGCCGCTCAACATGGACGGCACCGACAGCCCGCGCACCCAGTCCAGCCGCGCCTTCGCCCGCAATGTCGCGGACCTGAACCTGCCGATATTGCTGTGGGACGAACGCTGGTCCACGCAGGCCGTGACCCGCGCGATGATCGACGCGGACACCAGCCGCGCCCGCCGCGCCGTGCTGGTCGACAAGCTGGCGGCCAGCTATATCCTGCAAGGCGCCATCGACGGGCTGGGCATGGGCAGCCTCGGCGCCTTCGACCCGCTATAAGCGACCGGGGTCGTCATGGGCGGGGGCCGTTCGCCCCGCGCTTGCACCGTCATTCCAATGCAGGCCGGAACCTCCCCCGGCCTGCACAAAACAGGGCCAGGACCAGGGCGGGACATGCCCCGCCCTGCCCTGTCCCCCTCAGAACAGCGGCGCGATGTTCGGCAGTTCGAAGTTGGTGCGGATGCCCGGCGCGGCGGCGACGACGGCCGGGATGGCGTTGACCGGGCGATGCGCGGTCAGGCCCGGCGTGAAGGCCGCATAATCCTCCAGCTTGACCGGGAAGGTCAGGCGCAGCTCCATCGGCGCGTCGCCCTCCACCTTCACGTTCCAGCCGGAATAGAGCATCTCGCCCCAGTCCTGATCCAGATCGGTGGTGCAATACCAGTGCGCGCGGAACCGCAGCAGCGGCTTGCCATCCTTGACGCCCGTGACCGTGATACGCAGGCCCGCGACGGTCCCCGCCTCGATCTTGCCCGCCGCAATCTCCACATCTTTGTTCGCGACCGCCGTGTCACCCTCGACGGTGATGTCGTCCAGCGTCAGGTTCATCGCCTCCGCCAGACCGATCAGCGATCCGCTGAAATCTTGCTTCACATGGGCCAGCATATGCTGGTTGAACTGGCCGGGCGAGACGCCATAGCCCATCTGCTGGAAGATCATTTCCGGTGAATTGCGGCTTTCCATGTTCGCATATTCATTGATGGTCAGGCAGTCGAGCCGCCGTTGCTGCGCCAGCAGCGGCAGCGGCAGCGCGTCGGAGATGAAACCGGGGCTGCTGCCCGAACTGTGGATCGACGTGCCCCCCTCGATACAGGCGGCCTGCACCTCGGCCCGCCGTTCCGGGTTCATCGCGGCGGGGTGCAGGAACTCCCCGCGCGGCGTCACGATATTCTTGCCGGACGCCAGCAGGCGGCAGACCTGATCGTAATCGGTGAAGGCGGGCATGTAGAGGACAGCGTCGGCGTCCAGCGCCATGATCGCCTCCACCTTGTCCGTCGCCTTCACGCCGGTAACGGGGCCGAGGCCGCACAGCTCCCCCGCATCCTTCCCCGCCTTCGCCGCAGAGGTCACATAGACGCCGACCAGATCATAGAGCGGATGCTCGATCACCGCGCGCAGCGAGCGCGACCCGACATTGCCGGTCGCCCATTGAACGACACGATACCGCTTGTTCTCCGTCATACTCTCTCCCAGATCCGGTAATCGCCTTGCTGCGGCGGAGAATGTCGCAAGCGGCCCATGGCACTATCCCCGTGTGGGGACATGATCCACTTGACGCCCCGGCGATCCCCCTCCGCACCGGCGGCTGGCCCAAAGCGGGCGGCCAACGAAAAGGGGGAGGCGGCATCGCGCCACCTCCCCCTCCTGTCACCCCCGTCGAGGGCGCATCAATATTTGAAGCCGACCTGCACGCCATAGGTGGCGGGCTGCGCCCAGACGCTGCCGATGCCGGTGGTCGCATAGTTGACCGCCGCCCGATACCGCCGATCGGTGACATTGTCGCCAAACACAGCGACCGTGAAATGCTCGCTCGGATCGACCCATTCGGCGCGCAGGCTGAGCTGCTCATAACCCTTCTGCCGGAACTGCTGCGCCACGCCAAAGAAGAAGCCGGACGTGTAGTAGAGGTTGCCCGACAGGTTCAGGCGACCGCCACCCAGGTCGAGGCCATAGCTGGCCGCGACATTGCCCGTGAACTTGGGCGACCGCTGCATCTGGAAACCGCTGGCGTCGATCAGATTCTCGTTGATCGTGCTGGTGCCGCAGGGGCCACCCGCCGTGGTGCCGCAATAGATGTAGAAGGGCGCCTGCTGGAAATTCTTATATTTCGCATGCGTCCAGGCCGCACCGCCGGACAGGGTGAAGTCGGAGGTCATACGATAGCTGACCTGCCCCTCCAGACCATAGATTTCCGAACTGGCGGCGTTGGTGATCTTGGCCGTGCCCGCCTGGAAGCTGGACACCTGAAGATCCTTATAGTCGTAATAGAAGCCGGACAGGTCGACCGAGACACGGCGGTCGCTGTATTTATAGCCCAGTTCATAGGCCGTGATCTTCTCCGGCCGGACGGGCTTGTAGCTATAGCCGCCGACGTTCAGCAGCCCTGCCTTATAGCCCATGCTGAACGAGCCATAGACGCTCGACCGCTCGTCGGGCTTGTAGCGGACGACGACGCGCGGCGTGACCCGCTCGTTGGTCAGGTCGGGCACGTTTAACTGCGAATAGAGCGGCTGGGTCGTATAGGGGACGAAGGTGCCATTGGCATTTTCATAACCACCGGCCGTCAGGGCGCGCAGGAAATAGGCTTCCTTGACCTTGTCATGGCTGTAGCGCGCGCCTGCCGTCACGAACAGTTGCGGCGTCACTTCATAGGTGGCGTCGGCAAAGGCCGCGATCGATTCCGTCACCGTGCTGGACGCGCCATTATAGGTCAGCGGCCCGCCGCCCAGAATGGCGCTGGTGTTCCAGGTGTCGCGGTTGCGGAAATAATAGGCGCCCGTCGTCCATTGCAGGCGCGACCCCGACTTGGAACTCAACAGCAGTTCCTGCGTGAAGGTCCGGTTCTTGGCCACGATGTTGATGGAGAAATAGTTGAGCGCGGTCGCGTCCAGGTCCTGGAGATTGTCGACATTCTCGTCGCGATACTGGGTGTAGGAGGTCAGGTTCGCAAAGCCCAGGTCCGCCTTGATCGTACCTTGCACGATGTCCGCCTTGGTCCGGTTGTACAATCGGTCGGTAAAGGCCACCTTGTCCGGGTCGGTCGTGTAGAGCGACGGCGGCGTGAAGGTTTGCACGAAGGGCACGCCCTTCTCGACAAAGGCGTTGTGCATCAGCGCAGTCGGATCGTCGGATTCCGAATGGATGTAGCGCAGCAGGACGCTGACATTCTCGGACAGTTCGGCTTTCAGGCCGGTGCGGATCGACCAGCGTTCATACCCGCCGACCTTCTTGTCGCCATTGATGATGTTGGTCTGGAAACCGTCGCTGCGGCGATACAGGCCCTCCACGTCGAAGGCCAGACCCTGCCCCAGCCCGGCGGTGCCATAGCCCTGCACCTCGACCGTGTTGAAATTGCCATAGGACGCCTTGAGCTGCGCGCCCGGCGTCTCGCTGGGTTCGGCGGTGGTGACGAGGATCGCGCCACCGGTCGTGTTGCGGCCGAACAATGTGCCCTGTGGCCCCTTCAGCACCTGAATATTCTGCACCTTCATCAACTGGAAATCGGTCGTCGCGGCGCTGGGGGTGAAGAAGCCGTCGACATAGGTCGCGACGTTGGGACCGCCGCCCGACGTGGTGATCGCCGTGCCTACGCCGCGAATGGTCGGCTGGGTAAACACGCCCGCCTTGTCGAAGCGCAGGGCGGGGACGACGCGGGCCAGATCGACCAGCTGCCGGACGCCCGCATTCTCCAGCGCGGTTTCGCCGACCGTGGTGATGGTGATCGGCACGTCGACCGATTTTTCCTCACGGCGCTGCGCGGTGACGACGATGTCGGCATTGTCGACGACCAGATCGCCGGTCGCGGCGGCGGGCTGCGCCCAGGCCGGGGATGTGGCAGCAAGCCCGGCGGCCAGCGCGGCAATAGACGCAAAGCGACCGTAAGATGCTAAAGTCATGGCAATCCTCCCACTATGATCGGTGACCGCCTCCTTATGATTGTGCGGTCGTTTCGCGCTCAGCCTATCGGAAAATCGCTCGCTTCCAACAGCAAAAACCGTGGGTCAGTCATTTTAGTGCCCCCCGTGGCTCCATTGCAACGGTGACGCGCGGGGCAGCACAGGGGGTCAGGGCGTGAAGATGCCGATGGTGTCCTGCCGGGGATCGGGCGTTTCCGCGCGCCAGCGCACAGAGCCGAACGGCCGGGCCAGTTGCCGCCGCACGCGCGGCGCCTCCCGGTCGTGGTGATAGGCATCGGCCTGCGCCTGCACCTCCCGGTCGGCATGGGTGTTGCGGTCGCGCAGGCGCAGATAGTCACCCCATGTCGGGCACTCGAACCGCTCCGTCCACGCCCAGGGATTGCCGATGGCGCGCGACAACTGCCAGCTAAACCCGCCGTTGCGCTGGCGGATGCGCTGGACCTTCAGCATGACGCCATAGAATTCGCGCGCCTGCGCCGGGTCGACGTCATAATCGACCTCGATCACGATCGGGCCGGACCGCAGCGAAATGTCCAGCGCGACATCCGGTTCATAGCCGAACTCGACCAGTTCCAGGTCGCTGTCCTGGCTCTCCGTGTCGATCAGCGGCAGCGCGAAGCCGACCACGCCGGTCAGCAGCAGCGCGCCGCCCGACACGACCATGGCCACCTCCACGCTCCATGCGGACGCGAACTCGCCCCACAGGATCGCGCCGATAGCGATGCCACCGGTCAGGGCGGAGGTGAACAGCGACAACGCCCGCGCCGTGACCCAGCGGGGGGCGGCCAGCTGCACCGCGACGTTCATCAGCGACACGGTCAGAATATTGACCCCGCCCGCAAAGAAAAAGGCGACCGCCGTGATCCAGACATTGGTGCTCAGCCCCATCGCCGCCAGCGCGCCCGCGGAAATCAGCGCGCTCCAGCGCAGCGCATTTTCGGTGCCCATGCCGTCGCGGATCGGCTGAATCGCCAGCGCGCCCACGACCGCGCCCACGCCGCTCGCCCCCAGCAACAGGCCATAAGTGCCCGCATTGCCGTGCAGCAGGTCGCGCGCGATCAGCGCACCCAGCGCGGAATAGGACGCCGTCGCCAGACCGAACAGCAGCGCCCGGCCCAGCACGCGGCGGATCGGCGGCGAGTGAAAGGCATAGCGCATACCGGACAGGATCGCCCGGTCGATACGTTCGGGCGGCAGGCGGGATGGCACATGCGCCCGCTTCCACAACCAGAAGGTGATGAACAGCGGGATATAGCTGACCGTCGTCAGGTTGAACGCGGCCTTCGCGCCCCATGCCAGCACGATGACGCCGCCCAGCGCGGGACCGAAACTGCGCGCGATATTATAGCTGATCGAGCCCAGCGCGACGGCGGCGGGCAATTGCTCCGGCTCCACTTGTTCGCGGATCGACGATTGCCAGGATGGCGCGAAAATCGCCACGCCCGCGCCGATGATGACGCAGAACAGCAACAGAACCCAGGGGGAGGTATAGCCCAGATAGGCCAGCACGGTCAGCACCGCCGCACCCGCGATGGAAAAGGCGAGGCCCGACATGGCGATTTTCCGCCGGTCGAACATGTCCGCGATGGCCCCCGCCGGCACCGCAAAGATCATCATCGGCACCATCAGCGCGGTCTGCACCGCCGCCACCATGCTGGCGGAGGTGGTGAGATGCGTCATCTCCCACGCCGCGCCCACGCCCAGGATCAACTGCGCCAGATTGGAGAAGAGGCTGGCGATCCAGATGTTGCGGAACACGGGCTGGCGCAACGGCGCGAACGCGCCCGTCCCCCCTGCGCTGGCCGATCCGCTTGCGTCCGTCACTCGCCCGTCTCCCCGTTTACCATGTCACTTCCCCCATCGACCGCAGTGACGGCAGATGCGGCGTTAGGCAACCGTCTCGGCCCTTTCGCACGAAATATCGCCCGGATCGTTCCAATTGTTCCCGCATCCCACGGGCCAGCCGTTTCGCCAACCCATTCGACAGCCCATTCGACAGTATCGCGAAAATCGCCGGGGCGGCTATTGCCACCGGGCGATTGAAAGTCGCCGCGCGCTGATTACGTCCATAGAACAATCGCGGGAGCGATACGATAGGCCCTTCGGTGGCATCGGCATCGCCCCCATGTCATAGCCCCCCATGTCATAGCCGTGGCATAGTGGCAAAGTTCAGTGAGTCCTGCGCAGGGACGACGCTAGGGAGATAGAGATGGCCGACGCATTCATCATCGACGCCGTGCGGACACCGCGCAGCATCGGCAAAGTGGGCAAGGGCGCCCTGTCCGCCATGCTGCCGCAGCATCTCGCCGCGACCGTGCTGAAGGCGATCAAGGACCGCAACAATATCGACACCGCCGACGTGGACGATGTGATCTGGGGCGTCAGCGCGCAGTTCGGCGCGCAGGCCGGCGACATGGGCCGCATGGCCGCGCTCGACGCGGGCTATGACGTCAAGGCCAGCGGCATGACGCTCGACCGTTTCTGCGGCTCCGGCCTGACCGCCGTGAACCTCGCCGCCGCCAACATCATGGCGGGCATGGAGGATTTGGTGGTCGCGGGCGGCACGGAAATGCTGTCCTACATCAACAGCTATGGCGCGGAACTGCGCGCGTCGGGCCTGCAAAAGGGCGGTCTGGGCAGCAACAATCCCCGCCTCCAGGCCAAATATCCGCAGAGCAACCAGGGCGTCGCCGCCGACGCGATCGCCGCCATCGCCGGGATCACGCGCGAGGACATCGACAAGCTGGGCGCGGAGAGCCAGCGCCGCGCCGGCATCGCCATCAAGGAAGGCCGGTTCGCCAAATCGACCGTGCCCGTCTATGACGAGGATGGCACGCTGCTCCTCGACCATGAGGAATTCCCCCGCCCCGGCACCACTATCGAGGCGCTGGCCCAGCTCAAGCCCGCGTTCGAGGCGATTGCCGACATGCCCGCCGATGCGGAGGGCAACACGTTCAAGGGTCTGGTCAACAAGGTCTATCCCGATGTGGAGATCAAGGCGCTGCACCATGCGGGCACCTCGTCCGGCGTGGTGGATGGCGCTGCGGCGTTGCTGCTCGCCTCGGCAGACTATGCCGACAAGCATGGCCTCAAGAAGCGCGCCCGTGTCGTCGCCACCGCCAACATGGGCGGCGACCCCACGCTGATGCTCGACGCCCCCGTCCCCGCCGCGCAGAAAGTGCTCAAGCGCGCGGGCCTGACCGTCGCGGACATTGACGTGTTCGAGGTGAACGAGGCCTTTGCCGTGGTGGTGGAGAAGTTCATCCGCGAACTGGGCATCGACCGGGAGAAGATCAACATCAACGGCGGCGCCATCGCGCTGGGCCATCCCATCGGGGCCAGCGGTGCGGTGCTGATCGGCACCGCGCTGGACGAGCTGGAGCGCAGCGGTGGTCGCTACGCCCTCATCACCATGTGCGCGGCGGGCGGCATGGCCCCGGCGATCATCATCGAGCGCGTCTGAACCGGCATTTCTGCGGCGCTCGCCCTCATGCAGGGCGGGCGTCGCCGCTTCCCTTTCCCGCAATCCACGCTAAAGTCGGCTCTTTAACGGAGTGCGGGAATGAAGCCGGTGACGCTGGACAAGGACGACGACCCTGATCGCAAACGCGACCTGTCGCGCAAGCTGACCGTCATCGCCCGCCATCTGCGCAACCGTTTCGACCAGAGCGTGACCAAGCTGGGCGTCACTCGCTCGCAATGGACCTTGATCGCGGTGGTCGCGAGCCGGCCCGGCCTGACCCAGCGCACCATCGCCGAAGTGCTGGAGATTTCGGAGGCCGCCGCGGGCCGCCTCATCGACCGGCTCTGTGCGGAGGGCCTGCTGGAGCGCAAAGCCCGCAGCGACGACCGCCGCGCCTACAGCGTCTATCTGACCGACGCCGCCGCCCCCTATCTGGAAACGCTGGGCGGCATCGCGCGGCGCAATGAGGAGGAGACATTCTCCGGCCTCAGCGAGGAGCAGCTCGAACAGCTCGATACGCTGCTCGCCCTCGTCTACACCAATGTCGCGGCGCAACGGGATGCGTTGAAGACGCCGGTGTGAACCGGGCATCCCTCGCCGTCACGGGGGAATACGAGCCGTCCCCGCCGTCCCCATGACGCCATCCTGCCCCGCCCCCGGCTGACCGCGCCTGTCTCCACCGCGGACCGGGGCAGTCGCTTATTTCGAGGTCTGCCGTGTCCGATCGCCTGAAAGTCCTGCTGCAATATCTGCTGCCCAAGCAGGCCCTGACCATCCTCGCCGGTCGTCTGGCCGGGGCGCGGGCGGGCGGTGCGACGACGGCGGTGATCCGCTGGTTCGTCGGCCGATATGGCGTGAACATGGATGAGGCCGCCGACCCCGACATCGCCAGCTACACCAGTTTCAACGACTTCTTCACCCGTCCACTCCGGCCCGGCGTCCGCCCCCTCGCCCCGGCGGATTTCATCTGCCCGGTGGACGGCGCGATCAGCCAGTTTGGCGCGATCGACGATCATCATATCGTGCAGGCCAAGGGGCACCGCTTCACCACGACGCAGCTTGTCGGCGGCGATGCCGGTCTGGCGGCGCAGTTCCGCCACGGCAGCTTCGCCAACCTCTATCTGTCGCCCCGCGACTATCACCGGCTGCACATGCCCTGTGACGGCACGCTGACCCGCATGATCTATGTGCCCGGCGCGCTCTTCTCCGTGAACCCGGTGACCGCCCGCGGCGTCCCCAATCTGTTCGCGCGCAACGAGCGGGTGGTGTGCGTATTCGATTCACCAGAGCATGGCCCGTTCGTCATGGTGCTGGTCGGCGCCACCATCGTCGGCAGCATGGCCACCCCATGGCATGGCGTGGTCAATCCCCGCCGCACGGGCCGGATGGCCGAATGGACCTATGCCGACGGGGCCGTCGCGCTGAAAAAGGGCGAGGAGATGGGCCGCTTCCTGCTGGGATCGACCGTCGTGATGCTGTTCGGGCCGGACGTCATCGCCTTCAACCCCGACTGGTCGCCGGAACGCTCCGTGCGCCTCGGCGAAGCGATGGGCGACCGTCCGGGTTGACGTGTTTGAAAGCCGATGAAATCGGCTGCCGACCCGAAAAGCGCGGCAAATCAACAGGCGGGGGCGTGTTGCCTGTTCCGGGAATCATCATCCCGCTCCGGACCAACCGGAACGCTCCAGCGGGCGAAGCCGCCAGCCCCTGCCGCCATCGCCCCACCGCTCAGTCGAGGTTAGGCCGCAACCACCGCTCCGCCGTGTCGAGGTCCACGCCGCGTCGTCCGGCATAATCCTCCAGCTGGTCCCGCCCGACCCGCGCCACGCCGAAATATTCCGACTGGGGATGGCCGAAGTAGAAGCCGCTGACCGCCGCCGTGGGCAGCATCGCGAAATGCTCGGTCAGGGTGATGCCCGTCGCGTCCGTCGCCTTCAGCATGTCGAACAGGATCGGCTTCAGGCTATGGTCCGGGCACGCCGGATAGCCGGGCGCCGGCCGGATGCCGCGATACTGCTCCTTGATGAGCGCCTCGTTGGTCAGTTGCTCCCCCGTCGCATAGCCCCACAGCGTGGTGCGGACATGCTGGTGCAGCCGCTCCGCGAACGCTTCCGCAAAACGGTCGGCCAGCGCCTTCAGCAATATGTCCTGATAATCGTCATGCTCCGCCTTGAAACGGGCCAGATGCACGTCGATGCCCTGCCCGCCGGTCACGGCGAAACCGCCGATCCAGTCGCCGTCCGGGCTGATGAAGTCGGCCAGGCACATGTTCGCCCGCCCTTCCCGCTTGGCGATCTGCTGGCGCAGCATCGGCAGGCGCGTTTCCTCGCCATGACCGAGGTCCACCACCACATCGTCGCCATCGCGGCGGCACGGCCACAGGCCCGCCACGCCGCGCGCGGTCAGCCATTTCTCCGCGATGATCTGGTCCAGCATCGTCTGCGCATCGGCGTAGAGGTTGCGGGCGCTCTCCCCCACCACCGCATCGTCGAGGATTGCCGGATAATTACCCGCCAGCTCCCACGCGCGGAAGAAGGGCGTCCAGTCGATATACTCGCGCAGGTCCGCCAGATCCCAGTCCTCGAACACATGAACGCCCGGCTGCACCGGCGCGGCGGGCTTCAAAGCCTCGTCGATCACAAAGCCATTCGCGCGTGCGTCGGCCAGCGGCACGAGCGCGCTCTGTCCCTTGTTCGCACGGGCAACCCGGATCTTGTCATATTCATCCGCCACACCCGCGACGAACGGGTCGCGCTGTGTCTCGGACAGCAGCGCCGTCGCCACGCCCACCGCCCGGCTGGCGTCCAGCACATGCACCACCGGCCCCTTATATTCCGGCTCGATCCGCAGCGCGGTATGCACCTTGGACGTGGTCGCCCCGCCGATCAGCAGCGGCATGGTCATGCCCGCCCGCTGCATCTCGTTCGCCACCGTCACCATCTCGTCCAGAGACGGCGTGATGAGGCCGGACAGGCCGATCATGTCCGCGTCATTCTCGTTCGCGGCTTGCAGGATCGTCGTCCACGGCACCATGACGCCCAGGTCGATCACCTCGAACCCGTTGCACTGCATGACCACGCCGACGATATTCTTGCCGATGTCATGCACGTCGCCCTTCACGGTCGCCATGATGATCCGGCCCTTACCCTTTGCATTCGGGTCTTTTTCCGCCTCGATATAGGGGAAGAGGTGGGCGACCGCCTTCTTCATCACGCGGGCGGACTTCACCACCTGCGGCAGGAACATCTTGCCGGACCCGAACAGGTCGCCGACGACGTTCATGCCGTCCATCAACGGCCCCTCGATCACCTCGATCGGACGGCCGCCGCGATCCCGGATTGCGAGGCGCGCTTCCTCCGTATCGTCCACCACATAGGTGTCGATGCCCTTGACCAGCGCATGTTCGATCCGCTTGGTCACGGTCCAGCCGCGCCATTCCTCCGCCGCCTTTTCCGTCGCCGCGTCGGTGCCGCGATAGCTTTCGGCCAGCTGCACCAGCCGCTCGCCCGCGTCCGGGTCGCGGTTCAGGATCACATCCTCGCACGCGGTCCGCAGCACGGGATCGATCGTGTCATACACGTCGAGCTGACCCGCGTTGACGATGGCCATGTCCAGCCCGGCGGGAATCGCATGGTAGAGGAAGACGCTGTGCATCGCCCGGCGTACCGGCTCGTTACCGCGAAAGCTGAACGACAGGTTCGACAGGCCGCCGGAGAAATGGACGTGCGGGCAGCGCAGCTTGATTTCCTTCACCGCCTCGATGAAGTCGACGCCATAATTATTATGCTCCTCAATGCCCGTCGCCACGGCAAAGACATTGGGGTCAAAGATGATGTCTTCCGGCGGAAAACCGATACCGACCAGCAGCTTATAGGCGCGTTCGCAGATTTCGACCTTGCGCGCGCAGGTGTCCGCCTGCCCCACCTCGTCGAACGCCATCACGACCGCGGCGGCGCCATAGGCCATGCATTTTCGGGCGTGCTCCAGGAACGGCTCCTCGCCTTCCTTCATGCTGATGGAGTTGACGATGGGCTTGCCCGACACGCATTTCAGGCCCGCCTCGATCACGCTCCATTTGGAGCTGTCGATCATCACCGGCACCCGGCTAATGTCCGGTTCGGCGGTGATGAGTTTCAGGAACTGCTCCATCGCCGCCTGACTGTCGAGCAGGCCCTCGTCCATGTTCACATCGACGATTTGCGCGCCATTCTCCACCTGTTGCCGCGCGATGTCGACAGCGGCGGCATAGTCGCCCGCCATGATGAGCTTCTTGAACTTGGCGGAGCCGGTGACGTTGGTGCGTTCACCGATGTTGACGAAATTGGCGGAGGAGGTTTGTTCAGTCATGTCTGTTTTCCGTCACCCCGGCGCTGGCTGGGGTCTCCCGTTACTAGAGCGTTTTCCAAGCCGGTGGAATCACCCGCTGACTCGGAAAACACGCCAAACCAAAAACGTAGAGCATCCGGTCCGATGCAATCGGATCGGGAACGGCTCTAGGTCGTCGCTTGAGGCCCGCGATCCCAGCCTTCGCTGGGATGACGGTCCATTTTACGCCCCGATTACCATCGGCTCTAGCCCCGCGAGCCGCGTCACCACCGGAATCTCCGGCACGATGCGCGGCGGCAGGTCCGCCAGCGCACGCGCCGTCGCGCCGATATGCGCGGGCGTGGTGCCGCAACATCCGCCGACCATATTGACCAGCCCTTCGCGCTGCCATTCCGCGATCAGGCTGGCGGTCTTCTCCGGCAGTTCGTCATATTGCCCCAGTTCATTGGGCAGACCCGCGTTGGGATAGGCCAGGATCAGCGTGTCCGCACTCTTGGAAAGCTCCGTGAGGTACGGCCGCAAAAGGTCTGCACCAAAAGCACAATTCACGCCGATGGTCAGCGGCTTGAGGTGGCGCAGCGTGTACCAGAAGGCGGTGATGGTGTGGCCGGACAGGTTGCGCCCGGACATGTCGGTGATGGTGAAGCTCAGCATCAGCGGTACGGACCGGCCCGCCGCTTCCTCCGCCTCCCGCGCGGCCATGCCCGCCGCCTTGGCGTTCAGCGTGTCGAAGCAGGTCTCGACTAGGATGAAATCCACCCCGCCCTCGATCAAGGCGTCGCATTGCTCGCGATACTGGGCTTTCAGCGTGTCGAAGTCGATCTCGCGAAAGCCGGGGTCGTTCACCTGCGGGCTGAGCGACAATGTCTTGTTCGTCGGGCCGATGGACCCCGCCACGAACCGGCGGCGACCGTCCTTCGCCTCCGCCGCCGTGCAACATTCGCGCGCCAGCCGGGCCGCCGCCAGGTTCAGCTCGCGCACCAGATGCTCGCAGCCATAGTCGCTGAGCGCGATGCGGGTGGAGGAGAAGGTGTTCGTCTCGATCATGTCCGCGCCATTGTCGAGATAGGCGGTGTGGATCGCCTTCACCACGTCCGGCCGGGTCAGGCACAGCAGGTCGTTGTTGCCCTTCTGGTCATGATCGAGGTCGAGGGTGCCGCGATAATCCTCCTCCTTCAGGCCATAGCCCTGGATCGACGTGCCGTAGCCGCCGTCGAAGATCAGGATGCGGTCCTTCGCCGCGGCGCGCAGCGCGGTTTCGGCTTCCGATACGGGAAAGGTCATGCTGCTGTCTCCTGCACCGCGCCCACGGGCCTTTTGCCAAGGATATGGCAGACCGCATAGGCCAGTTCCGCCCGGTTGAGCGTATAGAAATGAAATTGGCGCACCCCGCCCGCATAGAGGCGGCGGCATTGTTCGGCCATCACCGTCGCGGCGACCAGCGCGCGCGATTCCGGGTGGTCGTCCAGCCCGTCGAACAGGCGCGGCAGCCAGGCCGGAATGGCGGTGCCGCCCAGCTTGGCCATCCGCATGACGCCCGCCAGGCTCATCACCGGCATCATGCCGGGCAGGATTTCCGTGTCGATCCCCGCCGCCGCGACCTCGTCGCGATAGCGCAGGAAGGTGTCCGGCTCGAAGAAAAATTGCGTGATCGCCCGGTCCGCGCCCGCGTCGATCTTGCGTTTCAGATTGTCGAGGTCGGCCGCCCTGTCCACCGAATCCGGGTGGCTTTCGGGATAGGCCGCGACCGAAATCTCGAACGGCGCCACATCCTTCAGGCCGCGCACCAACGCTTCCGCATTGGCGTAGCCGTCGGCGTGCGGCACATAGGGGCCACCTGTCGGCGTGTCGCCGCGCAGCGCGACGATATGGCGCACGCCCGCCGCCCAGTAAGCGCGGGCGACCGCGTCGATCTCCTCCCGCGACGCCTCGACGCAGGTCAGGTGCGCGGCGGCGGGGATGCTCGTCTCCCGCACGATCCGCTCCACCGTGGCATGGGTCCGCTCGCGCGTCGATCCGCCCGCGCCATAGGTCACGGAGACGAAGCGTGGTGCCAGCGGCGCCAGCGTCTCGATCGCGGACCACAGCGTCGCCTCCATCTTCTCCGTCTTGGGCGGGAAGAATTCGAAGCTGATCTCGGCATCGCCGGGCAGGGTATCGAGCAGCGGTGTCTCCGCCGGCGTGATTGTCATCGAGATGTTCCCAAGTTGCGAAGGGCGCGGACATTGCTCTCCTGCTGTCCGCCCTTCCAGATTTTCACCGTCAACGCATCGCCCGACAGGGTTTCCACCGCCGTCAGGGCGAGGCCGTTCTGCCGGAACCAGCCCGCCATCTGCTCGTCGGAGAAGCCCAGCCGCGCATGCGCCGCCTGGCTCCGCAACTCCTCCCGGTCGTGCGCCGCGAAATCCGCGATCACCACCACGCCGTCCGCCGACAGCACGCGCGCCAGTTCCGCGATCACCGCTTCGGGCGCCTGCGCATAATGCAGCACCTGATGCAGGATGATCGTGTCCGCCGACCCGTCATCCAGCGGCAGGGCGTTGAAGTCGCCGATGGTCAGCCGATATTTGCCGGGATCGTCGGTGGGCAGCTTGGCACGGGCCAGCCGCAGCATGTCCGGACTGCGGTCCACCGCGACCACCGCCGACGCCGCACCCCCGAACAGTTCGACCATGCGCCCCGTCCCCGTGCCCACGTCCAGCAGCCGCCCGATGGGCCGGTCGCCCAGCAGGCGCGCCATCGCGCCCTCCACCTCGGCCTCCGGCACATGCAGCGACCGGATCGCATCCCACTCGCCGGCATGGTCGGCAAAATATTGCGACGCAGCAGCGGCCCGGTCGGCCCGCACCGCGGCCAGCCGGGCGCGATCCGCCGCGATCCACAACTGCTCCTCGTCCTGCGGCGTGATCCGGTCGAACCAGTCCAGCATCGCCCGCGCCTCTTCGCCCTGCCCCGGCATCAGGAAGACCCAGCTCCCCTCCTTGCGCCGGTCGACCAGTTCGGCCTCCACCAAAATGCGGATATGGCGGGAAACGCGCGGCTGACTTTGCTCCATGACCTGCGCGACCTCGCCCACGGCCAGCTCCATCGTCCGCAGCAGATGGAATATCCGCAGGCGTGTCGGGTCCGCAAGAGCGCGGAAAATGTCGAGTGAGGCGGCCATGGCCTCCCTATATAAAGAATTCTTTATATCCGTCAATGGGCGCGCCCGGCCCGGCGACTCCACCACCGGTTTACGCTGCACTGCACTACAGGGATTGCACATATAGGGTGAACAGGGTACGAATTCGCTCCGCAGGCTATCGGGGGGAGAGCGGTTCTCCAAACCGCCTGCTCTTATCAAACCTGTATAGGGGTTAGCTCATGACCAAGACCATCACTCTGTCTCTCGTCCTTGCTGCGTCGCTCGGCCTGGCCGCCTGCTCCAAGACGGAGAACAGCAACGCCGCCAACGCGATCGACAACTCGGCCGCCAATGCAGAGGCCGCTGCCGACAACGCGCTGAACGCCGCCGGCAACCTGCTGGACAACAGCGCGAACGCGACGAGCAACGCCGTCAACAGCGTGAGCAACACCGCCAACGCGATGTAATCTTCCGATTGTTCGGAAGGTCGAAACGGGCTGCCGCGCCATGCGCGGCGGCCTTTTTCATGTCCGGGATGACTTGCCCGTGCGTCCCGCGTCATGCCGCCCCATTCGTCCTTGCGGGCGCCAGCCGCAACACTTCAACCCCGCCGGCTCAGCGAAACACCCATTGCCGGTTCAGCACGAACACGATGCCGGGCGTCACCACGCCCATCAGCGGTATGGGCGACCACACGGGATAGCGCAGCACCGCCACCATCAGCCACACCCACAGCGCATTGAGCGCGAGGCTGAGCAGCGACACCGCCACGAACCGCGCCATGCGCGCCATCGGGCCGCCGCCGCTCTCCTGCCCGCCGCCATCCTGCCCTTTGAACGTAATCGCCCCGTGAAGGACATAGCCGGAGACGACCGCGCAGGCATAACCCGCCAGATTGGCGACCTGTGGATGCCAGCCCAGCCGGTCGGCCAGCGCCCAGTACACCGCCGCCTGAAACGCGGTCACGGCCCCGCCCACGACGCCATAGCGCGCAATCTGCCAGACCATCGCCCGGTCGATCATGCGCGCGCGCTCCCGTCCCGATGCCGCCCCGGCCATCCGGCCAATCCACCAGCCTGTGCGCCTGCCGTCCCACCCCCCGCTTTGCCCGTTGCGGTTTTCCGCGACCGGACTAGAGCGGAGCGCGAACGGGCCAGCCCGGCCGCGCCACGTCCGGCGCGGCCACTCGCTGCCGGACAGGCCGGACGACCGGCCGAAAGATAGGACTGCGCGCATGCCATGTTGTGACTGTTCCCTGGGACAGCGGCTGATACCCATCCCGATGCGCCGGGTACAGGCCCAATCATGACCATGGACCCGTCACCCCCCGCGCCCCACACCCCATCCGTCACCCTGCCCGCCGCCCCGCAAACGGGCGCGCGCTGGCGCAGGATTCAGGCGATCTATGCGGGCGCGGACCGGGAATGGAGCTGGTTCGTCTTCGTCGCATGGGCCATCATCAGCGCCATCTACCTGTCCCGCTACGCGCCGCAGATGCATTGGATGTCGTTGGGCGATACCGACGACAATATGCGCTATCTGCAAGTGCGCGACTGGCTGAACGGGCAAAGCTGGTGGGATTTGCGCCAGCATCGCATGGACCCGCCGCACGGCGCGAACATCCATTGGAGCCGCATCGTCGATCTGCCCATCGCGGCGCTGATGCTGACGCTCAAGCCATTGTTCGGCGCGGTGCGGGGGGAACAACTCGCGCTCGGCATCGCGCCGCTGCTGCCGCTGTTTCCGCTGATGCTCGCCCTCGCCTTCGCCACGCGCCGCCTGTCCGACGGCGGCATCGGCTGGCTGGTCGCCGCCCTCCTGCCCCTCTCGGCGGAGATGGCGCTGGGAATGTATATGCCGATGCGGGTGGACCATCATGGCTGGCAACTGGCGCTGACCGCTATCACGCTGGCGGGGATCGTGGACGACCGGGCCGTGCGCGGCGGCATCGTCGCGGGGGTGGCCAGCGCGCTGTCCATCGCCATCGGCATGGAGATGATGGTTTATCTGGCGGCGGGCGGCGCGATCATCGTGCTGCGCTGGATCGTCGATGACGGCGCGGGGCGGCGCATGGTGCCCTATGCCATTGCCCTCGCGGGCACCACGGCGCTGGGCTATCTGCTCTTCGCCAGCGAGGCGAACCGGCTGCCGATGTGCGATGCGCTGTCGCCGGTCTGGACGACGCTGCTGGTGATGGCGGGGGCGCTGATGCTCCTGCTCGCCTTCGCGCCCCTGCCCCGCTGGCCGCTGCGCCTTGCCGCCGCCATGGTGGGGGGGGCGGGCCTCCTCCTCTTCGCCTGGTCGCTCTGGCCGCAATGCCTCACCGGCGCCTATCAATTGTCGCCGGAATTGCAGGCCAAATGGCTCGTCTATATTCGGGAGGCGAAACCGATAACCCAACAGGCGCGCAATGTCTGGCTGCCCCTGGTATCCTTGCCTTTTGTGGGTGGAATCAGTGCGTTAGTCGCCTGTTGGATTCTCCGGCGCGACAGGGACAGGCTCTGGGCCATAACAGCCTTTTGGTTGGTCATCCTGTTATCCACCGCCCTTCTTTTCTGGCAGATCCGCGCCGGTCCCGCCGCGCAATTGCTCGCCATCCCCCCCGCCGCCTGGGCCGCGGGCGCGCTGCTCAACCGGATCGTCCGGGGGCCTGCCCTGCATCGCCTCGGCGCGGCCCTCTTCGTCCTGCTCCTCGCCCTCCCCTTCTGCGCCTACCCCCTCTACCCCCACTTCGCTCCCTTCATCGGAAATTCGAAGGAACTGGCAAAGGAGAAGGCAAAGGCCGCCGCCAAGCCCAAGGGCAAGAAGAAAGCCAGCGCCACCGCCCTGTGCCGCACCCAGCCCGCGCTACAGGTGCTGGACCAGTTGCCGCCCGCGCTGATCTTCACCATGGTCGATCTTGGCCCGCGCATCCTCGCGACCACCCATCACAGCGTCGTCGCCGGTCCCTATCATCGCAATGAAAAGGCGATACTGGACGTCCACCATGCGATGGACGGCCAGGCGGACGGGTTCCGCCCCATCGCCGCCGCCCATGGTGCCCGCTACCTGCTGATTTGCCCCGGCTTTGCGGAGGGCACCATCTATCAGGCGCGCAGTCCGCGCGGCTTCTACGCCCAGATGATCCGCGGCAACGTCCCCGCATGGCTGGAGCCGGTGACTCTCAAGGCTGGCGAGGTGCTACCCTATTCCCTCTACCGCATCGACTATACCGTGCAGGCGAAAGCGCCTCAGGATCGCCGAGCGGCAAAGAACTGACGCAGCAGCGCCCCGGCCTCGCCTTCCCCGACACCGGGGAACAGGTCGGGGCGGTGGTGGCATTGGGGCTGGGTAAAGACGCGCGCGCCATGCTCCACGCCGCCGCCCTTGGGATCGGACGCGCCGTAATAAACGGCGTCGATCCGGGCGTGGGAAATGGCCCCCGCGCACATCGCGCACGGCTCCAGCGTCACCCACAGCACATGGCCGGTCAGGCGAAAGTCCCCCGCCGCCCGCGCTGCCGCCCGGATCGCCACGATCTCCGCATGGGCGGTGGGATCGCTATCCCGGCGGTTACGATTCTGCCCCTCGCCCACGATCCGCCCGTCCAGCGTGACGACAGCGCCAATCGGAACTTCGCCCATGACCTCCGCCTCCCGCGCCAAATCCAGCGCGCGCCGCATGGGCAAGGGAAGCGGGAAAGGAGAGGCCATATGACGCCCCTAGCGCAGGAGAGGCCGGGCATCAAAGGCCGTGGCAAGAGAAGCGGCTACTTCGCCGGCTTCTCCACGCTGATGGCGGGGACTTCGACGGTCTTCTGAGCCGTGCCCACATCGACCTTGGGTACCTCGACCGTCTCCGTTTTTGTGCCGACCTGCACATTGGCGACGTCGGCGTCGAACTTCGGCATCTGACCGCCCTGCACCGAAACGGTCGGCAATTGCGCATCACGAGTCTGCTGCAAATTGACGAAGCCAAAAGCCCATGCCAGGCCAAAGACAATCACGACCAGCAGGACGATACTTCCCAGAACGCGGCCCATTATCACTCTCCTGTAACGCCATGCCGAAAAGACATGACGCAAACGAACTCTTTGCCGGAAAGTTGCCGATTCCTTTACCAGAAGCGCCCCGCCGGGTTGACGTCGGCGGCCATAAACGGTATCGGCGCCGCTTCCCGAGCTTCAGCACCATTACAGGGTACAACGAATCATGTCGCGCATCTGCGAACTCACGGGCAAGTCCCGCCAGGTCGGCCACAATGTGTCCCATGCCAACAACAAGACCAAGCGTGTCTTCCTGCCCAACCTGCAGAACGTCACGCTGCTGTCCGAAGCCCTTGAAAAGGGCGTGAAGCTGCGCGTTTCGACGAACGGCCTGCGGTCGGTCGAGCATGTCGGCGGTCTGGACAACTGGATCCTGAAGACCTCTGACGAGAAGCTCTCGCTGCGCGTTCGCCGCATCAAGCGCGAGATCGTCAAGAAGCAGGCTGCTGCCGCAGCCTGAACCGATTTTTCGGTTTGCATCAAAAAAGGGCGACCCGGATGGGTTCGCCCTTTTTGGTGTTGTTTCGGATACATGATAGCCTCCCTTCGTTGCACAGATAAATGCACGAGAGGAGAGAGTCGCCATGCATCACATCGCGATCATCGGTTCAGGCCCCGCCGGCTATTATACTGCAGAGGCTTGCCAGCAACTGTTCGGCGACTCTGTCCATGTCGACATCATCGACCGATCCCCGGCCCCCTTCGGCCTGATTCGCAACGGCGTCGCGCCCGATCATCAAACGATCAAGGGCGTCTCCCATCGCTATGAGGCGATCGCGCTGAGCGATACTGTCCGCTTTTGCGGTCATGTGTCGGTGGGGCAGGATGTCACCATCCCCGAATTGCTCGACATGTATGACGCGGTAGTCCTTGCGACCGGCGCGCCGAGCGACGCCTCCCTCGACATCCCCGGCGCGGACCTGCCGGGCGTGATCGGCAGCGCAGCCTTCGTCGGCTGGTACAACGGCCATCCCGACCATGCGGGACTAACCCCTGACGTGGATGGCAAGGCGATCGCGGTCATCGGTAACGGCAATGTCGCGCTGGACGTCGCCCGTATCCTGGCCAAGAGCGCCAGGGAGTTCGAAGGGTCGGACATCGTGGCCCATGCCCGCGAAGCTCTGACCCACGCCCAGCCCCGGCGCATCACCATCGTCGGTCGACGCGGACCGCATCAGGTGACGATGACCAACAAGGAACTGGGCGAACTGGGCAAGCTGGATCGCGCCAGCCCGCTGGTGTCACCCGCCGACCTACCCCCCATCGAGGAGGACGCCGTACTCGACCCCAGCCACCGCAAGTCTGTGGCCCATCTGCGCGAATTCGCCCTGTCCCGCGCGACCAAGCCCATCACCATAGAATTTGATTTCTTCGCCATACCCGTCGCAGTGGAGGGCAATGGCAAGGCCGAACGGCTGATCGTGGAACGTTCGACACTGGACGCGGACGGCCACGGCGTCGGCACGGGCGAACGCTACGCTATTCCTGCCGATCTTGTGGTCAGTTGCATCGGCTATCGCACCCCGCCGATAGCCGACGTTCCCTATGACGAGGGACTGGGCCGCTTCGCCAATCAGGACGGGCTGATCGCCCCCGGCCTCTATTGCGTCGGCTGGGCGCGGCGCGGGCCGACCGGAACCATCGGCACAAACAAACCCGATGGCTTCATGATCGCGGAACGAATCGCGGCGGATATTCCCCAGGGCGCGGGCAAGGCCGGGCGTGCGGGGCTGGACAGGCTGCTGTCCGACCGGGGCGTCGATGTCGTCACCTTCCATGACTGGCAGAAGATCGACCAGGTCGAGATCGACCGTGCCCGCAATGGCGCCCCCCGCGAAAAGTTCGTCGATGTGGACTCCATGATAGCCGCGAAGAATGGCTGACGCTCAGCAGGGGCGCCGAGGCCGCTTTCAGGCTGCCCGTAACTCCATCAACAGGTCGCGCACCGCCTGATCCAGTTCGCTGGACCGGGCGGTCACAGCGGTCGCAATGACGGAGGTGTTGTTCATCGCCTCCCGCGCCTGAAGGATAACCTCTTCCAGCGCATCCGCATCTATCGACGTCTGGCCAATATGCTCCGCCATCGCCTCGGTCGCGGCCGCGATATCGCCTGTCTGGCGGATCTGGCTGTCGACCAGTTCTGCGATCCGCCGGGACGAATCGTCGATCGTACGCACTTTCAGCGTGGCGATGGAGATCGCCTGTGACACGCTCTGCGTGGCGAAGCGTATGCCACCCAGTTGCGCCTCAATCTGGCGGGTCGCCTCTCCGGTCTGGTTGGCGAGTTGCTTCATCTCCCCGGCGAGCACGACGAATCCCGACCCCTCGGCATAGCGTGCCGCCTCCAGCGCGGCATTAAAGGACAGCGTCCGGCTCTGCGCGGCGACGTTGGCGACGATGGCGAGGATCTGGCTTGCCGAATCCACCGTCGCACCTAGCGCGGCAATCTCCGGCCCCAGCTTGCGCGTGGCGAGGTCGGCCTCGTTCGCCGCCGATCGCGCCAGCGAACTATGCCTACCTACCCCGCTGATCGCCGCCACCAGTCCGTCCGTATCCGCCGCCACTGTACGCGCGCCGCGCTCGGCATGACCTTGGGACTGGCGCATCTGGACGAAACGCACCTCCGTCGACTCCAGCATGGTCAGCAACTGCCCCCGGCTGCCGTCCAGCAAAGTTCCCATCCGCCGCAATTCCGTGACGATCAGGCCCAGCCGCGCCTCCAGCGCATCCGCCACCAGCCGCCGCCGCTGCGTCGCCTCCTCCGCGTCGCGCACTGCCGCCATGGCGCTGCGATGCCGCTCGGCCTCTTGCTGCGCCAGGCTGAGCGCCGCCATGGCACTTTCCGCATCGGCTCGCGCCGCATCGGCCTC
Source organism: Sphingobium sufflavum (assembly GCF_021403115.1). GTDB lineage: Bacteria > Pseudomonadota > Alphaproteobacteria > Sphingomonadales > Sphingomonadaceae > Sphingobium > Sphingobium sufflavum. The sequence continues at coordinate 115,238 of NZ_JAJSSH010000005.1, forward strand.
CTCGCGCAACTGCACCTGTCGCTCCGCCTCCTCACCCTTGCCCTTGATCAGGCTGGACAGGCGGGAGACCAGCCACAACAAGGTCGCGCATTGCAACACCACGATCAATGCGTGGAGCAGGACACGCGGCACATTCGCACCACCCGAAAAGACCCAGCCCGGCGCAATGATGGTCAGTAGCAGGTGGTGCAGCGCCGTGACACCCGCCGCCGCCAGTATCGCCCGCCGGTCGCACAGCACCGTCAGCGCGGCCAGCGTGGCGAAGAAATACATATGCATGTCCATCTGCCAGCGATGGCCCTCGAACAGCAGCACGAACAGGCCGGGAAAGGCTGTCGCGGTCATTGCCAGCGCGACCCGCGTGGGCGCATCGATCCGCCGCCGGACAAACACCCATATGGCGGGCAGAATGGACAGCAGCGCCGCGATCATCGTGACCAGATGGCGGGATGGTGCATGGATCGCGCTCCCCGCGACCGCCAGCACGACCGTATTGGCCATGAACATGCCGACCAGCACGCGCGCGCCAGCATAACGCAGGGGCCTGAGATGCGATTCCTTCACGCTTCAGCCCTTCGCCTTCGTTGCGGCCGAGCATCCGGCGACGACCGTTGGCAGAGCCAGCACGCCCAGTGGCGCCAACGCCCGCACGATGCGATCCCGCCGCCCCGTCACGACCAGCCCATCCTGCCCCCGCGCAGCCACGATCCGGCCATCGACTGCGATGACGGCATTGACCATGGCGGCAAGGGAGACTGTGCGCGGCGTGACCGTTCGCATCGCCCCTTCGGTCGGAGCGAGTACCGCCAGTGCGGGCAAGAGCAGGACGAGCAGGCCCTGCGCAACGACAGCAAAAGGGACGAAAGACGTAAGGGGCATGGCCATCGTCCAGTTCCTGGGATCAGTGTCCCAGACTAGGAAGGCGCGCTTAAACCCGCGTTAGGCAAAATCGGCGGCAAACAGGTGGAATTATCCCCGTTTTCCCGGCCAAACTCATGAAATTCTGTACTGCGCGGGCAAGATTACATCGTCCCGCGATTCGGAGCGGCATTTACGCTCCAGCCCCACTGTCCATCCTGGGCCCAGCCATGGACCGAAGAGAAACCGGCGGACCCTGATGCCGACATCCAAACGAACCGAATGGTAAGGGCGGCACAAGCCGCCCCGCCCGAATCAGACCCGCATCGGCATCAAGACATAGAGCGCGGGCGAATTGTCATTCTCCCGGATCAGCGTCGGTGCAGCGGCATCGGCCAGATGCAGTTCGACATTATCGCCCTCAATCTGGTTGAGGATGTCGAGAAGATACCGCGCATTGAAGCCGATCTCGAAACCATCGGCATCATAATCGCCCGACACTTCTTCCGCGGCGGTGCCATTCTCGGGGCTGGTCACGGACAGGGTGATCTTGTCCCGCTCCAGCGCCATCTTGACCGCACGGGTCTTGTCCGTCGCGATGGTCGCGACGCGGTCCACGCCTTCCTCGAAACTGCGCGGATCAATCTTGAGCAGCTTGTCGTTCCCCGTGGGGATTACGCGGCTGTAGTCGGGGAACGTCCCGTCGATCAGCTTCGAGGTGAGGATCGCATTGCCCAGGCCAAAACGGATCTTGGTCGGCGAGAGGTCGATGCGAACGCTGCCCTCCACCTCGTCCAGCAGCTTGCGCAGCTCGCCGATGCACTTACGCGGGATGATGATGTCGGGCATGCCCTCCGCGCCGTCCGGGCGGGGGAAGGTGACGCGCGCGAGGCGGTGGCCATCGGTCGCGGCGGCCTTCAGCGTCGGTTCCGGGTCTTCGGACACATGGAAGAAGATGCCGTTGAGATAATAGCGCGTCTCCTCCGTCGAAATGGCGAAGCGCGTCTTGTCGATGATCTGGATCAGCGTGGTTGCGGGCAGTTCGAACGCCGTGGGCAGCGCGCCCTCCGCGATCATCGGGAAATCGTCGCGCGGCAGCGTCTGAAGATTGAAGCGCGCACGCCCCGCCTGCACCAGCATCTTGCCCTCCGCCGCATCGAGCAGCACCTGGCTACCCTCCGGCAGCTTGCGGACGATGTCGTGGAAGGTATGCGCGGGCACGGTGATCGCCCCGGCCCGCTCGACGGTCGCCTGCACGCTCTCCACGATCTGGAGATCGAGGTCGGTCGCGGTCAAGCGGATGCTGCCATCGGCCGCAGCCTCGATCAGCACGTTCGACAGGATCGGGATCGTGTTGCGCCTCTCGACCACCGATTGCACATGGCCGAGGCTCTTCAACAGAGTCGCGCGTTCGATGGTGGCCTTCATCCCTGATCCCGCTCTTCTTTAAGGCTTGCCTGACGGGCTGGCCCGGTCGGGTGCCCGCGATGTCTGATAAGAAGCCTATTCCTTACCGCAATCGTCGCGCGTAGCAAGGGGGAGAGCCATGCCAGACGGCCCTTAGCCACGCCGTGCTTGCAAAGATGTGCACGATGGGCTTTGCGTCGGGTCATGAAGGGCACATACTCCGTCCCATATAGGACCATGGCCATACTTGCGGCTGTTCTGGCGACCGCGATGGCCGGTGGAACGCAGGCACGCGATTCGCTGGGTGTGTTCGAAAGCTGGGGAGCCTTTCGCGACCCGCAGACCCCCCGTTGCTTTGCCATCGCCCAGCCCGCCCGCGTGGGAACGGAGGGCCGCTGGAGTCCCTTCGCCGCCATCGGCTACTGGCCACGCGCCAATGTGCGGGGCCAGGTGCATATCCGCCTGAGCCGCGAAATCGCCGCCCGCTCCACCCTCTCACTCACCATCGGAGAGCGCCGCTTTGCCCTGACCGGCGGTGGCGCGGACGCATGGGCCCCCAATCGCCAGGTGGATGCCGCGATCGTCGCGGCCATGCGGTCCGCCACAAGCATGAGCATCGCAGCGCAGGCCAGGACGGGCGCAGGCTTTGCGGATACCTATCGGCTGCGCGGTGCCGCCACCGCGATTGACGCCGCGGCGCTGGGATGCGGCCGATTGCGCTGAACCGCCCACCGCCTTCGGACCAGCGCGTTTTGCGCCCGTCGTTTACCTTTCATTAACCTGTTGCACCGCATCAACGGGTTAACCTATTGTCAATGAAAGTTAATACTGATGCAACGATTGCTCACCATCGCCGCCACCGCGATGGCCCTGTCCGGTTGCACGCCCGTGTCGAAACCCCGCTCCGCCGCTGTTTCACTGGTGGAGGAACCGGGCTGGCGGGCGCTTGTCTCTACGCAGGACGAACAGCGCATCACCCACCTTCCCGACGAATGGCGACGGCTGCTGGCATCGGTGCCCGTAAGCTACCGGCGCGCGGTGGAGCGCGAAGGAGCCCTTCTCTCGCCCGATGCTGGCCGCGATCATCCAACACCACCGCCCGGCTCCTATCGCTGCCGCCTCGTCAAATTGACCCCACCCGCCACCGCTGGCGTCCGGCGGCGTGAGGCGCCGGTCAGGAGCTTCCCGGACTTCTTCTGCTACATCCGGGGTGAGAAGGACAATGAGCTGTCCTTTACCAAGCAGACCGGCACGGAACTGCCGCGCGGCTGGCTGCATCGCGACGGCGAACACCGCCTGATTCTGGTCGGCGCAAGGCAACGGGAGGTCGGCGGCGGCGCCCTCGCCTATGGCGACGAGCCGGCCCGCAATGTGGTCGGCGTGGTGGACCGGATTGGTCCGTTCCGCTGGCGGCTGGCGATCGCGGGCCGCGATGCTCAGGCCGGTCTGGACATCTACGAACTCACCCCCGTCCCCAGCGACCAGCAGGTGGAGGAGCCGCGTCCGGCCGCCCCTTCCGTCCCTGCCCCGGCCACCACGACATCCGGCGCTGTTGGCAGGCGCCCAAAGACCTGATCGCCCCGGAAATAGCCGCACCGCGCACCCGCCAGCCCGCTCTGGCGTTTTTGGGCCAATTCCCCTATAGGCCCGGCCATGCAGATACCCGGACTTATCGACCCCGTGCCCGTCCCGCGGGCGATCACGCCGCGCGAGGATGGCCGTGTGGACCTTCTCGGCCTCTCCGCCCTCCAGATCAGGGCAGAGCTGGAGGAGAAAGGGCTGGACATCAAGCAGGCGAAACTGCGCTCCAAGCAGCTCTTCCACTGGCTCTATCACCGCGGCGAAACGGATTTCGCGGCGATGACCGACCTCGGCAAGACATTGCGCCCCTGGCTGTCGGAGAAGTTCGTGGTTGGGCGGCCGCATGTGGTGGAGGCGCAGGTCTCCAGCGACGGCACACGCAAATGGCTGCTCCGTTCCGACGACGGGCAAGATTATGAAATGGTGTTCATCCCCGACGCCGACCGGGGAACGCTTTGCGTCTCGTCGCAGGTCGGCTGCACACTCAACTGCCGCTTCTGCCACACCGGCACGATGCGCCTTGTCCGCAACCTGACGCCCGGCGAAATCGTCGGGCAGGTCATGCTGGCCCGAGACGCGCTGGGCGAGTGGCCCAAGGGCACCATGGCGGCCGATGCTAGTGTTGAGGACGAGGACATCGACGCCCCGCAATATAGCCCGGACGGCCGCATGCTGACCAACATCGTGATGATGGGCATGGGCGAGCCGCTGTATAATTTCGACAATGTGCGCGATGCGTTGAAGGTGGTGATGGATGGCGCCGGCCTCGCCCTCTCCCGCCGCCGCATCACTCTGTCGACCAGCGGCGTGGTGCCGATGATGGAGCGCGCCGCGCAGGAAATCGGCGTCAACCTCGCCGTCTCGCTGCATGCGGTGACCAAAGAAGTGCGCGACGAGATCGTGCCCATCAACCGCAAATATGGCATCGAGGAACTGCTCCAGGCTTGTGCGGACTATCCCCGCGCCAACAATGCCCGCCGCATCACCTTTGAATATGTTATGCTGAAGGACAAGAATGACAGCGACGAGGATGCCCGCGAACTGGTGCGCCTGATCCGCCATTACAAACTGCCCGCCAAGGTGAACCTGATCCCGTTCAACCCCTGGCCCGGCGCCAATTATGAATGTTCGACGCCGGAGCGGGTGAAGCGTTTCTCCGAGATTATCTTCGAATCCGGCATCTCCGCCCCCGTCCGCACCCCACGCGGGCGCGACATCATGGCGGCGTGCGGACAGCTCAAATCTGCGAGCGAGAAGAAGAGCCGCGCCGAGCTGGACCGGCTGGCGGAGGAAAAGCAGGCGGCGCTTGGCTGATTTCGTTGCCGGAGCGGTCATTGCGGCTGTCGCGGGCGTCATCGGCGGCGCGATGAACGCGCTGGCGGGCGGCGGCACCTTCGCTACCCTGCCCGCCCTCATCGCGCTGGGGCTGCCCGCCAACATCGCCAATGCGACATCCAATTTCGCGCTGCTGCCCGGAGCCTGCTCCAGCGCCTTCGTCTATCGCGACGAACTGCGGCCGCTCGGCGGGGTGAAGGTCGGCTGGCTGGCCTTCATCACCTTCCTCGGCGGACTGGTCGGCGGCATATTGCTGGTCGTCACGCCGACGCGCGCCTTCGATCTCATCATCCCCTGGCTGTTGCTGTTCGCGCTGGTCGTCATGCTGTTCGGGCAACGGGCCAGCCTGTGGCTGCGTTCGCGAGTGAGCATCGGCGCCCGGACGCTGATCGGCGCGCAGGTGCTTCTGGGCATCTATGGCGGCTATTTCGGCGGCGGGGTCGGCCTCATCACGACGGCCCTTTACGGCCTGCTGGCGGGGATCAGCGTGCGGGAGATGTTCGCGCCGCGCACCCTGATGCTGGCGATGGCCAATCTGGCGGCGGCGCTCATCTTCCTGTGGTTCGCGATGATCGACTGGCGTGCGTTCCTGCCGATGATGGTCGGCGCGGTCGTCGGCGGCTGGCTCGGCGCCCATGTCGGCAAGAAACTACCCGCGCGCGCGGTGCGGCTCTGGACCCTGTGCGTGACGGCGGCGACGACGACGGTGTTCTTCGCAAGGGCCTATGGGTAGGATTCAGCCTTTCAGGCTATTCCAATGCCGCTCCTCGTAGGCAATGGACGCCTCCACCAGTTGCTCCCATAGATCGGCAATGGAATCGGCAGGCAGATCACGCTCCTTTGCAAGAGCACGGGCATTGGCGACAACCTGCGCTTTGCGCGGCTCGTCCCGCACCTGCCCCCGCTCCGGCTTAATCCGGGCTGCGGCACGCATATAGGCAAAGCGCACCTCCAGCAGTTCGATCAATGCGCGGTCGGTCGCGTCGACCCCGCGCCGGACATCGGCCATGGTCTGACAGTCATAGGGGAGAGGCATATCGTCCATGGTTCGCCCCTAGGCCCGCGCGGCGGCGCTGTCGAGGGCTTGACTCCTGCCGCCGTGCCGCTAATAGCCGCCGCTTCGCAATTGGCCCCACATCCCGGTGAAGTGGTGGCCCGGCTCCTGCATGTCAGGGGTCGAGCGGTTCCGGGTTAACGTCGGCAACGACACGCAATTGAAAGACAGATCATGACGAAGCGTACCAGCTCCAAGTATAAACTCGACCGCCGCATGGGCGAGAATATCTGGGGCCGTCCCAAGTCCCCGGTGAACAAGCGCGAGTATGGCCCCGGCCAGCACGGTCAGCGCCGCAAGAGCAAGGCGACCGATTACGGTATCCAGCTGCGCGCCAAGCAGAAGCTCAAGGGCTATTATGGCGACGTGACCGAGAAGCAGTTCAAGAAGAACTATTTCGAAGCCAGCCGCATCAAGGGCGACACCGGCCAGAACCTGATCGGCCTGCTGGAGCGCCGCCTCGACGCGGTCGTCTATCGCGCCAAGTTCGCGCCGACCATCTTCTCGGCTCGCCAGATCGTTTCGCACGGCCACATCTATGTAAACGGCGTGAAATGCAACATCGCGTCGCGTCTGGTGAAGCCGGGCGACGAGATCACGCTGGGCAAGAAGGCGCAGGAAATGGCGCTGGTCATGGAGGCACAGAGCCTGCCGGAGCGTGACATCCCCGACTACATCTCGGTCGATGGCGCTGCAAAGGTCGTCTATGTCCGCATCCCGACGTTGGACGAAGTGCCCTATCCGGTGAAGATGGAACCGAATCTGGTCGTCGAATTCTATTCGCGCTGATCCTTCGGGTTTCGATCGAACAAAAAGAGGCGGTCCGGTTTCGGGCCGCCTTTTTTGTTGTTCGCGCCGCTTTTCCAACGCTCTGGTCTTTCGATGCCGCATTTTCCAAGCTGTGGGCCGTGAACGGTCCATTGCGCGTGATGACTTTTCCCTGAAACGCCCCTGCAAGCGCAGCGAGCTAAGGGCGGGCGAAGTAAGTCAATCCACTGCGCCGCTCCATGGATTGCTTCACTGCGCTAGCAATGACGAGGCGAGTCCAGCTAACGCACAGGCTCCGGGAAAGGCGCCAGACCTGCCCTTTGCGTATTCCGCCTGACAGGCACAGTCCGGTGCACCAGCCGGGGCATCGGCACGGCACCGTCCCCCCAAGCCTATTGCGGCTGGTGGAACCCCATGCAGACATCCACCGAAATGATGCGATCCGCCTCGTCAAATTCATAGATGGAGACGGAACGGAGCGTGCTTTCCTGCCCATCGCTGGCAACGGATCGCTCATCCAGATCGAGATAGACGACAGGCCCGGCCTCGGTCGCGCGGAACAGGTGCTTTTCATAGACGGTGCTGTGCCCATTCCACTGGTCCAGCATCGCACGATAGGTCGGCCAGTCCATTTCCCGGTCACGCTCATTGCCGCGCCGCACGAAGCGTTCCGTGTCGATCATCGGCAGCAGGGCGTCCCAGCCCTCCTCCGTCTCGCCATTCACGATCTGGGCCAGCGTGTCGCCAAAGGCGACCGCCCGCTTTGCCCGGACGCCCGTAATCTCGTCTCGCTTCGTCCAATGCCCTGCCATTGCCTGCACCTCTTCCCATGGTCTGTTTGGTCGGGATAGTTCACCGCGCCGCGCGCCGGGGCAAGCCCCTTTGTGCCGCCCACCCTATTCCGTAAGGGGAGCGATGACGCGGACCCCGCGTTGGTGCAGGATGGCGGCGCAAGCGAAGGAGCCATTGCCCATGACCCGCCCACTCCAATCCCTCTCCGTCATCACGCTGGGCATCGACGATCTTGCCCGGTCGAAGCATTTCTACGCCACCGGGTTCGAATGGTCGCCAGTGTTCGACAATGGGGAAATCGCCTTCTACCAGATGAACGGTTTCGTGCTGGGCACATGACTGAAAAGCGCGCTGGCGGCGGACATGAACGCGCCCGCCCCGCTGCCGTCCGGCGGCTTTGCGCTGGCGCATAATGTTGGCGATGCGGCGGCGGTCGAACCGTTGATGGACAGGCTGGTGGCGGCGGGCGGACGGCTTCTGCGCCCCGCCGACGATCCACCCCATGGCGGGCGGCGCGGCTATGTCGCCGATCCCGATGGCCATGGCTGGGAAATCGCGTTCAATCCGGCATGGCCCATCGACGCACAGGGGCATGTGCGCTTCGCCCCCTGAAAAGCGCCCTTCCCCGCTTGCGGTCGGGACCATATCGCCATAGCCTGCGCGCCATGCACCCGCTGTCCTGCCTGAGCGCCACGCTCCTCGCGTCCCTTGCCCTCTCCACTCTTTCGGCAGCACCCCAATCCGCCGCGCCGCAACTGCCGCCCACCGCCCAGTCCCGGCCCATTTCGGTCGCCACGCTGAAAAGCGTCACGCGAACCCTGTCCTCCGATGCGTTCGAGGGGCGCGCGCCGACCACCGCGGCGGAACAGAAGACCGTCGCCTATATCATCGACCAGATGAAGCGTGCGGGCCTGAAACCGGGCAACAGGGGCCAGTGGACGCAGCCGGTTCCGCTGGTGGAGCTGACCCAGAGCAACATCAGCCCGCTGACCGTCACCGGCGGCAAAAAGCCGCTCAGCTTCGCCTATAAGACGGACATGGTGGCGGGCAGCTATCGCGTCGAGCCGCACACCGCCCTGACCGACAGCGAGATGGTCTTCGTCGGCTTTGGCATCAACGCCCCCGAAAAGGGCTGGAACGATTATGCGGGCGTCGATGTGCGTGGCAAGACGGTGGTCATGCTGGTCAACGACCCCGATTATGACATGCAGGGGCTGGACGGCCCCTTCGACGGCCGGGCAATGACCTATTATGGCCGCTGGACCTACAAGTTCGAGGAAGCGGCGCGGCAGGGCGCGGCCGCCGCCCTCATCATCCACGACACCTATCCCGCCGCCTATCCGTGGAGCGTCGTTGTCTCCTCCTGGACCGGTCCGCAACTGGAACTGGACGCGCCCGACGGCCACAGAGACCAGACGCAGGTCAACGGCTGGATCACCGGCCCGTCCGCCCGCGCATTGTTCGACGCGGCGGGCAAGCCGATGGACAAGTTGATCGCCGCCGCCAAGCAGCCGGGATTCAAGGCGGTGCCGCTCGGCGTGAAGGCCAGCCTGAGTTTCGACAGCGCGATCCGGCGGCAGGCGTCGCAGAATGTCATCGGCATCCTGCCCGGCAAGAGCGCGCCGGACGAGCATGTCCTCTACACCGCCCATTGGGACCATCTGGGCCGGTGCGAGCCGGTGGACGGCGACGACATCTGCAACGGCGCGGTGGACAATGCCAGCGGCATGGCGGGCCTGATCGCGCTGGCCCGCACCCATGCCCGCGCGGGTCCGGCGCGGCGCAGCATCGTGTTCCTGGCGGTGACGGCGGAGGAGTCCGGCCTGCTCGGTTCGCGCCATTATGCGGAAAATCCCGTGTTCCCGCTGGGCACCACGGCGGGCGGCGTGAACATGGACGGCCTCAACATCCATGGCCGCACGCGCGACGTGACACTGGTCGGCGGCGGCAAGTCGGACCTGGAGGCGTGGCTGGTTCGCGCCGCCACGGCGCAGGGCCGGGCGGTGAAGCCGGAGCCGACGCCCGAAAAGGGCAGCTATTACCGTTCCGACCATTTCAGCTTTGCCCGGCTGGGCGTGCCGATGGTCTATGCGGAGAGCGGCGACGATCTGGTCAAGGGCGGGGTGACGTCGGGCCGGGCGGCGGCTGACGATTATACGGCCAACCGATACCATAAGCCCGCCGACGAATATGATCCGGCATGGGACTGGTCCGGCGCGTTGCAGGATCTGGACATCAATTACCGGGTCGGGCGAGAACTGGCCAACAGCACGTTATGGCCCAACTGGTATCCCACCGCCGAATTCCGCGCGATCCGGGACAGGAGCCGGGCGAAACCCTGACCCGGCCTATGGTGCGTCCTGCTTCATAACGGCCCGGAGTGGCCAAGCCGCATTGCCTCCCCCCGCCAGCCGTGCAAAAGCCAGCCATCATGCCCGCACCCTTCCTGACATTGTTGCGCTGGCCGTTGTGGATCGCGGCGGTGGGGACAGGCGCGAAATCCTTTGCGGACAATCCCTTGCTGGGATCGCGGCGGTTGAACCGGTGGGGCCTGCACCGGCTGCGCGTGCGGGCCGCCGGGGCGATGACGCGGTGGCGGCGCGGGCGGCTAGCCGCCGGACTGTCGCGGGAGGATCGCGCGGCGTTCGAGCGGCAGGGCTATGTCGAGTGGCCGAACGTGCTGCCCGCCGACGCGTTCGAGCGGATGCGCGACGCCATATTGGGGCAGGCCTGGCCCGCCCGCGATATGGCGCAGGGGCATACCATCACCCGCCGCATCCATGTCGACCCCGCCATGCTGCGCGCCGCGCCGGACCTCGCCGCGCTGCTGCGCCATCCGCGCTGGCGGGGCCTGCTGCGCTATGTCGCCGGATCGAAGGCGGAGCCGCTTTATTATATTCAGACCATCCTGACCCATCATGAGGGCCTGACGCATCATCAGGACTTCCCCCATGATGGCGGCACCGGCGCGGCGGCGGACGCCTACGACCCGCAGAACGACATTCACGCCGACGCCTTCCACCCCAGCATGAAGGCATGGCTGTTCCTAACCGACGTGGCGCTGGAGGATGGTCCCCTGACCTATGCGGCGGGGTCGCACCGCCTGACGCCGCAGCGGCTGGCGTGGGAGCATGAGCGCGCCCTTGCCGCGCCCGGCCTCGATCCGCTGTCGGCGCGCGGCTCCTTTCGCCTCACGCCGGACGAGCTGGCCGCGATGGGCCTGCCCCAGCCGACACCCTTCGCGGTGCCCGCCAATACGCTGGTCGTGGCGGACACCTTTGGCTTTCACGCCCGCGGCCATGCGACCCGGCCCAGCGTGCGGGTGGAGCTATGGGCCTATGCCCGGCGCAACCCCTTCCTGCCATGGACGGGCCTCCATCTCGGCAGCCTGCCGGGGCTGGCGCATCGCCGCGCCGACATACTCTGGTGGCTGCGCGCACGGCTGACCCGGTTCGGCGGACTGGTGATTCCGCCGACCACGCCCAAGCGACCCGACGACCGATGAGCCTGACCGCCGCGACGCTGTTCACCGTCCCCCCCTTTCCCGGCGCGTGTCCCGCCAGCATCGTCCGCCCCGCTCCTGCGCCGCGCACTGTGGAACGCGGCGTGGCGGAGGCGCTGGTGGCCGCGATCCGGCGGGAACGGGTCGGCGGAGCCTTTTGGGCACCGCAAGACCCATGGGCGCGGTTCACGGGCAGCGCCGCGCAAACCCTACCGGGCAACGATCCCCTCACCCTCCTCGCCGCCATGGCCGGATGTCCTGTGCGCTGTACGGGAGCGGGCGCCTTCGCCGCCCTGTCCGACCTGCATCCCGGCAGCGCGGTGCATAGCGACACATTGCACGCCCTTGTCACCGCCCATCTCCTCGCCCCCGTCACATGGCATGACCCCTATACGGGTGCGGAGACGGGCCCGATCCGCCTCGTCGCGCAACTGGGCGCATGGCGGCGGCTGATCGAGGACAACCGCCACATCGGCGCGGCCTTGGGCTTTGCCGCGTGGAAGCAGGACACGGTCGCCGCGCTGCTATGGGGTGGCGATGGCCCCACGCCCTTTGCCGCACCCACCATCGCCACCCTCGACGCCCTGCCCCCGCAAGCCGCCGTCGCCGTGTGGAAGGCGCGCGTGCCCGCCCCCTTCCTCGCCCGGCTGGAGCAATCCGGTCGCCCGCTGCTGGAGGTGGAGGATGGCTTCATCCGCTCCATCGGGCTGGGCGCGGACTGCGTGCCGCCGCTGTCCATCGTGGTGGACGATCTGGGCGCGCATTACGACCCGTCGCGCCCCTGCCGACTGGAACAGAGGTTGCTCATCGACGACCCCGATGCCGGGATTCTGGCCCGCGCCCGCGCCTTGCTCGACCTGATCGCGGCGTCCGGCATCAGCAAATATGGCACGGGCAGCGGCACCCGCCTGCCGCGCCCCGCCGGGGAACGACGCCATGTCCTCGTTACCGGGCAGGTGGAGGACGACCGGTCCGTGCTGCTGGGCGGCGGTGGCCTCGCCTCCAACCATGAACTGCTTCGCCGGGTGCGGTCGCTCTGCCCCGACGCCTATATCCTCTATCGCCCCCATCCCGATGTGGAGGCAGGGCATCGCAAGGGCTTCGTCGCGCCGGAGGAAGCGCTGGCGCTGGCCGACGCCATCGACCCCGGCAGCCCGATCAGCGACCTGATCGCCATGGTGGACGAGGTGCATGTTCTCACCTCCCTCGCCGGGTTCGAGGCGCTGGTGCAGGGCAAGCGGGTGGTGACGCATGGCGTACCCTTCTACGCGGGCTGGGGCCTCACGACTGATCTTGGCCCTGTACCGGATCGTCGCGGACGCCATCGTAACATGGATCAAATGGTCGCTGCGGTCCTGATTGATTATCCACGATATATCGACCCGGTAACGGGCCTGCCCTGCGATGCGGAATTGGTGATCGCGCGCATGGGGGCTGGTGTGCACCGCGAAAACAAGGCATTAGTTGCGCTGCGAAGGGGCTGGGGCCGGTTACACCGGACCCTGACGCGAGTACGGCACAAGATATGAAACACAAACCGATACCGCAGCGCAACATACTGTTTTTGCAGGGGCCTCCGGGACCATTTTTCTGGTTGCTGGCGCAGCGGCTGGAGCAGATGGGTCATGGCATCCACCGAATCAACCTGAACGGTGGCGACCAGGGCGACTGGCCGGGCGAGGCGGTGAACTATCAGGGCACGCGACGCCGCTGGGTGTTCTTCGTCGACCAATATATGCGCGACAACGCCATCACCGACATCATGCTGATGGGCGATTGCCGACCCTGGCACATGGCCGCGCACCAGATGGCGACCCTGCGCGAGATCAATGTCCATGTGTTCGAGGAAGGCTATATCCGGCCCGACTGGGTGACGCTGGAGCCAAGCGGGGTCAATGGCCGCTCCTCCCTGCCGCGCGACCCGCAATGGTATCGCGATCAGGCGCGCGACCTGCCGCCCGTCCCCGAACGGCCGACCATCACGGCCAGCTTTGGCCGGCGCGCGCATGACGCCTATTGGTATTATCACCGCACGTTCATGACGCAGCCCGCCTTTCCCTTCTATCGCTCGCACCGCCCCGGTTCGATCGTGATGGAGGGTTTCGGCTGGCTGTCCATGCTCGCCCGGCGCAAACCGATGGCGGAAAAGGCGGAGGCGACCATCGCCGCCTTGCAGGATGTGCCCTATTTCCTGTTCCCGCTCCAATTGACCAACGATTACCAGATCCGTGCCCATTCCCCGTTCGAATCAATGGTGGAAGCGGTGGAATATGTGATGGGCAGCTTTGCCCGGCGCGCGCCCGCCAACGCCGTGCTGCTGGTCAAGGAGCATCCGCTCAACTTCAGCTTCCGAAGCTGGGCCGGGACGCTGACCCGTTTCGAACGGCAGTTCAAGCTGGCGGGGCGCGTGCTGCATATCGGCGGCGGCGACCTGGAAAGCCTGGCGCGCGGATCACGGGGCATGGTGACGGTCAACAGCACCTCCGCCACGCTGGCGTTGCGCAGCGGCGTGCCGACGATGGCGCTGGGCACCGCCATCTATGACATGCCAGACATCACCCATCAGGGTAAGCTTGATGATTTCTGGTCCAAGCCGCAGGCGCCCGACCCGGACACGTTCGAGGCGTTCCGCCGCGTGCTGCATGAACGCTGCATGGTCTATGGCGGTTTCGCCAGCAAGTCGGCGGTCGAAACGCTGGTGGATTCCACCGTGGAGCGGTTGATGAGCCAGGGACCGGAACCGCTGGTGCCGATGGACATCGTGGCTTTCGGCTAAAGCATTTTCGAAGCGGGTGGCTTATCTGCTGGTTCGGAAAAGGCAGAAAACAAAAGACAAATAGGGCATGATCGGATCGTGCCCTAGGTTTTCGGCCTACGCCGCCACAGCCTCCAGCAGCCCGTCGACCCGCGCGAAATGGTCCGCCCAGCTCGGCGGATGATAGGCCGCTGCCTGCATCCGCTCCAGTTGGGCATGATGCTCGCGGGAGGCCGGCTCCATATAATCGCGCACCGCGCCATACCAGGCCAGCATGTCATGTGGGTCGAGATAGGTGACGATGTCGCCCGCAATCTCCCGGAACACGTCCAGCCGACTGGCGATCACCGGCGTCCCCACGGCCAGCGCCTCGATCAGCGGCAGGCCATAGCCCTCCGCGAAGGAGGGGAACAGCAGCGCCCGCGCGCCCGCCATCAGTGACAACAGCGCATCGTCGCCGCAATCGGCCAGTTCGGTGACGTGGGGGCGCAGCACCGGGCTGTTGTCGAGCAGCGCCGTCGCCTCCCCGCATTGCCATCCCCGCTGGCCGACGATCACCAGACGCGGGCATCGCTCGCCCAGCGCCGCGGCCAGATCGCGCCACACCTTCAGCAGCAGGATATGGTTCTTACGCCCCTCGATCGTGCCCAGCGTCAGGAAATAGGGGCGGCCATCGTCGTCGATGTGGAGCCGGTCCGCCGCATGGTCCGGCGGGGCCAGCCACAGCGGCTCCAGCCCCAGCGGCGCGACGACGCTGTGCGCGGGCATCGCAAGGCCATGCGTCCCGGCGAACTGGCGCAGGCTGGCGAGCGTACAGGCGCTGTTGGCGATGACGCCCGCGCCGCATCGCAGCAGCGTCTCCACCCGCAGCCCATGTTTCTCATCCTCCCCTTCCCGGCAATATTGCGGATGGGTGATGGGGATCAGGTCATGGACCAGATAGACCGGCCGCACCCCCGTGCGCGCCACCCACCGGCCATGGTTGGGCCGATGGAGACCCGTGTGCCCGACATTCAGATAGGGCTGGCCCGCCGTGCCCCGCGCCACCGGGGTATAGAAGGAGGCGGTGAGGATCGCCGAAATCTGCGCCCGCCGCCGCTGCCGGCCGCTGGCCAGCAGGATGTCGAACAACAGGCGGGACAGGCGGCCCGGCAGGATGCGGCTGTAATTCTTGCCATGCACCACCGCCCGCGCCCGGTCACGATACCGGGCGACATAGGCCAGCATCACACGGTCGATGCCGGTCGGCAGCCGCCCGGCCCAGGCGCGCCACACCAGCCGACTCACATCGAGCAGGACGGGGGAGGACTCAGGCGAAGGCATCGCAAGACCAGCGTCCGTCAAACGTGCGGCTCCACCACCGGGTCATGCACCAGTCCCATTGTCATGCCGGAGCGTTAGCAGAGGCGAGGCCCGCTTCCAATGGCCGCGTCCAATGCCTGCTTGCCGGGGCCGCCCGCGCCCTTTATTGCGCCCCTCATGACCTATCGCATGCCTGCCGAATGGGCGCTTCATGACTGGCTCTGGATCGGTTTTCCGGGCGATCCCGCCGAATGGCCGCAGGGCCTTGCCGAGGCGCAGGCCCAGGTGGCGGCCTTTGCCCGCGCCGTCCACGCCGACGGCCGGGGCGAATCCGTCCGCCTCGTCGCCCGGACGGAGGGGGACGCCGCCCATGCCCGCCCCCTTGCCGGCCCCGGCATCGACGTGATCGTCGAACCTTTTGGCGACATATGGCTGCGCGACACCGGCCCTATCGGCACGCTGTCGGGCGCCCATCGCGCGCTGGCGGGATTCGGCTTCAACGGCTGGGGCGGCAAATATGACATGCCGGGCGACCAGGACATTGGCACCCGCCTCGCCGCCAGCACCCCCCTGCCCTTTCGCCAGCAGCCCTGGGTGTGCGAGGGCGGCGCGCTGGACACGGACGGCACCGGCCTGTTCGTGACGACGGAGCAATGCCTGCTGAACCCCAATCGCAATCCGTCGCTGGACCGGGGACAGATCACCACCCTGCTGACCGGCGCGCTGGGCCTGTCGGACATGCTGTGGCTGGGCGATGGCCTGCTCAACGATCATACCGACGGCCATGTCGACAATCTGGCCCGCTTCGTCGCGCCCGGCGTGCTGGCCGTGCCGCAGGCGACGACGCCCGACGACCCCAACACCGCCATCTATGACGATGCCGCCGCCCGCGCGGCCGCCCATGGGGTGGAGGTGGCGCGCCTGCCCTCCGTCGGCCTCCACCGGATAGACGGGGATATCGTCCCCGCCAGCTATATGAACTTCCTGATCGGCAACGCCGCCGTGGTCGTCCCCCTCTATGGCGCGCCCAATGACGGTGCGGCGGTGGAGGCGTTGAAGCCCTTCTTCCCCGGCCGGGACGTGGTGGGCGTGCCCAGCTTCGCCCTGCTGCGCGGCGGCGGCAGCTTCCACTGTTGCAGCCAGCAAATGCCCTCCGCTTCATAGGTTTGCGCCCCATGTCGTCCGCCCCCACGAAAGTCACCGTCGCCGCCCTGCAACTTGCCTTTTCCGATGACGAGGCGGCCAATATCGCGCTGGTCGAGGATCATGTGCGCAAGGCGGCGGCGCGCGGCGCCAAGATCATCCTGCCGCCGGAACTGTTCGAAGGCCCTTATTTCTGCACGTCGCAGGACGAGGCCCTGTTCGTGAACGCGCGTCCCGTGGCCGAGCATCCCGCCGTCACCACCATGCAGGCGGTGGCAAAGGATCTGGGCATCTATATCCCCACCAGCTTCTTCGAACGGGACGGGCAGCAATATTATAACAGCCTCGCCATGATCGACGATCAGGGCGAGATCATGGGCGTCTATCGCAAGAGCCACATCCCTGACGGCCCCGGCTATCAGGAGAAATATTATTTCCGGCCGGGCAACAGCGGCTTCAAGGTGTGGCCGACCCGCTATGGCACCATCGGCGTCGGCATCTGCTGGGACCAATGGTATCCGGAGGCCGCGCGCGTGATGGCGCTGATGGGGGCGGAGATGCTCTTTTACCCCACCGCCATCGGCTCCGAACCCTATGACCCCGACCTCGACACCAGCCGCATGTGGCGGCGCGCGATGCAGGGCCATGCCGTGTCCAACTGCATGCCGGTGGTCGCCGCCAACCGCATCGGCGAGGAGGAAGGCGTATACGGATCCCAGAAATTCTACGGCCACAGTTTCATCACCGACCAGTGGGGCGACCTGCTGTCGGAGGTGGAAGACTGGCAGCATGGCGCGATCGTCGCCACGCTCGACCTGGAGCAGGCGCGCATGCACCGCGCCGGCATGGGCTTTTTCCGCGACCGCCGGCCCCAGCTTTATGGCCGGATCGCCGAAGACATCTGACGTCCCCGGCGATCAGTATCCTCAGCCGATCAGGAAATGCTCCATCTCGCCGCCCACCGTATAGGGCGCGAGCAGGGCGCGGAACTCCGCCATCTCCGGCGCTTTGGTAAAGGCGATATGGGCGTCCATATCCTCCCACTCGATCAGCAGGATGACCTTGGTGGGATTTTCCAGTCCGGGACCAAAGCTGACCGCATTAGCGCCGGGCAGCGCGCGCAGCAACGGCCCCGCCTTGTCCGCCAGCACGCCCAGAAATTCGTCCACCAGCCCGTCTCTGATGTGCAGATAGGATCGTTCGACCAGCATTTGCATCCTCCCTTTATCGCGATGGCCACTATGGGGGTGGCCTCGAACCATGACCCCCATGAAGGGCTTTGCGCCATGCTATCCCCGGCGATAGGACGCACGCCACACCGCCGCCTTGACAATGGCGGACAAAACACAGCCGCCCGGCCAGGAACGGCATCGGGCAGAGGGGGGCTGCATCCGGTGGGAAGACAGGCTACCGCGTCGCCAGACTCCACGGGACGCAGATATGACCGACGACGACGACACCCTCTCCCTCAGCCGACCGCAACGGCGTCTGCTGCGGCGCATCTACAATGGCCGCACCATTCCCATCATCGCGGATGGCAGGCCCTTCCTGACCTACAAGGACGCCGCCCGTTACCTGCAATCGCTGACCGTGGACGCGCGCGACGCCGCCTATGACGAGATGAAGGCCTTTGCGAAGGCGGAAGGCGACAAGGCATAGCGCCCGCCAGCCTGCCACGCCGCGCGCCCAAAAAACTGGCGTCCGCCCCTGTCCCCTTTTAAGGATGCGCCCCCATGGGACATTCCGGCAAGCAGCGCCTGCGCAAACCGAAAAAACAACTCTACGCCATCGGCATCGGTTCCAACCAGCCATTGTCCCGGCGGCTGGGACCACGGGCCATCGTGATGGCCGCGCTGCTGGAACTGGACCGCAAGCCGCTGAAGGTCAGGGCGCTCGGCCCCATCATCCGGTCTCGCCCGCTCGGCCCCAGCACCCGCGACTATGCCAACAGCGCGGCGGTGATCGCCACCCGCCTGTCCCCGGCGGCGCTGCTCGACCATCTTCAGGCGCTGGAAGCGCAATTCGGCCGCCGCCGCCGCCGCCGCTGGGGCGCGCGCACGCTCGACCTCGACATATTGCTGTGGGAGGGTGGCCCTGTCCGCTCCCCCCGCCTCGCAATCCCGCACCCCGGCCTCGCCGCCCGCGCCTTCGTGCTGGAACCGCTGCGCGCCATCGCTCCGGGCTGGCGCGATCCGGCCAGTGGGCTGCGCATCGCGCACCTCGCCGCCCGCAATGCGCGCGCCCGACGAACGGAGCATGGCAAAGCCGGTTGACCATGGCCGGTCACGCCGGTAGGGACGGCGCCTCACGGCATGCACCGCAGGCCGCAAGGGGGTCCATAGCTCAGTCGGTAGAGCAACTGACTTTTAATCAGTAGGTCGCTGGTTCGAACCCAGCTGGACTCACCATATCACTTGGAAAAGCACAGGTCAGGCGGCCCCGCCCTCCCCATGGCTCGCCCGATTCGGCAAGGATGCACGCCTTCCCTACGGCCTCCGATCGCCCTGCCCGCCGCCGCGCACGCCCGATGCTGCAACGATTATCCCTGAAAGCTGTCGTTCCGCCTCATTATGGCATACGGTCCGTCAAACCCGCCGCATAGGCCGGGCAAAATCGAAGGTTGCACATACCGATCATGAAATTTCCTCGCCTGCCGGGCCTGACCGGATATGACCTTGCCGTCGATCTGGGCACTGTGAACACGCTGGTCCATGTGGGGGGCAAGGGCATCGTGCTCAACGAACCCTCCGTCATCGCCATCGAACTGCGCAACGGCGTCCGCAAGATCAAGGCGGTCGGCGACGAGGCGAAGCTGATGCTGGGCAAGACGCCGGAGGGCGTCCGCGCCATCCGCCCGCTGCGCGACGGCGTGATCGCCGACATCGACATTGCCGAGCAGATGATCCGCCACTTCGTCGAAAAGGCGCTGGGCGGGGTCGGCCTGCGCCATCGCGCCAACAAGATCGTGCTGGCCGTGCCGTCCGGTGCGACCATGGTGGAGCGGCGCGCAATCCGCGACGCCACGGCAGCGGCGGGCGCATCCGAAGTCCATCTGATCGAGGAACCGATGGCCGCCGCGATCGGCGCGGGCCTGCCGGTGAAGGAGCCGGTCGGCGCGCTGGTGGTCGACATCGGCGGCGGCACTACGGAGGTCGCCGTGCTGTCGCTGCGCGGCCTCGCCTATAGCGGGTCGGTGCGCGTGGGCGGCGACAAGATGGACGAGGCGATCATGGCCCATATCCGTCGCCACCATAACCTGATGATCGGCGAAATCACGGCGGAGCGGGTCAAGCATGTCATCGGCCGCGCCACCCGGCCGGATGATGCGGGTGAGCGTATGACCGTCAAGGGCCGCGACCTGATGACCGGCCGCCCCAGCGAGATAGAGATTACCGAGGCGCAGATTGCCGAAGCCCTGCGCGAATCCGTGGCGCAGATCGTCGGCGCGGTGATGAACGCGCTGGAGCAGACCCCGCCCGAACTGTCGGCGGACATCATCGACGAGGGAATCACCCTGACCGGTGGCGGCGCGCTGCTGGGGCGGCTGGGCGAAGCGCTGCATGATGCGACCGGCCTGCATGTGAAGATCGCCGACAATCCGCTGATCTGCGTCGCGTTGGGCGCGGGTACGGCGCTGGATGACGAGAGTTTTGCGGGTGTGCTGACGCGGGCTTGATCCGAGAGTGGGGGAACAGGGGTTAGCGACGGGTTGGCCTGTCGCTCCATCCCACCCGACCCGCGCACTGGGTTTCCCTCGCGCCTTGCATAGGGAAGCCGCCCGCGCAAAAGCGCCCTACCCGCGCAGCGCCACCAGCGCAGCGGCGGCCGCCAGATAAAATTCCCCGACGTCGATCAGGGACAGCCGGGTGACCTCGATCCGCTCCCCCACGCCCGCGCGCAGCAGGGGCAGGCCGGCGGGCGGTTCCCCTGTCGTCCGGCACCCGGCACCTGACCCGCCACCCTCTGTCCCAACGCCCTGCGTCCAGCCCCCCGCCGTCCAGCCTAAAGTCAGATAGGCCGCATCCGGCCCGTCGCCGCGCTTCACCAGCCCGTCGCAATGGACCATGCAGTCGCGGCTGCGCCCCAATGCCCGCAACCGGTCATGGTCCGGGCTGGCCAGTCCGCGCCGTCCGCGCAGCCCACGTATCTTGTTCGCCGTATTATGCTCGCGCCGGATCGCCCCCATGTCGGCGGCGGAGCGGGCCATGGTGCGCCCCACCTCATCCGCCAGCAGGTTCAGGAAACGGTCCAGTTCGCGCAGGCTGTTACCGATCACCTTGGCGCGATAGGGGCCTGTCACGGTCGTGCCCATGCCGCCGCCCGGTGCTTGGCACCCGCTGGCGACGAACAGGGCGCCCCGCCGCACCGTCGCTAGCCGCACCGCGAACGGCTCGCTCACCGCCGCTGCCCCGTTCCGGGCAAGGCTGGGGTGCAGTCCGATGGACAAGGGGGACAGCGATGCCGGAATAGGGAAGCTCCCGTCTGCGAGGATGAGCCTCTGCCACGGCTGTAGGGAGAACGCATCGCCCGGTCGAGCCATTCCGCCCGGCCACGGCATGGTACTGCAACCGCCTCAGTCGCGGGCCTCGGCGATCAGCACTTCGGCCAGCGCATGCGGGCGGGTCATCATGCCCTGATGCCCGGCGTCGATGCGAATGACCCGGTCGGCGTGGAAACGCTCCGCGAAACGCTCCTGCCACGCTGCGGGCAGCGCCTGATCCTGCAACAATATCACATAGCTGGTCGGCACCGTGGCGAGATGGTCGTAGGACCAGTCGCGCGCCAGATAGGAACTTGTCGGCCAGACATCCCCATCCAGCCGCGCCAGCAACGCCACCGTCTCCCCCTCGTCCATGTCGTTGCAGAACATCGGCCTGTACCGCTCGTCACGGGTCGATGTGGCGGGATCGACCGGCCAGCCGACCTGATCCGCATGTTGCCCCTGTACCCCCTTGCCGATCATCTCAGGCACGGTCACGCCGGGCAATGGGGAGGAGCAGCTGACATAGACCAGCCGCCGAAACAGGCCGGGCCGCGCCGCCGCCAGTTTCGGCATCACCGTGCCCGCCTGCGAATGGCCCACCAGGACGATGTCGCGCAGGCCCGTCGCCTCGATATCGGCCAGCAGTTCCGCTACGATCCCGTCGAAATCCAGCGCGCTGGTATCCCGCCCGCGCTTGGTCCCGCACCCCGGCACGTCCAGCGCCCTCAACGCACCGCCATCCTCGCCCGATTGCAGGCGCAGCGCGTTGATCAGCCGGTCCCATACCCAGCCGCCCTGCCCGCCACCGTGCAGGAACATGAAATTCGCGCCCATTGCAGCCCTCTCCCGATCCCGTGTCTCTGTCTCATGCCCCTATCACGCCCCTTGGACGGCATCCATGCCGGGGTGCCTATGCGGTGGACTGTCCGAACGGGGCCAGTTACGACATGACTGGCCAGAATGGCGCGCGCACCGCGCGGTTCCGGCAGGACGGGCGAGCGACCGGATGATAGCCCATCGCGATTGAGAGAAGAGCAGGAGAGCCGAATGTCATCGACAAAAGCACGGGTCGCCGTGGTCACGGGGGCCAGCAGCGGCATCGGCAAGCAGGTGGCCCTGGCATTGGCGGCGCAGGGCTGGCGCGTGATCGGCACCGGCCGTGACCCCGCCCGCTCGACTCTCGCGGAGGCGGAAGTGCGCGCGGCCTCGCCCGGCGGCGCGGGCGTCCTGCTGCGCGCCGACCTGTCGCTGATGGCGCAGGCGGAGCGGCTGGCGCAGGATATTGCCGGGCTGACCGACCATGTCGACCTGCTGGTCAACAATGCCGGCGGCATGACAGACAGGCTGGTGATGACGGCGGAGGGGCTGGAGCAGAATTTCGCGGGCAACCATCTCGGCCCCTTCCTCCTCACCGACCGGCTGCTGCCCCTGTTGCGCGCCGCCGCCGCGGGCAAGCCGCATGGCACCGTCCGCATCCTCAACACCGCGTCGGACGCCAGCGAGATGGTGCCCGCCATCAATCTGGACGATCTCCAGAATCTGGAGAACTGGAGCACGGGCCTGGCCTATTGCACCGGCAAGCTGGCCAATGTCCTGTTCACGCGCGGCTTGGCGGATCGGCTGGCGGCCGACGGCATCGTCGCCCATGCCGTGCACCCCGGCCCGGTGGATTCCAACTTCTTCACCTATGCCCCCACCGACACGCAGGAGCGGACGCGCGACATCCAGAAGTTCACCGAAGTCGAGGGCGCCGACACGCTGGTCTGGCTCGCCGATGCCCCGGAAGCGGCCCAAACCAGCGGCGCCTACTGGTTCCAGCGGCAGGTCCGCCCGCCGAATCCGCTGACCGAAGACAAGGCGGTCGTGGAGCGATTCTGGGCTGAGTCGCAGCGCCTCGTCGCCCACACCGGCCGATAAAGAGCGCATTTCGGCGGCGGTAAGCATAAAAAACCACCAAATGAAGGCATTTAGGGGCGTCTGGGTGATGGACGTTCCCGCAAAGGCACGCTAGCCAAGCCGCCTCATCAATTAAAGGAAGCCTGATCTTATGAACAACAGCGATCTTGCCGACAGCCTGGCTGCTGCCCATGGCCTGACCAAGACCGATGCCCGCAAGCTGGTTGACGGCGTTTTCACCGCCATCGCCGACGCGGCTGCAAAGGGTGAGGAAATCTCGCTGAACGGTTTCGGCAAGTTCAAGGTCAAGGACACGCCCGCTCGTGAAGGCCGCAACCCGGCCACCGGCGCGACGATCCAGATCGCAGCCTCCAAGAAGCTCGGTTTCACGCCTGCGAAGGCCGTGAAGGACAAGCTGAACGGCTGATGGGGACACCGGCCATTGTCGGAGGCTACCAGGCTTCCCGGCAATGGCCTGCCCCTTTCGGACACATAATACGACTTGTCTCGGTGGCCCTGTGACGGTTCCTTCCGAACAGCGCCCCGAACAGCCTGCCTGACGGCACAGCCCGTATGAGGCCTCCCGGCCCGACGCCGGACATGGGGAACGCCCTGCCGCCCGCGCTGGCCCTGCCGCCTGCGCTCCTTCTCGCGGATCAATAACCCCTAACACCGCGCCTGGCGAACTCCAGGGTGACTTTGCCTTGAATCGTCATGGAGAGCGCAGCGGAGCAAACCCCATGAGCGCTGCAATAGATGGTTGGGCGTCGCCCGCCTGCGGCTCACCACGCTCGCCATGACGAGGTGGGTCAATCTAACGTCATCACGCTCTAGACCCTGCCTTAGACCCGGTTCGCCTTCCGCCGCGATTCCCGCTGACGCTTTTTCTCCAGCAGCGCCCGGCTCGCCTCGTCCACCACCACGCTGTCCGCCATGGCCGCCCCGCGTTGCCCGATGGGCCGGTCCGGCCCGACGGTCGAGTCCACCATCGTCTGCCGTTCCATCTCCGCATTGACCTCCGCGCCGATCAGCACGGCATAGGCGGACAGGAACAGCCACATCAGGAAGATGACGACCGCCGCCAGCGATCCATAGGTCGCGTTATAATCGGATATGTCGGACACATAGAATCCGAAGCCCGCCGTAATCGCCACCCACAACAGGGTCGACAGCACCGACCCCACCGACAGCCACCGCCATTTCGCCGCCCGCCGGTCCGGCGCGTAGCGGAAGAAGATGGCGAAGGTGAAGCTGACCAGCGCCCCGGCAAACGCCCATGTGGCGAGTTGGATCAGCAGCGCCGTGCCCGTCCCCAGCCAGGGCGCGAGAAAATTGCTGACATAGGTGAAGACGGAAATGGACAGCACCCCGACCAGCGCAACCCCCACCATGCCGATGGTGATGAGCGCCGCGACCGCCGTGGTGCGAAAGACACTGCGCGTTTCCGGCTCCTCGTTGATGATGTTCAGCGCCGCGATCATCGCCGTCGCCGCCCGCATCGCGCCATACAGCGCGACGAAGATCGCCAGCAGCAGGCCAAAGCCCTGCGCCGTCTTGCTGCTGGTCACGATGGCCAGCAACTGGTCGCGCAGGATCGTCAGCACCTCCGACGGCGCCAGCCCTTTCAGCAGGTCGATGCTCTGCGCCACCGTCTGCGGATCGCCGACCAGCCCATAGAGCAGCACGATGGACGCGATCAGCGGCACGAACGCCAGAAAGGCGTAAAAAGCCACCCCCGCCGCCAGCAGGCTGAGGTTATGGAAGCCCGTCATCACATAGACGCGTTTGACGATGGCCCACCATGCGGCGCGGGGCAGCGCCAGCGGGCTGCTCCCCATCGCACCGGGCACCGTCTCCGCCACGGCGTCCAAGGTGGCGGGGGCGACCGCTGCGCCCTCCATCGGTCCATCCTGCGGATCAGTCATCAGGGCACAGCCGCATTGGAAATCTCCCGCTCCGCCCGTGCGGCGGCGTCCGCCCCGCTGATCTGATTGGCGAGCTCCCGCTCGATGCTGTTGGCCGATCCCTTCAATGTCGCCGTCTGCTCCTCATACCGCTTTTCGAAACTGGGCGTACGGTCGCAGGCCGCCAGCAGGCAGAACGGGATCATCAACGGAAGGAGGGCGGAACGTGGCGGCATGGTTCGTCAATAATCCTTGCGATAGCGCAGGTTCACGCTCTGGCCGCCAAAGCTGCCCGACGAACTCAGCAGCGACAACGCCTTCGACAGGGCGATCTCCAACTGGGTCTGCGTGTAGCCGCGCGTATCGGTCACGATCTCCACATAGACATCCTTGGTGATATACTGCCCGACCGCCACGGATGTTCCCCGCCCGGTCTTCTCGTCCGCGCCCAGCACGCGCAGCCGGTCGATGCCCGTAGAGCTTTGCAGCACGCCCAGCGGGTTGAGGCCACCCTTGCCCCCACGCAGGCTGTTGAGCGAGGACGCCAGCTGCACCGCCTGTATCGCGGACAGCTCGCCCACCGAACTGCCGAACAGGATGCGCGCCATCAGTTCATCCTGCGGCAGACTGGGCGTGGAGGAGAAGACGATCTGCGGATCGCCGGCCGACCCGGTGATGGTGATGGCGATCGTCACATCCTCCACATCGCCCGACGCGACAATGCGAATGTCCGGGTTGAACATGTCGCCGCCGTTGAAGCGGATGCGCCCCTCCGACAGGGTGAAGCTCTTGCCCGCAAAGCCCAGCGTGCCGCGCACCAGATCGACGCCGCCGGTGATGACCGGCGCGCCGCTGGTCCCGCCCATATGGATGTCGGCCGCCCATTCGGACTCCAGCCCCATACCGCTGACATAGATTTTGTTCGGCGCCACCACGTCCAGGTCGAGCGCCCAGTTCGACGGCAGGCTGCTGATCGGTTCCGGCGCGCCGGAAATACGCTCACGCCCCGGCACCGGCTTACGCCGCACCCCGGTCAGCGTCGCGACCTCCGCACTGCCCTGCCGCACGATCTTGTACCGGGTTTCGGGCAGGGTGATGCGTCCGCTGACCGTCGCGGGCTGGTTGGGGCCGTTGACCACCTTGATCTGTCCCGTCACCTGCGCCGCCAAATCCTGCCCGCTCGCCATTTGCGCCCGGTCCATGTCGAGGCCCAGTTGCAACGGAAAGCCCTGCTCCGCGCTCAACGACACGAACCCCTTGGCGCTGACCGTGCCAGCACCCGCCCGCGCGGTCAGGCTCTCCACCTGCAAGCGGTCGTTGGTGAAGCGGCCCTGCACCTTCATGTCGGTCAATCGCGTGCCATAGGCGGCATTTTCGTAGATCAGATTGTTGGCCCGCACCACGCCCGTCAGTTGCGGCGCGGCCAGCCTACCGGAAAAATCCGCCGCAACGCCGACCGCCCCCTTCAAACTCTGGTCGGGCAGCGCCGCCAGCGAGAAGAGCGTGTCCGCCGGGCCGTTATAGCGGAGGCCTCCCGACAGGGGGGCCGCCATCAGCCGCGTCATCCATGGTCCCGATCCGGGCGGCAACGGCTTCAGATCCACCTGCATCCGCCCGATGGCCGCCCCGCGCCGCCGGATAATCGCCCGCGCATTGCCGCCATCGGGCAACAGGCGCCCGACGAGGTGAATATCCACCGGCTGCGAGACGGAGGCGAGGCTGGTCCGCGTGAAGCGGGTAATCGTCATCCGCGCATCCGCGCTGGGGAAGGCAGACGGCGCCGCTTGTGCGAAATCCAGGCTGCCCGTCGCCACCCCGCCCAGGCCCAGGCCCGGCATGAAGGGGTTGAGCAGCGCCAGATTGACGGCGTTCAGGCGGCTCTGCACCTCCATCCCCCGGCCATAGCGCCCCGCAAGCTGGATCGCGCCCTGCCCCGTCTTGCCGCTGGCCGTGGTGATCGTCGCGGGCAACAGCGTATAGCCGCCCTTCTCCGGTATCACCCGCATCGGCCCCTTGGTGGCGAGGTCGATGCCGTTGAAGCGCCCGTTCAGCGCCAGCCGCCACAGTTTCGGCTGCAACAGCGCATTGGCGGCCATGCGGAAGGGATAGCGGGTGCGCCCCTCGACCAGCAGCTTCGCCTGCCCGTTGCCGCCGCGATAATTCACATTCGCCCGCGCCCCCGCGATGGTCAGTTCGCCCATCCGCACGCCCGCCGCCTGCACGTCCGCGACGATCTGCGGCTGGTCATAGAGGATGACGTCCGCGTCCACGATGGCCCGATCCGCCCGGAAACCGACCGTGCCCGGCAGGCTGGCGTCGCGCGCCGTCGCCTTCACCACCGCGCGCTGCTTGCCAGAGAAAGCCGACAGCATCACCTGCCCGTCGATCCCGGAACCATGGGCGTTGAGCGTCCCGCTGAACGGCCCCGCGCCCGTCTGCACGATGCGCCCGACCATGCCGACACCCGCGAAATCCGTGCCCGGCTTTACGTCCACGACCAGCGCACGGCCCAGCGCAACCGCCACATTGGCGTTGAACGGGCCATAGTCGCTGTCGCCGCGGCCCTTGACCGCATAGACATTGTTGGCGCCGGTGATCGTGGCGACCACATTGGCCAGCCCGATGCCCATGCCGGGCCGCGCCGCCGCGATGCGCGCCACAGGCCGCGCCACCGTGCCGGTCACATCGACACCCAGCGGCCCATATTGGTCACTGCTGCCCCGCCCGGTAAAGCGGATCGCCCCGTCGCTGCGATAGCTGCCCCGTCCCCCGCTCATGCGGAAGGACGGCGCGGCGACGTTTAGCCGATCGATGCTCGCCACGCCATTGCTGTCATAGCCGACATCCGCCACGATCAGCGCATTGCCGCCCAGAAAGCCCTTGATCCCATCGTTGAGCAACCGCGTCGAGCGCGCCGTCACCCGCCCGCCCAGCTTGAAATAGCCGTTCGCCCCGGTCTTGAGGTCCATGTTGGTCGACAGGTTGAAGATGCCGACGCTCTCCACCTGATAGCCATTGACCTGCCCGTTCAGCGCGCCGGTATAAAGCGCCGTGTTCATATCCGCGACGATCACCGCCGTCGCGTCGATCCGGTCGGACCGGATCTTCATATTGTCCGACAGCAGGCGACCCTTGGCATAGGCAAAATCGCCGTTCAGCCGGACGTTGGTCAGCAGCGGCGCGACGCTCTCTATCCCCGTGATGCGCGCCGCGCGCCCATCGACCGGAATACGCCACTGGTCCTTGTCCAGCGCCGCACTGCCCGAAACCGCCAGCCCCTGAACCACCGTCCCGCTGAACCCGATGGACTGGGCGTTGACGGCATAGGTCACGTTAGGGGCAACAAAACTGCCGTTCAGCGTCGCCACCGCCGCAATCGCATTACCGGTCAGGTTCTGCGCGATCACGCTGGGTTTCAGCAGGCGGAAATCCAGCTTCAGGTCGCGCAGGCTGCTCTGGCCTAGGTCGACCAGCCCCTGCGCGTTGAAGGTGAAATTGTCGCTCGCGACGCCGCCGGAAATCTGCACGCGCCGGTCCTGCGCCCGCCCTTTCAGGTCGATCTTCGTCACCGGCTCCAGCATGTTGCGGCCGGGTCCGGTCAGGAACAGGCCGGGCCGCGTATCGCCCTTGACCGCGAACGCCCCGTGGCGCGCCGCGATCGCGACGTCGGCCAGCCGGTCGGCACCGACGGACCCGCTCAGCCGCCCGTTCCATGCAGCCCAGTCACCCTTGCCGGTCAGCGCCACGTCCATCGGCTGCGCGATGCCGCTGAACCCCGCGACCAGTCCCTTCGCCGGGGCGTTGACCTTGAGGTCGATGTCCAGCCGGTTCGCCTCCGGCACCGCGTCGAGCACCAGCGCCAGCCGGTCCCCGCCCGCCACGCCCGGTCCCACGAGCGCCCGGCCATCGGCCCGCACCTGCGCCCGCCGGTCGGCGATATGCACCTGCCCCGACAGGCTGACGAGGTGACGCTGACCCGTGACCGGCGGGTCTATGGCCAGCCGCCCGATCTCCAGCCGGTTCACGTCAATGTCGAGGTCGGGCAGCAGCGGCCCCTCGCTCGGCGGCACCGCCTTGAACAATGGCGTCCGATACAGCCGCGCCTCCGGTATCACCAGCGAGCGTATGTCGAGATGATTGCGGGCATAGGAGAGTGGCCGCCAATCGAGGTCGACCCCCGGCGCGGTCAGGAACACGCCCTTGGTATCGCGGATCGCCAGCCCCCTGATCCGCATCGCGCCGAATATCGACCCTTCGATCCTGTCGATCCCGATGGTCATGCCATTGTCGAACGACAGCCCCGCGACCTGCCGCGCCACGAAGCCGCGCCCATTGTCGGTGCCCAGCCAGAGATAGACGCCCGCCACCACGACCAGCAGGAAAGCGATCACGCCCGCGATGCCGATGGCGATCCGTCGTCCCCAGTGCGCGCGCGGTGCGGGCGTGGTTTCCACCGGCGCCGGGACCATGTCCTGTTCCTCGCCCGCCATCAAAAGGCCTGCCCGATGGAGATATAGACCGACACGCGCGATTCCCCCGCTTGCCGGTTGATCGGCGTTGCCACATCCAGCCGCATCGGCCCGAAATTGGTGTAGAAGCGCCCGCCCACACCCACGCCATAGCGCAGGTTGCTGAACGTCGGCGCGCTGCCGGTATAGACTTGCCCGGCGTCCAGGAACCCGACCACGCCATAATTGCCGAAGCGATAGCGGACCTCCGCCGCCGCCTCGACCAGGCTGCGCCCGCCGATGGGCCGCGCATCGGGATCTTTCGGTCCCAATTCCTGATAGCCAAAGCCGCGCACCGATCCGCCGCCACCGGCATAGAAGCGCCGCGACGGTGCGATCTGTTCGCGCGCCGCGCCGCTGATCGTGCCGACCCGCGCCCGGCCCGCCAGCACGATGCCGTCGGACACGGGGTAATAGCCCGTCGCCTCGAACAGGCCGCGCCCATAAATCTGCCCGCCGCTGCCCAGCGAGCCCTCCGGCGCGACCTTGGCCGACAGGCGGAAACCCTTGGTCGGGTCGAGCAGCGAGTTGGACGTGTCGAACTTCACCTCACCCGGCAGCGACAGCACATAGAAGGTCCGCCGACGCCGCAAACCCGCCGCGAAATCATAATCCTGCTCATTGGTGCCGAGCAACTCGAACCCGTAATTATAGGTCCATCTCTTCTGCCAGATTGGCGTGCTGTCATAGGAGATGCGCCCGTACAGACGGCCCGTAAACGCCTCAAACGCATCGAAACGGCTGTGCAGCGCATTGACGCCGAACTCCACCGTCCGGTCGCGCCTGCCCGCGTTGGAACGGCGGAAGGTGACGCCCGCGCCCTGCTCCTGCGTGCCCGCCGTCAGGCTGCCGATCAGCGCGCCCTCGTCCGGGAACAGGTTGCGGTGGGTCCAGCTTCCCTCCAGCTTGAAGCCTTCGCCCGTGCCATAGCCTGCCTGCCCGGCCAGCGTGCGCGCCGGACCGGCCTCCTGCTTGACCAGCAGATTGGCATAATCAGTGCCCGCCACGCCGTCGGTGCCCACCGCCGTCCCGGTCGCCTGCGGCTCGATGGCGATGACGGAGAACAGGCCCGTCGCCACCAGCGCCTGCCGCAGGTCGTCGACCTTGCGGCTGTCGTACAATTCGCCCTTCCTGAACCGGGCGATGGTCGCGACATGTTTCGCGCCGAAAACCGGTTTCTTGCCGGTCGGCACGATGTCGCCAAAGCTGCTGCGCGGTCCCGTCGCCACGGGCAGGGTGTAATCCCCCGTGCGCGTCGCCGCATCGAGCAGGATGTCACGCTGCCCGACCTTGGCAAAGGGATAGCCATTCTGCGGCAGCACCACCGCCACATTCGCCTCCGCCGACAGGATGCGCTCCGCCACGATCGGCTCGCCCGGTTTGGGCACGAAAGCGCGGGTGATGAGGTCGCCCGGCACCACCGGCCCCGCATCGAACGCGACCGTGCCCAGCGCATAGCGCGGCCCCGCGACCGTATCGAGGATGACGGTGATCGCGTCCTTGCTCCCCTCCTCCGGCAATTGCAGGCTGGGGCTGACCGTCGCGTCGAAATAGCCCTGCCCCGACAATATGTCGGTCAGCAGCTTGGCATCCTCCGTCATGCGCGCGTTGATCATCGCGCCATTGGCCGCCTTGCCGTCGCCATCCTCCAGCGCGGACAGGTCGCCGAACAGGCCCAATATGTCGCCACCGTCGATGGGCGACACCGCGCTGGCGTCGGACAGCGTGTCCAGCCCCTCCACCCGATAGCGATAGGTGGTGGTCGTGGTCGTCGGCCTCTCCTCCGCCTCGGTGTAGCGGCTCTCGTCGAACGGCTCCACGTCGAAGCCCGCCAGCGGGACCAGCGGCGCGTCGATCTCCGGGTCGTTCACCGGCGCATCGGCCAGCGTCTCGGTCGCCGTGCCATCCTGCCCGGCTGGGATGGCCGCCACCCCGGTGCGCGAATCCTTCGCTTTTGTCTCGCTATCCAGCTTGCGTTGCTGCGCCTGCCAGTCGGCGACCGATCCCATGGGGGCGTTCGGGTCGGTATCGATGGCGGGAATGGCCGCGTCGAACTCCGCATCGGGAATGATCGGGCTATTATCGACCGGGACGGCATCGACCGGGGCAGCCGTGGATGGATTCGCGACCGGCGCGGGCGCGACGCCGGCTTTCTCCTGCGCATGAACAGGCCAGGCGACGGCAATCGCCGACCCCGCACAGCATAGCAAAAGCATATGTCGCTTGCCCCGCGACCCAGACCCGAACTGCCCGGCAGAACCCAAAACCAAGCAATACCCCCTTGCGGCGCGGAACCCTGTCACCCGGCTGGATCGATCCTCCGGTTATGATGCGCCGGGGTGGGTAACGCATGAGCGACGCGCAGGTTTCGCGACGTTCACACCGGATGCAGGATTATGTCCGCCACCCTGCAATCAAACCCTATATCTTCGCGCCTATATCTTCGCAGCGTAAATCAGCCGCCCCGGCCCCAGCAGGTCCAGCACCTGCCCGATCAGGTGCGGCGCGACCACGAAGCATCCCTCGCTGCGCCCCACCTTGCCCCATGCTGCGATATGGTCCTCGCTGACATAGGGTGCGCCATGCACGACGATGGCGCGCATATCCGCGTTGTCGTTCGTGGGGTCCAGCCCGACCAGCCGCATCGACGCGCCATGCACGCCGACATAGCGTTCCCCGGTCAGGAACGCCCCTTCGCACGTCGCCAGCGATCCCGGCTCGTTGGAAAAGCTCTGGAGGAAACCGCTATGCTCCGGGTCCGACCCACGGCCATGCGCGACCAGATAGCTGATCGTCTGCCCGCCGTTCAGGTCGACGATATGGAAACGATGCTCCTTCGACCCCTTGCTGAAGTCCGCCAGCGCCACCCGATCGCGCAGCACCAGCCGGTCCTTGTGCGTGTCCAGCGCGGCGCGCGCCCGGTCCAGCAAGGGGCCGAGTTCCGCGCGCGTCGCAATCCCCGGCAGGGCGGCGGATGGCACGACCGGCGCGGGCGCCGCTGGAGGAGTCGGCGGTGGCGGCGGGACGACCGGCATCAGCCCGGCCTTTCTGGCCCCCAGCGTGGAGGAGGATGTGGCCGCCATACCCAGAACGGACAGGCCATATCGCACGAAATCGCGGCGTTTCATGGTGTTAATGTGGGGCGCGGCCGACACAAATCCAGTGGCGGCGCTTATCGCGGCGTGCCGCTCGCTAGGGGCGGCTGCGCATCCTCGTCGGGCAGGCGGCTGGTCATGCCGGTCGCCTCGGCATCGTCCTGCATTTGCTGCTGCTCGCTGATTTCGGGCGGCGCCACCTTGTTTTCCACCGGCTTGGCGCTGTTATCCTCTTCCGGCAGGACGACGGACGGCGGCGGCGCGTCCGTCACATTCTCGACCTCGTTCACCACGATGTCATTCTCAACCGGCGTTTCCTCCGGCTTCTTGCCACAGGCCGACAGGGCGAGCAGCGCGGCAAACGCGCCGAGCGGATAGCGGATACGCATGGGTCTTCAGTCCTTCGAGGCAATAGTCGGCGCGGCGGCCTGTCCGGGAGCCGGGGCCAGCGCGCGATTGGTGGAGGCGTCGATCTTGTCGGCCAGCAGCTTGTCCCAGCCATAGGGATCATCGCGGAAGTTCAGCGTACCATTGGCGCTGGCAAAGGCGGTCCAGTAGAGCAGATAGACGCTGACCGGCTTGGGCAGCGACACGCGCTGCGTCTTGCCCGTGTCGATCAGATCCTGCACCGTCGCGCTCGCCAGCGCGGGCGATCCCTCCAGCATCCGGTCGGCCAGCGGCACCGGCCGCTCCAGCCGGATGCAACCATGGCTCGCCAGCCGGTCATAGCTGGAGAATTTCGCGCGCGACGGCGTGTCGTGCAGATAGACGGCAAAGGGATTGTCGAAGTCGAACTTCAACCGGCCCAGCGCGCTGCCCGGCCCGGCGGGCTGCACGATGCGCTCGCCGCCATCGGGCGTCTTGACGATCTTGTACCCCTGCCGCGCCAGCGCCGCCCGCCCCTTGGGCCACAGTTCCTTCTTGGCGATGGACGTGGGCACGTTCCATGGCGGATTGACGACGATGCTGTGGATGGTGGAGGTCAGCATCGGCGTCTCATTGCCCACGCTGCCGGTCACGCCGCGCATCGTCATCGCGACCTTGTCACCCTCGAACACGCTCACCACGGCGGCGGCGATATTCACCTGCACCCGGTCGACGGGCAGTTCGGCGGGCAGCCAGCGCCACCGCTCCATATTCGCCATGATCGCGGCCACCCGGTCGCGCACCGGCACGTTCAGCGCCGCCAGCGTCCGCGCGCCCAGCGTGCCCGTCGGCTCCAGCCCATAGCGGCGCTGCGCCCGCTGGATCGCGGC
This sequence comes from Sphingobium sufflavum, assembly GCF_021403115.1. Lineage (GTDB taxonomy): Bacteria > Pseudomonadota > Alphaproteobacteria > Sphingomonadales > Sphingomonadaceae > Sphingobium > Sphingobium sufflavum. The sequence continues at coordinate 148,877 of NZ_JAJSSH010000005.1, forward strand.
GGACAGCGGCTCGCCCGCCGACACCGCATCATCCTCCAGCTTCAGCCGGGCGCGGACATCCGCCGCCGGGGACTGCGCGGTCAGCGCCTTCCACCCGCCCGCATCGCGGATCTTCTCATATTTGGCGAGGCCGACGCGCAGGCCGTCATAGCCCGCCCAGCGCGGGGTCAGGCTGTTGGTCCATTGCGGCAGCCGGTCGGCGCGCACCGCCTCCGTAAAGCCGGGCAGCGGGTCGAACGCCGCCGGGCGCAGCGCCCATACCTGGAGAAAGTCGGCGGTATCCACACGGCCACGGCGCAACGCCGTCGCCCGATCGAGCGCCGCGCGCACCAGCGCATCGCCGGACAGGCCAGCATAGCTTTTCATCGTCCCGCTGGTCAGCCCCTGCCGCGCGCCATCGGCCAGCCAGCCGCGCAGCAGCACGGCCTGCGATTCGCTCACCCTGGGCAGCGGCTGCGGCGGCACGACCGGCAACGGCGGCGCCACGGCGGGCGGCGCGACCGGCACGCCGGGCGCAGGCGCGGGCAGGATCGATTCCGGCTGCGCGAACAGCGGGGATGACGCCAGCATCGCGGATGCAAGCGCCGAAGTCAGGGCGATGGAGTGGGAACGAAATGCCATTGGCCCCTCTCTACCGGCCGTTGGCCCCACGTTCAAACCCTGTTTGCCCCTTCCAACATATTGTAACGTTTCGGGGCCGCGCCGCCGTGCGCTCTTCGCGGTTGCATCCGCCCCGCCCCCTGCCGTAGGGCGCTTGCCACGTCATATCGCCTGTCAATCATGGGGAATCACATGTCCAAGCCCATCAAGCTCACCCTGTCCGAGGACGAGGTCGAAATTCTCGTCGACGCCCTCGAAACGGACATGGAGGGCTATCTGGAGTCCGCGAAGGAAGCTCGCGGCAACAACAATCGCGAGGATGTGAAGACCTTCACCGAAGCCGCCGAGCGTATCCAGGCCGTGATGAGCAAGTTGCAGGCGCTGCTGCCCGACGCCTGACCGGGGCGGGCGACGCATCGCCCGTCTTTCGCTCCGTTCGTCCTGAGCCTGTCGAAGGATCACTCTTGCCTGGAGCGTTTTTCAGGCAGGTGGAATCACCGGCTGACCCAGAAAACGCGCAAAACCAAAGACGTAGAGCAGCCGGTCCGACGCAATCGGATCGGAAACGGCTCTATGAGGGTCGGTGCCAGAGGAAGAGCAGCCCTTCGATCGAGCCACCGCCGCCGGTCAAACCCGCCCCAGCCGCATCGTGATCGGCCACTCGACCGGCCGCAGCCGCGCCGCATCGCCCCACAGTCGCGCCATATCCTCGCCGAAGCGGCTGACGACAACCCCCTGCCCCGCCTCCTCCACCCGGCGCAGCGCGGACCATGTGGACACATAGCCCATAAACGCCGCCAGGTCCCATGCGCGGCGGATCGTCATCGCAGGCCACGCCAGTTCGGCAAAGGGAAACTCGATCCCGGCATAGCCACTCTCGACCAGCCGTCGTTCCGGCGGCCAGTATCCGCCGATTTCCTCCCAGTAAAATTGCCCGAAACGCGCCGCTATCTCCCCATCGAAGACCGGCACGCCATAGCTGACCAGCGCCACCACCGCCCCCGGCGCGGCCACCCGCCGCACCTCGGCATAGAAGCGCGACAGGTCGAACCAGTGCGCCGCCTGCGCCGCCGTCACCAGCGACGCGCATCCATCCGCCAGCCCCAGCGCCTCGGCGGGCGCGCAGGCATAGCGCACTCCGGCATGGGGCGCGGCATGGGCGATCTGGTCCGCGCTGGAGTCCAGCCCGACAACAGCCTCGAAATGCGCCGCCAGTTGCGCGGTAAACTGCCCGTTGCCGCAGCCCACATCGACCGCCAGCGCCCTGTCCGGCGCGGCCCCGGCCAGAAAGGCGGGCAGTTCGTCGGGATAGGTCGGGCGATAGCGGGCATAGCTTTCCCCGCCGGATGCGAACCAGTTTCGCGGGGCGGGCGATGCCGGGGGCGGTGTCTCGATCGTCATGCCCCCTTATCAGGACGGCCTTCTGCATACGCAACTCTTTGGCGGCGGAGAACAATGCAGGCCGCGCGATCCGCGCGCCGGCCTTATCCCGGCCGCATCCCGATCCGATCAGGCGTTCCTGCGTCAGCCGCCGAGCCGAAACCCTCACCCCAATGGCGGAACGAAACGATCGCGCTTGTTCAGGAACGGCCGGATGTAGGAAATATCCTCCGGCCCCCGCGCCACCACGCCATTGTCGTTGATCCCCGGCACGGCGGTCAGCGGATTGTCGAGCGCGGGCTGCACGATGGACCATTCGATCACCGTGTTGCGCGCCGCCACCCGCCATTCGCCGTCCCGTCGCTCGAACCGGTCGATATAGCGCCCCGCCGCCAGCAGATTGGTGTCGTCGGGGTTGGCCGCGATATAGAGATAATAGGTCTCCGTATGCGCCGTGTCGCCGTCCAGCTCGCAATGATGGTTCAGCAGACTGTGCAGCGTGCCCTTGTGCATCATCGCCTGCAATTGGGCGGACCAGTCATACAGTTCGTCCGCCGTGCCCACGAACGGCCCCGCTGCGATGATCGCGTCGGGGTGAAAGGCCGACAGGAACAGCGACTTGTCGAACCGGTCCGTGCCGCGCTGCATCCGCGTCAGGCAGTCATAAATGCCCTGCCGGTCCAGCAGCGCGTCGATCCGCGCGTCCCGGTCGCGATCATGCGCCACGATAATTGACCTCCGCAATCGGCTTCCAGATCGGGTCGCCACGCGATGCGCGGGCCGACGCGATAACCGCGCCATCGACATCGGTCAGGCCATAGTCCTGCGCCAGTTCGGCGGTGATATATTCCGCGCCCGACCGCTTCATGATGTCCGGGTCGGCGGCCAGCGCGGCGACGACGCGACCCGGATGCTCCACCGTGCTGCCCTGCATGCTGGTGATCGACTTGGTCATCTTGTCGCCCATCTTGGCCAGATTGTCCTGCGCCTTCTCGGTCAGGGTCAGGCCCTGCCACAGGGTCAGCGACGCGACATTGTGCGGCTCCAGCTCGATGGCGAAGTCGCGCGCCATGCGGTCCACCGCCGACTTGGACGTGCCGAATATTGTGCCATAGGTATAGGTCACGGCCGCAAAGCCGGAAATGGCGACGATCAGGCCCGACTTTTGCGGCGCCATGATCTGCGCCGCATGCCAGGCCGCGACATAGTTGGACCGCACGCCCACGTCCCACATCTCCAGATTGGACAGCGGCTTTTCCCAGAACCCCTTCGGCTCCAGCAGGTCGTCGGACAGGGTGAAGGCATTGTTGACGAGGATGTCGAGCCGACCCTGCTCCGCCTTCACCTTTGCAAACAACGCCGCGACCGCCGCATCGTCGCCATGGTCGCAGGCGACGGCGATGCCCGATCCGCCCTCGGCCTTGCCACGCTCGCTACACTCGGCGGCGGTTTCGCCCACCGTGCCGGGCAGATAATAATCGCCGGGATTGACCGTGCGCCCGGTCACATAGACGGTCGCGCCCTGCTCCGCCAGGACCAGCGCGATGCCCCGGCCGATGCCCCGGCTCGATCCCGTGACGACGGCTACCTTGCCTGTAAGCGATCCCATCCCGATGTCCTGTCTTGTTCAAATCCGGTGAGTCGCGCACCCTATGGCATCCGCGCGCGTACCGCCATCTGGTGCCAGAGCGTCGCCGGACGGGACTTGACCTTTTCGGACAAATTGCCGCGCCCTGGCGCGCTTTCCAAGCCGGTAGAATCCCCTGCGAACTCGGAAAACGCGCCAAACCAATAATGCAGAGCAGCCGGTCCGATGCGATCGGATCGGAAACGGCTCTAGCGCACGTTCAGCCCCAGTTCGCCCAGCAACTGCCCGGCCTGCTCGCGGGAGATCGTCGCCCCGCGAAACAGCGCCGCATCGACCAGCCGCAAACCGCCAAGGTCCGCCCCGCGCAAATCCGCGCCCTCGAACCGGCATCCTACCATATGCGCGTCGCGCAGGCTGCAATCCTCGAACACCGCATGGCGAAAATCGCTTTTCCGCACGTCCGCCTGCCCGAAATCCACCTTGCGCAGCACCTGCTTCAGAAAGCTCTGGCTGGGCAGCCGGGCGTTGATGAGCAATGTCTCCTCATACCGGGCGTGCAGCATCCGCGCCTCCGACAGGTCGGCCCCGGTCAGCTTGCATCCGGTAAAGACGGCGGCGTTCAGGATCGCCCGGCGGAACAGGCCATTGTTGAAATCGCAGGCGGTGAACAGCGCGTCGGTCAGGTCCGCCGCCGAAAAATCGGCGAAGGCCCCGCGGCACCCCTGCCACTTCACCCCCTCCAGCCGCGCGGCCTTGAAATTGGCCCGGCGGAAGGAGCAACGCTCGAACGTCCAGCCCCACAGGTCGAGGTCGGACAAGTCCACCTCGTCGCCGTCGCACTCCACCAGATGGCGCGGTCCCGGCTGCGCGGCCAGCGCCTGCACCGCCGCACGGGTCAGCGCTTGCCCACGCACCATGGAGTCAGGAGCGGCGGGGTCAGGGGCGGCGGGGTCAGGGGCGGGCGGATCGGCAACAGGGCGCGCGGCAAACAGATCGTCGGTCATGCCCCCTCATAGCCGGGGGGACGATGGCTGCCTATCGCTTCGACCCGTCATGACCGCTGCCGGTTCAGCGCCCCGTCCACTCCGGCTTGCGCTTCTCGGCAAAGGCGCGGGGGCCTTCCTGCGCGTCATGGCTCTTGTACGTCGCTTCATGCGCCGCGCGGGCGGCCTGCAACGCGGCGCCGCGGCCCATCTCGGTCGCCAGCATCACCGTCTCGCGCCCCGCCTTCACGGACAGCGGCGCGCCCTCCAATATCTCCTGCGCCAGCGCGAGGGCCACCTCCATCAGCGCCTCCGGCTCCGCCAGCCTGTTGACCAGGCCGATCTCATAGGCGCGCTGCGCCGTGATCGGCTTGCCGGTCAGGATGATCTCCATCATGATCCGCTGCGGGATCATGCTGATGAGCGGCGCAGCCCAGGGCGATCCCCGGCCCACCTTCACCTCGGTAATCGCGAATTTCGCCGCCGTGCTGGCGACGCACAGGTCGCATGCCTGCGCGATCATCCACCCGCCCGCAAAGGCCACGCCGTTGACCGCCGCGATGGTCGGCTTGGTCAGTTCGATGGTGTCATAGGGCAGCGGGAACATGTCGCGCGGTGGCACCTGCATCCCCGTCTCGACCATTTCCTTCAGGTCGCCACCCGCGCAGAACGCCTTTTCCCCCGTACCGGTCAGGATGGCGACCCGCGCCTTCGGGTCGGCCTCGAATCGCTCCCATGCGCTGCGCAGCCCCTCACGCACCTCACGCCCCAGCGCGTTGCGCTGTTCGGGTCGGTTGATGGTGATGATGGCGATGCCGTCTTCGCGGACATCGAACAGGACGGCGTCGCTCATGGACTTTCCTTTCAGCCTTCGGACTGGTTCACGCGCAGGCGCGGCGACACCGGGGCATCGTCGGCGACCCGCCACCACAGGTTGCGGCGCGACGCGGCGGAATAATGGACATGGTGCGACCGGCGCATCGGCGCGGCTGCCGGCTTCCTGACTCCGTCCATCAAAACCCACGCTGCCGGATGACATGCGCCGCCCGGTCCAGTTCCTCGCGAAAGTCCGGGTGGGCGATGGCGATCAGGCGGCGCGTGCGCTCCGCCAGCGTCTGGCCCTTCAGCTCCGCCGCGCCAAATTCGGTGACGATCACGTCCACGTCGGACCGCGCCGTCGTCACCGGTCCCGCCAGATCGACCACGATCTTGCTGATCGTCCCGCCCTTGGCCGTCGCGGACAGGGCGATGATCGACCGCCCCCCCGGCGAGCGCGCGCCCGCCCGCACGAAATCCACCTGGCCACCCGTGCCGCCCAGATAGGCCGCGCCCGATTGCTCGGCGTTGACCTGACCCGTCAGGTCGACCTCCAGCGCGCTGTTGATCGTGACCAGCCGCTCCAACTGACCCAGCACCGCCGCATCATGGGTATAGGCCGTGCTGCACAGCCGCACCGCCTTGTTGCCGTTCGCCCAGTCATACAGCCGCTTCGTGCCGATGAACGCGCCGTTGACCGACATGCCCCGGTCGATGGCCTTGCGCGCATTGGTCACGACTCCCGCCTCGACCAGTTCGACCAGCCCGTCGCCCAGCATACCGCTATGCACGCCCAGATCCCGCCGGTCGCCCAGCAGGCGCAAGATCGCATCGGGCACCGCACCCACGCCCGTCTGGATGCAGGAACCGTCGCCGATATAGGCGGCAGCGAACCCGGCGATGGCCTCGTCCGTCGCGCCGATCCGGGGCGCGCCGACTTCCACCGGCGTGCGCGACACCGGCACCGCCACGTCGATCGCGCTGCCCTTGATCCGCTCGCCCGGCACATAGGGCACCTGATCGTTGACCTCCGCGATCACGACCCGCGCCTTGTCCACCATCGCGCGGGTATGGTCGCCGATCAGGCCAAAACTGTGGTTGCCATCCGCATCCGCCGGGCTGACCTGTATCATCGCCACGTCGCAACCGATGATCCCCGCCTCGATAAACGGCCCGATCTGGCTGACATGGGCGGGGATGATGGACAACTTGCCCACCTTGGTCATCGACCGCAACTGACCGATGGCCCCCATGGACGACAGCGCGAAACTGCCCGCGCTGTCCGGCGTGAACAGCCCCGAAAAGCTCGTCGCGATGAACGCCGACAGCCCGCCGATCGCCCCGCCCTGCGCGATCAGCGCCTCGACCAGGGTTGTCGGCTCGCCGCACGCCTGCCCAAAGACGATGCGGTCGCCCGCCTTCAGATAGCGGCCAAGGTCCAGGTCGGCGGCGTCCACCACTGCGCCCATGATTACCGCCCTGCCTGCTTCAGCAACTGCTGCGCGCGCGACAGATAGGGACGGTCGAGCATACCGCCCTTCCACCCGATTGCGCCCACCCCTGGGTTGGCGGCGAAGACGTCCACGATCTCCTGCGCTTCCGCAATCTCCGCCTCGGTCGGGGTGAAGGCCGCGTTGATGACATCGACCTGCGCCGGATGGATGGCCAGCATCCCCCGGAAGCCATCGCGCCGCACGCCCTCGGCCCGCTTGCGCAGCGCGTCGAGATCCTTGAAGTCCGCCGAAATCGTCTCGATCGCCGTCACGCCCGCCGTCGCCGCGCCCAGCACGGTCAGGCTGCGCGCCAGTTCATAGGTAAAGCTGTAGCTGCCATCGGGATTGCGGTTGGACGACGCGCCGATGCTGTCCGCCAGATCCTCCGCGCCCCAAGTCAGCGCCACGACGCGCGGCGCGCCCTTGTAGCTGCCGGTGTGGAACATCGCTTCCGCCGTCTCGGTGATCAGGACGATGACCTTGGTCGACCCTTCCTCGATGCCATTGGCGACCTCCAGAGCGGACAGCACATGGTCCAGCTTCTCGACTTCGGCCCGGCTATACACCTTGGGCAGCATGATGCCGCCGGGGTTGGCGGGCATGACGGCCGCCAGGTCGCCCAGCGTGTACGGGCCGTCGAACGGATTGATGCGGACCCACAGCCGCTCGCGCTGCGCCGGGTTCGCCTTGATGAAATCATGCACGGTGGCGCGCGTCGCGATCTTGTTTTCCGGCGCAACGGCATCCTCCAGGTCGATCAGGACGATGTCGGCTACGCCCTCCATCGCCTTGGTCATCTTCTTCTCACTGTCGCCCGGCGCGAACAGCCAGGAGCGCGCGCGGAAACCTTCGACCTGTGCTGCCATGATAGTGCATTCCTTCCTGAAACCGTCGCATGCCCATCCAACAGGGATGTTGATTTGGCAAGCCCCGCCACATCCGCCACCCTTCGCCCTGCGACGGGGTCCGGGCGAACCGGCAGGGCTGCCCTCAATAGGACTTCGGCAATTCCAGCACCTTCTCCGCGATGAAGTTCAGGATCATATGCGGGCTGACAGGCGCGGTGCGCGGGATCAGTATCTCGCGGGTCAGCCTCTCAACATGATATTCCTGCGCATAGCCCATGCCGCCCAGCGTCAGCATGGCGGTGTGACATGCCTCGAACCCGAATTCAGCGGCCAGATATTTGGCGCTGTTCGCCTCCACGCCGCACTCCTCGCCCTTGTCGAACAGGGTCGCGGCCTTCATCACCATCAGATTGGCGGCCTCCACCTGCATCCAGCATTTGGCGAGCGGGTGCTGGATGCCCTGGTTCATGCCGATGGGCCGGTCGAACACGATCCGTTCCTTGGCATAGCGGGCGGCGCGGGCCAGCGCATTGCGCGCAATGCCCACGGACTCGGCGGCCAGCAGGATACGCTCCGGGTTCAGGCCCTTCAGCAGGATGCGAAAGCCCTGCCCTTCCTCACCGATCCGGTCTTCTTCCGGGATGAACAGGTCGGTGATGAACAGCATGTTGGACCCGACGGCATGGCGGCCCATCTTGGGGATGATCTGATGCTCGATATGGGCGCGGTCCAGCTTGGTGTAGAACAGCGAGAGGCCGTGCGTCTTGTTCTTCACATCCTCCAGCGCCGTCGTGCGCGCGATCAGCAGCATCCGGTCCGCGACATGCGCGTTGGTGATCCAGATCTTCTCGCCATTGACGCGGTATCCGCCGTCGACCTTCTTCGCGAAGGTTTTCAGCTTGGTGGTGTCGAGGCCGGTGTTCGGCTCCGTCACCGCAAAGCACATCTTCTCCTCACCCGCCAGCACGGGGGGAATCATCCGCTGCTTCTGCTCTTCCGTGCCGAACAGGGCGACCGGCTCCAGCCCGAAGACAGGACCATGGATGGTGGACGCGGCGGTCATGCCGCCGCCCGCCTCCGCCACCGCCTGCATCATGATCGCGGCCTCGGTGATGCCCAGCCCGGCGCCGCCATAGGCTTCCGGCATGGCCACGCCCAGCCAGCCCGCGTCCGCCATGGACGTGTAGAAATCGAAGGGGAACTCCGCCTTGTGATCCTGCGCCAGCCAATATTCGTCGGAAAATTGCGAACAATGTTTCAGGACCGCATCGCGGATGTTCTGCTGGTCCTCTGTGAACGCATATTCCACGATGCTGCCCTCGCCTGACTGGTCTGAAATCCCGGCCGCCATAGCAGTCGCGCCCCGCCCGCACAACAATTCTCATGCCGATAACCGTTCACTAGACCGAAATACGAATGGATTTTCGCTGCGGGATGGGGTAGCGAAAACACCCATTCGGTTGTGCAACTTGAAAGATTCACATGACGGGCAAGAAGCAGGGACCGCTTTCGGGCGTTCGGGTGGTGGACCTCACCAGCATGGTCTTCGGTCCCTATGGCACGCAGATCATGGCCGACATGGGCGCGGACGTCATCAAGATCGAACCGCCCGCCGGCGACAACACCCGCTTCATCAACGCCGGCCCCACGCCCGACCTTGGCGGCGTCTTCATGAATGTGAACCGCGGCAAGCGCAGCGTCGTCCTCGACCTGCGGGTGGAGAAGGACAAGGATGTCCTGCGCGCCCTGATCGCCACCGCCGACGTCTTCATCCACTCGATGCGCGGCAAGGCGATCGCCAAGCTGGGTTTCGACTATGCGGCAGTCAAGGCGATCAAGCCGGACATCGTCTACACCAATTGCTACGGCTATTCGCGGCGTGGCCCGGACGGGGACAAGCCCGCCTATGACGACACGATCCAGGCGGAGGTCGGCTTGCCCCATTTGCAGGGACTGATGACCGGCAAGCCCGATTTCGTCGCCACCATCATCGCCGACAAAGTGGCGGGGCTCACCGGCCTCTATGCCACCATGATGGCCCTATTCCACCGCGAACGCACCGGCGAGGGGCAGGAAGTGGAAGTCGGTATGTTCGAGACGATGGCGTCCTTCGTTCTGGCCGAGCACGCCTCCGGCAAGCTGTTCGAGCCGCCACTCGGCCCTGCGGCCTATCACCGCGTCGTCGCCCGCAACCGCAAGCCGTACAAGACGAAGGACGGCTATATCGCCGCGCTCGTCTATAACGACAAGCATTGGAACGCCTTTGTCGAGTCCGTGAAGCCCGTCTGGGCGACCGCCGAGTTCGACACGCTGGCCAAGCGCGCCGCCCGGATCGACGAGGTCTACGGCCTGCTCGGCGGCACCTTCCTCGAAAAGACGACACAGGAATGGCTGGAGTTGCTGGAGGAACTGCACGTCCCCGCCGCGCCGCTGCGCACTACGGACGAACTGTTCGACAACGAGCATCTCAACGCCGTCGGCTTCTTTGAAACGGTGGAGACGAAGGAAGGCCCGATCCGCTTTCCCGGCGTCCCCACATGGTTCTCCGCCACCCCCGGCAAGGTGCAGGGACCGACCCCGCATCTGGGCGAGCATACGGCGGAAATTCTTGCCGAACTGGGACTCGCCGCCAACGACGCCTGACCGGCGTTCATCGGCATCTTCGGCCTTTATCGTCATCCCGGTGCAGGTCGGGGTCTGGTTCGATCATATGCTTTTCTATCGCTGGACCCTTAGCGATCCACGCCTGCGCCAGCCGGACCTGTGCCTAGATGCCGGGGAGAGGCCAACGCCTCCCCCGGCACAATCATTCTGCACTGGTCCACACGCTCGTCATCGCGCGCGGTGAGAGATATTTGGTCTTCGTCCAGCCGCCATCGACCACGATCGACTGGCCGTTGATCATCTCGCTGCCGGGCAGGCACAGAAAAGCGATGACGCTCGCCACATCCTCCGGCTCGGCCAAACGCGGATAGGGCGTTGTCTCCACATTGGCGCGCTTGAAGCCCTCATCCTCGAAACGGTGGCGCACCATGTCGGTCATCGTCACGCCCGGCGCGACATTGTTGGTGCGGATGCCCTGCGGCCCATATTCGCACGCCATATGTTCCGACAATGACTTCAGGCCACCCTTGGCCGCCGAATAGGCACCGCCACGCCGTCCGCCAATCATGGCGAAGGTGGAGGTAACGTTCACGATGCTCGACCCCGGAGCCATATGCACCACCACGTCGCGGCACAGCCGGAACGGCGCGCGCAGCATGATGTCGATGAAGCCGTCCAGCGTGGCGTCGTCCGTCTCATGCAACGGCTTGGGGCTGCCTACGCCCGCATTATTGACCAGATGGTCGATCCGCCCGAAGCGCTCCAGCGCGCCCTGCACGATGGCCTGCGGCGCATCGTCGGCGGTCACGTCGACGGAGATGGTCAGCAGTCGCTCGGTCCCGCCCAGTTCCTGCTCCAGCGCCGCCAGCTTCGCGGTATCGCGGCCTACGCCGACGATCGCCAGCCCCTCGGCATGCAGCATCTTCGCCGTCGCCAGGCCGATACCGCTGCCCGCACCCGTAATGATGGCCGTCTTCATGGGAGCATCCTCTCTTCAACATCCGAAAAACTGCACGGCCAATAGACGCATCGGACCGTCCACGTCGAGATCAAGCAGGACCGCCGTCCCGCACCTGCGCCCGCAACCGCCGGGGCGATGCGCCGAACCACCGCTGGCAACTGCGCGACAGCACCGACGTCTCCGCATAGCCCAGTTTCTCCGCGATCCGCGTGACCGGCATATCGGTTCGGGCCAGATAATAATGAGCCACATCCCGCCGCACCTCGTCCTTGACCTCCTCGAACGTCTTGCCCTCCGCCTGCAATCGGCGATGCAGCGTGCGCGGATGCAGGCACAGCGCGTCCGCAATCTGGCCGATACCGCAATCCGACAAGCCCAAATGCCGCATCAGCCGCCCCCGCACCCGCGCATGCATCGGCGCCAGCGTGTCCGGGAAAGCCGCCTCGATATGGCGCGCGGCGGCGGCGTGCTGCTCCGCATCGCTGTCCACCACCGGGGCGGCCATGTCCTTCTCGGTAAAGACAATGCCGTTGACCTGTTGGTCGAACAGCACTTCGCATCCGAAATATTGGCGATAGACGCGCAGAGGCAACACCGGTCGATAGCGCAGATACACCCGCCGCACCCGCGCTCGACCGCCAGTAATCTCGACCGCGTTGAGATGGGCGAGCAACAGCACCTGCTCCACCGCCTGCGCGCACAGCGGCACATTATCGAGGAGGAAGTCCATCCCCACAAAGACCCGGCGGCTTTCCCGGTTGCGCTCCATCGGCATCGCACCCGCAAGACTATAGGCCTGCATATGCGTCGCGGCATAACGCAGCGCAGCGCCCAGTGTAGCCGCGTTGCGCATCACCACGCCCAATGGGCCGAACACTTGCGCCCCCCGCTGCCGCACTGCCAGTCGCATGCCGAAATCGGGACAGGCCAGTTCCGCCGCCGCCAGTTCCAGCAGGGCAATCATCGCGCGAAACCGTACGCGCGGCTCCACCCCATCCAGCGTGGCCGGGTCGATCTCCACAGCCTGCATCATGGCATCGGGATCACCACCCAGGTCGCGCACCAGTTCGGGGAACAGCGCCAACGTCCGCGCCTGCACCATCTCAAAGGCGCTGTCGTCACCCTGCTCCGTCATGCCATCTCCTGCTCTTCCCCGGCGTGCCACCCTGTCGGCAAAAGTCAAGACGATCCCACACCCCGGACCTACCCTTCTGTCCAGCGCACAGGACCGTTGCCCCAAAAGACCGGCACCGGCCAGCAGGACAGGAGAGCAATGTGACTGGCCAGATCAGGTTCGGCTATCTCTATGATTTCAGGAATCCGGCGCAGTGGCAGCGTCCGTGGCACGAACTCTATGCCGACATATTGGATGCGGTCGTGGCGACCGAGGCGCTGGGATTCACCGGCGCGTGGGTGCCCGAACATCATGGGGCGGAGGACGGCTATATGCCCGCCCCCAATATCGCGCTAGCCGCCATCGCCGCGCGGACGAAGACGATCCGCCTCGGCTCCGCCGTGGGCCTTGCCCCGCTCTATCATCCTGTGCGCTTTGCGGAGGAATGCGCGATCCTCGACATCCTGTCCAACGGCCGCCTCGAAATGGCGCTGGCTATCGGCTATCGTCGACGGGAAACGGAGGGCTATGGCGTCGATTTCACCCGGCGCGGCAGCCGCTTCGACGAATTTCTGCACATCGTCCAGCGGCTGTGGGCGGGCGAAAGCGTGACCTTCGAGGGCAAGCATTTCACCATCACCAACGCCACCATCGTGCCGCCACCGCCGCGCGGGCGCGTGCCCCTCTATATCGGCGGTTTCGCGGACAAGGCGCTGGTCCGCGTCGCCAGATATGCCGACGGCTATTTCGGCAACGAGGAAGTGTGCGGCCTCTACGCCGACAAGCTGCGCGAGGAGGGCAAGGATCCCGCCGCCGCGCGCATCCGCATCCAAGGCCTGTTCCTGGCCGTCGCCGATGACCCCGCCGCCGCGATGGAGGAACTGGCCCCCTATTATCATCATGTGAACAACAGCTATGGCGCGTGGCTCAACGAGGACAAGGCGATCGGCCTCGACTCCCCTCTCCTCGCGCCGATGACGCTGGACAAGTTCAAGGCCAGCGGCATCCTCGAAATCCTGACCCCGGATCAGGCGATCGCCAAGTTCAAGGCGATGCAGTCCCGCATCCCCGTCGAGCATTTCATGATGATGATGCCCCCCGGCCTGCCCGCCGAACGCTTTCTGGCCTATGCGCAATTGTTCGCGAGGGAGGTTGCGCCCGCGTTTCGCTGAAGGGAAGAGCGGCGGGACGATGATGGCTCGTCCGTTCGTTATCAGCCAGTCGGAGGGCCGCGTTTTTCGGGCCGGGACGGGGAGAGGAACGCCCTTTGACATTCAAGGAGGAGCCATGCCCCGTTTGCACATTACCAACCGAATGGCACAAATGGGGCGCACTGCTTTAGCCCGCCCCTTTGATGCCCCCCCATTCCAACAGGCGCGCACCGGGAGCATACAACAGATACCGCCGCACCCCGGAATCAAAAGGGCCGCCCTGAACGGACGGCCCTTTTCTGAAACCGGCCTGTTACGGCCAGGCGCTATCAGCGCGAAGAGATCAGTTCGTTCTTGGTCAGGCTGGTCGCGATCTTGCCGTCGGCGGCGGAGATCGTGTTGCCCGGAACGGTCACGAGGCGGCCGTCGAGGATGATCTGGGCCGAACCATCGGCCGTGACCTTGTAGATGGCGCCGAGGCGGACACCGCCGTTGGCGTACAGCATCTTGCCCTTTTCAGCGGCAGCCTGTGCATTCGCGGCAACCGGCGCGAGCGCAAGTGCAGCAAGGACAACCAGACCGGAAAGCTTCTTCATAAAACACTCCATTCGTTACCGGACGTCGACCGAATCAGGATCACTGACCGGCTTATACTAAGTCAGGTTAGTATGTTGCGCCTGCGAAAGTCAATAGTTTTCGTAGAGACATTTGGCTCGTACCTGCCTGAGTTCCCTAAGAATTTGTTGTCACAGCCCAAATTTTTCTCAGGGTGCCGGATAGTGTGTATTTTCAGCGGTGAGCCGTCGGAATGGCGACACCGCTCCGCCATGGGCAAGACAGCGTGCGCTATCAGCCCTGTCGGCACGCGCCGCGAGCGCCGGAAATGGCCGATGCGAGTGGCGTCCCGGCGGCGAGTCGCGACGGTTGCAGGTGCGAGATGAGGAGACCCGCCTGACCCACCGCAGGCGATTCTGCCGACTCTTCTCTTCTCTTCTCATCTCATCTCTTCTCTCCCGCTTACCGCCGGTCCCGCCGCCATCCGGTCAACATGCCGCTTGAACAGGCCCGCCCGTTCGCCCTGTTCAAACCGGCCGCGTAACTCGCGTGAATGTCGAAGGTCTGCCCTTCATTCGTGAAGCCACAGTAACAGGGAAAGCACAGCCGTTCGGCTTCGCCCGCCCTTTGGGTCGACAAGCGCAGACCTCCATGAGGATAATCCACGCGATGGCGGCCCGCACCGCACATCCCCACCATGGCATCAAGGGCCGAGGCGCCACCCCAACCCCCTCCACAAACCGCCCCATCGCGGAGGGGATCGGGGCCAGCCGCCATCGTCGCGGCGATGTGCGGGGCGGGCCTGCATGTTCGGCTTGCGGCCCGGCGTGGCGACCCTATTTTACCGGCCTTGGATTCCCGGTAATTGTGACGACACGGCACGCCCCGACGGGGCGAGGGATAAACATAAAGGTGATGATGCGATGACTCAGGTTATGAAGGGTGTGCGGGTTCTCGAAGTGGCCCAGTTCACATTTGTCCCGGCAGCGGGCGGCATCCTGGCCGACTGGGGCGCCGACGTCATCAAGATCGAGCATCCGGTGCGCGGCGACACGCAGCGCGGCTTCCTCAACATGGGCGGCGTGACGCTCGATCCGCAGCGCCACACCCTGTTCGAGCATCCCAATCGTGGCAAGCGCAGCGTCGGCATCGACATCTCCACGCCCGAAGGACAGGAAGTCCTGTATGAACTGGCGAAGACCGCCGACGTCTTCCTGACCAACTACCTCCCGCAGGTGCGCCAGAAGAACAAGTTCGACGTGGAGCATATCCGCGCGATCAACCCCAACATCATCTATGCACGCGGCAGCGCCTTTGGCGACAAGGGACCGGAGCGCGAAGTCGGCGGCTTCGACGGCACCGCCTTCTGGGCGCGCAGCGGCGTCGCCTATTCGATGACGCCGGAGGAACTGCCCGGCCCGCTGAACCAGGGCATCCCCGCGTTCGGCGATTCCATCGGCGGCATGTTCATCGCGGGCGGCATCTCCGCCGCGCTGCTGCACCGGGAAAAGACCGGGGAGGCGACCGTGATGGACGTCTCACTGCTCAGCTCCGCCATCTGGGCTTCGGGCGCGCTGATCGCGCAGGTCGCCGAGACGGGCGTGCTGTCGCGCAACCCCATGCCGGGTAAGGGCGGCGCGGCGCGCAACCCGTTGCAGGGCAATTACCAGACGTCCGACAACGGCACGATCAACCTGTGCACCCTGTCGCCCACCGGCCATATCCAGAATTTCTTCGACCATATCGGTGAGCCGGACGCCGCGAAAGACCCGCGCTTTGCCGACGCGCGCGCGCTGTTCGAAAATGCCGGTGCGGCCAGCGACATCATCGTCAAGGCGATCGGCGCAAAGCCGTTCGAATATTGGCGCCAGCACCTCAAAACCTACACCGGCCAGTGGGCGCCGATCCAGTCCTTCGCGGACCTGCTGACCGACGAGCAGGCGCTGGCCAACGACATGATCGTGGAAGTCGAGGCCGCCGACGGCAGCGACAAGCCGCTCAAGCTGGTGCGCGGTCCCGTGCAGTTCGACGGCGCACCCACCGTCACCACCCGCTCGCCCTCCGCATCGGAGCATACCGAGCTGGTCCTGATGGAACTGGGCGTCGAGTGGGACAAGATCGAGGCATGGAAGGCCGCGGGCGCCATCGCCTAACAAGACAGGCGCATAACAGGACAGGACGCCTGTCCGACCACCCGAAGGACGCGGCCCGATGACTCAGATTCTGAAAGGCATCCGCGTCCTGGAGGTGGCCCAATATATGTTCGTGCCGACCTGCGGCGCGATACTGGCGGACTGGGGCGCGGACGTCATCAAGGTCGAGCACCCGCTGCGTGGCGACACGCAGCGGGGCTTCGTCACCATCGGCGGCATGACCTTCGACCCGACGGTCAACCCGATGATCGAGCATCCCAATCGCGGCAAGCGCAGCGTGGGCATCGACATCTCCACGGCGGAGGGGCAGCGGCTCCTGTATGAACTGGCCGCCACCGCCGACGTTTTCCTGACCAACTACCTGCCCGACGCACGGGCGAAGCTGAATATCGACGTAGCGCATATCCGCGCCGCCAACCCCGCGATCATCTATGCGCGGGGTAGCGCCTATGGCGACAAGGGACCGGATCGGGAGCGGGGCGGATTCGACGGCACCGCCTTCTGGTCGCACAGCGGAATCGCGCGCGCCCTGTCCCCGGCGGACATGGAAGTGCCCCTGATGTGCAATATCGGCGCGTTCGGCGACTCCATATCGGGCATGAACCTGGCGGGCGGGATCATGGGGGCGCTGTTCCACCGCGACCGCACGGGGGAGGCGCTGGAGGTGGATGTGTCGCTGCTCGGCTCCGCCGCCTGGGCGTCCGGCTCCGCGATCAACACCTTCACCCATGGCGGGCGCATGACGGTGGCGCAGATGCCGCGCGCGGGCGCGTCCGCTGTCAATCCGTTCATGGGCAATTTCCTGACGTCCGACGGCGGCACGATCAGCCTGTTCATCATGGCGCCCGGCCCGGTGATCCGCGACACCTTCGCCCATTTCGGGCTGGAAGAGGCCGCCGACGACCCCCGTTTCGCCGATGCGCGTGCGCTTTTTGCCCATGCCGGACCCGCCGGCGCGATGATCGCCACGGCGATAGCGGCCAAACCCTTCGCCTATTGGCGCGATCATCTCCGGACGATGAAGGGGCAATGGGCGGCGGTGCAAAGCTTCCTCGACCTCGCCCAAGACGCGCAGGCATTGGCCAATGACCTGTTCTTCGAGGTGGAGACAATTGACGGTAGCGGCCCGATGCGGATCGTGCGTGGACCCGTGCAATATAATCATCAACCCACCGTATCGACCCGCGCACCGCAGGCGTCGGAGCATACCGAGACGCTATTGCTGGAACTGGGGCTTGAATGGGACAGGATCGAACGCCTAAAGGCGTGTGGTGCAATCGCCTGAAGGGCGACAGTGGAGGATGAAGCGGAATGAAGCCAGGAACGAAGCTCAAGAGCACCGTCTGCGACACCGAAGTCATGGTGATCAAGGCCGGTGAGGGCACGATCGAATGTGGCGGCGCGGCGATGGCCGAGGCAAAGCCTGCGGAACTGGGCGCTCTCTCCGCCGATTTTTCGGCCGGTACGCTGATGGGCAAACGCTATGTCGATGCGGCCGGCACGTTCGAGCTGCTGTGCGTCAAGCCCGGCAAGGGCAATCTTTCCGTCAGCGGCGCGGCCCTGTCCATCAAGGACGCCAAGCCCCTTCCCGCGTCGGACTGAACGAAAGGAGTTCGGGGGCGGCCCATGAACATCTCGCTGATTCTCGAAATGGCGGCCGATGCCGCTCCCGACCGTGTCGGACTGGTCTGCGACGGCCAGCGCTGGACCTATGGCGACCTGCTCTCGGCGGCGCGCGGCGCGGCGGAGGCGATCCGTGCGGCCAAGGTCGAGCATGTGGCCCTGCTGGACGAGAGCAGCGAGGCGGGCGCCATCGCCCTCTTCGGCGCCGGTCTGGCGGGCGTGCCCTATTGCCCGCTCAACTATCGGCTGGCCGATGCGGACCTCGCCGCCCTGCTGGAGCGCATCACGCCTTCCGTCATCATCGGTGACGTGGCGCGGGTGAAGCGCCTGTGCCCGGACGAGCGCAACCTGGTGCTGTCGCGCGCGGACTTCGTGGCGGCGGCGCAGGCTGCCGCAGCCAGCGCCGCGCAAGAGGGCGACGAGGGGGAAGGCATCGCCATCCAGCTGTTCACCAGCGGCACGACGGCGGCGCCCAAGGCGGCGATCCTGCGCCATTCCAACCTGCTGTCCTACATCCTCGGCACCGTCGAGTTCGGATCGGCCGAGGAAACGGACGCCGCGCTGGTCAGCGTTCCACCCTATCATATCGCGGGCATCTCCGCGCTGCTCAGCTCCATCTACTCGCTGCGCCGCATCCTGCTGCTCCCCGCGTTCGAACCGGAAGCGTGGATCAGGCTGGCGTCGGCCGAGGGCGCGACCAACGCCTTCGTCGTGCCGACCATGCTCCAGCGGATCATCAACAAGATCGACGAGGGCGCATCGCACGACATCTCCACCCTGCGCGCCATCGCCTATGGCGGCGGCAAGATGCCGCTGGAGATCATCGACCGCGCGCTGGACCTGTTCCCGACCGCCAGCTTCACCAACGCCTATGGCCTGACCGAAACCAGCTCGACCGTCGCCCTGCTCGGCCCGGACGAGCATCGCGCCGCGCACAAGGCGACGGACGAGAAGGTGCGTGCCCGCCTCGCCTCCGTCGGTCAGCCGCTGCCCACCATCGAACTGGAAATCCGGGACGAGGATGGCAAAGTCCTGCCCGCCGGCGAACGGGGCGAAATCTATGTTCGCGGCGATCAGGTGTCGGGCGAGTATAAGGAGCGTTCCGCGCTCACCGCCGATGGCTGGTTCCCGACCCGCGACGCGGGCTGGCTGGACGAGGAAGGCTATCTCTTCCTCTCCGGCCGGGCCGACGACGTGATCGTGCGCGGCGGCGAGAATATGTCGCCGGGCGAGATCGAGGATGTGCTGGCCACCCACGCCGCCATCGCGGACAGCTGCGCCGTCGCCGTTCCGTCGGTGGAATGGGGCGAGGCGGTGGGTGTCGCCATCGTCGTGCGTCCGGGCCATGACACGCCGGACGTAGCCGACCTCAACGCGCTGATCCGGGGCCGCCTGCGCTCCAGCCGCGTGCCGGAGAAGACGCTGTTCGTCGCGGAACTGCCCTATAATGAAATGGGCAAGCTGCTCCGCCGCGAGGTCAAGAAGCTGTTTGCCGACTGACCCCAGCCTTCCCGGCCTCCACCCCGCCAGTCATCGCCCCCTGTTGACGATGCCGCTGGCGGGATGGGCCGAGCATCAATTCGCCAGCTTCATGGCCCTGACGGGATCGCCCGCCCTGCACAGTCTGAGCGGGGCGGGTTTTCTTGTCGAGCGGGCCGCGATCAACGGCTTTGCCGTGCCCGGTGCGGTGTCGGCGGGCGGTGGTTGCCGCCTGATCGCCACGCGCGACAATTGGGTGGCGCTGAACCTCGCGCGCGGCGACGACCGCGACCTGCTGCCCGCGCTGTTCCGGGACGAAACCCTTAACCCCCGCGACGACGCCGCCATCGCGGCCCGCATGGCGGGGTGCGACGCGGCGGACATGGTGGGCCGGGGCCGTGAACTGGGCCTCGCCCTCGCCGCGATGGACGAAGCGCCTGTCAGCCCCGCGATGACCGTGACCACCACCGGCATTCGCCGCGCCGCGCCCACCGGCCGGGCGCCACGGGTGATCGACCTGTCCGCCCTGTGGGCCGGGCCATTGGCCGGGCACCTGTTCTGGCTGGCCGGGGCCGAGGTGGTGAAAGTGGAAAGCCGCACGCGGCCCGACGCCATGCGCGACGGCGACCCCGGCCTCTTCGCCCTGCTCAACCAGGGCAAAGCGAATGTCGCGCTGGACCTGCACGATTCGGCGGACCGCGCCGCGCTGATCGCGCTGATCGAGCGGGCCGACATGGTGATAGAGGCGGCCCGCCCCCGCGCCCTGCTCCAGTTCGGTATCGACGCGGACGCCCTTGTCGCGCGGGTTCCGGGCCTCGTCTGGCTGACCATCACCGGGCATGGCGTCAGCGACGGGGCGGCGGGAGACGCGGCCCATTGGGTCGGCTTTGGCGACGATTGCAGCGTCGCGGGCGGCCTGAGCGCCGCGCTGCGCGAGGCGACCGGGCGGATCGGTTTCGCGGGCGACGCGCTGGCCGACCCGATCACCGGCATCGCCGCCGCCCTTGTCGCCTGGCACCGCTGGACCGGCAGAGAGGGCGGGCGCATCATCTTCTCCATGGCGGGGACAATCCGTGCCGCGCTGAAGCGGGAACAGGACGCCGAACCCGCCCGGCTCTACACCAGCCTCAAGCGGTGGGCGGCGGCAACGGGGCGCCCCATGGCGGAGGTTTTCGGCGGCACGCCGCTGCGCTCCCCCACCGCGCCGGTGGCGGCGCTGGGACAGGATAGCGCGCCATGGCTGGGCGGCACGCTATGATGGCCATCGTCCCCGTCGATCGTGCGCCATGCTGATCCGCAACGCCGACATTCACGGGCGGGGCATCGCCGACCTGCGAATAGCGGGCGACCGCATCGCCGCCATCGGCACGCTGCCCGCCCGTGCCGATGAACCGGTGCTGGAGGCGCGCGGGGGCGCGCTGCTGCCCGGCCTGCACGACCATCATATCCATCTGGCCGCCTTGGCCGCCCGGCGCGACTCGATCCCCTGCGGTCCGCCCGACGTGACGGACGCGGCGATGCTGGCCGACCGTCTCGCTATTCCCGGCACCGGATGGATACGCGGCATCGGCTATCATGAGAGTGTCGCGGGTATGCTGGACCGCGCCCGGCTCGACCGGATGGTCCCCGGCCGCCCGGTGCGTATCCAGCATCGCTCCGGCCGTATGTGGTTCTTCAACTCCGCCGGACTGGAGATCATCCTGTCGGCGGCCGATGCGCCGCCGGGACTCGACCGGGCGACCGGCCGATTGTTCGACGAGGATCGCTGGCTGCGCGCAGCCTTGGGCGGCACCCCGCCGGATTTCGCGGGCGTCAGCGCGGCACTGGCGGCCTTTGGCATCACCGGCATCACCGACATGTCGCCCGCCAACGACCCCGCCATGGCGGCCCATTTCGCCGCGCAACAGGCATCCGGGCATCTGCGCCAGCGCGTCCACCTCGCGGGCACCCTCTCCCTTGTCGAGGCGGCCGCCACCGACCGGCTCACCATCGGCCCGGCCAAGCTGCACCTGCATGAGGCCGACCTGCCCGATTATGACGCGGCGGTCGCCTTCATCGTCGCCGCCCATGCGCAGGGGCGGGGGGTCGCCATCCATTGCGTCTCGGAGACCGAACTGGTGTTCGCGCTGGCCGCGCTGTCGGAGGCCGGTCCCCGCCCCGGCGACCGCATCGAACATGCCTCCATCGCCCCGGACACGGCGATGGCGGAGATGGCGCATATGGGCTTGGCGGTCGTGTCCCAGCCCCATTTCATCGCGGAACGCGGCGATCAGTATCGCGAGATGGTGGAGCCGCAGTCGGTCCCCCACCTCTACCGCCTGCGCGCCTTTCGCGATGCGGGTGTCACGCTGGCCGGGGGGAGCGACGCGCCCTTTGGCGAACCCGATCCATGGACCGCAATGCACGCCGCCGTCAGCCGCCGCACCCGCAACGGCCATGCCATCGGCCCGGACGAGGCGCTCTCCCCCGAACAGGCGCTGGCGCTCTTTCTGGCGGACCCGGCGGACCTGACCCGGCAGCGCGCGGTGGCGGTGGACGCCGCGGCGGACCTCTGCCTGCTCGACCGGCCCTGGGAAGAGGCGCGCACCCGCCTTTCAGCCCGCGATGTCCGCGCCACCATCCTCGGCGGGATCATCCTGAACGATCGCGTCGATCAGGCCCCATGACAGGGCGGTCGCCGCGTCGATCCGCCGGCCGGACAGGATCATCAGCCCGGCCCGCTGCCGCCCGATCCGCCGCGACACCGACACACAGCCGCCCGCGCCGGGCAGCAGGCCCATCGCCAGTTCGGGCAGGTGAAACCAGCTGTTCGCCGTCGCGGTGACGCGCCCGGCAAAGGCCGCCATCTCCAGCCCCGCCCCCACGCACGCCCCCTGCACATGCACGCTCAGCCGCTCGCCACAGGCCGCCAGCAGGGGCGCGGGCAGGGTCGCCATGCGGATGGCATGGGCCACCACCGGATCGCGAGTCGTGCCGAATTCGTCGAGGTCCGCGCCCACGCAGAACGCCTTACCCGCACCGCGCAGCGTCACCGCCCGCACATCGGGGTCGAGCGTCGCGACCAGCAGCGCCTCCCGCAAGGCGTCGCGCAGCGCCCGGTCGATGGCGTTGCGCGACGCCGGACGGTCGATCAGCAGGTCCAGCCGCCCGCCGACCCGCTCCAGCCGCAGCGCGCCCTCTGGCGAAGGCTTCGCCCCTGCCCCTGTCTTTACCCGCGCCCGCGCCGCCAGCCACGCGCCATGCTCCGCCCCGCCCTGAAGCAGGCCATAGGCGATGGATTCCTGCACCAGTGCAGCCTCCACCCCCTGCCCCTCTATCCCGCGCAGCAATTGCACGGTCACTGCCGCCGCGTGCGGATGGGCGGTGATGGACTCGACCAGCGACTCCAGCCGAACCGGCGATTCCAGCACCATGTCCAGCCGATGCGCCAGCGGATGACGCGCATCGCCCACGCCGATCAGGGGGCAAGGCGGCAGGGGAACAGGCGGGGGGGGAAAGGGCGGCAGGGACTCCACCGATCCTGAGAGGTCGAGCAGCCGCAAAGGCGGCGCGCCATCCCACAATCCGGCGGCCAGCGCGTGCCCATGGATGAAATATCGGTCGCTCGTCACCGCACCAGCCTTAACGCGCCGGGCCACCGCCGCAACCCGATGTCCGCAAAGCCCTGTCCCGGCGCAGGAAACGAGATGCCCTCATTTTCTGTTGACAAGGCCGGGCGCAATAGTGTCTTTTACACACAAAGATAGGGAGAGTCTGAATGGCTGGTACCGCAGCGATGAATAAGGCCAAGATCGCCAAGCGCGTGATCGAGGTACTCGAATTCTTTGACGAGGAACATCGTGAAGCGACGGTGATGGACATCGTGCGCCGTTATAAACGGCCGCAATCCAGCACTTCGGAACTGCTGACCAGTCTGGTCGACCTGGGCCTGTTGTACAAAGACCCGCTGTCCCGCTCCTATACGCTCACCCCGCGCGCCGCGATGCTGGGGTCGCACTTCCAGCCCGCGATCGTGCGCGACGGGCGACTCGCGACGTTGATCGACCGCCTCCACGCCCAGACCGGCCTCGGCCTTGCGCTGTTCGGCATGGTGGGCCTGAATTGCCAGATCTTCACCTGGCGTTCCGGCGCGCGCCGCATCGCCAGCAGCCGCCCCGAAGGCATCACCGGCGGGATGCAGGAACGGCTGACGGACAGCGCGGTCGGCTGGCTCCTCCTCTCCTCCGTGGCCCAGCCGCGCCGCGACGGCATGGTCCGCCGCCTCAACGCGGAAGGCAGCGAGGATCGCAAGTTCGCCTTTGCCGACATGTCCGCCCGCCTCCAATCCTGCGCGGAGCGCGGCTATGCGGTCGGCCCGCTCGGCTATGACAGCACGGCGGACATGTGCGCCGTGCTGTTGCCCGACCAGCCGGACAACCGGCCCATGGCGCTGGCCTTCACCTATGACGCCGCCGACCGGGTCGATACGTCGGCGCTGGTCCAGTGCCTGCAATATGGCGTGCAGCGGTGCGCGGAGACGTCCGGCATCAACAATGCGATGGTCCAGCCCTTTCCCAGCGCCGCCGCCTGATCCTGTCCGCCGCCGCCGGACCCTCCCCATGGGAGAGCGTCCGGGCGGGGCGAATATGGCCTGATCCGCACAATCCGGCGCGTCTTCGGCGCTGCCGTCCATCCCCCGCCGCCCGCTTTTGGCCTAGCCAGAACATAGGACAGGGCATGACCCGTGGGAGAGAGACATGGATACCGGACTGGCTGGCAAGACCGTCATCATCACCGGCGCGACCGCGAATATCGGCCGCGCCATCGCACTGGATTTCGCGGCGGAGGGCGCCCGGCTGCTGCTGGTCGGCCGTGATGCGGAGGCCGGCGCGCGGGTCGTCGCCCTCGCCACGGAACGCGGCGCACAGGCCGCCCTGTTCCTCGCGGCGGACATGACCGATCCCGCCGCCCCCGCCCGCATAGTGGAAGCGGCCGAAACGCTCGGCCCGGTGGAGGTGCTGGTCAACAATGTCGGCGGCAATGTGGGCATGGGCGTGTTCGCCGACTCCGACCCCGCGACCTGGGCCGGCGACATCGACATCAACCTGGGCACCGTGCTGCGCATGACCCATGCGGTCCTGCCCGGCATGATCGCCCGCAAATCCGGCTCCATCGTCAACATGGGGTCGACCGCCGGGATCGTCGGCGATTATATGCTGCCCGTCTATTCCGCCGCCAAGAGCGCGGTGCATGGCTTCACCGTCATCCTCGCCAAGGAACTGGGCCAGCATGGCATCCGCGTGAACTGCGTCGCGCCCTATGGCACCATGTCGGCCGATCCCGACGCCTATAGCAAGGGCAGCCGTTTCAACCGCGAGACCGGCTTCATGATGACCGCCTTTGCGGACGTGCCCGCCGAGGAGAAGAGCAAGCGCGCCCGCAAGCCCGTGCTCGCCCGGCAGGTCGCCATGGCGGAGGAAGTCTCGTCCGCCGTGGTCTATCTCGCCTCGACCGGCGCCAGCTACATGACCGGCCAGATCGTGCAGGTGGATGGCGGTTCGCTCCTCTAGGGCGTGAGGACTTTTCCTTGAATCGTCCTTGCCGGCGCAGCGAGCCGAAGGCGGGCATAGCCCCCATCCATGGGCGCCGCAGTGGATTGCGTCGCTGCGCTCGCACGGACGAGGCGGGTGGATTTAGCGTCATCCCGCTCTGACTGCGCGCCATCGCGGGCGGCGAATGTAGCCGACCGCGACAGGCGCACAATTTGCGACACTTTCGGACAGATGTGACGTGCCCCGGCATCGCCCCGCGACAGGCGGGGCCTAGACCGGCTTCATCGAAATTCAATCGAAGGGGTTATCGACATGACACGGATGCTGATCGCGCTGGCTGCTGCCGCCACCACCATGCTCTCCTTTGCGGCGGTCAACGCCATGACGCCGCGCGCACCGCACGCGCCCCAACCGCGCATCGTCTCCGCCACCGCCGAGGGTCAGCCCATCATTCTGGCCCGCATGGTCGTGCGCGACGGGCCGCAGACGAACTGAGCATCCTTCATGCCGGGGACGTAAAGGCCGTTAACCGCGCCACGCTAAGATCGGCCGCGGGGACCAATGGAAAGGCGCGGATATGAAGATCCTGATTCTGTTGGCGTCGACCGCCACGACCATGGCCTCCTTCGCCACGTTGGGCGCAGCACCGCCGCCCGCGCCCCGGATCATCTCGACCACGGCGGACGGCCAGCCGATCATTTTGGCGCGCATGGTCGTGCGCGACTGACGCGAAGGGCCGAATGGCGCACCGGATCGAATGACGCGGCGGGCCGAAAAAAGGGCGGACATCCCTGCCCGCCCTTTTGCGATTACTTCATGCCGCCGGTCATCCCGGCCCAGCGTTCCGGCGTGCACCAGACATATTCCAGATAATGGCCCAGCGTGTCGCGCGCATCGAGGTACAGGAATTTGAGCTGGTCGCCGCTCTTGCCCTCGATGGCGATCTTCCAGCCTTCCCGGTCCACCTTGGCGCGGAAGCTGTCCCAGTCGTCCACGCGCATGTTGATATGGTGGAACTTCATGCTGTCGTCGTCCGGCAGGTCGTCGGCATAGACGTCGACAAAGCCCTCCACCGGCTCGATCAGCTCATATTGCAGGTCGCCGACCCAGACGAAGGCCAGTTTCTGCTTTGCCTTGCCGGTGCCGCGCGGCGTCCAGATTTCCTGCTCGATCTCGAAGCTGCGGACATCCGCGCCCGCGCCCAGTTTCGTGCGGAACGTCTCCAGCGCCTTCTCGATGTTGCGCGTGATATAGGCGTTCTGGAAATGATAGCCTTCCAACATGATCGTCTCTCCCCTCAGCCTTCGCGGGCCACGTCGTAGCGTGACAGATAGCGGTCGAAGCCCTTCTCCAACTGCCCCAGCGTCAGGCCATATTGTTCCAGCTTATATTCGTGGCGGCCGAACTTGCCCTGCGGGTTCGCGGCCAGCCAGTCGCGCATCGCCTGCTCCGCTTCCGGCGTGAACGCGTCGCCCAGCGCCATGTACAGCGACCGCATCGTCCCGATGGGATCAGTCAGCAGTTCGGCATAATGCACGTCGGCAATGCTGTCCTCGCCATGCCTGTCGCGGAAATCCATGATGCGGTCGGCGTGCAGATAGGCCTGATACTGGCAATTCTCGCCCAGCCATTCATGGTCGATATGGCCCATGAACCCCATGTGGGAGAGGGAGATGATGGAGCAGAAGCTGCCCATGGCGGTAAACGGGTCGCGGTGCGTCCACACCAGCCGCGCATCGGGATAGGCTGCCTTCAGATACTCCAGATACAGCGCATGGCTCGGCATCTTGAGGTTCCAGACGCCGGGGGCGTCCGCCTGTAGCAACTGGAGGAACCGCTTGTGATAATCATAGGCGGAGGTCATGTCCGTGGAGAACAGCCAGTCGCGATAATTGCGCAGCTTGCCCCGCGATTCCAGTTGCAGAGCCTTGAAATCATGGCTCATGAAAAAGATGCACTCATTGGGATAGATCGCGGAATTGCGGTAATATTTGCCCATGTGCGGGTTCGCCGCCAGCATCGCCTTTTCCTGCTCCAGCCGGGCGATGGCGCGCGGGTCGGTCTTGAGCGTCGCGCTGGTCGCGGGCGGCACCGGATCGTCGATTTCCCACGTCAGCGCAGACCGGCGCGCAGGGTCGCAGGCGAGCAGGTTGCTGAGCAGCGTGGTGCCCGTGCGCGGGATGCCGAACACGAACACGGGACGCTCGACCGGGCGATCCAGCACGTCGGGGCGGCTGTCGATATAGGCGGTGGTCTTGAGCCGGCCTTCCAGATTCTGGAGCATCAGCCCCTTGAAACGCTCGACGAAATTATCGGCGGTGCCCAGGCTGTTATAGTCGGCGACGATGACCTCCAGCCCCTCCCGGAAGCTGTCGCTGTCGAACCTGTCCAGACCCGTATTCTTCTGCGCTTCCTCGATCAGCTGATCCACGACCAGTTCGGCCATCCGACATTCCTCCCAAGACGTTGACGGGGTTTACGCCGCGCGTCCCCGGTTTCCTACGGTCTTCTGGGTCCGCAGGCGGGGCGACCGCAATGGCCTTGCCCCTATGCGGACAGCCCAAATGTGGACGTCAGGCCATCAAGCGTGCCCGCATGACTGGCAGCCATGACGGGCCGGCAGGGCGCCTCAGTGCCGCATCCGTTGCAGCACGCGCTGGCGGAACTGACGCGGGGTCAGGCCGGTGGCGCGGCGAAAGGCGTAGGAGAAGCTGGAGGTGGAGGAAAAGCCGATGCTGTAGGCGATCGACTTTACGCTCTCGTCCCGGTCCAGCAGCCGCTTGGCGCTCTCGATCCGGCTTTGCACCACATATTCGCCGATGGAGCAGCCCCGGCTGGCGCGGAAGCCACGGGTCAGTTGCCGCACCGAGATATTGCACAGCGCCGCCAGTTCGGTCAGCGTCGGCGGCTCGCGCACTTCGCGCAACCGCTCGTCGATCAGGCGCAGCCGCCATGCGGCCAGCCCGCCGCTGCACGGCGCATCGACTACCGCCTCGCAATAACGACCCAGTTCGATGGCGAGCTGCCCCGCGATACATTCCACCAGCATGGCGCTGCCCAGCCCCGGATTGCGCGCTTCCTCCGCCAGGCGGCGCAACAGGTGGCGCACGGTGTTGCTGGAAATATCGAGGCTGGCCTCCAGCCGCCGGTCGTTCCAGTCGATGTCGCTGCCCAGCCACTGGTTGATCGCATCACCCCGCAATTCGCAGATGATGGAGCTTTGCACGCCCGCGCCATCCCCCTTCACATGAAAGGCCTCGCCCGGTGGCACCAGGAACATGTCCCCCACCCGTTCGAACCGATGCGGTCCCCAATGGTCGCGATAGCAGGCGCGGGTGTTGATCGGGCGGGGCGTCAGGCACAGATCCAGCCAATAGCCCGACCGCTTCTGCATGATGCAGTTGGACGGGTCGGCCATGGTGAACTGGACCACCTGCGCCGTTGCGATCGGCACGGTGAGTTCGGCCTGCACCGTCATCTCCACGGGCCTTAGAGTATCCATCACCGGCATCGCGTCTCTCCCGCTCCCGTCATCGCTTGCCGTGGGTAGGCTTGCCGTGGATGGGCCTGCCATGGGCCGGCGGGCCGTGGACGGACTGCGATGCACGCTTCATCCCATACAATAGCGCAATCCACCACCGCACCCAACACACTCTGTCCCGCAGTCTATTTTATGGCCTGCCATCTACATTCTGGCGCATTGCGATCCTGCCCGCCGATGACAGTATCGGGCGGCATCGGCGGCGGAACGGCGACCCGATTTCGGCACGGGATGGCCCCGCCCCGTTTTTAGGCCCGCTTTCGATATATGACGGCCCGACGGATATAGAGGATGCTGGCGCAAACCCGGCCGTTCGATAGGAGCCGTACCAAGCCACGAGTTTTTAGGAGGAATAGATGTCCCAGGGACTGTTCGACTGTACCGGTAAAGTCACGCTCGTCACTGGCGGCAATGGCGGGATCGGCCTCGGCTTTGCCAAGGGCGTCGCCAGAATGGGTGGCGACATCGCCATCTGGGCGCGCAACGCGGAGAAGAATGTGGCCGCCAAGGCGGAACTGCTGGAAGCGGGCGCGGGCCGCGTCGAAACCTATCAGGTGGACGTCGGGTCCGAGGATGCCATTCTGGCGGGCTATGACCGCTTCATGAAGGATTTCGGCCGCATCGACTGCGTCTTCGCCAATTCGGGCGGCGCGCCGGGCTATAACTCGGTCTTCGACATTCCCACGGCGGAATGGCACAAATTCCTCGACGTCGCGCTGCATGGTGCCTTCTTCACCCTGCGCGAGGCGGCGCGCCACATGGTCGCGCGCGCCGAAGCCGGGGAGCCGGGCGGCTCGCTGGTCGCCTGCGGCAGCCTGTCGCTGTTCCAGGGCATGGCGGGCAAGCAGAATTACGCCGGGTCGAAGGCCGCCGTCGCCGCCATCATCCGCGGCATGGCCGTGGAGTTCGGCGGGCATGGCATCCGCGCCAATGTCGTCGCCCCCGGCCTCATCATGACCCCGATGATGGGCGGCGAGAAGAATGAGCAGGCGATGGCCCAAATGTTTGGGCCGCAGGTTCCGCTCAAGCGCGTCGGCTATCCGTCCGACTTCGAAGGGATCGGCGCCTATCTGGCCAGCGATGCCTCCTCCTTCCTGACCGGCCAGACGATCATCATCGACGGCGGCGTCATGGTCCGTCCCTGACCGGACCCGACACTCTTCACAAGGAAATCGCCATGCGCATCCTCAACATCCATGACGTCAACGACGTCCGCCTCGACGAGCGCACCGCGCCGGTCGCGGGGGACAGGGACGTGGTCGTGCAGGTCAAGGCCTGCGGCGTCTGCGGCAGCGACCTGACCTACATCAAATATGGCGGCATCATGCGCAAGCCGGGCGGCGTCACGCCGATCGGGCATGAAGCCGCCGGAGAGGTGATCGCGGTCGGCAAGGATGTCGAGGGTATCACCATCGGCCAGCGCGTCGCGATCAACCCGATGAACACGCCCAGCAACATCGGCAGCGGCGGCCCGGAAGGCGCCTTTACCGAGCAGATGCTGGTGCAGGACGCGCGGCTGGGCGACAATCTCCTGCCGCTGCCCGACGATCTTCCCTATGAGATCGCCGCGCTGACCGAGCCGCTGTCCGTCGCCCTGCACGGCGTCAATCGTGGACAGGTGAAGGCGGGGGACAAGGTCGCGGTGTTCGGCTGCGGTCCCATCGGCCTGGGCATGGTCATCTGGCTGGTGGATCGCGGCGCGCATGTCGTCGCGCTCGACCTCGCGCCGGAGCGGCTGGAACGGGCGAAGGCGCTGGGCGCCAACGCAGTCATCAACCCCACGACCGAAAATGTGCGCGAGAAGCTGATCGACTATCATGGCGCGGGCCGCGTGCTGAACCGGGATGCCGTGGGCACCGACGTCTATATCGACGCGGCGGGCGCGCCCAACCTGTTGAGCGATGTGGTGGACATGGCCAAGTTCCAGTCGCGCCTCGTCATCACCGCCGCCCATATGAAGCCGGTGGAGATTAATCTTGGCCGGATGCTGACCACGGAAATGACGATCACCACCGCGGTCGGATACCCCGACGAAATGCCGGTCGTGGTCGCCGCCCTGCCCCGGCTGAAGGACAAGCTGGAGCAGCTCATCAGCCACCGCCTGCCGCTGGGTGATGTGCTGGAGGGCCTGAAGATCGCCGCCACGCCGCAATCCGCCAAGGTCATGATCGAGTGCGACGCATGAGCGCCGACGCCAAGGCTCCACCGCTCGCTTCTCTCGTCCAGGCGGGTGAGGGCCAGACGGACGCCACGCCGATCAACGACCATATCTTCATGGTCAAGGATATATCCAACGCCTATCTGATCACGACGAGCGACGGCGATGTGCTGGTCAACACGGGCATGAATCATAGCGCGGAGAAGAACAAGGCCGTACTGGACAAGGTCCGCACCGGTCCGCTGCGCTATATCTTCCTGACGCAGGCGCATCTGGACCATTTCGGCGGCGTCGCCACGTTGAAGGAAGCGGGCACGCAGACCGTCGCGCAGGCGCGCTTCCCGGAGACATGGCAGTTCTTCGATGACCTGCACGCCTATCTGACCAAGCGGTCGGGCAAGCTGTGGGCGTTCAACCGCAAGGGACCGAACCCGCCACCCTCGCCCGCCGTCGATCTGGACAGAGTGGTGGAGGACCATGAGGCCTTCACCGTCGGCAACCGCAGCTTCGAACTCATCTCGACGCCGGGCGGCGAGTCGCTGTGCGCCTCCGTCGTGTGGATGCCGGGGGAGAAGACGGTGTTCACCGGCAATCTGTTCGGCCCGGTCTGGCTGGCCATGCCCAACCTGACCACGACGCGCGGCGACAAGCCCCGCCTCGTCGTCAACTATCTCGCCTCGCTGGAGCGGGTCCGCGCGCTGGAGCCGGAACTGCTCATCACCGGCCATGGCGAGCCGGTGCGCGGCAAGGAGCAGATCCGAAAGGATCTCGACACGCTCCATGGCGCGGTCAGCTATATCCGCGACCGCACCATCGAGGGGATGAACGCCGGCAAGTCCGTGCATGAGCTGATGCGCGAGATCATCCTGCCCGATCATCTCAAGATCGGTGAGTTCCATGGCACCGTCCGCTGGGCCGTGCGCGCGATCTGGGACGAGCATAGCGGCTGGTTCCACTATGCGGACGGCACCACCGGCCTGTATGGGGTGCCCCGGTCCAGCGTCCACGCCGACATCGTCGCACTGGCCGGAGCGTCCGCCCTTGCGGCAAAAGCCCGCGATCATCTGGTCGCGGGCCGTCCGCTGGAGGCGCTGCACCTCCTCGACATCGCGCTGGACGGGGAACCGGGCAACCGGGACGCGCTGACCGTCAAGAAGGGCGCGCTGGAGAAGTTGCTGGCGGATTCCGGTTCCAGCAACCTGAGCGAGACGATGTGGCTGCGCGCCGAAATCAGTCTGGCGGAAACGGCGCTGAACGGCGATACAGCGGCCTGACATCAGAACAACAGACCGGGAGTGGAGACGAACATGGCCGATTCAGTGGATAAGGACGTACCCCCCTCCCGGTCCCGTCACCTCGTCGCCCCGGAACTGGTCACCGCCATCGACGCCTTCCCCGCGTTCGACCTCAGCGATGCGTTCATCGCGGCGCTGCGGCAGGGGGGACCGATGACGAGCGGCTTCGTGCTGCCGCCCCTGCCCCCCGAACTGGAGCGGGTCGAGCGGCGCGACATCCTGATTCCCGGCTGGGAGGGCGCACCCGATGTGCGCCTGCTGCTGTTCGTACCCCCTGCCGCAACGGCCGCACCGCGCCCGGCCTTCCTCCACATCCATGGCGGCGGCTTCGTGCTGGGCAGCGCGGAGATGAGCGACCAGTCGGGCCGCGCCACCGCGCTGGAGCAGGATTGCATCGTCGCGTCGGTCGACTATCGCCTCGCCCCCGAAACCCGCTGGCCCGGCCCCGTGGACGATTGCTATGCGGCGCTGCGCTGGCTGCACGAGCAGGCGGAAGCGCTGGGCATCGACCCGTCCCGCATCGCCGTGGGCGGCGAGAGCGCGGGCGGTGGCCATGCCGCCGCGCTGGCCATCCTGGCCCGCGACCGGGGCGACTATCCCATCTGCCTCCAGCTTCTCGACCAGCCGATGCTGGACGACCGGACCGGCAGCGGCAGCGATCCCCATCCCTATACCGGCGAGTTCATCTGGACGGCGGAGCGCAACCGCTATGGCTGGGGCGCGCTGCTGGGCATGGAGCCGGGCGGCGACGATGTGCCCGCCGCCGCCGTGCCCGCGCGCACCGCCGACCTCAGCGGTCTGCCGCCCGCCTGCATCACCGTCGGCGCGCTCGACCTCTTCGTCGAGGAAGACATCGACTATGCGCGCCGCCTCCTCCGCGCGGGCGTGCCCACCGAACTGCACATCATGCCCGGCGGCTATCATGGCTTTGGCGCGGCAGGACCGGACGCGCCGCAGGTGGCGGAGGTGATGCGGCAACGCAGCGCCGCCCTCGCCCGCGCCTTTGCCCGACCCTAATTTCAGAATTTATATTTGGAGCAGGATCAATGACCGCACGTTTCGCAGGCAAAATCGCCGTCGTCACCGGGGGCGCCGCCGGGCTGGGCCGCGCCATCGCCCTCGCCTTTGCCCGTGAAGGCGCCGACCTGATCCTGGTGGACATCAACGAGCAGGGCCTGTCCGACACCGCCGCCGAGATCCGGGCGCTGGGCGTCAACGCCGAGACATATCGCGTCGACCTGAGCGTCGAGGCGGAGATCAAGGCGCTGGGCGCGGACATCCTCTCGAAGCATGACAGCGTGGACGTCCTCGTCAACAATGCGGGCCTCGCCTATAACGACATCGCGCGCGGCTTTGCCGACCTCAGCATGGAACGCTGGCTTTATTTCTTCGCGATCAACAGCGTCTCGCCGGTGATCCTCGCCCTCGCCCTGCGCCCCGCGCTGGCCAAGGCGAAGGGCGTCATCATCAACCAGTCGTCCATGGCCGCCAACCAGCCCGCCACCGCCTATGGCATCACCAAGGCGACGCTGAACAGCATGACCTATGCGCTGGCCAACCAGCTGGGCGGCGACGGCATCCGCGCCAATTCGGTGGAGCCGGGCATCATGGAAACCACGGCCAGCCATGACGCGCTGGGCGAGGACAAGATGGTGGCGCTGCGCTCCACACAGCTCATGGCCAATGAAGGCGGCACCGCGGACGACATCGCCAACCTGCATGTCTTCCTCGCCTCGCCGGAGGGGCGCTTCATCAACAATGAGGTCATCAGCTGCGATGGCGGCAACAGGATGCGCGGGTGGCGCTACTGACATGGCGTTCGCAGTAGACCTGACCGGCCGGGTCGCCGTCGTCACCGGCGGCAGCCGGGGCATCGGCCGCGCCATCGTGCGCGGACTGGCGCAGGCGGGCGCAACGGTCGCCATCGCCAGCCGCAAGCTCCCCTCGTGCGAGGAACTGGCGGCGGAGGTCGTGGCGGCGGGCGGACAGGCGTCCGCCCATGCGTTCGACGCGGGCAGCTGGGACGATTGCGATCGCCTGTTCGCGCAGGTGACGGAGCGGTGGGGCGGCGCGAGCATCCTCGTCAACAATGCGGGCAAGTCGCCCGTCTCGCCCTCCTCCGTCGAGACGGATCAGGCCGCCTTTGACCAGATCATCGCGGTCAACCTGCGTTCCGCCTTTCGCCTGTCCGCCCTGTTCGGCGCGCAGATGGTGGAGCAGGACGGCGGCGCGATCATCAACATCAGCTCGACCGGATCGCTGCGCCCCGAACCCTATTTCGCCCCCTATGCGGCGGCCAAGGCGGGCCTCAACATATTGACGCAGAGCTTTGCCAAGGAGTTCGGGCCGAAGGTGCGGGTCAACACCGTCATGCCTGGCCCCTTCCACACCGACGGCACCAAAAGCTGGTCGCGCTCCGACGGTTTCGCGGACCATGCGAAAAAGGCCCAGCCGCTGGGCCGCGGCGGCGAGCCGGAGGAGATTGTCGGCGCGATCCTCTATCTGGTCAGCGACCTGTCCTCCTATGTCACCGGCGCGCAACTGGCCGTCGATGGAGGCCATGCGATTTCGCGGGGGTGATGGTTCTTGCGGGAGGGGAGGGAGCCTAAGGTTCCTCCCTCCCCCTCAACAGTCGCCATTGCGAGCGCAGCGGAGCCATGACGAGGGGGCGATTCTGTAACGCGGGAGGCCGCATCGTATCGGTCTCCCCTGACAACAGCCCTCACCCCAGTCCAAAGAATTTCTCCGCGCATCCCGCGATGATCCAGTCGCGTTCGGCCCTCGGCACGCCCCGGAAATTCTCCTCGATCACCCTGTGGCTGTGCGGGAATGTCGTCTCCGAATGGGGATAGTCGGATGACCACATGATATTCCTGCCCCCCGGATGCCCGCGCAGTTCGACGCCGATGGGGTCGCTGATGAACGACGCATAGACATTCTGGTCGAAGTAGAAGCTGGGCGGGTTGAGGATCTTGCACTCGGTCCAGTACCGCTGCATCTCCCACGTCCGGTCCATGTAATGGGCTGCCCAGGGTATCCAGCCCACCCCGGATTCGATCAGGCCGATCCGCAGCTTGGGGAAACGGTCGAAGACGCCGCCATAGAGCATGATCCCCACCATTTCGAGCATCGCGGGCTTGCCCATCGCGATGTCGGGCAGGAAATTCACCTTGTCCTGAAAGCGGGACACCCGCGCGCCGAGGTGAAAGGTGATCGCCATGTCGAGGTCCACCGCCGCCGCCCAAAAGGGATCGAACTCCGCATCGCGATACTGGCGATTACCCTCCGCATCGCCGGTCAGCGCCTGAAACTGCGAGTCCTTTTTCGTGAACTTGTTGGGCGATTGCGGAAAGGCCGGGATATTGACCGCGACCGCGCCCCGTTCCTTGGCCGCCTTCAGCATCGTCACCGCCTGCGGCACCTCCACCATCGGGATGAAGGCGGCGGCATAGAGCCGCTTCGGGTCCGCCGAGCAGAAATCGGCGCACCAGCGATTATAGGCGTCATAGCTGTCGAGATAGAGTTCGTAATGGGACGTGGCGAGCGGCCCACCGCCAAAGATGATCGCCTTGTCCATCCCGTCCCGGTCCATGTCGAGCAGTCGCTGCGGCGCCATCCATCCGCCCTGCCGCTGGTCGGACAGGCGGCCCTGATTCTTATACTCCTTGCCGGATCGCCCGGCCTGCGACGCCATCAGGTTGATCTTGCGGCGGTTACCCTCGAACACGACATAGTCGAACTCGCCGTCGCTCTCCACGGTCGGCGCGAACGGGCGGAATTCGGGCGAGAGATAGTCCGCCCACATCGTCGGCGGCGGGGTGACATGCACATCCGCATCCACGACATAATCGGCGACGCGCGGCGCCGCCACAATCTCCCGGTTCACGTCCACATCGGCCATCCGGCATCCCTCCATCAGGTGCGCCTTGGGACAGCGCACGGCTTATCTCAGCAGCCTATGGAGCAAGACCCCGGCCAGCAACGCAATGCGTATCAGGGCAGACGGGCGGGCTGTCGGATCGGACGCAAGAGCGCCGACGGGGCGCGAAACGCGGGGCAATGGGGGAGGACAAGGCCGAAGTCGCCCTCTTGCCGTCATGGCGCAGGGCATGGGTGAACCGCGAACCCTGGCCATCAGGACGCGGGGCAGGCGACCGCGCGCGCCGCCCCGCCCCCCCCTGTCAGGGTGCGACGAACTGCCGCCCGTCGAAATGGTCGAGCGGTTCGCGCCCCTCGTCCAGGCTGAAGTCGATGATGAGGCCGACGCGCTTGGCCACCGCCGCCTTCTCCGGCTGGAACGTGTAGCAGCTCGGCGGCATCTTGCTGGCGTCGGACTGCTGGTCGATGGGTCGCGTGCGGCCATGGGCGACGATGCTGCCCCATTGCAGCAGCTTCGCGGCTTCCTTCTCGGCGGGTGCCAGAGTCTCGATCCAGCCGCGCAGCTTCATGATATTCTGGCCCGCCACCGCATCCGGCACGCGCATGGTGAAGCCGCCATCCATCTCCCAACGGTGGACAAGCTGGCCATTGCGCCGAATCTCGGAGGCGTTGCGGCCGTCATGATGATCGCTGACCAGAATGTCGTACCGGGTCGGTCCGGCATCACCCGCGTGCGCCGCCGCCAGCGTGGCGAGGTCGTGGAGGTGGGTGCAGTTCACCGACTTCTCCCCCCGCGCCGCCACATCGGCCAGCGCCACGCCGGTGAAGGTCTCCACCAGCGTGAGCGGCGCGCCGGGACAGGTGGTCCAGGGCGCGCGCTCCATGACCGGCTCCACGGCGGTAACGGTCGTGCCGTCATGCACCAGCGTCACCGCCATGCTGTGATAGTCATCCTCCAGCGCCGCCGTCACCCAGCCCGCGCCGGGCGTGACGAGGAAACGCCGACGATAGCCCGACAGGTCATCCAGCCGTTCGCCCGCGCCTCCCGTCATGGCCTCAGTCCCGCGCCAGCAGCAGCGCAGCGGCCAGCGGACCGCCGCCCGACGTCGCCACCGCGACCTTCGGATCGCCCGGTATCTGCCGCTCGCCCGCTTCCTTGCGCAACTGCGCCACCGCTTCATAGGCAAAGCCGAAGCCATGGAGGCGGCCCGCCCCCAACTGCCCGCCCGCCGTGTTCAACGGCAATTCGCCATCGCGCGCGATCCGGGTGCCGCCCTCGATGAACTCATGCCCCTCGCCCACCTTGCAAAAGCCAAGGCCCTCCAGCCAGGTGATCGGGAAAAAGGCGAACCCGTCGTAGAATTGCACGGTGTCGACGTCCTTGGGCGTATAGTCGGTCTTGGCCCACAGGTCCGGCCCGGTGGCATAGGCCGCGACCCATTCGGCCTGATCCCAGCTATAGCGATCCACCTTGCCCGCCGTCGCCGCGATGCGGATCGGCGTCGCCTTGACCTCGTCCAGCGTGTCGCCCGCCGACACGATCACCGCCGTCGCAGCGTCGGAGAAACGATCGCAGTCATAGAGGCAGAAGGGCGTCGAGATCAGCCGCGCCTCCATATACTCGTCCAGCGTCAGCGGCTTTTTCGTGATGTTGCGCGCATTGGGATTGAGCAGCGCATTGCGGTTGGCGTTCAGCGCGATCTGGGCAAGCTGCTCGCGCGTCATGCCGTACCGCTTCATGTGCCGCGACGCATATTGCGCCACCCATGTCGCCGCCGAAATGGCGTAGAAGGGCGCCGTCCATTGCGAGGCGCCATCCACCGTCTCGCGGCGCAGGGCGGGAAATTCGTCGGGGCGCGACAGGGCCGCCGCCTCATACACGGTGCGGAACACGATGACATGGCGCGCCTGCCCGGTCTTTACGGCCATGGCCGCTTCCGCGATGGCGGAAAGCTGGGCCGGCAGTTCGCCGCCGCCCATGTGCCAGCGCGCCTTGATCCCGCACACCTCGATCACCTCGTCCGCGCCGATGGGCGAGAAGCCGAGGAAACCCGCCATGCGACCCGGATAGGTGGCGACGCCGTCGATCTGGTCGAAGGTCAGGCCCGCATCGGCCACCGCCTGCTTGATCGCGTCCATGGTCAGGCCGAGGGCGGACCGCTCGACGCGCACGCCGACCTCCGATTGGCCGATACCGGTGATATAGGCTTCGGACGCCGAACCCTTGCTATTATGGGCCATGGTTCAGGCGACCTTTTCGAACAGGGGAAACCAGATGCCGTCCTGTTCCTCGAACACGACCTTGACCTTGTCGTCGATCTCGACCGCCTCGACCGGCGAGCCGACGATGTTGGTGGTGAGATAGACGCCCGGTGCATCGTCCAGCTTTACGCGGGCGATGACGAAGGGCACTTCCAGGCCCGGCAGCCAGGGCTGGTGATTGACCGTCATCGTGTCGATGACGCCGGTGCCCGCGACAGCAAAGGGCGCGGCATTTTCCGACTGGCAATGGCGGCAGAATTGGCGCGGCGGGTGGGTAAACTGGCCGCAGTCGTCACATTTGACGATGTTCAGCCGACCCTCCGATCCCCCCGTCCAGAACGGGCGGTTCGCGGCGTCGAGGCGGGGTCTGGGTCGTTTGGCACTCATCGGGCGGGGCTCCACATCAAGATTGGGGCATCAGTTGAACGACAGAAGTCGGGCGATTGGGATCTGGCGACTGGGGTGGTGGACAGGCCGGTCCGGCGGCTCGTCCCCTGTCGGAATCGGGCGGGGCATATGGCGAGCGGGAGCTGGACAGGCCGCGAGGCGAAACGCGCGCCATTGGCCTTGAAGACATTTTCCTCTCTCCCCTCCGCCATGTCGCCGCACGACCCTGTCCGCCCGCCGGTCGCTCCGTCAGGCGGGATATTCTACCCACCCGGTCCCGCAGCGCCAGCCCGACTTTGCGCCGGGCCGCTTTCCTGTCCCCCTCACCCGCTGCAAATGCAACGCGGGCCGGGGATGCGCCGGTTCGAAATCGCTCCTGCGATCACGCCTCTCCCCCGAAAGGCAATGCATCGCCATGGCGATCAGGCGCGGACAGGAAACCATGCAGGTGCAAGGACCGACAAGTTTCCTTTATGGACCATTATCGCGACACATGGGACAAGAGAGGCCCGCTCGCCCGGACGATGCCGGCAGGTCTATAAGGCCCGCCACCATGGACGGGTCGGCCATGGCCATGGAGAGAGAAGCCGTAAGGACGACATGCACGGGAGGATCGCAGGAACGGGCAGGCCGGAGCCATTGGCGCGACAGTCCTGACGGCGGTATCCCGGCAGACCAATGACACCATGCCCGATGGCGGGGAGAGGGATGGCAGGGATAGGATCGCGCCGTGCGGCAACCGTTTCCACCCCACCGGACCCTCCGCGCCGGGCATGACGACAACCGATTGCACGGGCCGCCCCCAAAGCGGCCCGACCACCGAAACCCCGGCTGCCCCGGCAGCCTGTCAAACCCTGTCAGGGAGTATGAAATGAGCGATTATCTGGGCTACAAGGGCAAGCGCGTCGTCGTCACCGGCGTCTTTTCCGGCATGGGCGAGGCCACCGCACGGATATTGACGGAGCTTGGCGCGGAAGTGCATGGCTTCGACTATAAGGACAGCAACCTGTCGCTCGCCTCCTTCACCAAGGTCGACCTGCGCGATCCCGCGTCGATCGAGGCCGGCGTCGCCGGTCTGGGCAATGGCCGCATCGACGGCCTGTTCAACTGCGCCGGCCTGCCCCAGTCCTTTCCCGCGCTGGACGTGATGAAGGTCAACTTCCTCGGCACCCGCCACCTGACCGAGACGATCCTGCCCCTGATGGGCGAGGGCAGCGCCATCGCCAGCATCGCCTCCACCGGCGGCCTGGGCTGGAGCCGCCGCATCCCCACCAACATGGAATTCATCACCACCAAGGGTTTTCAGGCCGGTCTGGACTGGTGCGAGGCCAACCCGGAGACGATCGACAGCGGCTATGCCTTCTCCAAGGAGAATGTGATCGTCTGGACGCAGTTCCTGGGCGCGCACCTCATCAAGAAGGGCATCCGCATCAACTGCACCCTGCCGTCGCCCACCCAGACGCCGATGATGGCCGAATTCCACGCCGCGTCGGGCAAGGATGTGGTGGACGCCGCCGCCGAGCCGATGGGCCGCTACTCCACCCCGGAAGAGCAGGCGGGCGGCCTCGTCCTCCTCAACAGCGCGCTGGCCAGCATCATCAACGGCGTCGTCCTGCCCGTGGACGGCGGCTTCATGGGCGGCGTTGCGACCGGCCAGGTCGACCTCAGCAAGATGATGAAGCGCGCCGCGCCGACCGCATGATGTCCCCGGCGGGGCCGACACCCCGCCCGCACGGCGCGCCGACGATCGTCGGTGCGCCGGACAACGCTGACCTTATATAGGATCGGGGCGGTCACCAGGGTGCGGCCGCCCCTTTTCCATGGCCGAAACGGGCCTGCAACCGCTTTCAAAATATCGCGCCAGCGGTTGACGCCGACGCAGAATCATGGTGCGGCAGATCACCCAAGGGATATATCCCACGCCAAACCGACCACCCGACCGAGGATGCCAGGATGAACTTCGACCTCACCGACGATCAGGAAATGATGCGCGATATGTTCGCGCGCTTTCTGGACGAGCATAGCAGCACCATCCGCGTTCGCGCCGCCGAACCTTCGGGTTTCGACGCGGAACTGTGGAAGGGTCTGGGCGAACTGGGCGCCTTCTCGATCCGCGTGCCGGAGGCGTCCGGTGGTCTCGGCATGGGCCTGTTCGACGCCGTGCTGCTGATGGAAGAGGCGGGCCGCACGCTGGCCTCCGGTCCGCTCGCCGAAACGCTCGTCACCGCGCGCCTGCTCGCCATCCTTGGCGGCGCGGAGGCGGAGGCGCTGCTGGAACGGGTCGGCACCGGTGAAGCCGTGGCGACCATCGCCCTGCACGACAGCGCCGCACAGCCGCGCCAGTGGGTCGGCGGCGGTTCCGTTGCGGAGGCCATCGTGGCGCGCGACGGCGACAGCATCGTCCTCGTTTCCATCCCGGAGAGTGCCCGCAGCAGCGAGCCGAATCTCGCATCCACCCCCATCGCGGAGATCGACCTGTCCGCCCATCCCCGCATCGTGCTGGGGTCCGGCGCGGACGCGGTCAAAGCGTTCGAGCAGGCGGTCGAGGAATGGAAGCTGCTCATCTCCGCCGCGCTTGCCGGTCTGGGGCGCCAGGCCCTGCAACTCGCCGCCGCCTATTCCGGCGAACGCAAGCAGTTCGGCCAGTTCATCGGCCAGTTCCAGGGCGTGTCCCACCCGCTTGCGGACCAGCTTTGCCACGTCGACGGCGGCAGGCTGATGGTGTGGAAGGCCATCCGCTCCATCGCCGATGGTGACGAGGATGCAGGCACGATCATCTCCCTCGCCGCATGGTGGAGTGCGGAGGCCGCGGGCACCAGCGTGGCGCGCGCGCTCCACACCTTCGGCGGCTATGGCCTCAGCACCGAATATGACATTCACCTGTTCAACCTGCGCGCCAAGGCATGGCCGCTGGTCTATGGCGATCCCAAGCGCCATCTGGAGGATGCGGGCAGCCGCCGCTATGCGGGCGCCGCCGTATCCCTGCCCGATGTGGGCGAGACGCCGATCGAATTCGACCTGGGCGACGAAGCGCGGATGATCCAGAAGGAGATCGCCGACTTCTTCGAAACGCAGGTGACGGACGAGGAAAAGGCCAAGTTCCACTTCAGCTGGGAAGGCTATAACCCGCGCATCAACAAGGCCTTGGCCGACGCGGGCCTGCTCTTCCTCGGCTGGCCCAAGGAGATGGGCGGCCGCGGCATCACCCCCTATGCCAAGCTGGCCGCCATGGAGGCGTTCGAGCATACCGGCTACAACAACCCCGCGCATAATGTGACCGCGATGGTCGGCGCGATCCTCTATCGCTTCGGCAGCGACGAGGTGAAGGAAAATATCCTCGCCAAGATGCTGAGCGGCGAGGTCATCACCAGCCTGGGTTATTCGGAGCCGGGTTCGGGGTCCGACGTGTTCGCCGCCCAGTGCCGCTCCTCGCAGGAGCCGGACGGATCGTGGCGCATCAATGGCACCAAGATGTGGACGTCGGGCGCGAACATCACCGATTATGTCTTCATGCTGACCCGCTCCGACCCGGAAGCGACGAAGCACAAGGGCCTGACCATGTTCATCGTGCCGCTGAAGACGGAGGGGGTGACGGTGCAGGCCGTTCACACCTTCATGGACGAGCGGACCAACATCACCTTTTACGACAATGTGCCGATCCCCGACAGCTATCGTCTGGGCGGCATCCATGACGGCGCGCGCACCATGACGGCGGGCCTTGAGCTGGAGCATGGCGGCGGTTTCGGCAAGGTGCAGCGCGCCATGCAGAAGGCCGCGGAGGAACTGGCGCGCGAGATCCGCGTGGGCGACCATAGCCTGATCGAGGAACCGCAGGCGCAGCAGCGTCTGGCCAAGACCTATGCCAGCCTCGTCGTTGCCGACCTGCTCACCTTCCGCTCCATCTGGGGCAGCGTGAACAAGAAGAATCTGCAAGGCGTCGGTCCGATGGCCAAGATGTTCTCGTCAGAATGTTTCCAGGCGGATTCGCGCGACCTGCTCGACCTCACCGCCCCCTATTCGCTGTCGAAGCGGGAGGGGCCTGCGGGCTTCCTCAACCAATGCTATCGCCATGCGCAGGGCACGACCATCTATGGTGGCAGCAGCGAAGTGCACCGCTCCATGGTCGCCGAAAAGGCGCTCGGCATGCCGCGCACGCGCGGCTGAGAGGGGAAGCAGCAGATGACGACGGACACCACGACCGAAGCCCCGCACCTCCTGACCGAGGAGCGGGACGGCATCCTGATCGTAACCCTCAACCGCCCGGAAAAGCTCAACGCCCTGTCATGGCAGTTGATGGAGCTGTTCGACGAGGCGGTCTATCATTTCCGCGACACGCCGGAACTGAAGGTCATGCTGATCCGCGCGACGGGCCGCTATTTCAGCGCGGGCGCGGACCTCAAGAGCGGCACAGGGCGCAAATATATCGAGCAGGGCCGCAGCGCGCGCGGCATCCGGGAAAATCACCGCATCAACCTGAACGGCATGCACCGCATCTATGACGAGATGGAGCATATCGAGAAGCCGATCGTGGTGGCGCATCAGGCGAAATGCGTGGGCGGCGGCCTCGAAATGTCGCTGTCCTGCGACTTCCGCCTTGCCGCCAAGAGCGCATCCTACGCCTTCCCGGAGGGTCTTTTCGGCACCCTGCCCGCTTCCAACGGTGTCAGCCGCCTGACGCGGCTGTGCGGCGCGCACTGGGCGCGCTGGCTCATCATGGCGAACAAGCCCGCGGACGCGGACATGGCCCTCACCATGGGCCTCGTGCATCAGGTGATTGCCGACGAGACGTTCGAGGACGAAGTGATGGATTTCTGCCGTCACCTCGCCAAGCAGAATGGCGAACAGATGGGCGCGGCGAAGGTCGCGATCGAGCTGGCCGCCGAACTCGGCCCCGAAATGGGCCGCCATGTCGAGCGGATGGCGAACAGCGCGCTGATGCTGAACCCGGAATATCTGGAACGCATGGAAGCCTATGTGAAGAATGTGGGCGGCAAGAAGGGCTGATCCACCACGCGATGCCGCAGTTCCCGACACAGGGGCTGCGGGATCGCGGGTCGGCGGCGTCCCGTCGATGCCGGGCCAATGCAGGGCCGGTGACGATGCCGGCCTTTGACGGCCCCTTGCACGTCCGGCCATCATGCCGTATCGCGATCCGGTCATCTGGGGAGTAGCCAGCCTTCTTTCGGGAAGGGCTTCCGCGTCAACATACTCGGTCGAGAGGCCGTGGTGCGGGAGGAACGACGGCGGGACATGTCCCGCCTGTTCGGGCGAGACCAATGGCGTCGCATCTCCGTCCATGCCGGGCGGGGAGGTGCGATGTCGTTGGAATCATCGAATTGCCCGGCCCGGAGACCTGCCTTGGAAGCCCTGTTAACCTCCACCGCCGTCGTCGCGCTCGCCGAAATCGGTGACAAGACGCAATTGCTCGCCATCCTGCTGGCCACCCGGTTCCGGCGGCCCTGGCCGATCATCGGCGGCATTTTGGTCGCGACCCTCGCCAATCATTTCCTCGCCGCGCTGGTCGGGCAACAGGTGGCGTCGATCCTCGACGGCCTATGGTTCCGCTACCTGATTGCGCTGTCCTTCATTGCCATGGCGATCTGGACGCTGGTGCCGGACAAGATCGACGATCTGGAGGACAAGCCCGCACGGTTCGGGGCGTTCGTGACCACGACCATCGCCTTTTTCCTCGTGGAGATGGGCGACAAGACGCAGATCGCCACCATCGCGCTGGGCGCGCGCTTCAACGAGGTGGTGCCGGTGATGATCGGCACGACGCTGGGCATGATGATCGCCAATGTGCCCGCCGTCTTTCTGGGCCATGAACTTATCAAGCGGGTGCCGCTCAACGTCGTGCGGATGGTGGCGGCGTCGCTGTTCCTGCTGATCGGCCTGTGGTTGCTGGTGCAGACGGCGGGGTGGATCTGATTTTTCCGTACGGGTGGAGGATTTCCCTCCACCCGCCGTTAGAGCGCGATGACTTTTCCGTGAGTCGTTCTTGCGAGCGCAGCGAACCGCAGGTGGACGCAGCCCAACCCATCCCCTGCGGCGTGCTTCGCTGCGCTCGCA
This sequence comes from Sphingobium sufflavum, assembly GCF_021403115.1. GTDB lineage: Bacteria > Pseudomonadota > Alphaproteobacteria > Sphingomonadales > Sphingomonadaceae > Sphingobium > Sphingobium sufflavum. The sequence goes on from NZ_JAJSSH010000005.1 coordinate 193,347, forward strand.
AGGGCGAGGGTGGGGCAATCCGACGTCATTACGCGCTGGAGGCGGGGTGACGGGAAAAGCGATGGATCAAAAGGCCAGGGCGTCGGGCCGATGCTATCGGGTCAAAACTTGCTCCAGCTTGCCGCCGATCGACTCCGCCACCCACCCAGCCGTGCGCCGCCTGCGCGCCTCGCCATCCGCCTCTCGCCTTCCTTCCCGCATCGCTCGCCTGGGCACGCCCCCTATTTGCGCAGCGGGCATCCACACTCCCTCCCCAGCCCACCGCCACGCCCCTTGGTTGACAGCCTGCACCCCCACGGGCATCGGATGGAGTTGCGATAATGCATGCCATTCCCCGGCCCAGTGGAGCCTGTCCGCGCGATGACCGCCGATGACCGCCGTTTGAATTCCCCCCAGTCCGTCACCCGCGTCATCCGCATATTGGAGGCGCTGTGCGCCGCCGACGGCCCTGTCGGCCTCGCCGACCTGTCCCGCCTGCTGGACACGCCCAAGAGCAGCCTCGCCGCCCTGCTGCGCGGCCTGACCGACAGCGACGTGCTGCTGTTCGCGGATGGGAGCTATCGGCTCGGCCCCGGCGCCTTCGGCCTCGGCAGCGCGTTGATGGAGGCGCGGCGGCGCATCCAGTCGTCGGATCTGGTGCGGGAGGGGATGCGCCGTCTGGCCGACCGTTCCGGCGAGACTGTGCTGTTCGGCGTCCGGGACGAGGATGGCCAGACCATGACCTATGTCGATGCGGTCGAAAGCCGCAACGTGATCCGCTTTGCCGTGTCGGCGGGCGACCGCCGCCCACTCTATTGCACGGCGGGGGGCCGCCTGCTGCTCGCCGTCGCCGGCGCGGCGGACGCTGCCCGCTATATCGACCATTACCAGCCCCGGCAGGTCAGTTCCCGCCCGGCCGTCACGCCGCGCCGTCTGGCCGCCATCGTGGAGGAGGTGCGCGCCGCCGACCTCGCCCAGACCGTGGATGAGATGGAGGATGGCGTCACCGGCACCGCCGCCCCGATCCGCGACGCAGGCGGCGCGGTGATCGGCGCGCTCATCATCGCCGCGCCCAGTTCCCGCTCGCAGGACCGGCTGATGGAACTGGCGACGCTGGCCCGGGAGGAGGCGCGCGCCATCTCCCGGACACTCGGCCATCGGGCAGCGCAGGGCGGCTGACGATCCGGGCGGCTCCGCCCCGCACGCCCCATAACCCTTGGCCGTCATCCCCGGACAGCCAGCCGTCCCCGGCCGTCCCGCTCAGTCGAGCTTGCGCGGCGTGCCGGTGCCCATGAACTGCGCCAGATTATAGTGCAGGCTGGCGATCGCCCGCTCCCGATAGGGGTTAGGCTGGGTGCCGCGAAAACCGCCATTCTTCATGCCCTGCTGCACCGCCGCCATATTGGCGAAATCCTGTTGCAGCACCGGCGGCCAGTCGGCGGGTTCGGTATATTCCCACTCCGTCTCCGGCGCCTCGTCCTCCGGGTAGAGTTCGTACACCGCCCCTTCGAAGATACACTTGTCCGGGTCCGCCTTGTATGGCCGCATCTGGTAGGTCAGCATGTTGTTGACCGCATGGCCGATCTGGAAATTGGGGAAGACCTGCCAGCTCGTGCCCGCCTTCGCATTATGGGCGGGGTCGACGTCGGGCCAGATCACGCCGCGCTTCTCGTCATCCGCGCGCGCGGACTTGAGCCAGTGCATAAGCACTTCGTTATTGGGCGTGCCCTCCGGCAGTTCGTCCTTCAGGCGCATCGCGGCGTTGTAGAGCGTCATGGTGGTGTTGGTGTTGGCCGCTTCCCAGGTATATTTCTGAAGCTCCGCGGTGGAGATGCGCGCGTCGCCATGGCCGATGCGCAGCTTCGCCTGCTGGTTGGCGTCCATCGCCTTAGGCGCGTCATAGCCGATATTGCTGTGCAGCCCCTGATTGCGCGCCCAGCCGTTGAACTCGGCAAAGGCCATGAATTCCGGGTGGGTGCCGGAGACATGGTAGATTTCGTTGAACGCCTCGACCGCGACCTTCCAGTTGCAGTCGAACACCACCCATTTGCGCCAGCGGCAGCGCATGTTCTGGAGCTGGAACGGGTCCAGATGGCTCGCCGCCGGTTCCAGATAGTCGCGCAGCGGCGCGGCATCCGGGTTCATGGTGATCCAGATCCAGCCGCCCCATGTGTCGACCCGCACCTCGCCCAGCCGGGTGCGCTCGTCGGTCAGCTTGCCCTGCCACAATTCCTTGTCCGCGATATGCGTGCACTTGCCCGCATGGTCGAAGGTCCAGCTATGGAAGCCGCACACGAAGCGCATCTTCTTGCCCACCGCATTGCGCTTGCCCGGCGGTGTGTCGACCAGACGGCGGCCGCGATGGGTGCAGACATTATAATAGGCCTTGATCGCATCGGGCGCGGTCCGCACGATCAGGATCGAATCCTCCAATATGTCATAGGTGATATAATTGCCGACTTCGGGAATATCCTCCACCCGTCCGGCCTGAAGCCATGCCTTGCGCCACAGCCGGTCCTGCTCGGCCCGCGCATAGTCGGGGGAGACATAGGCCTCGACACCGATGGTGACGGGCTGCTCCAGTTCCTCTGCACCTTCCACGATCTTGCCGATGTCCGCCATATCATCCTCTTTTATATCGCATCTTTGGCCCCGCCGTCCGGGGTCGGCGGGTCATCCCGGCGCCGCAATCCCTGACGACCTGCCTGTGCGGGACGGACCGGATGACGCTGTCGCACCGGCCTGTGCCCAAGGGTGATAAATGCCACAGCCATGACCCGTCCGACTTGACAGTTCCTGACAATTGGCCGCCGCGCAGCCATCGCTCCCACGCGCCGGCCCCATCTGGCCGAACGCCGACAACCCGCCTATAACCCGACCGCATATTGGATGAATGGGCCAATATCGACACAAGTGCAGGAGAGCGGCCATGGCCGAAATGAGATTCGACAATCGCGTCGCCGTCATCACCGGCGCCGGACGCGGGCTTGGCCGCGCCTATGCCGAACTGCTCGCATCGCTGGGCGCCAGAGTGGTCGTCAACGATCCGGGCGGCAGCATGAAGGGCGACGCCATCGTCGACGATCCCGCCGCCGAAGTGGTCGCGGCGATCCGCGCCGCAGGGGGTCAGGCCATCGCCAACCATGACAGCGTGGCCACGCCGGAGGGCGGCAAGGCCATCGTCGACGCCGCCATCGCCGAATGGGGCCGCATCGACATCCTCATCCACAATGCGGGCAATGTCCGCTACGGCTCGCTCAAGGAACTGAGCTATGAGGATTTCGAGGCGGTGCTCGACGTTCATCTGCGCGGCGCCTTCCATGTCGTGCGTCCCGCCTTCCCGCTGATGTGCGCGGCGGGCTATGGCCGCATCGTCCTCACTTCCTCCATCGGCGGCCTCTATGGCAACAAGCGCGTCACAAACTATGGCGTGGCGAAGGCCGGGCTGATCGGCCTGTCCAACGTCGTCGCGCTGGAGGGCGAGGAGGAAGGCGTGAAGTGCAACCTGATCGTTCCGTCCGCCGTCACCCGCATGGCGGAGGGGATCGACACCTCCCAATATCCGCCGCTGGGACCGGAACTGGTCGCGCCCACGGTCGGCTGGCTGGCGCATGAGGATTGCTCGATCAATGGCGAGATGCTGGTGTCCATCGGCGGCCGCATCGCCCGCGCCTACATCGGGGAGACGCAAGGCGTGTACCAGCCCGGCTGGACGATAGACGCGGTGGACGCCCGCATCGACGCGATCCGCGACACCACCGACGCCTGGCTGCTGCCCGTCGTGCCCGACGCCCACAAGGAGCATATCGTCCGCAGCTTCGCCATGGCGGCGGCGGGCAGCAAGCAGGACTGAAGCCGGCGGGCACCCGGATCGCCCCTGCCCCGCGCCGGACGATCGGTTCATCCGGTCCGGCGCGGCCTATGCCCGTCCCGCCCGTGTCGCGCCGCCCCATGCAGGCCCGACCCATGCAGAACAGGCGATGCGCGTGGCCTTCCCCATCTCTGGAACCTGATCCGATCATTCTGCATCGGATCAGGCTCTATGGGCCTTTTGCGTCCCGCATTTTCCGTGCCAGCGGAGGATGCCATCGGCTTCGAAAATGCTCTGGTCGCAAAATCGCAACATTCAGGTCATGATCCCGACATGATACCGCAATGGAGCCGTCACGCCGCTCTGCGATTGGCCCCCAGCCAACAGCGGTGTTCTGCCGCACGCCAAGCTTACTGGCGATAACAACTGGGGAAAGACCATGTCTCATCTGACTGACGAGGCGCGCGCGCCATTCCGCGACGCCCAGCCGACCATAGCGTGCGAAGACAGCCTGGAAGCGATTGTCTCCGCCAATCCGTCGCGCCGCACGATCCTGCGCAACAGCCTGTTCGGCCTGTCCATGCTACCCGTCTTCGGCGCGCTCGCCGCGTGTGAGAATGAGGACGTGGCGACGCCCGCCCCGACGCCCACCCCCACGCCCACCCCGGCCCCCAGCTATGCGATCAACTTCGCATCGGTCGCCGTCGGCACCGCCGACACGGTCGCCGTGCCGGCTGGCTACACCGTCGACGTGATCTTCAAGGCTGGCGACAGCGTCGCGCCCGGCACCGCCTATGCCGGCAGCTTCCCCTCCACCCCCGCGCAGGCCGAAACCTGGGCTGGCGGCAACCATGACGGCATGGAATTTTTCGCGATCAGCGGCGTCGACGCCAACACCGGCGGCCTGCTGGCCATCAACCACGAACTGCCCGACTATAACATCCTGTTCGCGGGCAGCAGCTACAACGCCGCCACCGCCACCGCCGACCAGAAGGCGATCGCCCTCTCCGCCGTCGGCGTGTCGGTCATCGAAGTCGCCAAGGGCACGGACGGCAAGTTCGCGGTTAAGGCCGGCTCCAAATATAACAAGCGGTACACCGGCAACACCAATTACCGCGTCGGTGGCCCCGCCGCCGGTTCGCTGCCCTCGACGATCAAGGGCACGCTCAACAACTGCTCCAGCGGCCGCACGCCCTGGGACACGTACCTGACGTGCGAGGAAACCTCGAACAACTATCTCGACCCGACGCAGCCCAACACCAGCTATGGCTGGGTGGTCGAGATCGATCCGCTGGGCGAACTGGCCCCCGCGACGAAGCGCACCGCACTCGGCCGCTTCAGCCATGAGAATGTCGCCTATCTGAACGACGCCAACAACCGCGTCGCCTTCTACATGGGTGACGACTCCACACCGGGCTGCATCTACAAGTTCATCCCCGACCGTGCGTACAGCAGCACCAACCGCGCCGCGAACACCGACCTGCTCGACTATGGCACCCTCTATGTCGCGCGCTTCAACGCGAACGGCACGGGCGAATGGCGCGCGCTGGTGCAGGGCCAGAACGGCCTTGTCGCCGGTGCCAGCGATCCGGGCAACACCAGCCAGAGCACGACGCCGGCGGCACCCACCACGGTCAATTTCAACACCCAGGCCGACGTGCTGCTCAACACCCAGTCGGCGGCGCGCGTCGCCGGCGGCACCGTGATGGACCGCCCGGAATGGCTGACCGTCGCCCCCGACAAAAAGTCGATCTTCGTGACGCTGACCAACAATGGCGGCCGCCGCGTGACGGACAATCCCAACCCGCGCGTCAGCAACCTGCACGGTCACATCATCAAGTTCAGCGAGACGGGCGACTCCCCGCTGGCCACCAGCTTCAACTGGAGCATCTTCCTGCTGGCGGGCAATCCGAACCTTGCCGAGGACAACCTGAAGGGCAACATCAACGGCGACATCTTCTCCAGCCCGGACGGCCTGCGCATCGACCCGCAGGGCCGCCTGTGGGTGCAGACCGACCATAACCTGACCGGCAATGCGGGCACGCTGGCCGGTGCGGCGGTCAACATGACGCAGGCGTTCGGCAACAACAGCATGTATCATGTCGACCAGACGTCGAAGCTGTCGAAGCGGTTCCTCGTCGGCCCCGAAGGCTGCGAGATCACCGGCATCGCCTACACGCCGGACCTCAAGAGCTTCTTCATCAACATCCAGCACCCGACCAAGGCGTGGCCGGTGAGCGGCGAACAGCCCCGCTCCTCGACCATCGTGGTGCGCCGCACGGACGGCCAGCCCGTCGGCAACTGATCTTTTCCAGACAGGATCGAGGAAGGACCGGGAGCGATCCCGGTCCTTTTCCGTTGGGAGAGGTTGGGTTTTTCGCCAGAAGCGCCTCCCACTCCGTTTGTCCTGAGCTTGTCGAAGGACTGTATTTTCCTTCTTCGCTGTGGCTTACGAAGAAGGGCGGTCCTTCGACAAACTCAGGACGAACGGGGATGGGATGTCCGCTCCCCTCAAGGGCATATATGCCCGTCACCCCGGACCTGATCCGGGATGACAGAAGGGGACAGGAGGAAACCACCCGAATATCGCTGTCATCCAGCCACAGTGTTGGCGATCACAACATGAGTGAACCCACCACCGCCCGCACATCCGTCAGGCCACGCGCTCACCGCACCGGGCGATGATCCCTTATCCCCAGTTCCAGCAACCGGGCCGCCGCCCGCAACCGGTCCCTGGCGTTTTCCGCGCCACGCCCGCCGCTGATGAGGTTCTGCACGTCCATGTTGGTGGCCATGGTCACGACGCGCTCGATGCCGCTCATCAACACCGTCGCCATGTCATAGGGTGCCGATCCGGCATCGTCCGGGCTGGCGTCCATCTGCTCCACGACCAGCCCGATCAGCGTCGTGGCGCTCGCGACGCGATGCGCCAGCATCCGCACGTCATGCTGGTCCGCCATCGCGTTGCGCAGATGCAGGACGCGCGTGTGGCGCAGCCAGAAGGCGTGGTAGGACAGCAGGAAAACCTGGCAATGCTCGCCCAGCGTCTCGTCGGGCCAGCGGTCGCGGATCGCCTGGAGATAGGCCTCCTCCGCCGTCGCCATCACCGGCTCCAGCACGGCCAGCAGCAATTCGGTCAGGTCGGTGAAATAGAGGTAGAGGGTCGTCATGCCCAGCGACGCCTCGCGCGCCACCGCGCTCAGCGTCATCGGGGTCGGCTCCGGCCGGGCCAGCAGCGCATTCGCCGCGGCGATGATGCGGTCGCGGGTATCGCGCCCCTTCCGCCCCAGTCGCTGGCCGTAGAGATTGTGGCTGATATTGTCGTCGGACGCAGGGGCTTTTCCGGATGACGGGCCGCGCTTCACAGGCTTGACCGCTGCCGTCTGCGTCTCACTCTCCGATATCATCACCATGCCTTATAGAGGAACGGTACCTTACAAAGGAACCGGCGGGCATGATAGCCAAGCCCGCCGGCACATTAAAGCCCCTTTTAGGCGGTGACGCGGATCGCGATCACCTTGCTCTCCAGGAACTCCTCGATGCCCTCGACACCCCATTCGCGGCCGATGCCACTGGCCTTGTAGCCACCGAAGGGCAGGTCGCCCGCGATGCACATGCCGCCGTTGACGCTGATCGAGCCGGAGCGGACCTTCTTCGCGACGTTCAGGGCGCGTTCCTCGCTGGCCGAAACCACGCCGCCGGACAGACCATAGTCGCTGTCGTTGGCGATGCGGATGGCGTCCGCATCATCCTCGAACGGGATCACGACCAACACGGGGCCAAAGATTTCCTCGCGCGCGATCCGCATGTCGTTGGTCACGTCGCCGAACGCGGTCGGCTCGATGAAGAAGCCTCCGCCCTTGTCCGGGCGCAGCTTGCCACCGGCGAGCAGGGTCGCGCCCTCCTCGATGCCGAGGTCGATATAGGACTTCACCCTGTCCTGCTGGCGCTTGGAGATGACCGGACCCATCATGTGGCCGGGGTTGTCGAACTCGCCCCAATTGTCGCCGAAACCGGCATAGGCGGCGGACAGGATGGCCTTAGCCTCCTCATAGCGGCTGCGTGGCACCAGCAGGCGCGACTGCACGGCGCAGCCCTGACCAGCGTGGAACACCAGCATCGACTGGGCGATTTCCTGCTGGAAGTTGGGCGCATCGTCGAGGACGATCTTGGCCGACTTGCCGCCCAGTTCCAGGAAGACGCGCTTCAGCGTCTTGGCGCCCTGCTCCATGATGCGGCGGCCGACGGCGCTGGAGCCGGTGAAGCTGATGAGGTCGACGCGCGGGTCATTGACCATCGTCTCGCCCGCCATCGCCGGGTCTTCGCCGGTGATGACGTTCAGCACACCCTTGGGGAAACCGGCCTTCTCGGCCCATTCGCCAAAGATCGACCCCATGCCGGGCGTGTTCGGCGCGGGCTTCAGGATGACGGTGCAACCGGCGAGCAGCGCGGAGACGACCTTGCCGACATTGACGTACAGCGGCACGTTCCAGGGCGTGATCGCCGCGACGACGCCGATCGCCTCATAGACGACCTTGCGGTCGCTCTTGTAGCCTTCCGGCCCCTTGATGCCATAATCCTTCTCCCACTTCACCTGCGGGAAAAGGTCGAGCAGATCCTTGTAGCAGGCGACGGCCATGTCGACATGCGCACGGCTGACGGCGCCGATGGCGGCGCCCGCCTCGACACGCGCGAGGGTCGAGATCCGCTCGCGGTCCGCGACCAGCAGTTCGAACATCTTCGACACCAGCTCGAACCGCTTCTGGTGGTTGTCAGCCCAGTCGGTGGTGTCGAAGGCGGTGCGCGCCGCGACGATGGCGGCGTCCACGTCGGCGGGCGACGCATCGGCGGCCTTGCCCACCACGTCGCCGGTCCAGGGACCGATGATGTCGAATGTCTTGCCGCCTTCCGCATCGCGGATGGCGCCGTCGATATACAGCTTGGCGTCGGGGAGAATGGACATGGTGGGATTCCTCAAAATGGCGTTGTGCGCGAAAGCGGTCGAAGGTGGGCGGGGATCACCGCCTCAGCGGTGGCGCGCTTCCATCTGGATGATCGGCAGGGACACATCGGCGGGCAGGTTAATGAGCGTCGGGAAAAATTCCGCGACGGAACCAAAGCTGCTGATCGGCCGTGCGCGCAAGTCCAGACCGGCGCGCAGATTGCCCTCGTGAAAGCGGCGGCCGATTTCCGGCGGCCAGTTGTTGCTGCTGTCCTCGTCCATCATCTGCCCGGCGCGGAACATGGTGACGGCGATGCCTTCGGGCTTCAGTTCCTGACACAGCGTCTCGGTGAAGCGTTCCAGCCCGGCCTTGCTGCTCTGGTAGAGGGAGAACATCACGAACGGCAGGTTGATGGATTCGCTGCTGATGTTGATGATGTGGCTGCCCTTGCGCATCAGCGGGATCGCCTCGCGCGAGCAATAGATCGGCCCGGCATAGTTGGTCTGCACCGCCGCCTCGATCTGCGCGTCGGTCGCCTCGGCCACCGTGAACGGTTCATAGACGCCGGCATTGTTGATGAGGACGTCGATGACCGGGGTCTTCTCCGCAACCGTCGCAAAGGCGGCGCGGACGGACGCGGGCGAGCCGACATCACATTCCACCGCATAGGAACCATGGCCCAGTTCGCTGGCGACGGCCTCCACCTTGGACAGGGTGCGGCCCAGCAGGATCAGGGTATTGCCCTCCGCAGCGAGCCTGCGGGCGATGGCCTTGCCCAGTCCCTTGCCGGCTCCGGTAACGACGATGCTCTTGCCCACTCAGACCTCCTGATATTTTGTGCGTGACGATTTAGCGACTGCGCCCCACTTCGGCCATGCCCGATTTGCACGGCCCACATCGCGGCGGCGATCCTTGGGACCGATGTTCTCAAATAAGTTTCATGGGCCCTGCGCCCCTCACTCCATCGCCATGTGCGGCGCATCGGGCGCATCGCCCAGTCGGGGCGGGCGCTTGGCGATCAGCGGCAACGGCGCGAGCGCGAGGAGCAACCAGAACATCAGGGTGAAATTGTCGAGATAAGCGATCATCATCGCCTGCCGGTTCACCAGCCCGTCGACCATGCCCAGGATCGCGCCGCCGGTCGTGCCCAGCCGCTCCGCCATCGCGCTGATGTCCACGCCGGGCAGGCTGAACGGGGTGATGCCCCCGACCAGATCGGCATGGCTGACCTGGATGTTGCGCGCCAGCATGGTGACGATGACGGAAATGCCGAAGGACGCGCCCAGATTGCGGGCCAGCGCCATGATCGCCGATCCCTCCATGCGGTTCTCCACCGACAGGCGCGAAAAGCCAATCATGTTCATCGGCACGAACACAAAGCCCAGCCCCAGCCCCTGAATGAAGCCGGACACGATAATCTCCCGCGAGGACTGGTCCAGCGACCATCGGGTCATCGTCCACATGGAGAAGGCGGTGACGCAAAAGCCGAACACGGCGATATAGCGATAGTCCAGCCGCTTCATCAGATGGTTGGTCAGGATCATGGTGACGACCACGCCGACCCCGCGCGGCGCCATCAACATGCCGGTGTCCATCACGCCATAGCCATAAACCGTCTGGTACATGGTCGGCAGCATGGCGGAGAGGCCGACGTTGGACAGGCCCAGCGCCGCCATCAGCACCAGCGAGGCGATGAAATTGCTGTCGTGGAACAGCGATCCCTTGAACAAAGGCTTGGCCGTCTGGCGGCTGTGGATCAGGAATATCCAGAAGCAGGAGATGGCGACGCACATCTCCACCATGATCTCCCGGCTCTCCAGCCAATCCCGCCCATGACCCCGGTCGAGCAGCAGTTGCAGCGCGCCCAGCGCCACCGCCAGCATACCGAACCCGAACAGGTCCAGCCGCCGCCGCTCTATGGGGCGGGACGGCAGCAGCCACCAGATCAGGGCCAGCGCGGGGATGCCGATCGGCAGGTTGACGAAGAACACCCAGCGCCAGTTGAGCTGGTCGGTCAGCAGCCCGCCCAGGAACGGCCCGCTGATCGGCGCGATCATCACCACCACGCCCCAGATGGCGACCGCGCGTGGCTGTCGGCTCGGCCGGTTGATGTCATACATGATCGTCTGCGACATCGGGCCCATGAAGGCCGCGCAAACCCCCTGAAAGATGCGGAACACCACCATCGCGGGCAGGCTGGTCGCCAGACCGCACAGGCCGGACGTCAGCAGGAAACCGCCGCACGACAGCAGGAACAGGATGCGCGACCCGATCCGGTCGGACAGCCAGCCGGTGATCGGCGTCGCGATGGCGCTGGCGATGATGAAGCTGGTCAGCACCCAGCTGACATTCTCGATCGAGGCGTCGAGGCTGGTCTGCATATGCGGCAGGGCGACATTCGCGATGGTCGCGTCGATGAACTGGCAGATGGAAATCGCCATCACCGCCCATGTCAGCAATTCGGGGTGGCGCGACGGCAGGACGGCACGGTCGCCCGCCTCGCTGCCCATCGCCGGCGTCAGGCTGTCGGACGCATCCCGCCCACCGCCCGCACCCCCGCTGCGGGATTCGCCGTCGCCCCGCCCGGCGCGGGCGGCGGCGCTATCGGCTGGTGTCGATGCGGACATGGGTGGACAGGCCCGCGATAAGGGAGCGGTCGGGCCGCCCGTCGATGGCGATGCGCACCGGCACGCGCTGCGTCACCTTGACCCAGTTGCCGTTGGCGTTCTGCGCGGGCAGCACCGCAAATTCCGATCCGGTCCCTGCCCCGATGCTGGCGACATGACCGGTCAGAGGCATACCGGGATAGGCATCCACCTTGATCTCCACCGGCTGGCCGACATGCATCGCCTTCAGGTCGGTTTCCTTGAAATTCGCCTCGATCCAGCTTCGGCCATCCATCACGATGCTCAGCGCGGGCAGGCTCTGCGGCAGCATCTGGCCGATCTGGAGCCGGTCCGCCTGGCTGACGATGCCGCCAACCGGCGCGCGCACCTCCGTCCGGCGTAGGTTCAGCAGGGCCTGATGCCGCTGCGCCTCGCCCGCCAGCACGGCGGGGTTGACGCCCGGCGCGGCGGCTCCGGTGGCGAGGTCGGCGCGCCGCTTCGCCTGCGTCGCCAGCCCGTCCGCCAACCGCCCGCGCGCCTGCGCCAGGTCATTCTGCGCCTTCTCCAGCGCCGCGCGGGTGGTAAAGCCCGTCGCCATCAGGTCCGACTGGCGACGACTAGCCAGCTCGTAAAAACGCACCGCATCGCGCGCCGCGTCGATCTCCGCCTGCGCGCCATTCAGATCGGCCTGCATCGCACCCACCTCCACCTGTGCGGCGGCGATGGCGGCGGTCGCCTGCTCCTCGGCGATGCGGAACGGTTCCGGGTCGATGCGGAACAGCAGGTCTCCCGCCTTCACAGGCTGGTTCTCGCGCGCCCGCACCTCGACGATGCGCCCGCCCACCTCCGCACTGACCGACACCTTGTCCTGATGGACATAGGCGTTGTCGGTGGAGACATAATGATCGTTGGCGACATACCAATAGGCCGCACCGCCGATGACCAGCACCGGCACCGACAGCATCAGCGCCAGTCCCCGCGCCCGGCTCTTGCGGGGCGCCGGGTCGGCGGCCATCAGGCTTTCGGCCGACAGATGCGGATCGCTCTCAGCCATGGGAGGCCACCGCGGGCGCTTCCCACGCCAGGATATTGCTGCGAATCCGGTGCAGCGCATTGTCCAGCGCCGCCCGCTCCTCGTCCGTCACGCCGTCCATCGCCATGGCCAACAGTTCCTCCGACAGGGGCCGCAGATCCTCCAGACGGTCGCGCCCCTTGTCCGACAGATACAGGTTCCACGCCCGCCGGTCAGCTGGGTCGCGCCGCCGTTCGATCAGCTCCGCATCCTGCAACCGGTCGACCATGCGGCACAGGGTGATCGGCTCGACCTCCAGCAGGTCCGCCAGTCCGCCCTGATTGATTCCTTCGTTCAGGCTCAGGATCGACAACACGCCCCATTGCGGCCGCGTGACGCCGATGCTCCGCGCCCGCGCGTCGAACGACCGCCGCATCAGCCGCGCCACGTCCGCGACCATCATCCCGATATTACGCCTGTCCATGGCGCAATAATTGCTGACCTAGCTTATTATCGTCAAGTCAATTATTGCTCTGGGCTGGTTTCCACCCCATATTCCGCCTGTACCACCCGGTCCGTCATCGCCAAAGGACGCCCCATGCCCAAGCATCCCGCCCCCCGCTTTGCCCTCTTCCGCGCCGCCGACGCCCCCAGTCTGGAGGAAAGCGGCGTGATGGAAAGCGTGCCGCCGTCGGAGGCGGTGCTGGCGGGGATGCAGCTGATGGCGGGAACGGGCGTGGGCAACGGCCATTTCACCCGCGTCCTCTATGCACAGGGCGGCATGAGCCTGGCCTATGCCTGGTTCAAGAGCGGCTTTCCCCTCCCCCGCCACAGCCATGACAGCGACTGCCTCTATTATATCGTCGGCGGTTCGCTGCGCATCGGGACGGAGGAGTTGAAGACCGGCGACGGCTTCTTTGTCGGAGCGGAGGTGCCCTATACCTATACGCCGGGCGAGAATGGCGTGGAGGTGCTGGAGTTCCGCACCGCCGACCAGTTCGACATCAAGAATCTGGCCGCCAACCCCGCCTTCTGGGCCAAGGCCGCGCAGACCGCACTGGCCAAGCAGGAAGCATGGCAGGGCGAAAGCGTGTCGCCGTCGGGACTGACGAAGACGGAGGTTTGAGATCCACCTCGTCCTTGCGAGCACAGCGAGCCACAGGCGGACGAAGCCCAACCCATTCCCTGCGGCGCTCATGGATGGCTTCGCTGCGCTCGTAAGGGCGATTCAATACCACTAAGGGGCGATCTGACCCCTGCCGCGTCAATCCGTCCGTCTCCAATCCCTTGGTCTTAAACCTGTCGAAGCTTGTTCTTCCGCTCCGACCAGTACACGGGCGGCCGTTCCCCATTCGAGTGGACGAATCCCCCCGCCCTAACGGAACGAACGGGCAGGATAGTCCTTCCCACGCCCTAACCGGCAAACGCCAGAATCTGCGGCGCCAGCATCGGCCAGTGCCCGAACAGCGCGCCTTCGCCCTTCATGCTGCGGGTCAGTTGCGTCAGCCATTCCGTATCGCCCCATGGCGGTTCGGCCAGATGCGCGCCGGGGATCAGCCGCGCCATCGCCTCGCTGGTGGCGCGGCTATGATGGGGGTCGGACTCGCCGCTGCGCAGGATCGCCACCGGCACCCGGATCGCCGCCAGTTGCGCCGCCGTCATGCAGGACACCGGCACGCCGGGATGCGGCATGAACGCCTCCGACCACAGCCGCATCCGGGCGATGAAACCGTCCACGTCCATCGCCAGAAGCCGTGCGCGATTGGCGGGGTTGCGGGTCAGCGGTTCCTGCCATCCGGGCAGCGCCGCGACCGCCGCCATGCCGCCGTCGAACGCCGCCATGATCGCATCGGCGCAATAGAATATCGGCAGCGTCGCGATGCCGATGGCCCCGCCGCTGAGCCACAGCACGAACACACGCTCGACCACATCGGGATGGCGCACCGCCGTCAGCAGCATCTCGCGCCCGCCGCCCGATCCGCCGATCAGCATCGTCGGCCCGAAATCCAGCGCGCGCAGCAGGCCGCCCAGCGTATCGGCGTTCTGGAAGCTCTCACCCTCGCCGGTGAAGGCGATGTCGGACTCGCCCGTATTGGGCCGGTCCCAGATCAGCACGCGAAAACCGCCCTGCGCCACCGCCTCGGCCAGTTCGCGGATACCGCCCGCATCCTTGGAAAAACGGCCGCCCGGCGTGATCGCGGCGGTGCGCGGCCCATCCCCTATGATCTCATAGACGATGCCGATCCCGTTGACGTCGATGCGTGCCATCCATCCTCTCCCCTTGGGGCCATCTCCCGTTAGGCGGGGATGATACCAACCCACGCATCACCCGGCCGGGATGATCCCTGTCAAATCCGGCATGGCCAGGACGTCACGGCCCCGGCTCTTGCTCTGACGGTCCCCCGACGCTCCGGCCTTCAGGCGGTTTCCGCCTCCAGCCGCTCCGTCGCCAGCTTGCGCAGGTCCGCCGTCTTGATCTTCGCCGTGCCGGTCAGCGCCACGTCGCCCTCATTGAAGAACAGCACCCGGCGCGGCAGCTTGTAGCTGGCCAGCTTCTCCTTGGCGAAGGCGCGGATCGCCTCCTCGGTCAACGCCGCGCCCTCGTGCGGGACGATGCAGGTGACGACCAGTTCGCCCAGCAGTTCGTCGGGCACGCCGACCGTCTGGCTGACCTTCACGCCGGAACAGCCCCGGATGACCTCGTCGATCTCCAGCGGGGAGACATTCGCGCCGCCCGTCTTGATGATGTCGTTCAGACGCCCTTCCCAGAACAGCCGCCCTTCCGCATCGACATAGCCGCCGTCGTTGGTCCGCAGGAAACCCTCGTCATCCATCGACTCATCGACCGGGATGCCGACATAGCCCATCATGACCGTCGGCCCCTTGACCGCGATCTCGCCCCGCTCGCCCACCGGCACGATATGGCCGGTCAGCGGATCGACGATCTTGATGCTCGCGCCCGCCGTCGGCTCGCCATGGCTCTTGAGCGACACTTCCGGCGGCGTGCCCGACCCGAAGACGCTGATGAGCGTGAACGTCTCGGTATTGCCATAGGCCTGCGCCGGTTCGCGCCATGCGCTGGTGACGGTCGGATGCTGCGCC
Organism: Sphingobium sufflavum; assembly: GCF_021403115.1. Taxonomy (GTDB): domain Bacteria; phylum Pseudomonadota; class Alphaproteobacteria; order Sphingomonadales; family Sphingomonadaceae; genus Sphingobium; species Sphingobium sufflavum. Next base: position 208,800 of record NZ_JAJSSH010000005.1, read on the forward strand.
AGCGGCGTCAGCGCATCGACATAGATGAGGGACGACAGGTCGGTGGTCGCAAAGCTTGGCTCGGCGGTGAGCTGCGCCCACTGGTGCGGCCAGGCGATCGGCATGGTCGCCCGCTCCTTCTCCATCAGCCACAGCGCCTCCTTCGCATCGAACCAGCGTTGCAGGACCAGCGTGCCGCCGGCGGACAGGGTCGCGCCCATGGCGGACGCGAAATTGCCCGACCAGAAGAAACCATTGGCCGACCATGTGCGCGGCGGATGGGCCGGGTCGGTGTTATACCATTGCGCCCAGCGCCACATCTGGAGGCACACGCCGCGATTGGCAGACAGAATCCCCTTGGACTTGCCCGTGGAGCCGGAGGAGAAGAGCAGCACGCCCGGATCGCTGGGCGCGACGGACGCGGCGGTCGCATCGACCAGCGCGCGCGGGATGGCCGCGCCTCGCGCGCGCCATGCGCTCCATCCCTCGACCGCGCCGACCGTCTCTTCGCTGTTGATCGTCGCGACATGGCGCAGGAAGGGGAATTTGAGGGAGATGATCTCGCCCGGCTTCGCGGTCGCCACGGCAGGCTCGATCTCCGCCAGCATGACGGCAAAGTCCTTCTTGAGGACGCCGCGCTCCAGCAGGATCACGGTCGGCGCCGCCATCTTGAGCACCGTCTCCAGTTCGGTGGCGGTGTTGAAGGTGCTGATCGGGCTGGCCACGCCACCCGCAAGGCCGGTGCCGAACACGCAGGACAGAAATTCGAGGCGGTTCGTCGCGACGATGCCGACCCGCGCGCCCTTGCCGACGCCCGACGCGATCAGCGCCTGCGCGACCTCGACCGACCGTTCGTACAGTTCGTCATAGGTCCAGCTCTCGACCGTATCGCCGATGCGGAACACCGCCGCCTGACGCGGGCCATAGCGTTCCTTGATCTCGCGGACATAGCCGCCGAGCGTCAGCGCGCCGACGCCCTGTTCATCGGCCAGCGGAATGCCCCGCACCAGCGAAAGCCCGTCCACCACCTGCACCTTGCTCGTCATGCCGACTTCCTCATCCTGTCCGCGTCCGGCCTTTCGGCCTGTCCGAAGGCCGACGATCCTGCGTCGGCCTCCGGTCCCTGTTCTCAGATCAAGCCGATATGGCTCAGCGGTTGACGTCCACCACGATGCGACCGCGCACGGTGCCCGCGAGAATGTCCGCACCCGCCTGGATGGCGTCGCTCAGGCCGATTTCGGTCGCCGCGATCAGTTCCAGCGCGCTGGCGTCCAGATCCTTGGCAAGGCGATCCCATGCGGCAAGGCGCGGCGCCTTGGGCGCGTTCACGCTGTCGATGCCGAGCAGGCTGACGCCGCGCAGGATGAAGGGCATGACGGTCGCCGGGAAATCGGCGCCCTGTGCCAGACCGCAGGCCGCAACCGCACCGCGATACTTGGTCTGCGCGACCGCGTTGGCGAGCGTGAAGCTGCCGACGCTGTCGACCACACCGGCCCAACGCTCCTTCTGGAGCGGCTTGCCCTTCTCGGACAGTTCGGCGCGGTCGATGATCGTGGTCGCGCCCAGCTTGGTCAGATACTCATGCTCCGACGCCTTGCCCGACGAAGCGGCGACGGTGAAGCCGGCCTTCTTGAGCAGCGCGATCGCCACCGAACCAACGCCGCCGGTCGCGCCGGTGACGAGGATCTCGCCCTGATCCGGCGTCACGCCGAAGTTGACCAGCGCGTCGACGCACAGCGCCGCCGTGTAACCTGCGGTGCCGATGGAGACGGCCTGCTTGGGCGAGAAAGCGGCGGGCAGCGGGATCAGCCATTCGCCCTTCAGGCGCGCGACCTGCGACAGGCCACCCCAATGGCCTTCACCGACGCCCCAGCCGTTCAGCACGACCTTGTCGCCAGCCTTATACTCGCCATTGCTGCTCTCGCGCACGGTGCCGACCAGGTCGATGCCGGGAACCATCGGGAACTTGCGCACGACGGGCGAACTGCCGGTGATGGCGAGGCCGTCCTTATAGTTCAGCGTCGAATATTCGACGTCGATGGTGACATCGCCTTCGGGAAGCTGCGCTTCATCGACCTGCTGGATAGCGACGGTCTGGCCTGCATCGCCCTTGTCGATCACGATTGCGGAAAACGACATGCTGTTTGCCTCTCTTCAATGGGTTGAACGGCCGAAAGCCTATGCAGCCGAACGCGCTCCGGTCTGTGCAGAAGGACAATTTGAGGCGCAAGACAAATTCGCCCATCGGGTCGATTGACCGCGTGGGCGAAGCGCGCCGGGACGGTCGGCTGGCGGCTGGCTCAGCCTTCGCCGGATTCGGCGTTCAACCGGGCGATATGCACCCGCGTCCTGTCCACCCGCTCCGCCACCGCCGGAAACTTCTCCGCCCGCAACGTGCCATGCAGCGACAGGCGCAAGGTTTCGTAGGCATAGCGTTTGGCCAGCGTCTCGCGCTCGCCCTCGTCGCGTGAATGGGCGCGCGCCCAGATCGGCCACAGGAAAGCGCCGGCCAATATGGTGACGGACAGCACTTCCGAATCGATGCCCGGCTCGGCCAGGTCGGTCTTGGTGAAGCGTTGCAGCGACCCATGATATTCGCGCCAGAACGGGTCGTTCTCCGGCTCCGGCGAGGACAGGAGCTGGAGCAGCCAGATGCGGCACAATTCCGGGTTCTGCCGTCCGAATTCCGCCATGCGGTCGGTCAGGTCGGCGTTGTCGACCTCCTCGATCCGCCGTTCCTCCAGCGTTTCCGGGTCACCGAACACCGCGCGGAACAGCTTGTCCGCGACCCAGTCCGCCGTCGCCTGGATCAGCTTCTCACGCGTTTCGAAATGCTGGTAGGCGGTGCCGCGGTTGACCCCGGCCAGATGGGCGACCTCCGACAGGCTCAGCGCCTCCGGGCCATGTTTGGCCAGCAGCGTGCGCGCCGCCTCCAATATGATCGCGCGCGTCGCTTCGGGGTCGCGCGCCCGTCTTTTCCGTGGTTCCGCCATTGTCAGCCACCCTTGGGGCAAAATGTCGCACGCCGCAACGCACGAATGGTCCCGCCGAACGTCGAAACGCGCCCCCCGCCGGGGTTCAGCGTTGCACCCGCACCGCTATGCCAGGCGACAGGTCGTTGCCGCCGACGACGATCCGCTCATGCGTCCAGTCGGCCAGCAGGTTGCTGCTGCGCTCCAGCCCCGGCACGAAATGCGCGCCATTGCCGGTGATGGAAAGGCCCGTGGACGGCTGCTTCGCCCCCTCCGCCGCCAGCGCGATGAAGGTGCTGTAATTATCCTTGTTCCGGCCCTGCACCATCTCGTTGGCGCTGATCTCTCCCGTCGCGCCATTGGGCAGGTCGATCATATAATTGGTTTCATGGCCCCGGCTGTCGTCGAAACTGTTGTCGACGATCCGCACCCGGCGCGCGCGGCTCTTCACATAATGGCCGCCACGCCCCGAATCGAACCGGCTGCGCGTGATCGTCAGGCTGCCATAGGCACCGATATAGACGCTGTGCGCGCAGTCCAGATCCTGGTCGCACCGGCCCAGCCCGCTGAAGGTCGACCGGTTGATGACGACCGATCCGGCGGGGAATGTCGCGGTGAGCACGCCCTGCTGGCTGTCGCGAAAGATGCTGTTGTCGATCACCAGATCGCCCGTCTGGAGGCGGATGCCCGCGCCATTGCCGTCCGGCACCGCCATCCGTTCGAAGATCAGCCCCTCGACCCGCGCCGACCGCCCGTTCAGCACCAGCGCCGCCTTGCCCTCGCAAATGCCGCCGCTGAACACCGCCGTGCCCGGCGTGACCGCGACATAGCGGATGGCCCCGCCCTGCTGCACGGCGCAATCGCCATAGGTGCCGGGCGCGACCTCCACCGTGCCCGTGCCCCCGCCGATGGCGTCCACCGCCTCCTGCAACCGGCCATAGCCCGCGCCCGTCTCCGCGACGGTGAAGGGCGCGGCGCGGCCCTGTGCATGGGCGCCCCCCTGAGCGAGGGTGGAGGAGGCGATAAGGAGGGTCGCGAGCGACAGGATGGGAAAGCGCATACCCCGCCATAGCAGCAAGCGCCCCGTCACCCGATGCCGTTCACCATCAATTGCGCCGCGATCATCTCCCCAATCATCCGGCAAGCCCCCATCCCCTAGACAGCACCCCCTCGACAGCCCCCCTCGACAGTCCCCTGCGGCCCGGCTTGCCATTTTTATTTGCCGCCCCTTGAAACCCGGCGGCCGGTGTATAGTTTCTCTCTTGCGGGCCGGGCCCCTCTGGCGAGACTGTCTCAATATGGACAACTCGTGATGTCGGACCGCATCGGGAAACCGGTGCATGGGTCTGGCGTGTTTTTCTCTCGGCTCATCGTTCACCGGCACCCGATTAGGTATCTCATGCCTGTTGGAGTGGCTCATGTACGACCGTATTTTCCGCCTTCTCAGCCGTCGCCAGTGGCTCGACACGGAAGTCCGCACGGAATTATCCCGTAGAAATCCGAATGTTATCCGGCTATTGCGACTCAAACGCATGGCGTTGGTGACACGAAACAGGCTGAACGCCCTGTTCCACGTCGACCCGATCCCACAGCTCGCGACATAAGATTGGCGGCATGGCCGTGCCCCCCCGCGCCGGCCGTCAGAGGCCGGCGGACAGACCCCCACCCCTGTCCGTCGGCCGACCCTCTTCGCCTCCAGCGCCCCGCCATGGGGCCGGGGCGTCCTCGCGAACCGTTTATGAAAGGATCGGGCCATGGACTGGCTCATGATGGACTGGCTGGGCACGCCCGCCTGGTTCTGGCTGGCGTTTCTCGCCCTCGTCGGCGTGCTCACCGCCTTCGACCTCGGCGTCCTCAACCGCCGCGACCATGAAATCAGCATCAAGGAGAGCCTGCTGCTCTCCCTCTTTTACATTTCCATCGCCCTGGCCTTTGGCGCATGGGTGTGGGCGGAGAAGGGCGCCGACCTCGGCCTCAAATATTACACCGGCTTCGTGATCGAAAAGGCGCTGTCGATCGACAATGTCTTCGTGATCTCCCTGATCTTCAGCTATTTCGCCATCCCCCGCCTGTACCAGTATCGCGCGCTGGTGTGGGGCATCGTCGCGGTCATCGTGCTGCGCGGGATCATGATCGGCGTCGGCGCGGCCATCGTGGAGCAGTTCCACTGGGTTCTCTACATCTTCGGCGCCTTCCTGATCCTGACCGGCATCAAGATGCTGCTGGGCGGCGCGGACGAGAAGGCGGACATCGGCGCGAATCCGGTGGTCCGCTGGCTGTCCGGGCACCTGCGCGTGACGAAGGAGCTGCACGGCCATCACTTTCTGGTAAAAACCCCGGACACGAAAACCGGCAGGATGGCGTGGGCGATGACCCCGCTTCTCCTCGCCCTGATCGTCATCAACCTCGCCGACCTCGTCTTCGCGGTGGACAGCGTGCCCGCCATCTTTGCGATCACGACCGATACCTTCATCGTCTATACGTCCAACATCATGGCGATCCTCGGCCTGCGCGCCCTCTATTTCGCGCTGTCCGCGATGATCCATCGCTTTCACCTGCTCAGCTATGCGCTGGCGGCGGTGCTGGTGTTCATCGGCGCGAAGATCTTCGTCGCCGACTTCCTGATGGGCGGCGCGAAGTTCCCGCCGACACTCAGCCTCGGCATCACCCTCGCCCTCATCATCGGGGGCGTGGTGGCCTCGCTCTGGACGACGCGCAAGCCGGTGCCGGATCAGCCCTGATCGCTGCGCAGGAATCGGCTGTACAACCAGCCGATTCCGATCAGGCTGAATCCCAGCGCCAGGAAGGATGCGATACGCAGCAATCCCTCCAGCCCCGCCGCGTCCATCAGGAACACCTTGGCCACGGCGGCCAGCATCAGGATCAGCGACCCGATCCGCCAGTCATGCCGCCCGCTACGGATACCCCAGAGCAGGAACCCGACCGCGATCCCAATGGCCAGCACCGACACGCCGATGCTCTCCACCCCGCCGACCGGCGTCCCGACCAGCAGGCTGCCACAGAAAAGCTGGCGCAGGCTGGCATAGGCGAACAGCGGGATCAGGATCATCCGCGCCACGCCGTTGATCCGCGCGCCGGCCGCCTGCCACTGGGGCAGCGTGCGCTCGATCACCCACAGCCCGGCAAACAGCACTGCAAAGGCGGGCAGCAGCAGGTTCGCGACCGGCCACGGTCCCACCGCCACGTCCCGCGTCAACGGGTTGAACAGGATCAGGCCGTACCAGACGCCGTGCGCCACCGCCGCGCCCGCGCCGGCCAGCGCGACCAGAGGCAATCCGCGCCAACGCCACACCGCCACGCCGATCCCCAGCAGAACCGCCTCCCACACTATCCGCTCCGCCAGTCCCAGCCGCACGACATCCGCCATGTCGCCCAGCGCGAAGAGATGCTTGTAGAGGCCGTGCGCCGCCGCGACGCCGACCAGCCCGACAGCGACCACCCCGACCCGGCCCATGCGCCGGTCCGCGCGCCGGTCCACACGGGCAAATCCGCGCCACAGCAGGAACAGCACCACGCCCGCCGGAACCCCCAGCCGCGTGACCACGCCCACCACCGACGGCAACCCCGTCACCAGCATCGGCTCGCCGACCAGCGACACCAGCGCAAACCCGGCCCATTGGGCAAAGGGCCATATCGCCCACAGCAGCGCAATCCCGCCAAAGCCTCCCAGCGCGAACCGCCACGGCGCGTCGGCCAGCCGCCGACCGGCCAGCGCCACGCCCAGCGCACCAAGGCTCGCGACCAGCGGCAGGCTCCAGACAGGCACGACCTGCGCCACCGTGCCATAGGCCATCACCGCCGCGACCAGCGCCACCGCCCCGCGGCTGCGCACCGTCAGGCGCAGCGCCGCCAGCCCCGCCGCCAGCGCCACCACGCCCCAGCGCAGCACCGCGCGAAGGACCGGCGCGTTCCCGGCCTCTCCGCCCAGCCTGCCCCATTCGTCGGGACTGGGCGCGGTTATCAGCAGCGCCAGCACGGCGGCGGCCAGAAAGGCCGCCACCCCCTGCTCGACCCGCCGATCTCCCGCCGCACGGGCGAGCAGCACCAGCCCTCCGGCCAGCACCGCCAGACCCACCGGCACCAGCCAGTGCGGCAGGCCGATCAACGCCGCGACCGCCAGCAGCAACGCCGACGCCAGCACCAGCCCGGCAAAGCGCGCATCGCTCCCCCGCTCCCGCGTCCAGCCCAACCCTGCCCCCAACGCAGGCAGGGCGGCGGCGGCGATCGCCAGCAGCGCCAGCGCTCCGTCGCGCGCGCCACCCGGCGCATGATAATGGAACAGCGTGATGGCATGGCCCGCCAGCGCGAACCCCATCACCTGCCCCGCCTCGATCATCGACCCGCCCGCGCGCCACAGCCGCCACAGCGCCGGTCCCGCATGGATCGCGCCCAGCGCCAGCAGCACGGCGGCAAACTGCCCCATCGGCGGCTGCGGCCATAGGGCGGCCAGCAGCAGGCCGATGGTCAACCCGACCGGCGGCAACGGGCGAAACCGCTCCTCCCGCCACGCCAGCCACACCATCGCGCCCGCCAGCAACAGGTAAAAGGCCCAGACCAGCGGCTCGAACCCGCCCTTGGCGACCAGCGCCGCGATCTGCGCCGCCGCGACCACCGCCGCGCCCATGCGCAGCACCGTCGCCCGCGCCCCGCTGAACGCCACGGCGGGCAATCCGACGCCCAGCAACAGCAGCAACAGGCCCAGCGACAGGCTGGTCGCGAAATCCAGCGCGCCGGTCAGCAGCAATATCCCGCCCCAGCCCGCGCCGCCGACCAGCGCGCCCACGCCCAGCCACGCCCATTTCTGCCGCCGCGACAGGGTGGTCAGCCCACCGATGGCCAGCGCCAGATAGGCGGACAGCAGCGGCACATTAGGCGGCCCTTCCCCCACCAGCGCGGGCGCGGCCATGCCGCCGACAAGGCCAAGGATCGCACTGGGCGCACCAAAACGAACCGACAATGCCATGGCCAGCGCGGTGACGAGCGCCAGCCCCACGAACGCCGTCGCCGGTCCGATCAGGGCATAGAGGTTCGCCGCCGCCACGATCGCCGCATAGAGGGTCGCGATGCCCGCGCCGGACAGCGCCTGCCGCACGCGCGGATCGCCCACCCGCGCATCCTGCCGCAACGCCACTTCCGCGCCCGCGATCAGCCCGGCCCCGAACAACAGGCCAAAGACGACCCGCACGACCGGCGACAACAGCCCCGCGTCGATGGAATATTTGACCAGCAGAACCCCCGCCACCGCCAGCGTGATGCCGCCCGCCCAGATCGGCAGCTTGCGACCGAACAGATCCTCGAACTTCGCGCCCGCGCCCAGCGGCGTCGGCGCACGCGCATCGACGGCACCGGCAAAGGCGGCTGCACCCTGCCTCTCCTGCGCCATCGCCCGCGCGCCTGCCGCCACAGCATCGGCGGGACTCGCCGCGCCGTCTGAAATTCCTTCGGCCGGAGGAACCCCGTTCTCCATCGACGCCGGTTCCGCCTCCTGAACAGGACTGACGATCCCCGGCCCAACAGGCACCGGCCCGGCCGGAGCAGCCTCGTCAACGATGGTCGCGGGTTTCCGCCGCAGGGGATCGACATCCTCCGGCACCGGCGGTGAAGCCACGACCCCCGCAACCGTCGCCGTCAGAGGCTCCACCCCGCCCTGATCCGGCGCAGGAACCGCCTCCGCCCGGATACGCGCAGGGCCGCCGGACGCGGACGCGGACGCGCGGCTGTCCCATGGCGACGCGCCCATCCGCGCGCCCCTATCCTCCGCCAGCCTGTCCTCCGCCAGCCGCTCCTCCACCCGTTTCAGGCGGGAGCGCGCGTCGAACAGCAACACGCCCAGCACGATAATGGCGATAAACAGCATGGCTTCCATGACCGGACCCCTTGATGACCCACCCGTCCTACACAGAAATTAGACGATGTTCAATTTATAAAATGGACGGTGTATAATTGATCTGGTAGCGCAGGGTCATGGGCAGACGATCCGACCATAGCCGCGCCGAGCAGGAGGCGATGATCCTCGACGCAGGCGGCCAGTTGATGGCCCAGGGCGGCTATGCCCGTTTCTCCGCCCGCGAAGTGGCCAAGCGGATCGGCTATTCCGTCGGCACCGTCGTCAACCTGTTCAACGGCGTCGATGGCCTGGTCGTGGCGATCAACAGCGCGACCTTCCGCCAATGGACCGGCTTTCTGGAATCCCACCTGCATGGTGCGGACGGGCCGGATCGCATTGTGCGACTGGTCGATGGCTATTTCGGCTTTGCGCGCGACAATCTCAATCGCTGGGCCGCCATCTATGAACATCGCCTGCCGCCCGACGTGCCGATGCCGTCCCTGCTGGCCGACGCCCGGTCCGCCCTCACCACCGTCGTCGCGCGCGAAGTCGCCGCTGTCCTGCCCGGCACCCCGGCGCCGGCGGTCGCCTCGCTCACCCGCTCCCTGATCGCGACGGTCCATGGCCATTGCGTCTTCGCGCTGAACGGCAGTTTCGCGGTGCTGGGGGAGAATGACCCGCTCGCCCTCGCCGTCGGGCGCGTAACGGAAAGCCTGCGCGCGAACGGGGCCGTACTCTAGTTTGTCGATGCCGCATTGTCCGAGCGTCGACCGTCACCGGCCCACCTGACAATGCCCTGACCCCGCCCCTTACGCCTCCGACGCGGCGGTCGACAGGCCCAGTTCCGGTATACCCACCGACCGGCGGCCACCGAAATCGGTCCGCACCACGATCAGCCCCGTCTTTTCCAGATAGTCGAGCAGGCGGCGGATGCGCCCCACCGACCGCGTGCCATAGGCGCGGGCGAGTTGGGCGTCATCCGGGCACACTTCCCCGCCGATCGCCGCGCGGGCCAGCAGCAGGAAGCAGGAGATCAGGTCGTCCGGCACCCGCGTGGACAGGCGCAGCGCCTCGCGCCATTGCGCATTGTCCGCGTCCATCGGCCCGGCCACCGCAATGGCGAAGCGGCGGCGAAAGGCGGGCAGGTCCAACCCCGGTCGCGCGATGCGGTGCATGCGGCACCGGACGGAGAAATCCTGGAACAGCACGGCGGCGGGCTGATAGGTGCAATCCTCCTCCGCCGCCATGTCGGCCAGCACGGCGGCCACGGCGCTCTCCACATCCGGTTCCGGCTCGGCCACGGCGGGGCGATCCTCGAACGCGGGTTCGGGCAGGGCGGGGCTGAAATCCTCCTGCCGGTCGAGCAGCACGGTGCTGTCCATCGACGGCGGCGTGCCCTGCGGCAGCAGGAACATCGGCTGCACCTCCACCTCCTCCGCTTCGGTCAGGAAATCCTGGAAATCGTCGCCCGGCGCGTCCGGCAGCGGGATCAGGCTGTGGCTGGAGGTCCGCGCGCTGGTCTTCACCGCGCCGATGCGGACGGAGACGGGACGGCGGCTGATCGCGGGGCCAAGGGCGAGGAAACGTCCCCGCTCCAGATCGCGGATCTGCTCCGCCTGCCGCCGCTCCATGCCCAGCAGGTCGGCCGCGCGCTGCATGTCGATGTCGAGGAAGGTGCGGCCCATCAGGAAGTTGCTGGCCTCCGCCGCCACATTCTTGGCCAGCTTGGCAAGGCGCTGCGTCGCGATGACGCCCGCGAGGCCGCGCTTGCGCCCCCGGCACATCAGGTTGGTCATCGCGGCCAGCGACAGGCGGCGAATCTCGTCCGACACATCCCCGGCGGAGGCCGGGGCGAACATCTGCGCCTCGTCCACCACCACCAGAGCGGGATACCAATGCTCGCGCGGGGCATCGAACAGGGTGGACAGGAACTGCGCGGCGCACCGCATCTGCGCCTCCAGGTCCAGCCCGTCGAGCGCCAGGACGACGGATGCCCGGCGCTGCCGCACCTTGGCCGCCAGCCGCTCGATCCCGCGCCCGTCATGCGCCGCACCGTCGATGACGACATGGCCGAACGGATCGGCCAGCGTCACGAAATCGCCCTCCGGGTCGATGATGATCTGCTGCACCATGCGCGCGCTCTCTTCCAGCATGCGGCGCAACAGATGCGACTTGCCGGACCCGCTGTTGCCCTGAACGAGCAGCCGGGTCGCCAGCAATTCTTCCATGTCCATGGATAGCGGCCCGCCATTGGCGTCCGTCCCGATAACGATAGAGGCAGTCACGCGCCCTTCATAGGGATGCTGGCGGGGCGAGCAAGGGCTTGCGCGATGGACAGGGGTTTTGCGCCGGACCTGATCTGGCGCAGGGCGAATTCTACCACGACAAGGGAGAAGATGATCGTGACCAATGGTTCACAATCGCACTGGTCGGCCAATTGCAGACAACTGTTGATTGAAGTATCCATCCGAACAGAAGAGATGAACCACTGACTATAGAGAATACATGAGCCAGGCGATCGCGAACAGACCTGTCGGACGGGTGCAATGGGGATGAGCAGCGGAATGTTTAATCGGTCAAAGGGATCAGAACAATATCACTCTCGCGCGATCGAGGATTTCTCCCAATTTTCTCAATCCTTGAGGATGTGCGGACAAATTATCTTCGCAGCGAATGGCGCCGCTTCCTTATCCATGCTGGCCGCCCTCACAAACCTGATTGTAGCCAACGCCGCCCACCCCATCACCGATCTTGAGATCATACAGAAATACTGCGCCGTATCCGCAGCATTTTATCTGTTTGGCGTCACTCTCGCGATTATGGCTCTTCTTTTCACCTCCCTTGCCAAGCTTTATTGGGGCAGCGTCTGGGAGATGCGGGCCATGACGCCCGATGTGCAACGGGAACGCCGGACAGGCAAACGGGCCAGACGGCTCGAACGCGCGGCGCTACTCCTGATCTGCTGCGCCATCTTCGACTTTTTCATCGGATCGACGGTGGCCATCGCTGGCCTGATATGGTGATCCGGCGCCGGACGGCAGGCGACTCCGGCATGGAATGACGACAGGATGCAATGCGCCGGGCGAGCCATCCCGCCCGGCGCAAACCCTGTCAGAAGGGCGAGACTTCGTAAGTCGCGGTGTAGCTCAGGCGACGCGGTGCGGCCGGGCCACGACCGCCACCACCCGGACCACCTGCGCCCGGACCACCTGCACCGGGAGCGCCCGCACCCGGACCACCCGCACCCGGACCACCCGCACCGGGAGCGCCCGCACCGGGACCGCCGGGACCGCCGCGACCAGCGCCACCGCCCTGGCCACCGGGACCACCCGGCACGCCCGCCGGACGCGGCGGCCAGCTTGCGCCCAGCCAGACATTGCCCGCCGTCGCCCATTTGATCGTCAGTTCGCCCTTGGCGTCGCTCTTGACCGAGCTGTCACCGAGATTGCCGCGAAAGCGGCCGCCACCCGGCACGACCGTCACGTCGATATCAGGGGTAGGCTTGCCGTCCACCAGCACGCGGAACTTCGCCGCCGTGCCGACGACATTCTCCGCCGGGCTGGTCAGCGGCAGGATCTCCAGACCCTTGCCCACCGGGGTCACCGCCACGGAGTCGCCCACGGTCACGAAGCTCTCGACCCGGCCCTCGGTCCGGCTCACCACCACGTCGGTCGCCTCCGCAGGGATGGCCGTCTTGAACTCGGCCTCGGTGCCGCGGAACCGCTTGGTTTCCTCACCCAGCTTGTAGGAGGCGTTGACGGCGGCGGTCACGATGGCCGCGCGGTACAGGCCCGCCTTGGGCAACTTGACGTCGAACGTGCCGCGCAGCTTGCCGTTGGAGACATTCTCCGGCTGCACCGGCTGCCCGTCGGGACCGGTGATGACCAGCGTGTCCAACTTGATCGGGAAGCTGTCATAATCGAACAGCGTTTCGGAGACGGCCGCGTCGAAGGTCACATATTTGCCCTCTTCGTCGACCACCGCCTGCGACGGCAGGATCCACTGGCGATGGGCCGACACGGAACCGAGCGGCACCGCCATCAGGACGAGCGCCATCAGGGGCATATGCAGTCTGGTGTTCATCGTCAGTCTCCCTTTCAATGCGGCCGGTGGAGCCAAGCCCCCTGTCCGGCCGGTCTTTCAGTATAAATCCGAATGATAACGCCCGGCGGCCCGCGCCGCGTCCAGCCAGCCGTCGCCCAGCGCACCGTCCAGCGCCGCCTCGACCGACTTGCCCATGGCCAGCCCGCCGCACAGCATGATCGCGCCGTCCGCGCCCAGCCACGCGGCCAGCGCCGCCCCGTCCGCCGCGATGGCATGTTGAACGTAGCGCCCCCGCCCGTCGGGCAGGCGCGAGAAGGCGAGGTCGAGCCGGGCGATCCGCCCCGCATCCGCCCATCCCTGCGCCTCTTCGATCGTGCGCGCGTCAATGTCCGGGCGGCGCTCGCCCAGGATCAACCACACCGGCCGCCCCGCGCGCATCGCCTCGATGGCGTGCGGCCGAACGCCCGCGAAACCGGACCCCGCCGCGATCAGCAGCAAGGGGCCATCCCCCGCCGCGCGGTGGAAGGGCGCATGGTCGCGCAGCCGCGCCGACAGCAGGCCCTCGACCGGCACCGCCTCGATCAGCAGGCCGGACCCTTCGCCCCGCCGCCCCTGCTCGTCGCGCACTTCGCGGACATAGAGGGTCACGCCGCCCTCGTCCGGCAGGCTCCCCACCGAATAGTCGCGGCGATGGCCGGTCGGCGTGCTGATCTCGAACAGGTCGCCCGCCTGCCAGTCGGGCAGCGCGCCATCCTCCGGTTGCAGGGCGATGCGGTACAGGCCCGGCACATCCTTCTCGTCACCGGCGGGATTGAGATGCTCGCGCGCCACGATCCGCCATGGGTGATAAAGGGTCGCGGGCGGCGCGGACGCCTCCACCGCGCCCAGCGCGTCCAGCAGCCGCACCCACAGCGCCAGGCTTTCGGGCGCGAGGTCGTCCACCTCGATCCGCTCGTGCAGCGCCTTCGCCCCCGCCGCGCCCAGCCAGTCGTCGATGGCCCGGCCGAAGGAGCAATAATCCGCATATTTCCGGTCGCCCAGCGCCAGCACGGCATAGCGCACGCCGGACAGGTCGGGCGTCTCGCCGTCCTTCCCCGACAGGTGCCGCGCCACGAACGCCCGCGCCTCGTCCGGCGCCTCGCCCACGCCGGTGGTGGAGGCGATGACCAGCACCTGCTCGCTGGCCCGCAGATGTTCTGGCCCGGCCTGCCCCAGCGACATCATCACCGCATGTTGTCCGCCTTCCAGCAGTCGCCGCAGCGTCATCTGCGCCAGTTCCAGCGCCTGCCCGGTCTGGGAGGCGTGCAGGATCAGCGTCGCATCGCCGGGCACCGCCGCCCCCCGCCGGGGACGCAGCCACCATGTGCTGGTCAGCAGCCACAGCAGCAGGATCGCACCCGCCGCTATCCAGTGAACGGGATCAGTCGTCATCGTCCAGCCAGTCCCGCATGGCCGCGCTCATATGGCTTGCCACGCCGCCGCCGTCCGTCCGCACGCCCAGCAGGCAGGGGATCGCCTGCGCGTCGGCAAACGCCTGCGCCCGCTCCGCCCCCATCACCATCAGCGCGGTGGCCAGCGCATCGGCCCGCCAGCACGCCCGGTCGAACACCGTCGCGCTCGCCACGCCCGACCGCACCGGGGCCAATGTACGCGGGTCGATGGCGTGGCAATAATCCACGCCATCATGATGAAATGTGCGGAGATAATCGCCCGACGTCGCCACCGCCCAATCGCACAGCGCCGCCACGACCGGCTCCGCGTCATCGCCCGGCTGCTCGATGCCGACCCACCAGGGCATGCCGTCGGGGCGGACGCCCCAGCCCTTAAGTTCCCCGCCGATCTCCACCAGTGCGGAGCGCGCGTCCGGGTCGGCGCGGATGACGGCCATCGCCGCATCCACGGCAAAGCCCTTGGCAATGGCGCACAGGTCCAGCGTCAGGCCCTCGCGCGCGATAATCGCCGTCCCGTCGAAGCCCAGGTCGCGCCAGTCCCGCCGGGTTGCGGCGATGGCGGACAGCCGTTCGGCATCGGGCAGGCCCTGCGCCACCGCCGTCGCGCTGAACCCCCATAGGGACACGGCGTCATGCAGCGTGGGGTCGAACGCCCCGCCGCTCTGGTCCGCGACGGTGATGGCATGGGCCACCACCGTCCGCATCGGTTCCGGCAGGGGGAAGCGTTCGCCATCCCCCGCCCGGTTAAAGCGCATCAGGTCGGAGGCATCGCGCCACGGGCTCATCTGCGCGTCGATGGTTTCCAACGTATCCGCGATGCGTCCCCGCAGCGCCTCCAGCCAGCGGGCGTCATCGCCCGCCTGCTGTGCGGCGGCATCCCGCACCACATCCA
Organism: Sphingobium sufflavum; assembly: GCF_021403115.1. Lineage (GTDB taxonomy): Bacteria > Pseudomonadota > Alphaproteobacteria > Sphingomonadales > Sphingomonadaceae > Sphingobium > Sphingobium sufflavum. The sequence goes on from NZ_JAJSSH010000005.1 coordinate 223,986, forward strand.
CCTGCCAGCCCGTCCCGAATATAGCGCCGGACAGGCGCAGCCATTCGCCATCCGGGATTTCCAGATCCTCCGGCATGACCGGCGGCAGGAAAACCCGGCGCTCCTGTTCGTCTGGGGTGGGTGCGGACGCCATGGTCGCGAATGTCAGGTCAGGTGTCAGGCTGGCGTCAGCGCGACGACAGCTTGATCTCGCCCAGTTCGCCCGTGCCCTTGGCCACGGCCGACACGGTGCCGCCCGGCTTCCAGGCGAAAGGCGCCTTGACGACCTCACGGCCACCACCCTCGCGCGACGCCTCGACGACGAACGCATAGTGGCCGGCGGGCAGCTTGGCCAGCGGCGAGGATGCCGCCGGGGTCGCGATGGTCGCACGGCCCGGCGCACGGGTCGCGCCGCTCACGCCGTCGGCGGGCACGGCCAGGCTGCGGCCGCCCTTGCGCCACCAGGTCTTCATGTCGGGCAGCCACTTCTTGCCGCCATTCTCGCGCTTCTTCTGGTCGTACCAGACGAGCAGATGGCTGACCGCCTTGCCCTCGGCATCTTCGACCCAGCCCGCGACATAGGGCTTGTGATATTCGGCGACGCCGATCTTGGGCACCTCGATCTCGATCACATATTCCTTGGGCGCGGCCAGCGCGGGGGCGGACGTGCCGATCAGCAGGGCGGCGATGGCGAGTTTCAGGCGCGATGAAACGGGACGAAACATGGGAGACGGCTCCTTAGCTGTGAACGAAGATGAGGAAGAGGATGATCGGAATGACGAAGCCGACCGTGGTCAGCGGCCAGGTCCACGCCCGGCCGCGCGCATGGACCCACAACAGGCCCAGCCCGGTCAGCGAGAAGAGGATGCAGCCGATGGCGATGATGTCGATGAACCAGCCCCACACCGGCCCCGCGTCGCGGCCCTTGTGCAGGTCGTTGAGCACCGCGATGGTGCCGCGATGGATGCGTTCATAGGTCGCATCGCCGCTCGCAAGGTCCACGGTCAGGTAGCTGTCGACGCCCGGCCCGGCGAGGTCGACGGTCAGTTCGCCGTCCGCCGCCTCCACGTCGCGGCCCGCCACACTGACCTGCGTTTCCTTCCGCACCCCGGCGGCGGCATCGTCGGACAGAGGCTCGCCGTCCTTTGCCTTCTCCAACAGCGCGACCAGCGCGGGCGACAGGGTGATGTCGCGGGTGATCGTCTGCGGCGCGGCCTCGATGGACGCGGCGTGGTTGAGCGTGAAGCCGGTGATGGCGAACAGCGACAGCCCGGCCATACAGATGGCGGAACTGATCCAGTGCCAGGTGCGCAACTGCCCCTTCCAGAAGGCGGAGCGCGACAATGTGATGGCGGGCGCGGCGGCGGGTGCAGCGGGGGGCGTCTGGCGGGCGTCACTCATGCGGCGTCTCCCGACCCGGTCGCGCACAGGCGCGTGGCAAGATAGAGCGTATGCGAGGGTGCACCCGCACGGCCCGCGCGCGAAGGATGCACGCCTGCTTCCGCACGGCGTACAGGGCCACCTTCCCATGGCGGCGCGAAATATGCACGATTCCCCAGTTTTCCACCCTCTTGCAGCGTCACGCCAGCTATTGCGAATAACTGTCATTTTCAACGCGAAAATTGTATCAAACTTATGCCTGCCTGCGACAAATGCGCGCCGGACGGACATGCATAAGGCCGCATCGCCTGTCGAAGCAATGCGGCAAAGCTCTCCATCCCTGCCGGTCGATGCATCCGCTTCCCGTCCGAAAAAGACCGGGGCCACAGCTTCTGGACTATGACCCCGGCTAGGAGAGGAGAGACCTTGGAAAGGTCCGCGGAACCGGGTTGACGACTCGGCAACCCGGTGCGAGAACCCTGTTATTGAGAATCACTCTCACTCGCAAGAAGGAAATTCAAATGGGAGAGATTGTGGAGTTTCCACGCCAGCGGGAAGGATGCGCCCGCTGGCGTCGCGCACCGGGGGCCATCACCCTGACGGCCCGGCCCGCCTGCGCGGCGCTTGCCATGGCGCTGGCGGCGACCACCCCGTCAAAGGCCAGCGTGGACGGCGGCGGCGCCCAGCCCGCCGCGCGCCTGACCGCCACGGTGCTGCACATCGGCGTCGCGCGGCTTACCCACTGAATGGCGCGACCGCATGGTGCCCGCCCCGTCCGCCTTCGCCCGGCCCATCCGCGTGCCGGTCCGCCGCGGCCCATTTCCCCGCGCCCTGTTCTTCCGCGCCCCGTCCCTCCGCGCCATGACCGCCGGACACCCTGCCCCTTCCCCTCTGGACATCCCGCGCCGACCGCCCGTTCGCGGCCCGGCGCTTCGCCCCTCAAGGAGCCAGACCCATGTATGACTATGTCGACCGCCCCGTCACCGCCCTCGACCATGGCGGCCGCTTTCTGGTCTGGACCCTGCGCAACTGGGTCCGCGCGCTGGCGGACGGCTATTGCCCGGCGGCCGCCGTCGGTCCGGCCTTTGCCAAATGGGACATGATGGCCGCCTTCCCGCCCTTTCACCGCATGTTGTCGATCCTGAACGCCCATGGGCTGGACACGATCGCCGTCGCGCCGGTCGAATGTCGCCACGTCGCGGAGCATGAGGCGGTGCTGCTCAGCCTGATCGCGGGCTTCGACCAGCGCCCCCCGGACCGGGTGCGCGACACGGTGGCGCTGCTGGTGGAGGAGGCGCATGTCGGCACCATGCTGGCCGACCTGTCGACGCTGGGCGGCGCGATGATGGACGCGGGCATCTTTCCCCGCCGCCCCGCTCGCCAGCCCCACGCCCCGCGCAGGGACGGCGTCTGAGCTTATCGGCCGGGGCGGGACCGTCACCCCGGACGTGATACCGGTTTCAGGTGATTAACGGCACTCGACGGTCAGATGCGCCAGCGCCTGCACCGGCGAGAGGCGCGCGCGGATCGTCTCGCCGGTCACATGGCGCTCACCGACGACGCTGACGATGGCGGCATGGGCTTGCGGTCCCACCCGCCACACATGCAGGTCCGCGATCCGCGCATCGCCCGGCGTCTCCACCAGCGCGCGCACCGCCTGCGCGATCGGGTCGTCGGTCCGGTCCAGCAGCACCCGCGCCGTGTCGCGCATCAGCGTCCAGGACCAGCGCGCGATCACCACCGCGCCGACGATCCCCATCATCGCATCCATCCACAGCCAGCCCAGATAGCGCCCCGCCAGCAACGCCGCGATGGCCAGCACCGATGTCAGCGCATCGGCCAGCACATGCACATAGGCGGAGCGCAGATTATTGTCGCCATGCCCATGGTGGGCATGATGGCCATGATCGTGCGCATCATGATGGCCATGGTCATGCTCCCCGTGGTGATGATCGTGGCCATGGCCATGCCCCTCACCATGATGATGCCCATGATGCCCGCCCGACAGCAGGACGGCGCTCGCGATATTCACCGCCAGCCCCACGGCAGCGATGATCGTCGCTTCCCCGAACGCGACCGTCACCGGCTGCAACAGGCGCAGCGCCGATTCGACGCCGATGCCCAGCGCGATCAGGCCCAGCACCATGGCCGATGCGAAACCGGCCAGATCGCCGACCTTGCCCGTGCCAAAGCTGTAGGCCGGGCTGCGCGCATGGCGTTTCGCATAGGCATAGGCCATCGCCGCCACCGCCAGCGCACCGGCATGGGTCGCCATATGGAAGCCATCCGCCAGCAGCGCCATGGAGCCGGTCCAATAGCCCGCCACAATCTCCCCCACCATCATCGCGGCGGTCAGCAGCACGACCCAGGCGGTGCGCCGCGCATTATCGTCATGCGCCGCGCCCAGGAACATATGGTCATGCGCGGCGGGGTGGCGGGACAGGGCGTCATGGCCGTCGTGGCGGCCAGCATCATCGTGCGAAACCATGATCCGAACCCCTATTTCGCGTAGCGGCGGATCACCGCCAGCAGTTCCTCGGCCCCCTTGGCCCGCTCGTCATCCGACAGGTCGGCGTGCGCGACATGCTCCTGAAGATGATCCGCGATGATCTCGTTCAGCAGCCCGTTCACCGCCCCGCGCACGGCGGCGACCAGATGCAATATCTCGGAACAACTGCCCTCGGACAGGATGGCACGCTCTACCGCGCCCACCTGCCCGGCGATGCGCCGGACACGGAGGAGGAGGTCGGGACTGGATTCGCTCAGATGGGACATAGGGATACCCCCTACCCCTATACGCGCCATCCGTAAAGCCTGCACAGCCGCCGGAGGCCATGCGCGCCGGAGGCTAGGGCCGCACCCCTATGCTATGGGCCTGCCCGCCTTACTCGCCCGCCCTATTCAAAGGTCAGCACGATCTTCCCCAGATGCCGCCCCTGGGCCAGCTCCGCCAGCGCCTCCGGCAATTGCGCAAAGTCATGGCGCGCGGAGATATGCGGGCGCAGGCCGTGAAAGGCGACGGCGCGGTTGAGATTCTCATAATCCACCCGGCTGCCCACCTTGATCGGCGTGATGTCCACGCCCGACGCGAACAGGGCGGATGCGGCGTTGGGCCAGCCGCTCAGCAGGCCGATCAGCGCCAGCCGTCCGCCCACGCGCGTCGCCGCCAGCGAACGATCCACCGTCTCCGCCCCGCCAATGTCCAGCGTCAGGTCCGCGCCCACGCCGGCGGTCAGCTCCCGCACCCTCTCGTGCCAGTTCGGGGTGGCGCGATAGTCGATCACCGCGTCCGCACCCATCGCCCGCAATCGCTCGCACCGTTCCGGGCTGGAGGAGGCCATGATGACGCGCGCACCGAACAATTTCGCGAATTGCAGCGCGAACAGCGACACGCCGCCGCCGCCCTGCGTCAGCACGGTCATGCCGGGCAACAGCGGCCGCGCCTCCGTCAGCGCATTCCAGGCCGTCACCCCCGCGCAGGGGAAACAGGCCGCCTCGGCGTAGCTCAGATGGTCGGGGATCGTCACCGCCTCTCCTTCCGGCACGACGATCTCGTCCTGCATCACGCCCGGCAGCATCAGGCTGCCCCGCCCCATGCCGCCCGCCGTCAAGGGGAACGGGCCGCCGATCCAGTCCGGGTTGAAGATCAGCGCGACCCGGTCGCCCACCTGCACGCGGCTCACGCCGGGGCCGGTTTCCACCACCTCCCCCGCGCCGTCGGAACAGGGGATCAGGCCGTCGGGTCCGGGCGGGCCGAATTCGCCGCGCATCCACAGCAGGTCGCGATAGTTGAGGGAGGCCGCCCGCATCGCCACGCGCACCTGCCCCGCACCCGGCGGACCGGGCGCGGTTCTCTGCTCCAGCGCCAGCGACTCCATGCCGCCGGGGTGGCGCGAGATGAAAATCCGCATGAAGTGCTGACTCCTTGTCGTTGAAATTGCGGCACAAAAATCGGCCTGTTCAGATCGAATATCGGAAATCTTCGTTAAGCTGCCCGATATGGGGGATGAATCGAGCGACCCATGACCTGACAAATGCCCGCCGGTGCGGGATGTTGCATGTCCGCGAACAGGCGACAAGCCGGGCAGACGGGAGAGGTGCATGCTGAGAGCGCGCGACATCATATCCGCGGCTGAGGCCAGGATTGGCATCAGCGATCCCGAAACCCACCTGCACCCCGCGCTGGACGCGCTGGCCGCGTCGCTCAATGGCGACAATCGCCTGTCGGCGCAGGGCGAGGCGGCGGCGCACCGCAGCCTGCTGACCCGCACCATGGACCGGCTCGAAGGGCTGAAATGGGTCGACCGCTTCCCGGAGATCGCGCAGGAGCGGATCGAGGCGCCCCTCTTCCTGACCGGCCTGCCCCACTCCGGCACCGGCCTGCTGCACGAACTGGTCGGCCGCGATCCACGTTTCCGCACGCTGCGGACATGGGAGGCGCTGATGCCCAACCCGCCACCCGGCTATGACGCGGCGTCGGTGGCACGGCGGCGGGCGCAGGAGGAGGCGGTCCGCCGCCACCTCCCCCCGGCCGAGGCGGACGGGTTCGAGGCGCTCCACCTGATCGACGGGGCCGGGGCCGGGGCGGAGGAGTGCCATGCGATCCTGGAGCAGGGCTATGCCGCGGGCGGTTTCTTCCACCACTATGATACGCCCAGCCATTTCGACTATGTCACCAACCGCATGGCCATGACCGGGGCCTATCATGTCCACCGGCGGCAGTTGCAACTGTTGCAATGGCGGTCTGGCGCGCGGCGATGGGCGCTGGCTTATCCCGGCCACCTGCTGGCGATGGACGCGATACGGGCCGTCTATCCCGACGCCCGCTTCGCCATGACCCATCGCGACCCGGTGCAGATCGTGGCGTCCCTCGCCCGCATGACGATGGCGCTGCGCGCGACCCGCTATGATCCGCCCGCCGACGCGCATCGCGCGGGCAAACAGATGCTGGACTTCGTGCGGCGGCATGTCGACCGGATCATGGCCTTTTGCGCGGGGCCGAACGCCGACCGGGTGATCCATGTCGGCCATGATGCCCTCACCGCCGATCCGGTGCGCGAAGTGCGCGCCGTGCAGGACGCGCTGGGCATCGGCACCCGCGCCGCGGTGGAGGATGCGATCGGCGGATGGCGCCGCCCCCCTCCACCGGGCCGGGAGAAGCAGGATCGGGACAGGCAGGATCGGGACAGGCAGGATCGGGACAGGGCGCACGATCCTGCGCTGGAGCCGTTCGGCATCGAACCGGACGCGGCGGCGGAACTGTTCGCCGACTATCGCCATCGCTTCACCATCCCGCGCGAGCAGGAGGCGCTGCCCCCCCTGCGCGAAACGGCCTGATCCACCCCATTCTGTCCCGCCCGGCGTGGAACGGACCGGATTTTTTTCCCGACAGGCCCCATGATTTCGCCATGGCGATGGCGTCCGCCCGCACGACGCCCGCCATGACGCGGGGCCGGTTTCGCGCTAGAAGCCGGCATGGACAATCGCCGACCGGACAGGTTGCGGAACGAGGGGTGCGTGAGGATGAGCGAACAGGGTCTTCTGGATCTGGGCGGGCAGAATGCCTTTGTGACCGGCGCGGGACAGGGCGCGGGCCGGGGCATCGCCCTGATGCTGGCGCGCCACGGCGCGGGCGGCGTCGCGGTCAACGACTATGTGCTGGACCGGGCGGAGGCGGTCGCGGCGGAAATCACCGCCCTGGGCGTAAAGGCGGTGCCGGTGCAGGCCGACGTCGGCGACCATGCATCGGTGCAGGCCGCCTTTGACCGGGCGACCGACGCGCTGGGACCGATCACGCTGCTGGTCAACAATGCGGGCAACGCCGGGCCGGACGCGCAGATGCGCCATTCGCCGCTGTTCTGGGAGACGCAGCCGGACGAGTGGAGCCGCTATTTCCGCACCAACCTCGATGGCGTGATGAACTGCTGCCATGTCGCCATCCCGGCGATGGTCGCGCAGAAGCGCGGTCGCATCGTCACCATCACCTCCGACAGCGGGCGCGTGGGCGAGGCGCGGCTGGCGGCCTATGCAGCGGCAAAGGCAGGCGCGGCGGGCTTCGTGCGCTCCATCGCCAAGGAAGCGGCGCGCTTCGGCATCACCTGCAACGCCATTTCCCTCTCCACGCTGGAACCGCCGATGGAGCCGGAGCAGCTGGAGGCTTTCCTGGCGAGCGACCGGACGAAGGCGCAACTCGCCAACTACACCATCCGCCGTTTCGGCAAGCCGGACGATGTGGCGGCCATGGCGCTGTTCCTGTGCTCCGACGCCTCCTCCTGGATCACCGGGCAGACCTATCCGGTCAACGGCGGCTACAGCTTCGCGGTATAAGCGGGGCGGTATAAGCGGGATGGCGCGGCGGCGGGCCGTCCCTGTAGCCGCCGTCCCTGACCGGATGGGGCGGCCTGATGGGGCGGGTGGTGATTGTGCGGCACAGGGCAGGGACTTCCCGTCCCCTGCTCAGCGGTCAACGGCCGTAACCTCGCGCTACGGAGGGAAGAATTCACCGCGTCGCATGTGCTGCGCCGCACGATATAGCGGTGCGATCTGGAGCACAAGGACAGCGACCCCTGCCGCCCGTTCCAGACGGGGCGAGTCGCAAGGCCCGGGCGCGCGCTCTACACGCCGGAAGGCAGGAAGAAGCGGTGCGCCCTGCCCGAACGCACGGCAAAACCCGGCAACGGCCCGCTGCGCCGCTGTTCTGTCGCCCGGCAGGCAATGCCGAAGAAAGACTGCGTCCACCTTTTAAAGCGTGACGACCGCAGATTCGCCCACCTCGTCCCTGCGCTCGCAGGGACGATTCAAGGAAAAGTCATCACGCTTTAACGATGGTCATCCCGGACCTGATCCGGGGTTCCGCTGCCTGACGTCACACAGACACCGCACAAAAGCGTTATCCCGGATCAGGTCCGGGGTAACGGGTGGAGAGTAACTACGCCTCCCCCTATTCCGCGCCCTCTTCCTCAAACATCGCCTTCAACGCGGGTCGGTCGATCTTGGCCGACCGGTTCTTGGGAATATCGTCCACGAACCGCCACACCGTCGGGATATGGGTGGACGGCAGATGCTCGCGCAGATGCGCCTCCAGTTCCGCAATCTCCGGCACCGGCACGCCGGGCTTGAGCTGGATGGCGGCGGCGGGCACCTCGCTCAGGCGGCGGTCCTTCTTGGCCGTCACCGCCGCGACCGCGATGGCGGGGTGCAGGCGCAGCGCCCGCTCGATGCTTTCCGGCAGCACCTTGAAACCCCCGCGCATGATCGCGCCATCGGCCCGGCCCCGGTGCCACATGAATCCGTCCGCGTCGAATATCGCCACGTCCGACGTGCGAATCCAGTCCGGCCCGATCCGCTTCGACACGACCTCCACGATGCCCTCTTCCCCGGCGGGCTTCTCCACGCCGGTGTCGGGATCGACCACCCGCACCTGCATCCCCGGCATCACCTTGCCGACGCTGCCCAGTTTCTGCTGACCCCATTGTTTCACCAGGTCCAGCGTCATGCCGACCACCGGCCCGCCGAACTCCGTCGCGCCATAGGACAGGATGATGGGGATGCCATAACGATCCTCGAACGCCCGCTGCACCGTCGGGTCGAGCGGCGCGGCACCGGTACCGACCATCTGGATGCTGGCCAGGTCTTCCTTCGGGTAATTTTTGTCCAGCACCATCTGCACGCCCGCGGGCGGCAGGCCGCCCTGCACCGGCCGGTATCGCACCACCCAGTCATGCCAGGCGTCGATGGTGAAGCGGTCGACCAGCACCATCGGAATCCCCCGCACCATCGTCGGCAGCGTCGAATAGACGCCGGAGATATTGCCCAGCGGGAAGGACGCCAGGAACGGCGTGGTGGACGGCGACGTCTGCTGGCTCAGCATCCCCGGCTTGATATGATGTTCGAAGAACATGCTGTGCGGGAAGGGGCATTGCTTGGGCGGGCCGGTGGTCCCGCTGGTCAATATCTGGATCTGCGGCTCGGCGGGGGCGTCGGGATCGGGTTCGCATGTCGCCCGGTCGAGGCCGGGGGCGGCCTGCACCGTCATCTCGTCGATGATGATGACCGCGATGCCCTTGGCCCGGCACAGCGCCTCCACCTCGCCGCCCACTTCGCTTGCCGCGCCCACGATGACGGAGGGGCGCAGCTTCTCGATATTGCCCGCGATGGCGGCGGGTTTCTGAAAGGCGTAGATCATCTGCACCGTGCGCCCCTGCGCCAGCAGGCCCAGCAGGGCGGCGACGGCGGACGGGCGGTTGCGCGGGATCAGGGCGACGGCCTGCTCCTGCGCCGCGCCGCTCGCCTGCACGGCGGCCGCGACCTGATCCGCGACGGCGCGGATTTCGCCCCAGTCGTACCAGCGCCCCTCATATTCGATGGCGCGAATGGTGGGGTCGCGGTCCAGCGCCCCACGGATCGCCTGTTGCAGACTCTGCGCCTCTGCCAGAATATCCGTGGTCATCGCTCACCTTCGCTTTATGTTCGACATTTCGAACTATTATTCATCAGTTCGCTCGCACCTTAACCGCCTTTGCCGCGCTCAGGCAATGGCTTTTGGTTGGTCATGTCCAAAATCCGGTCAGGCTCGCGCGCCCGGCCGGAACAGGCGCGACACCAGCGTGGCATAGCTGGGGTCGGCCGCCGCCTCGATCGCGTCGGCATGGGGGACATGGGGCCGCTGCGTCCGCATGTCATAGCTGACAACCCGCTTGGCGAAACGCCAGCGCCCGTCCGCTTCCCGCCGATAATGGTCGATGTAGCGGCAGCACATCGTGTCCTCGATCCAGCCGCCCTTGCCGTCCGGGATGACATGATATGCGATGGCGTAGATCTCGCCCTCCCCCACATCGCCATCGACGGAAATCAGATGGTTGCAGATATGATGCCCGCTGTAGCGCATATGGGGAAAGGCGCGTTCAAGGAAATCGACATAGCCTTCCGCCCCACCGTCATAGCTGTCGCCATGCGTGTCCGTCGCATCGGCGGTGTAGAGCGTGCGCAGCAGCGCCCCGTCCTTGCGATCCACGCCCCGCGAATAGAGCAGCCCCAGTTCGCGGATCGCGTCCTTGGCCACCAATATGTCGATCGCATCCTGTCCCGTCGCCATGTCCGTCTTCTCCTGTCGTCAGTCCGCCGTGATACCCTTGTCGACATTGATGCAGGCGCCATGGAAGGCGCGCGCCGCATCGGTCGCCAGAAAGGCGACGACATCCGCCACCTCGTCGATCTCCACCAGTCCCCGCAGCGGCCCGATCCGCTGGAGCAGCGAGCGGTCGCCATCCTCCAGCAGCCGGATATTACCCGCCAGTACGGTCATCATCCCGCCGGGGGCCACCGCGTTGATGCGGATGGGCTGGTGCATATATTCCATCGCCAGCGCCTTGGTCATATGGGTCAGCCCCGCCTTGGTCGCGCAATAGGCGGCGAAATAAGCCTGGCCGCGATAGGCGGCGCAGGACGTCACGTTGACGATCGCGCCCTTCGCCTCCAGCAGGTGCGGGATCGCCGCCTGCGCCAGAAAGAAGGGCGCGCTGAGGTTGATCGCGATGGTCCGGTTATAGGCGTCCACGCTCATCTGCGGCGTATGCGCGGGGATCATCACCCCCGCCACATTGCACAGCGCATCGAGCCGCCCAAACGCCGCGACCGCGCCCGCCACCGCACCGGTGCAGGCGTCATGCTGCGACAGGTCGGCGACATGGACCAACGCCCCCGCCCCTTCATCGCGGATCGCCTGCGCCGCCTCGTCCAGATTCGCCTGGTCGATATCGACCAGGCACAGCGCCGCGCCCGCACGGGCCAGACGGATCGCCGTCGCCCTGCCCAGCCCGGCGGCGGCCCCCGTCACCAGCGCCACCCTGCCCGTCATATCGCCTGCCTGCATGGCGCGCATCCTCCCCGAAATCCGCCCGTCATGCCGGTGCGCTATGGGTCGGGGGATGGTCGAACCCGGCCCCGGCTGTCAAACAAATCCTCTTTTTGCGCCTGCGGTCATCGCAGGTGCGTTTGCCTGTTGCGTACCCAAAAACCCTCTGCTAATGGCGGCGGCCTACCAGGGGCCCCAGGGTCCAAAGCAGCTTATGATGTGCGGTCGTGGCGGAACTGGTAGACGCGCAACGTTGAGGTCGTTGTGGCCGAAAGGCCGTGGAAGTTCGAGTCTTCTCGACCGCACCATACAGTCCTGAATAATTTCCCCTCAAGGGGGCCAGGTCGGATTGGCGCCAGGAATGGCGCAGTTCCGGGCCATGTCGGCTGCTTCGATTTCAGGGCTGCGGTGAGAGACCAGCCAATCCCGCGTAACATATCGGCGCAATTCGCCAACCGTCTCAGGCGCCAAAATTCTGACTGCAGGGGATTTGCTCTGCCCCCGCTAAGTGGCCCAGAAACTATGATAGTCTGGACGTCAAATGCCATTCAAGAAGCACAAGCCGGAATAAATTATCGGCAAACTGCGTGAAGTTGAGATCGTGCTGGCGCAGGGGGCCAGCACTGCCGAGGCGTGCCGCTGGATTTCGATCAGCGAGCAGACCTATTACCGCTGGGGCAAGGCATATGGCTGTCTGAAGACCGATCAGGCGCGGCGAATGAAATGTCTGGGGAAGGAGAACCAGCGACTTCGTCGGGCGATCTCCGATCTCACGTTGAACAAGCTGATATTGCAGGAAAATGCATGGGGAAACTTCTGAGCCCTGCGCGGCGGCAATGCTGTATCGATCATGTGTGTCGGGAGCTTCCAGTGCCCGAGCGACGGGTCTGCCGGGTGCTGGGCCAGCATCGATCGACGCAGCGCAAGGTCCCGCACGGGGCAGATGACGAGCGGGCGCTAACCGAGGACATCATTGCATTGGCGAAGCAATATGGTCGTTACGGCTATCGCCGGGTGACGGCATTGCTGTGCCATGCGGGATGGACGGTGAATCGTAAGCGGGTCGAGCGTATCTCGCGGCGCGAGAGGCTGCAGGTCCCGCAACATCAGCCAAAACGCAGACGCCTATGACTCAATGACGGATCGTGCATCCGACTGCGCCCCGAATATCCGGGGCATGTATGGGCTTACGACTTCGTCGAAGGTCGCACGCATGACGGCCGCAAGTTCCGCATCCTAACGATCATCGACGAGGCCAGCCGGGAGTGTTTGGCGTTGATCGTTGCTCGCCAGTTCAAGCATGAAGATGTGCTGGCGGCCTTGGCGGACCTGTTCGTCACGCGTGGTCCACCTGCACATATACGGTCTGACAATAGCGCGGAGTTCATCGTCCATGCTGTCCAGAAATGGCTCGGCTGGATTGACGTGAAGACGCTCTACATCGCACCGGGATCACCATGGGAGAATGGCTATAAACGAGAGCTTCAACGGGTCGCTGCACGACGAACTGCTAAATGGCGAGATCTTCTACAGCCTTGCCGAGGCCAAAGTGCTGATCGAAGCGTGACGGCGACATTACAACACCGTCCGTCCGCATAGCAGCCTGGGCTATCGACCACCCGCCCCGGGAAACGGCTTTCCCGCCATATCCGGCCTCCGGTTCCGCTTCGCTCCACCTCCACCCGGATATGGCGGAGGCGAGCATAATCCACTAACAATCAACACCGTTCACTCGGCAGGTCAGGTCCAATTGCCGCCTCATAGGTGTCATATCAACATACACTGCTGCACGCCCATCAGATGGACCATCGATTATCAAACGACGGCTTACGACGTTAGCGGGCATTCGCCCCATTGTGTAGGAACGACCTAATGTTGGTCGCGTGCAGCCCGAAGCCGAACGCCGCATCGTGGGACTTAGCAGCCGTTCCGAGCGCGACCGGGAATGACAGACTTCGCCGAAACCTGTCATTAGTGGATCCGCAACGACCCGAGGTCTTGCCGCGTTCGGTCAATCCCGGCGCTACAACCAACACGTCATGTGCGGAACCATGCTGCACCTGAGCAGCACGCCGGCGGATATGGCCGAGACCCGCGTTTATTTTCCAGATCAGGAAGCCTAAATCGGCATTGAAAATCTCAAATGCCTCGGCCAGCAATATCGAGAAAATCTGCGATGAGATGGACTGACAGCACGGCCTTTGCCCGAAAAACACGGCAATCATACGCAAATACTATGCGTTTCCTATTTCCTGTCTCTCGAATTCAAATGCGGCTCTGGCCTAATTGAAACGCGGCAGACGAATCGGTGCCGCATCTCCTGCGGCCCCCGACGCCGTGCAGGAGACATATCATGCAGGACATCCTCTGGATTGGCCTCATCCTTGGCTTACTGGCCGCGACGCTCGGCTACGCAGCGCTTTGCGACAATGCTTGAGGGAGCGAGACCATGACCATCGATCTCTGGTTGGCTGCGATCACCGCGGTCGGCCTTCTTCTCTATCTGGTGGCCGTGCTCGCACGCCCCGAACGCTTCTGATTGGGAGGCGACACTCATGACATTCCAGGGATGGATGCTGATCCTCGCCTTTGTCGGCATTCTGCTGGCGCTGGCAAAACCCATCGGCCTATGGCTTTTCGCGCTCTACGAAGGACGGCGCACGCCACTTCACGCCATTCTCGGCCCTGTCGAGCGCGGCTTCTATAAGCTGTCAGGCATTGACCCCACCGAGGAGCAGGGATGGCGCCGCTATGCTGTCCACATGCTCGTTTTCAATGCCGCATTGCTGTTCTTCACCTATGCAGTGCTTCGTCTGCAGGGCGTGCTGCCGCTCAATCCCCTCGGCTATGCTGGCTTGAGCGAGCATCTGTCGTTCAACACCGCAACGAGCTTCACGACAAACACGAACTGGCAGAGCTATGGTGGCGAATCGACGCTGTCGAACCTCAGCCAGATGCTCGGTCTCACCATCCATAACTTCCTGTCGGCTGCCACTGGCATCGCACTGGCCTTCGCGTTGTTCCGCGGTTTTGCGCGGCGGGAGGCGAAGCATATCGGCAATTTCTGGGCCGATATAACGCGCGTGACGCTCTATCTGCTACTGCCGGTGTGCATCGTCTATGCGCTTTTCCTGATCGCGAGCGGCGTGCCGCAGACACTAGCGGGATCGGTCGATGTGACCACATTGGAAGGCGTGAAGCAGACATTGGCGCTGGGTCCGGTGGCGAGCCAGGAAGCCATCAAGATGCTCGGCACCAATGGCGGCGGCTTCTTCAACGCCAACAGCGCGCATCCGTTCGAGAATCCGACGGCGCTGACTAATTTCGTGCAGATGCTGTCGATCTTCGCGATCGGCGTGGGCCTGACCTACACCTTCGGCAAAGCGGTCGGTAATGTCCGTCAGGGCTGGGCAATCCTGGCCGCGATGATGAGCATCTTCCTCGTTGGCGTCACCATCGTCTATTGGCAGGAAGCAGCCGGCAATCCCATCCTCCACAACCTCGGCGCTGCTGGCGGTAATATGGAGGGGAAGGAAGTCCGCTTTGGCATCGCCGCATCGGCCCTGTTCTCGGTCGTGACCACGGCAGCGAGCTGCGGCGCGGTGAACGCCATGCACGACAGTTTCACGGCGCTCGGCGGTATGATCCCGCTCCTCAACATCCAGCTGGGTGAAGTCGTCGTCGGCGGCGTGGGCGCTGGTATCTATGGCTTCCTGCTGTTCGCCATTCTGGCCGTGTTCGTCGCTGGCCTGATGGTCGGGCGGACGCCAGAATATGTCGGCAAGAAGATCGAGAGCCGTGAGGTAAAACTCGCCGTCCTCGCCATTGCCGTTCTGCCGCTGATCATCCTGGGCTTCACGGCGATTGCGTCGGTTCTGGACGTTGGCCTTGCCGGTCCGCTCAACAAAGGGCCGCATGGCTTCAGCGAGATCCTCTATGCCTTCACCAGTGCCGTGGGCAATAATGGCTCCGCCTTCGCAGGCCTGACCGCCAACACCCCCTTCTATAACGGCATGCTGGGCGTCGCGATGTGGATCGGTCGCTTCTTCATCATTGTGCCGATGCTGGCGATTGCCGGTGGCCTCGCTGCGAAGAAGCATGTGCCTGAGTCAGCGGGCAGCTTCCCAACGACGGGTCCGCTTTGGACCGGCCTGCTGATTGGCATCATCCTCGTCGTGGGCGGCCTGACCTTCCTGCCCAGCCTCGCCCTTGGCCCCATCGCCGATCATCTTGCGATGATCCGCGGCCAGCTGTTCTGATCGGAGCAAATCCATGGCACGCACAGCGTCCAAATCGCTCTTCACCGCAGATTTGATCGTTCCGGCGATCGGAGACGCGTTCAAAAAACTCAATCCTAAGGAACTGATCCGCAATCCGGTGATGTTCACCACCGCCGCCGTGGCGGTCCTGCTGACCGTCCTGCTCCTTGTCGGGCAGGATGGGCTGTCGGTCGGCTTCAAGCTGCAACTGGTCATCTGGCTGTGGCTGACGGTGCTGTTCGGCACCTTTGCCGAGGCGATCGCAGAAGGGCGTGGCAAGGCGCAGGCTGCATCGCTGCGCGCGACCAAGGCGGAGCTGACGGCCAAGCGCCTCAAGGGTGATGGCCGCGAGGTGGAGAACGTCCCCGCCAGCGCGCTGCGCATGGGCGATGTGGTGCTGGTCGAGACCGGCGACCTGATCCCCTCCGACGGCGAGGTCGTCTCCGGCGTCGCCTCGGTCAACGAAGCGGCCATCACCGGCGAATCCGCTCCGGTGATCCGCGAGGCGGGTGGTGACCGCTCGGCGGTAACGGCGGGCACCCGCGTCATTTCCGATGAAATCCGCGTGCGCGTGACGGTCAATCCGGGCCAAGGCTTCCTCGACCGGATGATCGCGCTGGTGGAAGGCGCAGAGCGGCAGAAAACGCCGAACGAGATCGCGCTGACCTTGCTGCTGGTGGGCCTCACCATCATCTTCCTGATCGCGGTCGGCACGATCCCCGGTTTCGCCAGCTACGCCGGCGGCTCAATCCCGGTATCGATCCTTGCTGCTCTCCTCATCACGCTGATTCCAACTACGATTGCAGCGCTGCTGTCTGCCATCGGCATCGCCGGCATGGACCGTCTCGTGCGGTTCAACGTGCTGGCCAAATCAGGCCGCGCGGTTGAGGCAGCAGGCGACATCGACGTGCTCCTCCTCGACAAGACGGGTACGATAACGGTCGGTGATCGTCAGGCGACCGAATTCCGGCCGGTTGGCGGCGCAACGCAAGCACAACTGGCGGAGGCGGCACTGCTTGCCAGTCTCGCGGACGAGACACCCGAGGGTCGCTCCATCGTTCTCCTGGCGCGGGACAAATTCCCCCAAACCGCGCAGGCTTTGCCTGAAGGCGCTGAAATCATCCCATTTACGGCGCAAACGCGCATTTCGGGCGTGAAGACGGGAGGCACCACCGTCATCAAGGGCGCCGTCGACTCGGTTCTGAAGGCCCTGCTGGCCGATGGCGCGGAGAACAAGATCGGTCATGCCGACGACCTACGCCGCGTCACCGACGAGATTGCCCGCGCAGGCGGTACGCCGCTCGCCGTGGCGAAGGACGGCAAGTTGCTGGGCGCCATCTTCCTTAAGGACATCGTAAAAGCCGGTATCCGCGAACGCTTTGGCGAACTGCGCGCCATGGGCATCCGCACGGTGATGATCACCGGCGACAATCCGCTGACAGCCGCATCCATCGCGGCCGAGGCGGGCGTGGACGATTTCCTCGCCCAGGCCACGCCCGAAGACAAGCTGGCGCTGATCCGCAAGGAACAGGAAGGCGGCCGTCTGGTTGCCATGTGCGGGGATGGCACCAACGACGCGCCTGCCCTGGCGCAAGCGGATGTCGGTGTCGCCATGAACACCGGCACACAGGCCGCCCGAGAGGCCGGCAATATGGTCGATCTCGACAGTGATCCGACCAAGTTGATCGAGGTTGTGGGCCTCGGCAAGCAACTGCTCATGACACGCGGGGCACTGACGACCTTCTCGGTCGCGAACGATGTCGCCAAATATTTCGCGATCATCCCGGCCATGTTCGTCGTCCTCTATCCGGGGCTGGGCGTGCTCAATGTCATGGGTCTCGCCACGCCGCAAAGCGCGATCCTGTCGGCGATTATCTTCAATGCCCTCATCATCCCGCTGCTGGTGCCGCTGGCGCTCAAGGGCGTCACTTATAAGCCCATCGGCGCAGGGCCGCTGCTGGCCCGCAACCTCGCCATCTATGGCCTAGGCGGTTTGGTCGCCCCCTTTGTCGGCATCAAGCTCATCGACCTGGCCGTGGGCGGCCTCGGTCTGGCCTGAGGAATAACAGCATGAACAAGGACATTATCTCATCGCTACGGCCGGCTCTGGTCATGACGGTGCTCTTCGCGATCCTGCTGGGTCTCGTCTATCCGCTGGCGCTCACCGGCATCGGGCAACTCATCTTCCCGAGCCACACCAATGGCAGTCTCGTCGAACAGGACGGGAAGGTCGTGGGTTCGGCGCTCATCGGCCAGGGCTTCGCCAGCGAGCGTTATTTCAGTTCACGGCCGTCGGCGGCGGGTAAAGGCTATGACGGTCTTGCATCGTCCGGTTCCAATCTTGGCCCGACGAGCCAGGCGCTGGTCGATCGTGTCAAGGCAGACAGCGAGGCATTGGCGAAGGCCAATCCCGGCAAGCCGGTTCCGGCCGATCTGGTGACGGCGTCCGGTTCAGGGCTTGATCCCGACATCACGCCAGAGGCTGCCTATTATCAGGTCGATCGCATCGCTCGGGTGCGCGACATAGAGGCCGCGAAGGTTCGTGCGCTCGTAGACCAGAGCATTGAAAAACCGCTGCTCGGCATATTGGGCGAACCCCGCGTGAACGTCCTGGAAATCAATCGACGCCTGGATCAGATCGGCGCTACCAAGTCCTGATGAGCGATCCTGACCGTAGAGATCCGGAGGCCTTCCTGCGTCAGGCGACGCAGGAAGGCCGCGGCCGTCTCAAGATATTTCTCGGCGCGGCCCCTGGCGTCGGCAAGACCTACGAGATGCTGACCGACGGCATGCAGCGCCTGAATTCGGGCGTCGACGTGGTGGTCGGCGTCGTAGAAACTCACGGTCGCAAGGAGACAGAAGCGCTGCTGGTGGGGCATGAGCTGATCCAGCGTCGTAGCGTCCATCACATGGGGCACCAGCTTGGCGAGATGGATATCGACGCCATTCTGGAGCGTCGCCCCCAGCTCGCCCTAGTCGACGAACTGGCCCATACGAACGCGGCCGGCAGCCGGCACCCCAAGCGCTATCAGGATGTCGAGGAGCTGCTCGATGCGGGGATCGACGTCTATTCCACGGTCAATATCCAGCATGTGGAAAGCCTGAATGATGTCGTGGCGTCCTTCACGCGCATCCGTGTGCGCGAAACCGTGCCGGATTCGATCTTGGAGATGGCCGAGATCCAGGTCGTGGACATTCCCCCTGATGAACTGATCGAGCGGCTGAAGGACGGAAAGGTCTATATCCCGCAGGAAGCGACGCGGGCACTCAGCCACTTCTTTTCCAAATCCAACCTCACTGCCCTCCGCGAAATGGCGCTGCGCCGCGCCGCGCAAGCAGTTGATGCGCAGATGCTGGACTATGTCCGCGCCCATGCTCTTGCTGGCAGCTTTGCAGCGGGCGAGCGCATCTTGGTGGCGATCAACGAATTACCGAGCGCGCAGGGGCTGGTCCGCGCGGCAAAGCGCCTTGCCGACGCTCTAAAGGCGCCCTGGTCGGCTGTTCATATCGAAACCCAGCGCAGCCTTGCCTTCTCGCAGGATGAGCGCGAGCAGCTTGCCGACAACATGGCGCTGGCCTCGCGGCTTGGCGCCACGACGGCAACAATTCCGGCGCCGTCGGTTACCGATGGCCTGCGGCATTACGTAGAGGACGCCCGCGCAACCCAGATTGTGATCGGCAAGTCCGTTCGGTCCTGGTGGTTCGAAAAGCGTCACGGGTCGATCGTCGACAGACTGGTGCGCGAAATTGGCGACGTTGCTGTCCACGTCCTTCCGGGCGAGGATAGCACCCAATCCAAAAAGGCCGGGGGCCAGTCGCTCGCTCAGGGCTGGGGCAAGCCGGCTGACTATCTTTGGTCGTCGCTGATGATCGTCGCCATGACCGTCATCGGGCGAGTCCTTGTCGAGGTTATCGCGCTAGGCAATATCGCTCTGCTGTATCTCATTCCAGTCATGTTCGCGGCCGCCACATTCGGGCTGCGAGCCGGCCTGTTTTCGGGGCTGCTTTCCAGCCTTGCCTATAATTTCTTCTTCCTGCCCCCCACAGGCACACTGACGGTCAACAATCCTGAAAATGTCATCAGCATCTTGGTGCTGCTTGGCGTCGCCGTGGTTACGAGCCAGTTCGCCGCTCGGGTCAGGGCACAGGCCAATCTTGCTCAGTCCAGCGCCAGACAGAATGCGGCACTGGCTGGTTTCTCGCGCCAGCTGACGGCGTCGGCGAGCCGAGAGGAATTGATGCAGGCGATCTGCGCCGAGGTGTCGCGATTGCTGTCCGTGCGTACTGTCCTTCTTCTTCCCTCGCGTGATGGGCCGCAGCTCCGCGCCGCATTGCCGCCTGAGGACCGGCTCGACCAGATCGAAAAGGCTGCTGCCCAATGGGCGATGGATAACGAACAACCAGCGGGACGTGGATCCTCCACTCTGACGGCATCGGATTGGCTGTTTCATCCTCTGCGCACCACGCGCGGCGTGCTCGGCGTGCTTGGCCTTGCCCGTGAAGACGCAGGCCAGCCTCTACGGTCAGATCAGATACCGCTTTTGATGAGCCTACTCGACCAGGCGTCGATCGCCTTCGATCGCATGGCGCTGGAAGAGGAGATGTTGGACGCCCGCCAGATCGGCGAGCGCGACCGGCTGCGTTCTGCGCTTTTGTCATCGGTCAGCCATGACCTGCGCACGCCGCTCACCACCATCATATCCGGCATGCAGGAACTGCAGCGCCAACATCCCTCGGAACTTGTGACCGCGGTATATGCCGAGGCGCAGCGGCTAAACCGGTTTGTAGCCAATCTGCTCGACATGGCCCGCGTCGAGGCCGGCGCGCTTCCGCTCAAGGTTGAGCCTACCGATCTGTTCGATGCGGTTGCCGGGGCCGTTCATGACACGAGACAATCCTTGCAAGGTCACGAGGTCCAGGTCGACATCCTGCCGGACATTCCGCTTGTCCGGGTCGATCCGACGCTCCTTCACCATTGCCTGATCAACCTGCTCGACAATGCCGGGCGCTATGCCGATCCCGGCACGCCTGTAATTGTGCGCGGGCGGCGTCTTCCGGACGGCATCACGCTGTCCGTGCTGGACGAAGGGCCGGGCATCCCAACAGGCTCCGAAGCCCGTGTCTTTGATACGTTCACCCGCCTTGAAGGGAGTGATCGGGTCAAGCATGGAACAGGCCTGGGCCTCGCCATCGTCAAAGGTTTTGCCGAAGCCATGGGACTTACCGTTTCGGCATCCAATAATCAGGCACCTTTCGGCGCCTGCTTCACCATCACCATTCCGCAAAGCCTCATCATCTCGCAATTGCCGCACGAGGACATTTTATGAAAGTTCGCCACAAGGTGCTGATCGTCGATGACGAGCCGCATATCCGCAAACTGATCCACGCTGCGCTGACTCGGGCGGATTATGCCACCGTCGAGGCCGAAAATGCTCGCGAAGCGCTGGAGAAGCTCAAGGAGGAGCGCCCCGACATTAGCCTGCTCGATCTGGGCCTGCCGGACCGTGATGGCCTGGAACTGGTGCCTCTGTTCAAGCAGCAGTCCGACACGACGCTCATCATCGTGTCGGCGCGCGATGCGACCGACCAGAAGGTGGCTGCACTGGATCTGGGCGCGGACGACTATCTCACCAAGCCGTTCGATACTGATGAACTTCTGGCGCGGGTGCGTGTGGCGCTGCGCAACCGCATGACGAAGGACGGTGGCGTGTCGATGGTGCGGGCGGGCGATGTCGAGATCGACCTCATCAACCGCATCGTCGTCAAGAGCGGCAAGGAAGTGCATCTGACGCCCAAGGAATATGCGGTGCTGGCCCAGCTCGCCAAATTTCCGGGCCGCGTGATCACACATGAGCAGATCATGGCGCATGTGTGGCCGGGCGAGAAAGAACATCATGTAGAATATCTGCGAGTGCTGGTCCGCACTCTGCGCCAGAAGCTGGAGGCTGACCCGCAACGGCCTCGGATCATCGGCAACGAGCTTGGTATCGGTTATCGCCTACGCTTCAACGTCGAAGGCGAGACGGAAGAGTTCGCTACCGGGAGCGCGTAAAGAGACGCGCGCCGGTGAGAAGCAGCAGAGCGCCAAAGCACAGTCCCATCACGCATCCGATCGTGGCGAGCCATTCCAGAAGACCGGACGGATCGGGAAGTGTCCGCGATTTGATTTCATTCTGCGCGCGCCCCAGCAGGCATGCTCCTGTGGTCAGCAAGGCGCCGATGGCGCGAATGCCAAGGTCGATGGCGGTCGAGGGCTTCTTCATTCGGACGCCCTTACCGCAGGCCGGCATTTTATCTCGAGATGTAGGGGCCGCCGAATGCGTAGGAATTCCATTATATGGAGGGACAGAATAGAAAAAATTCTACGGCTTTGAGCCCCTCTTGCTCTCGAATTTCTACGCAGCTCCCCGTTATGGATCGGGCACGAACAACACCGGGCGCCCGCACACTCCGCCCCGAAGGTCTTTGCGAACCAGAGCCATCGACTGGCTTGGTCGACAAGGTGCGGGAAATCTCACAATCTACATGATCTCGGCGATCACGGGCGGTACGATGATCATGGCATGGATGGAATGATCGGTCAGATCTCCACCTGAGAACCAAGCTCAACAACGCGATTTGTCGGCAGGTTGAAGAATTCCATCGGCGTCTCCGCATTGCGGATCATCCAGGCGAACAACTTTTCTCGCCAGATCGCCATGCCAGGACGATCCGATGGGATCAGAGTCTGGCGGCTGAGGAAATAGCTTGTGTCCATGACGCTGATCGGACCGCCACATCCATCCACGGTCTTCATGGCGGCGGGTATATCGACATCCTCCATGAACCCGTGTCGCCAGACAACACGATAGAAGCCTTCGCCCCAGTCCGTGACATCCGCCCGCCCATTCGCGGGAAGGTGCGGGATGCTCTCAGTTTCGATCGTCAGGATGATGATGCGCTCGTGTAGAACCTTATTATGCTTCACATTGTGGAGCATGGCAGGCGGCACGCCCTCGATGCGGGACGACAGGAAGATCGCGGTACCGGGTACGCGCTTGAGCGAGTGTGAAATGGACTGGATGAAGAGCGGAACCTCCATCGCACCTTCGTTCAAATAGTGCCGCATGATCTTGCGGCCTTTCGCCCAGGTCGTGAGCGCGATGAACGTCACGGCTGCTACCAGCAGCGGGAACCAGCCACCGTCAGGGATTTTCGTGGCGTTGGACGCAAAATAGGCGCCGTCGATCAGGAGGAACAGGCCTGTCGTCGCGCCAGCCAGCCAGGGATTCCACCGCCAGACGCTGAATGTCAGCACACCCATCATGCAGGCCGTGATCACCATCGTCCCCGTCACGGCGATGCCATAGGCAGCGGCCAGGTTGCTGGAAGATTTGAAGCCTATCACCAGCAGCAGCACGAGTATGAGCAGAGCCCAGTTCACCAGCGGGACATATATTTGTCCGGCAGCTGACGCGCTTGTGTGCAGGATACGCAGGCGCGGCAGAAAACCAAGCTGAACCGCCTGCTGCGTGACGGAGAAGGCGCCAGATATGACGGCCTGACTGGCGATTACCGTCGCCATGGTCGCAAGGATCACGAGCGGCAGTCGCGCCCATTCGGGTGCCAGGAGAAAAAACGGATTGGCTGCGGCGGCGGGATTGTCCAGCAGCAGCGCGCCCTGACCCATATAGTTCAGCAGCAGGCACGGAAAAGCGGCATAGAGCCACGACACGCTGATCGCCTTGCGGCCGAAATGCCCCATATCGGCGTAGAGCGCCTCGGCGCCCGTCACCGCCAGCACGACCGATCCCAGCGCAAGGAAGGCCAGCTTCGGATCGATAAGGAAGAAATGCACGGCCCAGTAGGGGTTCACGATCCCGATGATCGACGGATGCCTGACCAGATTGAGAATGCCCAGCACGGCCAGCACCAGGAAATACAGCACCATGATCGGACCGAAGAAGGCGCCGACCTTTGCCGTGCCGTGCTTCTGAATGACGAACAGGCCAACGAGGATGATTGTGGCGATGGGCAGCACGTAGCTCTCGAAGCTGCTGTTCACCACCGTCAGCCCCTCGACCGCTGACAGCACTGACATGGCAGGCGTGATGATGGCGTCGCCATAGAAGAGTGCGGTCGCCAGCACCCCCAGCATCGCAATAGCAGGCGTCCATTTCGTCTCGCCCAGCTTCCGAGAGATCAGCGCAAGGAGCGCCATGCTGCCACCTTCGCCCTTATTGTCCGCGCGCATGACGATGAAGACATATTTGAGCGTGACCAGCAGCGTCATCGTCCAGAATATGAGGGACAGTACGCCGAATATATGGGCTGCATCCACCGTCAGGGGATGATGGCCGACAAAACTTTCCTTGAGCGCGTAAAGCGGCGACGTGCCGATGTCGCCAAAGACGACACCCAGGGCGCCCAAGGCCAGGACAGGAAGCGGTCCGTGCGAGCCGTCTCCGTGGCCCGGAGCTTCGCTCGGTTCATTCGTCATCAAAAATCATGCTCGCCTTATGTCATCACTTCTATCGCACAGGGCGGCATTTTATTGCCATATGAGCTTTCGAGCCTCTGCATATGAATTGCATATGATTTGGTCTCGCCATCACAAAAAATTGCGCTTTCCTATGCAATCTCAATGGAAACTGCCGTTTCTCAATCTCGAAATTCTACTCGGCAATGCGTAGTTGAAGAGCCTCTTCGAGAGGTGCGGTCATGACCGAGTGGCATGAAAAACTCCCTGCAAAAATTGGCGTTCGGCTTTGCGGCCTGGCGCTCCTGACATCCGCTTGGTCCGAAGGCCTCTGGCTGCGGAGGCTCGTCCTGGAAAGTGGTGGGGCAGACGCGACAGCGCCGCAACTGCTGCTCGCCGGCGTCATGTTCCTCAGCGCGAGTGTCGGCATGGCGCTGACGATCGTTGGTACAGGGCTTTGGGAGAAGGTCACCATCTCCAGTCGCTGGGCAACGAGCGTGCCGATCCCCGTATCGCGAGATATGGAACCCTCCTTGTTCGCGATGACTGCCGATCGAAGAGACATACCCCAACAGCAAGGCAGAGAAAAATCTCATGACGGAGAAGGATCTCCAGTTCGTTATCCCGACCTATCGTCTCAGGGACGTCGGTGAAACCGTAGAGGCCTATGATGATAATTTCCGGCGCAGCGGGCAAAGCGCGCCCATCTTTGTATTCGACGACAGTTCGCTCGCCAATCACGACAAATATTTCGGCGCACTGGAGCGGGTGAAGACTCACAATGATCTCTTCTATGTGGGGCCAGCGGAGAAGGAGCAATTCGTCTCCTACATCTGCAAGCGGCTGCGCGACCGGAAACTCGACGTTCTGGTTCGCAACCTCTTTCGCCCCAGCTATGGCGGCAACCGCAATTTCACGCTGATGTATACGCTTGGCGACCTTATGGTCAGTGCCGACGATGACATGCGGCCTTATGGGCTGATCGAGGACAGCCCGGAATCGCTGGCTGACGACGAGATCAGCCGGGGCAAGCTCATCCCGCGTGGCGCCAATGGACATAACCGCAAATCCTACGACATCCTGGAATCCTTCCGCGACATTCTCGGCAAACCCGTCAGCGAAGCGCCGCCGAACTATGAGCGGGGCGAAATGCTGGCCGACACATCGATGGATCTGGAGTCCAACACCTCGCTTGGTCTGGCGCGTGAAAACTCTCTCTTCATGCACGAAGGGAAGCTATCGCGCGGCGCCATCGTCAAGATGGCCCAGACCTTCAGGACCGGCACGAACGACATCGATGCCGCGGATTATATCGACATGTTCCTGGAGGATCATGAGCGTACGGATGCCGAGGCGCTCAACGATCTCTATGTGCTCGTGAACTTCCGTCCCTGCGTGACGGCGCGCAACTGGCGCATGGACTGCGGCGTGGCCGGGTATGACAACAGCACGGGCCTGCCGCCATTCTTCCCGACGCGACTGCGCTTCGAAGATTATATCTATCGGCTCTGGATTCAGCAGCCTGGCATCGCGGCTGCACATGTGGACTCTGCTCAGACGCACATCAAGAACAACTATATGCGTGAGCCTTTAGCCTCGGAGCTTTTCAACGAGGCTATCTGCACGCTTTTGAAAAAGAAGATCCGAACATCGCTCCGCAAGATCGACGATGTCAGCATCTCGTTCGACTATGAAGGTTCCGTCAGCCTGGAGGACAGCCAGGAAATTCTGCACGGTGCTCAGACCCTTCACAGCAAGGTTCTGGAAGCTCAAGGTCATGCGCGATCGGAGGACAGGAGGCAGGCCCTTGCGCTCTTCGCCTCCAATCTGGCCCGTACCTTCTATGATTTTGAGCCGGACTTCTTCCAGCAGAATGTCAGTCGCATGGTCGATGACGAGGTTGGGCTGATCCGTTCGTCGCTCGAGATCTGGCCGACGCTGCTGGAGATCGTCTATTTCCGGAAAAAGTGCCATTCATTGCCCATGCAGCGGGTCAAGAGCTGCGCGTCGGGTTGTGGATCGGCGTGCAAAAAGGACCCCGTTATGGGGGTGATCGGCGTCTAAAAGGGACCCCCATCTCGATGGTTTAGTTGCGTCCGTTTGGTGATGACCAGACGGCGGGATCGGGATGTTGATATTG
>NZ_JAJSSH010000006.1 GCF_021403115.1 Sphingobium sufflavum
CGCTTGGGGGGCGCGCAGCGCCGGCCGTGGGTCCCTCCTATGGACTACCGGGACAACCGCCTGGCAACCCGAAAAGGGGGTCCCTATTGCACGCCGATATGGGGTCCCGGTTCGACGCCTATTTACACAGCTTGGCGGGCGATACCAGGGTCCATCCCTCCTTCTGGCTGGGATAGAGCCATGCATTGGAGAAAGTCGCCAGATTTTCCGCAAACCAGATAAACAACGCAACCAGCAGCCAGCCGATCACCAGCGGCATACAGCGATCCTCCCGCCACACGCGAAACCATATCCGCGTACGCCAGAACAACAAGCCGCCAACGCAGAACAGGAAAATGCGCAGGTCAGGCAGCCAATGATGAGCGAAAAAATTCACATAGATTGCAATGGCTAGCAACACTGTCCAGCCACGGCGTGGATAATGGCTGAAGCGGAAATCGAAAATGCGCCAGATGCGCGCGATATAGCTGCCGACAGCGGCATACATGAAGCCGGAAAAAAGCGGCACTCCGCCAATCCGCAGGAAGGCCGCCTCCGGATAGATCCAGGAACCATGGGCCGTCTTGAACAATTCCATGACCGTGCCCACAACATGGAAGGCGATGATAACCTTCGCCTCGTCCACCGTTTCGAGACGGGCAACCAGCATGGCGATCTGGATCGCGCAAGCCGCCAGGGTCAGGAAATCATAGCGGGCGAGCATCGCATTATCGGGATAGAAAAGATGGGTGCCAAGCAACAGCACCAGCAACAAGCCACCAAACAGGCACGCCCAGGCTTGCTTGAAGCCGAACAGTAGAAATTCATACAGCCAACGACGCGGCCGGGTGCGTGGCTCATACGCTTCCAGCCACCCCCGAACCGCACCAAATCGTGTCGCTGTCGCTCGTCCCTCAGCCACCCCGGCGCGACATGAACGCCAGCCGTTCGAACAGCATGATGTCCTGCTCATTCTTCAACAACGCACCATGCAGGGGTGGGATCGCCTTCGTCGCGTCCTTGGACTGGAGCACTTCCAGCGGCATATCCTCAGATAACAGCAACTTCAGCCAGTCGAGCAGTTCAGACGTGGACGGCTTCTTCTTGAGGCCGGGCACTTCGCGCACCTCATAGAAAATCTCCAGCGCGCGACTGACCAGGATTTTCTGGATTCCGGGGAAATGCACGTCGATGATCGCGCGCATCGTGTCCGCGTCGGGGAACTTGATATAATGGAAGAAGCAACGGCGTAGGAAAGCGTCGGGCAACTCCTTCTCGTTGTTCGAGGTGATCACCACGATGGGCCGCTCGACCGCAGCAACCGTCTCCCCCGTCTCATAGACGTGGAACGCCATCTTATCGAGTTCTTGCAACAGGTCGTTGGGGAATTCGATGTCGGCTTTGTCGATCTCGTCGATCAGCAGTACGGGCAGCCGTTCGGAGGTGAATGCCTCCCACAGCTTGCCCTTGCGGATGTAATTGGCGATGTCGTGGACGCGCTCTTCGCCCAACTGACCATCGCGCAGGCGCGCGACCGCATCATACTCATACAGGCCCTGCTGCGCCTTGGTCGTGGACTTGACATTCCATTCGATCAGCGGCGCGTTCAGCGCCTTGCTGATCTCCTGCGCCAGCACGGTCTTGCCTGTACCCGGCTCGCCCTTGATGAGCAGCGGACGGCGCAGCAGCACGGCCGCGTTCACCGCGACCTTGAGGTCGTCCGTCGCGACATAATTATCTGTACCTTGAAAGCGCATGCCCGGCCGTCTCCGATGGATGTTCCCACCGGATTAGAAAGGCTGACCTTGTTGTGCAAGTGCGAGCGCGCCCCCGCGCGCCGACTTGAACCTGACAGGGAATATGCGCGCCCGTCGCCAGTGTCGACGCTCAGCACGTCACATAGGGTCGCCTGCCATGGCTTCGACGTCGTGGCTTATTCCGCCGACACCGCCCGCACCTGCGACCGGGCCTGAAGCAGATCCCAGACACCACGATGCTGGCCCAGCAACTGGCTGGCACCAAATTGCACCGCGCGGCCGATGGGATGATCCTGTTCCAATATATCGAGCACGGCATAGGTTTCCTGCGCCGACGGCAACTGCGACTCGCGTGGCTCGATACCCAGACGCGCCGCCCCGATATTCAGGATCGCCCGGATCGCCTCCCAGTCGAGAACCAGCGCCATGGCCGCACCGATGGCACAGCCGCGCCGGTCCGACTGGGCCAGCATGTCGAGCGCGCGGCACTGCTGCGCCACGATGGTCGTCACCTGATCCTGCCCGGACGTGCTGGGCAGTGGTCCCGCCGCCACGACGATGGCGTTGAGATAGAGCCGTTCCCGGCTGAACCCGTCCACCGCGCGCACGACCCAGTCACGGGCGGCATTGTCGGCGATCCGCGTTGCGGCATGGTCGATCACGCCCGGCACATGGCCGTGCAGCAGGCTGAGATGATGAACGGCATCGGCAAAATCCACCGCTTTGCGGGCAAAGCTGTCCGCCTCACGGGCGATGGCGCCAGCGCAATAGCCATGGCCCGCGGTGCCTTCGCGGGCGACCAGATTCTCGACCAGCTCCGCCGTGGTGTTCACCATCCGGAATGGGGAGTGCATGTCCATCGCAAACCTCTTGTATGCCGGTGTCGCCTGTCCGCAATCACCAGCTCGTCCCCGCACTTGGTATAGCGGCGGCAGCGTAAACGAGGGGTTTATGATAGTGTCCGATTATAGGACGTAAGTCGTAGAAAATGCATAAAAAATATTCGGTTCACCCGATTTTACCGGGTTTTACCAATCCCGCACGCGCAGATTTTCCTGCATCATCCGACGCCTGTCGAACCGGCCCGCCAGAAAGCGGTAGAAGAACCAGTCCTTCGTCGCGAATGGCGTGAGATGATAGAGTATCCGCTCCCACAGCGACCAGCGGACATGCGCGTTCGCACCCCGTCGGGGCGACGGTAGGCACCACAGGTCGGTCGACCCCGTTGCGCGACCTTGATGAAAGATGCGCTGCATCAGTTCATGGTCATACAGGACATAGGGCCAGCGAGCGCTCATAGGGCCACCGGCGGCGCGCAGGGCATCGGTGCGGAAACATTGGCCGTAGGAACCGACATGCCCTTGCCGCGACAGCAGCAACTGCGTCGCCTTCATGCGGATGCGGCGCAGTCGGCCCTCACGCGATTCCGGGGCGCAATAAACGTCGATGGCCTGTGCGGCGACATGATGGCCATCGGCCAGCAATCGCTCGGCCTCGGCCAGATAATGAAGCGGGTAGACGGTGTCGGCATCCCAGAAACAGACGTAGGGCGTCGTGACCGCCGAAAAGCCCTTGTCCAGCGCGAACAGATGGCCGGGGCGATCTTCCCGCAAATAGACGACCTCAACATGGGGAGCGCCCGACAGGATGCGGCGACACAATGCTTCCGTGCCGTCGCTGGACTTGTTGTCGACCAGGATGAGGCGGAAGCGCGTGCCGGTCTGGGCGATCGCTGACTCGATGGTCCCCTGAATGAAGTCGATTTCATTATAATAGGGGACGATGACCGACCAGGCCGGCTGCGCTTCCGTCATGATGGGTGGATCAGCCCTGCTTTTCGAAGGCGACGGTCAGGTCGATCAGCACGGGATCGGGCACCAGCGGCAGGCCATAGGCGATGCCATAATCACCGCGATTGACCTTGCCCGTGGCGTGGAAACCAACAGTTTCCCGGCCGCCGGCCTGCGGAAAGCCCTTGCCCGCGCCAACGAAGCTGGCATCCAGCGTCACCGGCTTGGTGATCCCCTTGATGGTCAGGTTGCCCACGATCACCGCCTTGGTGCCCGTAACATTGACCGAGGTCGAAACGAATCGCGCTTCGGGATATTTTGCAGCGTCGAAGAAGTCCGCGCCGGACAGATGCTTGGTCAGGGCAGCACTGGCCGTGGAGAGCGAGGCGATGGGGATGGTAACGTCCAGCTTGGCATTGGCGGGCTTGGCAGGATCGAGGACCAGCGATCCCTTGACGTCACCGAACTGCCCGAAATAATCGTTGAAGCCCATATGGTTGACGCGCCAACCAACCAGCGTGTGCGACGGGTCGGTGGCATATGTCCCGGCGGTGACGCGCTTGGGATCGGGCTTGCCGGGCGCTTCGGTGGGCATCTGTGCGACGATCGGTGCAGCGGCGGCCGCCAGAATGGCCAGAGCAATCAAGCTTTTGGTCTTCTTCATCATAATCTCCCTAGCCCCCCGGCGCGAACCATCTAGGGCGCTTGGCGGGATTAGGGAAGTAGGCAGGTCGATGTGCCTGCCATTAGCGGCGGGGGCATACGCTCACTCCGCTGCCAGAACGAGCAATGATCTGCTAAGGAAGCCCCCCTCCCCTATGCCACCCGCAGCCGCTCGATAGCCTGCGCCAGCGCCACATAGAGCTTGCCGAGGTCCGACGACAGCAGCGCGATAGCCAGGCTATGACCACGGCGCGCCTCCAGCACATCGGCCAGCATCTGCTCGAACTCCTCGACATAGCGGTTCACATGCTCGCGGAAGGCCGGGTCGATCTCATAACGGGCATGGACCTGCTTGAGGTCGCCACCGCTCAGCAGACGCACCGCGCGGCGGGAGAAGAGGCTCTTGTCACCGCTGAGGTAGGACGCCCATTCCTTCTGCCCGATGTCCTGATTGAGCCATTTGGTCACGTCGATGGCGCTGTCGTTCAGCGCGGCAATGATCTGCGCCGACCGTTCGGCGATATGGTCGCGGCCGCGCGCATCCTCTATCTGGCGGGCCTGCGCCATACGGCTTTCCAGGTCGGTGGCGGTATCGGTGATCGCCATCATCTCGCGCATCAGATGGTCGGTCGCGCGATGTGCGGATTTCACCGCATTGTCCGCAATCTCGGCAATCTGCGCGATCTGCGAGTTAACCTTCTTGCTGATGGCGTTGTCCAGCGCCGCACCGCTGCCCCGTGCGAGCGCGTCGGTGGTCCGCGCAACGATGGTGTTGATGGCATCCTCGGCATGGCGGGCGGACTGCTCCGCTTCTTCCCGCACCCGCGCCATGGTGGCGACCAGTTGCGGCGCCCTTGTCTCGACGATCTGCGCCATCGCAGCGGCGCTTTCGTCCAGAGCGGCGCGCATGATCGCGATTTCCGCCGTCTGGCGCGCCACGCTGCTGTCGCCCGCGCGGATGCTGGCCTCGACGGCCTGACTCTGCGCGATCAGCGTGTCGCTGGCTTGTTCCAGATGACGCGCTGCGGCGTCGGCGGTGCCCGCCATGCCCTCCGCCAGCGCGGCGGCTTCGCCCAGTTTCGCCTCCGTCGCGGACAGGCGCAGGTCGAAACGGCCCAGCGCCGCGGGCAGGCTCTCGTCAATCTCGCGAATATTGGAATCGAGGGCGAGGAGCAGCGTCTCGACCCGCTCGATCAGATGCGCCGCGCCCTGATTGCTCGTCTGCAAGGCACCACCAACCCGCTCCGCCTGCGCGCTGAGCGCCGAGAGATGGCTGGCGATGCGCGCCTGCCCGCCGTCCGAATCCTGTTCCAGCGCGCCGATGCGCCGGGCGACGCCATCCACGGCCTCAGCCAGCAGCTGCACATGGGCGGTGCTGCGGTCTCCCTGCTCGCCCAGTGCGGTCAGCGCCGCCATATGCTGCTGCAACCCGTCACGCGCCGTCGTCATCGCGCCCCGCGCATGCTCCAGGATCAGTTCGACCCGCGCCGACGCCAGGTCGGCCATGGCGTTGAGTTCGTCGCTGGTCGCGCGGGTCGCCTCCTGCAAAGATCCCAGCCGGTCGACGGTGGCGTCGTGCGACTGGGTGATCTGGAGCCGCGCCTCCTCCGCCACGATGGCCGCATTGCGGAGTTGCTCCTCCAGCACCCCGCCCTGCCGCGCCAGTTCCGCGCTGCTCTGCCCCAAGGTGCGGGATAGGCCGGTCAGGCGGCTCTCCAGCCCCGGTACGCTCTGGTCGATGGCATTGACCAGCGCCAGCGCCTCCGACGCAGCATCCCCGGACGAGCGCAGCGCCTTCTCCGCGCTGTTCGACTGCGCCTCGATGCGCCGGGCAGCGGCCAGCAATGTCTCCGCACTGCCTTCCGACAACAGGCTACTGTTGAGCGATTGCTGGTCGAGCGCGCTATAAGCCTGATGGAGGCGCGCTTCCGCTGCCGCCAGATATTCCAGCGATCGGTCGGCGCGTTCCGCCACCCCTTGCGTATAGTCGGTCCAGCGCATCACCGGATCGGCGCTCCGCCGCGCCACTATGGCCCACAGGATAAATAGCAACAGCAGGGGGGTAGCGACGGCGGCAACGGTCAACAGCGATGACGCAGCGGCCACGGGAGCAAGACCTGGGATCAACGCCCATGCCGCGCCCGCCGCCCACAACAAGCCCACCATCAGGATCGCGATGCCCGTGAACAACCGACCGCGCGCCTGCGTCGCCGCGCGCTCCTCCATTTCCAACGGGTCATGGGACGGGATCGGCGCTTCAACCGCATGGGATGCAAAATGCGAATCGTCGACCGAACGCACCGATCCATCCGTTGCGGCACGGTCGAGCGGATCGGACTCGCGCATGGCGTTCACCAGATCGGCCCATTTTGCGCTGATGGACTCTTCGCCGGGCAATTTGTCATCGCCCGGCAATCTCGGCTTGTTCATAATCCGCCCCACAGTCCCTTTACGCGTCCATGCGTCGGATCGGGTCCACGCACAGACCTATCATATTTTGACGCCGCCTGAGAACAGATGGCCCGGCGCCCATAGTCATCCCTGTCGCCGCTGTCCCGCCACCATGGCACCGTCCCATCGCTTCGTTGCGATTGTCGGCGACGCCCGGTGAGGGTCACGGATTGTGCTGGGCCTGCAACGGCATAGGCGCACCCCGACGGGGACCGCGCCATGTCCCTGAATGGCACAGGGCGATGGGATGCTTCAAGGGACTTTGATCGGTCTGCGCGGGTTCGCGGCAGGGTATCTGGCGAGGCGGGCGGAGGATACGACCAGCGGGTGATTCAGCATGCGCCCATGAACGTCGACATCCCATCGAAAAACACCAAAACCGCCGCAATGCTTCATGTGAAAACGCAACGATTGGCCAGGACCGGCATAACAAAAAGCCAGCGCCTCATACTATAGTGGGGCATATCAGACAGGCACCGGGGCCATCGCCGTGCATCAACCATCCTTGCAATCGCACGGCTGGTCGGTAAACAGAATGCGAACCTCACGATTTCAGGGCGGAAATATCCCGGATATGGCCCTTGTCGCCTTACTCAGCGCACGCAGCATGACCGAAGCTGGACAGGGTGGCATTGCCCTGCGGCGGCGTGGCGAACTGACCTTCGCCGGACAGAGCATCGTGGAATATCAGGCGCGGCAGGCCCATGCCGCAGGCGCGGGCCACGCCCTCATCCTGGTGGACGACATCAGCCCGGTGCTGACCGCGACCGTGGATAGGCTGGCGGCGGACGGCATCCATGCCACACTGATCCGCGACATGCCCACGCTCAGCCGGATGATCGGCGCAACTGACCAATTGCTGCTGATCGGCGACGGCCACATCGTGCCGGAGAGTCATATCGAACTGCTGGCCCATAATGACCATGCCGCGTTGCTGGCGATCCCGGCCGGCCCGGCCACCCGCTCCTTCGAACGGATCGACGCGGAACAGATG
Organism: Sphingobium sufflavum; assembly: GCF_021403115.1. GTDB lineage: Bacteria > Pseudomonadota > Alphaproteobacteria > Sphingomonadales > Sphingomonadaceae > Sphingobium > Sphingobium sufflavum. The sequence continues at coordinate 7,635 of NZ_JAJSSH010000006.1, forward strand.
TGGGGCGGCGCGCTCCTGGCACCCGCCGCCATGTTGCTGCGGATCATGGACATGCTGGGCGATTGGGATGTGCCACTCACCCTGTTGCGGACCGCCGTGCAGGACGGCAGCGCCCGCATGCAGTGCGAAATGGCCGACGTATTCGACGGGCGGATCACCGTCGCCACGACACAGGCGGCGGCCGACGCCGCGACGGATGCACTGGCCCGCACGCCCCAGCGCGGCACCGAGAATGGCGGCGACATCGACGACTGGCCGGTCGGCGCCCCCGCTGCGCGGATTGTGCCCTTCGCCATCCGCCACGGCATCGCCTCCACCATGGTCCGCAACATCGCTATCGGGCTGGGTCTGCTGGGCCTCGTCGCGATTCTGGGCGGGCTGGTGATGCTGGGCTGCCTGCTCGCCTTTTTCGGGCTGGTGGCGGATCGGGTGGCCGGGCAGCTCGACCGGCTGTTGCGCCTCGCCATGGGCACGCGCCCGCTCGACCATGCGATGGGGGTGATCGCGCTGCTCGTGCTACTGGCGACGGGGATCATCCATGGCGATGGCGGGCCATTGGGCGCGGCTGGGGCAACCCTGTGCGTCGGCCTGATCGCGCTCAACATCCTTATCCGGCGCAGGGGGATCGGCGGCGACGTGCCGGAAGTGCTGAAGTTCGCCCCCGGCACCGCCCTGCTGCTGCTGGCGCTGGGCGGCCTGTTGAACGCGACAGGCACAATGTTCGCCATCTGCGCGCTCCTCGCCTTCGCCAGTCATGCGAACCAGCTGCTGCGCGCCTGATCCACCTGAAATTAATGCGGTTTAGGGCGTTTTAACCTCATCCCCGTAGGATGGGCTGGTCATGACACCTCCCCTCCATCCGCCGGGCACGGGGCCGGACGCCCCTCTGCGCGATGCCATCGCGGGATCGCTGCGCCACGCCAGCGACCTGGGCCAGCTCCTGATGGGGAGTCAACGGCGCTGGACCGACGCGCTGCTGAGTGAGACGCGCGCCCATCTCTCCGGCTGTCTCAACGCCATCGAACTGACCATCGGCGTGCAGATGGGCGACAATTGGCTGGCTCGCCCGATTGAGGCACTCGGTCCCCATTATTGCCGCTCCGCCATTGAACGTCATCCGGCGGCGCTCGCCCCCCTGCTGGTCGATCATCTGCGCCAGCGCGCGGCGGCGGCGCTTGCCCTGCGCATGACGTTGATGCCGCCCGCCTTGCTGGGGGAGGACATAGCGTCAGCCCCCTCTCCCACGCTGCCACCCGCCCTCTCCGACGCCGTCGTCGCGCTGCGCCTCTCGGTCGATCCCTGGCATGTGCCTCATCCGCTCGACCGACCGATGCGCGCCGATCTGGCCGCCGAACCCTTTTGCGATCTGGTCTGGACCGCCACCGCCCTGCTGGTCGAGGGGCTGGCCGCGCGCATGGGCGTCGATGGCGCCCTCGCCGCGCCGGTGCTGGCGCAGGCCGCACAAACCATCATCGCACGCCATGACGAGCAGGCAGGCCCCTTCGCCCGCGCCGCCTATGTCGCGACACTGGCGCAGGGCGATGGGGACGCACGCGCACTGGCGGAGGAAGCCGCCCTGCGCCACGACCTGCTGCTGCTGGCGGGACTGGGCGCGGCCCGGACCGGCATGGCGCTGGAACAGGCGCTGACCCTGCTGATCGACGGCGATGCGGAGGATCGTGCCGCCCTCGCCCGCACAGTCGCACTAGACGACATCGGCCATATGGCGCTGCTCGATGCCCTCGCCCCGATTCGGGATCAGGATGAGGATGCAGTGTTGCCCGACCTTATCGCACGCTATCGCCAGTTGACGCCCGTTCAGGCGGCGGAGCATCTCGCCCGCTGGCGGGGTCCGGCCCCGCTGGTCGACAAGCTGGCGCGCATGGGCTGGGGCGGCGTATGAGCGGCGACAGCATCATTCGTGGCCGTGTCACCCCGGACGGACGGCTCGTCACCGCCGACGCGCCGCTGGCCGCGTTACAGGCGGAGGCGGGCGGCATCGTCGGCGGCCCGCTGGTCGTGCCCGCCCTCGCTCACCTCACCCGCACCGCCCTGCGGCTGGGCGTCACCATCGCCCGCCCTGTTTCCATCGTGTCCGGCGCCTCCGATATTGCGCTATGGGCACGGATGAAACCGGATGCGGACGGTGTGGACCTGACCCTGATCGAATGGGAGGAGCGGCCGCGCGCGCCCGATCCGGTCGATGCGGTGGCGCTGGGCACCCATGCCGAACTGGCGCGCGACGGCTGGATCTGGCATGTCGATGCCAGCCTGCAATTTCGCATCGTCGACGCCAATGAGGCGGCGACGGGCCACGCGCCTCCCCGCGCGGGTGAACCGCTGTCCGCCTATTTCCGCCTGCTGGAGGCAGAGGGGATCGACACCGATCCGTCCGAACGCCTGCCCCTGCTGGCGGCGGTGGCGGCACGGCGGCCCTTTTCGCGTCAGCCCGCGTTGCTGCGCGCCGATCCCACGATCCGCTACAGCCTCGCCGCGCTGCCGACCTTCGACGCGCTGGGCCGCCTCACCGGCTATCGGGGCAAGGCGATACCAGAGGCCGCGGAGGATGCCGCGCCCGCCCGCCCGGCGACGCAAGACGAATCGACCTATTCGCCCTTGTTCAGCCGCAGGCTCGACAATGCCCTGCGCCAACCATTGGGCCGCATCATCGCAAACGCCAACACCATCAGCCATCAGTTGGAGGGGCCGCTGCGCGCAGACTATGCCTCCTATGCGGCGGATATTGCGGAGGCGGGCCGCCATCTGGTCGAACTGGTCGACGACCTGTCCGACCTTCAAGCCATCGAGCGCCCGGACTTCGCGGTAGCGCATGAGGAGGTGGACGTCGCCGACCTCGGCCGCCGGGCCGCAGGCCTTCTCAAAATGCGCGCCGCCGAGCGCCAGATATTGATCGAGGCCCCGCAAGCGGACGAGACAATGCTGGCCACCGCCGAATATCGTCGGGTGCTCCAGATATTGGTCAATCTCATCGGCAATGCGGTCCGCTATTCGCCCGACGGCAGCCATATCTGGGTACGGATGGACGATGATCCCGCGACGGACCGCGTCCGCGTGATCGTGGCCGATCAGGGGCGCGGCATCGACCCTGCGGATCAGGAACGGATATTCGAACGCTTCGAGCGCCTGACCCCGCAGGACAATGCGGGCAGCGGCCTCGGCCTCTATATCTCGCGCCGTCTCGCCCGCGCCATGGGCGGGGACATCAGGGTGGAGAGCGCACTGGGTCAGGGATCGCGCTTCATGCTCAGCCTGCCGCGATGGACCGGCGGCTAGAGCATTTTCGAAGCAGGTGGCAACGGCTGTACGGCTTCTCAAAGGGCAGAGCGAACGGGGATTAACGCCCGGCGCTGAAGGCCATCCTGCACAGGCGACTTGTCCTCACTATCAGTTCGGCAGTTGCGGGGCGCCCAGCCACACCATCACCCCGTCGAACAGGTCGCGGGTGATCCATCCCTGATAATAGTTCAACAGGAACAACCCCGTCGGGATCGCCGCGATCAGTCCGGTCTTGAGCGCCGTGCGGCCCACGCTGAAATGCGCGGGCGCGCTGTCCGCCTGCCCCTTGATCTTCTCCACCCCCGCCTCGTCTGCAGTACGCACCCCAAAGGGCAGCACCACGAACAGGCACAGGAAGAAGAACAGGAAATAGATGGCGAACATGGACGCTATCGGCATGGCGACGAACCTACAGGGCTATGACAGTGACATCGACGAGCGGCTTCTTGCCCGTCCAGTTGGTGGCCACGCGGCGGACCGCCAGGCGCACGGCTTCGCGTACCTTGTCCACGTCGGTCGATCGCGCCTTGGTCACGGCGGAGCTTGCGGCGTCGCACGCTTCCTCGATGAAGGCGGCCTTGTCCTCCTCCACCGGCAGGCCCATCACACGCACGTCCGGCTCACCGGCAATGCCGCCATTGCGGTCGACCGCCACGCCGACGCTGACATGGCCATACAGGCCCAGCTTGCGCCGTTCGTTGATCGTGCCACCATCCGCGGGCAGGATGACATCGCCGTCGAGGACAAGACGACCCGTCGCCTCCTCGCCCAGCTTGACCGGGCCATTGGGCGCCAGACGGATCACGTCGCCGTTGGTCTGCACGATCGCCTTGGGAATACCCGTGGCCAGGCCCAGCCGCGCCTGCTCCGCCATATGGCGGATCTCGCCATGGACCGGCAGCAGGATTTCAGGCCTGATCCAGCGATACATCGCCTCCAGTTCAGGCCGACCGGGGTGGCCGGATACATGCACCATCGACTCCCGGTCCGTGACCATCGTCACGCCCTTGGCTGCCAACTGGTTCTGAATCTTGCCGATGGCCAGTTCGTTGCCGGGAATCTGCTTGGAAGAAAAGACGACCATGTCGCCACGGTCCAGCTTGATCGGGTGCCCGTCACCGGCGATGCGGGCCAGCGCGGCGCGCGCCTCCCCCTGCCCGCCCGTCGCGATAATCATCGCCTTGTCACGCGGCACATTCATGATGCCGTCGAAGTCCACCACGGGCGGAAAGTCGGTGAGATAGCCACACGCCTTGGCCGTGCCGATGATACGGTCCAGCGAGCGCCCGGCGACGCACAGCGTCCGCCCCGTGGCCCGCGCCACCTCGCCCAATGTCTTCACCCGCGCCGCGTTGGACGCAAAGGTGGTGACAAGCACGCGGCCCTTGGCGCTCGACACCGCCTCGATCAGACCGGCGCGCACGCTGCCTTCCGAACCGCTGGGCTTGGGGTTGAAGACATTGGTGCTGTCGCACACCAGCGCCAGTACGCCTTCGTCACCGATGGCGGTCAATTCGTCCGGGGTGGCGGGGACGCCAATCTGCGGATCTTCGTCCAGCTTCCAGTCGCCGGTGTGGAAGATGCGGCCATAGGGCGTCTCGATCACCAGCGCATTGCCCTCCGGGATCGAGTGGGCCAGCGGCACATAGCGGAAACTGAACGGCTTGAGCGTGACCGGCTTCTCGTCCTTGACGATATGCACCTTGACCTTGTCGGTCAGACCTTCCTCGACCAGCTTGGCATGGATCAGGCCCGCGGTGAACGGCGTCGCGTACAGCGGCACGCCCAGGTCGGCGGCGAGATAAGGAATCGCGCCGATATGATCCTCATGACCATGGGTCAGCACGATGCCGAGCAGATCCTTGCGCCGTTCCTCGATGAAACGGGTGTCGGGCAGGATCAGGTCGATCCCCGGATAGGTCGGGTCGCCGAACGTCAGGCCCAGATCGACCATAAGCCATTTGCCCTCACACCCATAGAGGTTGAGGTTCATCCCGATTTCACCAGACCCGCCAAGCGCGAGAAATAGCAGTTCTTTGGCAGGCGTCATGCGCGTGCGGTACTCCGTTCGTATAATATGGAAAGACCCCGGATGGTCAGATCAGGCTCGATAGCGTCGAACACGTCGCTGTGCGCGTCGAATAGCACGGAAAGACCACCCGTGGCGATGACCTTGACGGGACGCCCGATTTCCGCGCGCAGGCGGGTCACCAGCCCCTCCATCATGGCGACATAGCCCCAGAAGACTCCGATGTGCATCTGGTCCTCCGTCGTGCGTCCGATGACCGATCGGTCCGTCGGCGCTTCGATGGCGATGCGGGGCAGCTTGGCGGCCGCGCTGACCAGTGCGTCGAGCGACAGGTTGATCCCGGCCGCAATGATTCCGCCCTTGTACGCCCCGTTATAGTCGATAACGTCGAATGTCGTTGCGGTTCCGAAATCGACCACGATCAGGTCGGTCTTGTGCCGGGCATGGGCGGCGATGGCGTTGACCACCCGGTCCGCGCCGACCGTCTGCGGCTCCGGCACGTCCAGCACGATGCCCCAGGGAGCGGCGTCGCTGCCTGCGACCAGCGGCTCCACCTTGAAATATTTGGTCGACAGGACGGTCAGGTTATGGAGCGCCCGCGGCACCACCGTCGCGATGATGACGGCGTTCACATCCGCCATGGAATAGCCTTCCAGGCCGAGCAACTGGTTCAGCCAGACGGCATATTCATCCGCCGTGCGCCGTGCGTCTGTCGCGATGCGCCAGCGCGCCACGATCTCCCGCTTCGCGACCAGTGCAAACACGACGTTGGTATTGCCAGCATCGACAGCGAGCAGCATCGAACCATCCTTTTCCATCTCGGCCCTCATCACGGCCCATCAAGTCAGCCGGAGCCATTCCACCGCGTCAGGCAGGTCAGGCTTCGCCTTCCCCTATGCACCAGCGCGCTAACCCGCCAGATTTTTCCACTAGAACGGGTCATCGCATGATCCATCCGATAGGAAGGCTTTAGAGCGCAAACACGTCCCCGGCATGGATGACGACCTGCCGACCATCCCTGCCCATCAGCAGCAGCGCACCGTCCGCCGCCAATCCGGCAAACCCACCCTCGGCCTGGGTACCGTCGGGCAGCAGGACGCGCAGCGAAGTCCCGACAGGATGCGCCGCTTTCAGCCAGGCCTGCCTGATCCTGTCCAGCCCTTCCCGCCGCCAGCAATCCAGCCATCGGGCGAACTGCTCCGCCAGCACTTCGGCCGTACGGGCCGCATCGCTATCGGCCCGTGCACCGCAGGAGGCAAGGCTAGTCGTGGTACGCTCCTCGATTTCGGGCGCATGCGTGACATTCATACCGAACCCGACGATCACGGCGTCGCCTCGCGCTTCCAACAACATCCCGCACAGCTTGGCGGAACCGGACGCCGGTTGCTCAACCATCAGGTCGTTGGGCCATTTGATCGTCACCGCTATAGCAGGTGCCAGTTCCGCGACCGCCGCATGGGCCGCGACGGCGGCGACCAGCGCCAGCGTATGGGAGGCCGGGTCGCCCGGCTGGCGCTTTACCAGAGTCGAGATATGGAGGTTGCCGGACTGGCTCGACCAAACCCGGCCCGCCCGCCCCTTGCCGCCCGTCTGCCGTTCGGCGCGCAGCCAAAGCCCCTCGCTGGCCCCGCTCCCGGCCAGCGCGGCCATGTCGTCATTGGTCGATCCGGTCTCCGCGACGACGATGATCCGGCTGGTCAGAAGAGTGACGCCGCCGCCGCCGCGCTCGCCCGGTCGAGCAGCGGGTTGAAGAAATAGCCGACCACGATGATCGCCGCCGTCACGCTCATCAACGCATATTCGACTCGGCCGCTGCGCGCCTCATAGGCTTCGGCGGGCTGGTCGAAATAGATCGTCTTGATGATCTTGAGATAATAGAAAGCACCGATGACCGATGCCGCGATACCGATCGCCGCCAGCGCGGTGAAGCCCGCCGCGACCGCCGCATCAAACACCAGGAACTTCGCCCAGAAACCGAACAGGGGCGGAATACCCGCAAGGCTGAACATGAAGATGGCGAACGCCGCCGCAAGGCCGGGCCGCGTCTGGGACAGGCCGGACAGGCTCGCGATGCTCTCCACCGGATTGCCCGCCTGATCGCGCATCTGGAGCACGCACATGAACGTCCCGACTGTCATCACGATATAGATGGCGAGGTAGCTGAGGACCGCCGCCACGCCTTCCTGCGTCCCGGCCGCAAGGCCGATCAGCGCGAAGCCGACATTGTTGATCGAGCTATAGGCCAGCAGGCGCTTGATGTTCGTCTGGCCGATGGCCGCGACCGCACCCAGCAGGATGGACGCCAGTGCGATGAAGATTATGACCTGCTGCCACGCCAGTCCTGCCGGACCCAGCGCCTCGATGGCGACGCGCACGGTCAGGCCCAGCGCCGCGACCTTCGGCGCGCTGGCGAAAAAGGCAGTGACGGGCGTCGGCGCCCCTTCATAGACGTCCGGCGTCCACATGTGGAACGGCACCGCGCTCATCTTGAAGGACAGGCCCGCGAGGACGAAGACAAGGCCGAACAGTTCGCCCTTGTCGAGACCATCGGCCACGGCGGCCGAAACCCCATCGAATCCCGTGCTGCCCGCGAAACCGTACAGCAGGGAGATACCATAGAGCAGGATGCCGCTGGCCAGCGCGCCCAGCACGAAATATTTCAAGCCCGCTTCCGCCGAACGCTCGTCCTGCCGCATGAAGCTGGCAAGGACATAGGCGGCAAGGCTGTTGAGTTCGAGGCCGACATAGAGCGTCAGGAAATCACCCGCCGACACCATGATCGACATGCCGACGCAGGCCAGCAGGATCAGGATGGGATATTCAGCCCGTGCGCCCAGTCCGTTCTGGCCGCCCCGGTTGAAGAAGCGCGGCGCGATCAGGATGCTGGCCGCTGCCGCGACAAAGATCAGAACCTTGGCATAGGCACCAAAGGCATCGGCGCGGAACAGACCGCCCATGACACTTCCAGCCAGCACGCCCGGACAGGCCAGCGATGCTCCCGCAGCGGCCAGCGCCACCACGGACAACCAACTGATCGCCATCGTCGCCCGGTCACCGACATAGGCAGCGCCCATCAACAGAGCGAGCGCCGATCCGATCAACACCAGTTCGGGGAGGATAGCCAGCATGGAAAAACTCTCGGTCATCAATGTGCCTCCCCCGGCACGGCATGTTCGGCAGCAGGTTCGGCGCCATGGCCGGCGGGCGCGCCATGACCGTCATGGCCATGCGCCGCTTTCGCCACGGGCTTGCCAGCGGTCAGCCTGGCATCGCCTTCCGGCTTTGCGCGGTCGATGCGGGCGACAAGGCTCGCGACGTCCGCACGCATCGGCGCGATGAAGCTTTCAGGATAGACGCCCATCCACAGCACGGCGGCGGCAATGGGTGCGACCAGCAATATCTCCCGCGCGGATAGGTCGGGCATAGCCGCCACGTCTTCCTTGTCGAGCGGACCATAGGCAACCCGGCGATAGAGATAGAGCATATAGGCCGCGCCGAGAATGATGCCGGTGGTCGACACAATCGCGACAAGGCTCGACACCTGATATACGCCCATCAGGGCCAGCAGTTCTCCCACGAAGTTGCTCGTGCCCGGCAGACCGACCGACGCCATGGTGAACAGCAGGAAGAACAGCGCATATTTCGGCATATTCTCCGCCAGACCGCCATAACGGGCAATCTCGCGGGTATGCAGCCGGTCATAGATGATGCCGACGCACAGGAAGAGCGCGGCGGCGACCAGACCATGGCCCAGCATCACCATCATCGCGCCCTCAAGCCCCTGCTGGTTGAAGGCGAACAGGCCGACCATCACGATCGCCATATGGGCGACGGACGAATAGGCGATCAGCTTCTTCATGTCCGACTGCACCAGCGCGATCAGGCTGGTATAAACGACAGCCACCATCGACAGACCGAAGACCAGCCATGCCAGTTGCGCCGACGCCTCCGGGAACATGGGCAGCGAGAAGCGGATGAAGCCATAGCCGCCCATTTTCAGCAGCACGCCCGCCAGGATCACCGAACCTGCGGTCGGCGCCTGGACGTGTGCGTCGGGCAACCATGTGTGGACCGGCCACATCGGCATCTTGACCGCGAAGCTCGCGAAGAAGGCTAGGAACAGCCATGTCTGCGCATGCGGATCGAAATCATAATTCATCAGCACCGGGATGCTGGTCGAACCGGCCTCATGCACCATCCACAGCATCGCGATCAGCATCAGCACCGATCCGAACAGCGTGTAGAGGAAGAATTTATAGGAGGCGTAGATGCGGTCCACCCCACCCCAGATCCCGATGATGAGATACATCGGGATCAGGCCGGCTTCGAACATGATGTAGAAGAGGAAGATGTCCTGCGCCGTGAAGACGCCGATCATCAGCACCTCCATGAACAGGAAGGCGGCCATATATTCGCCGACCCGCTTCTCGATCGCCTCCCAGCTCGCCCCGATGCAGATCGGCATCAGGAAGACGGTCAGCACGATCAGCATCAACGCGATGCCGTCGATGCCCAGCGCCCATGCGAAACGGCCGAAAATCGGCGCATATTCCGTAAACTGCCATTGCGGCGCGCTCGTTGACTGGTCGAACTGCGTCCACAGGACGATGCCCAGCACCAGATTGGCCAGCGTTGCCGCCAGCGCAATCCAGCGAGCGGTATTCGCCCCGGAAAACAGACAGGCGATGGCACCGGCCATGGGCACGGCGAGCATCAGCGAAAGGATGGGAAAGCCGGTCATCAGCGCGCAATGGCCCAGGTTGTCGCAGCGGCGAGGCCGATCAGCATCACCAGCGCATAGGAATAGAGATAGCCGGTCTGGAGCCGACGGGTGACTTTACCGCCCTGCACGACCAGCGCCGCCAGACCATTGGGTCCGAAGCGGTCGATCGTGCCCTGGTCGCCGCCCTTCCAGAAGATGCGACCGAGGAAGAAGGCGGGCTTGACGAAGAGATGGTTGTACAGCTCGTCGAAATACCATTTGTTGAGCAGGAAGTCGTACAGAACGCTCCACTGCGCCGTGAACCGCGCGGGCCAGTCGGTGTGCTTGATATAGCTCAGCCATGCGAGAACCAGGCCGGTCAGCATCACCGCGAACGGCGTCCACTTGACCCACGTCGGCACTTCATGCGCGGCGTGCATCAGATGTGCGTCGAAGAACAGCGACCCGCGCCAGAACCCTGCCCCCTCTTCCGCACCGACAAAGGCATGGTGGAAGGCAAGGCCGCCGAACACCGCGCCGACCGTCAGGACGATGAGCGGGACGAGCATGGGCAGCGGGCTTTCATGCGGGTGATAGCCGCCCGAACCCGTCGTATCAACGAAATGGGCATCGGTCACGCCATGGGCGTCATGCGCATGATTGTCTGCATGGGCATGGGCATGGTCGTCATGTTCGTCCGCCGGATGATCGTGATGATCGCCGTGCAGCGCATGTTGGATATGCTCGCTCTCCGCCCAGCGCGGCCTGCCGAAGAAGGTCAGGAAGATCAGCCGCCAGCTGTAGAAGCTGGTCAGCAGAGCCGCAAGCGCGCCGACGAAGAACGCCCCCGTGCCATGACCGCCTGCCGCATAGGCGCTCTCCAGGATCGCATCCTTGGAGAAGAAGCCCGCAAAGCCCAGCGAGGTGCCGGGGATGCCGACGCCCGTGATGGCCAGCGTGCCAAGCAGCATCGCCCAATAGGTCAGCGGGATGCTTTTGCGCAGGCCGCCATAGTAACGCATGTCCTGCTCATGGTGCATCGCATGGATGACCGAACCGGCGCACAGGAACAACAGCGCCTTGAAGAAGGCATGGGTCAGCAGGTGGAACATCGCCGCGCCATAGGCGCCAACGCCCGCCGCAAAGAACATATAGCCGAGCTGCGAACAGGTCGAATAGGCGATCACCCGCTTGATGTCGTTCTGCACCGTGCCGATGGTGGCGGCAAAGATGCAGGTCGCTGCACCGACGATGGTCACGACCGAGGTCGCGACTTCGCTCGTCTCGAACAGGGGTGACAGGCGGCACACCATGAAGACGCCAGCGGTCACCATGGTCGCGGCGTGGATCAGCGCCGACACCGGGGTCGGGCCTTCCATCGCGTCCGGCAGCCAGGTGTGCAGGCCGAGCTGCGCCGACTTGCCCATCGCGCCGAGGAACAGCAGCAGGCAGAGCACCGTCATCGTGTCGAAACGGCCACCCAGGAAACCAATGGTTGAACCGGCCATCGACGGCGCGGCTTCGAGGATATCGGGGATCGAGATGGTGCCGAACACCAGATAGACGCCGAAGATACCCATCATGAAGCCAAGGTCGCCGACGCGGTTGACCACGAACGCCTTGATCGCGGCGGCGCTGGCGCTGGGTTTCTTGAACCAGAAGCCGATCAGCAAGTAGGACGCAAGACCCACCCCTTCCCAGCCAAAGAACATCTGGAGCAGGTTGTTAGCCGTCACCAGCATCAGCATGGCGAAGGTGAACAGCGACAGATAGGCGAAGAAGCGCGGCTGGTCCGGGTCTTCCGCCATATAGCTCCAGCTATACAGGTGGACGAGCGCGGAAACGCTGGTGATGACGATCAGCATCGTCGCGGTCAGCGTATCGACGCGCAGCGCCCAGGCGACGTCGAACGTGCCCGAACGGATCCAGGTGAAAGCGGGAGCAACGATGGCCTCGCTATCCCCCAGCCAGAAGCCGAGGAAGATGCTCCAGCTCAGCGCGCAGGCGATGAACAGTGCGCCCGTCGTCACGGTCTTGGCGACGGTGTTACCGATGATGCGGTTGCCCAGCCCCGCGAACAGGGCCGCCAGCAACGGCAGCAGGACGATGAAATAGATTGCCGACACCGCCCGCTTACCCCTTCATTCGGTTGACGTCGTCAACGGCAATGGTGCCGCGAGCGCGGAAATAGATGACAAGGATGGCAAGACCGATGGCCGCCTCACCCGCCGCGACGGTCAGCACGAACATGCTGAACACCTGCCCCACCAGATCGCCCAGAAAGGCGCTGAAGGCGACAAGGTTGATGTTCACGCTCAGCAGGATCAACTCAATCGACATCAGGATGATGATGATGTTCTTGCGGTTGATGAAGATGCCCAGCACGCCCAGCATGAACAGGGTGGCGCTGACGATCAGATAATGGACGAGACCAATCACAGCTCGACCCCCTGCCCTGTGGGCTGATTGATGTTGCGGACGGCATCCTGCGGACGACGACGGTTCTGCTTGTCGATATTCTGACCGCGCACGCCGCCACGGGTGCGGTGCGTCAGCACGATCGCGCCGATCAGCGCGACGAGCAGGACAAGGCCTGCCGCCTCGAACAAGAAGATGTAGCGCGTGTACAGCAGCGTGCCGATCTGCTCGATATTGGGGGCCTCATGGCCGATCGGCGCGGCGCGGTTCGCAAGCTGCAACGGCCCGGCCTTCCACGCGGCGGCGCCGAACACGATCTCTGCCAGCAGGATCAGGCCGATCAGCACGCCGAACGGCAGATATTCCACGAAACCGGCGCGCAGTTCGGCAAAGTCGATGTCCAGCATCATGACCACGAAAAGGAACAGCACCGCGACCGCGCCCACATAGACGATGACCAGCAGCATGGCGATGAACTCCGCGCCCAGCATCAGCATCAGGCCCGCCGCATTGAAGAAGGCGAGGATCAGCCACAGCACGCTATGGACCGGGTTGCGCGCGAAAATCGTCAGCGCACCGCTCGCCACCACGAAGGCGGCAAAGAGGTAAAAGGCTAGAACGTGAATCACTGGACGGTCATCCCCCTGGCGGGTTCCCTGAAAAGCATGCTGGCCCGATAAACCATGCGGCTCGCGCCTTAACGGTAGGGCGCATCGGCGGCAAGATTTGCCGCGATCGCCCGCTCCCACTTGTCGCCATTGGCGAGCAGTTTCGACTTGTCATAGATGAGTTCTTCGCGGGTTTCCGTGGCGAACTCGAAATTCGGACCCTCGACGATGGCGTCCACCGGGCAGGCTTCCTGACAGAAGCCGCAATAGATGCACTTGGTCATGTCGATGTCGTAGCGCGTCGTGCGGCGGCTACCATCGGCACGCGGTTGCGCCTCGATGGTGATCGCCTGCGCCGGGCAGATCGCCTCGCACAGCTTGCACGCGATGCAGCGTTCCTCGCCATTGGCGTAGCGGCGCAGTGCATGCTCGCCGCGAAAGCGGGGCGAGATCGGGTTCTTCTCGAACGGATAGTTGATCGTCGCCTTGGGCTTGAAGAAATATTTCAAGGTCAGCCAATGCGCCTTCACAAACTCCCAGAGCGTGAAGGACTTGATGATATGGGCGACGCTCATGCACCGGCTCCGTAACGAGTAAGCATCAGGAACCCGCTGACGATCACCACGAACGCCAGCGACAGCGGCAGGAAGATTTTCCAGCCCAGACGCATCAGCTGGTCATAGCGATAGCGGGGAACGGTCGCCTTCACCCAGGAGAAGACGAAGAAGAAGAACAGGATCTTGGCGAACAGCCAGATGATGCCCGGCACCCAATAGAGCGGCGCCCAGTCGAACGGCGGCAGATAGCCACCCCAGAACAGGATCGCGTTCAGCGCGCACATCAGGATGACGTTGGCATATTCGCCCAGCCAGTAGAGCGCGAAGGCCATCGACGAATATTCGGTCTGATAGCCCGCGACCAGCTCCGATTCCGCCTCGGTCAGATCGAACGGCGCACGCGCGGTTTCGGCCATGGAGGAAATCAGGAAGACGATCGACATCGGGAACAGCAGCGGGTTGAAGCCATTGCCGTTCAGAAAGCCATAATAGCCCTTCTGGCTCGCCACGATCTCGCTGAGGTTGAAGCTGCCCGCCCACAGGACGACGGAGATCAGCACGAAGCCGATGGAAACTTCATAGGAGATCATCTGCGCCGACGCGCGGATCGCGGAGAAGAAAGGGTATTTGGAGTTGGACGCCCAACCCGCGAGGATGACGCCATAGACGCCCAGCGAACTGATCGCGAGGATGTAGAGCAGGCCGACATTGATGTCCGCCAGCACCACACCGACCTGAAACGGGATCACCGCCCACGCCATCAGCGCCACCGTGAAGGTGATGATCGGCGCGATCAGGAACAGCACCCGGTTCGACGCCGACGGGATGATGGTTTCCTGAAGGAAGACCTTGAGACCGTCCGCGAACGACTGGAGCAGGCCGAAGGGACCGACTACGTTGGGGCCACGACGCAGCGCCATCGCCGCCCAGATCTTGCGATCCGCATAGATGATCATCGCGACCGCCAGCATCAGCGGCAGGGCGATGACAAGGATACCGATGATCGTCGACAGCAGCCATGCGCCTTCGAACGGCAGGCCCAGGGACTGGAAGAAACTGGTCATTCCGCGGCCTCCGCAAAATCCTGGCCATGGACAAGTTCGGACGAGCAACGCTGCATCGTCGGGCTGGCCCGGCAGATGGCGTTGGTCAGGTAGAAGTCCTTGATCGGGTGGCCGAACTCCCCGGCGCCGCCAGTCGGCAGCGACGGAACGCTCCAGCCATAGTCCGCCAGCCCTTCCACGCCCAGCGCAGGCACAGCGGCGACCATAGCGGCGCGCAAAGCCTCGAAGCTGTCGAACGGCAGCGTCTTGCCCAGCACGTCGGACAGGGCGCGCAGGATCGTCCAGTCCTCGCGCGCATCGCCGGGCGCGAACACGGCCTTGTCGCCGCGCTGCACACGCCCTTCGAGGTTCACATAGGTGCCGGGCTTCTCCGCATAGCTCGCGCCGGGCAGGATGACGTCGGCGGCATGCGCGCCCTTGTCGCCATGATGGCCGACATAGACCTTGAAGCTGCCTTCGAAGGCCGAATAATCGACCTCGTCTGCTCCCAGCGAGAACAGCAGCTTGGGCGCGGACGCCGCAATCGCCTTGATCCCGCCAGCCGTCGCATAGCCCAGCATCAGGCCGCCCATGCGAGCCGCCGCCATGTGCAGGACATTATAACCGTTCCAGCCGTCCTTCACGAGGCCCAGCGTCTCGACCAGCGCCAGCGTATCGCCATGCGCGCCATCCTTGGCCAGCACTCCGCCACCGACGATGATCGCCGGGCGCTCTGCCTTAGCGAACGCATCCAGCACCACCTGCGGCAGAGCCGCCAGCAGACCCGCGTCATTGCCCAGCCATTCGACCTTGTAGGTCAGGTCCGTTTCCGGCCCGACGCCAAAAACCTTCGCGCCCTTCTTGATCGCCTTGCGGATGCGCGTGTTGACCAGCGGCGCCTCCCAGCGGAGGTTCGTGCCGATCAGCAGAACTGCATCCGCCGTCTCGATCCCGGCCAGCGTCGAATTGAAATTCACCGCCGACAGGCTGGACACGTCATATTGGAGGCCGGTCTGACGGCCTTCCAACTGCGTCCCGCCCAGCGCATGCACCAGTTCGCGCGCGGCGAACATCGTCTCGGCGTCGAGCAGGTCGCCCGCCACCGCCGCGACCGAACCGCCATGCTGGACGGCTGCAATGGCCGCAAAAGCCTCGTCCCATGTTACAGGCACCAGCTTGCCATCCTTGCGGACGAACGGCCGGTCGAGCCGCTTGCGGACCAGACCGTCGACGACATGCCGCGTCTTGTCGCTCGCCCATTCCTCGTTCACGTCATCGTTGACGCGCGGCAGCGAACGCAGCACCTGACGGCCCCGGCTGTCGAGCCGGATGTTGGTGCCGACCGCGTCCATCACGTCGATGGCCAGCGTCTTCTTCAGTTCCCACGGACGCGCCTCGAACGCATAGGGACGGCTGGTCAGCGCGCCGACCGGGCACAGATCGACCACATTACCGGACAGTTCGCTCTGCGCGGCCTTCTCCAGATAGGTGGTGATCTGCATGCCCTCGCCGCGCCCGATCGCGCCGATTTCCGGCACGCCCGCGACTTCCTCGGCAAAGCGCACGCAGCGGGTGCACTGGATGCAGCGGGTCATGACGGTCTTCACCACCGGACCCATATATTTCTCGGTCACGGCCCGCTTATGCTCATGATAGCGGCTCTTGCCCTTGCCATAGGCAACGGACTGGTCCTGCAAATCACATTCGCCGCCCTGATCGCAGATTGGGCAGTCAAGCGGGTGGTTGATGAGGAGAAACTCCATCACCCCTTCGCGGGCCTTCTTCACCATCGGCGTGTTGGTGAAGATTTCCTGATTCTCGGCGGCGGGCAGCGCACACGATGCCTGCGGCTTGGGCGGCCCCGGCTTCACTTCGACCAGGCACATGCGGCAATTGCCCGCGATGGACAGGCGCTCATGATAGCAGAAGCGCGGGATTTCCTTGCCCGCGATCTCGCACGCCTGAAGGACAGTGGCGCCTGCGGGAACTTCCAGCTCTACGCCGTCGACTTTGACTTTAGGCATATTATTCCGCTGCCTCCACCAAGGGGCCACGCTTGTCAGCGATACGCTGCTCGATTTCCGGGCGGAAATGCTTGATCAGGCCCTGGATCGGCCATGCCGCCGCGTCGCCCAGCGCGCAGATGGTATGGCCCTCGACCTGCTTGGTCACGTCATAGAGCATGTCGATTTCCGACACGTCCGCCTCGCCGGTGCGAAGCCGCTCCATCACGCGCCACATCCAGCCGGTGCCTTCGCGGCACGGCGTGCACTGACCGCAGCTCTCATGCTTGTAGAAATAGGACAGCCGGCTGATCGCGCGGACAATGTCGGTCGACTTGTCCATCACGATGACGGCGGCGGTGCCAAGACCGGAACCCAGCGCTTTCAACCCGTCGAAATCCATCGGCGCGTCGCGGATTTGCCGCGCGGGCACCAGCGGCACCGACGAGCCACCGGGGATCACCGCGAGGAGGTTGTCCCAACCGCCGCGGATACCGCCGCAATGCTTCTCGATCAGCTCCTCAAAGCTGATGCCCATGGACTCTTCGACGACGCAGGGCTTGTTCACATGGCCGCTGATCTGGAACAGCTTGGTGCCCTTGTTCCCCTCGCGGCCAAAGCTGTTGAACCACTCCGGCCCGCGCCGCAGGATCGTCGGCGACACCGCGATGCTCTCGACATTGTTCACCGTCGTCGGGCAGCCATAGAGGCCCGCGCCCGCCGGGAACGGCGGCTTCAGGCGAGGCTGGCCCTTCTTGCCCTCGATGCTCTCGATCTGCGCGGTTTCCTCGCCGCAGATATAGGCGCCCGCGCCGCGATGCACGAACACGTCGAAATCATAGCCCGAACCACAGGCATTCTTGCCGAGGAAGCCCCGGTCATAGGCCTGCTGCACTGCGGCGAAGAGCACCTTCGCCTCATAGATGAACTCGCCGCGGATGTAGATATAGGCCGCGCGCGCGCGCATCGCGAAACCGGCGATCAGCGCGCCCTCGATCAGCTTGTGCGGATCGTGGCGGATGATTTCGCGGTCCTTGCACGAACCCGGCTCGGACTCGTCGGCGTTGATGACCAGGAAGCTGGGACGGCCATCCTTGCTTTCCTTGGGCATGAAGCTCCACTTCATGCCGGTCGGGAAGCCCGCGCCGCCACGGCCGCGCAGGTTGGACGCCTTGATCCTGTCGATGATCGCGTCCTGGCCGATCTCCATCAGCGCCTTGGTATTGTCCCAGTCGCCGCGCTTCATTGCGGCGTCGATGCCCCAGTCCTGAAAGCCATGGACGTTGGTGAAGATGCGGTCCTTGTCGGACAGCGGGCCGACAAAGGGTGCGGGGGCTGGTGCTGCATCGCTCATGCGCGCGCTCCTTCGTTCCACTGGCCACGATAATCGTGGTTCTCGGACACCATTTCCTTGAGGGTGGTCGGGCCACCTTCCGGCGCGCTCGTCTGCCGGTCGATCTGGGGACCGATCTTCGGCTGGCCACCGGCGGCAAGCGTTTCCAGCACCGCCGTCATCGTCTCATAGGTCAGGTCTTCGTAATTATCGTCGTTGATCTGAACCATCGGTGCGTTGGCGCAGGCGCCCAGACACTCGACCTCGTTCAGCGTGAACAGGCCGTCCGGCGTCGTGCCGCCCTTGATCAGGCCCTTGTTCTTGCACGCGGCCAGCACGTCGTCTGACCCGCGCAGCATGCACGGCGTCGTGCCGCACACCTGCACATGGAAACGGCCGACCGGCGCGAGGTTGTACATGGTGTAAAAGGTCGCGACCTCATACACCCGCATATAGGGCATATCGAGTTGGTCGCCGATATATTCCATCACCGGCACGGGCAGCCAGCCCTGCGTCTGCGTCTCCGCCCCCACCTGCCGCTGGGCGAGGTCGAGCAGCGGCATTACCGCCGACTGCTGCCGTCCGTCGGGATAGCGCGCGATGACGACCTTGGCCTGCTCTGCATTCTCCGCCGTCCAGGCAAAGCTGCCCCAGCGTGCGCGAACCTCCGCCTCGTCGGGAATCTGGGGTGCGTCGGCCATTAGCGGATGAACTCCACGCGCGACACCTTGTCGCCTTCGAAGGAATAGACGGCGATCACCTCAAACGGCTCGACCAGCGCCGACCCGTCGGAAGCCGGTCCGCGCGTCACATATTCGCGGAACAGCACATAGTCGCCGATGGCCTGCTTCTCGCGGATTTCGGCCTTGTTCTGCGGCCACACCTTGAACGCTGCGGCGAGGCCGGAGCGTGTACCCTCTCGGCCCTCGCGGATCACCGCGCCGCGATAGGTCGCCTCGGACGCTTCTTCGGTCATAAAACCGACATAGGCGTCCACATCCTGTGCGTTATAGGCCGCGATCATGGCCTCCGCGATGGCAACGCGGTCAATGACGTCTGCCGTACTCAACGGTCGCACTCCCCGAAAACAATATCCATCGCGCCCAGAACGGCGGTGGTGTCGGCCAGCATGTGGCCCTTCAACATGAAATCCATCGCCTGCAAATGGCTGAAGGCCGTCGGCCTGATCTTGCAGCGATAGGGTTTGTTCGACCCGTCGCTGACCAGATACACACCGAACTCACCCTTGGGGCTTTCGGTCGCGACATAGACCTCGCCGGCGGGCACATGGAAGCCCTCGGTGTACAGCTTGAAGTGATGGATCAGCGCCTCCATCGACTGCTTCATCTCCCCGCGCTTGGGCGGGGATACCTTGCGGTCGAAACTGGCGATGGGGCCTTCTGGCATGTCGTTCAGGCACTGCTTCATGATGCGCGCGGACTGGCGCACTTCCTCGACGCGGACCATGAACCGGTCGTAACAGTCGAACTGCGTACCCACCGGCACGTCGAACTCGACCCGGTCATAGGCGTCATAGGGCTGCGACTTGCGAATATCCCAGGGGATGCCGCTGCCGCGGATCATCGGGCCGGAGAAGCCCCACTTCAGCGCGTCTTCCTTGCTCACCACGGCGATGTCGACGTTGCGCTGCTTGAAGATGCGGTTATCCGCCACCAGCGAAATCGCATCCTCGAACAGGCGCGGCAGGCGGTCGTCCAGCCAGTCGCCAATGTCAGTCAGCAGCTTGAGCGGCACGTCCTGATGCACGCCACCGGGCCGGAAATAGGCGCTGTGCATGCGCGCGCCCGATGCCCGCTCGAAGAAATTGAGGCAATCCTCGCGGATTTCGAACAGCCACAGGTTCGGCGTCATCGCGCCCACGTCCATCACATGCGACCCAAGGTTGAGCATGTGATTGCAGATGCGCGTCAGCTCCGCGAAGAACACGCGCAGATATTGCGCGCGCAGCGGCACTTCCAGGTTCAGCAGCTTCTCGATCGCCAGCACATAGCTATGCTCCATGCCCAGCGGCGAGCAATAGTCGAGCCGGTCGAAATAGGGCAGCGCCTGCAAATAGGTCTTATACTCGATCAGCTTCTCGGTGCCGCGATGGAGCAGGCCGACATGCGGGTCGCACCGCTCCACGATCTCGCCGTCCAGTTCCATGACGAGGCGGAGCACGCCATGCGCGGCGGGATGCTGCGGACCGAAGTTGATCGTGTAGTTCTGGATTTCCGTGTCGCCGACCGTCGGATCGTCCGCGTTCAGCACATGGTCCAGCTTTTCGACATAGTCGGACATTATTTGCTCTCCCCCGGCTTGGCGGGCGGGGTGTCATCGGCCTTGGCAGCAGACGTCTCGGCGGCCTTCGTGTTCGCAGGCTCACCGGCGCCGGTAACGGCCTTCGTCTCGGTGGTCTTGGGCGTCGCTGGCGGAGGCGCGGGAGGCGGCGTCGGCGCGGCGGCCTTCTCGTCACCCGGCAGGATATATTCCGCACCTTCCCATGGCGACATGAAGTCGAAGCTGCGGAAGTCCTGCGCCAGCTTTACCGGCTCATAGACGACGCGCTTCTGGTCTTCCGAATAGCGCAGTTCGACATAGCCGGTCAGCGGAAAGTCCTTGCGCTGCGGATGCCCCTTGAAACCATAGTCGGTCAGGATGCGGCGCAGGTCGGTGTTGCCGGAGAAGAGCACACCATACATGTCGAACACCTCACGCTCCAGCCAGCCCGCGACGGGCCAGATGTGCGTGACGGTTGGTACCGGCTGATTCTCGTCAGTCGAGACCTTCACCCGCAGGCGATGGTTCTTGGTGATACTGAGCAGGTGATAGACGACCTCGAAACGCTCGGCGCGCTCCGGGTAATCGACGCCCGCAATCTCCATCAGTTGCTGATAGGCGAACTGGTCGCGCAGGACGATCATGGTGTCCGCCACCGCGTCGCGCGCCACGGTCAGCGAAACCTCGAAATGCTCGTCGACCACATCCAGCACGACCGCGCCCAGCGCCGCACGCAGGGCGTCGGCCAGACCGTCGATGGGCTGAACGCGAGGGGCAGAATGCACGCTGCTCATCTCTCGATGGTTCCTATCCGGCGGATCTTCCGCTGAAGCTGCATGACGCCATAGAGCAGCGCCTCGGCGGTCGGCGGGCAACCGGGGACATAGATGTCCACGGGCACGATCCGGTCGCAACCGCGCACGACGCTGTAGCTGTAATGATAATAGCCGCCGCCATTGGCGCACGACCCCATGGAGATGACGTATTTCGGCTCCGACATCTGGTCATAGACCTTGCGGAGCGCCGGGGCCATCTTGTTGCAGAGGGTGCCCGCGACGATCATCACGTCCGACTGGCGCGGCGATGCGCGCGGGGCGGCCCCGAACCGCTCCATGTCGTAACGCGGCATGTTGACGTGGATCATCTCCACCGCACAGCACGCCAGGCCAAAGGTCATCCACCACAGCGAGCCGGTACGCGCCCACTGGAACAGGTCTTCCGTCGACGTGACGAGGAAGCCCTTGTCGTTGACCTCTCCGGTCAGCGCGTTGAAGAAATCGGCGTCCGGCTGGGTCCCAACCGGCGGCGCGCCAAGCGTGCCAGGCCGTTCAAGCTCTACTCCCAATCGAGTGCTCCCTTCTTCCACGCATAGATGAGGCCGAGGACGAGTTCAAAGATGAAGCCCATCATGGTGAGCCACCCCGCCCAGCCAATCTCTTTCAGGCTGACCGCCCAGGGAAAGAGGAAAGCAGCCTCAAGATCGAAAATGATGAACAGGATCGCGACCAGATAGAAACGCACGTCGAACTGGCTGCGCGGGTCCTCGAACGCGGGAAAGCCGCATTCATATTCGCTGAGCTTCGCCGGGTCCGGCTTGTGCGCGCCGGTCAGCCGCCCCACCACCATGGGCAGGAACACGAAGGCGCTGGACAGCAAAAGCGCGATGGCCAGAAACAGAAGAATCGGCAGATATTGCGATAAATCCGGCAAAGCGGGTCCCCGAAGCGATCTCGTATGTGGCGCGCTTTAGGACTGCTGCATCTGCGAAGCAAGGGGGCGGGCCACTGAGAATCGCTCGCAAAACTGGGAAATGTCGGGCATTTTTGACGGGCGGACATAAGGAGCCATCCCGTCACCATTTAATGCAATTGACTCGCATTATTGTTATGCGCCAAAGAAAGTCCTGAACCCCAAACCCCACCCCTCAAATCGGGCGAGTGGTGGGCATCATGCGCAAAAAACCCGCTCGCGACAATGTCGCCAGCGGGCCTTGTTACGGGATCGACGTCGGGAGTTACCCCGCACACTCCGCCTGATTATGGGGACGGCCAATCGCCACCCTGGAACCCGATTACCGCAGGGCGGTGGCCACCAGCTTGTGCAGCTTGCTGTGGATGGCGTCATTGGCGGCCAGAATCTCGGCGCGCTCCATCGGCTGATCGCCGCCACGGAAATCGGTCACGAAGCCGCCCGCCTCGCGGATGAGCAGGATACCAGCCGCGACGTCCCACGGCTTCAGGCCGCTTTCCCAGAAACCGTCATAGCGACCCGCCGCGACATGGGCGAGGTCGAGCGAAGCCGCGCCAAAGCGGCGGATGCCCGCCACCGACGGGGCAACCGCGCCAAAGATGCGCCCCCATTGCGCCATGTCGCCATGGCCGTGGTAGGGGATGCCGGTCGCGATCAGCGCCTCGGTCAGGTCACGCCGGGCGGACACGCGCAGGCGGCGGTCATGCAACCAGGCGCCCCGGCTCTTTTCGGCCCAATAGCTTTCGTCGGTCAGCGGCTGGTAGATCAGACCGGTGGTGACTTCGCCCCAGCCCGAACCATCGCGCTTCGGCTCCTGAACCGCGATGGAGATGGCGAAATGCGGGATGCCGTGCAGGAAATTGCTGGTGCCGTCGAGCGGGTCGATGATCCAGCGCGGTTTCGTCGGGTCGCCCTCAATCGTGCCACCTTCCTCCAGCAGGAAGCCCCAGTCGGGCCGCGCCTTGCGCAGTTCCTCGACCAGCGTATCCTCGGCCCGCTTGTCCGCCAGGCTGACGAAGTCGGCAGGCCCCTTGCGGCTGACCTGCAAATGCTCGACCTCACCGAAATCGCGGCGCAGGCGCGGCGCGGTCTTGCGCGCGGCACGCTCGATGACGGTGAGAAGACCGGAATGGGCTACCATATTTTATCTCCCCCCTCCCGCGTGCGGGAGGGGCTGGGGGTGGGCAAGCGATCTTGCCACTGAAAATCCGGGGCGGATGCCCGCCATGCGCGCAAAGCCCCTGCCCCTCCCCGATTGGGGGGAGAGGCACGACGGCGATCAGTCCGCCCGCTTCACATATTCGCGCTCATACACATCGACGACGATGCGCGTGCCGCTGACGATGTGCGGGGGAACCATGACGCGCACGCCATTGTCGAGGATCGCGGGCTTGTAGGAGGCGGAGGCGGTCTGCCCCTTCACCACCGCGTCGGCCTCGACCACGGTCGCCTCGACCGTTTCTGGCAGCGCGACGGAGATCGGACGCTCTTCATACAGTTCCAGCTGCACCATCATGCCGTCCTGGAGGAAGGCCGACGCCTCGCCCACCAGGTCTTGCGGCAGGTTGATCTGGTCATAGGTTTCCGTGTCCATGAAGACGAGCATGTCGCCCTCGGCATAAAGATACTGGAAATCCTTGGTGTCGAGGCGGATGCGCTCGACCGATTCCGCCGAACGGAAACGGACGTTGTTCTTGCGGCCGTCGATCAGGTTCTTCAGCTCCACCTGCATATAGGCGCCGCCCTTGCCGGGCTGGGTGTGCTGAATCTTGACGGCGCGCCACAGGCCGCCCTCATATTCGATATTATTGCCGGGACGGATGTCCACGCCGCTGATCTTCATCGCGCGCTGCCTCAAGTTGAATCTGGAAAAGAGCCGGTGGCGGCACTTAGCGGCTGTGCGTCCCGGAGGCAAGTGCTGGCCAGTTACGGGACAGGCGGAGGGTTCCGGCCCAAGCTGGGCCATTGATGCGCCGCACGCGCCGTGGAATGGTGCCCGCCATCATGTATTGCCAGACACGGTTCGCTCGCCCCCTCCTCGCCCCGCTCTTCCTCCTCGCCGCCATGGCGGGCGCACCCGCCGCTGCGCAGACGCTCAGCGAGGCGCGGGCGCTCAAGGTCGGGCAATATCTGTGGGACGAGGCCGGCGTCACCACGTCCGGCACGCTGTCCATGACCGTCAACATCGCGGAGCAGCGCCTCTATGTCTATCGGGACGGCCGGCTGATCGGCATGAGCACGGCGTCCACGGGGGCGAAGGGCCACGCCACCCCGCTGGGGGATTTCACCATCCTCCAGAAGAATATGTGGCACCGCTCCAACCTCTATTCCAACGCGCCCATGCCCTATATGCAGCGGCTGACTTGGACCGGCATCGCCATCCATGCGGGGCATCTGCCCGGCTATCCGGCGTCGCATGGCTGCATCCGCCTGCCCACCGCCTTTGCCCGGCGGTTGTTCGGCATCACCACCCTGGGCGTGCCCGTCACCATCATCGGCGCCAACCGCCGCCCGCTGGTGAAATTGCAGTTCGCCGACATCGAATGGCTGGCAGGGGACGAGGATGTGGTCGCGACCGCCCGTCCCCAAAATCTCCTCGAACCGCTCGACCGCCCGGCGATACGGCGCGATGCCGATCTGGCCAATCGCTATCGGCCCGATGATTACCTGATTGACGAGCGTGTCCTGCCGCCCCGCACCGGTCCCGTCACCGGCACGCCCCATTGGGTGGACCCGGCGGAGATGGCCGCGATGCGCGCAGGACGCTGGCAGCCCCGGCTCCCGTTCGAGCCGGTGCCGCAATAGGGGTTACTGATCGCGCAGCAGTGCGTCGAACGCCGCGACACCCGCGCCCGGTCCGCCCGGATGGCTCCACACCGCACCGCTGACCGCGATGAAGTCCGCGCCCGCCGCGATCAAGGAACCGGCGTTGTCCGCCGTAATCCCGCCGATGGCGACGCAGGGCAGTTCGAACACCGTCGACCACCAGGACAGGATCGACGGATCGGGGCGATGCGTCGTCTCTTTGGTGGTCGTGGGATAAAAGGCGCCAAAGGCGACATAGTCCGCGCCCGCATCCCCCGCTTCCATGGCCAGGTGGCGGCTGTCGTGGCAGGTCACCCCGATCTGCGCATCCTTGCCCAGCAGCTTGCGCGCTTCCTTCGGATCGCCATCGCCCTGTCCCAGATGGACGCCGTCGGCGCCGAGCCGCTGCGCCAGCGCGATGCTGTCGTTGACGATGAACGCCACGTCCCGCTCCGCGCACAGCTTTTGCAGCGGCTCGGCGGCGGCGGCGATGGCGTCATCCTCCCACCCCTTGAGGCGGAGCTGGAACGCCGCGACCGTCCCGCCATCCAGCGCCGCGCGCAGCCGGTCGGGGAAATCCGCGCCGATGGACGGCGGGGAGATCAGGTACAGCTGGCACGGGAGGGGCAGGCGTCGCCCCTCCTGCTCGAACCGATCGGCAAAGCCGGGATCGAGCGGCCCCAGTTCGTCATCACCATCCTCGATCATGCCGCCTCTCCGTGGAGAAACGCCATGCCGGTCATGCTGTCAGGGACGGTCCATGCCATGCTACAGGTCATCGGGCGGGGTTTCAGCCCAGCGCCTTGTCGATGGCGGCGACCAGCGCCGGATCGTCCGGCGTCACCTGTGGCGAGAAGCGGCCAACGACATTGCCGTCGCGATCCACCAGGAACTTCTCGAAGTTCCACAGCACTTCGGGATCTTCCGTCGCGTCGATGCCATAGCCCTTGA
Organism: Sphingobium sufflavum; assembly: GCF_021403115.1. Classification (GTDB taxonomy): domain Bacteria; phylum Pseudomonadota; class Alphaproteobacteria; order Sphingomonadales; family Sphingomonadaceae; genus Sphingobium; species Sphingobium sufflavum. The sequence goes on from NZ_JAJSSH010000006.1 coordinate 33,410, forward strand.
GCCGGTCGCGCCATACCTGCGCGTCGCCATATTTCTCCGGCACCGCCTTCGTCAGTTCGGCGTACAGCGGGTGCTTGTCCGGGCCGGTCGCCACCAGCTTTTCGAACAGCGGGAAATCGACGCCATAATTGGTGGTGCAGAAGGTCGCGATCTCATCGTTCGTGCCCGGCTCCTGCTCCTTGAAGTCGTTGGCGGGGAAGCCCAGCACGACCAGGCCCTTGTCCTGATACTCCTTGTAGAGCTTCTCCAGCCCTTCATATTGCGGGGTCAGGCCGCATTTGGAGGCGACGTTGACGACCAACAGCACCTTGCCGGCATAATCGCCGAGCGTGGCGTCGGCACCCTTGATGGTCTTGAGCGGAATGTCCTGAATCGCGGTCATCGGAAAAGCTCTCCCGTGGATTGATGTGCGGGTCATAGCCGCCGCTTTTCCAAAACAAAAGGGATCGTAGGATCTCCGGCGACCGCGCATCGGTTCAGCCTGGTGTCAGGCGTCATCCGGCAGGACGGCGCAATGACACAGCCCCCGCCCCTCACCCTTTTCTCCGCCGCCGCCATCCTTGCCTTGACGGGCTGCGTCCATGGCCCCGGCACGCCCTTGCGCGAAGGCCCCGCACGGCTGGGCGAGACGGTATCGGTCGGCGGTCCCTCCGTACGCCCCGTTCGCCTTGTCGAGGACAGCCGCTGCCCGGACAATGCCCGCTGTATCTGGGCGGGCCGGGTCGTTGTGCGCGCGCTGGTGTCGGGCGGCCGCTGGTCGCGCACGATGGACCTCACCCTCGGCCAGCCCGCGCCGGTCGCGGACGGCGCGCTGACGCTGGTGGCCGTGACGCCGGGCAAGTCCACCACCCGACCCGTCAGGCCGCGCGACTATCGCTTCACCTTCGACTTTCAGGGCGGCCTGTGATGAACATGACAGCACAGCGCGCATAAAAAAGGGGCCGGAGGATATCCCCCGGCCCCTTTTACCCCTTCCACTCAGGCGGAGAGGGTCATGCCTTGACGGTCGACGCCGCGTGGATCTCGTCGATCGCGCCGCCCAGCGAAGCGTCGAACTCATCGTCCGACATCTGGTGGCGCAGATCGTTGAGCAGCGCGCGACTGAAGCTCGCGATGATGCCACGGTTCTTGGCCAGTTCGGCGCAGGCTTCGGTACGGCTGAACCCGCCCGACAGCGCGACGACGCGCAGCACGCGGGGGTGATCGACCAGCGGGTCGAACAGGCCGGCCTTGGTCGGCAGGCTCAGCTTCAGCATCACCTTGGCGTCGCCGGTCAGGGCGTCGAGCGCTTTCACCAGCTCCTCCAGCAGGATCTGGTCCGCCTCGGCGCGCTCGGCGCTCTTGATGTTCACTTCCGGCTCGATGATCGGCATCAGGCCATGGGCCAGCACTTCCAGGCCGACCTCGAACTGCTGCTTCACCACGGCGGCGATGCCCTCGCGGTTGGCGAGGTTGATGACCGAACGCTCCTTGGTGCCATAGACGCCCAGGCTCTTCGCGCGGGTCAGCAATGTGCTGAGCGTCGGATTGGGCTTCATCACCTGAACGCCGTTCGCCTCGTCCTCCAGACCCTTGTCGATCTTGATGAAGGGCACCACGCCGCGCTCGGCCAGCACGGCCGGGACGGACCTGCCGTCGATCTCGCCGTCCATCGTGCGCTCGAACAGGATCGCGCCCAGCACCTTGTCGCCGTTGAAGCAGGGCGAGGTGATGATGCGCGAGCGCATCTGGTGGATCAGGCCGAACATTTCCTCATCGTCGGACCATGCGCCCTCTTCGATGCCATAGCCCTTCAGCGCCTTGGGCGTGGAACCGCCGCTCTGGTCCAGCGCCGCGATAAAGCCTTCGCCGGTGGCGATCTTGTTGTCAAAATCGATGCTCGTCTCGGTGCTGCTCATCTGTTTTCTCCCATCATGCCATCTGGCACATCATCACCATGGCCCGATCGGGCCGTTGCGATGGCCGGTGCCGCAAGGCCCCGGCGCATCCGCGTCTCTTCCCGGCACGCCGCAAGCGGGTCGTGCCGTATAATGTCGTCCCGCGCCTATCCCGTTCCCGACGCACTCTCAACCGCCGGTAAGGATAGTCGGGGCGCCGCTCGTCCCGTTCAGGCGAGCAGGCCCTTCAGACGAGCAGGGCCTTCACGCCCGGCAGTTCCTTGCCCTCCATCCATTCCAGGAAGGCGCCGCCCGCCGTCGAAATGAAGGAGAAATCGCCCGAAACGCCCGCCTGATTCAGCGCCGCCACCGTATCGCCACCCCCGGCGACGGAGACGAGCGCGCCTTCCTTCGTCAGGGCGGCCGCGGTGCGCGCCAGCGCGACCGTCGCGGCGTCGAACGGTTCGATCTCGAACGCGCCCAACGGCCCGTTCCACACCAGCGTCTTGCAGGTCTTGAGCGCATCGCCAAAGGCTTCCGCCGCCGCCGGTCCCGCATCGAGGATCATCTCGTCATCCGCGACCTCATGCACATTCACCGTACGCAAGCTGGCGGGATTGGCCGCAAATTCCTTCGACACCACGACATCATAGGGCAGGTGGATGATGCACCCCGCCTTGTCCGCCGTGTCCAGGATCGCGCGCGCCGTATCGGCCAGGTCATGCTCGCACAGCGACTTGCCCACCGACACGCCGCGCGCCGCCAGGAAAGTGTTGGCCATGCCGCCGCCGATGATGAGGTGGTCGACCAGCGTGACGAGGTGGTTCAGCACGTCCAGCTTGGAGGAAACCTTCGCCCCACCCACGACCGCCGCGACCGGCTTGACCGGATTGCCCAGCGCGACTTCCAGCGCGTCCAGTTCCCGCTCCATGCTCCGTCCGGCAAAGGCGGGCAGCTTGTGCGCCAGTCCTTCGGTGGAGACATGGGCGCGGTGCGCGGCGGAGAAGGCATCGTTGACATACAGCTCACCGATCGCCGCCATCGCGTCGATCAGGGCCGGATCATTCTTTTCCTCGCCCGCGTGGAAGCGGGTGTTCTCCAATATCGCAATATCCCCGGCGCGCATCACCGCAACGCCATCGACCGCGGCCTGTCCGGCGCAATCGGGGATGAACTGCACCTGCCGACCCAGCACACGGGCCAGCGCCTGGCTGACGAGGCTCAGCGACAGGTCGGGCGACTTCTGCCCCTTCGGACGGCCGAAATGGGCGAGGACGCACACTTTCGCGCCCCGGTCCGCCAGTTCGAGGATGGTCGGGGCCGCCGCGCGCAACCGCGTGTCGTCGCTCACCGATCCGCCCTGCATCGGCACGTTCAGATCCTCGCGCACCAGCACCACCTTGCCCGTGATGTCTCCCATGTCGTCGAGTGTCTTGAACGGCTTGGCCATGATCGCTCCCTGTCTCGCGGTAATATTAGGCGTAATTTTTGTATGAGTATTGAAAAACCCCGCCGGTGGGTCCGGCGGGGTCTGTCAGGTCAGAGGAACTTTGCGACGATACCCGTGGTATCGATCATGCGGTTCGAAAAGCCCCATTCATTGTCGTACCAGCTCAGCACGCGCACCAGCTTGCCGTCGATGACCGCCGTTTCCAGGCTGTCGACGGTGGAGCTGCGCGGGTCGCCATTATAGTCGATGGAGACCAGCGGCTCGTCCGAATAGCCCAGCACGCCCTTGAGCGGGCCGTTCTCGGCGGCTGCCTTCAGCAGGCCGTTGACCTCGGCCACGTCCGTCGCGCGCTTGGCGATGAACTTCAGGTCGACGACCGAGACGTTCGGGGTCGGCACGCGGACCGACGAACCGTCCAGCTTGCCCTTCAGCTCCGGCAGAACCTCACCCACCGCACGGGCGGCGCCCGTGGTGGTCGGGATCATCGACAGGGCAGCGGCGCGGGCGCGGCGCATGTCCTTGTGGATCTGGTCCAGCGTGTTCTGGTCGTTGGTGTAGCTGTGGATCGTGGTCATGAAACCGCTCTCGATGCCGACCGCGTCGTTCAGCACCTTCGCCAGCGGGGCGAGGCAGTTGGTCGTGCAGCTCGCGTTGGAGATCACGATATCGTCGGCGGTCAGCGTCTCATGGTTCACGCCGAACACGACCGTCTTGTCGACGCCCGTGGCGGGGGCGGAGATGACGACGCGCTTGGCGCCGGCGGTCAGGTGGGCGCTGGCCTTGGCCTTGTCCGCGAAGATGCCGGTGCACTCCAGCGCGATGACGACGCCCAGTTCCTTGTGCGGCAGGTTCGCGGGGTCACGCTCCGCCGTCACCTTGATGCGCTTGCCGTCGACGACCAGGAAATCGCCGTCGACCGACACGTCGCCGGAGAAGTTGCCGTGCACGCTGTCACGCTTGAACAGCAGGGCGTTCGACTGGGTATCGCCCAGATCGTTGATCGCGACCAGTTCCAGATCATGATCGGTGCGCGACAGGATGGCGCGTGCGACCAGACGACCGATGCGACCGAAACCGTTGATGGCTACCTTGACTGCCATGGACCTGTTCTCCCTTACTGTTGAGCCAGCGCCGCACGAATTTGCGGCGCGATCTTAGCGGCCGTCAGGCCGAAATGGTCGTAGAGCACTTCTGCGGGTGCAGAGGCGCCGAAGCTGTCGATGCCGAAGCGCAGGCCGTCGAGACCCGTGATCGCTTCCCATCCGAATGTCACGCCCGCCTCGATCGACACGCGCAGCACATCGGCCGGCAGGACGTCGTTGCGATAGCCCGCGTCCTGCGCGGTGAAGCGCGACATGGACGGCATGGACACGACATCGACGCCGATACCGTCCGCTTCCAGCAAGTCACGCACATTTACCGCGATTTCGACTTCGGAACCGGTCGCGACGATCACCACCTTGCGCGCGGCGGTTGCGGCACGCAGCGTGTAGGCGCCCTTCGCCGACAACATGCCCGCTTCCTGGCGAAGCTGCGGCAGGTTCTGGCGGGTCAGCGCCAGCACCGACGGCTTGTCGCTGTTTTCGAGGGCGAGTTGCCAGCATTCTGCCGTCTCGATGATGTCGGCGGGGCGGAAGACCTCCAGATTGGGGATCATTCGCATCGACATGACATGCTCGATGGGCTGGTGGGTCGGGCCGTCCTCGCCCAGGCCGATGCTGTCATGCGTCAGCACATAGATGGCGCGCGCATGCTGGAGCGCCGACATGCGGATCGCGTTACGCATATAATCGGAAAAGACGAGGAAGGTGCCGCCATAGGGGATCACGCCGCCGTGCAGCGCCATGCCGTTCATCGCGGCGGCCATGCCGAACTCGCGAATGCCATAATAGACATAACGACCGGAATAATCGTCCTTCGACAAAGGCCCGGTGGATTTCGTCTTGGTGTTGTTGGACCCGGTGAGGTCGGCGGAACCGCCCACCATCGCCAGCACATTCTCGGTCAGCGGGCCGAGCGCCATCTCGCTCGCCTTGCGGGTCGCGACCTTCTGCGGCGCGGCCAGCAGCCCGTCGATGAAGGCGTCGATACCCGTGTCGGCGGGCAGTTCACCGGCCATACGCGCGGTGAACTCGGCACCGCGCGCGCTGGCGGCCATACGCGCTTCCCACTCGCCGCGCGCCTTCGCGCCACGCTGGCCAAAGCTGCGCCATTCGGACAGCACGTCCTCCGGCAGTTCGAACGGGGCGTGGGTCCAGCCCAGGCCTTCGCGCGTCGCGGCGATTTCGTCCGCGCCCAGCGGCGATCCATGGACATTATGGCCGCCCTGCTTGTTGGGCGCGCCCTTGCCGATGATGGTGCGGCACGCGACCAGCGACGGGCGGTCGTCGGCGGCGGCCTCATCCAGCGCGCGGCGGATGTCGGCGAAGTCATGGCCGTCGCAGGCCGTGACATGCCAGCCGGTCGCGGCATAGCGGGCCAGAATATCTTCGCTGGTCGAGAGCGAGGCGTCGCCGTCGATGGTGATGCGGTTATCGTCCCACAGCACGTTCATGCGGCCCAGGCCCAGATGGCCCGCGAGGCCGATGGCCTCATGGTTGATGCCTTCCATCAGGCAGCCGTCGCCCGCGATCACCCAGGTGCGATGATCGACCAGATCATGGCCATAGGTCGCATTGAGGTGCCGTTCGGCCAGCGCCATGCCGACCGCCATGGCCAGACCCTGACCCAGCGGGCCGGTCGTGACCTCCACGCCCGCCAGTTCGAAATTCTCCGGGTGTCCGGCGCAGGGGCTGCCGAGCTGGCGGAAGTTGCGGATGTCCTCCATCGTCGGACGCGCATAGCCGGTCAGGTGCAGCAGCGAGTAGATGAGCATCGACCCATGGCCCGCCGACAGCACGAAACGGTCGCGGTCGGCCCAGTCCGGTCGCGATGCGTCATATTTCAGCACGTCGCGGAACAGGACGGTCGCCACGTCGGCCATGCCCATCGGCATGCCGGGGTGGCCGCTATTGGCGGCCTGCACAGCGTCCATCGACAAGACCCGGATGGCCGAGGACAAGGCAGTATCGGAAATGCTCATAATAGATAGTGGCCCTATCGACGCCGGACGAAGATCCAGACTTGTGGAGGGGGTGGTGATTCGCGCGCGCCCCGTTTGTCGTCAGAAGGCCGAATCGTCAACCGCAAGGGGACCGCGCAGGCGATGACATATACTCAGACAGATCGACATTGGGACGTTGCGAACACATTGGTTCGCACTTGTTTCCGCCACCCTGAATCCCGTCGGCAACCATTTGGCGCCACCTCCCGATTGTGGGAAAAGGGGCGCTGGTTTCATCGGCATGACGCGATTTTCAAGGCGTCGCCGCGACGCCGGCTGCCAATCGCCCCTTATTGTGTACGCAAGACAGGGTAGAGACTGGACGGGCTGCTATATATAGTCGGCCTGCCGAAGCATGTGGCGGACCTCGCATAGCTTTTGCGCATGGCTTTTGCATTGTCCGAACGCCGTGATAAGGGTCGCTCCATGACCAGCGACCGCATGATGCAGGCCATTGGCCGGATTGAAAGGGCCATCGCCCGGCTGGAAACAGCCACGGGCCGGGGCCGCGACCAATCCGCCCGGCAGAGCGACGAGATTGGACGGCTCCGCGCCGCGTTACAGCAGGCGGAGGCGCGCAATGATGCGCTCACGCAGGAACTGGAGCAGCAGCAGGAACTGGTCGGGAGCGGTCCGCAGGCCGCCTTCGCCCATGCCGACCCCGATGGGCAGGCGCCGGACCCGCACGCGATGAACCCCTTTTCTCATGACAAGGCGCTGGCGGCCCTCCGGTCGCTCGATTCGCTGATCGACGATCTTCAGAAGGCGCGGCGGGATGGCTGAAGTCAAAGTGACCATCGCCGGGCGCTCCTACGCCCTGCACTGCCGCGACGGCGACGAACCGCGCCTCCACCAGCTCTCCCGCATGATCGCGGACCGGGTGGACAAGGTAAAGGCGTCCAGCCCCGGCCTGACCGAGGTGCGGCAATTCCTGTTCGCCGCGCTGCTGCTGGCCGACGACCTGTCGGACGCGCAGGCGGAGGCCAAGCGCGCCCGCGACGAAGCCCCCGCCCCCTCCGTGGAGGATATAGCGACGGTGCAGGCGCTCGAAACGCTGGCCGAACGGCTGGAGAGCATCGGACAGGCCCTTGCGGCGGACACGCCTGCCCCCTAAGTAGGGCGGGACGGGTACTGCCCGGTGCGCGCATTAGCGAACATCCCTGAGGCGATAATCACATCCTAGGGGGCTGTCTCTGGTCGGATTTCGGTCCGTGCTACATGGTCCCCACCTGACGTTGAGGCGTCAGAGGATATTCCGGCAAACGGCCATGGCGGTCCCGTCACCTTCCCCAGCAAGCCTGTCTGCCCAGAAGCCTGCCCCATGCCGACAGCGCGACCGATTATGGCCCCGCCTTCCCGCCCCGGCGGCATCCTCGCTTCCCCCTCAACCTGCCGCGCAACCCTGTCAGACAGTTAGAGCGTGATGACTTTCCCTTGAATCGTCCCCTTGTATCCTCATTGCGAGCGCAGCGAAGCAATCCATGAGCGCCGCAGTGGATTGGTTGCGCTTTCCCCGCCTTCGGCTCACTCCGTTCGCAATGAGACGGTAGGCCAATCTAATGTCACCCCACTCTGACCGCTTCGACAGTTGCCCCCTTCGACGGAACGCGCTTCGGTGATAGGAGGCGCGTCTCGGTTCCCCGGCCCCGCCCGGACCGGCCTGAGCTGTGGCCAGAATTTTCGTGGAGTGACAATGCATGACGCCGGTGGATGACCAGACGCCGACACGGGACGAACAGGCCGCCGCCAAGGCCGCGCTGCGCACCACCCTGCGCGATCGCCGCGCCCGCTATGTGGCCGCGCTGCCGCCGTCCGTGCGCGGCATCGCCTTTCGCGTCCTGCCCTCGCCCCTGATCCGCCGCCTGACGCCGGGGAGCATCATATCCCTCTATCATGCCACCAGGGACGAAGCGCCGACCGCCAACATCGCCGCGCAACTGGACGAGCTGGGCTTTCGCCTCGCCCTGCCGCGCATCGACCGGGAGACGGGGGCCATGGCCTTTGCCCGTTGGGATCTGGAGCGTATATTGGTCCCCGGCCCGTTCCGCACCCTGCAACCCGGCGCAGAGGCGGCGGAGGTCACGCCCGACGTCATCATCGCGCCGCTGGTCGGCTTCGACGGCGCGCTCAACCGGCTGGGACAGGGCGGTGGCTATTTTGACCGCGCCTTTGCCGCGCATCCGCAGGCGCTGCGCATCGGCCTCGGCTGGTCGGCGCAACAGGTGGACCATGTGCCCGTCGATGCCCATGACCGCCCGCTCGACATCGTCGTGACCGAAACCGCGATACTGGAAAAAGAAGAGGCCGCGCAATGAACGACCAACCAAGCTGGCGCAAACCTGCGGGAATGGCGCTGATCCTCCTCATCATCACCGTCTGGGCGGTGCTGATCGCCAGCCTGTCCCACTGGATCGGCGAACTGCCCGTGCTGGTGCAGGCGGTCATCTACACCATTGCCGGAATCGTCTGGATACTGCCGCTGCGGCCGCTGCTGATCTGGATGGAGACGGGACGCTGGCGGGCCTGAACGCCGCCTTCCCGATCGCTTCCCGTTCCGACCTGTTCGCCGCCGCAGGATGATCCCTCTGGGGGCTTCTGCGGCGCGCGGCGATGCGGTAAAGCCCCGCCATGACCCATTATGAACAGCAATATCTCGACCTGATGCGCCATGTCTGGACGCAGGGGCATGAGCGGGTGGACCGCACCGGCGTCGGCACCCGGTCTGTTCTGGGCGCGACCCTGCGCTTCTCCCTCGCGGACGACGCGGTGCCGCTGCTCACCACCAAGCGCGTTTTCTGGAAGGCCGCCGCGCGCGAGATGCTGTGGTTTCTCAGCGGCGAGACGAACATTCGCCCGCTGGTGGAACAGGGCGTGCATATCTGGACCGACTGGCCGCTCGACCGCTATCGTCGCGAAACCGGCGACGCCGCCCTCTCCATGGACAATTTCGAGGCGCGCATCCTGTCGGAGCCGGGCTTTGCGGAGACATGGGGCGACCTTGGCCCCGTTTATGGCCGCCAATGGGTCAACTGGCCCCGCTATGAGGCTGTGGAGGGGCAGGACGGCCTATTCCGGCGATCCGCGCAGGGGCATAACCAGATCGCCGATCTGGTGCGCGGCATCCGGGAGACGCCGGGATCGCGCCGCCTGCTGTTCACCGCCTGGAATGTGGACGAGCTGGCGGGCATGGCCCTGCCGCCCTGCCACATGACCTATCAGTTCCATGTCGCGGGCAACCGGCTCAACGGCCTGTTGTTTCAGCGTAGCTGCGACCTGGGGCTGGGCTTTCCGTTCAACATCTTCGGCCTCGCGCTCATCACGCGAATGCTGGCGCAACAATGCGATCTGGAGCCGGGGGAGATCGTCTGGAACGGCGGCGACGCCCATCTCTACCTCAACCATGCCGATCTGGTGGAGACGCAGCTTTCGCGCACCCCGCATGGCGCGCCCCGCCTGCGCCTGCTGCGGCGGCCGGACAGCATCTTCGACTATAGGATAGAGGATTTCGCGGTGGAGGATTACGCCCCGCAGGCGTCTATTTCCGCTCCCGTCGCGGTGTAAAGCCCGCGACGGGAGCAACTACAGCAACAATCCCCGATAGGCGACCGTCCCCGCCTCTCCCGGCGCGATGCGGCGGTCGAGGCGCAAGCGGACATGCGTCAGCCGCAACGCATCGGCACTGCGCAGGCGGCCCTGCGCGTCCGGCCTGAGCGGCGAATCCGGTCGCGACCAGTTGCGCCCGCCATCCACCGACACCCGCACCATATCGCCCCTGTCGGGCAGGATACGCACCCCGTGCGGCACCGGCGCGACAAAATCATAGCCCGGCAGCACGGCCTCGCCCCGGTTGCGATAGCGGATCAGGAAGATCAGGCGGTCGCCCGACCGCACCTCTGCCGCCGCTCGCACGGTACGGCGGTCGCCCTCTGCGGCTGGATCGACCGCTTCGACCAGCAACTGCCCGTCCAGCGCCATGACCGCCTCCGCCGCTCCGCCGGGGGCCGCCGCGCCCGATGCGATCAGGTCCGGCGCCATCAGACCCGCCGCGAACAGCCCCGTGACCAACAGGACCGTCACCGACAGGACAGGGGGAAGGCATATCCGAAAGCGCATGGCTTCGACGCAATAAGGCCATGGCCTGACGATAGGGTTAATGTCCGGGTTTGACCCCTGTCATGCCGGGGTGCAGGATGGCCGCATGTCCGATATATCGCGTTTCGAACCCGCCGATCCCGCCGATCCCGCCTTTGCCGAAGCACCGGCGAGCGAGGTCGCGCAACTCCATGCGGAGCGTAACCGCCTGCTGTCGGGCCTCGTCCTGACGGCGGCGGGCGGATTCGTGCTGGCGGTGCCCTTCGCGCTTCAGGCGGGGGCGCAATTCTTCCTGCCGCTGACAGCCGCGATCATCATCGCGATCACGCTGGTGCCCTTCCTGGAGTGGCTGGAGCGGCATCATGTCCCCTCCCCGCTGGCCGCCTTCGCCGCGCTGACCAGCTTCCTCGTCATCGCCAACAGCGCCGTCGTCCTCATCATCGTGCCCGCCAGCGACTGGGTGCGGCTGCTGCCGGAGCGGATGAGCCTCATCAAGGCCAATCTCGCCCCCATCATCGACGCCTATGCCCAGTTGCAGCATTTCGTGGACGACATGGTGCGGATGATCGTCACCGGACCGGCGGCGGTCGCGGCGCAGTCCGTCGCGTTCGACCCGCCCCGCTCGCTCATTCAGTTCGCCGCGACCGCCGCGCCCGCCGTGCTGGTGCAGACGCTGTTTGCGATTCTCGTCATCTATTTCTTCCTCAGCGGCTGGACCAGCCTGCGTCGCCAGACGATTCGCAGCCGGGAAAGCTTTGCAGGCGCCATGGCGATCGCGCGGGTGATCCAGAATGTGGTCGATGCGACATCCCGCTATGTGCTGACCATCGCGACCATCAACCTGTGCCTGGGCGGGGCGGTGGCGCTGGTGCTGACCATATTGGGCATGCCCTCGCCGCTCATGTGGGGCGGCATCGTCGCGCTGCTCAACTTCATCCCCTATTTCGGTCCCATCGTGGCGGCGATGCTGCTGGGGCTGGGCGGCCTCATGTCCTTTCACGAAATGGGGGTGGCGTTAATGCCAGCGGTGATTCTCGTCACCCTCCACCTGATCGAGGCGAATGTGCTGACGCCCGTCGTGCTGGGCGGGCGGTTGCGGCTCAACCCCCTGCTGATTCTCGTCTCGCTCAGCTTCTGGGGCTGGATATGGGGCACGCTGGGCGCGTTGCTGGCCGTGCCGATCCTCATCATCCTGCGCACCGTGCTGGCGGCGGCGGGCAAGCCGGATATCGCCGGTTTCCTGTTCGAAGCGGGCACGCTGGCGGGGCATCCGCGGCACTTTCGTCAAGATAATGTCACAGAGCGCAAAAAGGACGATTGACAGGTCGGAGTCCCTCGCCTAGTTCGCCCCCACACCAGAACGCGGGTGTAGCTCAGTTGGTTAGAGTGCCGGCCTGTCACGCCGGAGGTCGCGGGTTCGAGCCCCGTCACTCGCGCCATTTTCCACGGAAAATGGCTTCTGCGTTCACCGTTCCAACAGGGAACGGGGTGTGTCCACGGGATGGATGGGAAGATGAAAACAGCGTGTCGCCAGACCGCTGCATCGCTCCCCCATCGCCGTTGGATGCGGCCTTTGCCGCCTTTCCCTATATCGCCTCAAAGCCCAATCAGACCCAGCCGTTCGACGCATGTTTCGTCAGGCGTGATTCTTCCGTCAGCCGATGATTCGCACCTGACGCGGATGACCCCATCACGCCGGGCAAACCTCTCACGCCGGCCAACTCTCCACGCCAACAAAAAGGGCGGCCCATCTTCCGATGACCCGCCCCCAATCTCGTCATTGCGAGCGTAGCGAAGCAATCCATCACAACGCTAGTGGATTACGTCACAACGATCGCAATGATGCACCTCCCGGCTGTCAGGACAAGCCTGCCCCCATCGCCGCCGTCAGCCCGCCGCCTTCGCCTTCTGGCGATAGGCATGGAGCAGCGGCTCGGTATAGCCATTGGGCTGCTCGACCCCCTGGAACACCAGCGCACGGGCCGCCTCATAGGCGAGGCTCGTCGCCGCATTGCCCGCCAGCGGCCGGTAGAGCGGGTCGCCCCCATTCTGGGCATCCACCTTCACCGCCATCCGCTCGAACGCCGCATCGACCTGCGCCGGGGTGCAGACGCCATGCAACAGCCAGTTGGCGATATGCTGCGAGGAAATGCGCAACGTCGCGCGATCCTCCATCAGGCCGACGTCATGAATGTCCGGAACCTTGGAACAGCCGATGCCCTGATCGATCCAGCGCACCACATAGCCCAGGATGCCCTGCGCATTATTGTCCAGCTCCGCCGCAATCTCCGCCTCGGACCAGTTCTGGCCATGCGCCAGCGGGATGGTCAGCAGCGCGTCGAGCGAGGCCACCGGCTCCGCCTTGCGCTCCGCCTGCCGGGCATAGACGTCCACCTGATGATAATGGGTGGCGTGCAGCGTCGCGGCGGTGGGGGACGGCACCCATGCCGTCGTCGCGCCGGATTTGGGATGGCCGATCTTCTGCTCCAGCATGTCCTGCATCCGGTCGGGCGCGGCCCACATGCCCTTGCCGATCTGCGCCTTGCCGGACAGGCCTGCAGCGAGGCCGATCTGGACGTTGCGATCCTCATAGGCGGCAATCCAGCTCGACGCCTTCATCTCCCCCTTGCGGATCACCGCGCCCGCCCGCATCGACGTGTGCATCTCGTCGCCCGTGCGGTCGAGGAAGCCGGTGTTGATGAACACGATGCGCCCCTGCACCGCCTGGATGCACGCGGCGAGGTTGGCGGACGTGCGCCGCTCCTCATCCATCACCCCGACCTTGACCGTGTGCCGCGCCACGCCCAGAAGATCCTCCACCGCGTCGAACAGGTCGTTGGTAAAGGCCGCCTCGGCCGGGCCGTGCATCTTGGGCTTCACGATATAGACCGAACCCTTGCGGCTGTTGCTGTGGCTGCCCAGGCCTTTCAGGTCATGCAGCGCGATCAGGCTGGTGACGATGCCATCCAGGATGCCCTCCGGCGCCTCCCCGCCATCGGGCAGCAGGACGGCGGGCGTGGTCATCAGATGGCCGACATTGCGCACGAACAACAGGCTGCGGCCCGGCAGGACGAGGGGATTGCCGTCGAGCGCAGTATAGCCCCGGTCGGCATGGAGCCGCCGCGTGACCGTCTGCCCGCCCTTCTCGAAACTATCCTCCAGCGTGCCCTGCATCAGGCCCAGCCAGTTGGCATAGGCGACGATCTTGTCCTCCGCATCCACGGCGGCGACCGAATCCTCCAGGTCGACGATGGTGGTCAGCGCGGATTCCAGCAACACGTCGGCGATACCCGCCGGGTCGTCGCTGCCGATCGCGCTGCTGCGGTCGATCACCACCTCGATATGCAGGCCGTTGTTCTTGAACAGCAGGTTGTCGCCATTGCGGCCCACCAGCTTGGCCGGGTCGGCCAGCACCGGCTCGCCGCCGGTCCACTCGGCCCAGCGCCCCGACGACAACGGCACCGCCCCGTCGAGGAACGCCTTGGCCCAGCCGATCACCGTCGCGCCGCGCGCCTTGTCATAACCGCCACCCGCCGGCAGCGATCCCAGCGCATCGGTGCCATAGAGCGCGTCATACAGGCTCCCCCAGCGCGCATTGGCCGCGTTCAGCACGAAACGGGCGTTGAGGATGGGCACGACCAGCTGCGGCCCCGCGCTCGTCGCAATCTCGTCATCGACATTGGTGGTGCCGACCGTGAAGGGCGCAGGCTCCGGCACCAGATAGCCGATCTCGCGCAGGAAGGCCTGATAGGCCGCGCCATCGACGGGCTGCCCGGCGCGCTCGTCATGCCAGGCGTCGATCCGGGCCTGGAGCGCGTCACGCTGGGCCAGCAGTTCGCGGTTGCGGGGCACGAAGCGTTCGAAGATCGACGCTGCCCCCTGCCAGAAAGCGGCGGCCTCCAGTCCGGTGCCGGGCAGCGCCCGCTCTTCCAGAAACTGCGCAAGGCCCGCGTCCACGCGCAAACCGGCCTTGTCGAGATAGGTCGTCATCACTTGCTCCCCCTGAGAATCGCGGCTGCTTTAGCCAATTATGCGCGCTAACGGTAGGGGGCGACCCGCCGGGCGGGACGGAACACCGCCCGCCTTGCGACGGCCCTGTGTCCGCGCTGGTGCTATGCCCGGCTGACGCTATGCCCGCGACGGGACGGCCGCGACGATGATCCCGGCCAGTATCACCGCCATGCCCCACAGATGATAGGCGTGCAGCACCTCGCCCAGCAAGGCCACCGCCAGCAGGCTGCCGAACAGCGGCATCAGGGAGATCATCTGCCCCGCCCGCCCCGCGCCAATGTCCCGCACCGCGCCATTATAGAGGAGATAGGCGACCACCGACGGCAACACCGCGACATAGGCGAAGGCGCCGATCACCGGTCCGGTCAGCCGCATCGCCGCAATCTGGGCGCTTTCCGTCGCGGCCAGCGGCGCCATCGCCACCATCCCGATCAGGAAGGTCGCAACCAGAAAGGACAGCGGGTGACAATCGGGCCGCAGCCGCAGCAGGCTGGTATAGGCCGCCCAGCACAGCACCGCGCCCAGGATCATCACGTCGCCCCGGTTGAAATCGACTGACACGATGGCCAGCGGCGCACCCTGCGCCACGATCAGCAGGACGCCCGCCGTGGACAGCAGGACACCGCCCACCTGCGCCCATCCGGCGCGGGTGCGAAAGAACAGCCAGTTGAGCAGCAGCACCATCGCCGGGATCGCCGCCTGCACCAGCAGGCCGTTGGTCGCCGTGGTGAAACGCAGCCCCGAATAGAGCAGCGCGTTGAACGCTCCCACCCCGGTCAGCCCCAGCAGCAGCAGCCACCGCCAGCCCGCGATCAGCCTTGGCCAATCCGCCACCACATGCCGCCAGGCAAAGGGCAGGACGACCAGCACCGCACCCGTCCAGCGCACCAGCGCCAGCGTGAAGGGCGGAATGTCGCCCCGCACCGCCCGCGCGACGATGCTGTTACCGGCCCACAGCAGCATGACGATGACCAGCATCGCATAGGGGTGCCACGCAGGCCGCTTTCCGGTCGATTCGGCCATGGCCTTCCTTCCCCCGTCTCCGGCAAACCCGGCTGTCCGCAATTCGACTATTGGCAAATCGACTATCGGTAAATCCAGTGCTGGCGGTAAATCCAGTGCTGGCCAACCGGCCTGCCGGCCACTCCGCTCCCGGCCAATTCCGCCGCCTCCAGCCAATCCGCTCTCCGGCGGGGCCTGCCAGCGGTCGAACCACCGCGCACCCCCGATGCCCGCCCAAAGCCCGCCCAAAGCCCGCCATGCCGACCCCAGCGCAACCGGCACAGGACACAGGACAGAAACCCGCCCAAAGCAGCAAGCCCCTGCGAACCCACTCGTCCCGCGCGCTCATCCACGGGGCAAAGCACCCTCCGCCCTGACGCGCGCGCCATCGGCGACACAACCACCACGAACGACGCCGCCGGCAAAAGGATCAGCGCGGCAACCGGCTCACCGCCCGCGCCGCGACCCATCCCCGGTCGCGCCTATCCCCGGTCGCGCCCTTATTGGGTGAGCTTGTCGATCTTGCTGTTCAGCGCGGCCAGTTGCGCCTTCAGGTCGGCCACTTCCTGCGCGGTCTGCGTTTCGCCCCGCGCGCTTTCCTCCGGGGCGGCGGCGGCGGGCGTGGCCCCCACCCCGCCCAGCGGAACGCCCACGCCCTTGAAGGCGACGGCGGCGGCGTTGAACATCTCCATGTTGCGCTTGGCGATTTCGGCGAAGGGGCCGCCGGCAAAGGCGCCCTCCATGGCCTGCTGGAACTGCATCTGGTTCTTGCGGAACGCATCCATGCTGGCTTCCAGATATTGCGGCACCAGCGACTGCATCGAATTGCCGTAGAGCGAGATCAGCTGGCGCAGGAAGCTGACGGGCAGCATATTCTCGCCCTTCTGCTCTTCCTCCATGATGATCTGGGTCAGGACATTATGGGTGATGTCCTCGCCGGTCTTCGCATCGACCACCACGAAATCGCGGCCTTCGCGAGTCATCTGGGACAACAGGTCCAATGTGATGTAACTCGACGTTTCCGTATCGTAGAGTCGGCGGTTCGCGTACTTCTTGATGACGACGGTATTCCCGCCCTCACTATCTTTAGACCTTGCCATGACAGACCCTCTGACCCCGTTACAGCGCACCCTACCATTGTCCCATGCCGCGCCGCAACACGGACCGCGTCCGCTTCCGTTGTTTTTGAGCATTTTATGGCGGGAAACCGAAGGCGACGCCGACTTCCGCACCCGCGCATTCGCCGGTTTGCGCCGATTCCAGGGTGCAGCACGACCGCAGCATGAAAGGCCGGTCGCCATCGCCGCCAGCGTGGGGCGCGTCCGTCTGCTTCATTATGAACCACTTTCGGCAGCCGACGCGCAAAAGCCGCCCGTGCTGTTCGTCCCCTCGCTCATCAACGCGCCCGATGTTCTGGACATGTCGCCGGACAACAGCCTGCTGCGATTCCTCTGCGCGCAGGGGCATGACGTGTATCAGGTCGATTGGGGCAATCCGGCGGAGGGGGACCGGGATCAGGACATCGGCCGCTATGTCACCGACCTGCTCTTGCCGCTGATCGCCGCCCTGCCCCGCCCGCCGATCATGGTCGGCTATTGCCTGGGTGGGACGATCGCGATCGCGGCGGCGGCGCTGGCCCCCTGCGCCGCGCTGGCGACCATCGCCGCGCCCTGGTGTTTCGACGCCTATCCACAGGGTTTCCGCGACCAGACCCATCAGGCCTGGGCGCTTGCGGAACCCGCCTGCCGGCAGTTGGGCGTGATGCCGATGGAGGTGTTGCAGGCCGGCTTCTGGTCGCTCGACCCGCGCCGCACGATCGAGAAATATGCGATCTTCGCGGACATGGCGCAGGACGATCCCGGCCATGACAGCTTCCTGCTGCTGGAGGATTGGGTGAATGAGGGCGCGCCGCTGACCTATGCGGCGGGGCATGAACTGATCGAACGCTTCTACGCCGCCGATATTCCGGGCAGCGGCCAGTGGATCGTGGGTGGCCAGACCATCGACCCGGCGGCCCTGCCCTGCCCCACGCTGGCCATATCCTCGACCCGCGACCGCATCGTGCCGCACGACGCCCGCCCACCCGCGACCGAGAGGATCTCGCTCGACCTCGGCCATGTCGGCATGGTCGTCGGCCGCTCCGCGCGGCAGAAACTGTGGGAACCGCTCTCGGCCTGGCTCTCCGCACAGGGCGGCTGAAGACACCAAAGCAATCGGCGGCAATGCCCCTACCGGACATTGCCGCCGCTATGCCATCACGCTCTGGTCCACCCATGCCGACGCCATCGGCATGGCCCATCCGATGACCGTGCTCAGATCCACTCCCGGTCGAAACGACCGCCCAGACTGGTCAGCAATTCATATTGCGACAGGCCCGACACGATGGTCGCCTG
This sequence comes from Sphingobium sufflavum, assembly GCF_021403115.1. Taxonomy (GTDB): domain Bacteria; phylum Pseudomonadota; class Alphaproteobacteria; order Sphingomonadales; family Sphingomonadaceae; genus Sphingobium; species Sphingobium sufflavum. The sequence continues at coordinate 51,338 of NZ_JAJSSH010000006.1, forward strand.
CGACAGGTCGAACGCGATCTCCACCCAGTCGCCCTCGCCCAGGCTGGGCCGGTCGCTGACATCGACGACCAGCAGGTCCATCGACACCCGGCCCATCACCGGCAGCGCGGTGCCGTCGTCCGCCAGCGCATAGCCGCTGTTGGAGAAACCGCGCATATAACCGTCGGCGTAACCGATGTTCAGCACCGCGGCCTCCCGCGTGCGGTCGGCGGAATAGCTCGCGCCATAGCCTACCGCCTCGCCGCCCCGGATTGTCCGGCGCTGAAGGATCTGCGCGCGCGGGCGCACGACCTGATGGATATAGCCTTCCGATTCCAGCCGCGGCGATCCGCCATAGATGGACAGGCCGGGCCGGGTCAGGTTGTAATGGAATTTCTCGCCCAGCAGGATGCCCGCGCTGTTCGCCAGGCTCAACCGCTTGCCCTTGGCCTTGCGCGCCAGCGAGCCAAAGATCATCGCCTGCACGCCGTTCAGCGGATGCTCCTCGTCGGCGCAGGCCAGATGGCTCATCACCGTGTCGATCTCCAGCCCCTCGAACAGTCCCGCCGAAATGCCGTTGGGGTCGATGCCCAGCCGGTTCATGCCGGTGTCGATCATCACGTCGCACGGACCGCCGCCCGCATCGCGCCACCGCTGGATTTCCGCCGGGGTGTTCAGCACGGGGCGCACGCCGGGCAATGCCTTGGCCGCCGCCATGTCCGCTTCCCGCACGCCATGCAGCACGGCGAGGCCTGCATCGCCGACATGCTCGCGCACCTCGATCGCCTCCGCCCATGTCGCGACGAAGAAATCGCGGCAGCCCACTTTCTTGAGTTGCTGCACCACCTCTACCGCGCCCAGCCCATAGCCGTCCGCCTTGACCGCCGCACCGCAACTGGCCGCACCGCTTTGCTGCGCGAGCCATCGCCAGTTATTGCGGAGCGCGACGGCGTCGAGCGCGAGTTTGAGCGGCGCAGGCGGAGGCGAAGGCAGCGTCATAGCGTTCTTTTCTCAGGAGAAAGTGGCAGGATGGGTGGCGGTGTCGCGGTCATCCCGCAAGCCCCAGAGAGCGACGACCAGCGCGACCGCCACGACGACGATCGTGTACCAGAGGCCCGCATAGGGATCACCCGTGCGCGCCACGATGTAGCTGGAAATGAGCGGCAGGAAGCCGCCGAAATAGCCGGTGCCGATATGATAGGGGATCGACAGGCTGCTGTAGCGGATGGTCGGCGGGAACATCTCCGCCAGCAGCGCCGCGACCGGGCCATAGGTGAAACCGGACAGCGCCGACAGCGCCAGCAGACAGCCGACGATCACCGCGATATTCGCGACGGGCGGTATCTGCTTGTCGAAAGCATAGCCTCGCGCTTCGAGCAGCGGCCGGATATCGGCCGCATCCCGCACGACGACCGGAGTGCCGCCAATCGCCATTTCCAGTCCATCCGCGATGGGCTGGCCAACAGCGTTGCCGGGAGCCGCCACCCTCCCCACCGACGCGACGACGGTGTAGTGCACACCCAGCTTGCTCAGTTCGCCCAGCGCCCGGCCGCACACGCTGGCCTGCTTGTCCGCGAACGGATCGAAGGCGCAGCCCTTGGCCACCACCGTCACCGGCGCGCGCTTCGCGGCCTCCGCCTGCCCCGGATTGGCGGCCGCACCCAATATCCAGAAGATCGGGAAGAGCAGCAGCAGCGTCAGCGCATAGCCGATCACCACCGGCGTCTTGCGCCCGACCTTGTCGGAAATATGCCCCGCCAGGATGAAGAACCCCATGCCCAGCAAGGCCGACACGCCGACGATGATCTCCGCCGCCGTATCCTCCACCCGCATCGGTCCCTTCAGGAAGGACAGGCCGGTGAACATGGCGGTGTACCAGATGACGGTCAGCCCCGCCGCCACGCCGAACAAAGCGACGAGGATGCGCTTCTTGTTGCCCGGATAGGTGAAGCTGTCGCGGATCGGATTGCCGCTGATCTCACCCGCTTCCTTCATCGCCTGGAACACCGGGCTTTCGTTCAGCTTCAACCGCATCCACAGCGAAATGGCGAGCAGCCCCAGCGACAGGATGAACGGGACGCGCCACGCCCATCCGCCCCATGCTTCCGCGCTGAACCCCGCCTTGCAGCTCAGCACCACGATCAGGCTGAGCACGAAGCCGCCGACGACGCTGGCCTGGATATAGCTGGAGAAATAGCCCGCACGCTTGGCGGGCGCATGTTCGACCACATAGATGGCCGCGCCGCCATATTCACCGCCCAGCGCCAGCCCCTGCAGCACGCGCAGCAGGATGACCAATATGGGCGCGGCGATGCCGATACTCTCGGCGGACGGGATCAGGCCGACACCGGCGGTCGCGATTCCCATCAGGATCACCGTCGCCAGAAACGTATATTTGCGGCCCAGCCGGTCACCCAGATAGCCGAACAGCACCGCACCCAGCGGGCGAAAGCCAAAGCCGACCGCGAACCCGGCCCAGACCAGCAATATCTGCAACGTGGGATTGTCGGCGGGAAAGAAGGTCTTGCCGATGATACCGGCCAGCGTGCCGTAGATGAAGAAATCATACCATTCGAAAATGGTGCCTGCGGACGATGCGGCGATGACCAGCCGCATATCGCTGGGCTTTACCTCTCCCCGGTCAGCGGATGCCGCCACGTTGCCTGCCATTAACCCTGTTCCCCACGAACCCGAAAATCGGCTGTGCCTCTACAGTCGCATCAACGCAAGGGCTTTAGGGACCATGCGAGACGAGGTGCATAGCGCGATAAGGTTAACGATGCCCCACCAGAAAGCGCGGAAATCCGTGGGCGACCCAGAGACGTACCGAAATGCGCGAAGAGCCTGTGCCTGTTGCCGCATCGCCCCTTATCCACAGCCGACCTCCCACAGAGTATGGGACGCCGGGTAACGTAAAGGCACGAAAGGCGCGTTTCCAGACAAGCCCTCAGAACAGGCGCGATCCGTCCGGCACCCGCCTGTCCGGCGCGAACAGCATCACCGCGCCCGCATCGTCGGCAAAGCCCAGCGTCAGCACTTCGGACATATATTTGCCGATCTGGCGGGGCGGGAAATTCACCACCGCCGCGACCTGCCGCCCCGGCAGGCTCTCGATGGGGTGGTTTTCGGTGATCTGCGCGCTGCTCTTGCAGATGCCGATCCCCGCGCCAAAGTCGATGAGCAGCTTGATCGCGGGCTTGCGCGCCTCCGGGAAAGGCTCCGCCGTCAGGATGGTGCCGACCCGAATATCGACCTTGAGAAAATCGTCGAAAGCGATTTCGGCGGCGGGCGGCGCGGCGGGATCATGGGAGAGATGCATGGCGCAACAATAGCAGATGGCGCGCCTTTGGGGAGGGGGTGGACGACCGCAAGGTCGCTGTTGCCCTGACGGGTAACACACCCCACCTCTGTCCGTCACCCCGCACAAAAAAGGGCCGGGGAAGGCTTCCCCTCCCCGGCCCGCATCCTCCCCAATCCCTCAAATCATTCCAGTTCGAGGATGATCGCGTCCACGGCCAGGCTCTCGCCCGCCTTGGCGTTCACGGCCTTGACCGTGCCGGTCTTCTCGGCGCGCAGGATATTCTCCATCTTCATCGCCTCGATCACGGCCAGCGGCTGGCCCGCCTCCACCTTGTCACCCTCGGCCACGTTCAGCGACACGAGCAGGCCTGGCATCGGGCAGATCAGGAAGCGCGACAGGTCCGGCGGGATCTTCTCGATCATGTGCGCGGCCAGCGGCGCGACATGCGCGGGCAGGACGCGGATGTTGTGGATCGCCCCGCGCGTGGTCAGCTTCCATCCGCCCCGGATCGGCGCGACGCGCACCGCCAGAACTTCATCGGCAAAGCGCGCCTCGACCGTCCGGTCGCCGGGGATATAGTCGATCTCGATTTCGACCGGCTTGCCGTCCACCGTCACGCCGTCGTCGGACACGATGACGTCATGCACTTCGCTGCCGACCTTCGTCTGCCAGCCCGTGGGCGCGGACAGGGGCGTGCTGCCCAGCTGGCCGTCGATGTGCCGGGCGCGCTCGGCCTGGCTCTTCGCGATGAACGCCGCGACCGCCGCCAGCTTGACGGTCAGTCCCTCGGCCAGCGCCGCGCCGTGGAAGCCCTCCGGGAACTCCTCCGCGATGAAGCCGGTGGTGATGTTGCCACTGCGGAAACGCGGATGCTGCATCAACGCCGACAGGAAGTCGATGTTGTGGCCCAGTCCCTCCAGCTCGAACTTGTCGAGCGCGGCGACCTGCTTGTCGATCGCTTCCTCGCGGGTCGGCGCCCAGGTGATGAGCTTGGCGATCATCGGGTCATAGAACATCGACACTTCGCCGCCCTCGACCACGCCGTCGTCCACCCGCACGCCATCGACCGCTTCGGGCGGATTATAGCGCACGAGGCGACCCGTCGACGGCAGGAAGCCGCGATAGGGGTCTTCGGCATAAACGCGGTTCTCGACCGACCAGCCGTTCAGCTTCACGTCCTCCTGCTTGAACGCCAGCGCCTCGCCATTGGCGACGCGGATCATCTGCTCGACTAGGTCGAGGCCGGTGATCTCCTCCGTCACGGGATGCTCGACCTGAAGGCGGGTGTTCATCTCCAGGAAGTAGAAACCGTCGCCGGTTTTGTCCGCGCCGGAGACGATCAGCTCGACCGTGCCCGCGCTGAAGTAACCGACGGCACGCGCCAGCGCGACGCACTGCTCGCCCATCTTCTTGCGCATTTCGGGCGAGACGAAGGGCGAAGGCGCCTCCTCCACCACCTTCTGGTGGCGACGCTGGATCGAACATTCCCGCTCGTTGAGGTATAGGATATTGCCATGCTGGTCGCCCAGCACCTGAATCTCGATATGGCGCGGGCTTTCGATGAACTTCTCGATGAACACGCGGTCGTCGCCGAACGAGGCCAGGCCCTCGCGCTTCGTGGCCTCAAAGCCCTCGCGCACGTCCTGCTCGCTATAGGCCAGGCGCATGCCCTTGCCGCCGCCGCCGGCCGACGCCTTCATCATCACCGGATAGCCGATCTCGTTGGAGATCTTCACCGCATGTTCGGTATCGTCGATCACGCCGACGAAGCCGGGGACGACGTTCACGCCCGCTTCCAGCGCCAGCTTCTTGGACTCGATCTTGTCGCCCATCGCGGCAATCGCATTGGCGGGGGGACCGACAAAGATGATGCCCTCGGCGTCCAGCGCCTTGCGGAAGCTCTCCCGCTCCGACAGGAAACCATAGCCGGGGTGGACCGCATTCGCGCCGGTCTTCTTGGCCGCCTCGATGATCTTGTCGGCGATCAGATAGGATTGGGCGGCGGGCGACGGGCCGATATGCACGGCCTCATCGGCCAGCAGCACATGCGGCGCGCGGCTGTCCGCGTCCGAATAGACCGCAACGGTCGCGATGCCCATTTTCCGCGCCGTGCGGATAACGCGGCAGGCGATCTCGCCGCGGTTTGCGATCAGGAGCTTGGTGATTGCCATTGTTATCCCTGTCTTCCCATTCCTGTCAGCCATTCGGCTGAGCGTGTCCTGTCAGCCGTTCAGGCTGAGCGTGTCGAAACCCCGTTCTGCCCCTCGAAGAAGAAGGGCAGCCCTTCGACAAGCTCAGGGCGAACGGGGTAATTTCAGTCACCGTGCAGACACTGCCGGTTTCAACCATCACGTAAAAATCAGGCGGTCGGCATAAGGGCGTCCGCCGTCATCAACGCCTATCTTTCACTCGGCCGCTTCTTCCAGATGCCCGTGCGGGGCCGCCTGCATCGCGCTGATCCCCAGCATCGCCAGCAGCGCCGCATCCTTGTCATCGCCGGAATTGGGCGCAGTCAGCAGCTTGTCGCCGGTGAAGATGCTGTTAGCGCCCGCCATGAAGGACAGGGCCTGACCCGACTTGCTCATGCTCTCACGCCCGGCGGACAGGCGCACCATCGCCATCGGCATGGTGATGCGCGCCACGGCGACCGTGCGCACGAACTCGATCTCGTCGATCTCCGCCATCGGCGTGCCGGCCAGCATGTCGCCCAGCACCGTGCCCTTCACCGGGACGAGCTGGTTGATCGGCACGCTCTCCGGGTGCGGCATGCTGGCCAGCGCGTGGAGGAAGCCGACACGGTCCGCCCGCTCCTCACCCATGCCGACGATGCCGCCGCAGCACACGTTGATCCCCGCCGAACGGACATTCTCCAGCGTCTCGATCCGGTCCGCAAAGGTCCGGGTCGTAATGACGTTGGCGTAATTCTCCGGCGATGTGTCGATGTTGTGGTTATAATAGTCGAGGCCCGCGTCGGCCAGTTGCTTCGCCTGCCCCTCGGTCAACATGCCCAGCGTCATGCAGGTCTCCAGACCCATCTGCCGCACGCCCTGCACCATCTCGATGAGGGCGGGCATGTCCCGTTCCTTGGGGTTGCGCCATGCCGCGCCCATGCAAAAACGGCCCGACCCATGGTCCTTCGCCTGCGCCGCCGATTGCAGCACGGCCTGCACGTCCATCAGCTTGGTCGCCTTGACGCCGCTGTCCGCATCCTTGGACTGGCTGCAATAGCCGCAATCCTCCGCGCAACCGCCGGTCTTGATCGACAACAAAGTCGAAAGCTGCACCTCGTTGCGCGGATGGTTGGCGCGGTGGATCGTCTGCGCCTCATAGAGCAAATCCATGAACGGCAGGTCGAACAACGCCGCGATCTCCTCGCGCGTCCAGTCGGTCCGCGGTGTCGTCTGATACTGGCCCATGGTCACTCCGCAGCCTCCGAAAGCTCGCCCGCGGGCGGCATGTTGTGGCCCAGCAGGCGCAGAACGTCCGCCGCGCACTCCACGACGTTGGAGCCGGGACCATAAATGCCCTGAACCCCTGCCTCGCGCAGATAGTCATAGTCCTGCGGCGGGATGACGCCGCCCGCGATCACCTTGATGTCGCTACGCCCCTGTTCGCGCAGCAGGCGGATCAGTTCGGGGATCAGCGTCTTGTGACCGGCGGCGAGGCTCGATGCGCCCACCACGTCCACGCCGCTTTCCAGCGCGACGACCACCGTCTCCTCCGGCGTCTGGAACAGCGGGCCGGACACGATCTCGAAACCCATGTCGCCGAACGCCGACGCGATGATGTTCGCGCCGCGATCATGGCCGTCCTGGCCCATCTTGGCGATCATGATCTTCGGCTTGCGGCCCAGGCGCCGCTCCACGGCGGACACGCCGTCCAGCACCTGCCGCCAGCGGCTGTCGCCTTCATAGGGCGCGCCGTACACGCCCTTCACCGGGGTCGGCGTGGTGCCGTACCGGTCGAAGCTCTCCTCCATCGCGGCGGAAATCTCGCCCAGCGTCGCACGGGCGCGGGCGCACTCAACCGCCAGCGCCAGCAGGTTGTTCTCCAGGCTCGCCGGGGCCGCCGCACCATCGCGCAGGGCCTGCAACGCGGCCTCGCACTTCGCGCTGTCCCGCTCCGCCTTGGTCTTGTTGATCCGCGCGATCTGCCCCTCGCGCACCTTGGCGTTGTCGACTTCGAGGGTTTCGAGGAAATCCTCGGTCGCGAGGCGATATTTGTTCACGCCCACGATCACGTCGTCGGCCCGGTCCACCCGCGCCTGACGCGCCGCCGCCGCCGTTTCGATCATCGCCTTGGGCCATCCCGCCGCCACGGCCTTCGCCATGCCACCTTCGGACTGCACCCGGTCGATGATCTCCTGCGCCTGATCGACCAGTTGCTGGGTCAGCGCCTCGATATAATAGCTGCCGCCCAGCGGATCGACGACCTTCGTCATCCCGGTTTCTTCCTGGATGATGATCTGCGTGTTGCGCGCGATGCGGGCGGAGAAATCCGTCGGCAAAGCAATGGCTTCGTCCAGCGCGTTCGTATGAAGGCTCTGCGTGCCGCCCAGCATGGCGGCCATCGCCTCCACCGTGGTGCGGATGACATTGTTGTACGGATCCTGCTCGGTCAGCGACACGCCGCTGGTCTGGCAATGGGTCCGCAGCATCTTGGACCGCTCGTCCTGCGCGCCCAGCGTCGTCATCGCCCGGTGCCACAGCACGCGCGCGGCGCGCAGCTTGGCGATTTCCATGAAGAAATTCATGCCGATGGCGAAGAAGAAGCTCAGACGGCCTGCAAACTTGTCGATGTCCAGCCCTGAAGCGACACCATATTTCACATATTCCATGCCGTCCGCGATGGTGAAGGCCAGCTCCTGCACCTGCGTCGCGCCGGCCTCCTGCATATGATAGCCGGAGATGGAGATGCTGTTGAACTTGGGCATCTCGCGCGAGGTATAGCCGAAGATGTCGGAGATGATCCGCATACTCGGTTCCGGCGGGTAGATGTAGGTGTTGCGGACCATGAACTCCTTGAGGATGTCGTTCTGAATGGTCCCATCGAGCAATTTGCGATCGACGCCCTGCTCCTCCCCCGTCACGATGAAGAAGGCGAGGATCGGGATGACCGCGCCGTTCATCGTCATGGACACCGACATCTTGTCGAGCGGGATGCCGTCGAACAGGATTTTCATGTCTTCGAGGGTGTCGATGGCCACACCCGCCTTGCCCACGTCGCCGGTGACGCGCGGATGGTCGCTGTCATAGCCGCGATGGGTGGCGAGGTCGAAGGCGACAGACAGGCCCTTCTGCCCCGCGGCAAGGTTACGCTTGTAGAAAGCGTTGGATTCCTCGGCGGTGGAGAAACCGGCGTACTGGCGGATCGTCCAGGGACGGCCCGCATACATGGACGCGCGCACGCCGCGCGTGAACGGCGCAAACCCCGGCAGGCCCGGCTCGACCGTCACGTCCTCGGCTGTGTAGAGCGGCTTGACGGCGATGCCTTCCGGCGTCTGCCAGGTCAGGTCACGGCCCTTCACTTCCTTGTCGGCGGCGGCGGCCCACTGGTCGAGTGTCGGGCCGTTGTTCGTGCTGTCGGTCATAGTCGTATCCCGTTCCCGTTCGGGTGAAGCCGTCAAATCCCGCTGCCCCCCTCCAGAACGGGCGGCAGCGGGCCAAAAATCTGTCAGTGCGCCTCTTTCGGCGTCTCCATGATCTCGGTCAGTTGCCCGCCCATGTCCTTGGGGTGGACGAAGAAGATCAGCGTGCCATGCGCGCCGATGCGCGGTTCGCCCAGCACCCGCTTGCCCTGCCCCTCGAACCACGCCTTGGCCGCCAATATGTCCGGCACCTCATAACAAATATGGTGCTGGCCGCCGAGCGGGTTGTTGGCGATCCACTTGCCCACCGCGCTGTCCGGCGTCGTCGCCTGCAACAGCTCGATCTGCGTGCCCGCGGTGCCATTCTCGCCCGGTGTGTTGACGAAGGCGACGCGCACCTGCTGGCTCTCCAGCACGAACGGCTCGGTAATGTCCGTCGCGCCCATCACATCGCGGTAAAAGGCGATGGAGGCGTCGAGGTCGGGCGTCGCGACGCCGATGTGATTCAAACGGCCGAGTTTCATTGTACAGGTTCCACTGTCACCGGAAAATTGACGGAATTGGCGATATAACACAGGTCATGCGCGTCATGGTGGAGCCGCTCGACCAGCGTCGGGTCGGCGTCGCCCGCAAAGGCGATGCGGGGGTGCAGCACCGCCCGCACCATCGCGACCCGCCCGTCCTCCCGCTTGTCCAGGTGGCCCGACGCGCTGTCCTCATAGGACAGCACATCCAGCCCGTTCTGGGACGCCAGATGGAGGAAGGACATCATATGACAACTGGCGAGAGCCGCGACGAGAGCCTCCTCCGGGTCCACCGCCGCCGCATCGGAATAGGGCAAGGGCACGACCAGAGGCGAGGAGGACGCCGCCACCTCCGCCCCGCCATCGAAGCGCCAGCGGTGCGCGCGGCTGTAACGGCGGGTGGCAAACGCCACATCGCCGCTCGCCCGCCACTCCACCGTCGCTTCGTGGACATGGTGCATCAGACGTTCTCGATCACCAGCGCGATCCCCTGACCGCCGCCGATGCACATCGTAATCAGGGCATATTTGCCGCCGATCCGCTTCAGTTCGTACACCGCCTTGATCGTCATGATGACGCCGGTGGCGCCGACCGGATGGCCCAGCGACACGCCGCTGCCATTGGGGTTCACCTTGTCGGGATCGAAACCCAGCACCTTGGCCACCGCCGCCGCCTGCGCCGCGAACGCCTCATTGCTCTCGATCACGTCGATCTGGTCGAGCGACAGGCCTGCTCGCTCCAGCGCGATCGGCGCGGCCTTGATCGGCCCCTCGCCCATATATTCCGGTTCCACGCCCGCATGACCCCAGGCGACGATCTTCGCCAGCGGCTTCAGGCCGCGCTTCTCCACTTCCGCGCCAGTGGCGAGGAGGACGGAAGCCGCCGCATCGTTGATGCCCGACGCATTGCCCGCCGTGACCGAACCGTCCTTCTTGAAGGCCGGCTTCATCGCGCCCAGCGTCTCCGCCGTGGTCTCGGCGCGGACATGCTCGTCCGTGTCGAAAATCGTCACGCCCTTGCGCGTCTTGATCTCGATGGGGAGGATCTGCTCCTTGAAGCGCCCCTCCGCAATCGCGCGCGCCGCGCGCTGGTGGCTCGTCGCGGCCAGCCCGTCCATGTCGGCGCGGCTGATGCCGTGGCGCTCCGCCACATTCTCCGCCGTGATGCCCATGTGGAAGCCGCCGATGGCGTCCGACAGGCCGTGCGTCAGCGCGTCTTCCTGGCTGTTGTCGCCCATCTTCCGGCCCCAGCGCACGCCATGGTCGTGATAGGGGACGTTGGACATGCTTTCCGCGCCGCCCGCGACGGTGATGCCCGCCTCGCCCAGCCGCATCATCTGCGCGGCGGAGACGATGGCCTGCACGCCCGACCCGCACAGCCGGTTCAGCGTCAGCGCGGGCACCGCCGCCGGAATACCGGACTGGAGCGCGATGACCTTGGACAGCATATTGTCGCGCGCGCTGGTCTGCATGACCTGCCCGATCACGACATGGCCGACATCCTCCGGCGCCACATTGGCGCGCCTGAGCGCCTCCGTCGTCACCAGCGCACCCAGTTCCGAAGGCTTGAACCCCTTCAGCGTGCCACCGAAATCACCGACCGCCGTGCGGACACCGCTGACGATATAGACATCCTGTAGTTCAGACATGGGGGTTCCTTTCGCCTTACAGCGGGATGTTGTCGTGCTTCTTCCACGGATTTTCCAGCGACTTGTTCCGCAGCTTGCGCAGGCCCAACGCGATGCGCTTGCGGGTCGAGTGCGGCTGGATCACCTCGTCGATGAAGCCCTTGCTCGCCGCCACGAAGGGGTTGGCGAAACGGTCTTCATATTCCTTCGTCTTTTCAGCGATTTCTTCCGGGGTCTTGCCACGGAAGATGATCTCGACCGCGCCCTTGGCACCCATCACCGCGATTTCGGCGGTGGGCCATGCGAAGTTCAAATCGCCGCGCAGATGCTTGGAGGACATGACGTCATAGGCGCCGCCATAGGCCTTGCGCGTGATGATCGTAATCTTGGGCACCGTCGCCTCGGCATAGGCGAACAGCAGTTTCGCGCCATGCTTGATGATGCCGCTATGCTCCTGGCCCACGCCGGGCAGGAAGCCGGGCACGTCCACGAACGTCACCAGCGGGATGTCGAACGCATCGCAAAAGCGCACGAACCGGCCCGCCTTCTTGGACGAATTGATGTCCAGCACGCCCGCCATCGCCAGTGGCTGGTTGGCGACGATGCCGACGGTCCTGCCCTCGACCCGGCCGAAACCGACGATGATGTTGGGCGCGTGCGCGGGCTGCACCTCGAAGAAATCGCCTTCGTCCAGCACCTTCTTGATGACTTCATGCATGTCATAGGGCTGGTTGGCGTTGGCCGGGATCACGAAGTCGAGGCTGTTCTCGATCCGGTCCCAGGCGTCCACGGTCGGGCGCGTCGGCACCGGCTCACGGTTGGATGCGGGCAGATAGTCCACGAAGTCGCGGACGGAGAGCAGCGCCTCCAGGTCGTTCTCGAACGCGATGTCGGCCACGCCGGACTTGGTCGTGTGCGTGATCGCGCCGCCCAGTTCCTCCTGCGTGACGATCTCGTTCGTCACCGTCTTCACCACGTCCGGGCCGGTCACGAACATGAAGCTCGAATCCTTCACCATGAAGATGAAGTCGGTCATCGCGGGGGAATAGACCGCGCCGCCCGCGCACGGGCCCATGATGACGCTGATCTGCGGGATCACGCCGGATGCGTTGACGTTGCGCTGGAAAATCTCGGCGTAACCGGCGAGCGATGCGACGCCCTCCTGGATGCGCGCGCCGCCGGAATCGTTCAGGCCGATGAACGGTGCGCCGACCTTCATCGCCATGTCCATGACCTTGCAGATCTTCATCGCGTGCCGCTCCGACACCGCGCCGCCGAACACCGTGAAATCCTGGCTGAACAGGAAGACGAGGCGGCCGTTGATCGTGCCCGATCCGGTGACGACGCCGTCGCCGGGGATGTGATTCTCGTTCATGCCGAAATCGACGCAATTATGCTCGACATACATGTCGACCTCTTCGAAACTGCCCTCGTCGAGCAGGACTTCGATGCGTTCGCGGGCGGTCAGGCGGCCCTTGGCATGTTGGTTGTCGATGCGCCGCTGTCCACCGCCCAAACGGGCAGCGTCGCGCTTGGCTTCGAGCTTTTCGAGAATGGCGAGCTTGGACATGCGGATTATCGTTCCTGTTGTGAATAGCTCCGGATGAGGCGCACTCTCAGGCTTTGGGCTCAAGCGCAACTGTGAATTTGCGGAATTGCAAATTGCAAATTTGCAAACTAGGGGCCACACATATGTTTTGGTTGGTTATGTTGTTAAGGCGGAAGGAAACAGCTTGGCGCGCGGCACCCGCCTCTTCGTCGGTCCGAAGGTCCGGCAACTCCGGCTTGAACAGCGGCTGGATCAGGCCGGCATGGCCCGATTGCTGGGCATTTCGGTCAGCTATCTCTCCCAGCTTGAAAATGACGACCGCCCCCTGACCGCGAAGGTCAAGGCCGCCCTCGCCCGCGCCTTCCCGCTCGACTGGTCCAGCTTCGACGAGCGGCAGGAGGAGCAGTTACTGGGCGCCTTCAACTGGGCAATGGCCAGCCCCGCCGTCGGCTCTCCCCCCGCCGACCCGGAACGGACGGAGCGGCTGCTGCTCCACTATCCCGATTTCGCCGCCCGCTATGTCGACCTCCACCACGCCTGGCGGCAGGCGCAGGACCGCATCGCGATGATGGAGGAGGCGCTGGCCAGCGACGCCGCCCCCGCCGCCCGCATGCCGTGGGAACTGGTGCGCGACTGGTTTCACGAGGCAGGCAATTATATCCACGCCCTCGATTGCCGGGCGGAGGATCTGGCGGAGGAACTGGGCCTCACCGGCCCGGACGCCGAAACCCGCCTGATCGCAGCCCTTGCCGACCGCCACGGCTGCGCGACCGATCTCGTGGAGGCGTCCGGCGACATGCAGCGTGCCTTTGATCCCCACGCCAATCGCCTGCGCATCAACGCCGCCCAGCCACCGCAAACCCGCGCCTTCCTGCTCGCGGTGCAACTCATGCGGCTGGAGGCAGGCGACATGCTCGCCGAACTGGTGGCCGGCGCCCGGACCGGAGACCGGGGCACAGATGCTCTTCTCCATATCGGCCTTGCCAACTATGGCGCGGGCGCGCTCCTCATGCCTTATCGCCGCTTCCGGGATACAGCGCGCGAACTGCGCCATGACATCGATCCGCTGGCCCGCGCCTTCGGGGTCAGCTTCGAACAAGCCTGCCATCGCCTCTCCACCCTGCAACGGCCGGGCGCGCGGGGGATCCCCTTCTTCTTCTGCCGCGTCGACATGGCGGGCAATATCACCAAGCGGCACAGCGCCACCCGCTTGCAATTCGCCCGTTTCGGCGGAGCCTGTCCGCTCTGGGTGGTGCATGAGGCTGTGGCGATCCCCGACCGTATCCAGGTGCAGCTTGGCGAGACACCCGATGGCGTGCGCTATGTTTCCATGGCGCGCGGGCTGGTGAAACCTTCGGGCAGCTATGCCCGCGCCCCGCGTCGCTACGCCGTGGTGCTGGGCTGCGAGATAGAGCATGCGGCCAACTTCATCTATGCCGATGGCCTGCGGCTGGCAGACGAGGCGGCTGCGACTCCCATAGGCACCAGTTGCCGCCTGTGCCCTCGACAGGGCTGCGACCAGCGTGCCTTCCCCCCCATCGACCGCCCGATCCGCGTAGACCCGGACCATCGCCATGTCGTGCCCTATTCGGTGGAATGACCCTAACCTCTTAGAGGGACGAGCCAAGGGTGGGTAGCGGCCCTCCGTACCCCGATGCGCTCACCCCTGCACCTCCCCCACACGTCATCCCGGCAAAAGCTGGGATCTGTCGCAGCGAAGCACCACCTGCTGAGGAATATCCCAGTCTTCGCCGGGATGACGAGAAATGAGGCGAGTTAGCCCCTATTTCATCAACACCAGTTCCTCCGCCATGCTGGGATGCAGCGCGACTGTATCGTCGAAATCCGCCTTGGTCAGGCCCGCCTTCACCGCAATGGCGGCGGCCTGCAAAATTTCCGGCGCATCCGGCCCGATCATGTGGATGCCCACGACCTGCCCCGTCTCGCCATGGCAGACCAGCTTGTAGAGGCTGCGCTCGTTGCGTCCCGCCAGCACATTCTTCATCGCGCGGAAATCGGATGAATAGACCTTGATCGTGCCCAGCTTGTTGCGCGCCTCCGCCTCGGTCAGGCCGACGGAGGCAATCGGCGGCTGCGAGAAGACCGCGCTCGGCACGCAGCTGTAATCGACCGTGCGCGGCGTGTTGCCGAACACCGTATCCGCAAAGGCCTGCCCCTCGCGGATCGCCACCGGGGTCAACTGGATACGGTCGGTCACATCGCCCACCGCATAGACGCTCTCGACATTGGTGCGGTTCTGCTCATCCACCTTGATTGCGCCCTGATCGTTCAACTCGATCCCAGCGTTCTCCAACCCCAGTCCGGCGATATGCGGCTTGCGGCCCATGGCGAACAATATCTGGTCGCAGTCGATGGGGTCGCCCGGCCCCTTCAGATGCGCGCGCAGGCTGCCATCCTCCAGTTTCTCGATCCGCTCGAACGGAGCGTTGAAGCGGAAGATGATGCCCTTACCCATGGAGATTTGCAGGAGCCGATCGCGTAACTGCTCATCATAGCCCCGCAGGATCGTGTCCGAGCGGTTGACGATCGTCACCTGGCTGCCAAACTCATGGAAAATACCTGCAAACTCATTGGCGATATAGCCGCCCCCCGCGATCAGGATGCGGCGCGGCAACTTGTCCAGATGGAACACCTCGTTGGAGGTGATGCCATGCTCCGCCCCCTCAATGTCCGGCAACACCGGCCATGCACCCGTTGCGATCAATATCCTGCCCGCCGTCACCACCTTGCCGCTGGCCAGCCGCACAGCGTTCGGCCCCTCGATGATGGCGCGTTCGTGGAAGATCGTGACCTTATTCTTGTCCAGTGTCTCGGTATAGAGGCCGTTCAGCCGATCGACCTCGCCCAGCACGCTGTCACGCAGGCGCGGCCAGTCGAACGAACATTCCGGCACATTCCAGCCAAACCGGCGGGCATCATGCAGATCCTCCGCGAAATGCGCGCCATAGACGAGCAGTTTCTTGGGCACGCAGCCGCGAATGACGCAGGTGCCACCAACACGATATTCCTCCGCGACCGCCACCCGCGCGCCATAGGCTGCGGATACGCGCGACGCCCTTACGCCACCGGACCCGGCACCGATCACAAACAGGTCGAAATCAAACTCGCTCATCGCCGATCCTCTGGGCCATCATGCTGGTGGCGCATATGGCGTGCGCCCCCCACCCCGCGCAACCGGCTTTTCCCGCTCAGACTGATCGACGGCCTGCGTCATCAGGACAGCATGGGAACCGGACGCCGCCCATTCCCGTTTCAGGCCATCATTCCCCAATCAGGGGATGATCCCGTACGCATCCCATTGTAAACGCCATTCCTGGCAAGGACAGAATCATGTCACTAGGACGACATTTGTGCGACAGGTGCGCGGTAGCGAATATTGTTACATGAAGGCATTGCCATAGCTTGACCGCGACATTCATCCTATCCGTCCCCGCAACTCCCGTAGGCCGCCGTTGTGCGAACCGGCTTTCTTCCCGACAAAAGGCAGGTCATTGAGCGTTTCATCTCTCGCATTGGCGATATTCCTGACGGGCGCTCAGGCGGCACCCAACGCTGTTCCCGCCACCACCCCTGATACGACATCGCCAGCTCCGGTTGCTCCGGCGCTGCCCGCCGATGCCTTTGCCGCAGGCTCCACTACGGTCGGAGGCGATGGGCAACAGCCGCCTGCCGACAGTGCGCAGGCCGCATCGAGCGACAAACCCGACCTGTCCGACAACGACAGCATCGTCGTCACCGCCCGTCGCAAGCGATTGGCCACACCGACCGATCCGCTCGTCGGCGTCAACGCCGCGTCCTTCGAAGCCATCCAGGCCGTGGACAAGCTGGTCGTCGGCCCGACCGCCAAAAGCTATGAAAAGATCGTGCCGAAGCCGGTCCGCAACGGCTTGCGCAACGTCCTCATCAATCTGGCCGAACCGATTGTTTTCGTGAACTTCCTGCTCCAATTCAAACCGGGCAAGGCGTTCGAGACGGTCGGCCGCTTCGCGATCAACAGCACCGTCGGCGTCGCGGGCCTGTTCGATATGGCCAAGCGCAAGCCATTCCACCTACCCTATCGCCAGAACGGCTTTGCCAACACCTTTGGCTATCATGGCATCGGCAACGGACCGTTCCTGTTCGTGCCCATCCTTGGCCCGACGACGGCCCGCGATCTGGTCGGCCGCATCCTCGACCTCAGCCTCATCCCCGCCGTCGCGGGCAAGCCCTTCAACGATCCGCTCTATGGTCTGGGCACCGGCACGGTGAAAGCCATGAACGACCGCGTCGAGTTCGACGAGCAGATCGAGGTCGCACGCGACAGCGACGATCCCTACACGGCGACGCGCGAATTTTATCTCAAGCGCCGCCGCGCCGAAATCAACGCGCTGCATAGCCCCGAATATCGCCGCCGCAAGGGCATCCCCGATCCGGTCCTGCCGCGCATCGCCCCCCATGTCCCCAATGGAGCGGTACCGGGCAGCCCGGCAGCAACGCCTACGACCTCCATACCCAACAGCACAGGGATGGTCCCAGCCGCACCAGCGCCGGAAACCCCGGTGGCAGGCACGCCCGCGCTGGCTCCAGCACAATAGCACGTTCGCCATGTCCCCGACGCGGGAGCATGGCGAAGCCCACCATCGTTCAGGTCAGCGCGCGCTCGATCAGCGCCATGGTGGACGGATCGAAACCCTTTGGTCCTTCGCTCTCGATGGCCTTGGCGATCGACTTGCCCAGTTCCACGCCGAACTGGTCAAAGCTGTTGATGCCCAGCAACACACCATTGGCAAAAGTGCGATGCTCGTAGAAGGCGATCAACGCGCCCAGCGCATTAGGCGTCAGCGCATCCAGCAAAATCGTGGAGGACGGCCGATTGCCGGGATAGGTGCGCGCCGGGTCGTCGCTCTCCTTACCCTGCATCAACGCGGCCCCCTGCGCGAAGCAATTGATCAGTAGCGTATCATGATGCGCCGGATCCTGCCGGTCGCCCGCCTCCGTGACCGCGATGAACTCGACGGGGATGAGGTGCGTGCCCTGATGCAGCAACTGGAACACCGCATGCTGTGCATCCGTGCCGACGCCACCCCATGTCACCGGCGCGGTCGGTCCATCGACGGCCACGCCATCGCGCGTCACCGCCTTGCCATTGCTCTCCATCTCCAGTTGCTGGAGATAGCTTGGCAACAGCCGCAACCGCTCGTCATAGGCAAAGACCGCGCGCGTCTGGCACTCACGCACCCGCGCATAATATTGATCGACAAAGGCCGCGCGCAGCGGTGCATTGTCGCGCGGCGGCGTGGTGCGGAAATGGCGGTCCATCTCCGCCGCACCTTCCAGCAACTCCTCGAACCCGGCCCAGCCCAGCGCCATGGCGACGGGAAAGCCGATGGACGACCAGAGCGAATAACGCCCCCCGATGCTTTCCGGGAAAGGCAGGATACGCGTTTCGTCCACGCCCCATTCCATCGCCTTTTCCGGCGCGGCGGTCAGCGCGATCACCCGGCCATAGGGATCGTCCACCCCCGCATCCATCATCCACTGGAGCGCGCTGGCGGCGTTCAGCATCGTCTCGCCCGTGGTAAAGGTCTTGGACGCGACCGCAATCAACGTCGCATGGGGGTCAAAGCCCTTGATCGCCTCCTCCAGCGCGGCGCCATCGACATTGCTGACCACCGCGACATCGTAACGATCGCTGTTCCGCGCCAGCGCATCGACCAACAGATCCGGTCCCAGCGCCGATCCGCCGATGCCGATGTGCAGCACATGGCGCACTTCGCCCAGCGCTTCCGCCTCAATCGCGTCGATCAAGGTCCGCATGCGTGACCGCAGCATCTTGGCTTCCTTGACCGTCTCTGCCCGGCCCTCTCCGCGCAGCGCGCTATGCTCGACCGCGCGACCCTCGCTGTTATTGATCGCCTCGCCCGCAAACATCGCCGTACGCGCGCCTGCCAGATCGGCGGCATCGGCAAGGTCGACAAAGGCGTCGACCGTCGCGTCCAGCAAATGGGTCTTGGCGAAGTCGAACCGGGTGCCTCCCACTTCGATAACATGCTTGGCCAGCCGGTCCGGGTCGTTGGTGAATATCGTCCTCAGTTCAGGGACATCGGCTGCCTTCAGCGCGCTCCAGATCGCTCCGATGCGTGAATCGTCCGTCATCAACCCTGTCTCCGTCTATGCCTTCGCCACCGTCCTAGCCAATATGCGGCTATATTGCACCCGCACAATGCACTGCCCGCTCCCTCACCTCGGCTTGACGTGGCAACACTCTGCCCGCAAAGACGGCCGATGGCGGGAACCGGAAAAACGTCCGAGACAAAGGACTTCATCAGCTTCACGATCAAGCTCGCGCTGATCGTGTTCGTGGTGCGCAGCTTCATCGCCGCGCCGTTCAACATTCCGTCCGAATCCATGCAGCCTCGCCTGCTGATCGGGGACTATCTGCTCGTCGCAAAATGGCCCTATGGCTATTCGCGCTACAGCCTGCCGTTCAGCCTGCCACTGATCCCCGGCCGCATCCTGCCCAGCGCCCCCACCCCCGGCGACGTCGTGGTGTTCAAGGCACCCGCGAACCTCAGCGAGGACTGGATAAAGCGCGTCGTCGCCCTGCCCGGCGACATGGTGCAGGTGCGCGGCGGCACCCTTTATCTCAACGGAAAGGCCGTGCCGAAGAAGCGCATCGCCGACTTGGTCATTCCCGTCACGCCCAACATGCTGGATGCGACCCGGACCGCCGGCGGCGCGTCCCCCTGCTATCGCGCCAAATATGAAGTGCATAGCGCGGACGATTCGCTCAAATGTCGCTACCCGCAGTTTCACGAGACCCTGCCCAACGGTCGCAGCTATAATGTCCTCGACCTGGAAGACGGGCCAGAGGATAATACCGAAGTTATGATCGTGCCGCAGGATCATGTCTTCGTCATGGGCGACAATCGCGATCGCAGCGCGGACAGCCGCGTGCCGGTCGCCAATGGCGGCGTCGGCTTCCTGCCGCAGAAAAATCTGGTGGGCCGCGCCCTTGTCTCCGTCTTCGCGACGGACGGCTCCGCCAACTGGCTGCTTCCCTGGACCTGGTTCACCGCCGCGCGCACCGACCATATCGGGGACGGGTTCTGAGCGGGCATCCCAACGACCGGGCGCATGAACGCGCCCGCGAAAACGCCGCCACCGACTGGCTGGCCGCCCTGATCGGCCACGCGCCGGGCGACCGCGCCCTCTACACGCGCGCACTGACGCATGGCAGCGCCAGCGCCGACAATTATGAGCGGCTGGAGTTTCTGGGCGACCGCATCCTCGGCCTCGTCGTCGCGGACTGGCTTTACGCCCTGTTCCCGGCGGAGAAGGAGGGGCAATTATCCCGCCGCCTCAACGCGCTCGTCACCGGCTCCGTCTGCGCGGATGTCGCCCGCGACATAGGCCTTCCCGCCCATGTCATGCTGGGCAAGCAGGCACGAGACGACGGCGCGCTGGACAGCGACAATGTGCTGGGCGACGTGATGGAGGCGATCATCGGCGCGCTCTATCTCGACAAGGGTATGGAGGCAGCGCGCACGCTGATCCATCGCCTGTGGAGCGCCCGCATCGACGGCAGCGTCGCCGCGCCCAAGCATCCCAAGTCGGCGCTTCAGGAATGGGCGGCCGCAAACCGCCGCAAAGGCCCCATCTACACGCTGATCGAACGCACCGGGCCGCACCACGCCCTGCGCTTCCGCGTCGGCGTATCCATCCCGAATGTTGGCGAAGCGGAGGCCGAGGGCGGCTCCAAACAGGAAGCCGAAACCGAAGCCGCCGCCCTGCTGCTGGAGCGCCTGTCATGACCGAACCCCTCGCCCCCATCGAGACCCCGGATAACAACGGCAAGCCGGAACGCTGCGGCGTCGTCGCCGTCGTCGGCGCCCCCAATGCGGGCAAGTCCACCATCGTCAACGCCTTGGTCGGGCAGAAGATCGCGATCACCAGTCCCAAGGCGCAAACAACCCGCACCCGCGTCATGGGCGTGGGGATAGAGGAGGAGACGCAGATCGTCCTCGTCGACACCCCCGGCATCTTCTCTCCCGGTCGCCGTCTCGACCGCGCCATGGTGGCTGCGGCATGGGGCGGCGCGCAGGACGCAGACATCATCGCCCTCATCATCGACGGTCGCGGCGGTCTTGGCCCCAAGATGGAGCCGATTATCGAGGGGCTTGCCAAGCGGTCGGAGCCCTTGTGGCTGATCCTCAACAAGGTGGACGTGGCGGACAAGGGCAAGCTACTGATCCTCACGGAAAAGCTGCATGCCCTCATCAAGCCTGAAGAAACCTATTATGTCAGCGCCCTGACCGGCGACGGCCTACCGGAACTCAAGCGCGCGATGGCCAACGCCATGCCGGAGGGGCCATGGCATTTCCCCGCCGATCAGGTATCCAACGCCACCGACCGCCTCTTCACCGCCGAAATCACCCGCGAGCAGCTCTACCACCAGCTCAACGACGAACTGCCCTACAAGAGCGCGGTCGAGACGGAGCAATATAAGGAGCGGCAGGACGGCTCCATCGAGATCCATCAGCAGATCCTTGTCGAGCGCGCCTCGCAACGCGCTATCGTTCTCGGTAAGGGTGGCCAGCGGCTGAAGGAAATCGGCTCTCGCTCACGCGCGGAACTCATCAAGCTGCTGGGCGTGCCCGTCCACCTCTACCTCCACGTCAAGGTGAAGGAGAATTGGGACGACGACCGGGCCGTCTATCGCGACATCGGGCTGGACTGGGTGGAGTAAGCGCGACCTTTTCGCTCTCCCGGCCTTTCCCCTCCCCCCGCCTCTCTCTACATAGGCGCCATGTCAGAACGCAGCGCGCCGGATCGATTCAACGAAGAAAAGGCGACCTACGCGGTTCGCGGATCCGGCACGCCCGACATGGATGCCGGGGTCGCCGCGATCCGCGAGACGGTGCGAAGCCTGCCGACCCGGCCCGGCGTCTATCGCATGCAGGATGCGCGCGGCAATGTGCTCTATGTGGGCAAGGCGCGGGCGCTGAAGAACCGCGTCACCAACTATACCCAGGTCGAACGGCTGCCCGCTCGCCTGAAGCGCATGGTGTCGCAAACCCGCTCCATGACCATCGTGACCACCGACAGCGAGGCCGAGGCGCTGTTGCTGGAGGCGCAACTCATCAAGCGGTTCCGACCGCCCTATAATGTCCTGTTGCGCGACGACAAAAGTTTCCCCTTCATCCTGCTGCGCGAGGATCATGCCTTTCCGCGCATCCAGAAACATCGCGGCGCGCAGAAGATCAAGGGTCGCTATTATGGCCCTTTCGCCAGCGCCGGATCGGTGACTCAGACGATCAACGCGCTCCAGAAACTCTTCCTGCTACGCAGTTGCAGCGACAGTTTCTTCGCCAATCGTTCACGTCCCTGCCTTCTCTATCAGATCAAGCGGTGCTCCGCTCCCTGCGTCGACCGGATCGAAGCCCCCGCCTATGCCGAACTGGTCGGCGACGCACAGGACTTTCTGGGCGGCAAGTCGACCAAGGTGCAGGCCAAGCTGGGCGAGGCGATGCAGGCCGCAGCGGAGGCGATGGATTTCGAGATGGCCGCCGTCTATCGCGACCGGTTGAGGGCGCTGACCTTCATTCAGGGGAGTCAGGCGGTCAATGCAGAGGGGCTGGGCGACGCGGATATTTTCGCGCTGGCGTCCAACAATGGCGGCATGTGCATACAGGCCTTCTTCATCCGTGGCGGCCAGAATTGGGGGCATCGCAGCTTCTTTCCCGTCCATACGGCCGAGGTGGGCGAGGATGAAGTGCTGGAGAGTTTCCTGGCGCAATTCTATGAGGAAGTTCCCCCTGCCCCGCTGATCCTGTGCGATCGCGCCCCGGCGGAATGTGACCTGCTGTCTCTCGCACTCAGCGAGAAACTCGGCCGCAAGGTCCGCATCGAGGTGCCCCAGCGCGGTGACCGCATGAAGCTGATCCGGCAGGCGGAGCGCAATGCCGTGGAATCGCTCGAACGGCGGCAGGCGGAGAGCAGCACGCAAGGCAAGATATTGGCGGAGATGGTCGACCTGTTCGGGCTGGACGGCGTGCCGGACCGGATAGAGGTCTATGACAATAGCCATATCCAGGGCAGCCATGCGCTTGGCGCGATGGTCGTCGCGGGGCCGGAGGGCTTTCGCAAGAATGGCTATCGCAAGTTCAACATCCGGCAGGCGGATACGAACGACGACTTTGCGATGATGCGCGAAGTGTTCGAACGGCGCTTCGCCCGCGCGCAGAATGAAGACCCGGATCGCGACAGCGGCGAATGGCCCGACCTCGTCCTGATCGACGGCGGGCGGGGGCAACTCAATGCGGCCCGGGCGGTGCTGGAAAATCTGGGCATTGAGGATGTGTGCATGATCGGCATCGCCAAGGGACCGCATCATGGACGGGAGGGCCGGGAGGTCTTCCACCTGATGGACGGGCGGGAAATCACCCTTCCGGTCAATCATCCCGTCCTTTTCTATCTGCAACGCCTGCGCGACGAGGTGCATCGCTTCGCCATCGGCGCGCACCGGCAGAAGCGCAGCAAGGCGATCACCGTCAGCTCGCTGGACGAAGTTCCGGGCATCGGTCCCGCTCGCAAACGCGCGCTGCTGATGCATTTCGGCACGGCCAAGGCAGTGCGCAACGCCAGTCTCGACGATCTGGTCCGCGCGCCGGGCGTGTCGCAGGCGGTGGCGCAGACGGTCTATGATTATTTCCACCAATGACGATTATTCGCCAAGGCAGGGGCATGGCTTTTCACATTCTGCTATGCTGCACCGCATCAACGATGGAGGTGATCCATGAAGTCGATGCAGATGGCGGTGTCCCTGGCGCCCAAATATCTCTCCCAGTCCATCCTCCCCTGGACCTTTGATTTCAGCAACGCCCATTTCGGACTGGTCAACATCGACCTAGGCATCACGCCCAAGCCGGAAGTGGAGCAGGAGGTGCTGGACAAGGTCGGCAGCTATGGCCGCCAGATCGGTTGGCTTAGCGAGATCGTCGAAATCCTCCTCGCCCGCGCGGATCGGACGACGTTCAGCCCGCAGGAACTGCGCGCCATCCGCATCTTTGAGGGGCGACAGGCGGAGATTGCCGGGATCAAGGAGCGTCACGACCCGTCCGGCTCTGCGCCGGAAACGGCAGGCGATCCGGCCCGGCTCGATCCACCCGATACGACCGGCTGATCCATTTGACCCTTTTTTCGACCACGGCCATCGTCTGCGCGCTACGCCATCATGGCGAGCATGGCGTCATCGCGCGCCTGCTGACGCCGGATGCAGGATTGGTAGCGGGCTATGTGCGGGGTGGCCGGTCGACGCGCATGCGGCCGATCCTGATCCCCGGCAATCTGGTTCAGGCCGATTTCCGCACGAGGAGCGAGGGGCAGCTTGGCAGCCTGAGTGTCGAACTGGTCCGTAGCCGGGGGCCGCTGCTGGGCGAGCCTCTACCGGCAGCCGCCCTCGAATGGATGTGCGCCCTGACCGCCGCAACCCTGCCGGACGAGCATGGCTATCCGCCGCTGTTCAGCGCTCTATCCGCCGTGCTGGATGCCATCGAAGCCGCCCCCGCCGCCCGTGGCTGGGCCGTGGCGCTGGTGCAATATGAGCGTCTGCTGCTGGCGGAGCTGGGCTTCGGGCTGGATTTCAGCGCCTGCGCAGTGGCCGGGGGCAGCAACGACCTCGCCTATGTCAGCCCATCGACGGGCCGCGCGGTCAGCCGGGTCGGCGCCATCGGCTATGAATCGCGATTGCTCCCGCTGCCGCCCTTCCTGCTCGACGGGGGAGAGGCTGGCTGGGCCGACATCGTCGATGGGCTGGCGCTGACCGGACATTTCCTGCGCCGCGATCTGCTGGGCGACAGGCGGACAGACGTATTGGCGGCTCGCGAGCGTCTGGTCGAGCGCCTGAAACGGGCCATTGCGTAAAGCATCCTTACATCCCGGCTAGGGTTGCATGATGGCCGGGGCGGCCATATGCGTGCAGCCCAACGGAAACAGTGAAGAATGAGAGCGACGGACATGCTGGTTGCGGTGCTTGCCGGGGACGGAATCGGGCCTGAGATCATGGTGGAGGCGCGCCGCGTCCTGGACGTGCTGGCGATACCGGACCTGACCTTCGAGGAAGCGCCCGTCGGCGGTGCAGCCTACAAGGCGGCTGGCCATCCGCTGCCGCCCGCCACGCTGGACCTGGCCAAGCGCGCCGACGCCATCCTATTCGGTGCGGTCGGCGATCCGGACTGCGACGCGCTGGAACGGCATCTGCGCCCCGAACAGGCGATCCTGGGGCTGCGCAAGGAGCTGACCCTCTTCTCCAACCTGCGCCCGGCGAAAGTGTTCGGCGAACTGGCCGACGCATCGACCCTGCGCAAGGATGTGGCGGAAGCCATCGACATCCTGATCGTGCGCGAACTGAACGGCGACGTCTATTTCGGCGAGAAGGGCATGCGGACCACCACCGCAGGCCTGCGCGAAGGCTATGACATCATGTCCTATGACGAGGCCGAGGTGCACCGCATCGCGCACAGCGGTTTCCAGGCGGCGCAGGCGCGCCGGTCGAAGCTGTGCTCGGTCGACAAGGCGAACGTACTGGAAACGTCGCAACTGTGGCGCGACGTGGTGATCGAGGTGTCGAAGGAGTATCCCGACGTCGAACTCAGCCACATGTATGTCGACAATGCCGCCATGCAGTTGGTCAAGAACCCCGGCCAGTTCGACGTGATCGTGACCGGCAACCTGTTCGGCGACATTCTCTCCGACCTCGCCAGCATGTGTGTCGGCTCCATCGGCCTGCTGGCATCGGCATCGCTGGATGCGAACAACAAGGGCCTGTATGAACCGATCCATGGCTCCGCACCCGATATCGCGGGTCAGGGCAAGGCCAACCCGCTGGCCATGATCCTGTCGGTCGCGATGATGCTGCGCTTCTCGCTCGGCCTCTCCGCCGAAGCGGACCGGATCGAGGCGGCGGTCGCGAAGGCCCTGTCCAGCGGCGCGCGGTCGGGCGACATCGGCGGTAGCCTGTCCACCCGCGCCATGGGCGACGCGGTGCTGGCGGCCCTTGCATAATATCCATATTTCCAGGAATTCAGCATGAAGAAGACCACCGGAACCGACCGATCCATCACCAGCAAGTGGCGCCCGGCGACACAGGCGGTGCGCGGCGGCACATGGCGCAGCGAACATGGCGAGACGTCGGAGGCGCTCTTCCTGACCTCCGGCTATTGCTATGACGATGCGGAGACGGTCGCGGCGCGCTTTGCGGGCGAGCAGGAGGGGATGACCTATTCCCGCCTCCAGAACCCGACCGTCGCCATGCTGGAGGAGCGCATCGCCCTGATGGAAGGGGCAGAGGCCTGCCGCGCGCAGGCGACGGGCATGGCCGCAATGACGACGGCGCTGTTGTGCCAGCTCAAGGTCGGCGATCATGTGGTGGCGGCAAAGGCAGCGTTCGGCTCCTGCCGTTGGCTGGTCGACAGTCTCCTGCCCAAATTCGGCATCGAGACGACGACCATCGACGCGCGCATCAACGGCGCATGGGAAGAGGCGATCCGCCCGAATACCAAGGTCTTCTTCTTCGAAACGCCCGCCAATCCGACCATGGACATTGTCGACATGGCCTATGTCTGCGGCCTTGCGCGGGCGCATGGCATCACGACGGTCGTGGACAATGCCTTTGCAACCTCCGCGCTGCAACGCCCGCTGGATTTTGGCGCAGACGTAGTGGCCTATTCGGCGACGAAGCTGATGGACGGGCAGGGCCGTGTGCTGGCGGGGGCCGTGTGCGGCACCCAGCAATGGATCGACGAGGTTCTGTTGCCCTTTCAGCGCAACACCGGCCCGAACATCGCGCCGTTCAACGCCTGGGTGGTGCTGAAGGGGCTGGAGACGCTCGACATGCGCGCCACGCGCCAGTCTGAGAATGCGCTGAAAGTCGGACAGTTCGTGGAGGGCCGTGTGCCCCGCATCCTGCATCCCGGCCTTGCCAGCCATCCACAGCATGAACTGGCGAAGAAGCAGATGAAAGCGTTCGGTCCCATCTTCTCCTTCATCCTCGACGGCGGTCGGGAACAGGCCATGGCGCTGCTCAACGCGCTGGAACTGGTCGATATCTCGAACAATATCGGCGACAGCCGCAGCCTGATGACGCACCCCGCCTCCACCACCCACCATGGCGTCGGGCCGGAAACCCGTGCCGACATGGGCGTGGAAGAGGGCATGCTGCGAATCAACATCGGCTTGGAAGACCCGGACGATGTCATTGCCGATCTGGATCAGGCATTGACCTCCGTCGGGCTTTAGGGGATTCTGCACTCGCCCGGCCCTGCGCCGGGCGGGCCGCTACACCAGCGCCCGCCGCTAGGTCTCCGAACGGCGAGGACGCGACAGAATGGGACGCCATGCTGCTAGCCTTATTCCCCTATGCCGCGACCACCAGCCATGTCACCGTGCGGGTGTCGGTGCAGTTTCTGGCCGAACAATCCGAACCGGAACGGGGGCGCTGGTTTTGGGCTTATCATATCCGCATCGAAAATGGGCAGGAGGCCCCCGTGCAATTGCTAACCCGTCGCTGGAACATCACCGATGGCCGGGGTTCCGTACATACTGTCGAGGGTGAAGGCGTGGTGGGCGAACAGCCCGTGGTGCAACCCGGCGCGTCCTATGATTATGTGTCCGGCTGTCCGCTGGCGACGCCGACCGGTGTGATGGAGGGCAGTTTCCAGATGGTAGGCAGCGATGGCAACCTGTTCGACGTGGCCGTTCCCCGCTTCGGGCTGACCGCACCGGCTGTTTCCGGATGAAGCGTACCCATCTGCCGCTCAATGGCCTGCGCGTGTTCGACGCCGCGGCCCGGCACCTCTCCTTCACCCGCGCCGCCGACGAACTGGCGGTCACCCCGGCAGCGGTCGGACAACAGATCCGCGCGCTGGAGGACATGCTCGGCGTCGTGCTGTTCCGCCGCACGCCCAAGGGATTGGAACTGACGCCGGAGGCGGAGGCTGGCCTGCCCGCCCTGCGATCCGGCTTCCTGGAATTTGAGGAGTCGGTGCGCGCCATGCAGATGGGGCAATCGTCCCAGCATCTGACCATCGCCGCGCCGCGCGACTTCATCCAGAAATGGCTGAGCGGACGGCTGGCAGGCTATATGGCGGCGCATCCCGACCTCTCGGTCGTGCTGATCGCCGCGGATGGCGTACCGGACTTCACCGAATCCAACCTCGACCTCGCCATCGCCCTGACCGATGGATCGGGCGCACAGGAAGGTCTGGCGCTCAGCCCTCCCCGCTTCGTGCGCGTGGCGGCGAGCGGCGGCGCCAAACTGGAGACGCCGATCCTGTGGCCCGGTTCGCCGGATCAGGCCGCGACCGGCGCGATCCGCGTTCCGGATGCCGGGCTGGCGATCGAGGCTGCTGTGTCCGGCCTCGGCACCGCCTTCGTTCCCTCCCTCCTCGTACAGGCCGATCTCGACGCGGGCCATGTAACGGCTGTTGAGGCCGAACAGGAGGGTGTCCTGTCCTACTGGCTGATCGCTCCCCTGCCGCAATGGCGACAGAAGAAGGTCAAGGCACTGGTCGAGGCGCTGACCGGGGTTGAGTGATCCAGAGACCCGACGCGGACTGGAAACCTTGAGCAGGGATAGAAAGCTGGCACCAATTCGACGGCTAGCTCCGAGCCTACAACACAGGCGAATGATCGCCAGCCTGTCCAGCAATCTGCGGCCCTGAAACCGAACGGTGCGTCGATAACCGTCAATCCTATCGAGTAAGTGCCAACGTGACGGAATGGATAGGCCTGTCACCAGCAGTCCTCGCCACGAAGTGAAGGTGAAGGTCCGCTCCCTATTGTGACCATCAACCGACCAGAAGCCAGCCTTCCCGCCCCTTCTATCACTCGATAGCGATCAGCCGCCATCCCGTGTAGCCTGACGACTATGGCCGCCCGCCCACCTCTCTCCGTGATCGACACTTACCAACGCCACGGTGAGACATGGGCGAGGCTGCGTGGTGACAATATGACGGAAGGCTTATGGCTCGATCGCTTTTGCGCCCGGTTGCCAACGGGCGCGGCGGTGCTGGACATTGGCTGCGGTTCGGGCCTGCCCATCGCGCGGGAATTGATCCAGCGGGGACTAGAGGTGGTGGGGGTAGACGGTACACCGACAATGCTGGCGCTGTTCCGGCGCAACCTGCCCGGCGTCGAAGCGCATCTCACCGATATGCGGCTTCTCTCGCTTGGCCGACTCTTTTCGGGACTGCTGGCATGGGACAGTGTCTTCCATCTGTCACCTGCCGACCAACGCGGCATGTTCGCCATCTTCCAGGCGCATATCCGGCCCGGCGGCGCGCTGATGTTCACCAGCGGAAATGCGCTGGGCGAAGCCATCGGTGAACTGGATGGCGACCCGCTCTATCATGGCAGCCTCGATCCCGACGAATATCGAGACTTGCTGAACGCACATGGCTTCGCCGTCGTCAGTCATGTCGTGGAAGACCCGTCCTGTGGCCACCGCACCATCTGGCTGGCCCGCCAGAACGATTGATCGGTGCGCCCCGTCAGGCCCTACCGCTTACAAACGCGGTTCAGCCCAACCAATCACGCTCAGCCTCCTCCCCTACACACAGCAAAAAGGCCGGACTGGTCACCCCAGCCCGGCCTGAAAGCCTGTCGAACGGATCGAAACCTTAGTGGGTCGCGCCGATCTTGCTGATCGCCTGATCCACCATCGCGGCATCCGCCGCTGCGCCATGATTCTGCGCGATCAGCGTTGCCGCTGCCGCCGTGGCCGCCTTGACAGTGCGATCGCGAATGTCCGCAATCGCCGCACGCTCAGCCGCTGCGATCTTGTCTTCCGCCATCTTCTGGCGACGACCGATCAGTTCCGCGGCATGCGCCTTGGCATCTTCAACGGCCTGCGCCGCATCATCCGCCGCACGTGCCCGCAGAGCATCCGCGTCGCGAACGATCGCAGCCATCTTCTCCTGATACTCGGCCTTCAGCGTCTCCGCTTCCTTCCGCAGGGTCGCTGCCTCGTCCAGATGCTTGCGGATATCGGCGATACGCTGGTCGAGCACGCCGGTGATGACCGCCGGAACCTTCTTCCACACCAGGATGATGAGGAAGACGAGCATCGCCAGGCTGACGATCACGGTCGCATCCAGAACACCGGCGATGGACGGGTCTGGTTCATGCGCCGACGGACCGCCATGGGCCTCCGTCACGGCATGCGCCAGATTGCCATCGAGCGCCTGCGCATGCGCGGCATGATCGAGATTATATTCGACGGCGGCGCTGTCGGCCGCCATGCTGTTGGTGTCAGCCATGGGCCAGTGCCGCCTTTGCTGCTTCGATTGCCGCCTGTGGCGAAACCGACGTTCCCGCGATGCGGAGAACCATCTCGGCTGCTGCATCGGCTGCAACGGCCTCGACCTGCGTCAGAGCGCCCGAACGTGCCGCTTCCACCGATGCTTCGGCAGCCGCGACCTTTGCGGAGATGACGGCATCAGCCTCGTGAAGCTGACCCTCGGTGACTTTCGCCGCCTTGGCCTTTGCCTCCGCAAGCACAGCCTGCGCGTCGGCGCGGGCGGCGTTTTCCTTGGCCCGCCATTCTTCTTCCAGCTCGTCCGCACCGGCAAAGCTCGCCTTGGCGGCGGCCAGATCGGCGGCGATCTTGCTGTCCCGTGCTTCCACCGTCGCCTGGATCTTGGGAACCATGCCACGACCGACGACGAAGAATACGAAGCCGAATGTGAGCAGGAGCCAGAAAATCTGGGACGAATAGGTTTCGGCGATTTGCGCTATCTGAGGCATTGCGTTCGTCCGAAATAAGGCAGCGGACCTGAATACATCAGGCCCGCCGCACTAAAACGTAATCTTAGGCCACGAAGACCAGGATCATCGCGATAACGAACGCGAGCAGACCCAGAAGCTCCGCCGCGGCGAAACCGATGAACAGTCGGCCCTGCTGGCCGTCGGCAGCGCCGGGGTTACGCAGCGCGCCTTCGAGGAAAGCGGCGAACACGTTGCCCACGCCGAGAGCGGCAATACCGGCACCGATAGCGGCCAGGCCAGCGCCCAGGACCTTTGCGGCTTCTGCGTCCATATTGATAACTCCTTTTCTTGAACCGTTACGTAGTTTGGATGGAAATCAGTGAAGGTTTTCAGCGTCGTTGATGTAGACCGAGGTCAACAGCGCGAACACATAGGCCTGAATGACGGCAACGAGCATTTCGAGCGCGCTGATTCCGATCATCAGGATGAAGCTGGCCGTGCCGACGGTCAGGCCATAGCCGACACCCGCATTGGAGCTGTTGATGACGAAGCCTGCCAGCACCTTCAGCAGCACGTGACCGGCGGTCATGGCAACGAACAGTCGCAGGCCGAGGCTGAAGGGACGCACCATGAACGAGATCAGCTCGATCGGGAAAATGACCGGGATCATCGGCAGGGGCGTGCCATGGGGGATAAACAGCGAGAAGAAGTGGAAACCATGCTTCCAGAAGCCGACGATCAGGACGATCGAGAAGCTGAGGATGGCAAGGACGCCCGTCGCCGTGAAATGGCTGGTGAAAGTGAAGGGATGCAGGCCAACCACGCCGAGCGGCAACATGCCAAGGAAGTTGGCGAGAAGGATGAACATGAACAGCGAGAAGACATAGGGAATATACTTCTTGCCGCCCTCACCCACGTTCGCCAGCAGCAGGCTGCTGATGAAGGTGGTGAAATATTCCACCGCCGCCTGCCAGCGACCCGGAACCAGTTCGCGCTTCGATCCGCCGATCACGAAGATCCACAGGACCACTGCAGCGGCGACCATGTACAGCGCGCTGTTGGTGAAGGCGATGTTGAACCCGCCGAGCGCCAGATGGTCGGTGCCGAACAGCGGTTCGATCGCGAACTGGTGCATCGGGTCAATTTTGCCGGACATGTGCGACGCTCACCCCTGAAAACCTGAAACTATAACAAAAGCGCCCTATTTCTCATCAGGACGCTTCGTCGAAATCCGTATGATATTCCTGAAGCCGACTACGAACCCCAAGCAGAGGAACAGCAACAGGAGCCAAGGGGATGTGTGAAACAGCAGGTCCAAGACCCATCCGATCACCGCACCACCGACAGGCGCCCCGATCAGTTCAGCCAACACCCGATTGCCCAGTCGCGAACCATCGTCCGCCTGTTGCACCGGCTTGCCTGCCCTGACCTGCTCGGCCTGTTCGGCGCGGGCCAATCGCTCTTGCAGCGATGTAATCCGCGCGTCCTCGCCGAGAGGCTCCTGTCCGGGTTCGCTTTCCGCCATGCTATCAGCTCGCTTTCTGCCGTCCGTTCGCCGGGCGGCGTGCAGGCTGGTTCATGAAACGGCAAGGCCGCACCCGTCAAGGCGCGGCCCGTTTAGAAAGGGTATACCCCTAAGTCAACCCGCCCGGCGAACCAGTCGCAAGAGCAGGCCCGACAGATATCAGTTGGCCGTCGCGCAATATCCCGGAAGGTCTATCGCACCGCCACCCTTCACCTGCCACGAACCTGCGCCGATACGGTACGCCTGCCCGCTCTTCACGCGGGACGCCAGCGTCTGGCACCCGGTCGCGGCCGCCATGTCGGCCACCGTCACGCCGCGCTTGGCGGCCAGATCGGTATAGGCGGCGCGGCGCTTGATATTGATCGCCTCCACGCCCGATCGCACATCGGCGGAAACGCTGCCGTTGATGCCGAGATAGCCGTCGGACTGCTCGCCCACCGATCCATCGGCGATGGCGGCACTGACCGCCGGGGTCTGAGCCGAAGCGCGCGAGGACAAAAGCCCCCCGGCGAGGAGAGCGGCGCCTGCCACCAGCGCGACGCCGAACAGCATATGGGTTCTGGTCATTGTGGAAACAGCTCCGGATTGTTCTGGATGAGATCCTTGGCGTCCTGTTGCAGACGCACGACCACTTCCTGTTGAACCTTGACGTTCAGGTTGATCTCGATCGGCTTGTCGGGCGCCCGCACCTGGATGCAGCCACCCAGCGGCAGGACCATCAGCCCGCCGATCATCGCCGGTGCGATGGATGGAAGCCTTCGTCTCCCGTTGCGTTGCGCTGTCGAGATTGTTTCGATCGTCATTCACCCTCCCTGGATGCGCCCTTCTCGCTGTCGGCAGGCTGAACGGCAAGCCTGTTTTCCAGCACCGTCTTATATTGCGGGCCGAGGCTTCCCCGGATCAGCGCGCTCGGATCGACGAAGGATTGATAGGTGTTGAGCAACCCGCGAAAGGGCGCTTCGATTCGCACGTTGAAGATAAAGGGCAGGCCGAGGAACGAGCGCGTAATCACGGACTTTCGCGCCTCATCCGTGCCCTGGTTGACGCCGTTGATCGCCAGACGGGTCAGAAACTCTCCGTCGATGGCTCCGTCCAGCAGGATGGTCAGGCACTTATACCGCAGCTTCTTGAGCGCATCGAAGGCCATCTTGCCATAGGCGCCCATCTCCGCATTGGAGACGTCGCCTACATATGACAGCGTGCCCGCCTGCCGCGTGGGGTCGCATGTCACGGTCAGTTTCTGCGCGCTTTCCACGACCAGCGGCGGCAGCCCTTCCTGCCGCGCCACCAATATGCCGCCCTCTATCCGCCCCCCGCTAGCATCGAAGACCATCGGCAGCAGGCCGTCATAGGTGCCGGTTGCCGAGAGATTCTTCAGTTCCATCGTGTTGATGAAGGCGCCCGCGTCGAGGCCGGTGACACGAAAGATCAGGTGGCGCGCGCCCTTGGCGTCGAAATCCAGCGTGGAGGGCAGCAACGCGAGTCGCCCGCCCGCAAACGGCCATTCGCCGCCTTCCACCCGCGCGCGATTGCCCGCCAGAAGCTGGTAGCGGACCCGTCCGTCCGTCACCAATACGCCGGGATTGATCGACCGGATCGTCGCCACCTGCCCCGGCGCGGTCTCCATCGCCAGCAGGTCGGTGAAATCGACCGTGGTGGACAGGCCCTCGACCGGACCAAAGGCCGCCGCGAGGTTCATATTGTCGGTCGCGAATCGCCCTGCGCTCGTCACCTTCGAGCCGGTCCAGTCGATCCGCCCCGCGCCCGTCACCTCCCCCGCGACATTCGCGACCACGCCCAGCGCCGACGGCGTGAGATCGTCCGGCTGCAGGGCATCGCCAAAGCGCAGCCCCTCCAGAGCGAACCGCGCCTCGCCCATGCCGGACGACAGGCCATGCGCAATATCGACACGCGCGAAGGGCGCCCCCCGCGTCGGATGACGGACATGCCCGCTCGCGGTGATTCGCCCGTCCACCAGCGCCAACCGCGCATCCGGCACCAGAACAGGATGGAATCGCGCCTGCGCGGCTGTATCCGACACCCGCAAGCCCCCATCGACCTCCAGCCGCCCACCCGCGAATCGCCAGCGCCCGGCCATGTCCGTCAGGTCCAGCGGCACGGTGCCAATCCGGCCATGCCCCGCCGCAAAGTCGCCCGTCAGGCCGGATTTATCGAACCGGCCGTTCAGGTCGCCTGCCCCCAGCAATACGGGCGCTTCCTCGCCACCGATGCGCGCCTCCACGCCCGTCGCGCGAAAGGTGGAGCGGGCGAGACCCAGCGCCAGCATATCCGCGCGCACCGCAAGCGGGTTCGATCCCAGCCGCCCCGACAGGGCGATGGAGCGCGCCTTGATACCGCCCGTCACCCCGCCGCCACCCCATCGCACCATTGCCCCGCCATCCGGACAAAGGGTGAGCGCGGCCGGGTTCAGCGTCAGGGTCGAGAGGCGGACCGATTGCCAGCGGAGCGGAACACAGGCCGGATTAAGCGATAGCCTCCCATCGGACGCCAACGCACCGATCAGGGGAATCGACACCCCCCTGACACCGCCATCGGCCAGTGGTCCGTCGAGCGTCATATGCGTCGCGAACTGCGCGCCACCGTCCCCGCCGACCCGAAAACGCACAGGCGTCAGCGCCAGCCTTGCCGATCCGGCGGCATAGGGTTGCAGGGCCAGAGTGCCGGACAACCCTCCCCCCCCTCCCTGCGCGAGCGCCAGACTGCCCTGCGGCAGTCCGCCCCCTGCCATCGCCAGTTGCCCGGTCAGGCCCCAGCGCCGATCCGGCCAGCCAAGCGCGGCACGGCTACCTTCCGGCAAATCTATCCGCGCACCGCTGGCCGCTGCGAAATGCAGGTCGGACAGCGCGGCCTCTCCCCGATTCCCGGCGGCTCGCACGGCAAGGCGGGTGGTCAGGCTGTTATTCCCACCCGCATCGCGAACCGCCTTTGCGAGCCTGGCGACGAGAGGAGCCAAGGGTGTGCCCGCCGTGGACCCGGCCAGCCCGGCGAGCGGATCGCGCCGTCGTGCCGCCAGATTGCGCAACGACAGGTCGCCAGTCAACGCGACCCGCATCCCCTGCCCCTTCACCCTCTCACCCGTGACGCGCGCGGTGAGCGCCGATGGCCCTGCGGCCATGCCCTCGCCCGATATTGCCTTGCCGCCGATCCGCCCCTCACCCCGGAAAGAATCGCCATTCCCTCGCAGGCTGACCGTCCCATCCAGAGCCGCCAACGTCATTCCCGCCGCCCGCAGCGCCCCCGCGTTCAGCCGGGCGGAGCCATCCACACAGGCCAGACGGCTATCGAGCCGGGCGTCCACGTCCAGTCGCGGCGCGGCCAGCGCGATGCCATCCGCCGGACAGCCCAGCGCCCGTGCCGTCACCGGCCCGGTAAAGCGCGGCGCGCCATCCTTCATCCTGATACGCAGGTCGGCCACCAGTCGCTCAGCCGCACAGCCTGCCATCCGGGCGGCAGGCATCGCGGCCACGCCGCGCCCGTCGAACCCGTCCCGCATATTGCCATTGCCGCCCAGCACCAGACCCAGCGGGCCATAGTCGGTCAGGATGGACGCGCGCGCATCGACCAGTTGCACGTCCATGTCGGGCAGGATCGTCTCCGTCGAACCACCCTGCCCCAGAAATTTGTCCAGTTCGCCAAAGGCCATCCGGCCGCCGCGCAACGATCCCTTCAGCCGGACGCCCCCCGCCCGGACCGCCGCCACGCCCGGAATGAAGCCGCTCAGCGCGATATCCACCTCCACCCATCGGGCGATCAGGTCGGGGTTTCGGGGATCGCCCAGCACGATATTCTCGATCCGCTGCGTGCGCGGGCCGATGGAGGCGATTCGATAGCGCATCTGCACGTTGCGCTGCGCCAGTTCCCGACCGATCAGATTTTCCGCCAGCGGCGCACGGGCGATCCACACACCGCCCAGCGCCAGCGCCCCGATGCCGACCGTGACCAGCATCGGCATGACGGTGGCACGGCGCAGCGTCCGCCGGGGTCGCGGCGGCGGCGAGGCTTCAGCCTCTTCTTCCTCGTCCATGACACTGCTCACCCGGCCCGCAACCTCTTCATTCCGAGATCATAACGACCGAAGCGGCCATTCTATCCTTCTCAACGCCCCTCTCGCCATTCGATGCGGCAAGGCTGTTCCCAATGCGGGCTTGTGCGCTATGCCGGGATGATGAGCGATCCAGAAGCCAGGAGCAAGAAGAACGGCAGCGCCGGGGGCACGGAAACGCCGCACAGCGGCCACCGTGCGCGCCTGCGCCAGCGGCTAGCGGACGGCGGACCCGACGCCCTGCTGGATCATGAGATACTCGAATATCTCCTCGCCCTCGCCATTCCACGCCGCGATACAAAGCCACTGGCCAAGACGCTGATCGGCCGGTTCGGTACCTTGGGCGACGTGCTAACCGCTGACTGGAGCGCGCTCAATCGGGTGGACGGGATGGGCGACACCAGCATCGCCGCGGTGAAGATCGTGCAGGCCGCGACGTTGCGCATGTTGAAACAACAGGTGCAGGACCGTCCCGTCCTGTCGAGCTGGCAATCCCTGCTCGACTATCTTCAGGCGGACATGGCCTATCTCGACGTGGAGCGGGTCCGCGTCCTGCATATGAACAACCGCAACATGCTGATCCGCGACGATCATATGGGCGACGGCTCGATCGATTCGGCCGCCATCTATGTGCGGGAGATCATCAAGCGGGCAATGGAACTCTCCTCCGCCAGCCTGATCGTGGTCCATAATCATCCCAGCGGCGCGCCAGACCCCAGCAAGCAGGACATCGCCATTACCCGCGATCTGGTCAACGCCGCCCGCCCGCTGGGCATCAACGTCCTCGACCATATCATCATCGGCCGGGGCGCGCACAAAAGCCTGCGCTCGCTCGGCCTGCTCTAGCCAGCTATTATATATTATAGACGCAGAAAAAGCCGGGCGATCCTCGTTGAGGCAGGCCGCCCGGCTTTCTGTCGATGGGGTGGACGGTGTTTAGCCGCCGAGGAAGGTGGTCAGATCCTGCTTCGTCACCACGCCATCCTTGTCGCGGTCAGCGGCGGCGAGGGCCGCGCTGGCATATTGCGCCACGGCTGCGGGGTCGGCGGGCTTGCCGGTTGCGGCCAGTTCCTGCGTCTTCAGGTCCGAAATCCACTGCTTGAACTCGGCTTCGGACAGCTTGCCATCCTTGTCCGCGTCATATTTCGGGAAACCGGCCTCCACCACCGCAGCGACCTGCGCATTGGTTGCGCTCGCGGCCGGAGCGGCCTGTGCCGTGGGAGCAGCCGACGTGGGCTGGGCTGGCTGTGCCGCAGCGGGCGCGCTTCCGGTGGCCGTGGATTCGACCGGAGCCGAAGCGGCATCGGGCGTCTGGGCATAGGCCGTCGAGGCGGCAAGGGCGGCAATCGAAAAGGCTGCGATTTTCAACATGGACTTTCTTCTCCATTCATCGGCGCGGGCGTTCCGTTGAGGCGGCCCTGCGAACCGTTTGATGACAAGAGGCTAACGGCCCGGCGCTTCGCATGGTTTCGACAACCGAACCGCCCGCGTCACGGCTCGTCGCGCGACCGGCCCCGTTCGCGCCGTTCCTGCGCCGATGATCCGACAAAGCGTTTGCGCGCCTCCGCTCGCCCATGGGGCAAGGCGAAGCTGGCAATGATGGCAGAATTCGTTAAAGGGCAGCGCCAAAGCCCATATTGACAGGAGCCAGACCTATGGTCCCCCGCTACGCCCGCCCCGCCATGACCGCTATCTGGGAACCCGAAAACCGTTTCCGCATCTGGTTCGAGATCGAGGCGCACGCCACCGACAAGCTCGCCGATCTGGGCGTCGTGCCAAAGTCCGCCGCAGAGGCGCTGTGGGCCTGGTGGGCGACCAACCCCGCCATCGACGTCGCCGCGATCGACGCGATCGAGGCCGTGACCAAGCATGACGTCATCGCCTTCCTGACCTGGGTCGCGGAACAGGTGGACGCCGCAGGCTATGTGGGCGAGGCCCGCTTCATGCATCAGGGCATGACCAGTTCCGACGTGCTGGACACCGCGCTGGCCGTGCAACTGACGCAGGCGAGCGATATCCTTCTCGCCGACCTCGACGCTCTGCTGGAGGCGATCAAGCGCCGTGCCTATGAGCATAAGATGACGCCGACCATCGGCCGCAGCCATGGCATCCATGCCGAACCTGTGACCTTCGGCCTCAAGCTGGCGGAAGCCTAT
The DNA here is from genome assembly GCF_021403115.1 of Sphingobium sufflavum. Lineage (GTDB taxonomy): Bacteria > Pseudomonadota > Alphaproteobacteria > Sphingomonadales > Sphingomonadaceae > Sphingobium > Sphingobium sufflavum. The sequence goes on from NZ_JAJSSH010000006.1 coordinate 89,415, forward strand.
GCCGAGTTCAGCCGCGCCAGGAAGCGCCTGATCGCCGCGCGGGAGGAAATCGCGACCTGCGCCATTTCCGGCGCGGTCGGCACCTTCGCCAACATCAACCCGCTGGTCGAGGAGCATGTCGCAGCCAAGCTGGGCCTGGCCGTCGAGCCGGTTTCGACGCAGGTCATTCCGCGCGATCGCCATGCCATGTTCTTTGCCACGCTGGGCGTCATCGCCTCCTCCATCGAGCGTCTCGCCGTCGAAGTCCGCCATCTCCAGCGCACCGAAGTCCTGGAGGCGGAGGAATATTTCTCGCCGGGTCAGAAGGGTTCGTCGGCCATGCCGCACAAGCGCAACCCCGTGCTGACCGAAAACCTCACCGGCCTCGCCCGCGTCGTGCGCGCCGCCGCCGTGCCCGCGATGGAGAATGTCGCGCTCTGGCATGAACGCGACATCAGCCATTCGTCGGTCGAGCGTTTCTTCGGTCCCGACGCCACCATCACGCTGGACTTTGCGCTGGGCCGCCTGACCGGCGTGATCGACAAACTGCTGATCTACCCTGAGCGGATGCTCAAGAACCTCAACCGCATGGGCGGGCTGGTCCATTCGCAGCGCGTGCTGCTCGCCCTGACGCAGGCGGGCATGAGCCGCGAGGACAGCTATAAGGTCGTGCAGCGTAACGCGATGAAGGTGTGGGAGTCCGACGGCGCCCTTTCCCTCCTCGACCTGCTGAAAGCCGACGCCGATGTCTCGGTCCATATCGGCGCGCAGGAACTGGAGGAGAAATTCGACCTCGACTATCACCTCGCCCATGTGGACACGATCTTCACGCGCGTGTTCGGCGCCGCCTGATCGCACTATTCGGTGACTGGCCCCGGCGCGCACCATCGCGCCGGGGCCAGTCATTCATTGCCTCACCGAAATGATGGTGAAGGCGCGACTAACCATATCTCTCAAAACTCGGCACGTACTTTCCCCACTATAGGGTTGCCATGCGCTCGGCCAACGAAGCGCAACCATAGTTGAGAGGGGTAAGTCCGATGTTCAAACTCGCATCCGGGATCTTGTCTGCGACCGCCGCCGCGATGATCCTCGCCACGCCTGTCATGGCGCAGTCGACCGACTGGTCCAAACAGGTCGCCCGCATGATCGCCGCCAAGCAGACCTATCCGCGCATGGCGCAGGAGCGCGGCGAGCAGGGCACGGCCCGCGTCAAGGTCTATGTCAGCGCCACCGGCAATGTGGACCGCACCGAACTGATCGCGACGTCCGGCTCCGCCCCGCTGGACCGGGAGGCGATGATCCTGCCCACCCGCGTCGGCACGCTGCCCGCTCCCACCGGCGGGGCGACGACGATCGTTCTGCCCTTCACCTGGAAGCTGTTGTAAGGCCCACGCCTTTCCCGGCGGACGACAGGGCGTCCTCCCCATCGTCCGCCAAAGGGCCGATGCCGCGCGCATCGGCCCTTTTCCATGCGGTACACCGATGCTAGGCAACGGCCCGTCGACGGGCTATGCTCCGCCGACCGAAGCCAGGAGGTCGGCGTTGATATGCAGTTTCTGAAGACCGCGATCTGGGTCATACTTGCCGTCGCCATCGCGCTGTTCTCCAAGGCCAACTGGGATATTCAGCCGAGCTATACCGGGCGGGTGCCCATCAAGCTGTGGGAGGACTGGATATTGCTGGTCCGCCTGCCGGTCCTGATCGTATCCGCCTTCCTGCTGGGCCTGTTGCCCATGTGGATATTCTCGCGCGTCGCCCGCTGGCGCATCCGCCGTCGCCTCCAGAATGCCGAACTGGCGCTGGCCGCAACAACATCCCCCTGCCCCGCGCCCGTTCCGCCTTTGGAACCCGTTCTCTCCCCGTCCGGCGAGAGTGACGAGGATGCGGCCGCCAACGCGGGTTTTCGTCCATGAGCAGTTCCGTCTACGTCGCCATCGACACGCCCAGCCTCGACAAGGCAACCGCGCTGGTCGCCCAGGTGAAGGGCCATGTCGGCGGCATCAAGCTGGGCCTCGAATTCTTCTGCGCCAATGGCCATCATGGCGTGCGGGAGATCATGAAGTTCGGCCTGCCCATCTTCCTCGACCTGAAACTGCACGACATTCCCAACACCGTCGCCAAGGCGGTGCAGGCGATCAACCCGCTCGAACCCGCCATCCTGACCATCCACGCCGCCGGTGGCCGCGCGATGATGGAGGATGCGAAGGCGGCGGCGGGCCTGAATACCAAGGTCGTGGCCGTTTCCGTGCTGACCAGCCTCGACGCCAGCGACCTGTCGGACATCGGCGTACGGGGCGACGCGCATGAGCAGGTCGACCGGCTGGCGATCCTCGCGCGTGAAGCCGGGCTGGACGGCCTGGTCTGCTCCGGCGCGGAAGTCGCGCAGATCCGCAAGATCTGGCCCGAAGCCTTCCTCGTCGTGCCGGGCGTGCGTCCTGTCGGCGGTACGCTGGGCGACCAGAAGCGCGCCGTGACCCCGCGTGAGGCGCTGGACGCGGGCGCATCCATCCTCGTCATCGGCCGCCCGATCACGCAGGCGGAAAACCCAGACCTCGCCGCGCGGGAAATAGAGGCGACCCTCTAAACCCGAAACTCGACGACGAGACATGTCTCGCAACATATCATCATGGGAGATGACCTATGGCCTTTTCGCTCTATCATGCGTCTGTTCCCCAATATCTCCAGATCCTGCCCGCCGTCGTCGGCACGCTCGACAAGGCGGAAGCCTGGGCGACTGAAAACGGCCTGAGCGGCGAGGAGATACTCGGCAAGCAACTCGCCCCCGACATGTGGCCCCTCACCAACCAGTTTCGCCAGGTGGCGGGACACAGCGCCCGAGCGATTGAGGCCATATCGAGCGGCATCTTCACACCGCTGACCACACCGTCGCCACTCGACTTTGCGGAACTCCGCACGATCCTGACCGACGCGCTGGCAACGTTGCAGAACATCGACGCGGACACGCTCGACGCACAGGCGGATAAGGAGGTCGCCTTCGAAATCGGTGGCCAGGTGCGGATGCGCTTCGTCGCGTCGGATTTCATCCTGACCTTCTCACAGCCCAATTTCTTCTTCCACACCACCGCCGCCTATTCGATCCTGCGCCATCTGGGCGTGCCGATCGGCAAGCGCGACTATCTCGGCACGCCGAAAATCATTCAACCCGCCTGAAACGGCCATCGACAAGGCACGGCCCGCCGGCACTGCGCCGATGGGCCGCCGCCTTCCCTCCATTTCCCACCGTTGTCTGAGCTACAGATGATGCCATCCGGCGCGAAAATGCTCTAGACAGCCGCCATGTCCCGACTCGGTATCAAAATTTGCGGTCTCAGCACGACCGACACGCTGCACGCCGCGCTCAAGCATGGCGCCAGCCATGTCGGCCTGATGCATTTCCCCAAAAGCCCCCGCCATCTGGAACTGGAGGCCCTGCACGGGCTGGCCACGCAAATTCCCGCCCATGTCGGCCGGGTCGTGGTGATGGTCGACCCCGACGATACGCTGGTTTCCGCCATTACCGCGCCCGGCGTGGTCAGCGCCCTGCAACTGCATGGCAAGGAAAGTCCGCAGCGCGTGGCGGAGATTGCGGCGCGCACCGGCCTTGAAATCTGGAAGGTGATTTCGGTGAAGCGCGCCGATGACATCGCCAGCGCCGCCGCCTACACGGGCGCCGCCCACCGCATCCTGTTCGACGCCAAGACACCGGAAGGCTCCGCCCTGCCCGGCGGCATGGGCGTGCGCTTCGACTGGGGGTTGCTCGCGGGCTATCACGGCGCCCTGCCATGGGCGCTGTCCGGCGGCCTCGATGCCGCCAATGTCGCCGCCGCGATTGCGCAGACTGGCGTTCCGCTGGTCGATGTGTCGTCGGGCGTCGAAAGCGCGCCGGGCATCAAGGATGTGGACAAGATCGCCGCCTTCTGCAAAGCGGTGAACGCATCATGACTGCCACCACAACCCTGCCCAACAGCCTGCGCTCCCAGCCGGATGCGCGCGGCCATTTCGGTGAATTCGGCGGACGCTATGTCGCCGAAACACTGATGCCCCTCATCCTCGACCTGGAGCGTGAATATCGCGCGGCGAAACAGGACCCGGCGTTCAAGGCGGAGTTCGACGAACTGCTGCGCCAATATGTCGGCCGTCCGAACCCGCTCTATTTCGCGGAACGCCTGACCGAAAATCTGGGCGGTGCGAAAATCTATCTGAAGCGCGAGGAACTGAACCACACCGGCGCGCACAAGATCAACAATTGCATCGGCCAGATCCTGCTGGCCAAGCGGATGGGCAAGACACGCATCATCGCGGAAACAGGCGCGGGCCAGCATGGCGTGGCCACCGCCACCGTGGCGGCGCTGTTCAACATCCCCTGCACCATCTTCATGGGCGCGGTGGATGTGGAGCGTCAAAAACCGAACGTCTTCCGCATGAAACTGTTGGGGGCGGAGGTTCGCGCGGTCGAATCCGGCACCCGCACGCTCAAGGATGCGATGAACGAGGCGCTGAGAGATTGGGTCGCCAACGTCCATGACACTTTCTACATCATCGGCACGGCGGCGGGTCCGCACCCCTATCCCGAATTGGTCCGCGACTTCCAGTCGGTGATCGGCAAGGAAGCGCGCGAGCAGATTCTCGAAGCCGAGGGACGCCTGCCGGACATGCTGGTCGCCTGCGTCGGCGGCGGTTCCAACGCCATCGGCCTGTTCCACCCCTTCCTGGACGACACTGACGTGCAGATGGTCGGTGTGGAGGCGGCGGGCCATGGACTCGACGATCTGCATGCCGCGTCGCTGGCGGGCGGCTCTCCCGGCATCCTGCACGGCAATAAGACCTATTTGCTACAGGATGAGGACGGCCAGATCGCCGACGCGCACAGCATCTCGGCAGGCCTCGATTATCCCGGCATCGGGCCGGAGCATAGCTGGCTGCACAGCATCGGCCGTGTCCGCTACGAACCCGTGACGGATGACGAGGCGCTGGCCGCCTTCCAGAAGCTGTGCAAGCTGGAGGGCATCATCCCCGCCCTCGAATCCAGCCACGCGCTCGCCGTGCTGGAACGCATCGCGCCCGCGCTGGGCAAGGACAAGATCATCGTCGTCAGCCTGTCCGGCCGGGGCGACAAGGACATATTCTCCGTCGCGCAGGCACTGGGGGTGGAACTGTGAGCCGTCCCGGAACCCGTATCGCCGCCGCTTTCGCCCGGTGCCGCGCGGAGGGCCGCGCCGCCCTCGTCACCTTTGTCACCGGGGGCGATCCGACCCCTGCCGATACCGGCGCGATCCTGGACGCGCTGGTCGAGGGCGGGGCCGATGTCATCGAACTGGGCATGCCCTTCACCGATCCCATGGCGGACGGCAAGGCGATCCAGCTCGCCAATATCCGCAGTCTTGGCTCGGGCACGAAGACGCCGGACCTGTTCGCCATCGCCACCGCCTTTCGCGCGCGCCATCCCGCCACGCCGCTGGTGCTGATGGGCTATGCCAACCCCATGGTCCGGCGCGGGCCGCAATGGTTCGCCGATGCCTGCACGGCAGCGGGTGTGGACGGCGTGATCTGCGTCGACCTGCCGCCCGAAGAGGATGCGGAACTCGGCCCCGTGCTGCGCGCGGCGGGCATCGACATCATCTCGCTGGCCACCCCCACCACGGATGCGGCGCGCCTGCCCGCCGTGCTGGATCATGCCAGCGGCTTTCTTTACTATGTGTCCGTCGCGGGCATCACCGGCCAGCAACAGGCCGCCGTCGATGACATCGCCGCCGCCGTCGCGCGCCTGAAAGCCGGGACCGACCTGCCCGTCGCCGTCGGCTTTGGCGTCCGCACGCCGGAACAGGCCGCCGCCATCGCCACCCATGCCGATGGCGTGGTGGTCGGCAGCGCCATCGTGGACATCATTGGCGAGCATGGCGCAAACGCCGCGCCGCTCGTCCGGGATAAGGTCGCCAGCCTGCGCGCTGCGATCGACAAAAGTATAAAGGCAGTCGCATGAGCTGGATCACGCGGGTACGCAACGCCCTCCCCTTCATCGCCCCCAAGTCGGAGGTGCCGGAAAATCTCTGGCACAAATGCCCCAGCTGCACGCAGATGGTCTTTGGCCGCGAGTGGGAGGATAATCTCTCCGTCTGCCCGAAATGCGGTCATCATGGTCGCATCGGCCCGCGCGAACGCTTCGCCCAGATTTTCGACGAAGGCAGCTTTCGCACGCTGGCGACGCCGACCGTGCGCGAAGACCCTCTGAAATTCCGCGACTCCAAGAAATACACCGACCGTATCAAGGCGGCGCGCACCTCCACCAGCGAACGGGACGCGCTCATCAACGCGGCGGGTACGATCGAGGGTCATAAGGCCGTCGTCGGCGTGCAGGATTTCGCTTTCATGGGCGGTTCCATGGGCCTGGCGGTCGGCGCGGCCTTCGTGCAGGGCGCGGACGAGGCGTTGCAGCGCAACTGCCCCTATATCATCTTCACCGCCGCCGGCGGCGCGCGTATGCAGGAGGGTATTCTCTCCCTGATGCAGATGCCCCGTTCGACCGTCGCGATCCAGCGGCTGCGCGCGGCGGGCCTGCCCTATATCGTCGTGCTGACCGACCCGACCACGGGCGGCGTCACCGCCAGCTACGCCATGCTGGGCGACATCCAGATCAGCGAGCCGAACGCCCTGATCGGCTTTGCGGGTCAGCGCGTGATCGAGAATACGATCCGCGAGAAACTGCCCGAAGGATTCCAGCGCGCCGAATATCTGCTCGCCCATGGCATGATCGACATGGTGGTGGAACGCGGCAATCTGCGCTCCACCCTCGCGCAGGTCATCGGCTATCTGGCGCCGCAGGCGTCGACCGCCGCCTGACGCCGCCGCCCGGCAACCCCTCTTGGCCGATTTCGCCCTCTCCTCCGACCGCGCGGTTCAGGACCAGCTCGACCGGCTGACCGCGCTGTCGCCGGGCGCGGACATATTGGGGCTGGAGCGGATCACGCGGTTGCTGGAGCGGCTGGGCAATCCCCATCACCGCCTTCCGCCGGTGTTCCATGTCGCGGGCACCAACGGCAAGGGTTCGACCTGCGCCTTCCTGCGCGCCGCGCTGGAGGCGGACGGCTATAAGGTCCACGTCTATACCTCCCCCCACCTCGTCCGCTTCAACGAGCGGATCAGGATCGCCGGGCAACTGATCGACGACGCCACGCTGGCGGAGGGGCTGAGCGACATCCTCGATCAGGCGGAGGATCTGGGCGCCAGCTTCTTCGAGATCACCACCGCGCTGGCGTTCCGCCTGTTCGCGGACACGCCCGCCGACGCCTGCGTGATAGAGGTCGGGCTGGGCGGACGGCTCGACGCGACCAATGTGCTCACCGCCCCCGCCGCCTGCGGTGTCGCGCAACTGGGGCTGGACCATCAGGCTTTTCTGGGCGACCATCTGACCGACATCGCGCGGGAAAAGGCCTCGATCGCCAAACCGGGCGCGCCGATCCTGACCCAGCGGTATCCGGTCGCGATCGCCCGCATCGTCGCCGCCGAAGCCCAGGCGCGCGGCGCCATCCCCCATGCTCAGGGTGAAAGCTGGGACGTCGCCGCCTATCAGGGCAAGGTGCATTATCGCGATGCCGCCGGGCGGCTGGACCTCCCCACGCCGGTGCTGGCCGGGCTGCACCAACTCTCCAACATGGGCCTTGCCATCGCCATGCTGCGCCACCAGAGCGCGCTGCCCATATCCGACGCCGCGCTCAAGGCCGCGCCGCACTGGGCGCAATGGCCCGCCCGGCTTCAGCGGCTGGAGCATGGCCCCCTGCTCGCGGCCTTCGACCCCGAACGGCCGGTGTGGCTGGACGGCGGGCATAATCCGGCGGCGGGCACCGCGCTCGCCAGCCATTTCGACAAGGCTCTGGCCCCCGGCGAGCGGATGACCCTTGTGGTCGGCATGCTGGCGAACAAGGATGTGGCCGGTTTCCTCGAACCGCTGTGGAGCCGGATCGCAGAACTGCACAGCCTGCCGGTGCAGGGCCATGCCCATCATGACGGGACCGTCTTTGCGGAACTCGCCGCCAGTCATGGCGTGCCGCACTACAACCATGCGACGCTGGCGGACGCCATCGCCGCCGTCGCCGCGCAGGACAGGCCCCTGCTGATTACCGGCACCCTCTACCTCGCGGGGGAAGTGCTCGACGCCAATGGGCAGGCCCCCGTCTGAACTTTTGGAGTCAGGCGGCACCGATTCCCACGGAACCGACAGCCCCTATTCCTCGACCCCCGCACTTCCCACACTCGCCTCGATCAGGCCCGCACGCATCATCCACCAGAAGAGCAAGATGCCCGGCAGCGCCAGCAATGTGGTCAGCAGATAGAAATCCACATAGCCCAGCCCCTCGATCAGCGCGCCCGCCGTGGTGCCGGTGATGAACCGGCCCAATATCGCCGCCCCCGCCGACAGCAGCGCAAACTGCGTGGCCGTGAAGCGCAGGTCGCACAGGGCGGAGAGATAGGCGACCACCGTCACGCCGCCGATACCGCTTGCGAAATTCTCGAACCCGATGGTGAAGGCCAGCATGGGCATGGAATGGCCCGTCGCGGCCAGCCCGGCAAAGCTGAGGTTCGACACCGCCATCAGGATCAGGCTGACCAGCACCGACCGCTGCATCCCCAGCCGCGCGTAGAGGATGCCGCCCACGAATATCCCGACCAGCAGCGCGAAAAAGCCGACCCACACGTCGCCCGCCAATATCTCCGGCTTGGTGAAGCCCAATGTCACCAGCAGGTCGCGAATCATCAGGTTCGCGATGGTGTCCCCGATCTTGTGGATCAGCACGAAGAGCAGGACGAGAAACGCCCCTTGCCGCTGGAAAAAATCCTTGAGCGGAGCGATCACCGCGCCCAGTGCCTCCCCGAAACCGCGCGTCGGCGGCGGGACATGGTGGCGTTCCGGTTCACCCGCGAACAGCGAGGCGACAGGACCGGCAAAGGCAAAGGGCATGCAGGCGATATAGCCCAGCGTCCAACTCGACACATTGGCGACCGCCAGCGCGATCGACGCCGCGAAGAAAGCGCCCAATCGCCAGCCATATTGCGACATGCCCGACCCGATGCCCAGTTGCTCCGGCTTCAGCAGTTCGATGCGATAGGCGTCGATCACAATGTCGAAGGTCGCGCCCGCAAAGCCCAGCAGCAGCGCGCCGATCACCACGCTGCGCATGTCCGCCGCCGGATCGGCGAGGCCCAGCACCATCACCGCCAGCGCCGTCGCCACACCGCACACCCACAGCCAGGACCGCCGCTGCCCCAGCATGTCCGCCAGCACCGGCAACCGCGCCCGGTCGATCACCGGCGCCCATATCCATTTGAAGCTATAGACCAGCAACGCCAGCGCAAAGGCGGAGATCGACTTCTTCTCGATGCCCGCATCCGCCAGCCGGTTGGTCAGCGTCGCGGCCAGCAGCGCAAAAGGAAAGCCCGACGATATGCCGAGGCACAGGGCCGTCAGCGGCGCGCGCTGCATATAGGGGCGCACGCCATCCAGCCAACTCTGCCCTGTTTCGCTCATATGGCCGCTTGCCCCCTGTCGCCCGTTATCTGTCATCTGTCGCTTGCCGGAGGGACTGTAGCGGCTTTGCCGCCGCTGCCAAGGCTCTCAGGGATCGGATCGCGCGGGGAAGAGGGTCATCGCGTCCGGCACATGGCGCGGGGCCTTACCCGCCAGCACCGTGTCCACCACCCTGATGGCGCGCACCAGATCGCGCGGGGCATAGGGTTTGGCCAGCCAGCCGACCGCCCATTGGCCCGCCCGCAACGGGCAGGCCGCAGTCGAGAACAGCACTGCGACCTCCCGTTCGACGGCGTAGCGCGCGACGTCGATGCCGTCATGGTCGCCGGGCAGGCGGATGTCCGCAATGACCAGGTCGATCCCGCGGTCCGCCATCGCCGCCACCGCATGGTCATATCGGTCCACCGTCCCCGCCACCCGATAGCCCGCCTGCGCGAGGGCATATTCATTGTCGAAGGCCATCAGCGGCTCATCCTCGACGATCAGGACGGTGCGCGTCGGGGCGCGCGTGGATCGGGTACGGGACGGTCGTGCAAGATGTGAGAACAGCCCCATAATTTCCCAACAGCCCTCGCTCGATTTGCTTTCGGATTCGGAACCCCCTATCGGGCTGCAAGTTGCATGGCGGCCTTGCGCTACGGGTAAATGACATATTGTCCCGCCGGCACCGCCCGGACATTCGCACACCCACTTTCGACGCTTGAGGATATGCCGATGGCCCCGCCTGCAAAACCGCCCTCCTCCCGCCGCCCCGCTTCCGGGTCGGGCGGCCGTTCCGGCTCTGGCTCCGGCCCCCGTGCGGGCGCGGGCGGCGGTGGCCAGCGTCCGCCCCGTGGCGACGCCCCCCGATCCACGCGCGACGACCGGCCCTCCGATGGCCGACGCACCGCGAGCGCCGACCGTCCCGCGCGCGGAGAACGCCCTGCCCGTGGCGAGCGCGCGCCCACCGGCGAACGGGGCGTTCCCGCCCAACGGTCCGCACCCGGCCAACGCACCACCACCGATCAGCGCGCGGCTACAGGTCCGGGCCGGTCCGCTGCGACGGGCAATGCCGGAACGGGCAGGCCCCGCAGCGACGCACCCCGCGGCGCGCCCCGTGCCGCGCCATCGGGCGGCAAGCCCCCGCGCAAGATCGTCTATGCCAACCGCCCGCGTTCGGCGACCCCCGCTGCGCCCACGCCCCGCGCCGCCGACCGGCCGGAGGGCGACCGCATCGCCAAGCTGCTGGCCCGCGCCGGCGTCGCCTCCCGCCGGGAGATAGAACGAATGATCGAGGATGGCCGCATCGCGCTGGACGGCGTGGTGCTGGACACGCCCGCCACCATCCTCACCTCGCTGCAAGGCGTGACGGTCGACGGCAACCCCGTGCAAAAGGCGGAGGCCGCCCGCCTCTTCATGTTCCACAAACCACCCGGCTGCCTGACGGCGGAGCGCGATGCAAAGGGTCGCCCGACCATCTACGACCGTATGCCGGAGGGGCTTCCCCGCCTCGTCCCCGTGGGCAGGCTGGACTATAATACGGAGGGGTTGCTGCTCCTCACCAACGACGGCGGCCTCAAACGGCAACTCGAACTGCCCGCCACCGGGGTCGAGCGCACCTATCGCGCCCGCGCCTTTGGCGAAATCAGTCAGGAACAGCTCGAAGACCTCATAATGGGGATAGAGATAGACGGCGTGCGCTATGGCCGGATCGAGGCCAATCTGGAACGGCGCACCGGCCGCAACACCTGGATCGAGATGACCCTGACGGAGGGCAAGAACCGCGAAGTGCGCCGCGTCCTCGAACATTTCGGGCTGGAGGTCAGCCGCCTTATCCGCACCCGCTACGGTCCCTTCGTGCTGGGCGACAGCGCAATGGGAGAGGTGGCGGAGGTCGGCACGGAAGACCTCAACATCTTCCTGAAAACCCTGAAGCAAGAAGCCAGATAAGCAACGCGAAATGAGAATCGGCCAATGAGAATCATCTCCGGCAAATGGCGCGGGCGTCCGCTCGTCGCCCCCAAGGGGCTGGAAACCCGCCCCACCGCCGACCGCACGCGCGAGACCTTGTTCTCCATGCTCTACAGCCGCCTCGGTACATTCGAGGGGCTGACCGTGGCGGACCTGTTCGCCGGATCGGGCGCGCTGGGCCTCGAAGCCCTGTCGCGCGGGGCGGAGCATTGCCTGTTCGTGGATCAGGAAGCGACCGCCATCGACGCGATCAACGCCAACATCCGCACGCTGGGCGCGACGAGGGCGGAGACGGAAGTCCGCCGCGCCAGTGTCCTGTCGCTGGGCCACACGCCAAAGCCGTTCGACCTCGTCCTCCTCGACCCGCCCTATGCCACCGGCGCGGGCAATGTGGCGCTGGACAAGCTCAGTCGCCTCGGCCTGATCGGGCCTGGCAGTTGGACCAGCGTCGAAACCGGCCGCGCCGAAACGGTGGACGCCGCCGGTTTCGAGATTGACGCGGAACGGATCGTCGGCAAGGCGAAGCTCACCTTGCTCCGCCGCACCTGATCCCCCGCGCCTTTACCGCTTGCGCGCCTTGCCCGCTTCGCTGCGGTTCACGCAGCTATCGGTGATGGTCTTGGTGCACACAGGATAGTCCTTCGGCGCGGCGGGCGGCGCGGTCAGGTTACCGCCCACCACCACCGGATTGGCCGCTGAACCAACGGGCGCCGTCGGATTGGGCGGGACCGAAGGGTCGGCGGGCGTCATCGCCCCTGCGGAGGGCGGCACCGCACCGTCCGGCGCGCCGCCATTGGGGCCAGCACCGGGGCCACCATGGGAGTCATCTGCGGGCGGCTGGCTGAGCGGCGGCTGGCCGACGGGTTGCGTGCTGGCGGGCGGCTGGCTCACGGGCGGTTGCGGCGCGGGCGGCGCATCCTGCGCCATGCCCGGCGCGGTGGCCAGTCCGGCCATCAGCAATGCCGTTGCGATCATCCGGCTGTTCATGGGGTCATCCTCTTTTCTGTTTCACCCGCATCGCTGACCCCCGGCACCCCATGTTTGTTCCGGGATGGGGACGATCCGCCGACGAACCGGGGCTTTCGCGCCACCAGTCGTCCCCACGGCACGGCAATGTCTGCCTACAGCCCCCCCCCCCGCATCGGGACTTGCCCGAAGCGTCTCTGTTCCCTACTTGTTCGTGCATGTCCCTCCCTGTCTCCCATGCACCCGAACCCGCCTATCTCAACGGCCTGAATCTGCCCCAGCGTGAGGCGGTGCTGACCACCGACGGTCCCGTTCTGGTGCTGGCGGGCGCGGGCACGGGCAAGACGGCGGCGCTCACCGCGCGGCTGGCGCATCTGGTCGGCACGCGCCGCGCATGGCCGTCGGAGATTCTCTGCGTCACCTTCACCAACAAGGCCGCGCGCGAAATGCGCGATCGCGTCGGGCGGATGATCGGCGACGCGGTGGAGGGCATGCCGTGGCTCGGTACCTTCCACTCCGTTGCGGCTAAGATGCTGCGCCGCCATGCCGAACTGGTCGGCCTGCAAAGCAATTTCACCATCCTCGACACCGACGACCAGTTGCGCCTGCTCAAGCAGTTGATCGCCGCCTCCGACCTGGACGAGAAACGCTGGACCGCCCGCGCCCTCGCCGGACTGATCGACCGCTGGAAGAATCGCGGATGGACACCGAAGGACATTGACGCGGGCGAGGCGGAAGCCTTTGCCAACGGGCGCGGCGCGGAACTTTATGCCGCCTATCAGGCGCGTCTCATCGCCCTCAACGCCTGCGATTTCGGTGATCTGCTCCTCCATGTCCTGACCCTGTTCCGCACGGATCATGAAGTGCTGCGCCACTATCAGCAGCGGTTCAAATATATCATGGTGGACGAATATCAGGACACTAACAGCAGCCAGTATCTGTGGCTTCGCCTGCTCGCACAGGAACGGCGCAACATCTGCTGCGTCGGCGACGACGACCAGTCTATCTATAGCTGGCGCGGGGCAGAGGTCGCCAACATCCTGCGGTTCGAGCGGGATTTTCCCGGCGCGGCGATCATCCGGCTGGAACAGAATTACCGCTCCACCTCCCATATCCTCGCCGCCGCATCGGGCGTGATCGCGGAGAATGGCGGGCGGCTGGGCAAGACGCTCTGGACGGAGGCTGGCGAGGGCGAGAAGGTGCGCGTGCTGGGCATCTGGGACGGGCCGGAAGAGGCCCGTACCGTCAGCGACGAGATTGAGACCGGTCGCCGCGCCGGCACACCCTATAACGACATGGCCATCCTCGTCCGCGCCCAGTTCCAGACCCGCGAGCTGGAGGACCGCTTCATCCACATCGGCCTTCCCTATCGCATCATCGGCGGCTTCCGCTTCTACGAACGCGCCGAAATCCGCGACGCCCTCGCCTATCTGCGCCTCGTCCACCAGCCGTCGGACGATCTCGCCTTCGAACGTATCGTCAACGTGCCCAAGCGCGGTCTGGGCGACAAGGCGGTGGAGAAGCTGCACCGCCTCGCCCGCGCAGAGGGCATACCGCTGGCGCTGGCCGCCGCGCGCATTCTCGACAGCGACGAACTGACCCCGCAGGCCCGCCGCGCGCTCGGCGGCTTCATCGGCAATCTCGCCCGCTGGCGCGACCTGTCCGCCGCCATGCCCCATGCGGAACTGGCCCGGCAGATCCTCGACGAAAGCGGCTATACCGCCGCGCTTCAGGCCGAAAAGACGGCGGAGGCCAGCGGACGGCTGGAAAATCTCACCGAACTCGCCCGCGCGATGGAGGATTATGAGACGCTCGGTGCCTTTCTGGAGCATGTCAGCCTCGTCATGGACAATGACGCGCTGGCCAGCGACGAGAAGGTCACGATCATGACCATCCACGCCGCCAAGGGGCTGGAGTTCGACACCGTCTTCCTCGTCGGGTGGGAGGAAGGCGTCTTCCCCTCGCAACGCTCGCTGGACGAAGGCGGCAACGCCAGCCTGGAGGAGGAACGCCGCCTCGCCTATGTCGCCATCACCCGCGCCCGGCGGCGCTGCACCATCCTCCATGCCGCCAACCGGCGCATCTATGGCCAATGGACCAGCAGCATCCCGTCGCGTTTCGTGAACGAGCTTCCGGCGGAGCATATCGAGAGCGAGAGCAGCATGTCCGGCGGGGCCAGCCTGTGGCGGGCCAACTGGTCGGAGACAGGCGACCCCTTCGCCCATGTCGCGCGCGGCGAGGGGCGCGGTCCCGGCTGGCAGCGCGCCGCCTCCGGCGGGCAGTTCGTGCGCGAACCCAAACGCATCGTGGAGGTCCGGCAAAGCGCGGTGAGTCTGGGCAACAAGGGGCGCGACGACCTGTCGCTGGGCCAGCGCGTCTTCCACCAGAAATTCGGCTATGGTGACATCGCCGTCATCGAAGGCAACAAGCTGGAGATTGATTTCGAACAGGCCGGGCGCAAGCGGGTGCTGGACAGTTTCATCAGCATCGCCTGAAACGCCAATATTGTCCGCCCCACTCTGGTCAGACCCATTTGTATCTTTTTATTGAGCGCATACGATCAGCGACTTACATGTTTTTCCCGTTTTCGTCGCACGGTTTGTAAAATCTTAAGTCGTTCCACCCTAGGAATATCCCGCGACCCGAGGGTGCTGTATCCACAGTATCCATACTGACCCGGCAGTTTCCACTGCCGGGTCTTTTTTGTGTGCGCCCCTGATTTTTCCGGTCATTCTTTTTTTGCGGATGCGGTGCAATCGCGCACTCACCGATTTGTCTGGCCTGTAAATTGCGTTATGCGCGATCCTATCATGACCGACATTTCTCCCCTCGCCCTGCCCTTCCCCGCCATGCCCGCTATCGCCGGCGCACAGCCCCGCATCGCGCGGGCGCAGTATAAGACGTGGGACCGTTGCGACCTGACCTTCATCACGCTCGACGAGGGCACGACGGTCGCGGGCGTCACGACGCAGAGCCGCTGCCCTTCGCCGGAAGTGGAATGGTGCCGCGCCGCCCTGCCGCAGGGACAGGCGCGGGCGCTGGTCGTCAATGCCGGCAATTCGAACGCCTTCACCGGCCACCGGGGTCGCGCCGCCGTGGAGGCAATGGCGCGCCAGACCGCCGCCCATCTTGGCTGTCCGCAGGATCAGGTCTTCCTCTCTTCCACCGGCGTCATCGGCGTCCCCCTGCCCATCGACAAGGCGGAGGCCGGGCTTACCGCCGCCTTCACCGCCGCGCCGTGCAGTTGGGAGGAGGCCGCCGCCACCATCATGACCACCGACACCTTTGCCAAGGGTGCTGTCGCGACCGCCGTGGTGGATGGCCGGACCGTCACCCTCATCGGCATCGTCAAGGGTTCGGGCATGATCGCGCCCGACATGGCCACCATGCTCGGCTATGTCTTCACCGACGCCGCCGTGGCCGCGCCCTTCCTGCAACAGGCGCTGTCCGACGCCAATCGCCGGACCTTCTCCTGCATCACCGTGGACAGCGACACGTCCACCTCCGACACCGTGCTGGCCTTCGCCACCGGCAAGGCGGGCAATGCACCCATCGTCACGACGGACAGCGACGGCGCGGACGCCTTCGCCGCCGCACTCCATCAGGTCTGCCGCGACCTCTCCCACCTCGTGGTGCGCGATGGCGAGGGGGCGAGCAAGTTCATCGAGGTCCATGTGACCGGCGCGGACAGCGACGACAGCGCGCACCGCATCGCCCTGTCCATCGCCAATTCGCCGCTGGTGAAAACCGCCATCGCGGGCGAGGACGCCAATTGGGGCCGCGTCGTCATGGCGGTGGGCAAAGCGGGCGAACCGGCGGAGCGCGACCTGCTCTCCATCCGCTTTGGTGAGACAATTGTCGCACAGGGCGGGCTGGCCGTCGCGGACTATGACGAAACCCCGGTTACCCGCCATTTGCAGGGCAAGGAGATCAGCGTCGGCGCCGACCTCGGCCTCGGCTCCGGGCGGGCTACGGTGTGGACCTGCGACCTGACCCATGGTTATATCTCGATCAACGCGGATTATCGCAGCTAGGGGAGTCCTGCGGGGATGACGAGCGATACCCTCCACCTGCTCCTGCTCTATGCCTTTACCGACCTGATCGCCTGCCTCACGCCGGGTCCGGCGGTGCTGACCGTGGCCAGCCATGCGCTTGCCGGGTCGCGGCGCGGGGCGGCGGGCGCGATCACCGGGATCAACGCGGGCAACCTTATCTGGTTCGTGCTGGCGGGCGCGGGCCTCTCCGCCGTCGTCATGGCCCTGCCGAACCTGTTCGCCGCGCTGCGCTGGATCGGCATCGGCTATCTGATCTGGATCGGCGTGCAGGCATGGCGCCAGTCGGACGAGAAGCTCGCCCTGAAGGCCGCCCCCGAAAAGGCGGGCTTTCGGCGCGGGCTGCTGTCGGCGGCGGCGGTGCAACTGTCCAATCCCAAGGCGCTGCTGTTCTTCACCGTCATCCTGCCGCCCTTCATCAGCCCGACCCAGCCCATCGTGCCGCAGATCGCGGCCCTCGCCCTGATCGCCGTGACGATCGAGGCGGCGGTGCTGGTCGTCTATGCGACACTGGCGTGGCGGCTGGGGCGCTATACGGCGAACCGCGCCACCAATCGCCTCGTCAACCGCACCAGCGGCACCCTCCTCATCGTCGCGGCGCTCGGCATAGCGGCCACCGGAAAGGTAAAGCCATGACACTGCTGTCCCCGACACAGCTCGACGCCGTCGACCGGCTGCTCCGCGACGTCGCGCGCGACATCGTGATGCCCCGGTTCCAGAATCTGGCGGATCATGAGGTGGTTGAGAAGGCGGTGGACGATCTCGTCACCATTGCCGACCGGGAAAGCGAGGAACGTCTGGCCGAGGCGCTGCTCGACATCCTGCCGCAATCGACGGTGGTAGGGGAGGAAGCCTGCGCCGCCAACCCGTCCGTGCAGGACCGGATCGGCGACGGCGCGGTCTGGATCATCGACCCCATCGACGGCACGGGCAATTTCGCGGCGGGCCGTGCGCCCTTCGGCCTGATGGTGGCGCTGGCCGTCGAGGGGGAGGTCCGTGCCGGCTGGATGTTCGACCCGCTGGGCGACCGCATGTCCCATGCCCGGCTGGGCGAGGGCGCGTTCATCGACGGCGCGCGGGTCCAGTCGCGCGGCAGCGGCGCGGCGGCGCCCGTCGCGGGCATCTCCCTCCTCTTCATGGACCAGGACAAGCGCAAGCGCACTTTGGAACGGGCCGGCGACAGGTTGACCATGGTCGACATTCCCCGCTGCGCCGCGGAGCAATATCCGCGTGTGGTGCTGGGCCAGAACGACCTTGCCCTGTTCGAGCGGACCCTGCCATGGGACCATGCGCCCGGCGTCCTGTTCCTGACGGAAGCGGGCGGCACCGCCCTGCGCGCCGACGGATCGCCCTATCGCGTCACCGACCGGCGCACCGGCCTGCTCGCCGCCGCCACGCCCGCACTGTGGGACATGGGCGCGCGCATCCTGTTCTGAACGGAGACTGATCGCCCATGCTGACCATCTGGGGTCGCCTCAACAGCCATAATGTGAAGAAGGTCGTCTGGCTCGCGGAGGAACTGGGCCTGCCCTTCGTCCGCCATGACGTCGGCGGGTCGTTCGGCATGGATGCGGCCTATTGCGCGCGCAATCCCAACGCGCTCATCCCCACCATCGACGATGGCGATCTGACCCTGTGGGAATCCAACGCCATATTGCGCTATCTTGCGGCACGGCATGGCGGGGCCGACTGGTGGCCCGCCGATCCGGCGGTGCGCGCGCAGGGTGACAAATGGATGGACTGGCAGTTCGGGCTTGCCGATGCGCAGCGCGACGCCTTTCTGCATCTGGTCCGCAAATCCGCCAGCGACCGCGACCCGGCAAAGATCGCCGAGAGCGCCCGCAACACCGCCACCCTCATGACCATTGCGGACGACTGCCTGTCGCGACAGCCATGGCTGTCGGGCGCGGCGCTGGGCATCGGGGACATCCCCGTCGGCGCCTATGCCCACACGTTCTTCACGCTGGACATGGAGCGGCCCGAACTGCCGCACCTGCGCGCATGGTATGAACGCCTGACCCGGCGGGAGGCCTATGCCCGGATCGTCATGATCCCCCTCACCTGACGGCGCGCGCCCTGACCGGCCTCGTGCTCAGCCGATACCGCGCCCCAAAACGCACCATGCCCCCGATCCATAGGGACCGGAGGCATGGCATCACATCCTGTCCCGGCTCCTGAGAACCGGGTGGAACCTCTGCTTAAAGTTCGCCTTCCAGCCAACCCTTGAGCTGACTCTTGGGTGCAGCGCCCACCTTGGTCGCGGCAGGCTCACCATTCTTGAACAGGATCATCGTCGGGATGCCGCGCACGCCATATTTGGCGGGGGCGTCAGGATGTTCGTCGATGTTCAGCTTGGCGATCGTGACCTTGCCTTCCAGTTCATCGCTGATTTCTTCGAGAGCGGGGCCGATCATCTTGCACGGACCGCACCATTCCGCCCAGAAATCGACCAGCACCGGCGTCTCCGATGCAAGTACGTCGTCGTGGAAGCTGGTATCACTGATCGCCTTCGTTCCCATCGGGAAATTCCTTATTCCATTGTGAAAATCAACTTAGGGGGCAGCTCCGCCTATCTCAATGCCCCACCGTCACAAAATGTCCTTCGCCTCCTCCAAGCCCGGCTTCAGCGTCGCAAGAAGCAAGGGGTCGAGCAGGATGAAGCGCGGCCCCGTGGTGTAGAGCAGCGCCGCCTCGATCCGCCGTCCCGGAAAGATCACCTCCAGAGCGGCGGCATAGGCCGCCATCTGCCGCACATGCCCCGGCGGCACGGCGTTCGCATCGGCGGGCACCCGCATGCCCGTCTTGAAATCGACCAGCAGCACCCTGTCCTTCTCGACCAGCAACCGGTCGATGGTGCCCGCGATGACGACCCCGTTCACCGTCGCCGCGACCGGGGCCTCCGCCAGCGCCCGCCCCCCGAACAGGTCGGCAAAGGCCGGATCGTCTATCACCGCCGACACCTGATCGATCATCATCGCCCGTTCGGCGGGGTCGGGGAAACCGCCCTGCCGCTCCAGCCAGCGATCCGCCACCGCGCGCCGTTGCAGGGGCAGTACGGCGGGCAGCCGCTCGAACAGGGCATGGAGCGCCGTACCCCGCTTCACCGCCTGCAATTGCCCCTGCGTCGGCGGCGCATAGGGCAGCACGTCCTCCACCTGCGCGGACGGGGCCAGCGGACGCGGCGGACGCGCCTCAGCCGGGGCCGCGCGGTGCAGCCAGTCGGGAAGCTCCACCGGCTCCACGGGCGCGTGCAGGATTGTCTCCGCGGCCAGGGCGGGCTTGTCCGCGCGCCGCCCGGTCCACAACCGCCGCTCGCCCCAGTGGCGGCAGGGTTCCGGCTGCGCGCCAAGTCCCTCCAGCGACCGTTCGATGCGCGCGTGCCAGCTACTCTCCGGCGCCACGCCCTTGGCGCGCGGCGACAGCGCACCGCCGACCGCCAATATCTCCTCCGCCCGCGTCATCGCGACATAGAGGAGGCGCCAATGCTCCTGCATCTCCCGCACCGTCCACGCCTCGACCGACTCCCCGACCGTGCCGAAACGCTCGGCCTTGCGCGGCATGATGATCGGCAGTTCGGGACCGAACTCCTCCTCCCGCCAGTTCACCGCCAGGTCGCGCTGCTGCTGTTCCGGCTTGAAGGTCGCATCGGCCAGGATGACGATGGGGGCCTGCAATCCCTTGGCGCCATGCACGGTCAGCACGCGCACCGCGTCGCCGCCCTCACCCAGGTCGCGCTTGATCTCACCCTCGCCCCGGTCGAACCAGTCGATGAAATGCTGGAGCGAGGGATTCTCGTCCTTCTCGAACGCCATGGCGGCGTTGAGCAGTTCGTCGATGGCGTCGCCCGCCTCCCGCCCCATCCGCGCCAGCAAGGCATGGCGGCCCCGCATCGGCCCGGACAGGATACGCTCCAGAAACGCATAGGGCGTCACGAAATCCGCCGCCGCCAGCAGCGCGCGCAGCGGGGCCAGCGCCTCCTCCGACTGGTGCGCGCGCAGATGCTCCCACAATCCGACCTTCTCCGGCCGGATCGCCCCCTGCATCAGCCGCTCCTGATCCCAGCCGATCAACGGCGAGACGAGCAGGTTGGCGAGGTTGAGGTCGTCGTTCGGCTGCACCGCAAAGCGCAGCGCCGCCAGCAAATCCCGCACCGCCAGCGGCGCCTGCAACCGCAACCGGTCGATGCCCGCGACGGCCACGCTTTCCTCGAACAGGCGCGCGACGATCAGCCGGGCGAGGTCCGACCGGCTGCGCACCAATATCATCACGTCGCCCGGCGTCGCGGGCCGCCCCTGCGACTCCAGCATCAGGCCGCCGTTCATCCACGCCTTGATCTGCTTCGCGATGGCGGTGGCATGGGCGCGGACATGGTCGCCGAACCATTCCTCCTCCCCGCCGATGTCGGAATCGACGGGCTGGTCGCCCTCGCCCTCTGCCATCAGGCCGCCGGTCGGCTTCCACACCAGCACCTGCCCCGGAAAGCGCCGCGCGCTCAGATGCGCGGGCGGCGGCTCGGCCAGCCCGATGGCGTCGGGGCCAAGGTCGGCCAGCACCGCGTCCACCGCCTCCAGCACCGGCGGCGTGGATCGGAAACTCTCCGACAGCGGCAGCACGGAAAACGCATGATCCGCGATCAGCGCACGAGCGAGGAAACCGTCCTTCGCCATGCGGAACGCATCCGGGCTGGTGCCCTGAAAGCCGAATATCGCCTGCTTGTCGTCGCCCACCACGAACAGGGTGCGCGGCTTCTCCCCCGGCTCCAGCCCGCCCTGTTCGGACGGGGCGAAATATTCCTCCACCAGCGCATCCACGATCCGCCACTGGTCGCGGTTGGTGTCCTGCGCCTCGTCCACCAAAATATGGTCGATGCCCTGATCCAGCTTGTAGCGGATCCATTCCGCCATCTGCCCTTCGCGCAGCAGGCCGATGGTCCAGGCGATCAGGTCGTTGAAATCCACCGCCCCCTTGCGCCGCTTCGCATCGGCATAGGCACGGGCAAAGGCGCGCCCGGCATGGAGGCCCTGCGCCACGATCCCGGCATAGGCGACGCGCACGCGCAAACCGTCGATCTCCTCGCACGCCTCCGCCACGCGGATGGCATAGCCTTCATAGGCGGGATCGCTGGCGGCGATCTTCTTGGGCACTGCCTTGGGCTTGCCTTCCTTGGTCAGCACCACGGACCGGATGGAACCGATGGACGCGGCACGCGCGGCAGGGCTGGCGGCCAGCCATGCGGCAATCGCATCGGCATTGTTTAGCCCCGTCGCCGTCCCCCATGCCGCGTTCGCAGAGGCCAGATAACGCAGCGATTCGCAGTCGAACTGCTCGTCAGTACAGGCTTCCTCGATGATCGCGTCCACATCGCCATCCGGCAGGCCGAAACGCTTCAGGATATGCCCCGCCACATCCTCGTCCAGCCCGTCCAGTGCCTCCACCGCCTGCGCGCAACGCATCAGATAGCGTTCGGCGTCACCCTCCCCCAGCCGCAGCGACAGCGCGGCCAGCGCGTCGAGCAGCGCATCGTCCGCCACCTCTTCCGCGCGCAGGATCAGGTCGACCAGCGTGGACCGCGCCAGTTCCGCCTGACCCCGGTCGTCCAGCGGCCGGAACCCCGGCACCAGCCCCGCCTCCAGCGGAAAGGCGCCCAGCAACGTCTGGCAGAAGCTATGGATCGTCTGGATGCGCAGGCCCCCGCCCGTCGCCTCCAGCACACCCGCGAACAGCAGCCGCGCAGCCTCCCGCGCCTCCGGCCCGGATGGCTCGCCCAGCGCCTCCAGGTCGTTGAACAGCGCCACATCGTCCATCCGCACCCACGCGGCCAGCCGCTCATGGACGCGGTTCGCCATCTCCGCCGCGCCCGCCTTGGTAAAGGTCAGGCAGAGGATGCGTTCGGGCGGCACGTCGTTCAGCAACAGGCGAAACACGCGGGCGGTCAGCACATGGGTCTTGCCCGTGCCCGCCGACGCGCTCAGCCACACATGCGCTGCGGGCGCGGAGGCCGCAGCCTGTTCCGCGCGCAATGGTTTCAGGCCGCTCATGCGCCGCTCCCCCGGCCGAACCATTCGTCGAGCCGCATCAGATGGTCATAATCGGTGAAGACCGGCGCATCCGGGTGCGGGCGCGCGGCAAAAGGGGCCATGCCGGTCAGATAGGTTTGCGCCACCTCGATGAACTGGCTGGCGACCAGATCGACGAACTGATCCGTCGGGATGCGCCCGCGCGTGCCATTGGGGTCGACGGGGCTGGCGACCTTGCCGAAACCGCCATCGGTGTTGCGACCCAGCGACCAATATTCAAAGCCGCTCGCCCGCGCATCCTTCTCCACCTTCTTGAAGCCCCCTTCGCGCGCCAGCAGGCCCAGCAGGCCGAGTTGCAGCGAATAGCCCGCCTTGACCTGCGCCGCGCTGGGCGCCTTGCCCGTCTTGTAATCCACCACGATGATGGAGCCATCGGGCGCCCGGTCCACCCGGTCCGCCTTGCCATACAGCTTCACGCCCGCGATGCTCGCCTCGCCCCATTCCTCGCCAAAGAGGATGGCGCGGCCTTCGTCACGCTGGGCCGCGACCGTCTGCGCAATCCACTCGATGGCCAGCATCAGGCGCGGCTGCCACAGGATACGCATCACCGGATGCTGGGTCGCGCTGGCCAGCAGGTCGCGCGCCCGCTGCATCAGCGCGGCGGGACGGGCGTCATCCTCCTTCAGCCATTGCTCCAGCACATCATGCACCGCCGTGCCGCGCCACGCCGCGCTGGGATCGGCGTCCACCACGTCCAGCGGCGACAGGCGCAGGATGCGCCGGGCGTAGAAGCCATAGGGGTCCGCCTTCAGCCGGTCCACGTCGGTCACGGCAATGTCCAGCGGACGCGCGCCCTGCGGCGGGCAGGGTTCGGGCGTCGCGACCGGTGTGACGGCGGCGGGCGCGTCGATGGCGCGGGCCAGCGCGAGGGATCGCCGCTCCTCCTCCCACTTCGGTCCCGCCAGCGCGCGCAGCCGCAACCAGAAGCGGGACGCCACCGTCGGCGCGCTCGCATCGCGCAGCGCCCGGCTGATAATCACCTCCGGCGCGCCCAGCCCGTTGGCCAGGTCATGCCCGGACAGGCCGATCCGCCGCTCCAACCCCGGCAGGCCCAGCGCATAGCGCACGCGCGGAGCCAGCCACGGGTCGGGCGACGGCAATGCGGGCCACACCCCCTCGTTCAGCCCGGCCAATATCATCAGGTCCGACTGTTGCAACCGCGCCTCGATCAGGCCCAGTATCGCGATGCGCGGATGCCCGCCCTGCGGTGGCCGCACGGATTCGCCCGCCAGCAATTGCCCCAGCAGCGCGACGAACTCCTGCCCGTCGCAACGCGGCGGCCCATCCGGCGCGGCCGCCTCTATCGCAGCGATCAGGTCGGACGCGCTGCGCCCCTGATAGCCCGCCCAAATCTGCTCGCCACTCAGGCTCCCCGCCGCCTCGCGCACGCAGGCGATCAACGCCGACAGCGCATGGTCGCCGCCGAAACTTTCCTCCAGCGGGGTCAGCAGCGCCGCCACCTCCGCCCACCACGGCCCCAGCCGCCGCGCCAGATCGCGCTGGCGCGCTGGCGGATCGGCCAGCCGCGCGCCGATCCCCGCCAGCCCCGGCCCCGGTCGCGGCCCGCGCAGCATCAGGTCGAGCAGGCGGACATTGTCCAGCCACGCCAGCCGCTCGTCCCCCGCCCGCACCAGCGGATGTTTCAGCAGCGCCAGCAGCGGCACCGGCGAAAACCGTTCGGCGGCGGCCGACGCGATGGCGGTCAGGAGCATACCCGACGGCAATTGCGCCAGCGGACGCCCGGCACTGTCGTCGGCGGCGATGCCCCAGCGGCGCAGATGGGCGGACACGCGGGTGGCGAGGTCGCGGTCGGGCGTCACCAGCGCGGCGGTCTTCTCCGGCGTCTCCAGCACCTCACGCAAGGCGATGGCGATCGCCTGCGCCTCCTCCGCCGGGTTGACCGCCTCCAGCGCGGTGACGCCCTTCAGCACCCGCTCGCTGTCCGGCACCGTCCGCCACACGCCGGTCAGCCGCGCGGGCAGCATCGCGTTGGTGATCGCCTTGCCCCGCGCCGCCCGCGCATCATGCGCGCTGCCCCATCGCCACAGCGCGACCTCGTCCCGATGCACGCCCATCCGGTCGAGCAGCAGTTTCAGCGCGAATTGCGGATGGCTCTCGGCGGCGCGTTCGCGCGGGCCGCCCCCCTGAACCGACTGTCCCGCCTGCACCGGCTCCAGCGGCGCGATGGCGTCCCATTGTTCCTCGGTCAGGTTGAGGTCGAGGTCGGGAAACACCACCTGCCCGCTCGGCAATTGCGACACCACGCGCAGCAGCGCGGCAATGGCGGGCGCGCTTGTCGTGATGCCCGCCGCGATCAGATAGCCGGGCGGCGGCGCGATGCGCCAGCGCCGGGCCAGCGCATCGAACAGCCGGTTGCGCCGGTCCGCGCTGTCGATGCAGCCACGGGCCGCCAATTCGCGCGGCCATGCCTCCAGCAACAGGTTCAGCGTCGCGAGCGCGGTCTGCCAATGCCCCTGCAACGCCTCCGCGACCGGCAGACTCGCGACGTCATGCGGCGTCTTGCGCTCCACCAGCAACTGATCGAGCGTGGTGCCCAGCGCCAGCCCCAGCCGCATCGCCTCGCCGGTGTCCACCGGCTTGCCCTCCGCCGCGCGCGCAGTCTGCACCAGCCGGGCGAGGATCATCGTGCGCCGCATCGGATCGATGGCGGGCGGAATCTCCGCCCCCTCCGCCCCAAAATTCTCCTCCATCGCGTCGAGCGCCAGCCCGACCCGCTCGGACAGGTCCGCATCGCCGATGGGCACCAGCCGGGGCAGCAGCAGACCGCCGCCCGACGCACGGACGAAGGCGTCGCGCACCGCCCGCACAGCGCGATTGTTGGGCAGCAGGATCAGGCCCTGCGCGATGGCGTCGGGTCGCCCCGCCTTGCCATGGCTCGCCAGCACCCCCGCGACCAGCGCGTCGGCAAAGGCCCGGTGCGCCGGTATGGTGAAGATGGCGGGACGCCCGGCATCAGCCACCGGCGATCACCGCCTCCGTTACCGGGATCGCCTCCGGGGTTCCGACATCGAACCACAGGCCGGGATGGGCGAGGCCATAGGCGCGACCCGCCGCAATCGCCCGGTCCCAGAAAATATTGGTGGAAAACACCTCGCCCGGCGGATCGACCAGCAGGCGCGGCGAGAGGATCTGCACCCCCGTATAGACGAAGGGCGCGACCCGCCCCGGCGTGCGCCGCGACAACAGGCCGTTGGCGTCCATATGGAAATCGCCCGGCCCGCCATGGCAATGGGCGCGCGCATGGCTGACCAGCAGCAGCAGCGCATCCATCCGCTCATCGTCCCAGCGGTCGGCCAGCAGGCGGATGCTGTCCATCGGCCCGTCCACCCAGATATTGTCGCTGTTCGCGCACAGGAACGGCCGCTGGCCCAGCAGCGGCGCGGCCTTGATGAGGCCCCCGCCCGTCTCCAGCAACAAGGCCCGCTCGTCCGATGTCACATAGTCGGCACCGGTCTTCTCCGCACGGGCGGCCAGATGCGCCTCCACCGTATCCGCCAGATAATGGACGTTGACGACGGTGCGCCGGATGCCCGCCGCCTCGATCCGGTCCAGCGCATGGTCGATCAGCGGCTGGCCCGCCACCTTGACCAGCGGCTTGGGCCGGGTCGCGGTCAGCGGGCGCATCCGCTTGCCCAGCCCCGCCGCCATCAGCATGGCGGTGTCCAGCGTCGTGCTCATGCGCCCGTCCCCTCCGACGCCTCATGCGCCAGCGCGTGATGGCGGCGGTCGGCGGGGATATGGGCGTCGAACCATGCCTTCACCGGGGCCAGCGCGGGATGGGCCAGGTCACGCTCCAGCAAACCCCACATGCGCGGCAGGAGGGAGAGGTAGCGCGGCTTGCCGTCCCGCTTCCACAGCCGGGTGAAGATGCCGATAATCTTGGCGTTACGCTGCGCGCCCAGTATCGCATAGGCCGCGTCGAAATCCGCCGAGACGGGAGCGGATGCGCGATAGCGGGCCAGCATCGCATGCTCCAGCGCCGGGTCCACGTCGCGCCGCGCATCCTGCAACAGCGATACGAGGTCATAGGCCGGATGCCCCGCCAGCGCGTCCTGAAAGTCCAGCAGGCCAAGGCCGAAGGTCCGATCCCCGCCGGCACCGCCACCCTCACCGGCATCCGGCAGGATCATGATATTCTCGGCATGATAATCGCGCAGGACCGTGACCGGCGGGGTCGCATCCGCCTCCACCAGGGGCAGCACCGCATCCCACGCCGCCGCATAGCCGGCCTCATCCGCGTCCAGCCCGATGGCCGGGCAATACCATTCGGTCAGCAGCGCCGCCTCGCGCTGATACACCGCCCGGTCATAGGCGGGCACGTCGGCGGCGGGCAGGCGGTGCAGCGCGGCCAGCAGGTCGATGGCGCGGGCATAAATGCCCTCCTCCGCCGCCGGATCGACCTCCACCCGCTCGCGCACCAGCGCGTCGCCGAAATCCTCCAGCAGCAACAGGCCCTGCTCCACGTCCCGGCCCCAAATGGCGGGCGCGGCAAAGCCATGGCCGCACAGCCACTCGGCTACCGCGATAAAGGGCAGAACATCCTCCTGCGGCGGCGGTGCATCCATCAGCACCGCCCGGCGCGCACCGTCCAGCACGCGGAAATAGCGGCGGAAGGACGCATCCCCCGCCAGCGGCTCGATCCGCGCGCCGCCCCAGCCACAGCTTTCCAGAAAGGCGGGGGCGGAGGCGGGTGGTATCATTGAAACGGCCATCTTTTCCCCCAAGCGTCCGGCACCGTCACTGTCAAGACGCGCGCGCCATCATCCCCCACCGTAATATCGACGGCCAGCGCATGGGCCAGCATCGCCGCACCCAGCCGCGCGGGCCATTCGACCACCAGCGCGCCATCGTGCAGCCACTCGTCCAGCCCCAGCTCCGCGACCTCCGCATCATCCTCCAGCCGATAGAGATCGACATGGGCGAGCGGCAGGCGGACCGCAGGGGGTTCATAGGGCTGAACGATGGCAAAGCTGGGACTCGGCACCTCGCCCGCATGGCCCAGCCCGCGCAGCAGGCCGCGCGCCAGCGTCGTCTTGCCCGCGCCCAGATCGCCGGTCAGCGCCACGATGTCGCCCGCGCGCAACCGCTCGCCCAGCGTCAGGCCAAACGCCTCCATCGCCTCCGCGCTGCTCAACCGCATGTTGCGCCCTTCACGAACGGGGCATGTCCAGCGTGACGATGGTGCCCTGCCCCGGTTCGGACAGCAGCGACACCGTGCCGCCATGCGACTCGACCAGCCGCTTGACCAGCAACAGGCCCACACCGTCCGTCTCCACCTGCCGGTCCTGGCTGAACCGGGCGAAGACGTCGAACAGGCGGCCTTGCGTCTTCTCGTCCATGCCCGGCCCGTCGTCCGACACGATGATCCGCACGCCCTGCTCGTCACCATCGGCATGGAGCAGGATGCGCCCGCCGGTGCCCGTATAGCGCACCGCATTGTCGAGCAGATGGTCGATGGCCTGGCAGATGCGGCGGCTGTCCGCCTCCATCACGCCCGCGCCGGGCCGGATGTCATAGACCAGGGTGATGCTGGCGCTGCGCGCCGCCTCCTCATGATGCCCGCCCGCCTCGCGCGCGATCTCCTCGACATTCATCGATTTGCGCTCGATGGGCAGCGC
Source organism: Sphingobium sufflavum (assembly GCF_021403115.1). Classification (GTDB taxonomy): domain Bacteria; phylum Pseudomonadota; class Alphaproteobacteria; order Sphingomonadales; family Sphingomonadaceae; genus Sphingobium; species Sphingobium sufflavum. The sequence goes on from NZ_JAJSSH010000006.1 coordinate 117,601, forward strand.
GCCCGCCGCGCCCTGCGTCAGGTCCAGCACATTGTCGATCAGATGGGTCAGCCGCTCCGTGCTGGCCATGATCGCCTCGATATATTCGCGCGACATGTCGCTCAGCGTCCCCGCATAGCCCGCGATCATCATCTCGGAGAAACCGGCGATGCTGGTCAGCGGGGTGCGCAGTTCATAGCTCATGTTGGAGACAAAGGCGGTCTTGACCCGGTCGGCCTCCTCCAGCGCCTCGTTCCGGTCGCGCAGGGCGCGCTCGATGCGGCGGCTGTCGGTGATGTCCAGCATCGCGAACAGCGCATTGCCGTCGGGCAGCGGGATGGCGGCAAACTCGAAATAGCGCCCGTCGGCAAAGGCGATGCGCCCCACCCGCTGGCGCCGCTCGTTCGTCGCCGCACGGATGAGCTGGCGGACAAGGCTCGCCTGCTGCGGCTTGGCCAACCGGTCGGCCACCGTCGCCATCAGCTCGTCAATGCGCGGATGTTCGGCGAGGGTCTTTTCCTCCACCCCCCACAGGCTGCGGAAGCGGCTGTTCCACAGGTGCAGGCGGCCGTCCGCCGCGAACACGCCGATCGCCTCGAACAGATTGTCGAACGTCGCGGTGCGGACGCGCAGCAACGTGTCGCGCGCGCTGGACAGCTGCACCTGCTCCGTCCGGTCCTCGAACACCAGCAACAGGCCGCCGTCCGGCAGCGGCTGCGCCACGACGCGAATATGGATGCCGTCGCGCAGCAGCCAGTTATCCTCCTGCGGCGTCTGGCTCTGGAACCATTGGCGCCGTTCGGAACGCCATGCCGGGAAGTCGCGCATTTCGGGCAAATTGCCACTGTCGCGCATCGCGTCCAGCACCCGGTCGAAATCGCTGTCATGCGCCACCTGGTCGGGCGTCAGGGCAAAGATGCTGGTGAAGGGCTGGTTGCAGAATTTCAACCGCTGGTCGGACCCGAACTGCGCCATGCCCGCCGACATGCGGTCGAACATGTCGCGCTGCGCCTGCGCCAGGTGCCGCAGCTCCAGCCGCGCATCCTCCAACTCATGCATGTCGAGCGCATAGGTGGCCACGCCCTGCGCGCCCAGCGGCACGTCGACCACGCGCATCATCCGTCGGCTGGTGCCGATGGTGACGGGCAGCATCCGCTCCACCGCCTTGCCATGGATCGCCGCCGCCGCCGCCGCATCCGCCGCCGACTGGCCATCGAACGGTTCGACCAGTTCGATATTCTGGCCGATCACCTGCTCCGCCCCGTCCGCGTTGACCGCGCGGACATAATGGGTGTTGACCAGTTGCAGGCGGCGGTCGAGGCCCCGGAACCAGATCGGCATCGGCGCCGCCTCGATCACGCCGGACAAGGCCTCCAGCGCGTCGCGATAGCGACCCACTTCCCCGCGCAGCGAGTCGATCTGCGACTGGCTCTCCGTCGCGTCGAATATCCACAACACCGTCGCGCCCGGCGCGCTGTTGCCCGGCGCAAACGGCACCGCGCGGACCAGCAGCGACCGGTCCGACCCCAGCGCCTTGACCGGCAGCGCGAACGACCGGCTGCCTTTCTGCGACGCGGCCAGTTCCTCGCCCAGCAGCGCGGCATGTTCCGGCTCCAGCCCGCCGTCCGCCGCCGTCAGTTCGGAGATGAAGGCGGGCACGCTGTCCCGGCCCAGCCAGGCCGCCAGCCGGTCCGGCGCCTCGATCCGGCCATCGGCGCGGACGATCACGGCGATGGCGGGGGCGGACTGCAACAGGTCGGCCATCGCCTCCACCTGTTTGTCGGTGGAGCGGGCCTGCATCCGCATGACCAGCCCGGACCGCACGGCCCACACCGACACGATAAGCCACAGGGCAAGCAGCGCACCGGCGAGGGCCAGCGCGATGGGCGTCAGGACGATCATCACGCCGTCCTAGGGGGCGCTTGGCGATGAAACAAGCGGCAGTAACGCCTGACGCGGCTCTATCCGCAAAATCGGGCCGACCTGCGGGGCATTCCGCCGCCGATTCCCGCAGCAACGGAACCAGCAGGCCGTTCAGCGCGTCGAGGTCGAACACCGCCGCCTTCGCGTATCGGACCACACCCCTCCGGTCGACGACATAGTTGGTCGGCACCGCGCCCAGCGCCTTGTACGGCCCGCTGATCCGCCGCGCCGACGGCATGGCGAACGGCGCCAATATGGGCTTGAGCTTGTACAGCGGCACCGATCCCTCGCCCTGATTCTCCGCCGCGAACACCCGCAGGCCGCCCCGTTTTCGCGCGCGATAACCGGCGTCGAGCCGCTGCATCTCCTGTCGGCAGGGCGCGCACCATGTCGCCCAGACATTCAGGACCACCACCTGCCCCTTCAGGTCGGCCAGGGACACCGTGCTCCCGTCGGTCAGCGTCAGGGTGAAATCGGGCGCAATCGCCCCGACCGGTGGAGTGCGCGCCTGTGCGATCGGGATGGTGAGGAGGCCGACCGCGGCCCATGTGCCCCAGATAAGCCCTCGCATCCCGTCCATTTCGCCTCTGGAGCATGTTCGAAGCAGAGGGCATCATCGGCCAGCTCGGAAAATGCTCTGACACCGCCTCTTCCTTGCCCCGGATCGCCGCCAAAGGCCATTCCCTCCCCGCCGGGCAAAGAAAAAGGCGCCCGATTCCGAAGAAACGGGCGCCCTTGTTCTCAACAGCCTGCGCCATCAGGCGCGGCGGCGATCAATAGCGATAATGATCCGGCTTGAACGGGCCTTCGGTGGAAACACCGATATAGGCGGCCTGCTTCTCGCTCAGCTTCGACAGCTTCACGCCCAGCTTTTCGAGGTGCAGCGCGGCAACCTTCTCGTCCAGATGCTTGGGGAGAACATAGACCTTGTTCTCATACTTCTCCGGGTTGGTGAACAGTTCGATCTGCGCCAGCGTCTGGTTGGTGAAGCTGGCGGACATCACGAAGCTGGGGTGGCCCGTCGCGCAGCCCAGGTTCACCAGACGGCCCTTGGCCAGCACGATGATCTGCTTGCCATCGGGGAAGGTTACCAGGTCGGTGCCCGGCTTCACTTCGTCCCAGCCATAGTTGGACAGGGCGGCGATCTGGATCTCGCTGTCGAAATGGCCGATGTTGCAGACGATCGACATGGGCTTCATCGCCTTCATATGATCGGCGGTGATGACGTCGGCGTTGCCGGTCGCGGTCACGAAGATGTCGGCGCGCTTGACCGCCTCGTCCATCGTCACGACCTCAAAACCCTCCATCGCGGCCTGCAGCGCGCAGATCGGATCGATCTCCGTCACCAGGACGCGCGCGCCGCCGTTGCGGAGCGACTGGGCGCTGCCCTTGCCCACGTCACCGAAACCGGCGACCGCGGCGACCTTGCCGGCCAGCATCACGTCGGTGGCGCGGCGGATGGCGTCGACCAGCGACTCCTTGCAGCCATAGAGGTTGTCGAACTTCGACTTGGTGACGCTGTCGTTCACGTTGATCGCGGGGAAAGGCAGCTCGCCCTTCTTGGCGATCTCGTACAGGCGGTGGACGCCGGTCGTCGTCTCTTCGGAAACGCCCTTCAAATTCTTGACCGTCTCGGTCAGATAGCCGGGGTACTTGGCAACGAACGCCTTGAGAGCGCGCTGGAACTCGACTTCCTCGTCATTCTCCGGCTCGCCCAGCGTCGCGCCCGCTTCCAGCTTGGCACCCCACAGCGCGAACATGGTGGCGTCGCCGCCATCGTCCAGGATGATGTTGGCGGTGGTGGCGCCCCCATTCTCCTTGGCGTTGTCGGCACCCCAGTTGAAGATGTCGCCGACATAATCCCAATAGTCGGCCAGGCTCTCGCCCTTCACCGCGAACACGGGCACGCCCGACGCGGCGATGGCTGCGGCGGCATGGTCCTGCGTGGAGAAGATGTTGCACGTCGCCCAGCGCACGTCCGCACCCAGGGCCGTCAGCGTCTCGATCAGCACGGCAGTCTGGATCGTCATGTGCAGCGACCCGGTGATGCGCGCGCCCTTCAGCGGCTGGCTCGCGCCGAATTCGGCGCGCAGCGCCATCAGGCCGGGCATTTCGGTTTCCGCGATCGCGATTTCCTTGCGACCGAAATCGGCGAGGGAAATGTCGGCAATCACATAGTCGGTCTTCGCGACGGCAGGTGCGGTGGCCACGGGGATGCACTCCATAGGTACGCGCCATCAGGCGCGGGACAAGCGGCACGGGAGGCCGCGAATGACCCCGCCTTTAGCAATCCCGCCTTTCGGAAGCAAATATAAAGATTTCTTTATATCATTGCTGCGATAGCGGATGCGGAGCCTTATGCGCCCGGCCGAGCGCCTGCCCTCATACCGGGCCGCTCGACCGAGCCGAGCTAGGCCGCACGCCCGCCCCCCCCCAAGCCCAACCCCGTATAGAGCCGCGCGCGGGGTCGCACACCCTCTGGTCAGGCATGGCCGCTCTGCGCGATGATATGGTGCGGGTCGACGCCGTTGAACGCAAAACCCCGCGCCCAGCGATCCTCCGGCTCCGTCGCGAACAATATATCCTCGTCCATCGCGCCAACGAACCATCCGGGCCGCGCCAGTTCGCCGTCCAGCTGCCCCGCGCCCCAGCCCGCATAGCCCAGCGCCGCGACATAGCGGCTGGGGCCGCGACCCCGTGCAATATCCTTCAATATCTCCAGCGATCCCGAAATGCCCCAGCGGTCGCCGATCGGCATCATATGCTCGTTGCGCCAGTCCAGGCTGTGCAGGATGAAGCCGCGCTGCGGCTCCACCGGCCCGCCGCGCATCACCGGCGCATCGGGGATGCCGCTGGCGTCGATGTCGAAACTGGCCATCAGCCCGCGCAGCCCCAGCCCCTCCACCACGGAGCCGAGGTCGATGCCCATCGCCCCTTCCCCGTCATGGACGCACAGGGCGATGGCGCTGTGGTGGAAGCTGCGATCCGGCATGTCCGGCATCGCCAGCAGCAACTGCCCGGCGTAGGAGCGGAATCCGTTTTCTGCCTCTGCGGATATGACCATGGCGCCAGCCTAGCCCCTTGCCCCCCGCTCCGCAATGCGGCCCGCGCTCCCTTCGCCCCTTGACAGCCGCGGCCCGACCTACGACCTCCTGCCCGCCCGCAGGGGCGCCGGTCGCCGGGGTGGCGGCAAGACGGATTCTTACCGGAACAGGAGTATCGACATGGCGATCAGCATTGGTGACAGGCTGCCCTCCACCACCTTCATGATCCTGGGCGAAAACGGCCCGGAGGCGATCGAGAGCGACGGCTATTTCGCCGGACGCCGCATCGCCCTCTTCTCCGTACCCGGCGCCTTCACGCCGACCTGCTCCGCCAAGCACCTGCCCGGCTTCATCGACAAGGCGGCGGAGATAAAGGCGAAGGGCGTGGACGAGATCGCCTGCACCGCGGTCAACGACCCGTTCGTCATGGGCGCATGGGGCCGCTCCGCCGACGCCATCGGCACGGTCACGATGCTGGCCGACGGCAATGGCGATTTCGTCAGGGCGATCGGGCTGGAGATGGACGGCAGCAAGTTCAACCTGGGCACGCGCGGCCAGCGTTTTTCCATGCTGGTCAGGGACGGCGTGGTGGAGCAACTGAACGTGGAGGCCCCCGGCGACTTCAAACTGTCATCCGCCGATCATATGCTGGCGACGCTCTGATAGGGCACCCTGCACGACTGAAATGGGGGATCGGCGAAGGCTGGTCCCCCTTTTTTGTGGGCGACATGCTGGAGGTGAGCCGGAACGCCCGCCGTCCAGCCCCTTCACCAGCCGCAAACCTTCCCCTTATTCTCCGTGTCCAGCCATGCCTTCAACGGCGCGAAATAGCGGATCAGCGCCTTCCCCGACATCGCCCGGCTGCCGGTGAACTGCTCCAGCGCATCCGGCCAGGGCTTCGACGCACCCAGCATCAGCATCGCGTTCAGCTTCGCGCCCACCGCCTTGTTGCCATAAAAGGAACAGCGGTGCAGCGGCCCCTTCCACCCGGACAATTTGCACGCCGCCTCATAGAATTGGAACTGCAACACCCGCGCCAGGAAGTACCGCATATAGGGCACATTGCCGGGGATATGATATTTCGCGCCGGGGTCGAACGCCTCTGCGCCCCGTTCCACCGGCGGCACGATCCCCTGATAGTCGCGGCGCATCTTCGTCCACGCCGTCGTATAATCGGCGGGTTTGATCGACCCGTCGAACACGCCCCAGCGCCAGCGGTCGATCAGCAGGCCGAACGGCAGGAACGCCACCTTGTCCATCGCCTGTCGCAGCAACAGGCCCATGTCCTTGTCCGCGCTCGGCACCCGCCCCTTGTCCAGCAGGCCGATGTCGACCAGATATTGCGGCGTGATCGACAGGGCGACGAAGTCCCCGATCGCCTCGTGGAAACCGTCATTGGCCCCGTTCAGGTGCAGCGGCGACTGGCCCTGATAGGCGCGCTGGTAATAATTATGGCCCAGCTCATGATGGATGGTGACGAAATCGTCGCCATTGACCTTGGTGCACATCTTGATGCGCACATCGTCCTTATTGTCCACGTCCCAGGCGGAGGCGTGGCAGATCACCTCCCGGTCGGCGGGCTTCACGAACATCGACCGTTCCCAGAATGTCTGCGGCAACGGCGCGAGGCCGAGCGAACTGTAAAAGCCCTCCCCCGCCTTCACCATCTTCACCGGGTCATACCCCTTCGCCGTCAGCAGCGCGGTCAGGTCATACCCCACGTCGCCCGCCCCCCTGGGCGCGACCACGTCATAGATATTGCCCCATTCCTGCGCCCACATATTGCCCAGCAGGTCGGCCCGGATCGGACCCTTCGCGGGCTGCACCGCCTCGCCATATTTCTGGTTCAGCTTGCCACGGGTATAGCAATGCAGGCTGTCGTAGAGCGGCTTGACCTCCTGCCAGATTGTCTCGGTCAGGGCCGCGAACTGGTCCGACGGCATGTCATAGGCCGACCGCCACATCGCGCCGACATCGGCAAAGCCCAGTTCCTTCGCCCCCTCATTGGCGATGGCGACCTCGCGTACATAGTCCGCCTTCATCGGCGCGCCGACCCGGTCGTGCCAGCTTGCCCACATCTCCTGATATTCGGCCGGAGTATGGGGCTTGCCCATCTCCTCCTCTATATCGCTGCCGTTGATCGCCTTGCCGCCCAACGTCCCCCGGCCCTTGCCATAGGCGGACTGGAGCCGGGTCGCGATGGCGTTCAGTTCCGTCGCCGCGCCCGCCGTGGTGGGCGCGGGCAGCGTGATGCCGGTGCGCAATATGGTCAGCTTGCGGCTGACCTCCGGGGACAGGCCCGGCACCGCCTGATATTTCGCCGCCTCCAGCGCCAGCCGGACGGACAATTGCGTGCCCTTCGCGCCCGATTGTGCGGCCAGCGCGTCGGTATCCTCGGTGATATAGGTCGCGTTGACCCACTGCGCCCGGCTCGCCTCGACGCTATAGTCGAACAATTCCGTCTCGGCATCGGCCACGAACCGCGCAACGTCCGCCGCGGTCGCCGCTTTGCCTGTCGCCGGTGCGCTGGCTGCTGCGCCTGTTTGGACCGCTGCCTGTGCCCCGGTTCCTGTACCGGTCTGCGGGCTCGTCCGGGCCATGCCTGCCTCCGGTGCGAACGCTATCGTCCAGGCCGCTCCGATCATCAGCGACAAATGCCTTTTCTTCACACGCGGTTCCCATGGCCGTTGGACAGGACGCCAAGGGTGACGCCCGCCCGCCGCGGCGTCAAGCGGCGAGCCGTCCGGCAAGAGAGGCAGATGGAGACCTTCCGCTTGGCCGGGCCTTCAGAAGGCAATGGCGTTAGAGCGCCCCACCTCGTCCTTGCAAGCGCAGCGAAGCAGGGACGATATAAGGAAAAGTCATCATGCTCCAGACGGGAGCCGTCAGGCATCAGGCGACCATCAAACGCCAAGGATCAAGCGCCAAATGTAACGCTCAGGCTCAGGCTCTGGCTCTGGCTCTGGCATCACCTGCCCACCGTCAGCCCATGATCGCCGCCTCCTGAGCGGACCCCAGATACGCCAGTATCGCCCGGCCGAAATCGGGCTTGGTGACGCAACTCATATGATTGCCCGGTATCTCCCCCACGCTGCCCTGCGGCAGGGCGGCGGCCAGCGTGTCGGGCGCGCCATTGTCCCGGTCCTCCGTGCCGGTCAGGACCAGCGTCGGCATGGCGATCGCCGCCAGCCGCGCGGGGTCGAGGTCGCCGAAACTCTCCACCACATGCCGCGCCGCTGCGCGGTTGATGCCGGTCGTCCGCATGAACTGCGCCGCCATATAGCCGGGGTCGCCGCGCTTCAGCGTATCGGCATTATCTATTACGCCTGTGAAATAATCGCGCCGCCGGCCCCAGTCGACCAGCCCGTCCAGCCCCATGCCGGACAGGATCAGGCGGCGCGGGGCCGCCCCGTCGAGGACCAGCTTGACCGACGTCCGCGCTCCCAGCGAAAAACCGCACAGATCATAGTCGCTCAGGCCCAGCGTGGCGATGATCCCGGCATTGTCGCGCACCAATATGTCGGCGGGATAGGATGCGGCGTCCTCCGGCGCGGCGCTGTCGCCATGCCCGCGCAGGTCGGGCATGATGCACCGATAGCCGGCGTCCGCCAGCCGCTGTGCGGTGCCATATTTGATCCAGTTCACCTGCGCGCTGGACATCAGCCCATGGATCAGGACCAGCGGCCGCCCGTCCTGCGCCCCGATCTCATGCACCGCGATCCGCGCCCCATCGGCGGCGGCGACATTATAGTCTCTTTGGTTGGTCATGTTGAAAAATCCTGCCCACACTACCGCCGCCGCGCTCCCCGCCTGCGCCAGCGCCATGTCCTTCTGCGCGTCCCACAGGTCACCCTGCTGGCCATTATAATAATCCGCCGTATCGCCCGCTGCGAGGATGGTCAGCAGCCATTCGAAACATTCGTACAGCGCACTGCACAGCCCGACGACCGCAAAGGCGATGAACAGGCCGAGCCCACCGCCGACACCATGCCGCCGCACCAGCCCCTGCCGAATCGGCAAGGTCCACAGCAAGCCGAACGCGAAATGGATCAACCGGTCATAATGGTTGCGCGACCAGCCCAGCGCCTCCGACACCGTGCCCCCGGTCAACGCCCGCGCCCATTCGTCATAGGGCACATAGCTGTAGATATAGCGCCCGCCCAATGTGTGCAGCAGCCAGAAGATCCAGAGCGCCGCGACATTCGCAGTCGACAGCGGCCAGCGCCGAAGCAGCAAGGGCGCAGCCAGCACCAGCAGGACCGTGGGAATATGCTGGAGCGGCGCCAGATCCGGATAGGGCTGCGCGATATTCGCGCACCCGACCGCCAGCAGCAACACTGCCAGCATCATCCGCTGGCCCGGGGGCAGCGCGTTAACGCTGCCCGCATAGTACATCATCAGCCCTTCTTGAGGTGACGGCGACCCAGCAACTCCGCGATCTGCACCGCGTTCAGCGCCGCGCCCTTGCGCAGGTTGTCGGAGACGCACCACAGCACCAGGCCATTGTCGACGGTCGGGTCTTCGCGGACACGGCTAACATAGGTCGCACTGTCGCCCACGCACTCGATGGGCGTGACGTATCCGCCGTCCTCACGCTTATCGACCAGCATTATGCCCGGCGCCTCGCGCAATATATCCTGCGCTTCCTTGGCCGAAATCTCATTCTCGAACTCGATGTTGATCGCTTCCGAATGGCCCACGAACACCGGCACCCGCACGCAGGTCGCCGTGACCTTGATCTTGGGATCGAGGATCTTCTTGGTCTCCACGACCATCTTCCACTCTTCCTTGGTGTAGCCATCGTCCAGGAAGACGTCGATGTGAGGGATCACGTTGAAGGCGATCTGCTTGGTGAACTTCTTCGCCTCGGCGCTGTCACCCACGAAGATGTTACGCGACTGCTCAAACAGTTCGTCCATGCCGACCTTGCCCGCGCCGGACACCGATTGATAGGTGGACACGACGACGCGCGTGATCTTGGCCGCGTCATGCAAAGGCTTCAGCACCACCACCATCTGCGCCGTGGAGCAATTGGGGTTCGCGATGATATTGCGCTTCTTGTATCCGTCGATGGCCTCCGGGTTCACTTCTGGCACGATCAGCGGAATGTCCGGGTCCATGCGATAGAGCGACGAGTTGTCGATCACCACACAGCCTGCAGCGGCCGCCTTGGGGGCATAGACCTTCGTCGGCTCGGAACCGACCGCGAACAGGGCGATGTCCCATCCGGTGAAGTCAAAATGCTCCAGCGCCTTGACCTTCAGCATCCTGCCTGTTTCGCCAAACTCGACCTCGGTGCCATTCGAACGACCGCTGGCCACCGCCGCAATCTCGTCGATGGGGAATTCACGCTCGGCAAGGATGTTGAGCATTTCCCGGCCCACATTGCCGGTGGCTCCTACGACGACGACCCGATAACCCATGATGCTAAACTCCGTGCGCTCGATCGTCGGGATGATGACGAAAGACGATCTGACCCAAAGACGACGGGATGAACCCCAAAGAAAAAAGGGCGCCGGTCAAACCGACGCCCTTCCCTGTTCCTCGAAACCCTTAGCTTATGCCTCGGTGTTCGGGCGCGGGTCGCGACGTTCCGCGATGCGCGCGCGCTTGCCAGTACGGCCACGCAGATAATAGAGCTTCGCACGACGCACGACGCCGCGGCGAACCACGGTGATGCTGTCGAGGTTCGGCGAGTACAGCGGGAATACGCGCTCCACGCCTTCGCCAAAGCTGATTTTGCGAACGGTGAAGTTGGAACCCATGCCCTTGTTCGAACGCGCGATGCACACGCCTTCATAGTTCTGGACACGGCTACGCTCGCCTTCGACGACCTTCACGCCGACGCGCAGTGTGTCGCCGGGGCGGAAGTCGGGCAGTTCCTTAGCGAGAGCGGCAATGTTTTCCGCCTCGATCTGTTGCAGCAGGTTCATGACCTGTTACCTTTCGTTTCGCGTCGCGCGCCAGAGGGCGACTGGTCCCGAACGCCGATATGACGTTCCCAAAGGTCCGGCCGCCGTAACCGTGTATCATCCTCCGCCCTTTGTTTCCGCCAGGCGGCGATCTTCGCATGATCCCCCGATCGCAACACTTCGGGGATCACACGACCCTCCCATTCCACCGGGCGGGTATAATGCGGATATTCGAGGAGGCCGCTTTCGAAGCTTTCCTCGACTCCGCTGGAAGCCGCGCCCATTACACCGGGAAGCAGCCGAACGCAAGCATCCAGCAGGGTCAGCGCGGCCATCTCTCCACCCGACAGAATGATGTCCCCCATGGAGATTTCCTCGACGGGCCGACCCTCGAAAATGCGCTCGTCGAACCCCTCGAACCGGCCACATAGCAGCGTAACCCCGGGGCCACCTGCAATCTCCCGCACCCGCGCCTGAGTGACGGGCGTACCGCGCGGCGTCATCGCGATGACCGGCAGGCCGGGCCGACGCTCCAGCGCATGATCGACGGCAGCGGCGACGATGTCCGCGCGCAGCACCATCCCCGCGCCCCCACCCGCCGGCGTATCGTCCACAGTACGATGTTTATCAGTCGCGAAGTCCCGGATCTGGATGGGGTCGCAGGACCAGCGGCCTTCACCCAGCGCCCGCCCCGCCAGACTATGGCTCAACGGTCCCGGAAACATGTCCGGGTACAGTGTCAGGATTTGCGCGGCAAAGCTCATGCGTCGTCCTGCCCTGCCCGGCGCTTGCGTACCACCAGCACCGCCGTCCCCAGCCCGATGCCATAGCCGATCACCGCCCAGAACAGGCCAATCACCGCGAAATCCATTGCCATGCCGCACATATTCGCACCGCACCTCTCCGGCGGAGCCAGATAGGCACGCCCGAACACGAACAGGCATAGCACGGTGAAGACCACCGGCACCGGCAACGCCGCCAGCAGCGCAGTCTTGCGCGTAGGCCACAGACGTTTGCCGCCACCCAGCAACGATGCGCCAACGGCAGCCATGATACCGCACAGCGCCAGAAAACCCAGTATCTCGTTCATGCCTGCTTCCGTCCCGATATAACCAACGTCCTACCCCGCCCCTTCCCTGTGCTCTGTCGACGGGCGATGCAAGGGGACGAGTGGCAAACACCCGCACCGCCCATACCGGCACCCTCACCTTCACCCCTGTTTTTTCTACAGCATTCTTAACGGGCCGTTTGGCGGACAAAGGCTCGGAAAATGCACAGTCCAACGACAAGACTGTTTCCGCTCCATCGAGAAACACTCTAGGCGGAGCGACATGAAGTCGCTCCTTCCCGCTTTGTTCACTCTTCTCGCCACGACCAGCGCTCCCGCGCAGCCTTCCACCAGAACCGCTGTCGAGCCTCCCGTCGTGCGGGTCCACCTCGAAACTAGCGCTGGCTCCGTCACCCTCGCGCTCGACTACCGGCGAGCGCCGCAAACCGTGGCCGCCTTCCTGCGTTATGTCGATGACGGGCGCCTCGACGGCACCGAATTCTATCGCGCTTCCCGCAGCAAGCTCAACACCGATCAAGGCTTCATCCAGGGTGGCATTGGCACGAACCCCCGGCGCAAACTGCCCGCTACCCCCTTCGAGGGCACGGACCGTACGGGTCTCACCCATGTCCATGGGGCCGTGTCGATGGCGCGCGGCGACAGCGTGGACATCGCAACCTGCAATTTCACCCTGCTGGTCGGACCTCTACCCTGGCTTGATGCGCGACCCGGCAGTCCGGGCTATGCGGTGTTCGGGAAAGTCGCGGATGGCATGCCCGTCGTGAAGCGCATCCTCGCCCAGCCCACTGGTGGCGGGGTCGGCGCGATGCGCGGGCAGATGTTGTACCAGCCGGTCAAGATCATCCGCGCTGTCCGGTTAAACGGCACCGCGAAGCCGACAGGGCGGCCCAAGGCATGGCTGATCGCACTGCCGCAGAGAAAAGTGCTACCATTACAGCGGTAAAGGCTCAGAGATGACATCAGCCAAAATCTGTCTGTTCCTTCGGGCGAACATTACTTTCCTTGAGACGGTGTCAGGAAGACGGCAACGGACCCACGACAGGGTCAGGACGAACGGATTTATATGTCCGTAATCATAGGCGAAAATCGCCTGATTATTCCACGAAATCCGTATCAATCATCGCCCGATCCTCGCCGATCTCCGCAGCATGGATGGGCACCATGAAACGCTTGCCGTCAGGCTTCAGGATTTCCAATATATCACCTGCGCCGAAATTCTCGACGGCCACGACGACACCCAGTTGCGACCCATCGGCAGATATGCAGGGCAAGTCCATTAAATCACAGTGATAAAACTCGCCATCCTCCAAGGGAGGAAGCGAAGAGCGTGGCACGGTGAGCGGAACTCCGCGCAGAGCTTCCGCCCCGTTGCGGTCGACGATCTCCACGAAACGCGCTACTGCGCCGTTCGGACCCGGACGGATCGTCTTCAGGGTCAACGATCGACCTTTGGCGTCAAAACTCTTGAAACGACGAAAGCTGTCCGGCCCTTCGCCGAACAGCTTCAATCGAACCTCGCCCGTCACGCCATGAGCGCCAATGATAGCCGCAAGCGTGACGGTACGGTCGGTCAAGATCAGCCCTCAGCCTGCTCTTCGGTCGCTTCGGCGGCGGGCGCTTCTTCAGCGGCCACTTCCTCGACGGGAGCAGGAGCCTTGGCGGCTTCTTCAGCTGCCTTGCGGGCTTCCTCGGCCTCCTCGATCTTCTTGGCGCGGTCTTCCGCACGATCCTTGGCCTTCTGACCCGGCTCAGCCTTGTTCGGGTTGCTGCGCGCGGGGCGCTCCTTCACGCCTGCAACGTCCAAGAAGCGGGCGACACGGTCGGTCGGCTGCGCGCCCACCGAAACCCAGTGCTTTGCACGCTCGACATCGATCACGACGCGCTTCTCGTCACCCTTAGCGAGCAGCGGGTTGTAGCTGCCGATACGCTCAATGAAGCGGCCGTCGCGGGGCGAGCGGCTGTCGGTCACGACGATCTTGTAATAGGGACGCTTCTTGGAGCCGCCACGCGACAGACGAATGCTGGTTGCCATGTTCAATTCACCTTTCTTAAATATAGAAAATCAAAGAGTTGCTATTATTTCTTGAGGAAATTCTGAAAACCGGGGGGCAGTTTCGGCGCATCGCCTCCCGGCATGCCGGGCAATCCGCCGCCACCCGCACCACCCAGTAGACCGCCAAGGTCGGCGCCACCGGTTAGGCCGCCCGCTCCGCCTGCGCCAAGCAGGCCACCTAGCCCGCCACCACCGCCGCCTGCGAACATTTTGGCCAACCCCTTCAGGCCACCCATTTTTTTGATCTTTTTCATTGCTATCGACATTTCCTGATGCATCTTCAGGAGCTTGTTGACCTCTTGAACTGTCCGTCCCGCACCCTTGGCGACACGGATTTTACGCTTGGCGTTCAGCAGTTCAGGCCGCGCGCGTTCCTTGAGCGTCATCGAACCGATCAGCGCGTCGAGATGGACCAGAGTCTTGTCGTCAACACCGCTCTGCGCCATCGCAGCCTGCGCCTTCTTCATGCCGGGTATCATGCCTGCCAGCATACCAAGGCCACCCATGCGCTGCATCTGCTGAAGCTGCGAGCGCAAGTCGTTCATGTCGAACTTACCCTCCGCCATGCGCTTGGCCAATTTGTCGGCATCCTCCGCCTGGATGCTTTCCGCCGCCCGCTCGACCAGCGAGACAACGTCGCCCATGCCAAGGATACGGCCCGCGACACGGCCGGGGTGGAAGGGTTCGATGGCGTCCAGCTTTTCGCCGGTGCCCGCAAACTTGATCGGACGGCCCGTGACCGCGCGCATCGACAGCGCCGCACCACCGCGCGCATCGCCGTCCATACGGGTCAGCACCACGCCGGTCAGGGGCACCTGCTCGGTAAAGCTGCGCGCCACATTGACTGCGTCCTGACCCGTCAGCGAGTCAACGACGAGCAAAATCTCAGCTGGACTGGAGACTTCTGCGACAGACTTCATCTCGTCCATCAAGGCCTGATCGACGTGCAGTCGACCGGCGGTATCCAGCATCAGCACGTCAAAGCCCTGCAACTTCGCTGCCTGCATCGCCCGCTGGGCGATCTCCACCGGCTGCTGGCCCGCCACGATGGGCAGGGTCGCCACGTCGATCTGCGTGCCCAGCACAGCAAGCTGTTCCTGCGCCGCTGGGCGATTGACGTCGAGCGACGCCATCAGCACCTTCTTGCGCTCTTTTTCCTTCAGCCGCTTGGCCAGCTTGGCCGTGGTGGTCGTCTTACCCGACCCCTGTAAACCGACCATCATCACGATCGCGGGCGGCACCACGTCAAGGATCAGTTCGGCCGTCTCCGCCCCCAGCATGCGCGTCAGGCCGTCATTGACGATCTTGACGACCTGCTGCCCCGGCGTGACCGAACGCAGGACGTTATGGCCCACCGCTTCTTCGGTGATACCATCGATGAAATCGCGCACGACCGGCAGGGCGACATCGGCTTCGAGCAGCGCGATTCGCACCTCGCGCATCGCTGCGCGGACGTCTGCCTCCGTCAGGGCGCCACGACCGCGTAGACGGTCGAACACACCGCCCAGACGATCGCTCAGAGACTCGAACATCATCACCTCATCTGGGGCACAAAACCCCTGAAAACCAATACCTTCGGCGGCACATAGCATGCACGCCACCCGGCACAACGCAAAAGCGCCGGTGGGCGAAACCTCGCCGACCAGCGGTGATCCATGGACCATAGGGGCACCATTGGATTTTGCAGTTCCCAACACGGACAAGCCGCAAAAGGAAGCTACCCTCTAAGGAAATCCAGCGAAAAAGGCAAGACCAGCAGATTCGCATAAAGGCTCATGGTACGCGGAACAAAATGAAACACAGACTCTCCAAGAGACACCGCTAGCACCTTGCACGAAAAAGGGGAGAGCAATCGCCCTCCCCTCCGCATCCGCTACAAACCACCGGACCTTACCAGCTCAGCGGCACACTCTTCGGACCAACGACGCCGCCCGGATAATATTCAATCTTCGTTCCCGGCGTCAGCGTGAAGTCGGGAATGCGCTTCAGCCATTCCTGAAGGCAGATTTTGATCTCCAACCGGGCCAGATGCGCACCCATGCAGCTATGCACGCCACCCGCGAACGCCAGAATCGGCTTGCGCGGACGGTTGAAGTTCACTTCCCGCGCATTGGGGAAGATTTCCTCGTCATAGTTACAGGCCGGCAGCACACTCGTGACCTTGTCGCCCTTCTTCATCTGCACGCCGCGGATCTCGCAATCCTGGGTCAACGTGCGGCCGGAGAAGGTCACTGTGAAGACGCGCAACAATTCCTCGACGACATTGTTGATATTGTCGGGATTGTCGATGATCTCCTGCCGCCGGTCGGGATTTTCCGCCAGCCAGACCCACATGTTGTTCAGCGTCGCAAACACCGTGTCGAGGCCCGCGATAAACACGAAGAAGACGAAGCCGAACGTCTCCCGATCGCTCATCGGTTCGCCGCCCGGCTTACCATTAACGATCGCGCTGACTAGAAACTCGTCAGGATTTGCCCGCTTTTCAGCGATCACCTTGTTCAGATAGACCGTCACCTCGCCCATCACCTGAATGGCAATCTGCTTGTCCTGCGCATGCAGCAGGCCCATCGCCCAGCGGACGAACTCGTCCATCATGTTGCGGGGCAGGCCCATCAGGTCCAGGAACACGCCGACCGGCAACTGCCGACCGAAATCCTTGGCGAACTCGCACTCCCCCTTGTCGACGATATTGTCGAGTAGGTCGTTGGCTAGTACCCGAATGCGGCCTTCCATCGCCATAATCGCCTTGGGCGTCACCAGCGGATCGACCAGCGCGCGATATTTGCGATGGTCTGGCGGATCGACTTCGAGCGGCAGGATGCGCCAATAGTCGTTGGGATCGCGTGGGAACGGGCCGGTGCCGAACGTCGTAAAATATTCCGGGCGGCGCAACGCAAAATAAGCGTCTTCATATTTCAACAACTGCCAAGCGCCGGGGCGATGTTCACTGCCCGGGTCATAATATATGGGCGGCGCCTTATCGTGCAGTTCCGCCATATATTTGTGGGGTGCGAGCAGAAACTCTGCACCATCGGTGACCTGTGCGTCATAGACTAGCTCTGGCGGGACATGGTCGGGGATGGGCTTGCGTTCCGTGGCGGTCTGTGGGCCTGCCATATCGTCTCTCCTGTTGGATTCCGCTCAGGGTTTAATATTGCGATTCCGGCAGCCGCACGACCAGTCCGTCCAGCGCGTCGCTGACAAACAACTGGCAGCTCAGGCGGCTGTTCGCCTTGATCTCGGCGGACGCGGCTTCCAGCATCTCGGTCTCTTCCTGCGATGGCGTGCCGGTCCGGTCGATCCACGACTCATCGACATAACAATGACAGGTCGCACAGGCGAGGCCGCCGCCACATTCGCCGACGATGCCCTCTACACCATTGTTCAATGCGCCCTGCATGACGGAGTCGCCATCGGCCACGTCCACCTTATGCTCCGCGCCATCATGCTCGATATAGGTCACCACGGCCATCTCAGTCTCCCGGACTCTCTCATCCATTTTTGTTGAGAACATCGTTCTCTAATATGCATATAGCATCTGCGGCGTTACGGAGGAAGACCTTAGTTCCCATCTGGTTGACAATCTCTTGAACGCACCGGCTCGCCCCCCTGTTGCCTCCCTCTCCGATACGGGCACGCGCAAGCGTGGCCGACCGGCCACCATGCTCGATGCGGCGGCAGACTTGGCTGGGGATCGCAGCCTGCGTATGATCGACGCGGCTTATGACCTGCTGGAGGAAGCGGGGCTGGAAGGGTTGACCATCCGCGCGGTACTGACCCGTACGGGCCTGTCCCGCCGCGCCTTTTATGAGCGGTTCGTGGGGAAGGACGATCTGGTCCTCGCCGTATTCGAACATACGATCCGCATGGCTGCTGCCCATTATGCGGCGCAACTGACCAGCGTGGCCGACCCGTTCGAGCGACTACAGCTGGTCGTCCACTCCATCGCTCTCGCACGTGGGTCGGTCCATGGAAGCGAAGCCCCGGATGGCAGCCATCCGCGCGGCGCGGCGCTCAGCCGTGAACATATCCGTCTCGCCGAATCGCGACCGCAGGAACTACAGGCCGCGCTTCAACCACTCCTATCCCTCCTTACCCAATTGCTGGAGGATGGGATGGCCAGTGGCCAGATTCGCCGTTCCCGCCCCGATCGGCTGGCGACACTGATCTACAATCTTGTCGCGACGACGGTCCATGCCCAATTGCTGGCTGAAGAGACGGATGGCCCAGACAAGGCGATGCGGGAGGATCTGGCTGCGGACATATGGGAATTTTGCCGCCGGGCCGTTGCGGCCTGATCCGAAGTCGATCCGGCAGATGCGGAAAGGTTCAGGCTTCGCCTAGAGGCTGGGTCCATTGCGTGGCGCGGGTGATCCGCTTCCGATAGTGGACGGCGTGAGTTGCACGCAGGCCCTTGACCCCGAAATGCTGGGCGCACCGCAGCCAGCCGGAAAACTCCTCAATGGTCAAATTGTATCTAGCGAGTGCATCGGATTGGGTGAGCAAATTGCCCTCCACCGCCGCTACGACCTGCGCCTTGCGAAACGCGTTCCATCGTTCGCCCGGTGCGGGCAAATCCTCCAGAATGAGACGCTCCCCCTTGGGTCCGACAGCCCAAGGCAAGATTCGACGATCAGCGTCAGCGACGCCGGCAACTGCGACCTTTTTTTGCATGACCAGAGGATTAGCAGAACAAGGTTAATAAGCTTTCTTTGCAATAAGTTATGTGCGTAACAAAGCCTCACCGTCTATCGTCGAAATAGCTCGCTTCATCGGAGAACTTCTCCTCCTTGGCTCGAAGGAAATGGACCGACTATGCCTTTAACGCATTGAGTCGCATCGTACCGGCTATCACCCCCTTGCCGCCCACTCGGATCGACGCACTCCCCGTCTGCTGATCCAATCGAACCACCGCCAAAGCGCGCCCATGCCAGGCCTGCGCCTTGCCCGACTGATAGCTGCCAATAGCAAGCGGATTGGCGCTGCCCAACGCTATCAGCCTTCCCGCTCCCGCGACCGACACTTCCACTTGTTGCGCCCAGTCCGGGACGAGGCGACCCTTGGCATCCACCGCCTCGATGGACAGGAAACGCAAGTCGCGCCGCGCTCCGCTCTCCCCGGTCAAATCCTCTCTCACACGCAAAGCCAGCGCGGGTCCCACAGTCTCCAACGCCCGACGGCCGATCTCCCGCCCTTGACGATAAGCGACGCTTTCAAGATTGCCCGGAGCGTAAGCGACCTTGAACTCGATGGTCTTGCCGTCTTCCGGGTGCACGGTCTTCTGGTCGATCAACTGACCTTTCAGGCGCAGTTCGACACGATCCCCGGCCGTGTAGACACGCACAGTGAGCGGTTTGCCCTCCGCGCCCGGCCAGCTCCAGCTTTGCAGTTCGTCCGACCATCCCCAGAAACGCAACAACTCCACCTTGCCCTCATCGAGCGGGCGTTGCACCGCCATCTCCAGCGGGCTGACGCCCCACGCCACATCACGCGCGAGCGACGCGGGCCGCTGTTGCCCGATCAGGTCGATATCGCCACAATAGGCATTGATCCACGGCCATGCCGGGGAGTCCGCCCGCGCATTCGGGTCCGAGGCGGCTGCCAACGAACTGCCGCCGATTCCGGCCTCACCCAGATAGTCCATGGCGGTCCAGACAAAATCCCCGATCAGCCAGGGCGACCGTTCCGTAAGATCCCAGATTTTGAACACATCCTTGGGAAAGCTCTCCGAACCCAGAAAGACGCGGTCGGGAAACCGCCGATGATCCGCCTCATAGTCCGCCAACTTATAGTTGTAGCCGACCACATCAAGGAACGCGGTGCCCGCCCGATCCTTGACCATTTCCACCCCCGGCCGCAGGCTCCCGGCGGCGGGCTTCACCTCATGACCCGCGAAGCCGTTGATGGCGGCCGTAACCGGGCGCGTCGGGTCCAGACGATGCACTTCGTTCGAGAGTTGCCACTGAAGCTCGATACCCCGCGCGCTGTTACGGGCAGGTATCTCGTTGCCGATGCTCCACAGGACGATACTTGGATGATTGCGCGCGCTGAGCACGACCGACGCGAGGTCGGTTTTCCAGCCAGATTCAAAGATGGTCGAGGAATCGAGATCGGAAAATTTCTTATCATGCCAGACGTCGAACGCTTCGCAGATCACCATCATCCCCTGACGATCGCACGCACGCAAAAAGCCCGGCGAGAAGAGATTATGCGAACCGCGCACGGCGTTGAAACCGCGCGCCCGGAGGAGGCCTATCTTGCGATCCTCGGCATCTTCGAACGCTGCGGCACCCAATATGCCATGGTCATGATGGACGCAGCCACCGCGCAGCTTTGTGGCGACGCCATTAACCCGCATACCCTGCTGCGCATCGAAACTGATGATGCGAACGCCGAATGGCGTCTCCAGCCGATCCAGCAATTTCGTGCCGCGGCGCAGTTCCGTAACCAAGCTGTACAGATAGGGGCTATCGGTCGACCAAAGCCGGGGGTTGGGAAGCGAACAGAACAAATGGCCTGTCGCTTGGGCTTGTTCAGTTCCTTCCCACACAGTCTTGCCGGCAGCATCCAGAATGCGCCGGACTAGCGCCAATTCACTGGCTAACCCCTCTACCTGCGTGCTGATCTCCAGTTCTGCGGCACCGTCCGACAGTTTTCGCGTGATCACGCCTATGCCCCAACGCGCAATGCGGGCGGGGTCCGGCAGAACATCCAGCCAGACATGGCGATATAGCCCCGCGCCCGAATACCAACGAGCGTTGAAGCCCTCGCTGCGCACACGGACGGCCAGCACATTATGGCCGTCCGCGGCCAGATAGGGCGTCAGGTCAAAGGCAAAGGGTGTATAGCCATTGGCATGCGATCCCAATGCATGGCCATTGAGCCAGACATCGCTGTGCAGATAGGCTCCGTCGAAATAGATTTCGACATGGCCGGGTCGGGGGTTGGCGAGACGAAAAGACTTGCGATACCAGCCTTCGCCGCCAGCCGCGAAGCCGGACATGGTGCCACCCGGCGCATTCTTGTTGAACGGTCCGATGCTGTCCGGTGACGGGGGCAGATCCTCGATATTCCAGTCATGGGGAAGGTCGAGCGCACGCCAGCCACTATCATCGAACGATGGGACCTCGAAACCCGCGCCCGATCCGCGATGGAATTTCCAGCCCTGCGACAGAGGCTGTGCACGGCCATTGCTCATGTTCGGCGCAGCGTCGGCCGCAAGCGCACCGGATGCCATCATCAGGGTTGCCGCCCCGGCGGACGTGACGAGCAGTTGGCGACGATCCATCTGGAAATCGAAATCGTTCATCGTGCACGCCCTTTATTGGGGAAAAGACGGGCAAGGTCGTCGTCGATAGCGTCAAGCGTGGCACTATTGTCCTGCGCGCTGAACACGGCAAGATCGGCGAGGGTCATATTATCGAGCTGCTTCTCAAAACCAGGCGCCTGCACGATATACTGAACCGCCGGCATATGCTTCAGAACGATCGGCCACGCCGCCGCAAGGCCCTTCAACTCGCCAATGGTGCAGGTGCGCGTGCCGATTTGATAGGGCAAAATGGTGGGCACCGCATAGGCTGCGGCGGGGTGATATAGGGGTGCGTCCATAGCGTCTTCCTTCCCTGCGAGGGCAGCGATCATTATTTTTGCGTCGATTGTCCCGCCGACTGCGCCGCCGTCTTTGCCGCGCCCAGCCAACCACCGGCCTTCAGCCAAGCCTCAAAAGCGACGGACCATCCATCGACCGGCAATTTATGAGGCACCATGCCGAAACCGTGCCCGCCCTGTTGATAAACATGGAGTTCCGCGGGGAGGTTGGCAGCCGTCCAGCGCGAATAGATATTGACGCTCTCCGCAGCCGGGACGGCATTGTCATCCTGCGTCGCCGCGATAAACAGCGGCGGCCCACCCACCGGAGGCTCCTTCCCCTCCAGCGCGCCATAGATAGGCACGGCAAAGTTCGGACGATCCACCGCCGGCGCATTGGTCGTGACATCCATCGTCAGGATCGCGCCCGCCGAAAAGCCAATCATCCCCACCCGGTTGGGCACGATTCCATAGCGGTCGGCATTGGCACGGATGAAACGCATCGCCTGCAAGCCGTCGGCCAAGGCGATCGGTCGGTTCGGTTCCGTGCTGCGGAGCAGTTCGGCGAACCGTTCGGGATGGCGACGAATGTCGGCGGGCACGCGGAACAAGCCGGTCTTGCGGACGCGATATTTCAGGACGAACGCGGTGATGCCACGCTCTGCCAGCCATTTAGCGACGAGTTCCCCCTCATGCGTCACGGCGAGATCCTGGAAACCGCCGCCGGGGCAGACCAGCATCGCCGTTCTATTGGCCGTGCCCGGCGCGGGACGAACCACCGTCAGGGTTGGCGTCGTGACATTGCTCACCATATGATAGATGGGCAGGCCCGGCAGTTGCAGCGGCGTATCCGTTTCCGGGCCCGTCCAGTCCTCGGTGCCCGGCGCCGCTCCCGGCCATATCCGCACGATTTCGGCTTGTCGCTCGGCGACCTTGGCAAAAGCAGGCCCGACAAAAAGGCCGATGTGCACGATGGCGGAGCAGAACAGGATCGACGGTTTCAGCTTCATATATGGCCCCAGAGATTCAATGGAAATTGCCGCGCGCCTATTGGCTGCGGGACGGCCTTGCCTGCGCTGGCTGGCAATCATAGCTCGTCGCCTTGTCCGGGTCGGCTCCGGCACGCAGCACCTCTTTGGCAGGATAGGCGCATAGACGGCGCTGCTGTTCCGGCTTGGAAATCGGCATGCCCATCACGCCGCCGAAGCCGCGGCGGGCCACCAGCGTTTCCGGTGCGGGGCCGCCCTCGACCCATGACTGGAGCGCCGCGACCATGCTGTTCTCGGCATTCTCGCCATTTTGCGGAGCATTTAGTTGCCCGAAAGACGCGGGACCAGTGCCACCCATGCAATGTTGCACACCGGAGACCATGAACAAACGGGACGATTTCTTTGCCTGCGCACCGCCATTCCGTTTCAAGGCTTCGAAATAGTCGATGGTCGCCTCAGGTGGGATCGCTGCATCGGCCCAGCCGTGCCATAGGATCAGCTTACCGCCTCGCTTGAAAAATCGACCGAGATCGGGTTGCGCATCCAGATCCTGTGCGAGTGCCCCTTTCAGTTGAGCGGGATGCTTGGAAAAATCAAAGCTGGCGGTCGTTGCAAACGGCTCCTGCACCAGATCACCGAGCAGTCCTCCCGCCAGGCTTTCATTCCGCGGCTCACGTCCCGGCGGGGTGAGGAGATAACCTTCCCAACCCAGTTGGGGCGTGGGGCTGCCCACCTCCGAGCCGGATGGCAGGAAACCGCGCGCTACGACATGACCCGATGCATCTCTGGGTCCGGCATAGATACGCTTCAGCGCTGAAAGCTGAACCGGACTGAAACATTGGTCGGATTTGGACGTGCCGCACGCCAACTTTGACGTGTCGAAGTGGCAGAGGCGAGGATCGGCGACCAGTCCATCAGCCTGACCGTCGATTGTATCGCACTGGCGGACGACTTCGTCCTGAAGCAAGCGCGCCTGGCTCGTCCGAATGGCTGCGCCGGCGGGCAATTGCGCCTGGATGGCATTGGTCATGGACATGGCCAGATTGGTGAAGTTCGCTGCGGGCGCACCCGCCAATATGCCGTCATAGTCGTCGGGGAAGCGCGACGCCTCCATCAGGCCCTGCCGTCCACCACCGGAACAGCCGACAAAATAGGAATGGCTAGGGCCACGGGCATAATAGGCCGCGACCAGCTTCTTCGCGGCAACCGTGGTCAGGTGGACCGCCCGCCAGCCATAGTCACGCACACGCTCCGGATGGCCTTTCGCCCATGCGCTATCCATCGGACTGCCTCGATGCCCCGTGTCCGTCGCCGCACTCGCCTGCCCAGCCTTCAGCGCCAGACCGAGCGTGATATAATCAATGGAGCCTGCAAAACCGCCAAGGCCAACGCCATAGAAGCGACCATCCCACTTGTCCGCCGGTAACCAAACCTCAAACCCTATATCCGATCCGAATTCCGGCGCGATGCTGCCTACGACGCGGCAAAAGGCTGGCAGCCCCGCCACAGGTGCGCCAGACCCGACACTTCCATTCGGATTAGGGAGCCGAGCGCCCTCGAGGCGAGCACCTGCCATCTGGTGAGTTGCACTGACGATATGGACCGCCTCGATCCTCATGCGCGACAGGGCCGAACAAGCGTCAACGGGTTGACCAGCAAGCGTGGCGGGGGGACCAGGCTGGGCCAGCGCAGACCCGTATCCGTCCACAAGTGCCATGCTGAAAACGGCGCTTCCCAACAGGGCTGTGAGATTCCAGCCAGACCATGACCTTTGAAACAATCTCCGCGCCACCGCACCCTCTCCCTTATCGCTATAGGCCGCCATCGACGTGCCCAACACATCTGACACATTCGTCGGCCAGTAAGGCACACCCAAATGGGGGGTAAATGCCATAACCTTGCCTTATATCAGGCACCGCCGCCATCCGCGAATTTAAATCATACAATATCGTTTTCCAATTCATTTTATATCTTGATTTCTTCCAAAATACCGAATGATTCCTGATATATTATAAGCAAATCGACATATCGTGAATATGTATTATAATACAAATAGAATCACTACCTTCCCGGAGTGAAGTCTCTAGGAGACGATATGTTCGAAGGACGCTTTCGCGGCAGGACCGCCGTGATAACCGGCGGCGCGTCCGGCGCAGGACTCGCCATCGCACGCAGGCTGATTGACGAGGGTGCACAGGTAGCGCTGTGGGACATGGATTCTCTGGCCCTTCAGCAGGCCGAACAGGCCACGGGTGCGGCTCTGACCATAGAGGTGGACGTGACCCAGCCGCAGGCGGTATTGGATGCCGCTACCCAGACATATGCCGCGCTTGGTCGCATCGACCTGCTGTTAAATTCCGCCGGTATGACCGGACCAACCCTCCCCGCCTTGGAATATCCGCAGGATGCGTGGCGAAAAGTGGTCGACATCCATCTCAACGGCACATTCTACTGCTGCCAGGCGGTCGTCCCTCATATGCTGGTCAACAATTATGGTCGCATCGTCAACATGGCATCCGTGGCAGGCAAGGAGGGCAATCCCAACCTGTCCGCCTATTCTGCGGCAAAGGCCGGAGTCATCGGCTTCACCAAGTCCTTCGGCAAGGAACTGGCGACGACTGGCGTGCTGGTGAACGCGGTTACGCCCGCCGTTTTCCGAACCCCCATGCTGGACCAGATGCCCCAGAGCCAGATCGACTATATGGTCGGCAAGATCCCGATGGGACGGCTGGGCGAGGTGGAAGACGTGACGGCTTTGGTCTGCTGGCTGCTGAGCGAGGAATGCAGTTTCTCCACGGCGGCGACATTCGATATTTCCGGTGGTCGCACCACCTACTGAGCAAGGAGTTTTCCCCTATGAAATTGGTTCGCTTCGGCTCCGTGGGCGCCGAAAAGCCCGGCCTGATCGACGGTGACGGCCATATCCGCGACCTGAGCGCGGTGGTGCCTGATATTACCGGCGCGCACATTGGCCCGGAGAGCCTTGCGCGGCTCGCCGCCCTCGATCCCACCACGCTGCCGCTGGTCGAAAGCCCGGTGCGCTTTGGTCCGGCCGTGGCAGGGACTAGGCATTTTATCGCGGTGGGGCTCAACTATTCCGATCATGCGGCGGAATCGAACCTGCCCGTCCCTGCGGAACCGATCCTCTTCACCAAGGCGGTATCCTGCATCCAGGGGCCGAATGACATCGTCCGCAAGCCGCGCGAGTCCATCAAGATGGACTGGGAAGTCGAATTGGGCATCGTGATCGGCAAGCGGCTGCGCTATGTCGACAAGGCGGACGCGCTCGACCATGTAGCGGGCTATATCGTTTGCGACGATCTGTCCGAACGCCATTTCCAGAATGAGCGCAGCGGCACATGGGACAAGGGCAAGGGGTGCGAGACCTTCGGCCCGGTCGGCCCCTGGCTGGTGACGAAGGATGAGGTCGGCGATGTCCAGTCGCTCGACATGTGGCTGTCGGTCAATGGCGAGCGGATGCAGACGGGCAACACCCGCACCATGATCTTCGATTGCGCGACGCTGGTCAGCTATATCAGCCAGTTCATGGTGCTGGAGCCGGGCGACATCATCACCACGGGCACGCCGCCCGGCGTGGGCATGGGGATGAACCCGCCGCGTTTTCTGAATGTCGGCGATGTCATCGAATTGGGCATTGAAAAGCTGGGGAGCCAGCGTCATTCGGTTGTGGCATGGGATGCGCCGTTACAAGATGACCAACCAAACATGTGTTGAGGACGGGGCGTCGCCGTTGCTGTTGGATCGGCTGCGCGCCGTCGTCGGGCGGCGGCATGTGTTGACGGCACGCGCGGACACCGCCGTCTATATCACCGGATACAGGGGCGGTCCGGGCGTCGCGGTGGCGGTCGTCCGGCCCGGCACGCTGGTCGAGCAATGGCGGGTATTCAAGGCCTGCGTGGCGGCGGACCATGTGGTCATCGTGCAGGCCGCCAACACCGGCCTGACCGGCGGATCGACGCCGCATGGCGACTATGACCGGCCCGTGGTGGTCATCAACACGCTGCGGATCAGGGGCATCTTTCCGGTGCGCAACGGCGCGCAGGTCATCTGCCTCGCCGGGGCCACCCTGCATGACCTGGAGGGCAGCCTCGCCCCGCTCGACCGCGAGCCGCACAGCGTCATCGGATCGTCCTGCCTCGGCGCGTCGGTGGTCGGCGGGATATGCAATAATTCCGGCGGCGCGCTGATTTCACGCGGACCGGCCTTCACCCATTATGCCCTGTTCGCGCGGGTGGACGAGGCGGGCGAGGTGCGGCTGCACAATCATCTGGGCCTCGACCTCGGCGGCGGTTCTGACGGCGGCCTCGCCCTCGGCCTCGACCCCGAAAACGACCCCGACGGCAGCCCCCACGACGACCCCGAAACCCTGCTGGCGGCGCTGGAGGCAGGCCGCTTTCGCGACGACCGGCCGCTGCCCGACGACCGGCTGGCCTCCGCGCAGGACTATGACGCGATCGTCCGCGCGGTCGATGCCCCCTCACCCGCCCGCTACAACAATGATCCCGCCCGCCTTCACGAGGCATCGGGCAGCGCGGGCAAGCTGATGGTCTTTGCCGTGCGGCTGGACAGTTTCCCGCGGCAGGCGCGCACCACCACCTTCTACATCGGCACGAACGACACCGCCGAACTGACGGCGTTGCGCCGAACGATGCTGACCGGGTGCGAGACCCTGCCCATCTCCGCCGAATATATCCACCGCGACGCCTTCGACATCACCGCCACCTATGGCAAGGACAGCGTGCTGCTGATCCACGGGTTCGGCACTCAGCGCCTGCCGCGCCTGTTTGCGCTGAAGGCACGGATGGAGGCGATCGCGCGCCGCATCCCCTTCCTGCCCCCCGCCGTCATCGACCGCCTGCTGCAAGCCGGATCGCGCCTGTTCCCGCAGCATCTGCCCCCACGGATGCGCGATTTTCGCGATCGGTACGAGCATCACCTGATCCTGAAAGTCGCGCAACCCGGCGTGGCGGAGGCGCGCGCCATGCTGGCCAGCCTGTGGCCATCGCCCAGCGGCGCGATGTTCGAATGCGACGATCATGAGGCGAAACGGGCCTTCCTCCACCGCTTCGCCGTCGCGGGCGCCGCCGTGCGATACCGGGCGATCCATGGCGACCGCGTGGAGGATATGGTGGCGCTCGACATCGCGCTGCGCCGCAACGACGACGAATGGTTCGAGACGCTGCCACCCGAAATCGACAGGCAGGTCGCCGCCAGGCTCTATTATGGCCATTTCTTCTGCCATGTGCTGCATCAGGATTATCTGCTGCACAAAGGGACCGATCCCGCCCTGTTCAAGGCGCAGATGCTGGCCCTGCTGGACCGGCGCGGCGCGGAATATCCGGCGGAGCATAATGTCGGCCATCTCTATGCCGCCCGGCCCGCGCTGGCCGCCCATTATCGGGCGCTCGACCCGTGCAACCAGATGAACCCCGGCATCGGCAAGACCAGTCGCAAACGGCATTGGCATTGAAAGACTGGGGCATTGAAAGGCTGGGGCATTGAAAGGCTGGCTTTGACGAAATGGCGCGATGGCGGGATTTCCGGCAAAATCCGGTGGCATGGCGCCCGCCCCCCTGATAGCCGCGCAATTTGACAGACAAGGGGTGAGACAGGCCATGGTTCCTCCGCCAAAGGCAAAGGCAGGCGACGGATTGCGATCCGGCAAGCTGCACGACCGCGTGGCCACGTCCATCGGCGTGGAGATTGCGACGGGCGTGATCCCGGCCGGCAGCCTGTTGCCGACGGAGATGGAGGCGGCAGAACGCTTCAAGGTATCGCGCACCGCCTATCGCGAGGCGATCCGCGCGCTGGCGGGCAAGGGGCTTGTCTCCAGCCGGCCCAAGACCGGGACGCGGGTGAATCCACGCCGCGACTGGGCCTTGCTCGACCCCGAACTGCTGGGATGGATGTTCGCCAAAACGCCCACCCCTGCGTCGATCCGCAGCCTGTTCGAACTGCGCCGGATCGTCGAGCCGTCGGCCGCCGCGCTGGCGGCGGAGAAGCGCACCGCCGAACAGCTTTCCGCCATGGGTCATGCGCTGGAGGAAATGGCGGAGCATGGGCTGGACAAGGCGGAGGGCCAGCAGGCCGATGGCCGGTTCCACGCCCTGATACTGGAGGCGACCGGCAATGAGTTCCTGCTGGCGCTGACCGATTCCATCTCGACCGCGATCCGGTGGACCACCATCCTGAAGTTCGCGGCGTCGAAAGCGCCGCGTAACCCGATGATGCTCCACCGCGACCTATTCTCCGCCATCGCGGACCGCGACCCGGACCGCGCCCGTACCGTCACGCTGACCCTGCTGGCGCAGGCGCAGGAGGATACGGAAACGTCGATACAGCCTGACGGCGAGGCCTAGCGTTTGAGGAGGGTCAGGCGGATGATGCGCAGATCGTCCTTGGGAAAGAGGAAGAAGCGTTCGTCGCCATTCATGGTGCGGCCCGGCACCCACTGATCCTTGCGGAACAGGCCCTCCTGCGCGCTGTCGACCTCCACCTTCACGCCCGGCGCGGCAAAGGTGGCGCTGATACCGCGACCCACGATCAGGAACTGGTCCGGCGCGCTGTTGATGACGAGGCCATAGCCCTCCGTCTTGCCCTTCTCCTCCGTGCCCGTGCCCGCACCGAAGGCGCCCAGCGTGGACATCGGCCCCGTCAGGTTGATGTCATAGCCGCCAAGCTGGATCTGCTGCTGCTTGCCGCCCGCGATCTTGAAACCGCCGATCCGGCCTTCGGCCTGAGCGGAGGCGATGGTGCCGGTCATCTCGTTGAGCAGGCCATAGGCGCGGTAGAGGTCGCCGCCCTCCGGCACGTCCTCGATCCCGAAGGGGGAGAAGGCGATGGCGTCATAGCTGCCCAGCGCGACGAACAGATTGCCGGTGTCGGGCTTTGCCTCCGGGATGAAGATGGGATTGTCGGGCCGCTTGAATTCGGCCAGCGTGCCCGCGAAATCATTGATATAGATGTCGGGCGCCAGCAGGGCGAGGGAGGGAGCCGCCGCCTTCCACACATCCATCATGCGCGCCACCGGGCCACCACTGGGATAGTCGCCCGGCTCCGGCGAACCGGGCTGCGGGCCGAGCCAGGCGTTGGTGAACATGGGCAGCGCATGTTTCGCCGCGCCCGCCTTCGTCACGCGGTCGACATAGGTGCCAAAGCCCCAGGCCATGAAGATTTCATTGGCGATATTGTCCGTGCCGAACACCTCCGCCCATGTGCCGCTGTCCCGATAGCCGTTGCGGCCCCATGCCTGCTCGACCGCGGGGCGCAACGTGGCGCGATGGCCGCGCAGATAGGCGATCAGCGCGGACGGCACCGGCTGGCCCCATGCGGCGGCGGCGGGAGCAGACCGGTCGCGGCTGTCGCCGATCAGGCCGACCTCATTCTCCACCTGCATCATGATGACGGTCTGGTTGCGATCGACCTGGCGGATATGGTCCATGAGCGCGGCAAAGGCGCGCGCGTCGGCCTGAACCAGCGCCTCACTGAACACGCTGAGCGTGGGGTTGTGGCCCAGATAGGCCCCGATGCCGCGCGGCTTTGCCGCCGGGTCGAAGGCGACGCGGGGGAAGCGGGCCTCGTCACGGCGGACCCAGGACGGCGCATAGGTGGACTGGGCGTTCTTGTACGCGCCGAACCAGATGAGGACGAGGCGGATGCCCTTGGCCCGCGCCTGCCGGATCTGGTCGTCCACGGCGGTGAAGTCGAAACGCCCCTCCTGCGGCTCGACCAGTTCCCAGCTGGCCGCGCCGATGACGGTGCGGACATTGTTGCGCGCCAGCCTGTCCCAGATGGGCGCCATATAGGCGGGGCTGGACGGGCTGCTGTTATGCAGTTCGCCGCCCAGCACCAGATAGGGCGCGCCATCCACGATCAACTGGGTGGCCCGGCCGTTCTGCTGCAAATGCGGGAGCGGGCCGGCCAGCAGCGCCGTATGGCCCAGCAGGGTTCCCGCCAGCAATCCGGCAAGCCTTGGCATCAGTCCCACGTCATTCTCCTACAAAGATGAATTGTATGAGTAATGCCATAAGACATTGGGATCGAAATGCAACGCTATCGGCGCGCCGCCGCCCCCATGGCGACAACAGCGCGCGCAGGGACCGCAGGCGCGGCGACGGGAGAGAGGAGCGCAGGAAACCTCCCCATCATGACCAGCTGAGATCCTGCGTGCGGAACGGGGTGCGGCGCAGGCGCTTGCCCGTCGCGGCAAAGATGGCGTTGCCCACCGCAGGCTGGATCGGGCCGGTGGGCGCCTCCCCGATGATCGCCATGCGTTCATGGCCGGACAGCGCCTCGAAATGGACGTTCAGGACGGGCGCGTCGGCCATGTGCATCATGGGATATTCGTCGAAATTCCCCTCCACCATCGCGCCATCCTTCACGGTCATTTCCTCGTTCAGGCAGGCGTTGAGACCGTACATGGTGCCACCCTCCACCTGCGCGCGGACGGCATCCGCGTTGGCGACGCTGCCGCAGTCGAAGGCGACGTCGACCTGCCTGACGCGCAATTCGCCCTGCTGGCTGACGGATACGCGCGCGACGGTGGCGATCACCGATCCATTATTGTGCATGTTGGCGACCGGCCAGCAGGAGATGGCGATGCCCAGCCCCTCCCCCTTCGGCAGCTTTGCGCCCCAGCCCGCCTTTTCGGCGGCGACGCGCAGCGTGTCGCTCCACGCCTTGTCCCATTTGGCCAGCAGCTTCAGCCGATAGTCCAGCGGGTCGATCCCCGCCGCCACCGCGCATTCGTCGATGAAGGTTTCCAGGTTGAAGGCATGGCTGTTGTAGCAGGGCGCGCGCCATGCGCCGTTGAGGATGGTGATGGGCAGGTTGGCGCTGGTCAGCCGGACGTTGGGGATGATGCCGCTGTTGAAATAGGGCTGGTCCGAAAAACCGAGCGGCAGCATGAAGGACGGCCGCGTGCCGACATAGGCGACATCGCCCATGATCATCTGCGGCAGGCCGGTGGCGTCGTCCAGCACCGCCTTATATTGGGTGGTGATGGGCGTGCGATAACGCCCCTGCCGGAATGTCTCCTCCCGCGTCCAGATGGTCTTGACCGGCTTGCCGGGAAATTCCTTGGCGATCGCGACGGCCATGCGCACATCGTCCGCCTGCGTCCGCCGCCCGAAACCGCCACCGACGAAGGTCTGGTGCACCTTCACCTTTTCCGGCGACAGACCGGTCTCGTCAATGACGGTCCAGTAAGCCTGCTGCTGGTCCTGCGTCGGCACCCATGCCTCCGCCCCGTCCGCCGTGACGAGGACAGTGGCGTTGAGCGGCTCCATCATCGCATTTTCGCAATAGGGCGTGCCATAGTCGCCTTCCACCACGCGCTTGCCGGTCGCGGTCGCCACATCGCCCGCCTTCTTGACGGTGCGCGCGCCATCCTTGCCGCGCAGCTCGCTGGCGGCGGCATAGATTTTCGCGGAATCGGTCCATTGCGCACCACTGCCCGCATCCCATTCGACCGGCAACGCCTCCAGCGCGGTGCGCGCCTGCCAATAATGGTCGGCGATGACCGCGACGGCGCTCTGCACCTGGCAATCGCCAAAGCCGAAGGTGGCGGCCTGTTTGGTCCCGGCGGGCACGCCGCGCGTCTTGGCCGGGTCGAGGACGATGACGGCGCGAACGCCCGGCATCTTCAGCACCGCCTCCGGCTTGTGACTTTTGAGTTTGCCGCCCTGCACCGGGCTTTGCATCAGCGCGGCATGGACCATGCCCGGAAGCTTCACGTCGATGCCATAGGTCGCGCGGCCATGGGCGATGTCCGGAATGTTGAGCTTGGACGGGGATGACTTGCCGATCAGCCGCCATTCGCTGCGCGGCTTGCGGGCCGGTTCGGCGGGCAGCACGATCCTGGCCGCCTCCGTCGCGACCTCGCCATAGCGCAGGGTGCGGCCGGAGCCGGCATGGGTCAGGACGCTGTTCTTCACGCTGATGTCCGCGACCGGCACGGACCAGCGCGCCGCCGCCGCCGCCTTCAGCCGCTCACGCGCGCTCGCGCCCAGTTGCAGCACATGCGCCATCCGGTCCGGCTCGGTGCTGTGGCCGCCGAAAAAGCCCTGAAAACCGACGTTATAAACGCCCTTTTCGATATGGTTGCGCTGGATGGAGGCAAAGGCGACGCGCACCTTGGCCCAATCACATTCCAGTTCCTCGGTCACGGTCATCGCGGCCTGCGTCATCGCGCCGTTGCCAATTTCCGGCTGGGGCACGCGGATGGTCACGATGTCGTCAGGGGCGATCTCGATCCAGGGCGAAAATTCGCTGCCCTGCGCCGCGTCCGGTCCCCATGGACCGGTGACGGGCTTGCCCCCCGCGCCGGTCGCCGCCCCGCCCCGGCCGATGCCCAGCGCCATGCCGCCGCCGACCACCGCCGCGGAAACGAGGAAACGGCGACGGTCCAGCGGCAGGTCGCCGGCGGCACCGTCCTGCTGCATCAGAAGCCCCTTCATGCCGCCTTCTCCGCCGCGCGGTGAATGGCGGCGCGGACGCGCGGATAGGTGCCGCAGCGGCAAATGTTGGTCATCGCCCCGTCAATATCCTCGTCGGTCGGCTTGGGCGTCTTTTTGAGGAGATCGGCGGCGGCCATCAACATGCCTGCCTGGCAATAGCCGCATTGCGGCACGTTCAATTCCGCCCAGAGCTGCTGGAGATGCGCGCCGCCATTAGTGGCCAGCGCCTCGATCGTCGTCACGCTGGCGTCCGCGATACTCTCGAGCGGAACCTGGCAGGACCGCACCGCATCGCCATTCAGATGCACCGTGCAGGCCCCGCACTGGGCGATGCCGCAACCGAATTTCGTACCGGTCATGCCCAGATGATCGCGCAACACCCACAGCAGGGGCGTCGACGGGTCGGCATCCACCGACAGAGGTTTGCCGTTCACGCGAAAGCGCACGGGTGCCATCGTCCATCTCTCCATCATCTTATCGCCATGTCCGGCCCGCCGGTTGGCGGCGCACCGAAATCCCGTTCACCCTGCCCTGTTGACGGCAGGCTGCATGGACGCAGAACTACCCTGAACATGTGTAAAGTTCAATGACGATGTATATTTTATACTCGCCATCGGGCTGGGTCAGATACATATATCTCATGATTTACGGCTATAGTCACGCCATGGACGTCCCGATTTTTTCGATGGGGTCGCGCCATTTGGTACACAAAACAATGTCTTCAGGGCGACAGGATGAAACAAGGCGAACAATCGGGCGTGGTCAGCGAGCGGGTGGCGGACCTGCTGGCGGAACGGATATTGTCCGGCGCGCTGAAACCGGGCACGCGGATCAAGCAGGATGAACTGGCCGCCGAACTGAACATCAGCCGCATCCCGGTCCGCGACGCCCTGCGCATCCTCGACACGCGCGGCCTCATCACCCTGCGCGCGAAGTTCGGCGCGCGGGTCAGCGCGGTCACGGTGCGCGACATGGAAATGTCCTATCGCATCCGCGAGCAACTGGAACCGATGCTGCTGGCGGAGAGCATCCCCAACCTCACCGACACCGACATAGAGGAAATGCGCGAGATGCTGAACGCGCTGGCGGAAGTGACCGATGTGGAGGCGTTCCTGCCGCTGGACCGGCAATTCCACTGGATCGCCTATCGCCGGCACGAGGTGCCGCAACTCGCCCAGATCGTGGAGCGACTGTGGGACACCACCCAAAGCTATCGCCGCGCCTATGCCAAATTGTCGCTCAAGAATGGCGGCAAGGTGATGCGGGCGGAGCAGGCCATGATCTTCAGCGCCGTCGAGCGGCGGGAGGTCGAGATGGCGCAGGCCGCGCTGGTCCTGCATATCCGCCGCACCCGCGTGGGCCTCGCCAACTATGGCTATCTGATCGGGGCCGACCCGGTGATACGGACCAGCGAATTCTGAATAAGGGCGGCGGCGGAGAGAGGATGCGCGCACCTTCCCCTCCCCGCCCCATCGCCGGGACAGCCCTGCCGGATCAGGCCGCCGCCGGAACCAGCGGCGTGCGCCTGCGGACCAGCAGGAACAACAGGCTGCCCAGCAGGACGCCGACACCCCCGACCAGCAGGAAGGCATTATAATCGCCGGTGAGGCGCAGGCTCTGGCTCAGCGCGACCGCGCCAAAGGTCGCCGCCCCACCGATCGCCGCAAAGGTCAGGCCGATCACCGTGCCATAGATGCGGACCCCGAAATGCTTGACGATGATATAGGCGATCACGTCCCCCTCCGCCCCGAAGGCCAGTCCGATCAGCAGCACCGCCAGACCCAGCGCCATCGGCTGGTCCAGCGAGGAGGCGATGAGGAACATGCCGAAGCCCGGTAGGCTGAGACCGATCAGGCCGACGATTTCCGCCTCATACCGGTCCAGCGCCAGCCCGGCGGCGATGCGCCCGACGACGACGCCCATCGCGAACAGCGCGACCATGCGGCCCGCGCCCTCCGCACTCGCACCCTTGTCCATGAGGACGAGCGCGAGCTGCGAATTGGTCAATATCTGCGGGAGGCTGACGAGGAAGGCGGCCAGAAAGATATACCAGAAGGTCGGGTTGCGGAGAATCTCGCCATAATCCCCTGTCGGGCGATCCCGCGCCGGTTCGCGCCCGGCCGCCGGGCCGTCCCGCGGGATGAGGGCGAGGGCCAGCACGCCCGCCGCCGCCGACCAGCCCGCGATGACGAGGAAACCCGCGCGCCAGCCATGATCCTGATTAACCATGGCGATCAGCGGACTGCCCAGCGCGCCGACGATGGCGGGCGCGGACACCGTCACCGCCAGCGCGCCACCACGGGACCGCTCGAAATATTGCACGATGAGGCGGGTATAGACCGTGGCGGTGCTGGTCGCGCAGAGCGTCATCTGGACGGCCAATATGGCAAGATACTGGTAGATCGACCCGGATTGCAGGCTGAGCGCGACATAGGTGAGCGGCGTCACCGCCACGCCGACGGCCGCGACCTTCCAGACGCCGAACAGGTCCGTCATCCGCCCGACCAGCGGGATGGAGAAGAGCACCAGCACGGACGCCACACCGACCATGGCGAAATCCGCCTTCGGCCAGCCGAACTCCGCCAGCAGATGCGGCGCGAACACGGGCAGGATGAACGATGTCATCGCCATGCCCGACCCCAGCCCCAGCGCCGCGCCCAGCAAGGGTCGCCAATTCTGCCGGAAGTCCTCCAGATAATGCACGAACACCTCTCCCTTCGATGATTTAATCGTTAGACATCTGCGTATACATTAATGACAGGGCGGGCAAGCGACAGCCCCATGACGGCAATGCCCGGAAGGACCGGGCCTGACGAGACTTCCAGATTGCGGGGCGCAAGGGGATGGGGTGATAGGCGCAACGGTTTCGACAGGGATTCCCGATGCGTCGGGCGGGGCGCCTTTCCTATCGAAGACTGCGCGATTTGCACTTGTCATCCGCCTGATGCGAAACAGCCCATGGACGCTCCGCCGCCTGAACCGATGAGGCGGACGGCAGGGCTGGACAGACCCGGCAGGGCGGTGCGCCGAACAGCGTGGGCAGGGCGTCACAGAAACCCATTGCCAAGCCAATAATGTATATCTTATACGTATTCAAAGGACGTATCTATTCGAGAAGAAAGGCGTTTGGGACAGCGGGTCGACGCAATCAGCGATACCGCGATGGTCGCACGACGGGCCCGGACGCCAGTATCAGAGAGGGTGAGGAATGACTGAGAAGGGCTGTATCGCCGTCGTGACAGGGGCCAGCCGGGGCGCGGGCCGGGGCATCGCCATCGGCCTCGGCGCGCATGGCTGCACCGTCTATGTGACGGGCCGGTCGGAGAAGACCGGCGACGCCTCCATGCCCGGCACCATCTATGAGACCGCAGACGCCATCACCGCGGCGGGCGGCAAGGGCATTGCGGTGCGCGTGGACCATGGCGACGACGCGCAGGTGAAAGCCTTCTTCGAACAGGTCGAGCGCGAGCAGGGCCGCATCGACATCCTCGTCAACAATGCGGCCGCCGTGCATGACGAACTGACCACCCCCGGCAATTTCTGGGAAAAGCCGCTGAAGCTGGCCGACATGATCGATGTCGGCATCCGCAGCGGCTATGTCGCCAGCTATTATGCCGCGCCGATGATGGTGAAGGCCAAGCACGGGCTGATGATCTTCACATCTGGTTCCGGCGGGGTGCATTATGTGTTCGGCCCCGCCTATGGCGCGCACAAGGCGGGCGTGGACAAGCTGGCCGCCGACATGGGGGTGGATTTCACCGGCCTGGGCGTCACGGCGCTGTCGATCTGGATGGGGGCGCTGCTGACCGACCGGCTCAAGCATGTCATCGCCACCGAACCGGAGAAATACGCCTATCTGGCCGATGTGGTGGAGACGCCGGAGTTCACCGGCCATGTCATCTGGGCGCTCTACAACGACCCGGACCTGATCGCCATGAACGGCCAGACCGTGATCGGCGCGGAAATGGCGGTCAAATATGGTCTGACCGACGAGGGCGGACGCCAGCCCCCCTCCTATCGCGACACGCACAAGATCGAACCGCGCGTCCAATATCCCAACATCATCCGCTGAGACGAACCATGCCACAACAAGATGCAGGCGCGGCCATCGCGCCGGACGTGCTCGACCGGATCAACGCGCGTGAAGCCGATGTGCTGGGGCATCCCCCGCGCCTCCCCCCGCTCGACCGGGCGTCGGTGGCGGAGGCAGTGCAGGCCGCGACCGCCCGGCTGCGCGGCGGCGTGGTGGGCGACACCGCGCCCCTGCCGCTCGACGTGATCCCGGAGATCATGTTCACCCTGTGCCGCTATCCCGACCTGTGGGACAGGATCATGGACCTGTCGCTCCAGATACAGGGGCCGTCCGCCACCCTGCCCGCGCGTTTCCGGCAACTCGCCATCCTGCGCACCGCCTGGCTGCTCCAGGCGCCGTATGAGTGGGGTGAGCATGTCAAGCACAGCAAGCGGGTCGGGCTGACCGACGAGGATGTGGAATGGGCGACCATCGGCTCCTCCGCCCCCGGCTGGACGCCGCAGGACCGCGCCATCCTGCGCGTGGCGGAGGAACTGCGCGAGGCGGCGATGGTCAGCGATGCGACATGGGAGGAGATTTGCACCTTCCTCGACGACCAGCATCGGTTCGAACTGCTGGTCCTGATCGGCCAGTTCACCAATGTCGCCTATTTCCAGAACAGCCTGCGCCTGCGGCTGGAGCCGTCCAATCCCGGTTTGAAAGCGCGATAATCAACAGTTGGGGGGATGCATTCGTCCCCCCCCAAAAAAAAATCATACGACGGGAGAGATACGCGGGAGGCGCGTCCGAACAGGGCCGGATGGAACCGCCTGCGCGCCGCCGCGCTGAGCGGGGTGGCGCTGGCCGCGACGGGACTGGTGGGCAGCGGCCCGGCTGAGGCGCGGCTGACGCGGCTGGAGATACAGAGCCGCGAACCCTATGCGGGCGGGCATGGCTTTGGCGATGCGGGATCGTTCGAACGGATCGTCGCCACCGCCCGTTTCGAGGTAGACCCTGCAGACCCACGTAACAGGGTCATCGTCAATCTCGACAAGGCCCCGCGCAACGCGGCGGGCAAGGTCGAGTTCAGCGCGCCCGTCTTCCTCATCAAGCCGGTCGACATGGCGCGCGGCAATGGCAAGCTGTTCTACGACATCAACAATCGTGGCAATACGGATCTGGGCGCGGTCGCCGATCCGGCCAAGGTCAACGGTCAGGTCGCGCAGCAACTGCGGATGGGCTTCACCCTCGTCGATGCCGGATGGCATGGCGACGGCAAGCCCAACGCGCGTCAGCTCTTTCCCCAGTTCCCCGTCGCCACACAGGCCGACGGCTCCCCGATCATCGGCAAGAAGCGGCTGGAATTCTCTGTGTCGTCCAGGGGGTACAGCCAGCCGCTGGCGCAATTCTGGAAAGCTTATGAACCGGCGGACAGCGCCACCTCCGCCTCCACGCTGGTCGTGCGCCGCCGCGCCGGGGGTGCCGCCACGCCGGTCCCGGCGGACGCATGGGGATTTGGCACATGCCCGACCGGGCGGGACAGCTTCAAGCCGGGCACGGGCGACATCGGTCTGTTCAACGGTTTCAGCCCGGACCGGCTCTATGAACTGACCTACCCGGCGAAGAACCCCATCGTGATGGGCCTCGCCTATGCGGTCACGCGCGATCTGGCCGCCTATCTGCGCTCCGGCGCAAAGGATGACGCGGGCGTGGCCAACCCGTTGGCGGTGGCGGGCGGCGCACCCACGATCCGGCGGACTTATGCCTATGGCGCCTCGTCCACCGGCATGTACTTGCGCGAATATCTCTATCTCGGCTTCAACGAGACGGAGGATGGCCACAAGCTGTTCGACGGCGTGTTCATCAACACAGGCGGCGCCAGCCGCCTCTTCGCCAATGTCGAATTCGCCCACCCCACCTTCTGTTCGGCGCAGGACGGGCATAAGGATTTCGTGTCGAACGCCATCGGTCCAGCCAGCTTCGGCGTCTCCCGCGACCCGCTGACCGGGCGCACGGACGGTATTTTGAAGCGGCCCAGGACCGACCCCCTCCTCATGGAGGCGGTGGACGAGAATAGTTTCTGGACCTGGAAAAACTCGCTTCAGGTCGTCGATGGCCGGGGCAAGGCGATTGCGATCCCGGACAATGTCCGCCTCTATTTCAAGGGCGGATCGGGGCATCTGGGCATCTACGGCCTGATGAGTCCGCCGGTGACGCCGCACGGCTTCATGGGGGAATGCGCCAATCCCGCACAGGCGCTCAACGCGCCGGGCTTCAATCCGCAGGCGGTCGAGCGGTCGCTGCCCGGCATCGGCGGCGCGCTGGTCGCCATTCTGGATGACTGGGTCGAGGGGAAGGCCCCGCCACCGCCCAGCAATTTCCCGACGCTGGACAATGGCGGGCTGGTGACGCTGGCCCAATATCGCGCGCTGTTCCCGAAGGTGAAGGACTTTGCCCCGCCCGAGGTCATGGCGCAACTCGACGTGCTGGATTTCGGGCCGGGCTTCGGCCCCACCGGCGGCCGCATGACCGCCCTGCCGCCCAGACATGGCAAGGCCTATCAGCTCTATGTGCCGCGCCCGGACAGGGACGGCCTCGCCACCGGCACCCACCGCCCAATCGAAATCAGCGTTCCGCTGGGCACCAATGTCGGCTGGAACATCCGGCGCGAGGGCAATCGTGCGGGCGACCTGTGCGGGCTGGAAGGATCGTTCATTCCCTTTGCCCGGACGAAGGCGGAGCGGCTGGCGGCCGGCGACCCGCGCCTCTCGCTGGAGGAACGCTTTGGCAACCATGCGGGCTTTGTCGCGCAGGTTCGCAAGGAAGCGGCGGCGCTGGTGCAATCGCGCTTCATGCTTCAGGCGGATGCAAACGCCTGGGTGGATATTGCGGAGAAGAGCGACGTGCTGCGGCCCTGAAACTCTTTTCAGTGACATGGGCTTGCGGGGGCGTTTCCATCATCGGGAACGCCCCTTTTTGCGCTCCCTTGCGATGACCCCCAAGTGGGGATGATAATTGACCGGACCGCGTGGCAATCCCATCCCACACGGCCAATCAGGGCCATTTCAATCATCCTTTTGGGGAAGAACGATGCGCGTTTCGCAAGCCAGCCGTCTGGCCACCATGACAGTACCGGTCGCCGCCCTGACGCTGGCCGCCGCCATCGGCACGCCCGCGCTGGCGGCTCCGCCAAAGCGGCTCGGCTGCGATGCGTCGATCCAGAAAGCGTTCAAGCCCGACGCCCTGACGAGGGTAATCGCGGTGAAGACGTTCAGGAAGGGCGACGACCTGGTCATCAAGGAAGCCGTCACGCCGATGCTGACCGGCAAGGCGGCGAGCGACCTGTGCCTCGTCAAGCTGATCGTCGGGCCGGGCACGCCGGGGCCAAAGGACGCGCCCTCCACCTCCAAGGGCATCGGCATTGAGATATGGTTGCCCACCCCCGCCAACTGGAACGGCCGCCTGCACAATATCGGCGGGCGCGGCGGCTATGACGGCGGCGCGCACACCAACCCGGACGAGATCGGCTGGGCCTATGCCGCCGCGACGGCGGGGACGGAGGGCGCCATCTCCGCCAGCACGGATTCCGGCCATGCGCTGTCCGATGGAAGCTGGGCCATGCTGCCCGACGGCACGCCCAACCGGCAGGGCTGGACCGACTTCGCGCACCGCGCGCAGCATGAGGTGGCGGTGAAGACCAAGGCGCTGGCGCTCGCCTATTATGGCCGCCTGCCGAAATTCGCCTATTATGAGGGCGCGTCCACCGGCGGCCGCCATGGCTATGCCCTCGCGCAGAACCACCCCGACGATTATGACGGCATCATCGCCACCCTGCCGACCCTCTATTTCCAGCGGTGGGCGCTCAACAATTTCTACCATGCGCTGGTGATCGAGCGGGATCTGGCGGGCGCACCACTGAGCGAGGACCAGCAGGATCTGGTGTCCAACGCCGCGATCCGGGCCTGCGATGTCGTGGGCGGCGAGCATCTGGGCTATATCATGGACAATGCGGCCTGCCATTATGACCCGGCGAAGGACCGCAAGGTGCTGTGCTCGTCGGATGGTGGCGATGCCGCCGCCGGCCTGTGCGTCACGCGCCGGCAGGCGCAGGTCGTCAACAAATGGTGGTATGGCATCACCGCCGATGGGTCCGCCCCCGACCCGGCGCAGGACAATGGCGTCGGCGTGAAGCTGGACAGCGGGCATCGCTGGTATGGCTTTGCGCGCGGCACATCGCTCTACCTCGCCTATTTCACCAAGCTGAACGCGCAGATGATAAAGCTGCTGAGCAGCGGGCCGGGGCGCGCCGGGTCCGCCAGCGGCAAGTCCGCCGCCGCCAGCGCCAATGCGGACATGGCCGCGTTGGCCCTGCAAAATCCGACGCTCGCGGGGGAGAGCTTCCGCAACGCATCGGGCAACGGGCAGGATCTGTGGAAGGGCCTGTCCTATGCGCAGATGGCCAATGCGTTCGACCGGGCGACGGCGCTGGACCCGGTGTTCGGCGGCGTCGCGACCGACAAGGCCGACCTGTCCGCCTTCAAGGCCAGCGGCGGCAAATTCCTGAGCTGGCACGGCTGGAACGATGAATCCATCCCGGTCCAGCACAGTATGCGTTATTATGACGAGGTCGCGGCGAAGATGGGCGGCTATGCGGCGGTGCAGGACTTCTACAAACTCTATCTGGTGCCGGGCGGCGGCCACACCTCCCCCCATGGCACGGCCAACCCGGACGCCAATCCCCCGGCGGTGGCGGGCGGCCAGATGTACAAGCTGATGACGGACTGGGTGGAAAAAGGCATCGCGCCCGACCGTGTGGAGATA
The DNA here is from genome assembly GCF_021403115.1 of Sphingobium sufflavum. Lineage (GTDB taxonomy): Bacteria > Pseudomonadota > Alphaproteobacteria > Sphingomonadales > Sphingomonadaceae > Sphingobium > Sphingobium sufflavum. Next base: position 159,468 of record NZ_JAJSSH010000006.1, read on the forward strand.
CAGTCGCCCAAGGCGACCCCGGTGACGATCCACCAGCCGCTGTGCCAATATCCGCTGAAGGCGACCTATGTCAGCGGCGATCCCAAAGTATCGGCCAGCTTCATCTGTTCCTGACCGTCGGCCGATGGGGGACTGTGACGACAGTCCCCCATCCCCATCGCCATCAGCGGCGGCGCGCGGTCGGCGCAGGCAGGCCGAGCGACGCGCGCAGGGCGGGTTTCAGATCCACGGCCCAGAAGCCGCTGTCCATGCAGGCGAACCAGATTTGCCCGGTTTCGGGACGATAGCGGACATGGGACATGCAGGCGTCCCCCGGCTTGAAATAGGCAACCTCCACCGGCTTCGCCGGATTGCGCAGGTCCGCGATGCGCAGGCCCGCATACATGAACGGGAAGAGGCCGAGGCGGGTATCGGTCGCGCTGTCCACATCGTTGAAATGGGTGCTCGCGACCCCGGCCCGACCGACGACGCCGCCGGTTGCAGCCTCCATGGTGGTGCGCGGCGGGCAGTTTTCGGGGCGGTTCATCGCCAGCCGGAATTCGCCGACAATGCGCGGGTTCTTCTCATCCGCGATGCGGCTGATCCGGGGCCATGAGCCGGGGCACGCGCCCAGTTCGCCCGCGCCGACCAGATAGGGCACGCCGTTGACGCGCGCCTGCACCGCCGAATGCCAGCCGCCATGCGGAACCGTGCCGACCAGCCGCATCTTCGGATCGGCCCGGCCCTCCACGATGTCGCTATTGTCGAGAATATAGATGCCGCCCGCATCCGGTCCCAGCCCTTGCGCGCTGGGCGGGAACAGCGTGACGCCGGGGTTGAGGTCGCCGCCCTTCGACGCGATCACACCCGCATAGATGCGGCGCTCGTCGGGGCTGATCGACACTTCATGGGTCGCAAAGGCGAAGCTGGTTCCGTCAGGGCGGGTCACGGAAAACTTGCCAACGAAGCGCGGCCGGGACAGGTCCGAAATGTCCATGACCTGAAGGCCGCCCTCCCCGGTGAAGGGGCTGATGACCGTGCCATAGATGCGCTTGCCATTGGGGGAGACGGTCAGCGTATGGACCGGCTCCGGCCATTGGATTTCCGCCGTCAACCGGGGCTTCGCGCAGGTCGACACATCATAGAGAGCGAGCCAGCCCTCCTTTGGCCCGTTGACGCCCGCGACCCCGCCATAGGTGCTGGCGGCCAGCACGGAGCGGCCCGGCGCTGTGACGGCGTGCAGGGTTTCCCCCGCATCCAGTGCGCCCTTTTCCTGAAGATAGCGCACCACTTTCGGCGCGGCAGGGCTGCGCGCGTCGATCACGGCGACGCCGGATGTGGGACCGAACGGCTGCTTGCCGATATTGCCGTCGGCGGACATTTTGAGGCCGCCCGCCACATAGGCGCAGTCGCCCGCCCATGCCATGATGACATTGCCGCCACGCTTGTCTATTTCGGTATGACCAATGATCCGCACACCTTTGGAGTAGGGCTGAGCGAGCAGGCCCGCCTCTCCCTCCAGTGTCTCACCCTGCTTGCCGGTTTCGAGCCGATCAGGCGCATCGGCGGCCAGAGCGGCGGGCGACAGGAGCGACGCCATCAGCGCCGACCAAAGGGGCGCATAGAAAGCGCGGCGGGTTGGGATTTTCAGTGTGGCAGAAGGCTGACGGCGCACGATCTCGGACCTTTCCTCAACGCAAACATCACCGCTATGCCAGTCATCTGCGGGACAGAACCCCCGTATGGGGGTTGGTCGCCATCGTCCTTTGCGTTAGGCTGAAGACGCGGTGGTCTCATTCGCCCGACGCCGCATCAAAACCATCCGCCGGGGCATTGCGGATCGTCCCTCTGCCCTCTAGGGTTCTCTCATATTGGTCTGTCCAAAAACCCGGAAATTGGTCGCCAAACGCGACAGGCTCATGGTAGGACACCGCCCACAGGCTCCGCGCCAGGGGTGGGCGCCCTTCAAACCAGCCCTGGGAGGGGTGCCGCATGACTGCCGAAGACGGGTTCGCCACATTGCCCAACACCGCCCGGCAGGGCCGACGGCATCCTCGCCTTTCCCGGCTGGCGCGTCTGCTGTGGACCACCGGCCTGATGACGCTGCCGCTCTCGGCAACGGCCAACCCCACGCTGGGCGAACAGTTCCGCAACCCGCCGCAGAGCGCCCGTCCGCGGGTCTGGTGGCACTGGCTCAACGGCAATATCACGAGGGACGGGATCACCAAGGATCTGGCGTGGATGAAGCGCACCGGCATCGGCGGCGTGCAGACCTTCGACATTAATTTCAGCACGCCGACCGTCGTGAAGGACCGCCTGCTCTACATGACGCCACCCTGGAAGGAGGCGTTCCGCTTCGCCGCGCAGGAGGCCGACCGGCTGGGGCTGGAAATGACCATCGCCGCGTCGCCGGGATGGTCCGAAACGGGCGGGCCATGGGTCAGGCCCACCGACGGCATGAAGAAGCTGGTGTGGAGCAGCACCGATGTGTCGGCCGCCCACCACTTCGACGGCAGGCTGGCCGCGCCTCCCGCCATAACAGGCCCCTATCAGGATTTGCCGCTCGTCCCCGAACCGGGCGCAAAGGCGGAGGCCCCGCCCCACTATTATGCCGATGTCGCCGTCCTTGCCTATCCGGTCGCGACGGCGCGCGCCCTGCCCGTGCCGCGCATCACGGCCACGGACGGGACGGCGCTGGACGCCGGCACGCTGACGGATGGCCAGTTCACGGCAGCCATCACCCTGCCGAAAGGCGCGGAGCCGACCGTGCTGATATCCTATGACAAGCCGCAGACGGTGCGCGCCCTGACCCTGTTCGGCAATGGCAACAGCGACCTGTTCAACGGCGCATCGGTCACGGCGACGCTGGAAGCCCGCAACGGCGGCGCTGACTGGCGACCGATCGCGACGTTCCTGCCCAGCCTTGTGCCCACCACGGTCAGCTTTGCGCCCGTCACGGCGCGCGACTATCGCCTGCGCCTCACCCCGCGCACCAACCAGTCGCCCATCGACCGGGCGTCGGCGCCGGGCTATGCCGGGGTCAATTACGCCGCGCTCCTCGGAAATCGTCCCACCCAGTTCGCCGAACTGCGCCTGCTGGGCGAGGCGCGGGTCAACCAGTTCGAGGAGAAGGCCGGCTTTGCCGTCGCGCGGGATTATGATGCGCTGGATGGCTCGGCTGGGCTGACCGACGCGGGAGTCATGCCATCCAAGGTGATCGACCTGACCGGCAGGCTGCGCGCCGACGGAACGCTGGACTGGAAAGTGCCGAGCGGCACCTGGCGGATCGTCCGGTTCGGCTATTCCCTGATCGGCAAGACCAATCATCCCGCGCCACAAGAAGCCACCGGCCTGGAAGTCGACAAGATGGATGGCGCGGCGGTGCGCGCCTATATGACCCATTATCTGGCCACCTATCGCGACACGGTGGGACCGGAATTGCTGGGCGCGCGCGGGATCAACGCGGTCCTGACCGACAGCACGGAGGTCGGATCGTTCAACTGGACGCCCAAGATGATGGAGCAGTTCCACAGGCTGCGCGGATATGACCCCCTGCCCTGGCTGCCTGCCCTGACCGGCGAGATCATCGGGTCGCGGGACCAGAGCGACCGGTTCCTCTACGACTTTCGCCGCACGGTCGCGGACCTCCACGCCAGCGAACATTATGGCACGGTCGCGGCGGTCGCGCATGAAAATGGCCTGAAAGTCTATGGCGAGGCGTTGGAGGGCTGGCGGGTGTCGCTGGGCGACGACATGGACATGCGCCGCCATACCGATGTGCCCATGGCCGCGATGTGGACCTTTCCGCGCGAAACGGGGCCGCGCCCGCTGCTGATCGCGGACCTGCGCACCGCCGCCGCGACCGCGCACCTGCTGGGCAAGCCCTTTGTCGCGGCGGAATCCATGACATCCAGCCGCTATCCCTGGGCGCACGGCCCCGCCGACCTGCGGCGGATCGTCGATACCGAATTCGTGCATGGCGTGAACCGGATCGTCATCCACACCTCCCCCCACCAGCCGGTCGACGACAAGCAGCCCGGCCTGTCGCTGCGCCACATCGGCCAGTTCTTCACCCGGCATGAAAGCTGGGCGGACATGGCCGCGCCGTGGATTGACTATATCGCGCGCAGCAGCCTGATGCTGCAACAGGGGCGCAATGTCGCGGATGTCGCCTATTTCCTGGGCGAGGAAGCCCCCGCCGGGGCGCAGGCGATGGACGGCTATTTCCCCGATGTGCCGGTGCACAATGGCTATGACCTCATCAATGCCAGCGCCGTCACCGACCTGCTCCGCGTGGACAAGGGCGACCTGATTTCATCCGGCGGCGCGCGTTACCGCCTGTTGTACCTGTCCGGCACCAGCGCCCGCATGACCCTGCCCGTCCTGACGAAGATCGCGCAACTGGCCGAACAGGGCGCGACCATCGTCGGCAACGCCCCGTCATCCTCGCCCAGCCTCGCCGACGATCCGAAGCTGTTCGATGCGCTGGTGCGGCGTCTGTGGAGCGGGCAGCCGGTGACGCAGATTGGCACGGGCCGGGTGATCGCGGGCAAGGATCTGCCCTCCGCGCTGCGCCAGATCGGCGTCGCGCCGGATTTCGTCGCGACTGCCGCTGCGGGCGCGGACGGGTCCAGCGCCGCCGCCGTCGATTTCGTGCATCGCGGCCTCGACGATGGCGACATCTATTTCCTGCGGAATCCCGCTTCCTCCCCGACCTCTGTGGAAGCGCGCTTCCGGGTCAGTGGCAGGGTGCCCGAACTGTGGAAAGCGGACACGGGGGAAAGCCGCCCGCTCAGCTACCGCATCGAAGGGGGACAGACCATCGTCCCGATCAACTTCGACGCGGAAGACTCCGCTTTCGTCGTGTTTCGGACGAAGGCGGAGAAGCCGTCCCATGTCGTGCCTGAGAGACACCTCGCCCCCGCCGCGTCTCTGGACGGGCCATGGACAGTCGCGTTCCAGCCGGGGCGCGGCGCACCGGCGACGCTGACCCTGCCTGCGCTCGCCCCGCTCAACGACAATGTACTGCCGGGCGTGCGCTATTTCTCCGGCGTCGCGACCTACCGGACCAGCTTTGCCGCGCCCAAGCGGAAAGCCGCGGGCAGTTCCCTGATCCTCGATCTCGGCCAGGTGGGCGATCTGGCGGAGGTGTCGATCAACGGCCACCCGGTCGGCACGGTCTGGCATGCGCCCTATCGCATCGACATCGGCGGCCATGTGAAACCGGGCACGAACAAGGTGGAGGTCCGGGTCGCGAACCTGTGGGTCAACCGCCTGATCGGGGACGCCCACCCCGGCGCGGACAAGATCGGCTGGACCGCCGGCCCCATGTACAGGGCGGATGCGCCGCTCAGACCCTCCGGCCTGATCGGGCCTGTCCGCCTGATGCAGGACGCAAAGTAGCGAAATCGGCCCCACCCCAGCAAGCGCGTGACCGTCATGCGCTCGCCAGAACCCCCTCCCCCATTGCGATTCAGGAGAAAGAACGAATGTCTGTAGAAACCCCCAGCCTCAACCGCCGGACCCTCCTGACCGGGGCCGCGACCGCCGCCGCCGGGGCCGCCACCGCCATCGGCATGGCCAGTCCGCTGGCCGCTGCCGCGACAGCGGCCTCCGCCCGCCGCTTTCCCAAGGGCTTCCTGTGGGGCGCATCCACGGCGGGCCACCAGATTGAGGGCAACAACGTCAATTCCGACCTGTGGCTGATGGAGAATATACAGCCCGCCACCTTCAAGGAGCGGTCGGGCGACGCATGCGACAGCTATCATCGCATGGACGAGGACATCGCCCTGCTCAAGGCGATGGGCCTCAACGCCTATCGCTTCTCCATCGAATGGGCGCGGATAGAGCCGTCGCGCGGCCATTTCTCGCAGGCCGAACTGGACCATTACAAGCGTTTCATCGCCGCGCTGCGCAGGGCGGGGATCGCGCCGGTCGTGACCTTCTACCATGTCTCCGCACCGCGCTGGTTCGCGGAGGCCGGGGGCTGGCTGAACCCGGAATCGCCCGACCTGTTCGCCCGTTATTGCGACAGGGCCGCGCGGGAACTGGCGGCGGGCATGGCCTATGCCTGCACCATCAATGAACCGCAGGTGGGCCTGACCTATCGCTCGTTCGCGCAGAGCGGCGACTACTTCAAGAAGGGCGACGAGTTGCAGGAGCGCGCCCATGCCGCCGCGGCCAAGGCGACCAATGTCGAACGCTTCGTGACCATGAACCATCCCGCGATCAAGGAGATGACGCCGCAACTGATGCAGGCGCATGAGAAGGGCTATGCCGCGATCAAGGCGGTGCGGCCCGACCTGCCGGTCGGCGTCACGCTGAACCTCGTCGATTTCCAGCCGGGCAACGAGGGCAGCAAATATAAGGAATTGCGCGAGGTAGCCTATGGTCCCTGGCTGGCCTGCGCCAAGCGGGCGGGCGACTTCATCGGCGTGCAGACTTATCGCCAGATCCGTATTCCGGGCAGCGGCGCGCCCCTGCCGCCCCCGCCCGAAGTGCCCTATGTCGACCAGAAGGATATGGTGGAGACGATCAAGCAGCCGACCGCGCTGCGCAACACCGTCGAATATGTCCATGAACAGACCGGCAAGCCGATCTTCGTCACCGAAAATGGCATCGAGACGCCCGACGACCGCCGCCGCGTCTGGCACATCCCCGCCACACTGAAACATCTGCACGAGGCGATCGACAAGGGCGTGCCGGTGATCGGCTATATGCACTGGTCGCTGATCGACAATTTCGAGTGGCTGGCGGGGTTCGAGATGCAGTTCGGCCTCTCGACGCTAGACCACAAGACGTTCAAGCGGACCTTGAAGCCCAGCGCATCGGTCCTCGGCCGCATCGCCCGCGCGAACGCGGTCTAGGGGGTATCGGGGATGGTGGGGACGCGGCGTTCCGTCCCCACCGGAGCCGGGTTTTAGCGGCCGGTTGACGCGCCGATCTTAAAGACAAAGCCCCGCCGGAGAATATCCGGCGGGGCTTTTTGCGACATGAAAGCGTCGCGGTTTTTCCTGAGACAGGAAGCGTCAGAACTTGCCCGTCAGGCTGAACACGGCCGAGCGCGCCGGTCCGGGGACAGCCCAGCTCTCACCGGCCGAAGTGCGAACCGTCGTCACATATTTTTCGTTGAACAGGTTCTGCACGTTGATCTGCGCGGTAAAGCGGTCGTTGATCGGATAGGACGCCATCAGGCGCTGCGTGATGTAGCTCGGCGCCTTATAGACCGGAGCCGGCGTCAGGGGAGCCGCGACCAGCGTATATTGGCTGATCTGGAAGCTGCCCTGATAGCTGAGACCATAACCGACCTGCAGGCCGAACGGCAGGCGATAGGTGGTGAACACGCTGCCCGAATGTTCCGCCGCATTGACGTTGCGCGCGCCGGCCAGAAGATCGGGGATCAGGCCCAACTGGATGTTCGCTTCGCGGGTCGTGTCGCTGACGCTCTGGATCGTATAGGCGTCCAGATACATATAGTTGGCGGTCAGCGTCCAGGCGTCGGTGATGTTGCCCGATGCGCCGAACGAAACACCCTGCGAACGCTGCTTGCCTTCCGACACCTGATCCGGGCGGGTCGGATCGGCCGCCGGGCTGACGTTATAGTTGCGGTCGTTGCGGAACAGCGCGGCGCTGACCAGCATGCGCTTGTTGAACAGCTCCGCCTTGACGCCGATCTCGTAATTCTTCGTGACCTGCGGCGTCGAGGTGCAGGTGCCGATCACCGCCGCGACGTTCGGGGTCACCGTCGTGTTCGCCGGGACGGACTGGGTGCAGCTGTCGCTGATCGACGACTGCGACGGCAGCTTGGAATTGCCATGCGCGACGTAGAGGCTCATATTCTCCGTCGGCTTTACCACGATGCCGATGCGATAGGAGAACAGGTCGCTCGTGATGCGGTTGGGGTTGTTCGCCGCGTTCGCGGTTGCCGTCGTCACCTGCCCCAGAGGCGCCGCCACCGTGTTGCTGGTGTTGAAGCTGAACGTGAAATTCTGACCCTCGACATGATCGTAGCGGACGCCGCCGTTGATCTGCAACCAGTCGGTGATCTTCGCCGTGTCGAAGAAATAGGCCGAATAGGCGTTCTGACGGCCATTGGCCTGCGAGGCCCGGACAAGGTTGACGGGGCCAGTGTAGACATTGGTAACGACGATATAGCCAGCGACCGGCACCACCGTATCCGGGGTGGCGAAGTTGACGATCGGCAGCGCGGCGGCGGCGGTCGACGTACCATCCGCATTGCGCAGCAGGTTGCCCTGGTCCTGACGATATTTCTGCCACAGGGCCGATGCGCCCAGAACGAAGCTATGCTCGATCCCGCCGGTCTTCAGCGTGCCGATGATGTCGAACTGCTCATAGGCCGTCTCGTTGCGGATGAAACGCTGCACGCCGCGGCTGCCGGTCGGCTGATAATAGCCGACGGGGATCGCTGCCGCCGCGCCGGACACCGTGCTGGTGGTCGTGTTGCAGGACGTGACGGGATTGGGGATCGCCGCGGTCGGAACGGTGGCCGGGTTGTAGCCACCCGCCGTGCCGTTATCCAGACAGAAGGAACCACCAATGTTGCTGGTGATCGTGTCCTGGCTGATATTCTCGTAACGCACCAGATTGCGGATGCGCAACGTGTCGCTGAACTCATGGCTGAAAATGCCCTGAACCGAGTTGGTCTCGCTGTTCTGCTTGTCGAGATTTGCCGTGCCATAATAGGCGCGCAAGTTCTGCCCAGCGAGGAAACCGCCATAGCGCGGGAACCAGCGCGCGCCATATTGCGGAATCGAATGGTCGGTCAGATGGTCAAACTGGACCGTCAGGTTCGTCGGGCTGTCGATGCCGATGGTGATCGACGGCGACACGCCCCAGCGGTCGTAGAATTCACGGTCGCGGCGCGGCACGTCGTTCTGGTGATAGACGGCGTTCAGGCGGACAGCGATCAGGTCGTTCAGGCGGCGGTTGGCGTCGACCGTCACACGGTAATAATTGTCGGTGCCGATATGCCATCGGCCTGTTTCTGGTGATCGGGCTTATTATCGCAATGCCGGTGGCGCTCGCCGTCATCTTAGGAGCGGCGCTTATAGCCGTTGCGATCATCGGGAGCCGATAGCGCCGCAGGCGAGCGCGGGAACTTGCAGGGCTGCGCTTTGCCGCCCATATTTGTCTGATGGAAACCCCCCGCCGATACGTTGTTGACATCGCAAATTTGCAAACATGGTTCCCAACCCATCGGCATACCGCTGAGTTTTGGGAAGTGCTGGGCCGCGCTGTTGGTACATTCGGGTTTCTAGAAGAGACTTTGGGCAAAGCTATCTTTTCGTTCACTGCGACACGGTCCTATTCGGAAGAGGAAATCGGAACGGCCTACGAGAAGTGGCTTCCAACACTAGAGCGCGCACTCTCGGATCAGCTCGGCAGTCTGATCGATGCATACGCGAAGGCTGTGCGCGACCATGAGGCATCCACTTTGGAAAAAGGCCTCAACGGGGCGATAAGTCCGCTCTCCGGTCTGAGGGTCCGTTACGATCTCGAAGGAGTTGTCAGGGCCGCCATCCACTTTGGCGCGGGCGTCATCAGCAAGTCCAAGCGCGGTCAATATGTCGTCCTGGGCAAACCAGACGGCGCCGTTGTCGATCACGTAATGGACGGGATGGCCGTTGAACCGGAGATATTCTGACGGCTCTTCGGGGGCCGGTTGGTTGGTCATGAAATTTCATTCTGTTGGTGTTGAAGGTAGCCCGTCCTCGTCAGGGCAGGCTGGTGGACCTTGGGTTCCCGGAGATGGGACCCGTTCAGGATTTTTGCGGGCCGGGGGTCGGCTGAAAGGGGGCGGGGGTACGCAAAGCCCTTGACGACGCCAAAGGGGACCCGCGAAAAGATTGGGGCAATGGTTGTATTTGATCCGCGTTGGGAAGGGGCGTCGATCCCCGACGAGCACTGGCACTTCCACAGGCAGCTTTTGGCACGTTACGGAATCGTAATGGCGCCGGGTGAGTTTAGTGGATTGTTACACGCGATCAGGACCAAAGAGGCCCTCCTGGTGAAACGCCAACCGCGCCGCCGTGCGATCTATGCCTACAGGTTGCCTACAGCAAAGAAGATCATCTACGTCTTGGCGAGCAAGGACGTGCCGTACACAGCATGGCCGCCATCCGGCAAAATGAATGCCTTAAGAAAACTGGCTAGGGACCGGAGATTTTCTGGAGAGTGTCGATCAATAACAGAGTCCGAGTCTAGAAATATCGCATCGAGCGAAGCCGCCGATTTTGATTTCACTTTAATCAAAGCGCCGTAGGGAACCAGAAAGCGCCCGGAGGGGACCCGTAAACAATCGACATAACCTTGCGCAGGAACGCGACGGCTGCGGCTGGCGTCGATGGCGTGACGGGCTGTCCCGCTGTACCTTTCCGGCCGCGCTATGGCGGTCGGCAGCGATAGGGCACATTGGAGCGGTCGGCATTTCAGGCGCGTGTCGTCCACATTGGACATTGCCCTTCACCTGACTCGAAACTTGTAGGTTGTGAGGCAGGGTGGAAAGCCATGCCCAATCTGCCTCAAAAGATATGTTGACGAGTTGTGATGCAGGCCTCATAAGTGCGCCATATCTTCTGAGACACCGGAGCTACCTCATGAGCCGCATCTCCTATTACCGTGTGTCCACTGGCGACCAGAGCGTGGAAGCGCAGCGGCAGGCGCTTGGCGGTAACTTCGACAGGGAATTTGAGGACGTGGGCGTTAGCGGTGCCGTGAAGGCTGAGGACCGGCCCGGCTTCTCCCAGCTTCTCCGCTACGTCCGTGAAGGCGATACCATCCACGTCTATTCCATCGACCGTCTTGGCCGCGATGCGCTGGACGTGCAGGCCATGGTCCGTCGCTTACTGGACGAAGGCGTGACGCTGGACGTTCGGGGACTTGGGGTCATCGGACGGGGCGTAGGGGAACTGATCGTCGCCGTCCTAGCCCAGATGGCGGACATGGAGCGCCATCGCATCCGTGAACGGTGCGAGAGTGGACGGGCGGCGGCGCGTGTAGCCCTTGCGGAGACTGGACGCACCCATAAGGGCAAGGTGAGCATGGGTAGACCGACTGGAAGGCGAGCTGGCAAGGAGGATGTAACGCCTGCCCAGGTGGTCGCATGGCGCCGTGAGAACTCAGCGAGCATTAAGCAGACGGCGGAACACTTCGGGGTCGGTAAGGCGACTGTGACGCGGTACTGTGCCGCTGCACTGACAGATAACGCCCAAGCGGCGTAACGCCTTGGTATCTGGGCGATGATCCCCCATCGCGGGCACTTCTCGCTGCTTCTACCGGAGAGGGATCATTGACTTGGATCACATCGTTGAAATCAGGGATGAAGAAAGCGATAGGTGCGCCGCTCTGCAATCGGCTGGCCCCAAAGCGTCATCTGAGAGACAATGTTGACTGCCTTCGATGAGAACGTCCCTTCTGATTTCAGGCCGAGATTATGAATATCGCCGTCTGGGGCATCGCAAATCTGACTGAAAGAAAATGCTCCCTGAGTGATCGTTATCCGTCGTTCTCGACAAGCCCCACGTTGCCTCCCGGCAAAGGCATTTTCGAACGTCTCCCGACTTGCAGCTTCCAAGCGGATTTTGGACCGGGTGACGCCCTTGGAAGTCTGCACAGTCATCTCGTACATGCCCCGTTCTGGAAACCCATCAGCAGCGCATGCGTGCTGTGCGCTTAGGCTTGCGAGAACGATAACTCCCATGCCGTAGACAAAACGTTTCAACTTCATACTCCTGCATAGGAAAGTCATAGTGGCCCACTCACGTTAATTGTCCGTGTTTCAAATAAGTTAACTCGGGACCCACCTTCTCTTCTGGAAGGCATTTGGCTTCCGGGAGCTTGCCGACAGTATGGCCATGACCTATTTTATAGCTGATATGCGGCTACAATGGCCGTACAGCCCCGTCAGGACTCATCGCCGCATGCAGGCTACTCGGCATAGGCTGGAAGGGCGATAGGGTCCTGACGATCCTGTGGCAGGCGCTGAGGGGCCGGAACGCTCATAGCGGCCTTGGAGGGGCGCGGTAGCCTCTACCCACCAGAGAAATAATCGGGCATCTAGCGGCGCTTCTGCCCCAATGATACTTTATCACATGCAATAAGTTGCAAACAGAAACTTATAATGCACAGGAGGATCGGAGCACGATAGCCGGTAGGTTATGGCAGGCGCCTCGCCTATGCCAGCGAGGGAGAAGACGGACCCAAGCGCCAATCCATCACGCCCATTCAAAGCCCCTTACCGTCACCTTCACGCCCCTATCGTCCGCCCAGCGCCTAAAAGGCTCCCGGCGCAACACCTTCGCCAGCCCCTCGCCTGTCTTGATGCCCACAGAGGCCCGCACAGCGCCTTTCGACACTTGCCGGACTCCAGGCACCGACAAGGCTGTCTCAATGGCCTGGGCGACTCTCAGCGGGCTTCCTCGCAAGGTATCGCCTGCCGGGTGCCAATCATCAATCACGGCACCGGGAAAGGTGTCAGCCAGCAATTCCGAAGCGTGCGGCAGCTTCCCAACAAGCCAGACTTCGCAGTCCCCACAGACACCATTAGCCCCGTTCCGACCCTGCCAGATGCGTCAAGGATCAGGGCGGGCGCGAAGTCGGCGGGTAGGGACATTATGCACCCTGCGAGGCAAAGGCCCTTGCTCCCGTCCTTGACCAGCACAGCATCCTTGCCCGCCAAACCACGAACGGCGGCCCAGCGTTCGGCGCGGATAGCTCCATAATGCCCGTAGAGTCCCGCGTAGGCCTGTTCAGCGCACGGGGGCACCTTGACTACCTCTCCGGCCCTGTCGTCGCTGAGGGAGTCTGCAATCGACTCCAGCGAGGTTGCGGCTGTCGGATTGATCGGGCGGAGTTCCTCCAGCGGAGAGACGATGGTGTCCTTTCGGATCACGACCGGGCTAGACGGCATGAACGCCTCGTCCCAGACGCGGAAGGCTCGGGGCTTTCCGCGATAATGGAGGCTGGCGACCTCAGCGAATGTGCGGTCGTCGCACAGCCTTGGTTCTAACAATGCGCGTGTCGATCAGCGGGCCGTTGCCTGCGCATTGACGTAGGACAACATTGTGTCCTTCAATTCGACTATAGCGTTGTTGAACGTCTCGTCAGCGATAGTATCGACTGCCTGTTGCCCGTAATGCTCTACCCCCTGAGCCTGCAAAACATGCTCGGCGACTGGCTCCAGCGCCTTGCGAAAATCACGGGCGATAGGATCACAAATCGTTAGCGCCGCATCGAACGCCTGATCTGCCGCGAGTCCGGACTTCTGGGAGGCAGCAGCATATTTCGCGATGCACCCTATCAAGATCGACCGCGTGCCATCGGAGCGCATAGTGGCCACGTCCTTCGTCATGAGAAGAGAAGCAAGAAGGATGGAAATCATACGGTGGGCGTGCCCTGCTGTCTCAGCGCGGCTAGTTCTGCCTGCAACGCGACTACGCGCTCGGCAGCCAAAGCCGCCTGTTCTTCGGCATCGCGGACAGCACGGACCCTGACGGCCTCTTGCGGCTCCATCTGCGCTGTCCTTCCTGTGCGGATGACGTGGCGCAAATGCCGGGCCTCAGCCTCCTGTGCGGCTATGCGGGCTTCCCGCTCATCCTCCGCATGGCGTAGCTGGGCGTCGACCTCATCGACCAATGCCTGATGGTCACGATCATGTGCCTCCCGCCCCCGCGTCTGCTCTGCTATACGCCGCTCAAGCGCAATTTGGGTCGAGTCTTTGGGCTGTGCCGCTTTCAAAGCATGCTCGGCCTGCAGCAACAGCCCGTCAGTGCGGACAGTTTCAATCGCTACCAGTCTCTTTGCCGCGTCTCGGTCTTTCACCTTGAGCGAAAACATCCACTCTCGCTGGCCGATGATAGGGCGGAGATGCTCGGGGATCGGTCTGCGGAAATAGTAGACGCCATTGCGATGCGGGGTCAGAAATCGGCAAATTACCAAGGCTTCCTCATGCTACGATTGTAGCACACGACCGTAGAAAACCCATATTTATCAACGTTTTCATAGCTTTGCTACGAATGGTGCCGGCTACAGGATTCGAACCCGTGGCCCCCTGATTACAAATCAGGTGCTCTACCAACTGAGCTAAGCCGGCGCTCCATTGCCGCCCTTTGCCTCAAACCACGCCGAAGGTCCAGCCTTCGGTGCGCGCGATTAGGTCGGTGAGGGCATCGGGCGACCACAGGGCGACGTCCCCCGCCCGATGACGCAGCCAGGCCGCGGTCAGGATCGCGTCGGTGGCATGGTCGGCATAGCGGGCGAGCGGGCTGTGGGGCCGGGAGCCGAACGCCGCCAGCGCCGCGTCCAGCGGCGCGCCATCACGGATCTTGCTGCGCCCCTTGGGCCGTCCGGCAGCGCGCGCGGCGAGGCTGGTGTAGATTTCGACGATCCGCGATCCACCGGCCGGAGGCCCCCGCCCGTCGAACGGCCACACCGGCACCCTGCCGCGCAGATGGTGCAGCATCCGCATCCCCGCAAAGCTAGCCTTGGCCACCTGCGCCGCGCCGATGGCGTCATAAACGGTCGAGGGCTTGCCCCCACCCCGCGCATTATAGAGCGCCTCGCATCGACGCAGGTGCATATAGCCGGCTTTCACCCCATCCGCCGCGCCGAAATAGAAATGACGGCGGTGATGCTGTTCGAGGAAGCTGGCCGCGCACAGGTCCGGCTCCTTCGTGCACAGGCGATCAACATAGGCCCAGAAGGCAGGCGCGCTGTCCGGAACGCCCGCCTCACCGGGGAGATAGGCCCCGCGTTCCACCAGCGGCGGGGCGAAACTGAAATCGAAACCGAGGAGCGTGGGTTCTTTCGCCGCCTGCCCCGCCAGCCAATCGGCGACGCCCTGACGCGACCATATCGTTCCCCCATCGGGCAAAATCAGGGTCGGCGCCGCCTCCCCCGTGCGGCAGAGAGCGACCGCGATCCCCGCGTGCCGCACGCCCTTCGCGCCCGACCAGTCGATGGCCGCGAAAGCCGTGAAAGGCGTCATCCGCCCCGCTCGCGCCGCATCTGGTCCCACCAGGCCATGCGTTCGGACACGCGCTTCTCATGGCCACGCTCGGTCGGCTGGTAGAAGGTCTGTGGGACCATCTCCTCCGGCCAGTAGTTCGCGCCGGAAAAGCCGTCCTGCGCATCATGGTCATAGGCATAGTTCGCGCCATAGCCGATCGCCTTCATCAGCTTCGTCGGCGCGTTCAATATGTTGGCGGGCGGCATTAGCGATCCCGTCTCCTTCGCGCTGCGCCACGCCGCCTTCATCGCGACATAGGCGGCATTGCTCTTGGGCGCGGTGGCGCAATAGAGGCAGGCCTGCACGATGGGCAGTTCTCCTTCCGGCGAGCCAAGAAAATCATAGGCTTCCTTGGCCGCCAGGCATTGCACCAGCGCCTGCGGATCGGCGAGGCCGATGTCCTCCGCCGCGAAGCGAACGAGGCGGCGCAGCACATAGAGCGGCTCTTCCCCCGCCACCAGCATCCGCGCCATATAGTAGAGCGCAGCCTGCGGATCGGAGCCGCGCAGCGCCTTGTGCAGGGCGGAGATGAGGTTGTAATGCCCCTCCCGATCCTTGTCATAGACGGCCATGCGGCGGTGAAGCAGCGCGGCGAGGCCCGCCGGGTCCAGCGGTTCCGGCAGGTCGATGGCATAGAGCGTCTCGATCTGGTTGAGCAGGAAGCGCCCGTCCCCGTCCGCGCTGGCGATCAGGGCGGCCCGCGCATCGGCGTTCATCGGCGCGGGGCGGCCGGTCAGTTCCTCCGCACGGCCGATCAGCCGGTCCAGCGCCGCCTCGTCCAGCCGCCGCAGGATCAGCACCTGCGTGCGCGAGAGCAGCGCGGAGTTTAGCTCGAAGCTCGGATTCTCCGTCGTTGCGCCAACCAGCGTGACCGTGCCATCCTCGACATAGGGCAGGAAACCATCCTGCTGCGCCCGGTTGAAGCGGTGGATCTCGTCCACGAACAACAGGGTGCGCTGGCCCAGTTTCGCATGTTCGCGCGCGGCGGCGAATACTTTCTTGAGGTCCGCCACGCCGGAGAAGACGGCGGAGATCGGTTCGAAGCACAGGCCGACGGCGGCGGCAAGCAGGCGCGCGATGCTGGTCTTGCCCGTGCCCGGTGGTCCCCACAGGATCATGGAGGACAGGCGTCCCGCCGCGACCATCCGCCCGATGGCCCCGTCCGGGCCGGTCAGATGCTCCTGCCCCACCACATCGTCGAGGGTCTGTGGGCGCAACCGGTCGGCCAGCGGCGCATCGCGGGGCGGCGGGGGTGCCTTGCTATCGGAAGGGGCAGTGCCGAACAGATCGTCCATCGCCCCGATTTGGGCGTGGCGAGGCCGGAAGGCAAGTCGCTCTTCTCAAAGGGCGCTCTTCCCAACGGCCCTGCGCGACCCATATCGGGGGGATGAAAAGGACCAGCGCACAATGGGACGCGGCGATCATCGTCTGCCGGAAATGCTCGAAGAAGCTGGGCGGCGGCTTTGGCGAGAAGGGCAAGACCTCTCTCGCCAAGGCCCTGCGCGCGCAGGCGGACGGCGGCAAGGGGCGCAAAGCCGGGATCGGCGTGGTGGAGACGGGATGCCTGAAAATCTGCCCTGAAAATGCCGTGGTGACGATCAACGGCGCGCGGCCCAAAGACTGGCTGATCGTGCCGAAGGGAAGCGACATCGACGTGGTGGCGCAACGGCTGGGACTGGGTAGCAAGCGGGACTGACGGAGTTACAAATCCGCCAGGCTCATCGCCAGCTCATCCTTGCGGAAGGGCTTGGTCAGGCGGGGCAGGTCCGCCGCTATCCCCTCTATCTCCGCATAGCCCGACACCAGCAACACGGGCAGTTCTGGCCGGGCGATACGCACCCGCTTCGCCAGTTCGGTCCCCGTCATGCCGGGCATCAAATGGTCGGTTAGCAATATATCGAACCGCGCGCCCTTTTCGACCAGCAGCATCGCCTCCTCCGCCGACGCCGCCTCGACCACGGCATAGCCCAAATCGCCCAGCATGTCCGCCGTGCTCATCCGCACATATTCCTCGTCATCGACCAGCAGCGCGGTGCCGCGCTTGAGCGCCCGTGGCTGCGGCATGACGGCGGGACCAGCGTCGATTTCGGATGCGCTCTGCGGCAGCCATAGTTCGATATTGGTGCCCACGCCCGGCCTGCTGCTGATGGTCAGCGCCCCGCCCAGTTGCGACGCCAGCCCATGGACCATCGACAGGCCCAGTCCCGTGCCCCGGCCAATGCCCTTGGTGGAGAAAAACGGCTCGATGGCGCGGGCCATGGTCGCATCGTCCATGCCGATGCCCGTGTCCGCAACGGACAGGCAGACATAGTCCCCCGCCTTCAGCGCGCCCCGGTCGGCGCCCAGATGCTCCGCGCGCGCGGTGATGCGCAACGTCCCGCCATCCGGCATGGCGTCGCGCGCGTTCACGCTGAGGTTGAGCAACGCCATTTCGAGCTGGTTCACATCGGCGCGCGCGTGCGGCAGGTCGTCCGCCGCGTCCACGCTCACCCGGATTTGCGGCCCGGTCGTGCTGGCGACGAGGTCGGCCATGCCCGCTACCAGCTTGCCCACCTCCACCGGCACCGCCTGCAACGGCTGGCGCCGCGCAAAGGCGAGCAGGCGCTGGACCAGCACTTTCGCCCGGTCCGCCGACTGGAACGCGCCCGCGATCAACCGTTGCTCCCGCTCCGTCCCCACGCCGCGCCTCTGGAGCATGTCCAGCGCGCCGAGGATCGGGGTCAGCAGATTGTTGAAATCATGCGCCACACCGCCGGTCAACTGGCCCATCGCTTCCATCTTCTGGCTCTGGCGCAATGCCTCCTGCGCGCTCTCCAGATCGCGCTGCGCCTGCACACGGGCCGACACGTCATAGGCGGTCAGGAAAGCGCCGATGATCCGTGCGGACGCATCGCGCATGGGGTGAAAATGCACCTCATAATGCGCCTGCACATAGGCCACGTCGCCGAATTCGTCGACGATGACGAATGTCTCACCGTCCAGCGCGCGCAGCCATTGGGCATGAATCTTGTTGCGGTGCCGGGGATCGGCGCTGAGCAGTTCGAGGAGATTTTCGCCGATCCGGCAGGGCCGCCCGTAAATCCGCTGGAATTCCTGCTGCTGCGTCCGGTTCAGCGCGACGATGTTCAGGTCGGGGTCGCACACCATCACGGATGCGGAGGTATTGTCGACCACCGCCGCCAGCACCTCCCGCTCCGCCACCGCCTCGCGCACCCGCTGCTCCAGCGTCTCGTTGAGCTGGCGCAGCTTCGTCTCCGCATCGGCGCGCGCGATGATCTGGCGGGTGCGTTCGGCGATTTCCTCCACGAACATCACCTCGTCACTGGTCCAGTGGCGAGGGTTGCGGCTGTTGAGGTAGAGGACGGATTGCAGTCGCCCGTCATGCACGAAGGGCACGATCAGGATCGCCTGCGTGTCGATACCGGAGAAATTGCGGGGCGGATGCAGGCCGTCGCTCATCGCGTCGGCCAGCAGGTCCGCCACCACCACGGTTTCGCCGCTGGTCAGCAAGGCGACGATCCTGCCTCCGAAATTGCTCAGCGGATAATGGCCCAGAACGATGGGCACACTGCCATCCGTCCAGCATATCCGATAGTCGAACTGTCCCTGCGTGGCGTCCAGTTCGCCATAGCCGACCCGTTCGACGCCGAAATGCTGTCCCAGCAACGCCGCCGTCTCGCGCAGGGCTTTCTCCGGCGTCGCATCGCGGATGGCTTCGGCAAGGCGCAGGCGCAGCGCGACCCGCGCCTCTCGCCGGGCCGCTGCCGCCAGCCGCCGGTCGATGGTCGCCGCGCCCAGCGCCAGCACGAGGATCAGCAGCGTCAGGGCGGATACCCAGGCGGCGAGGATGGACGGGCTGACGCTGCTCTGGGCCAACGCCGCATCGGCGTGATCGTGCATTATGAAGATGACGCCGCGCATCCCCACATAATGCATGCCGGAAATCGCCGCGCCCATCAGCAGCGCGGCGGTCAACTGCCTGCCGCTATATTGCTCGCGCGAGGTGAGCGACAGGGCCGCCACCGCCGCGCCGATGGCGATGGCGCCGGACAGGGCGACCCAGAGCGGATCGTAAAGAATATCGGCGTCCATCATCATCGCCGCCATGCCGACATGATGCATGGCCACCATGCCCAGACCCATCAGCAGGCCCGCGCCGCCCAGCCGGACTGCGCCGCCGCCGCGATTCATGATGCTGAAGCCGACGCCCGTGCACAGCACGGCGAGGAACAGCGACAACAGGGTGAGGCCGAGGTCGTAACTCATCGCCATGCCCGGCATGACAAAGGCCAGCATCGCGACGAAATGCATCGACCATATGCCGCCGCCCAGCGTGATCGCCGCCGCCGTCAGCCACAGGCGTCGCACCGGTCCCTTCGCCGCCCGCATCCGGCTGGCGAGATCGAGCGCGGCGAAGGACGCGAGCACGGCGATGACGATGGACAATCCGACGAGGATCGCATCATGGGAGCCGGTCATAATCATCAACGCCTCCCCCTTTGGTCCGACACGAGTGTAGGCGCGCCGCCGACACACGTCGAGAGGCTTGTCAGGGCAAAAGGTTCAGCAGGGAGAGGAACTTAGCGTAGAGACGCCATGGGCCGGGGATCAGCCGACGAGCGCCGGTGGGATAGTGCCGGAGGTCGGCTCAAGGCCGCGAAAGCCGCAAAGCCATGCCGATCGCCAGCTTCCGGGCTTCCTGCCCGTTCCCCGCGTCAGGCCGAGCGGGCGCTGGGCAAGGTCCGGGACTCGCCGCCATGGCTGGATGGCCAGCGGCGGATCAGGTCCGGGATTTGCGCGGCGGGGGTGGGCACGCCGAAATAATAGCCCTGCGCATATTCGCAGCCGAAGGAGCGCAGCACGTCCGCCTGCGCCAGCGTCTCGATCCCCTCCGCAATCACCTTGATGCCCAGGTTGCGGCCCAGGTTGACGATGGCGGACACGATCGCCGCGTCGCCATTCGCCTCGTCGATGTGGGAGACGAAGGAACGGTCGATCTTCAGCATGTCGACGGGCAGCGCACGCAGGTGCGAGAGCGAGGCAAAGCCGGTCCCGAAATCGTCCAGCACGATGGAGGTGCCGTTTTCCGACAAGCGATAAATGGCATCCTTGGCATGGTCTGCGCCCCGGCCCAGGAACACGCCTTCGGTGATCTCCACCTCTATATCGCGCGGATGCAGGCCCGCCTCGCGCATGCTTGCGATCAGGCGCGGGGCGAAATTATTCTGGCGGAACTCGGCCGGCGCGGCGTTGATCGCGACATGGCCATAGGCCAGCCCCATGCGCTTCCACTTCGCAATGTCGGCGATGACATGGGCCAGCATCGTCTGGCCCAGCAGGTCGGCGACTTCCGCCTCCTCGAACGCGGCCATGATCGACGCGGGCGCATGGATATTGCCCATGCTGTCGCGCCAACGCAGCAGCGCCTCGAACCCGGTCAGTTCACCCGTCACCAGCGAAACCTTGGGCTGGTAGAAGGCCAGTATGTCGCCGCTCTTGGCCGCCGTGCGCGCCCGCGCGACCATCGCCGCCCGCTCGCGCACCTCGTCCTGCATGCGGCTTTCGAAGATCAGCATCTTGCCCCGCCCGCCATCCTTGGCGGCGTAGAGCGCGATGTCGGCGTGGCGCAGCAGTTCGGACGATTGCTGGCCATGGTCGGGGAACAACGCCGCACCGATGCTGGCCCGGCAATCGACCGGCCCGCTGTCCAGCGAGAAGTCCTGCCGCCTGTTGAGGATCTCCTCGCCCCAGCGGACCAGTTCCTCGCGATTTTCCAGATGGGTGAACAGGATGGCGAACTCATCGCCGCCCAGCCGCGCGACCAGCACGTCCTGCGGCAGGATCGAGCGCAGTTCGTCCGCATAATGTTGCAGCAGCGCATCGCCGGCATGATGGCCCAGCAGGTCGTTCACTTCCTTGAAGTGATCGAGGTCGATCAGCAGCACGCCGACCCGGTGCAGGCATTGCACCGCCGCCGCCAGCGCCTTCTCCAGGCTGGTGTTGAACAGCAACCGGTTGGCGAGGCCGGTCAGCGGGTCATGCTCCGCGTTCCAGCGTATCTGGTTCTCGACCAGCACCTGCTCGTGAATATCCTCGGTATAGCCATACCAGCGGATGATTTCGCCCCGGTCGTCGCGGCGCGGATAGCCCTGCGCGCGCATCCAGCGATAATGGCCGTCAACGCACAGCCGCATGCGCACATCGAACGGATTGCCCGTGGTCAGCGCCAGCACGATCTGCTCGTTGACATGGGCCAGGTCGCCGGGGTGGGTGACGCTGCCCCATCCCTCGCCCAGCGCGGTTTCCCGCGTCATGCCCGTCGCCGCCAGCCAGCGATCGGTGACGTCGATGATCCGGCCCATCGGATCGGCGATCCACGGCAGTTGCGGATTATATTCGACGGTGTAGCGAAGATGCTCCTCGCTCTGGCGCAGGGCGTCGATGGCGTTGCGGTCGGCGGTGACGTCGATCAGCGTGACGATGCCGCAATCGCCCTCGCAATGCTCCGTCATCCGGCGGACGATGGCGCGAACCCAGTGCACCGCTCCGCCCGGCGTTTCGACCCGGAATTCGGTGGATCGCTGCTGCGGCAGGCCCCTGATGGCGCGGACCAGTTCCACGATGTCGCGGCGATGTTCCCGCCCGACATGCGCGATGACCTCTGCGAAATCGGCGGTATGCGGCAAGCCGAACTTGGCGGCGCTGGCATCGTCGAAGGAAAAGCGACCCGTCGAATCGACATTGCACAGCCCCACGCCCGCCGCCGCCAGAGCGTCGTCCACCAGGCCATGATTATGGCCGATGCCGCTATGGGCGGTCATCGGACAATGGCCCCTTTCCGGGCAAAAGGTCGATTGTGCGAATACATTCTTGGCGGCCTCGACGCCCCCCTTTTGCATCATGGGAAGCGAATTTGGATCGCTTTTAGAGGGGATTAGCGAACTATTCCTTAATGCTGCGAACGGAATGTAAGGCGGTCGGCCAAATTTCTCCGCCCCCTCTCAACCGGACATTAACCGCAAGGGTGCAAGGCTGGACGACGGTCGAGCAAGAGGAAGATATGTCGCAGGCACTGCACAGCGGGTTTGACCGTATCGCGCCCGATCCCGCGGGCACCTTCGTGCGTGTCGCGCCCCTGCTGCTGGACCTGCCCGCGCTGGTGGCCGCCTTTGACGCGGCGCTGGCGCTGGAGGATGCGCGCGGCCATCGCTGCTTCGTCCTCGACGGCGACGAGCGGCTGCCGCTCACCCAAAGCCCGGACAGGATTGTCGGGGAAGCGGCCAGCGACACGACATTCCGCATCGCCGCGCCGGATGGCGAGACTCTTCTCCTCATCATCGACTGCGCCGAATCACCCGACCGTTCGCGCCGCGCCCGGCTGCACCTGCTCGCGACCGTCTATGCCGCCCATGTCGTGCCGCTGATCGAGGTGGAGGAGACGGATGGCCCCACGCAGGACGATGCCCTTACCGCACGGGAACGCGAATGTCTGCGCCTGCTCCTGACCGGCCTGTCCCATCTCGACATCGGCGATGCGCTGGACCTGTCGGCCCCTGCGGTCGGCATCCACCTGCGCCGCGCCGCCGCCCGGCTGGGCGCGGGGTCGCCCCTCGACGCCTGCGCCATCGCCCTGGCGCGCGGTCTGCTGACCTGATCCGCAGCTTCCCTCGCAAGCCCCTTCGGTCCTTTCCCGACCGGACATATAATTAAGTTTTCATTAGACATTTTGCCGATTGGTGACGGGCCGGACCTGATGTAGTTTGCCGCCAAAAGGTCGCACACGTGCTACATCTGATAACGGGTCGAAATCGCCATCTCTATGAGCCGGAGCTGGATGCGCTGCATCGGGCGCGCAAGGCCGTGTTCGTGGACGAACTGGGCTGGCAACTGACCGTCCGTGACGGGATGGAGCGGGACGAATATGACGACGAGCGCGCCATGCACCTCGTCGGCTTCGACGCGGCGCAGGATGTCGCCATGTCCATCCGCGTCCGTCCCGCCGACGACCGGTCGATGCTGGTCGATCATTTCTCCCACCATCTGCCGTGCGGCATGCGCGCCGTGGACGACGGGCGGACATGGGAGGTCAGCCGGGGCTTCAGCCGCGAGCGCGGCCTGAAACGCGCCGTCCTGCGGCGCAAGGCCGCCTGCATGATCGCACCGCTGGAAATGGCGCTGGAGGCGGGCATCGACCGCTATGTCGGCTTCACCGACGTCCGCCTGCTCGGCATCTATTATCATATCGGCTGGAAGCTGGACCTGCTCGGCGATCCCCAGCCCTATGGCGAGGGGGACGGCGTGGCCTATGAGGCGCAGGTGTCCAGCGCCATCGTCCGCGACATTCGCCAGACATGGGGACTGCCCGCGCCCGCCTACAGGGAACTGGACGGGTTGGGCGATGCGCCGAGCGTCCATGCCGCCGCCGCCGCGCTGGTGGGTGACGACCCCGCCCGCGCCGAACTGATGGCGCCTGCCCCCGCCCCCCTGCTGGTTCCGCCCGGTCGGGGCAGGCTCGCCGCGCTGGCCCGCGCCCGCGCGCCGTCCCTGCCGGAAACCGGGCCTGACCCCGCGCCGGACGCCATCGTTTCACGACCGGAAAAACGTCGGACAGCCGTTACGAAATTGTAAATTTTCGGGGGATACGTCCTCCGCAAACCCATCCCCGGATTTTTGGAGAAGCAGAGTGACGGCAACGGATTCGCACCCCCATGGCGCGGGCGAGATAGAGACATGGTTCAGGGATTATATCGCGAAGTTGGTCGGCTTGCCCGTGGAGCAGGTCGCGGGCAGCGCCGATTTCGATAGTTTCGGCATCGATTCCGTGCAGGGCGTCGACATGGTGACGGCGCTGGAGACGTGGCTGGGCCTGACCGAAGACCTCCCGCTGGAATATGTGTTCGAGGCGGACAGCATTACCGAGGCGGCGCAGCGCATTTCCCTCGCCCTCCCCACCGGCCCGTCGCCCGCATGACGGAGGCTTTCCCCCTGCAACCGGGCGGCTCCGCCGATGCCATCCGCCACCATTATGACGTGGGCAATGATTTCTACGCGGCCTGGCTCGACCCCACCATGGTCTATTCCTGCGCGCTGTGGGACGGGCCGGAGGATCAGGCCCCGCTGGAGGAAGCCCAGCGGCGCAAGCTGATCCACCACGCCCGCGCCATCAAGGCCGCGCCAGGCATGAATATCCTCGACATCGGCTGCGGCTGGGGCGGCCAGTTGCGTATGCTGGTGGAGGAGTTCGGCGTCACCGCCTGCACCGGCCTGACGCTGAGCGAGGAGCAGGCCGCGCATGTCCGCGCACTGGGGCTGGACGGCGCGAGCGTCGAACTGGTCAACTGGCACGACTATGCGCCCGCGAAGCCGTTCGACGGCATCATCTCCGTCGGCGCGTTCGAGCATTTCGCCCATCCGACCCAGAGCGAGGACGAACGCCGCGCCACCTATCGC
The DNA here is from genome assembly GCF_021403115.1 of Sphingobium sufflavum. Lineage (GTDB taxonomy): Bacteria > Pseudomonadota > Alphaproteobacteria > Sphingomonadales > Sphingomonadaceae > Sphingobium > Sphingobium sufflavum. Next base: position 183,922 of record NZ_JAJSSH010000006.1, read on the forward strand.
CGCTTCTTCCAGTCCTGCCATGACTGGACGGCGGGGCGCGGGCGGCTGTCGCTCCAGACCATCGCCTATGGCACCATGCAGGCGGCGCAGGCCAATCCCTTCATCACCGGCGACATCTTCCCCGCCGCCGAACTGCCGACGGTGGAGGACATCGTGGTCGCCAGCCGCGGGCTGTTCCGCATCCTGCTGCTGCGTGACGACGGGCTGGACTATGCCCGGACCTGCACCCTCTGGGCGCAGCGGCTGCGCACCGCGATGGCGGAGAGCCGGGCGGGCGACGATGCGGAGCTTGCCCAACGCTATCACCGCTATCTGCGCCTCTCGGCGGCGGGTTTTGCGATGGGGCGTATCGGGCTGCTGCGGATCGTCTTCGATCCCATCGCCCCGGCACGGGGAGCGGCATGACGCCTGACGCGGCCATGGTCCCACCCAACACGATCCTCGACGTGCTGCGCGCCCATGCGGCGGAGCGGCCCGGCCATCCCGCGCTGATCTTCGACGATGGCAACGGGCCGACCGCCCGGCTCAGCTATGGCGAACTGGCGGAGGCTGTGCGCGGCCTTGCGGGCACCCTCGCCGCGCAGGGACTGGGAAACAGGCCGGTCGGCCTGTTGTTCGGTCCGGGCATCGACTTCATCGTCACCTTCCTCGCCTGCCTCACCATCGGCAGCATCGCCGTGCCGCTGGCCCCCGTCGGGCGCCGGCGCGAGCGGGTGCCCAACCTGCTGCCCGTGGTGCGCGACTGTATGCCCGCCGCCATGATCCTGGATGCGGGTATGGCCGTGCAATATGGCGGGCTGGCGGAGGCGCTGGCGAAGATGGACGTGGCCTATCTGGAACATGAGGCGCTGGCCCCCGCGCCACCCTCCACCATCCTGCCTTCGCCGCCCGGTTCCGACGATGTGGCGGTCCTGCAATATACCTCCGGTTCGACCAGCGCGCCCAAGGGCGTGATGATCACCCATGGCAATATCATCGCCAACCAGCGGATGATCCGCCGCACCTTCGGCCATGACGACCGGTCGAACTTCGTGGGATGGGCACCGCATTTCCACGATCAGGGCCTGTTCGGGAACATCCTCCAGCCGCTCTACCTCGGCGCGACCTGCGTGCTGACCGCACCCGCCACCTTCGTTCGGCGACCGCTCGTCTGGCTGGAACTGATCGACCGTTACCGCGCCCACACAAGCGGCGGCCCCAATTTCGCGTTCGAGCTGTGCATTGAGCACGCCACGCTGCGCGGCCTGCCCGCCGTGAACCTGAGTTGCTGGAAGGTCGCCTTCAACGGCGCAGAGCCGATCCGTGCGCGCAGCGTGGAACGGTTCGCGGAGAGTTTCGCGCCCGTCGGCTTCGCGCCGGAGGCGTTCTTTCCCTGCTATGGGCTGGCGGAATCCACGGTGGTGACCGCCTGCGGCCCGCGCGACAAGGGACCGGTGCTGCGCCGGGTGGATGTCCAGACGCTGGGCGACGGCCATGTGCTGCCCGCCGACCCGCGCAAGCCCGTCCTCGCGGAAATATGCTGTGGCCCCGCGATGGAGGAAAGCGAGCTATGGGTCGTCGACCCTGAACGGCATGTCGTCGCCGCGCCCGGCGATGTCGGCGAAATCTGGGTCGCCGGGCCCCATATCGGCCGGGGCTACTGGAACCGGACGGAGGAAAGCCGGGCGACCTTCGGCGCGCTGATGCTCGACGGGCGCGGCCCCTATCTGCGCACTGGCGACGTGGGGTTCATGATGCCGGAGGGGCTGTATGTCGTCGGCCGGATCAAGGATCTGCTGATCGTGCGCGGTCGCAACTTCGCGCCCAATGACATAGAGCAGATCTGGACCGACGTGACCGGCCATGCGGGACAGGCGACCGCCGCCGCCTTTCAGGTGGCGCACGGTGAAACCTCCCATGTCGTGCTGGTCGCGGAGATTGAGCGTGGCCTGCGCACGGCGGAGGGGCTGGATGGCCTGATCGCCGATTATGGCGCGCAGGTGCGGCGGATGGGGCTGGACCGGCTGGACCTTGCCATCACCGATCTGATCGTCGTGTCACCCGGCGGCATTCCGCGCACGACCAGCGGCAAGGTGCGCCGCGCCGCGACCCGGACGATGCTGGAGAAGGACGAACTGCCCGTGATCGGCACGTCCGGCCCCCTGATGGCCCGGCGGACGGAGGAAGCCTAAACCCGGAAAGCCGTCAGAACTGCCGCGTCACCGTCACGCCATAGGTGCGCGGCGGGCCATAGGCGGTGGTCCGCAGCACACCCATAGCCGTGCGGTCATCGCGATAGGTTTCATAGCTCTGGTCGGTCAGATTCTCGACCCAGACGGCGGCGGTCCAGCCAGTCCAGCGGGCGCTGAGTCGCGCGTTCAGCAGGGTGCGCGCGCGGCCCCGGAACCGCTCCGAATTGGTCGGGTCGAAATAGACGGAGGACTGGTGATTGGCCTCCACCCGGCCTGTCACGCTGCCGAAACCGGTGCGATGGGCATATTCGGCGGCGCCATGGGCGGTAAAGCGCGGCGCCCCGGTCAGCGCCTTGCCCGCGCAGTCACTGGCCCCGCCTCCTTCCGAAAGCGGCACCGCGCACTGGGCGAAGCGATCATATTTCGCATCGGCATAGCCCGCCGCGCCTTCCAGCCGCACACCGTCCAGCGGACGCGCCGTCACCTCCACCTCGAATCCGTCGATCGACGCCCGCCCCGCATTGCTCAGTGCGGTGCCCGCCCCGGTGATCTGCGCGACCTGCAAATCGGCATAGTCGGTGTGGAATCTAGTCAGCGCCAGGGTCAGGCGACGATCCAGCAGGTCCGCCTTCACCCCGCCCTCATAGGTGGTGGCATGTTCCGGCCCGGCGGTCAGCCCGTTGGCGGACGCGGCCAGATCGACGTTGAACGCCGCACTCTTGAACCCGCGCGCGACCCGGCCATAGAGGCGCACGCCTGGCGCGGCGGCATAGGTCAGCGAAACCGTGGGCGACACGTCATGGTCGACGCTGCGCCCGGCAAAGGCAATGTCGGGCAGGTCCAGCATGGCGAAGATACCGGTCTCGTCATCCTGCACGAAACGGGCGCTCTTGCGCTCATAGGTATAGCGCAGCCCGGCGGACAGGGTCAGCCGCTCGGCGAGGCGCCAGTCGACGGAGCCGAACGCGGCATAGCTGCGCGTCGCCACCCGGCCGCGCGTGGTCAGCTGGGGTGCGCCGGGGATGCCCAGCCCCATGCCGATCGCCAGCGTTCGGTCGGTATGGGTAATCTGGTCGAGCAGATAGACTCCCGCCAACCAGTTCAGCCGATCCCCGGCCTTGCCATTCAGGCGCAATTCCTGGCTCCACAATTCACTGCGGTCGCCAAACAGGTCGGCGGTCAGCAGGTCGGCCTGCCGTTGGTCATCGTCGAGCGATGCGGCATAGCGCGACTGGCGATACGCGCTGATGCTGGTCAGCACCATCTCGCCCAGCGTGGCGACGGCGGTCAGCGAGACACCGGCAATGTCACGGCGCAAGGCGTTAGGCCGGTTATTGTCGATCTGGCGCGGCGGCAACGCGCCGGGCGCGCCCGGCAGGCCGATGTCGGTGGCGGAGAAGAAGCCCGGCGTACCCCGGTCGCGCAACCCATCCGTGCGCAGCGTGACAGTCAGGCGGTCGGACGGCGCGAAGGCCAGCGCTCCGCGCCACGAAAACAGGTCGAGACCGTCTGCATCCCGCCCCCCGGACACATGCCGGTAAAAACCGTCGCGGCTGGCATAGCCCAGCGCGATCCGCCCGGTCAGCGCATCGCCCGCCAGCGGCCCGGACAGGGTCGCCTGCGTGCGGACGAGGCCGAAATTGCCGGCCTCCACGCGCGCGCTGCCCGTCAGGTCGCGGGTCGGCGCGGCGCTGCTCAGCGTCAGCACGCCCGCAATCGTGTTCTTGCCGAAAATCGTGCCCTGCGGCCCGCGCAGCACCTCGACCTGGGCAATGTCGAGCAATTCCTGATTATAGGCTTCGGGCCGCCCCACATAGACGCCGTCGACATAGACGCCGACGCCGCTTTCCACACCGATGTTGCGGACCAGCGTGGCGATACCGCGGATCGCGATCTGCCCTTGTAACTGTCCGCCGATGCCGCCGCTGAACGCCACATTGGGCACGCTGCCGGTCACATCGGCAAAGCTGGTGATGCGCTCGTCCTCCAGTCCGCGCGCGGTGAGGATCGACAGGGAGGCCGGCACGTCGAGCGCCGACTCCGGCACCTTGCGCGCCGTCACGATGATGGCGTCGGGTTCCGCGATACGATCCGGCGCGGCGTCCGCCGCCAGTACCGGCGTGGCGAAGGCCCCGGACCAGACAGTCGCCAGGACAACCGCATGGAGGGCCGGGATGCGGGACAGCGCCTGAAATCGGGGCAGGGAAAGGGTCATGGTGCCGGACGCTAGGCCGATATGGTTAATATCTGGTTAAGGCCTTCGCCCGGCCATACAGCGGCGAAGCCTCGCCATGCCGCACCGGGCTTGCGCGCCATCGCGACCTGTGACCTACTGCGTCCCATGACCGACGAGTCCCCGCTCGACCCCATCAGCCAGATGGTGGCAAAGCTGCCCGACTGGCTCCGGCACGATCTGGCCGCCAAGGACAAGAAATCACGCGAACGCGCGGAGGAGGCGCTCAGCGCGATGATCGCGGCAACCATCGCGGGAACGTCCGGCTAAGTCGATCCGGGCGGCCGACTATACAGGGATAGCTCACGCAGGGAAAGCAACGCGGACAAGTCTCCTGCCTCGTCGCCCTTACCCACTATCGCAACGCTGAAGCATGAGGGTTCGAACCTCTGGCGGCACGCAATTGGCTTCGGGTCTTCGTGGAGATGACGAACAGCCCACCGACAAGTGCGAGACGAAAGAAGTCTCGCCACCCCGATCCGCCCCTCACGCCTTGAGGATCAGCAACGCCTCCACCTCGCTCACCATTTCCAGAAAGCGATAAGGCTTGGGCAGGAACGCCTCCCCTTCCGACAATATGTCCCTGTCGACATGCAGGTGGCCGGAGGTCAGCAGGAAGCGCGTCCGGGGCCAGCGGCGATGCACTTCCTCGCGCAGCGCCATGCCGTCCACCGCGCCGGGCATCCGCACGTCGCTGACGATCGCGGTCACGGCCAACCCGTCCTCCAGCATGGCCAGCGCCTGATCGCCGGTTTCTGCCTCGCTGACCGCAAAACCCGCCTCCTCGAACACATCGACGCACAGCGCGCGGATCAGCGCCTCGTCCTCCACGATCAAAACCGACTTTTCCACTGGCACCATCATCGACCCTCTCCGTCCGATATGGGCCAACGCGGTCAACGCCGCGCTGTTCCCGTCGCAGGCGCTGGACGGTGCGGGAAACGCCCCGACCTTCCCTTCCCGCCGTCTGGAGCCAGTTCCGATCCGATTGCATCGGCACCGCTGCTCCAGTCCCTTGATTTGCCGCATTTTCCGATTCGGCAGATGATGCCATCTGCCTCGAAAACGCTCCAGCCCCATTCCGCCTATGGCCGGGCTACGCAGGCGCCGGGCGCTATCCCGCCACGCCCATCGTCGCCCTCATCGCCCGCCCCCGATCAGCACCTCCAGTTCCGCCGACAATTGCTGGATCGTGTAGGGCTTGACCAGCAACGGTATCCCCTCGCTCGCCGCCGATGCCGCCGCCGCGCTATAGCCGGTCATCAGCATCGCGGGCAGGCGGGGCCAGCGTTCCGCGACCCGATGGACCAGATCGATGCCGTTCAGCGTACCGGGCATGACCATGTCGGACAGGAGCATCTCGAAATCCGCTTTCTCCTCCAGCCGGACCAGCGCCGCATCGGCGGTCTCCGCCCGCTCGCTTTCATAGCCCAGTTCGCCCAGCATCTCGCCCACCATCTCCGCGACGGTGTCGTCATCCTCGACCAGCAGGATGCGGCGGTTCGCCCCGGCCTTCAGCGGCACGGCGGGGTCGACCGCCAGCGGCACGGCCACGCCGGTCGCGCGCGGGATAACCAGCGAAATGGTCGTGCCCTCGCCCGGCGTGCTCTCCACCTCGATCTCGCCGCCCGACGACTTGGCGAAACCATAGACCTGGCTGAGGCCCAGCCCGGTTCCCCGGCCCACCCCCTTGGTGGTGAAGAATGGCTCGAAAATCTGGCTCAGCATTTCCGGCGCGATGCCGGTGCCATTGTCGGCGATAGAGAGGCGCACCTTCTCCCGCTCCGTCTTGGAGCCGGGCAGGCCCTTGGCGCGGATTCGGATGAAGCCGCCCTTGGGCATGGCGTCGCGGGCGTTGAGCGCGATGTTCAGCACTGCCACCTCCAACTGCGACGGATCGACCTCCACCCACAGTTCGGCGGGGATATGGACGTCGACCGTCACCCCCTCGCCCAGCGACCGTTCCAGCAGGGCGTCCATCCCCGTCAACCGCTCGCGCAGGTTGATGACCTCCGGGTGGAGCGGCGACCGACGTGCAAAGGTCAGCAATTGCTGGGTCAGCTTCGCCCCACGATCCACCGCCTGCCGTATGCCCGCCTTTAGCCGCTCGATCTTTTCCGGGTCGGTCGTGCGTTCCATCAGGTCCAGCCCGCTGGTCGCGACCATCAGCAGATTGTTGAAATCATGCGCGACGCCGCCGGTCAACTGGCCCATCGCCTCCAGCTTCTGCGACTGGCGCAGCGCCTCCTCCACCTTCTCCCGGCTGGCGATCTCCTCGCGCAGGCTGGTATGGGCGGTGCGCAGCGAGGCGTAGGATATGCCCAGCACCGCGACCAGCAGGCAGGCCATGATGATGAGCGCCGCCACGCCCAGATAGCGCGCCGCGCGCCGCGGCCAGCTTTCCAGCGAAACGCGCAGATAGACGATGCCGACGGCGGTGTCCCCCTGCGTCACCCGCGCCGTCACGGTCAGGTCGCGCCCCGCGATAACCGGCGCGAACGGGCGGACACGGTCGGGCAGGTTGGTGCCGACCAGCGTATAGCCCGCCACGAACCGACCCTGCGCATCATAGGCGCCCGCCGCCAGTATCTCCGGGTTGGCGCGCAGCGCGTTCAGATATTCCTGAAGGGCGACACTATCGTCAAAGGCCAGCGGCGCGACCACGCTGCTCGCCAGTATCTGCGCCTGCACGCTGGCCTGCCGCACCTTCTCCGCCTTGACCGTGCGATCATTGTGGAGCGCGAGGGCAAGGCCGGAGACGAGCAGGCACAGCGCGACCAGCACCATGGTCAGCGGCGTCGCGATACGCGCCAGCGCACCCGGCAACAGCGGCCCGGTCTCGCCGGATATGGGAGAAGGAGTGGACGGCGCGATCTTCATTGTCTGCCTACCGAAACGGCCAAGCCCAGCAGCTTGGAACTGATGACAAGTCCATTGGCGCGGGCGGCGCCGTCGTCGATCTGGAAACGAATCCGGCCCGCCTGCGTAACGAAACGGATCATCCCGCCCGGCGGCCCCGCCCCGGCGTCGGTGACGGTCAGCACCGGCTGCCCGTCAAGGTCGGCAAAGGGCGCATAGTCGCCCGCCTGCGGTCCGCGCCCGGCGAACAGCATCTGGCAACTGATCCGGCCCGCGCCCCCCGCCGCGATCCCGCCCGTCGCGGCTCCCAACCGCCGCACGACGATGGGCAGCCGGGCGATCCGCTGGCCGCGCACCACATCGTCCAGCACCGCGCCGAACGGGTCATCGCCCGACAGGCAGATAGTGAAGACTTTCGACCCCGCCAGCGCCCGGTCGGGCCAGGTGATGAAGGGCGCGAACTTGAACAGATAGCTCGCCTTGACCGCCTGTTCGAGCGACGGCGTGCTCGCGCTGGCAGGGGCGCCCACCAGAACCGTCGCCAGCGCCGCTCCGGCCCATACCAGCCCGCCGCCGCTCCATCGGAGCCGCCCGGGCTTGGGGGATCGTCGGGCTACATATGCCATTTGAGCGCCACGAAAACGGTGCGGGCGACCGCATTGGCCTGCGATGCGGGCAATTCCCGGTGTCGGTCGTGCAGCAGGTTGAACCCCGATACCGACAGTTCCGCCCGTTCGATGAACTGCCACCCCAGCCGCAATCCCATCTCCACATAGCTGGGCACATAGGGGTCGGGCAGCGGGCTGACATAGCGCAGGTCCGCATCCACGTTGATCCGCGCGCCAATGTCCATGGAGGAGCGCAACGTCGCCCGGTGACGCGGATCATTGCCCACCTGCGCCACGCCCAGCAGGCCGCTCGACCCCGGCTCGAACCGGAATTTCTGGATCAGCAGGCTATAGCCCGGCTTGAGCCGCCACCAGTCCGCCACCCGCACATCCGCCCATGCGTCGAGGCCATGGCTCTCGCCCCGGATGCCATTGCCCCAGCGCAGCGGCAGGATGCCGACCGGCGCGAACTCGATGCTGCGCAGGTCGTCATAGACATTGTAGAAGGCGGACACCGACAGCGACGCCTGCTTCGACAGGATCAGCCGGGTGCCCGCCTCATAGGCGATCAGCTTTTCCGACCGTATGTCCTGCGACCCGACGAGGAACAGCGACCCGCCCAGCGTCTCCGACACGTCATGGTCGAACGGCGCGGGCGCACGGATCGCGCGCGATACCGACGCCCACAGCAGCGATCCGCTCGACGGTTTCCACGCCAGCCGCGCATTGGGCAGCAACACTAGCCCCGAAAACGGATCCTGCTCCAGCTTCACGCCGACGATCCCGGTCAGCGACGGGGTCACCACGATGCTGTCCTGCGCAAAGATATTGCCGAGGAAGATCGTGCGCCTGTCGGGCACGAAGTCGAGGCCGTTCGCCCCGTCTATGTCGTATCGGCTGACCCGCGCCCCGCCGCCCCACACGATCCGATGCGCCGATCCCAGCGCAAAGCCCTGTTCGAAGGACAGGTCGAACGTGTCGATGCCGAACCGGCCCCCGCCCTGCTCCGTCTCCCGGCCGTTGCGGTCATAATAGCCCTGCAACTGGAACGTCGAACCGGACGCGCTGGTCCGGTTCCAGCGGGCCACCATATGCTGGCCATGGAAGGTCTCGTCCGGGGACAGGCGCTGCCCGCGCACCCCGTCATAGACATCCGCGAGCAGCATGACATCGTCGGAGGACGACGGACTCCAGTCGATGCGAAAGCCGCCCTGTATGCGGCGCGTGCCATCGTTCGCGCCCGCATTGCTTTCCAGCGTGCGCCGCGCCTTGCCATAGATACGATAGTTCAGATCGCCGCCCAGCCGCCCGCCATAGCGCAGCCCCGCATCATAGGTGCGATTGCCCGCGACGCCGGTCGCATACAGCCCCTGCGTCGTGCCGCTGCGGCGGGTGATGATGTTGATGACGCCGTTGACCGCATTGGCGCCCCACAGGGTCGCCCCCGGCCCGCTGACCACCTCGATCCGGTCGATATCTTCCGGCAGGACATCCTGCATGTCCCAATAGACACCGGAGAAGAGCGGCGAATAGACGCTGCGCCCGTCGATCAGGACCAGCAGCTTGTTGGCGAAATTCTGCGCGTCCGGGTTGCCGCTCTGGCCCCGGGCGGTGATGACGAAGCCATTGGCGGTGTTGCGCATGACCTGCAAATTGGGAGCCAGCCGCAATATGCCCGGCAGGGTGAGCGTGCCGGACCGGACGATGTCGTCATGGGTGATGACGTAAATGGCCCCCGGCGCATCCGCGAGAGCACCGGGCGACTTGGTGACGGACGACACGTCGAGATCGGACAAGGCCGTGATCGACATGTCGCGCAGTTCCTCGACGCTCTGCGCGTGCACCGGCGCAGACGCACCGGCGCTCAATAAAGCCATCCCCCACAACAGGGTGGACACTTCCGAAAGTCTTGTAATCGCCTGAGGCTTTGACCTCATGGACGCCCCCCCTGAACGCCGAAAAAAGCTGGCGCCAGAAGGCGTTACGCGCGACAACGGGAAATAGTTCCGCCCTCAGAACGGAAAATATCTCCAGAACCGGTCAAAGGCGTGGCGGGGGAGGCGTCAGCTCCGCACGGTCCGTGCATGGCGCGCCAGACCCACAGCGCCTGCGCCGACCGCCGCGAACAGCCCCAGCTTCAGCACAGACTTCACCGCGCCCGACGTCAGATAGCCCAGGATCGCGCCCTTGACGCCGCTGTCGCCATCCTTCCTGTCGATGGCCGCGCCGATCGCCGTACCCACCAGATTCTTCATGTCGTGTCTCCAACCAGTATGGACAGGGAGCGCGCGGCGGCAGCGAAGGTTCCCGGTCCCCCACTGTTGCGCCGGGGCCATGAGGTGGAGCGAGCACAAGCCCCGATAAAATGCGCTCAACCTCCAGACAGGCCCCTTCCGTCATCCCTGACCCGATCCCTGGCTTCCATCAGCCCACCTTATCCGTCCCGCCGCCGCATCAGATAGACATCCATGATCCACCCATGCCGCGCGCGCAGCGCGGCGCGGGTTTCCACGATAGCCGCCGCCACATCCCCCAGCGGCCCCTCGACCAGCGCCTCCTGCGCCATGCCCAGATAGGCGCCCCACCAGATATGCACGCCCTCCGCTGGCAACGACCCGAACGCGCAGCCGCCATCCAGCATCACGACCACTGTATCCGCACCCTCTGGCCAGCCTCCTTCCCGCAAGCGCCGCCCGGTAGTGATGACGACCGGCGCAGCGAGGCTGTTGAGCGGGATGGCATGGGCCGCCGTCAGCGCCTGTACGCTGGTGATGCCCGGCACGACATGCAGGCGCAGCGCCATGCCGTCCGCGCGCAGCCGTTCCGCGATCCGCAACGTGCTGTCGTAGAGCGACGGGTCGCCCCACACCAGCAACGCCAGCGCGCCGCCGCCCGGCAGGTGCACGGCAATCTGCTCCGCCCATGCCGCAGCAATGGCGTCATGCCAGTCGTGCACCGCCTCGATATAGGGGGGTGTCGGGGAACGGGTCGGCAGGTCGAACTCCACCACCCGCGTCGCCTCGCTGACATTCGCCGCGCACAGCGACCGGCGCAGGTCGATCAGGTCCGACTTCGCATCGCCCTTGCGCGGCAGCAGGATCAGGTCCGCGCCGCGCATCGCCCGAATCGCGGCCATGGTCAGATGGTCGGGATTGCCCGTACCGATACCGATCAGATGCAGGTCGATCATGCGGCCTCCGCCCCCCGCTGCGGCGCGACGAAGTGGAAGAAGGTGCCCGCCACCCTGCCGCGCCACGATCCCGTCTCCGCCTGCGTCACGCCGTCCGGGTCCATGACATGGGCCAGCGGTGCGTCGGGCTGCTCCACCACCGTCGAATAATGAAACTCATGGCCGCGCAGCACCGCGCCTGCCGCATGGCCCACCGCCGGGGCCAGCAGCCGCGCCTGCCGATAGCCCAGATGCAACCGTCGGTCGGCATGACTCGTCACCAGCCCCAGCAGCCCGGCCATGCGATGGCGCGCACCCTGCGCGTCGATCAGCCCCTCGCCCAGCGCCATATAGCCGCCACACTCGCCATAGACCGGGCGGTCCTCCGCATGGCGGCGCAGCCCCGCCCGGAAAGCCTCCGCCGCCGCCAGCCGCCCGGCATGCAATTCGGGATAGCCGCCGGGCAGCCAGACCAGATCGGCCTCCGCTGCGGGCGCCTCATCCGCCAGCGGCGAGAAAGGCAAGATTTCCGCCCCCGCCCGCCGCCACGCCGCCAACAGGTGCGGATAGGTAAAGGAGAAAGCCGCATCCTGTGCCCATGCGATACGCTGCGCCGGGGGCGCTATCGCCATCCCCTCCCCGACAGGCCGCGCACAGCCACCGGCCGCCGCCCGGATCGCCGCCAGATCGACATGGTCGCGCACAAAGGCGGCATAGCGCGTCAATATCGCGGCCAAATCCCCATGCTCACCCGCCTGCACCAGCCCCAGATGCCGTTCGGGCAGGCTGAGGTCGGGCCGCCGGGGCAGCGCGCCCAGCACCGTCAGCCCCGCCGCCGCCATGCCATCGCGCACCAGCCGCTCATGCCGGGGGCTGGCGACCCGGTTCAGGATCACGCCCGCAAAGGGCAGGTCGAGGCGCAGCCGCCGGAACCCTTCCGCCACCGCCGCCGCCGACTGCGCCTGTCCCGACACATCGACCACCAGCACCACCGGCCATCCCATGCGCCGGGCGATGTCCGCGCTGGCACCATTGCCGCTCGCCCCGTCCCGCGCCGCGCCGTCGAACAGGCCCATCGCCCCTTCCGCCAGCACCATGTCGGCGTCCTGTCCCTGTGCCGCGATGGCGTCCAGCAACGCACCGTCCATCGCCCAGCTATCGAGGTTGAACGACGCCCGCCCGCAGGCCGCGCGGTGAAAGGCGGGGTCGATATAGTCCGGCCCGCTCTTGAACGGCTGCACCGCCAGCCCATCCTCGACCAGCGCGCGGCACAGGCCCAGCATCACCGTCGTCTTGCCGCTGCCCGATGCGGGCGCGGAGATCAGCAGGCCCGGCGTCGGCCTCATTCGGTCCGCCCGATAAAGGGGGAGTCCGCCGACTGCGGACGGAAACGCCGGTCATAGCCCGCCGCATACAGGCTGCTCTCCGCGAAGTCGGCGCTGTCCAGCACCCGCCCGACCAGGATCAGCGCCGTCCGCTCCATGCTGCCCGCCACCGCATCCTCCACCGTGGAGAGTGTCGCGCGGACGATCCGCTGGTCCGGCCAGCTTGCCCGCCACACCACCGCGACCGGGCAATCCGCGCCATAATCGGGCGTCAGGTCCGCGACGACCGTGGCAAGATTATGCACCGACAGATGGATGGCCAGCGTCGCGCCGGTCGCGGCGAACCGGGTGAGCGTCTCCTTCTCCGGCATGGAACTGGCGCGCCCCGGCGTCCGGGTCAGGACCAGCGACTGGCCGATGGTCGGCAGCGTCAGTTCCGCTTCCAGCGCGGCGGCGGCGGCGGCAAAGGCGGGCACACCGGGCGTCACGGTAAAGGGGATGTCCAGCGCGCGCAGGCGGCGAAGCTGCTCCCCCATGGCGGACCAGACCGACAGGTCGCCGCTGTGCAACCGGGCGACATCCTGCCCGGCATCATGCGCCGCCGCGATGGCGGCGATGATGTCGTCCAGCGCCATCGACGCCGTGTTCACGATCCGCGCACCCGGCGGGCAATGGTCGAGGATGGCGGCGGGCACCAGCGACCCGGCATAGAGGCACACTGGGCTGGCGGCGATCAGGTCGCGGCCCCGCAGGGTCAACAGGTCGGGCGCGCCGGGTCCGGCGCCGATGAAATGCACGGTCATGACTGGGTTCCTTGGGCACTGGGTTGCGCGGCAGCCTGCGCAAGGGCGCAGGTCGCCATCCGGTCGGGCGCGATATGGCGGGTGGTGAGCAGGCGCGCGCCGGGTCCGGCGGCGGCCAGCGCCACCGCCTCCGCCACGCTGCCCGTATTCCGCGCGGCGAGGCTGGCGGCGGATCGGGTGGACGTCGCCACCCCCTCCAGCGCCGCCGCCTCCACGGCGATAAGGGGCAGGCCGAGCGTTTCGGCCAGCGACGCGACATGCACCGCCTTGTCGGCGGGCGCGGCCAGCGCGGACACGGCGGGATGCCCGGCCTGCGCCGCCTGCAGCGCATCGGCCAGCGACGCCTGCGCCGCCCCGGAACGAAAGCCGAAACCCGCCACGATCCGGCTCACAGCGTCACGCTCCACTGCACCAGCGGATAATGCGCCTTCCACCCGCGCCGCGTGCCGAGCGGCGCCGCCTCCGCCAGGTCGATACGCAACAGGCTGCCCCCCTTGTCGCCATGCCACTGCGCCAGCACCGCTTCCGACTCCAGCGTCACCGCGTTGGCGACCAGCCGCGTGCCGGGCCTGAGCACGGCCCACAGCGTCTCCAGTAGCGCGTCGTTCAGCCCGCCGCCGATGAACACCGCATCGGGCAGCGCCTGTCCCGCCAGCGCATCGGGCGCGCGTCCCTCGACCACCGCCAGCCGGTCGGCGCCCAGCGCCCTCGCATTGTCGCGCGCCCGCGCCGCCCGCGCCGCATCCGCCTCGAATCCCGTCGCCTGCATGGCGGGATGGGCCAGCAGCCACTCGATCGCGATCGACCCCGACCCTGTGCCAATGTCCCACAGGCGCTCGCCGGGGCGCGGGGCGAGGGCGGACAGGGTCAGCGCCCGCACCGGCCGCTTGCTGATCTGCCCGTCATGTTGGAACCACTCGTCAGGGCGGCCCGACGCCAGCTGTAGGATCGCCCCCTCCCCGGCACACTCGATCCCAACTGTCACGAGGTTGGTTATGTTGGTATGTTGCAGCCCCTCCGCCGTCCCGGAACGCACCCGTTCCCGCGGCCCGCCCAGCGCCTCCAGCACCGTCAGCGTGGACGCCCCGAACCCCTGCTCCACCAGATAGTGCGCCAGATCCGCCACCGCCGCCCCATCGCGCACCAGCACCAGCACCCGCCGCCCCAGCGCGAGATGAGGCCGCAGGCGAGAGAGCGGCGCGGCATGCAGGCCTAGGCAGACCGTATCTTCCAGTGACCAGCCCAACCGCGACGCCGCAAGGCCAAAGGTCGATGGCGCGGGATGGGCGATCCATTCGTCCCGGTCCAGATAGCGAGTGACACTGCTCCCCGCCCCGAACCAGAAGGGATCGCCCGACGCCAGCAGCACGACCCTGCGCCCCCGTTCCGCCAGCAGCGGGGCGATGCCCGCGTCGAACGGCACTGGCCATGCCCGGCTATCGCCTTTAAGGGGCGGGAGCAGGCCGAGGTGCCGGGTCGCGCCGATCACCAGCTCGGCGCGGTCCAGCGCATCGCGCGCCGCAGCGGACAGCCCGTCGAGGCCGTCCTCGCCAATGCCGATGATACTGAGCCAGGGAGGTGCGGGAGTTTCAGTCATGGCCCAGATCCCCAATATCCTGATTTTGGGCGGCACGACGGAGGCAAGCGCACTGGCCACAGCGCTGGCCGGACGGCGCCTGCACGCGACGCTCAGCTATGCGGGCCGCACCGCGCAGCCACGGGCGCAGCCGGTGCCGATCCGCATCGGCGGCTTTGGCGGGGTGGAGGGACTGGCCGACTATCTGCGTCGCGAAGCCATCACCCATCTGGTCGATGCCACCCATCCCTTTGCCGCGACGATGAGCGCCCATGCCGTGGCCGCGGCGGCGCAGGGCGGCACGCCCCTCATCGCCCTCACCCGGCCCGCATGGGCGGCGCAGCCCGGTGACCGATGGGCGTCGGTGGCGGACATGGACGCGGCGGTCGCGGCGCTGGCCGGTCCCGCCCGCCGCGTGATGCTCGCGCTGGGCCGCATGCATGTCGACCGCTTCGCCGTCCAGCCGCAGCATCATTACCTGCTGCGCTTCGTGGACCGCGCCGACACGCCGCCCGCCCTGCCCGATCATCATGTCATCGTGGATCGCGGCCCCTTCACCGTCGACGGCGACATCGCCCTGATGCGGGCGCATCGCATCGACCTGATCCTCGCCAAAAACGCCGGGGGCACGGGCGCTGAGGCGAAGCTGCTGGCCGCCCGCACGCTCGGCCTGCCAGTCCTGCTGATCGACCGGCCCATCCCGCCCGACCGCCCGACCGTCCATGATGTGGCGGCGGTTCTCGACTGGATCGATCATGGCGCGGATCGCGGCGTATAGAGGATCGGCGCGCCGGGCCGTGCGATCAGGCGCGTCTGGCTGGACCCGACGATCACCATCGTCCGCATGTCCGCCATCTCCAGCACCGCCTCGCCCAGCGTGACGATGCGAAGCTGCTCCTGCGCCGTCGCCACCGCGCGGGCGAACAGGATCAGCCGCTCGTCGCCGCAGGTCTCGCGCAATATCTCCAGCACCCGGCCAAACCCCTCCGGCCGCGCCTTCGACCGGGGGTTGTAGAAGGCCATGGCGAAATCGGCCTCCGCCGCCAGCCGCAACCGCCGCTCGATCAACGCCCAGGGCTTCAGATTGTCCGACAGGTTGATCGCGCAGAAATCATGGCCCAGCGGCGCGCCCGCCCGCGCGCTGGCGGCCAGCATCGCGGTGATGCCGGGCAGCACGCGAATGTCGAGGGCACGCCACTCCACCGGTCCGGCCTCCAGCGCCTCGAACACGGCCGACGCCATGGCGAAGACACCCGGATCGCCCGACGACACCACCACCACGCGTCCGCCCGCCGCCGCGAGGGACAGGGCATGGGCCGCCCGGTCCAGTTCCACCCGATTGTCCGACGCATGCAACGCCAGCCCGGTGCGCGGCGCGATCCGCGCGACATAGGGGATATAGCCGATGACGTCCGTCGCCTCGGCCAGAGCCGCCGTCACCTCCGGCGTCACCAGCCCCTCGTCGCCCGGCCCCAGTCCCGCGACCGCGATCCAGCCCGCGCTCTGGCCAACGGTCATGGCCGCCGCCCCTTGCCATGGATCAGCAGGATGGAGAAATAGGGCGTCACCGCCTCCGCCTGCATCAGGGGGGTGATGCGCTGGTCGGCCATGGCGGCATATTCGACCAGCCAGGCCTCCCCCTCCCGCCCAGCGGCGGCCACCGCGCTGCGCAGCTTGGCCAGGTTGCGACCGATCTTCATCACCACCAGCGCGTCCGTATCGGCGATGCGCCGCGCCAGATCCGCCTCCGGCAGCGTCGCCATCAACACCGTCAGCACATCGTCGCCCCATGTCATCGGTGCGCCGCTGGCGGTCCAGGCGCCGGACATGCCCGTGATCCCCGGCACCACGACCACCGGCACATGGCCGGACAGCCGAGTGTAGAGGTGCATGAAGGAACCGTAGAAGAAGGGATCGCCCTCGCACAGCACCACCACATCCTCACCCGACGCGGCCAGCGCGGCGAGATGCCGGGTGCAGTCGGCGTAGAAGGCGGCAAGGCGTTCATTGTAGCGTGGGTCGGACAGGGGAATTTCGGTCGTGACCGGATATTCCATCGGGAATTCCACCACGTCCGCGCGCAACATGCCCTCCACGATGCGCCGCGCCTGCCCCGGTCGCCCGGCCTTGCGGAAATAGGCGACATGGCGCGCACCGCGCACCAGCCGGTCCGCCCGGACGCTCAGCAAATCCTGCGCGCCCGGCCCCAGTCCGACGCCATGGATGGTTCCCGTCGTCATTCGACCGGGCTCGCTAGCGCGTTGATGGCCGCGACAGTGATCGCACTGCCGCCCATCCGTCCCTCCACGATGCAGCAGGGAACGGGCTGCACCGCCCACAGCGCATCCTTGGACTCCACCGCGCCGACAAAGCCGACCGGGCAGCCGATGATCGCGGCGGGGCGCGGGCAGGCTGGGTCTTCCAGCATGTTGAGCAGGTGGAACAGCGCCGTCGGCGCATTGCCGATGGCCACCACCGCGCCCGCCAGATGCGGCCGCCACAGTTCCAGCGCCGCCGCCGAGCGAGTGTTGGCCATGGCCCGCGCCATGTATGGCACGGCCGGGTCGTGCAGCGTGCAGATCACCGGGTTGGCGGCGGACAGGCGGGGCCGGGTGATCCCCTCCGTCACCATCCGCGCATCGCACAGGATCGGCGCGCCTTTTACCAGCGCCCCCGCCGCCGCGACGGCAAAGCCAGGGGAAAAGCGGATATGGGCCGCCAGTTCGACCAGCCCGGCGGCATGGATCATGCGGACGGCCACCCGTTCCTCCTCCACCGAAAAGCGGGCAAGGTCCGCCTCCGCCCGGATCGTCGCAAAGGACTGGCGGTAAATGGCTGCACCGTCAGTTTCATAGCTATGCGGCATTCAGTCGGCTCCGAAATGGGCGAGAAGTTGCTGAGGGGTCAGGCCGGATAGCGACGGGGGATCGCCCGCCCGCGCGCCCAGGCCCAGATCGAACAGGCCGTCGCGCCCGGTCGCCACGACATCGACCGGGCCGGCATGGGCGCAGCCTTTGGCGCAGCCGGATATATGCAGGCGACCCTGGAGATGCCGGGCAAGGCGCAGCGCCAGCGGCCGCGTCGCTACCGTCGCCTGCGGGCACAGTGGCGCGCCAGGGCAGGCATCCGCGCGCAACAGCGGATGCCCCGCCTCCGCGATAAACCCTTCGGGCATAGGCGACAGCGCGCGCGCGCCTTCCAGCAACAGCATGCGCCATGGCGTCAGCCGCACCGCCTGCGCTCCGCTATCCTCCACCAGCGTCGCGAGCGCCCCGGCCGCCATGCTGCCGAACGCCACGCCGCAAGTAACGCCCAATGCATGTCGTCCCGGCTGGAGAGGCGCGCGGGCGGGCGCA
Source organism: Sphingobium sufflavum (assembly GCF_021403115.1). GTDB lineage: Bacteria > Pseudomonadota > Alphaproteobacteria > Sphingomonadales > Sphingomonadaceae > Sphingobium > Sphingobium sufflavum. Next base: position 202,022 of record NZ_JAJSSH010000006.1, read on the forward strand.
GGCGCCACCTCTCCCCGCGCCCAGTCGGGCAAAGGCGCGGCATGGCGCGCCATCCGGCCCGCCACCACGCCGCCGCTCTCAACGAACCAATGGGCCAGCGCAACCAGCGCCTCCGCCGCCGCATCCACCGCAACCGGAACGCCGGTTGCCCGCCCCTCCGCGCGCAGGATCGGGCCACCATCCGCGCCCCGCTCTATCCGAAAATCCGCAAGGCCCGCGCCCAGCACCGGCGCATCCCCCGCATCAATGCCAAAGCCGACCTTGGCGGGCAGGTCAGGCAGATCGCCCAGACGCGCCGTCAACTGGCCCGCGATCCGCGCGCTGTCATCACCCTCGGTCCAGTCGGGCGCGACCAGTATCGCCCGCCGTTCCTCCATCCACCGGTCCGCATCGACCAGATCGAGCGCGACGAGCCGGTCGAGCAGTGTGGGCAAGTTCCCCTCCGCCACACCCCGGATTTGCAGGTTTGCCCGGCTGGTCGCGTCAATCATACCATTGCCATGGACGTTCGCGATCTCGCACAGGCCCAGTATTTGTGCGCGGCTCAACTGGCCTAGCCGGGGACGGACGCGCACGATCAGCCCGTCGCCCGCCAGCATGGGGCGCCATGCGGTCGGGCACCAGCCGCGAACAGCAAAACCGGTCATGCTGGGCATCCCTGACGGGCGGAATAAGGGCGGATCGCCATCGGGTCAGGCCCGCGCCCGCCGCAAGGGGCAGCGCCGGTCCGCCACCAACCAGCCCGACACGAACCGAACGGCAAACGGACAGGAGCCGCCATGGGCGGAAGATGACGACAGGGGCATTTTTCCGCTTCCACGCACGCAACACGACGATGGCGGGGGCTTGCCGACGGTCGTCGGTCGGCGCGCGATACGGGCAGGCGCGAGCTACACCCGTCTAACGCACCGATGCAGCCCCAGCCGCACAGGGTCGTCGCTCACGCGGAGGTCCGAGCCTTGGCCTATCCCTGGGCCAGGGCAAGAGCGACCGACGCGCTGGCAGGTCTCCTGGCTCACGGGTCAACGCACGGATGCACGGCCTTCCCAAATCCCGACGCCATCCGCCTGGGGTCCAGTGGCTGATTCCCCCCCCTCCCGGCGGGAACCTTGTGCATCGCACTCACCGCTTACAGTTGCAGGGACAGCCGCGGATCGGGACGTCCCCGGACATCGAGGATCATTCCGTACCGCATTCCCATTCAAGCCCTCGCGGGCACCGACGCGATCGTAGGACCGGCACAAGGCCGCTCCTTGCGCGTCGCCTAGACGAAAACAGCCACGCTGCCAATCCGTCGCGCGCGCGACGGCGATGGAAGACTGCGGACAAGCCACTGCGTGATGCGCCGCCCCACGACATCGGCGACCATGATGTTGACCGGGATTGGTAAACAGCCTCTCCCATCCCGCATCCCGACCGCTCCGGGATCAGGAAATGGCCTGCCTCCCTATCGGCCTGCCGCTCTGTCTATCCGAAAGACCTACCAGGCAAGCCGCGGTCCTTTCCGCCTGCAGCTCAACCTTGATGCAAAGCGTTGCAGATCTGCAACGCTTTGCAGTAGCAAATACAGTGTAATAATGATAATGATTTGCAACATTAGCGTTCCCCGATATGGGTGCGGCAAATCTGTATCGAGGGATCGCCTTTCCATGTCCGCCATTTTCGCCCTGATCGCCGCGACCACCGCTGCACCCCTGCCCGCCGCCGATGCCGACACCACAGCCGCGCGTCCCGCCGGCGACGAGATCATCGTGACTGGCCAGCGTACCGACCGGCAGGACGACTACGCCGTCAAGAAGCAGACAACCACGATGCGCTTCCCCCTCTCGCAGCGCGAAACGCCCCAGTCGGTCAGCATCGTGACCCGCGCGCAAATCGAGGATTTCAAGCTCAACGACATCAACGACCTGCTGAAGGCCGTACCGGGCGTTCAGGTCCAACCGAACGACACCGACCGCATATCCTATTCGGCGCGCGGCTTCGACATCCAGACCTTCCAGATCGACGGTATCGGTCTGCCATTCGCCTTCGGTATCCAGACCGGCTCGATCGACACCGCCATCTATGACCATATCGACGTGGTGAAGGGCGCGCCCGGCCTCCTCTCCTCCACCGGCAACCCGTCCGCCGTGGTCAACTTCGTCCGCAAGCGCCCGACCAAGGATCTGCGGGCATCGGCCAATGTCCAATATGGCAGCTACAACGACCTGCGCCTCGACGCCGACGTCTCCGTTCCGATCACCAGCGACGGGTCGGTGCGCGCCCGCGCGGTGGGCGTATTCGACGATTCCGACAGCTATCTGGACCGCTATCACCTGCGTCGCTGGACCGGTTATGGCATTGTCGAGGCCGACCTTGGCCCGGACACCACGCTGACCGTTGGCTATGGCCATCAGGATCATCAGAGCCGGGGCGCCATGTGGGGTTCGCTGCCGCTCTATTACACTGACGGCACCCGCATCGACCTGCCCGTCTCCGCCAACACCGGGCCGAGCTGGGCCGGCTGGGGCGTGATCGACCGGCAGATCTTCGGCGACATCGTCCATCATTTCAACGAGGACTGGCACGCGAAGCTGACCGTCATCCGCCGCGCCGTGAACGAGCGGAACACGCTGTTTTACCTCTATGGTAACCCGGACCGGGCATCACTACCCAGCGGCATCAACCCCGTCACCTTTGCGGGCGTCTATACCTATCCCGGCAAGTTCACCGCAAAGACGCGCAACCTGACCGTCGATGCCTATATCGCGGGCAAGGTGTCGCTCTTCGGTCGCCAGCATGACGTGATGTTCGGCGTCAACCGCAGCGCGCAGGAATATAAGCAATATTCCAGTTATGATTTCAGCACGGTCGGCATCGCCCTGCCGCTGCCCAACGTCTATGACGGCAGCTTCCCCCTGCCCAACTTCCCGACCAGTTTCGACCTCAGCCTCGACCAGAACAGCCGCCGCGAGTCGGTCTATGGCCTCGTCCGCCTGCATCTCGTCGAACCGTTGAAGGTCATGCTGGGCGCCAACTACACCCATGCCCGCGCCGACGGCTATTCCTATGGCACGCCGACCAGCTTCAACCGCAGCCGCTTCCTGCCCTTCGTCGGTGCGACGCTGGACTTGAACGACAATTTCAGCGCCTACGCCAGCTATGCGACCATCTTCAACCCGCAGACGGAAGTGGACTCCAACAACCAGATATTGAAGCCTATCGAGGGCAATAACTGGGAAGGTGGCGTGAAGGGCGAATGGTATGGCGGTCGCCTCCACGCCAGCCTCGCGCTGTTCCAGACGCGGCAGAACAACACCGCGCAGGCCGGTCCCTTCATCGGCGGGCGCACCATCTATACGCCGGTCAATTCGAAATCGCAGGGCATCGAACTGGACTTTGGCGGCGAGATACTGCCCGGCCTCCAGGCCACCGGCGGCTATACGCTGATGCGGATTCGCGGCGACGACAACCTGCCCACGCGCACCTTCGTGCCCCGTCATCAGGGCAAGCTGAACGTCACCTACTCGCCGACCGCCCTGCCCGCGATAAAGGTCGGCGCGGCGATCCAGTATCAGAGCCAGATCTACGTCAAGCCACGAACGAGCGACAACAGCGACTTCATCCGCTCCTCGACCACCGGCGCGCCGATCAAGCTGGTCCAGCCCGACTATGTGTTGATCGACCTGATGGCGAAGTACAGCTTCACCGACAATCTGTCGGTCAGCGCCAACCTCAAGAATCTGACGAACGTCAAATATCTGGGCGCGCTGAATTATGACCAGGCCTATCATGGCGCGCCGCGCACGGTGCTGGGCACGATCAGCCTGAAATATTAAGGTGCCATCCGGCCCGTCGGCAAAGGCTGGCGGGCCAGACATGCAGGCACATGGACGGGCAGGCAGGAAATCATCATGGGACGACCGATGTCAGACCGATCGCGTAAGTGGATACGCATCCTCTTCGCCGGGCCGGGCGCGGTCATCATCGCCATCGTGGTGATGGCCGGCATGGCGTTGTGGCTACCGCGAGGCGCGGCGGGCATCGACAATCTCGTCCTGCCCCTCATTCTGGTGCCGCTGATCTGGGCCGCGCTCTTCTTCCACGCCTGTCTCGACCAGCGGCTGGCTCGGGTGGCCGGCGTTGCCCTTGTCTTGCTCGTCGTGCATGGTGGACTGGTCGCGCACAAGTTTCTGGACCGCAAACCGGCCAGCGTGGAGCCCCATCCATGATCCATCTGCCCAAGCATGAGACCAAGCTGATGGTCGCCGTCCATGGCTGGTCGGGAATCCTGCTCGGTCTGCTGCTCTATGCTGTGGTCACCACCGGCATGGCGGCGGTGTTCGCAGAAGAGATCGGCACATGGTCTGCGGGCCATGTCAGCTATCAATCGGCCTTCGAGCGCCCTTTTGCCGACGATCTGCGGCGGCTGAGCGCGCAAACCCCGGCAAAATATCATGAGGGCGCCGACCTGTTCGAGATGGGCGACCATGACATGGGCGTCTTCTTCCACCGGCACGAGACGGAGCCGGACGGCGAACTGGTCAGTCGAGGCGTCTATTACCAGCTCGGCAAGGACGGGCAGGTCACCGACCGACAGTTCGGCACCGGGGAGGAGATTTTCGGCCCGCGCAACGACACCGCGCTCAGCAGCTTCCTGGTCGACACCCATGTCCGGCTGCACGTCCCCAATCCATGGGGGCTGCTGCTCACCGGCATCCTCGGCCTTTCCATGCTGGTCGCGGCCATATCTGGCTTGCTGATCCACCGCCATCTTTTCAAGGATGTGTTCACGCTGCGACGCAAGGCCAATCCGGTGCTGTTCAACCGCGACCGGCACAGCGTCGCGGGCACATGGAGCCTGCCCTTCGCCTTCATCCTCGCCTTTACCGGCAGCTTCTTCTCCTTCTTCGGCACCATCGGCGTGCCCATCGTCGCGATGGCGGCGTTCGGCGGCGATGTGCAGGCGCTGAACGAGGCGGTGTTCGGCACTCCCGGTAAACCCGACCCACGACCCGTCGCGATCGGCAACCTCGACCGGGTGGCAACCGACAGCATCCGCCGCGCTGGCGATGTCCCGACCTTCATGACCATCGAGAATTTCGGCCGCGCCGATGCGAAGGTCACGACATTCCACGCCCCCACCAACGGCGGCCTCGCGCCCGTCAGCCTGCTCTATGACGGGGCGAAGGCCAGCTTCATCGCCACCAAGCCGCTGATCGGGCCAAAGCCGTCCGCCGGGGGCACATTGGCCGCGATCATGTCGCCCCTCCATTTCGGCAATTTCGCGGGGCTGTTGTCCAAGGCGGTGTGGTTCGGCCTCGGCTTCGCCATGTGCTATGTCACCTTCACCGGCCTGAAGCTGTGGCTCGTCCGGCGGGCGGCTCAGGCGCGCTCGCTCGACTGGCTGGACCGGACCGTCACCATCGTCGGCCTTGGCCTGCCCTTCGCGCTGGTCGTATGCGCCGCCGCCTTCCTGATCGCCCTGCCGCTGGGCAGCACGGTCTATTGGACCCCCACCGCTTTCCTGATCGCCTCCACCACCGTCATCGCCGGCGGTTTTCTCTGGCCGACCAGCGCAGGGTTCAGCCGCCTGTTGCAACTGGCCACCGCCGGACTGATGATCGCCCTGCCGCCGCTGCGCCTGCTGACCGGCGGCCCCGGCTGGGCGACGGCGCTGGCGGCGGGACAGCCGATCATCCCCGCACTCGACGTCGCCTTTCTTCTGGCGGGCGGCTGGATGATATGGCGGGTGCGGGACAGCCGTCCGCATCGTGACAGCGACACCCTGCCCAGCTTGCAGGCCGCCGAATGACCATCCTGCTGATGCTGGCCGCCATCGCCTTCTCCACCGCGCTGCTCGTCCTGCTGTGCCGGGGCGATCCCAAGCGCCGCCGCACACTGCGCCAGAGCGGAAAGGGCCATGGCCCGGCGCTGCGCCGCCTGCTCGTCGCGCTCAGCCTGTTGCCGGGCGTCGGCTATGCGGTGGCGGGCGATGCCGCCGCCGTGCTGATCTGGTTCGGTGGCTATGCGGTAGTGGGCTGGTTCGTCACCCTCTCCGCCGCGCAATGGCAGGACGGCTGACCTTCCCCGGCTGAAACGCCACCGGACAAGCTCCGCCCTTTTCCTGAAAAGACGCGGGCCACAGCACCCGCTCCAACCCGCCTTACTCCGACCCGTAAACCCGCGCATGCCGCCGGGGCGGGCAGGACATCGCCCCGCCCGCCCGGATGCATCACGCCTCCTTGCCGTGGACCAGCCGGTATAGCGCGGGGAGGATCAGCAGCGTCAGGAAGGTGGACGACACGATACCGCCAATCACCACCGTCGCCAGCGGCCGCTGCACCTCCGCCCCCGCGCCCACGTTAAACGCCATCGGCACAAAGCCCAGGCTGGCCACCAGCGCGGTCATCAGCACCGGTCGTAACCGGGTGAGCGCACCGGCCCGGATCGCGTCCTCGACGCCCTGTCCTTCCGCCCGCAACTGGCGGATGAAGGTCAGCATCACCACGCCGTTCAGGACCGCCACGCCTGACAAGGCGATAAAGCCGACCCCCGCCGAGATGGACAGCGGCAGTCCGCGCAGCAACAGCGCGGCCACACCCCCGGTCAGCGCCAGCGGCACGCCGGAGAAGACGATGGCGGCGTCCTTCGCCGACCGGAACAGCCAGTAGAGCAGGCCAAGGATCAGCAGCAACGCCGCCGGCACAACCAACCGCAACCGCTCCGCCGCGGAGATCAGCTGCTCGAACGTGCCGCCATAGCTGATCCAGTATCCGGGGGGCGGCTGCACCCCCTCGCCCACTTTCTCGCGCACGTCATTGACGAAGGAGCCGAGGTCGCGCCCCCGGACATTGGCGGTCACTACGACCCGGCGCTTGCCATCCTCACGACTGATCTGGTTGGGTCCGATCACCACTTCCACCCTCGCCACGTCAACCAGCGGCACAAAGCCGCGCACGCCCTCACCATTGGGCGGCAGGGGGATGCGCAACCGCCCGATGTCGTCGGCGCGACGGCGAATATCCTCCGGCAGGCGGACGATGATCGGGAAGCGCCTGTCACCCTCGAACACCTGCCCCGCCTCCTCGCCGCCGATGGAGATGGAGACGACCTCCTGCACGTCGGAAATGTTGAGGCCCAGCCGGGCGAGCGCCGCCCGGTCCGGAGTGATCTGTAGCACGGGCAGGCCAGTCACCTGTTCCACGCTCACGTCCGCCGCGCCGGGGATGCCCTCCATCACCGCCTCCACCGACTTGCCGATGGACTGGAGTTGGGCCAGATCGTCCCCGAAGATCTTAACCGCCACATCCGCCCGCACGCCGGACAACAGTTCGTTGAACCGCATCTGGATCGGCTGGGTGAACTCATAATTATTGCCGGGGACGGCGGCGACCGCCTCCTGCATCTCCCGCACCAGTTCCACCTTGGGCTTGCGCGGGTCCGGCCAGTCGGCGCGGTCCTTGAGCATGACGAAGGTGTCCGCAACCGACGGCGGCATCGGGTCGGTGGCGACCTCTGCGGTGCCCAGCTTGGCGACGATGCGCTTCACCTCCGGGAACTTCTTCAGCCGCGCCTCCAGCACCTTCTGCATCCCCACAGCCTGGGTGAGACTGGTGCCGGGGATGCGCAATGCGTGGAGCGCGACATCGCCCTCGTCCAGATTGGGGATGAACTCCGACCCCATGCGCGTCGTCGCAAAGCCCGCCAGCGCGAACAGGGCAACCGCTGCGCCGATCACCACCGTGCGGCGGCGCAGCGCGAAATCGAGCGCGGGGCCATAAAGGTCATGCACCCGCAGCATGATCGCGCTTTCCTTCTCCTCCACGCGCCCCGTCACGAACAGCGCGATAGCCGCCGGGACGAGGGTGAGCGACAGGATCAGCGCGCCGGTCAGCGCCATGACCACGGTGATCGCCATCGGATGGAACATCTTGCCCTCCACCCCCGTCAGCGCAAAGATCGGCACATAGACCAGCGCGATGATGAGGACGCCGAACAGCGATGGCCGGATCACTTCCGACGTCGCCTCCGCCGCCAGAGCGAAGCGTTCATCGCGGTCCAGCAGGCCGCCCTTGGCATGCTGCGCCTCGGCAAAGCGCCGCAGGCAATTTTCCACGATGATGACCGCCCCATCGACGATCAGGCCGAAATCGAGCGCGCCGAGGCTCATGAGGTTGCCGGAGACACCCGCCTCCACCATGCCGGTGATCGTCATCAACATGGTGACGGGAATGACCGCCGCTGTGATGAGCGCGGCGCGGACATTGCCCAGCAGCAGGAACAGGATGACGATGACGAGGAGCGCGCCCTCCAGCAAGTTCTTCTCCACCGTCCAGATCGCCCGCTCGACCAGCGCCGTGCGATCATAGACGGCGACCGCCTTCACGCCGGGCGGCAGCGCCTTTGCCGCCACCTCCAGCCGTTCCGCCGCCGCGCGCGCCACCACCCGGCTATTCTCGCCCGCCAGCATGAAGACGGTGCCCAGCACCACCTCCCGCCCGCTTTCGGTCGCCGCGCCGGTGCGCAGTTCCTCGCCCATGCCCAAGTCGGCCACATCCGCGATACGGATGGGCACACCGCCGCGGTTGGTGACGATGATGCCTTTCAGGTCGTCCAGTCCATTGGCCTGCCCCGGCACACGGACCAGATATTGCTCGCCATAGCGTTCGATATAGCCACCGCCGACATTGGCGTTGTTACGGCGCAGCGCATCCACCACATCGGTCAGCGTCAGGCCATAAGCGGACAGGCGGTCGGGCAGCGGAGTGACATGATATTGCCGCTCGAACCCGCCGATGCTGTTCACTTCCGTCACGCCGGGCGTGTTCCGCAATTGCGGACGGATCACCCAATCCTGTAAGGTGCGCAGGTCTTCGGGCGTATAGGCCTTGCCCTCCTTGTTCCGCGCGCCCGGCTCCGCCTCCACCGTGTACATGAAGATTTCGCCGAGGCCGGTGGCGATCGGTCCCATCTCCGGCGCAACATTGGCCGGGAGCTGCGACCGGGCATTCTGGATGCGCTCGTTGATGAGCTGTCGGGCGAAGTAGATGTCGGTGCCATCCTTGAAGACGACGGTGACCTGACTCAGCCCATAGCGGGAGATGGAGCGGGTATATTCCAGGCCGGGCAGGCCCGCGATGGCCGTCTCCACGGGAAAAGTGACGCGCTGCTCCGCCTCCAGCGGAGAGAATCCCGGTGCCTCGCTGTTAATCTGTACCTGAACGTTGGTGATGTCCGGCGTCGCGTCGATACGCAGCCGCTGGAAGCTCCAGATACCCAGCGCGCAGAGGAACAGGGTCGCAGCCAGCACAGCCCAGCGCAGCCGGATCGACCCGCTGATGATCCGCTCCAACAGGGGCGCACGGGCCGGATAAGCGGGAACGCGATGGGGGGGGGCTGCCTCAATGGTCATGGCTGGCCCCCGACTTCTCGATGTCCGCCCGGATCAGGAAGGCGCCGTCGGTGACATAATCCGTCCCCGGCTCCAGCCCGCCCAGCACTTCGGTCCATTCCGGCGTGCGCTGGCCGATCTCCAGCATGCGCACTTCATAGGTGTTGCCAACGCGGGCGAACACCACCTCGAAATCGCGGAACCGCTGGATCGCGCGGGTCCGCACCGCCAGCGGCACGGGTTTGCGCGCGATTTCGAAATCGCCCTCCACACCCATCCCGGCGCGCAGGCTGTCCGCCGCCGTCGCGGGCAGGTGGACATGCGCCAGCAATGTCTGGCTGGCAAGGTCGGCGGTCGGCACGATCGCCTCCACCTCAGCGTTCAGCTTATACTGGCCGGACAGGCTGCGGACCTGCACCGTCTGCCCCACCCGCACCCGTTCCGCATCGCGCGGATAGACGAAGAATTCGGCGTGCAACTGCTTGGGATCGGCCACGACCAGCAACGGGGTATCGCCGGTCACCCCGCCGACATTGGCGTTCTTCTCGATGACGATGCCGCTGATCGGGGATGTGATGCTGTAGGTCTGGAGCGAATGTTGCGATTCCACCCGCGCCAGCACCTGTCCCTTGCGGACCGGCTGGCCCAGTTCGCCATGCAGCGCCATGATGACGCCGGGCAGGCGGGCACGGATCTCCGCCCGGCCCTCAGGCGTGATCTCGACCCGACCGGCCATCTGGATCAGTTCGCTGATGCTCGCCGCGGCCGCCTTCTCCACCTTGACGCCGCCCGCCCGTGCGGCGTCCGCCGCGATGGTGGTGCGCCCTTCATAGGAGGCATAGGACCAGTTGTGGGTGCGCCCGCCCTCGACCGCGCTGACCTTCACGTCGAAGCTGTGCGGTTCATGCACCACGCCATTGCCGCGCAGATAATCATCCTTGGGCGCAAAACTGAACCGGTCGATGCGGTTGCCTAGGCGGCGCAGTTCGACGGTCAGCCGCGCCTCGGATGGCGCGACCGGCTTGTCATCGCGATAGAGATAGGCGTGGAATTCCGGTTCGACGCCCTCCTCGAAGATGGTCATCTCCACCGCGAAATCGCCGTCGCGCAACATACGGCCGCGATGGGGGCCACGCTCGAACTCCTCCGCAGCGGCGGCGCCATGCTCGTCGGCATGCTCCCCGGTCGGGGCGGAACCGCCGCCACAGGCAGACAGCAGGGCAAGGGCGGCGATCATCGTGCCGCGCCGAAAGGTCATGGGGGTCATCAGCGGTTCTCCGCTCGGATAAGAAGGGGGGCGTGGCGTCCGGTCAGCCGGTCGATGCGCGCGCCGTCGAGGTGGAAGCGGCGGAGCAGTTCCACCCGCCGCAGCCGCGCCTGATGCACGGCCTGCTGCGCGGCGGACGCTTCCAGATAGGTGAAGGCCAGGCCGCCCCTGGCAAGGCCGTCCTGCACCAGCGCCACCACGCGGCGGGCGCTGGGCAGCACCTCCCGCTCGATGCGCCGGATCTCGGAGGCTAGCCGGGTGCGGTTGGCCTCCAGAATGGCGACTTCCCGGTCCCGCTCGATGCGCTTTACCGCCAGTTCGGCATCAGCCGCGCCCTGTTCGGCGCGGGCGCGCTCCACATTGGCGCGGTTCGCCCGGCCCGCGCCCAGCGGGATGGACGCGCCGAACACCACGGCAATGTCATTGGTCTGGGAGAAATGGCGCACGCCTGCGCGGACGGTGGGATCGGAGACGCTTTTCGCCTCCTCCACCCGCACCCGCCGTTCCGCCGCCTCCCGCTCGGCGGCAAGCAGGGCAAGGTCGGGCGTCTCGCCCTCCGGCCCGGCCACGCCGTCCAGCCGGTCGAAGGGACTGAGGTCGAGGCGATAATCCTCCCCTCCACCCCAATAGCGGGCAAGGGTCGCACGGGCGATGCGGGCGGCGTCCACCGCCTGATCGCGCGCGATGCGGGCCTGCGCCACGTCGGTCCGCGCACGCTGCGCCGCGAAGAGCGGATCGACCGCCGCGCCGACCCGCCGCTCCACCTGGCCCAGCACGCCGCTGACGATGCGCAGATATTCCTCCGCACCCGCGATGGCGGCCTCGGCGGCCAACGCCTCGACCCATGCCTGCTCGACCTTCTCCAGATAGTCGAGCGAGCGGATCCGGCCCCGTTCGGCCATAACGCCCACGTCCGCGCGAGCCGCGTCGATGCGCGCCGCCCGCTTGCCACCCCGTTCCCAGCTCCGCTCGTACCAGGCGGTGGATTCCGACATGTTGACCGGGCCATATTGGCCGGTGCCTGCGAAATTCTCCAGATCGACGGCGATGCCCGGCAGCGGGCGCACACCCGCCTGCCGCACGCTGGCCTCCGCTGCCTCCACATGGGCGGCGGTCGCAGCCATGCTCGGATCGCCCGTCGCGGCCCGCGTCAATATATCGTCCAGCCGCAGCGCCCCGGTCTGGGCCTGGCTTTGGGCTTGAGTCTGGCTCTGCGCCTGCCCCCCCGCTGCCAGCAGCATCAGGGCAACGGCGGCACTCCCTGCCAGTCCGGGCCTTAACAGTCCGGGCGAACGTCTGGCGCGCCGCAATGCGCGCCCCTCGAATGAAAATTTCATGATGCTACCCCCACAGGAAAGCATGGAACGGCCCACGCTTTCGACAGGCGCGGGGATCAGGCGGCTGCGGGCAGGCCCTTGGGCGGTCGCTCCAACGCGGCCGCTGGCGATCCTATGTCCGCGCGCGCATGGGGAATCGCGACCCGCACGGATGATGGCGAAGCCGCCCCCACCTGCGCCATATGGGGCGATGGCAGGCCGGAACCATGATCGGCATTATGATGATGGTGATGCGGCGTCGCGGGCAGATCGTCCCGCTCCCCCACGTCCGACAGGTCGAGGTGGGGCGCTTCCTGCGCGCTGCCTGCCTCTGCCAGCGTCAGCAGGCTCGGCGCCTCATGCACATGCTCCGCGCCCTCCTGCGTCAGGCCATGCTGGAGGCGGTCGAGCGCATTGCCCCCCTGAACCCCCGCGAACAGCAGGGCCAGCAGGATGGAAAGCATCGCGCAAAAACGCCGCATGGAAGGATATGCCGCCATCGTCACGGCAACGAAGCTAACCGGCTTTGCGATCCGCAGCAACCCGCCAGATGCGAACGCCTCTCAGGCGGCAGATGATGCGGCGGCGCAATTCTCCCGAAAAACAGGGCCACGCGGACGATCATGCCGGGCGGCGCGCGCCCGTGGAAGGATTCACCGGATCGCCGCCCGTCTTCGGCATAAAGTCGAAACCCTGGCGGATAGGCTGGTGCCATCGACTTTCGACATCGTCCCCTCTCGTCATTCGAAAATATTGCGCGTTCCCTGGCCTCTCACCCGCCATCCTCACCATGCCGCCGGGGCAACATCGCAATCTGACTGTCGGGACGGACCGCTGCCGGGCGCATCGAGCCAGCAACAGGGAGTTTCGGGCATGAGCATCCTTCACCGTCGCAATTTCATCACCGGCACCGGACTGGCACTCGCCGCCCTGCCGCTCACCGCCGGGCGGGCCGCGGTGCAGACACTGGCGGACGGCAGCTTCGCAGACCCGCGCACCCTGCCCGGTCCCGACTATGCGCAACGCGGTCCGCTCGCACCGGTCAAGGCATCGCTCGACCGGCTCATCTCGCTGGAGGTCTGCACGCGCCCCTTCCGTCCGCTGGGCCCGCGCATCGAGCGGGAGGATATGGGCCGCAAGGCGGTCATCCATAATTATGGCCATGGCGGAAGCGGCTGGTCTCTTTCCTGGGGGGCTGCCCGCCGCGCCGTCGCCCTCGCAAAGGCGACGGGGGAGAGCAGCATCGCCATCATCGGCTGCGGCGCCATCGGCCTGACCACGGCGGTCGAGGCGCAGCGCGCGGGCCTGAAGGTGCGTATCTATACCAAGGAATTTTTTCCCTACGTCCGCTCCTTCCGGGCCACCGGCGTCTGGTCGCCCAGCGCCCGCATCGTCGCGCTGCCGCACGCCACGCTGGAATTTCGCCGCATCTGGGAGGAAATGGCCCGCTACAGCTATTTCCGCTATTCCTCGCTGCTCGGCCTGCCCAGCAATCCGGTCGAATGGAGCGAGACCTATAAACTGTCCGACACGCCCTTTGCGGCGGGCAGTTCGCTCTACACCCACAGCCCCTATCCGGGCGAGCCGGACTATCCGCATCTGGAGGATGAGCACACCCCCGACCTGATGACCCGGCCGCAGGATCTGCTCAAGGGCCAGCACCCTTTTCCCGTCGCCCATGCCCGGCGCATGAACACGCTGATGTTTAACATCTCCGCCTATACGCAGATGTTAATGGAGAGCTTCGTCGCACGCGGCGGCACGCTGGTCGAGCGGGAGTTCGAAAGCCCTCGCCAGTTTGCGGACCTGCCAGAAAAGACGATCATCCACTGCACCGGCTATGCCGCGCGGGCGCTGCTGAAAGACGACAGCCTCGTCCCCGTGCGCGGCCAGACCGCCCGCCTGATCCCGCAGCCGGAGGTGAATTACGGCATCAGCTATGACAGCAAGAATTGCTACACCGTGTCCCGGCGCGACGGTATGATCGTGCAGGCATGGGATCCCGGCGACTATGGCAGTGAGGGGACAACCCCCAATCTCGCGACCACCATCGCCGCCATAGAGAAAATCGCCGCCCTGTTCCCGCCCGTTCGGGGATAGCGGGGCGTCAGTTCCGGCGGGGGACATGTGCTGACTGAGGCTGCGGTCCGACGTATGCCGCCGGTCCTGCCATCTCCCTCCTGCGACGGGTGGCTCTTTCTTGTCCCGATGACCGACAGCCTGTAGGGACCGGATGGGACGGCGCGGTGTCAACCGGCGGCGCGCCGATGTCCCGGACCATGGACCGAGTTCAGCCGATGATGCCCCCTCCCGCATACTTCTCTGGCAGCCCCTCCTCGCCTCGAAACGCATCCTCCTATCCACATTTATTTCTGTTTCTTGCGATGGCAGCGCCTTGACCAGCCCTCACAGGGCCGGCGGCTAATGCGCGGGTTACCCCTACTCCTGCAGCGCGCACTCGCCTTCATCACTGCGCTTGCAATTGCGGCGTATCTGCTCGCCACCGTCAACGGGATAGTGAGCGGGCTGTTCCTGACCCTGTGTGCCATCGTCAGCCTGTGGGCGGCACGGATCAGCCGGACGGGACGGCGCGCCGAGGCGAATGCCGGGACCACCTCCAGCGAAAGCGAACGCCCTGCCGGGCAGCAAGCGGCTCCAGCCACCACTCTGGCGGAGGAATTGAACCTGCTGATCGACGGGCTTCCGCACCATGCCCTCTACATGGTGGATGCGCAGGGTATGGTGACGATTTGGAATCGGGGAGCGGAGCGGCTGAAGGGCTGGACGGAAGCGGAGATCGTCGGCCAGTCCTTGAGCCGCTTCTATCCGGCGGAGGCCGTCGCGGCGGGCAAGCCGGTCGCCGACCTCGCCCGGGCCGCGCGCGACGGGCGGCTGGAGGAGGAGGACTGGCGACTGCGCCGGGACGGCTCCGAATTCCTCGCCGCCGTGACCATCACCGCGCTGCGCCATGCGGATGGCAGCCTGCGCGGCTTTGCCAAGATCGTGTCCGACATCACGGAGCAACGTGCCGCCGAGGACCTGTTGCGCTCCCGCGAAAGCCATTTGCGCTCGATCCTCTCCACCGTGCCCGATGCGATGGTGGTGATCGACGCCGGCGGCATCATCGTCTCGTTCAGCGCGGCGGCGGGCGTCCTGTTCGGCTATGCGGAGGAGGAAGTGATCGGCCGGAACGTCGACATGCTGATGCCCTCGCCCGACCGGGAACGGCATGACGGCTATATCCGCCGCTATCTGTCGACGCAGGAACGGCGGATCATCGGCATCGGCCGTGTCGTCTTCGCACGGCGGCGGGACGGCACTACCTTTCCGGTGGAACTGTCCATCGGGGAGACGACGGAGGGGTCAGAGCGGCTCTTCACCGGCTTCATGCGCGACCTCACGGAACGACTGCGGACGGAGGCGCGGCTGGAGGCGCTCCAGTCCGAACTCATCCATGTCTCTCGGATCAGCGCGATGGGCACCATGGCCTCCACGCTGGCGCATGAACTGAACCAGCCGATCACCGCCATCGTCAATTATGCGGAGGCGGTGCGGGACCAACTGGCAGTCCCGAACCCGGACCCGGCGGAACTGCCGATGATCCGCGAGGCGCTGGACGAAACGGCGCGCGAAGCCTTGCGGGCAGGGCATATCGTCCGGCGGCTGCGGGATTTCGTGGCGCGGCGCGATGTGGAGAAGACGCTGGAGGGCCTGCCCCAGCTCATCAACGAGGCTGCCGTCCTCGGCCTGATGGGCACCAGGGAACAGGGCATCGAACCGCGCTTCGACCTTGATCCCTACGCCTCCCCCGTTCTGGTGGATAAAGTCCAGATCCAGCAAGTGCTCATCAACCTTATCCGCAACGCGGCGGAAGCGATGGCCGCCAGCGATGGCGGCGACCGCATGCTCACCATTTCCAGCCATGCCGACGACCATCCCGGCTTCGTGCGGGTCAGCGTTGCGGACACCGGTCCCGGCGTCGACCCGGCGGTCGCGGACCGGCTGTTCACCGCCTTCGTCAGCACGAAGACGGACGGCATGGGCCTCGGCCTCTCCATCTGCCGGACCATCGTGGAAACCAATGGCGGGCGGATATGGATGGAGACGGGGAATACGGGCACGACATTTCATTTCACCCTGATACGGGCGCAGGTGGAGCGGGAGCATGACTGACAAGAAGCTGGTCCATATCGTCGATGATGAGGAATCCGTGCGCCGGTCCATCGGCTATATGCTCAGGACGTCCGGTTATCGGGTGGAGAACTGGCCGTCGGGCGCGGCCCTGCTCAAGGATGTCCGCACGGTCGAGCCGGGGTGCATCCTCCTCGACATCCGGATGCCGGAGATGGACGGGCTGGCGGTGCAGGATGCGCTGGCGCAGCGGGGCGTGACCCTGCCCATCGTCATCATGACCGGCCATGGCGATATTTCCACCGCGGTCCGCGCGATGAAGGCGGGAGCCGTCGACTTCCTCGAAAAGCCGTTTGAGAAGGCCAGCCTGATCGGGGCGCTGGAAGCCGCTTTCGATCATATCGCGGCGGCCAGCGGCGCTGCGACCCGCGCAGCCCACGCCGAACAGAAATTGGCCGCCCTCACCCCGCGCGAACGCGATGTGCTGGAGGGGCTGGCGAAGGGCCTGCCGAACAAGACCATCGCCTATGACCTCGGCATCTCCGCCCGGACGGTGGAGGTGCATCGGGCGAACCTGATGACCAAGCTCCATGTTCGCGCGCTCTCCGACGCGCTGCGCATCGCCTTTGCGGCGGGGATGGGAGAAGATGTCGAGGCCGGTCCGGGTGACGAGGGATTACAGGATATACAACCAAACAGGGTGTAAGGACCGGGTCAGCCAGTGACGGCGGCCGGCGGTCCCATGGGCATGGCTCATGGCGGGGCGGCTATCATGAGGACGGAGCGGCGGGGTGCAGGACCGCGCGGGTCGTAACAGGCGGCACGGCCTGCCGTACCGGAGGGGCGCGCCAGATCATGATCCAATCCGCCTGAAATAGAAAAATCCGCATTTATTCTTTATTTTCTGAATGTTGCAAGGCAGAAGATAATGCCATCCAACAACATCCCTGCCAACGGCAGGAAGGTTGCCCTGTCTTTCCACTGGTCGCGCGGTTCCCGTCCGGCATGGCCGCCTGCCCGTCTGCCCGGCCGGAGCGATGAAGGCGGTGCTGGCGGTGCCTGTCTCGCCAGTTGGGCAGTCGGCCCTCTCACGTCCGCCCGAAGCCCTCCACCGCCGACACCCCGCCCATGGCCCCACCCGTGGTCCGCGCCCGTGTCCCCGCGATGGTCGCGATCAGGGCGAGCGCAGGGGTGACGCACAGCGGCACCGCAGACCGCCCTCCGCTTGTGCCGGCCGCCAAGCCGTTCCATAGGCGGTGGCGAGGGGCGCGGGCGGGAACGGAGCCTGTCCCATGCGGCGCACAGGAGGCCTGATCCCATGTATAATCAGGCGAGCCAGAATCTGGAGCAGGCGCGGGCGATGCGTGCGGCGGGTCGTTCCTATCGGGAGATTGCCCGCCAACTGGACCTGACGACCAGCCAGATCGGCCTGATCCGCCGGACGCTGAAGCGGGAGAAGGCCGCGCGAACACGGATGCGTGGCCGCGATCCGGGCGCCACGGATCGCGACATTCCGGTCCGCCAGTCCGGCCTGCCATCGGGCCTGCGGCTGTCCCTCTCCACGCTGGGCTTTCGCACCATCGGCGATCTGGCCGACAGGCTGGCCGACCCGCTGTTCCCCGGCCTGACGACGCTGGCGGGGATCGGGCCGCACCGGGCGCGGCTGGTCGAGGGACTGCTGGACCATTATGGCCTGCTGCCCGGTCCCGACGACCTGCGTTCGGCGGTGGAGGATATTTTCCCGGAGCTGCGGCACGGGCCGACGCCGGATTAGAGCCTGTTCGGAACGTACGGAAAACAGATGACAAAGAGAGCATGGTCCGACCCCTGAAGAAATCCGGGCCGCCGGATTCCTCAACCGGCGCGCCCAAAATGGGCTAGAGCAGGTTCCGATCGCATCGGCTCGGCTACTCCAAGTTTTTTGATTTTCCGCCTTTTCCGAGTCAGCGGATGATTCCATCGGCTTCGAAAACGCCCTAGTCGCCCGATTCCGCAATTCGCCGCATGACCTCCGCCACCCCGGATCAGGTCCGGGGCGACCACGAGGGACTCATTTTCGATCCCGCCACAACAGGGCCGACACCATGCAGAATGACGCACTTGTGAAGGAACTGGCCGTTTGCGCGTCGGCGGAAACGTTGCTGGCCGTCATGCTGAAGCATCATCCCGACCTCAGCATCCCCGTGGCGGTGGAGGCGATCGCCCGCAGCGCGGGGATCGTCGCGATCGAGGATGCCGAGCCGGAAGGGGCCGCCTGCGCCATGACGGCGGACCTGCACAAGACGCGCGGCACCATCAGCTGCGCGCCGGGCATGACGGCGCAACGCCGCCGCTTTGCCATCGCCCATCAGCTGGGCCATTTCCTGCTGAAGGCGCAGCGCGGCGACCGGCGCTGCACCAACCGCGACCTGGGCGAGAGCCGCCGCGACACCCCGCATCGCAAGGAAGAGATGCAGGCCAATCGCTTCGCCGCCGGGCTGCTGATGCCCAAGCCCTTGTTCGTCCCCTTCGTCGACGGGCTGGGCAAGCCGACGGTCACGCACCTGCCCACCATCGCCGCCGCCTATGACGTGACGCTGGAGGTGGCGGCCAGCCGCTATGTCGACCTGACGCACGCGACCTGTGCGCTGGTGTTCTGCAAGGATGGCGTGGTGCGCTTCTCCCGCCCGTCCCGCTCCTTTCCGCCGCTGTCCATCGGGACCGGTGACACGGTGCCGCCGGCGGTGCGCGCGGCCACGCCGGACGACAAGATCGCCTGGCAGGAGACGGAGGTTCGCGACTGGATCGAGATGTCGCGCAACGTCCGGGCGCCCAAGATCCTGATGCAGATCCTCAGCAAGGCGAACGGCTTTCAACTCGTCCTGCTGTTCGTCAACGCCGCCGCGGAACGGCGCGCGGACGAGGAGGCGGAGAAGATGGCGACCCAAAGCCCCAAATTCGGACGATGAAACCGGGCACCCCTCATTTTTGTCTGGCGATTGCGCCGTGCGCCTCTAGAGCGTCCTTCCAGTGCGGGAGACCATAGCTGTCTTTCGATGACGCATTTTCCGGGCCACCGGCGGGGGTGGCCTTATTTCGGGCAAGGAATTCCATGAACGGTTATGTGCAGTTCGAGACGCCCGAAGGTGACATCGTCACCGTCAACGCCGACCGGGTGAACTTCGTACGGCGCTACCGGGGCGGGAACGAGGCGAGCGCGATCAATTTCGAAAAGGGCAATTATGTCGTGGTCGCCGGGACCATCGACGAGGTGACGCGGGCGCTGGCGGAGGGCTGAGGCCAGCCCGATCCGCTGAGGCGGGGATCATAGGTCGTCCGGCAAGGCGATGGCGATATGCAGGCAGCGCATCGCCCCGTTTTGGGCCGTTGACGGCATCGCCGCTTACGGCAGGATGGCCCTGTTCGACAGGCCCCGCCTGAGCGCCGCGATCGACAGTTGATGCGCCTGTTTGGTGACAGCCGCCTCGGCCGCCAGTTCGAAGCCATGATAGCCGCCGGGATAGACATGCAGTTCGGTCGGCACGCCCGCCCGCATCAGTCGCCGGGCATACTCCATGTCCTCCTCCGCAAAAAGGTCGATAGCGCCGACCGCGATGAAGGCAGGTGGCAGCCCGGCGAGATCCTCCGCACGCGCGGGCGCGGCATGACCGGGCACGGCACCGCCCGACAGATCGCCCAACATGCAGGACCAGCCCAATTGATTCTGCTCCGGCGTCCAGACGAATTCCCCGGCATAGGGGCTGGCCGTGGCACGGCATGTCCGGTCGTCCAGCATCGGATAGATGAGATGCTGGTGAATCACCGCCACCTCCCCCCGGTCCCGCGCCAGCAACGCAAGCGCCGCCGCGAGGCCCCCGCCCGCGCTTTCCCCCGCGACCGCGATCCGCCGCGCATCCACGCCCAGCGCGGCCGCATTGTCATGGACCCACTTCAACACGGTGTAGCAATCCTCCAGCGGCCCCGGATAGGGCACTTCGGGCGGCAGGCGGTAATCCACCGACAGCAGGAGGCAGCCGGCCTCCAGCGCCATGGTCTGATTGGCGGTCCGCACCATGTCGACGGAACCGAGCAGGAAACCGCCGCCATGGGCATAGACCAGCGCAGGCGCATCCGGGGCCAGCCCATCCGGTCGATGGAGGAGGACGCGCACCGCATGGCCGTCCGGGGAGGCGATCCACTCCTCCGTCGTCGTCACCCCGGCCATGGACGCGCCGCCCCGCGATTGCGCGAAGTCCAGCATCTGTTGGCGGATATGGGGCAGCGCCTCCAGCGTCAGGTCGATCGACGGGATGAGGTCGAGGCCGGGGATCAGTTCGGGGTCGACCAGATGATGCGACACGCTCACGGGGCGTCATTCCCGCTGTCGGCGGTGGCGGCAAGGCTGCACGGTGCGGATGCCGCGTCCGGCCGAATTGTCCCCATTGGATCGCTCACCCTTGTATCTCCCGAATTGCGGAGGCGCACGCAAGTGCCGCGATGGCGGCGACCGATTGCGCTTTATCTTGCAACGCGCCTGCCATAACGGCAGGATTTACAAACCCCCATATGGGGTGAAATCACGGAGAGGATCGAGCGTGAAGAGCGGCACCGCCAATGAGGAACTGATCGCCGCCATCTTGAACGGCGCGTTCGAGACGCCGTTATGGTCGACATTCCTGACGCAGCTTCGCGCGACGACGAACGCCGATTTCTGCACCCTGATCTTCAGCGCGCCGGGCCGACCGCTCGGCGAGGCGGTCCACCTGTTCGCAGGGGAGGAGAGCATCGAGAATGTCGATTTCGTGTATCATAAATATCATGCCAGCCTGGACTTCCTCGGTGATCTGGAGATGCAGGAGGGCCGGGTCTATGGCTTTGACGAGCTATATCCGCCCAAGCCCCAATATAGCGCCTTCTACAATGAAATCGTGGTGGCGGCGGGCATCACCGAATGTCTGATGGCCAAGGTGGTGGAGCCGAGCGGGATCGGCGCATGGCTCTGCGTTTCGCGGCGCACCGGCACGTTCACGCCGCGCGACGAGATGCTGATGAAACAGATCGTGCCCCTGCTGCGCGGCGCGTTGCGCGGCTATGTGGCGCTGGAACAGCAGAGATTTACCGCCACCATCACCGGCGACGCCATGCGGCGGCTGCATTTCGCGTGGATGACGCTCGACGGACAGGGCCGGATCATCGACCATGACATAGAGGCGGGCCGCGTCCTGACCCTCTCCAACGTCCTGGCCAAGGGGGTGAACGGGATGCTGGCGATCCGCCCCAACCCGTTGAAGAGCGACATATTGGCGGGAATCCGAGACATATCGCAGAACCCACAGGCGAGAGCGCGCGCCTTCACGCTCAACCGCGACCCATGGCTGGACATGCTGTTGCTGCCGATGACGGCCAATCGCCTGTCCGCCAATCCAAAGGCGACCGTGATCGCCTATATCCACGGCGATAGCTGGCACGCCACCGACCGGTGCGAACAATTGAGCCAATTGTTCGGCCTGTCGCGCAGCGAGGCGAAACTGGCCCTTGCCGTCAGCCGGGGCATGACCATCGCGCAGGCCGCCGAGAGCCTGGGCATCAAGATCGAAACCGCGCGGAAATGCTCGAAGATCATCTATGCCAAGACGGGCGCGGGCGGGATGCCGGACCTTGTCCGCATCGTCATGCGCAGCGTGCTGGCCCTCGCGCACAAGGATTGACGCGCGACCCCGTCGCGACAGCGGCGACGGCCATCCGGCAGACCGGACGTGCCCGGCAGAGGAGTGAACCGGGCACGTCACGATCCCTCGCGACATCCGGCCATGGATGCCGCAAGAACTGCTTTAACGCCGGGCTTTGCCCTGAGCGATAAAGCCCCCCTATTGCGTTGACACCCCGCTGGCGCCGGGGCGTCCGATCGTGCGGCGGACAGGCCGCACGATCTCAAGGCCAGGCCCTGACAGGTGACGCCTTAGAAATTAAAGCGCGTCGTCACACCGAACTCACGTGGCGGCGTCGACGTGATCTTGTTGTACGGGCTGGTATAGATCGCAGCCGTGCGCCCGATATTATAGCCCGACGTGGCCGGGAATTCGCGGGTCAGCGTCTTCGTCACTTCGAATATATTCTTGGCGAAGACCGTCACTTCCCACTTGCCCTTCGCATCGCTGATGCCGGTGAACAGGTTCAACAGGCCATAGGCACCGATATTGTCGAAGGCATAGGTCGGGTCGCCCTGCGACGAACCATAGTAGGAGAACAGCCCGCGCACGAACCCGTCCACCTTCTCCGACACACCCCGGCGATATTCGGCCTGCACCGTCGCGGTGAACGGCGACTGGTAGGACGAACGCTGCGTCACGCGGCAGGCGTCGATATTGTTGGCGCCCACGGCGCCCTGCAACACCGCCAGCGTCGGCGCGACGGTGACGCTGTCCGGCACGCCGTCGCCGTTGAGATCGGTACAGGCGACATTGCCGTCCTTGATCTTGCCCAAGGCATAGCTGCCCTGCACGCCAAAATTGAATTCCGGTGTGACGGAGAAGCTCAGTTCACCCTCGATGCCGTTCACCTCGACCGGCACCGGCGAGACGAAGTTGAAGCTCTTCACCTCCTGCACGGGCGGCGTGCCTGCGGGCGAACCGACTGGCGGCTGCGCATAGTTGACATAATAGACGCCCGACGAGCTGCGGAACGGATAGTTTTTGAAGGTCTGGTGGAACGCCGTGACGTTCAGCTTCAACCGCCGGTCGAACCATGCGCTCTTGAAACCAATTTCGTACGACCGCGAGGTTTCGGAGGGCAGGAACTGGAAGGATTCCTGCAAGGCTGACTTGGTGAGGCTGAAATCGCCCGTGACGTTCGGACCCGCGCGGCGCGACGTGCCGGTCATGGCATAGACCATCAGATCGGGCGTGAAATTATGCTTGGCCGACGCGACATAGACGACACCGGAATCCCGCGTGCCCGGCGTCTGCCGCAGGTCGCCGCCGATGTTCAGGACGCCGCCCGGATCACGGAACTTGATATAGCGCAGGCCGCCCGAAACCTCCGTCGCGTCGCCGATATGGACGGTCAGGTTGCCGAAGACCGAATCCTGACGGAGATTGCCGTTCTGCGTCTTGGCAATCGGCGTGCTGTTGACGAAAAACGGCGCGGCGCCGAGGGTCGGCGGGGCCAGATAGATAGGCGTCGGCGTGGTCAGGTTGGTCCGCGCCAACTGCGTCTGGGTATAATATCCCAGCACATAGTCGAAGATGCCGAAGAAACGCTCTTCGTTCTGGAGGCGCACTTCGTGCGTGGCCTGGACAGAATTGGTATTGGTGGTCTGGTAATAGTCCGCGCCGTTGACGAAGTTCGCATTGTCCTGATTGGCGCGATTGGCCACGGTCAGTTCGCTGCGCGAACCCTGATAGACCAGCAATTGGCCCGCCAGACGTGCCTCGCTGCGCCAGTTGTAGATTTCGAAGACCTGATCGACGAGGGTCGGCGTCTCCTGAATGGACTCGCGGCTGCCCGCCGTAATCAGGCGGGGGCTGGCGGGCGCGGTCGGATCGGCCTGCGAGAAGGATTCATATTGGGAGAAGAAGCGCGAGGTGCGCCACATCTTCTGATAGGTGCCCTCCACCCGCAGCCATTCCGCTGGCGTGAACAACAGGCTGGCCCGGCCGCTCTTGGTGCGGGCATAGGGATCGCGCCAGTCGCCGTCGCGCTCGAAAGTGCGGACGCGGTTGACCTCCTGCTGCTCCCAGATGCCGGCGGCGCGAACGGCGAGGATGCCCTCGACCAGCGGCACGCTGATCGCGCCATTGACGTTCAGCGTACCGATATTGTTCGCGGTCGTCGCGACATTGCCCTCGATCTTGTAGAGGTTGGGCTTGTTGGTGGTGATGGTGATCGCACCGGACGGGGCCGATACGCCGCGCAGCGTACCCTGCGGGCCGCGCTCGACACCGATCTGGCCGATGTCGTACATCGCCTGAAGCAGCATGCTCGCCTCCACGGGCGCGTCATTCTGATAGAAGGCGACCGTGGGTGCCGCACCGGCGTTCACATCATACTGGATGCCGCGCATCTGCGCGCTGCCGCCAATGCCGCCCGATTCATTGCGCAGTTGAAGGCCGGGGACGAGCGTCTGCACGTCGACGGCGTCGCGGATGTTGAGCTTTTGCGCCTGCGCGGAGGTGATGGCGTTGATGACGAGAGGGACATCCTGAATGTCTTCCTCACGGCGACGCGCGGTAACGATGATTTCGTTATCGGCGGCCTGCTCCTGCGCCATGGCGGGCACGGCGAGCGACGCCAGACTGACCCCGGCCAATACGAACATTCTGTAAGACATGGATATTCCTCCCCTGAAACCGTCGCAGCATTTATTGACTCCGACAATTTTCACGCCTCTATCAGCTTATCGTTGGGCGAAATCCCCCCAGATGGGGTGCATTTTCTTCACCGTTTTATGAGGCAAAGGGCGCGCCCCCACCCCATCCGGGGGTCGCTTTCCAGACCGGTTGCGCGTCAGGGTCCGACATGAGAATCGACGCAGACGCCGCAGATATTGACCCCTATGCTCCGCCGGGTAACAGCAGCATCGCGCACGATATTGGGGGAACAGGGGTGAGGGTCGCGTGAATACTATCCAATTTAGCGAAACGGAAAGACGCTATACGATCATCGGCATATTGATCGTCTTCCTGCTGTCCGCGCTCGACCAGACCATCGTGTCCACCGCCATGCCACGCATCGCCGCCGACCTGAACGGGCTCGAACTCTATTCCTGGGTGACGAGCGCCTATCTGCTGACATCCACGGTCATGGTGCCGATCTGGGGCAAGTTGTGCGACCTGATCGGCCGCAAGCCCGTGCTGCTCGCCTCCATCCTGTTCTTCGTCGCCGGGTCGTGGCTGTCGGGCCTTTCCGGGGAGTTCGGCGACCTGCCGCTGCTCGGCAACGGCATGACCCAGCTCGTCATATTCCGTGCGGTGCAGGGGATAGGCGGCGGGGGCCTGTTCACCACCGCCTTCACCATCATCGCGGACATTTACCCACCGGACCAGCGCGCCCGGATCGGCGGGATGCTGGGTGCGGTGTTCGGCCTTGCCAGCGCCATCGGCCCGCTGATCGGGGGATATTTCACCGACCATGGCACGGTCATATGGCTGGGATATGTCATCGCGGGCTGGCGCTGGGTCTTCTATGTCAACCTGCCGCTCAGCCTGCTGTCGCTGTTCATCATCCTGTTCCGAATGCCCCGCATCGGCCACCGCGCCGAGGGGCGGCTGGACATTCCCGGCGCGCTGCTGATCGTCGCGGCGGTGGTGCCGATGCTGCTGGCGCTGACATGGGGCGGCCAGAAATATGCGTGGGACTCCGCCGTGATCCTCGGCCTTGGCGCGGGATCGGCGGCCGCGCTGATCGCCTATGTCGTGGCGGAGCGTTATGCCGCCGACCCGATCGTTCCGGTCAGCCTGTTCCGAAACCCGGTCTTCTCGACCGCCAATCTGGCCGCCTTCCTCGTCTCCATGAGCTTCATGAGCGCCATCGCCTTCCTGCCGCTCTTCATGCAACTTGCGCAGGGTATCACGGCGACGGCCAGCGGCCTGCTGACCCTGCCCCTGATGGCGGGCCTGATGATCTCCGCCATCGCATCCGGACCGATCGTCGCGCGCACCGGCGCCTACAAGACCACATTGGTCGTCAGCCTGCTCATCATGGGCTGGGGCCTGTGGCTGCTGAGCCGCATGGCCCCCGACACCAGCCAGGCGGATCTGGCCTGGCGGATGCTGGTGCTGGGCGTCGGGCTGGGTCCGGCGCAAAGCCTGTTCGGCCTGATCGTCCAGAACGCCACCCCCGCCGCGCAGCGCGGCGTGGTGACATCCGCCAGCCAGTTCTTCCGCCAGATCGGGTCGACCATGGGCGTCGCCATCTTTGGCACCATCCTGACCGGCTATCTCAACAGCGGGTTGAGCCGGGTGATGCCGGGCATGGACTTCAACAAACTGCACGGCATGGGCGAAGGCGCGGGCCATGCGACCGGCACGCTGCCCGCCGCCCTGCGCGAGCCGATCGCCACCGCGCTGACCAACACTTTCGCGCTGGGCATCGTGGTGGTCGTGGCCGCGCTGGTGGTGACGCTGTTCATCCCGGTCGTCATCCTCGACGAACATGCCGGGGACGATGCGCTGGACAATCTCAACAATGCGATGGGAACCGCGGAGTAGCCTTTGCTGTCGGCGCGATGGGCCGGACGCCTCCCTCTCCGCTGGCGCAGGCTGCCCGGTTGAAGAGATTGCACCATGGCAGGCCTGCACCGCTGTGCGCCCGGACGGGGTGGACCTGTAAAGGCGGCGGCAATCGTCAGGCCGAAAGCGCCGCCCCGCCCCCTCAGTCCGTCCAGCGTTTGGCGGCAAGGCGCACCCGCACCGGCCGCTTGAGCGCCTCCGCATTATCGCCCAGCGCGAAACCATAGTCGCCGGCGGGCATCTGCCATGCGCCATCCTTCCAGTCGGCCAGCAGCCGCTGGTCGATCGTCACGCTCACCGATTGCGACGCGCCGGGTTCGAGCATGACCCGCTGGAACCCGACCAGCCGCTGTTTCGCATCGCCATTGCGGCTGATGAGATAGACTTGCCCCACCGTCGCACCGGCCCGCGCGCCACTGTTGCGGACCGTGAAGGTCGCCCGGTCGCCGCGCACCTGCAGGGCGGACACATCGAAGCTGGAGTAGCTGAGGCCGAAGCCGAAGGGGAACAGCGCCTTCTGCCTGCGCCGCTGGTTCCAGCGATAGCCGACGTCCGAACCCTCTATGTCATAGTTCACCGACAGCGTGCCACCCCTGCCCGTCATGACGTCGAAGCTCTCGACCGACTGGTCCGCGCCGTCCAGAACAGGGCGCGGCAACTGGTCGAGGCTGGCGGGAAAGGTCACGGGCAGGCGGCCGGAGGGATTGGTTTCGCCGAACAGCACGGACGCAATCGCCTCCCCGCCCCGCGCGCCGGGATACCAGGCGGAAAGAACGGCGGCAGTCCTGTCGAGCCACGGCATCAGCACAGGGCCGCCCGTCTCCAGCACGACGATGGTGCGCGGATTGGCCGCCGCCACCGCCCCAATCAGCGCGTCCTGACCGTTGGGCAGGGACAAGTCAGGCTGATCGATGCCCTCGGTCGCCCATTGGGTGGCGAAGATGACGACGACATCGGCCAGCTTCGCATGGGCCACCGCCTCCGAAATATAACGGCCATCGCTATAGACGACCTTGGCCTGCGGGGCCTTGGCCTTGATCGCAGCCAGCGGCGCGGAGCGGTGATATTGTTCGGAGATCAGGTCCGGGATCGGCCCCTCCCCCGACTTGGGCACCACCACCGCAGGGCCGCCGTCGCCATGCACCTGCGACGAACCCGCACCGGACAGAACGCCGCGATTGGCATAGCCGCCAATGATCGCGATGCGTTTCGCCGTCGTCGCCAGCGGCAGCGCGCCCCGCTCGTTACGCAGCAGCACGATGCCCTGCCGCGCCACTTCTTCGGCGATGGCGGCATTCGCCACCTTGTCGATGGCACCGCCCGGCTTGACCGGATATTTGTCGACACCATTGGCGTAGATGGCGGTCAGGATGCGCCGGTTCATATCGTCCAGCCGCGCCGCATAGGCCGGATTCTCCCGCGCGGCGGTCGCCAGCGGCTTGCCGAAATATTCACCCGTGTCGATCTGCCAGGCCGATTGCTGGTCCAGCCCGTTCAGCGCCGCCGACGTGCCCGGCACCGCGCCCCAGTCCGACATGACGAAGCCCGGATAGCGCCAGTCGCGCTTCAGCACGGTGTTGAGCAGCCAGTCGCTGTCGCAGGCATGATGGCCGTTGACCTGATTATAGGCGCACATGACCGACCCCGGCCGCCCGCGCTCTATGCCGATCTGGAAGGCCAGCAGATCGCTCTCGCGCGCCGCGCTTTCGGAGATTTTCGCATCGACGAAGAACCGGCCCGTCTCCTGACTGTTCACGGCGAAATGCTTGATCGTAGAGATGATATGGTTGGACTGGATGCCCGCGATGGACGCGCCGACCAGCAGGCCGGAATGGAGCGGATCCTCCCCCAGATATTCGAACGTCCGCCCGTTGCGCGGATCGCGCATCAAATTGGCCCCGCCGCCGAGCAGGATGTTGAATCCCTTGGCCCGCGCCTCCGACCCGATCATCGCGCCGGCGCGGAACAACAGGCCCGGATCCCATGTCGCACCCATGGCGATGCCGGAGGGGAGCGCGGTCGCCCCGCCATCGTTGCGCAGGCCCATGATATAGGCGACGCCCAGACTGGCGTCGGTTTCGGTCAGGTTGGGGATCGCCAGACGCGGCACGCCGGGGATGAAGCCCGCGCTCGCCAGCGCCCCTTCCGGCATCTTCATGCCCATCAGCGGCACGGCAATGATGCCCTTGGGCAGGATCAGCTTCTCCTCGGCCGTCATCTTGCGGACGGTCGCGGCGGCGCGGTCCTCCGCCTTGCCCTTGCCGGTCCCCGAAGACTGGGCCTGAGCGCCCGCCGCCAGCAGCATCGCGATGGTGGCCAGTGAGGTCGGGAAGAGCGAAGGCAGGGACATGGCAAGGGTTCCGTCAATGAAAAAATGGCGGAACCATGGATATGGTCCCGCCATCAGGGAGGGGTAGGAAGAGGATCAGAACTTCTTCGTCAGGCCGAGCTGGAGGAAGCGTCCGATGGTGAAGCCCGAATAGCCGGCGCCGGCACCGAGATTACCGTTGTAATGCGGCGGGTCGGTGTCGAAGACATTGTCGACGTTGAGCGAAATCGTCAGATCCTTCAGCGCGCCCTCTCCCTTCACATCATATTGGAAGGCGAGGTTGAAGACGTTGAAGGCCCCGACGCGCGACTGGTTCAGGTTGGTGGCCGTGGGCAGGACATGGAATTCGCCCGTGCGGTTCCACGTGATCTTGCCCAAGAGGTCGCCGACCTTTGCACCCAATGTGGCGGCCGTACGCAGCCGGATCACATTATTGTCGTCCAGACCCTGCACCGGGCTGGCTGACGATGCGCGGGTCTTGTAGGTCAGGATATAGGTTCCGGCGACGCCGCCGAAGACCGAACCGAAGCTGGTCGAGTGATTATATTCGACGGTGAAGTCCAGCCCGCTCGTCTTCACCTCCGACAGGTTCTGCGACAGACCATTTTCCAGCGCATAGACCTTGCTCGGATCGTCCAGATAGGTCTGGAGATTGGCCGCGGACAGCAAGGAGGGCGATACGGAGCTGACATAGCTCAATATCTGGGCCGCCGTCAGCGGGTTTGCGGTGCTGTTCAGGACATAGCTGTTGGGGAACAGATTGTAGAAGGCCGGGGTGAAGAAGGACGGGAAGGCGATCCGGTCCTTGAAGTCGATATGATAGTAAGTGACGCTGGCGGACAGGCCCGGAATGGCGGCGGGCCGGATGTCGGTGCCGATCTGCCAGGTCGTGGCCTTCTGCGGGCGCAGGTTGATGCCGCCGCCGGGGTAGAGCAGCAGGATGAACTTGCCCGCCGTATTGCCCGGCGCGCCGAACGTGTTGGCCGGAAACACCTGCAAGGCGGTGGGAATGACTTCCGCCTTGGACGCCAGCGAAGGCGCCTGATAGGATTTGCCCCAGTTGCCGCGCAGCGTCCACCAGCTCGTCGGCTTCCAGGTCAGGCCCAGCTTGGGATTGAACGTCCCGCCAAAGTCCGTGTAATCATCATAGCGCCCCGCCGCCGAGAAGACGAGTGACTGGAAACCGGCGGTGGCATTGTCGGGGCCAAAGATCGGAACCGACAGTTCGCCGAACAGGGACTTGACCGTGCGGTGGGTGGAATAGGCGGCGATGGACCCCAGGTTGGACAGCAGGGCCGTGCCGTTACGCTGCGTGAACTCCTCCCGCATTATCTCCGCGCCCACTGCGGCGCGCACTTCCCCGCCCGGCAGCTTGAACAACGGACCGTCGATGACGAGACGAGCGTTGTCGATGATGTCGCGGCCCGAACTGAACGCCCGGTAATTCGCCTGATAGGTCTGCGCCGCCTGACCCGCAGACGTGCCGGCAAAGCTGTTGGTGAAGGGATTGAAGGCGCCATTGTTGGTGGCCGCCTGAAGCGCGCTCTGGTCCACCGCACCGCCCATGAACTGGGCAAGTCCTTCGCCATGATTGTAGAAGATTACCGCCCGCCAGTCACTTCCCAAGTCGATCTTCAGTTCCGGCGAAATCCCCCAGGTGTCGAGTGACGTCCGGCCATCGCTGTTCGCGGCCAGATTGCCATAGATGGTGCCGTTGGGCAGGCCGGGATAGGAGGTCGTCACATTATAGATGATCGGACCGCCATCGTTGCGCGCACGGCGGCGCGTGAAATAGCCGGTGACGTTGGCGCTGATGGAATCGGACAATTCCACGTCCAGTCCGGCCATGAAGGAATGGCGATCCTCCTCCGGCAGCAGGGTGGTGCGGCGTGACAGGTCGCACCGGTTCACCGTGCCCGGCGTCGGAACGCCGTTGACGAGGCCATAATTGGTGATGGGCAGGAAGGCGAAACCACCCGGATACTGCGGCCCGATCACCAGTCCGCCCGCCTGATAATTGCCGGGGGAACAGTTCAGGTTGATCGGTGACGGCGGATTGGTGGTATAGTCCAGATCCCGCGGATAGTCCCGGTCGCCCTTGTACAGGAGGCCATGGTGGGCGTAATTATAGCTCGCCCAGATGGACGCCCGATCCCATGTCTTGCCCGCCGTTACGCTGACATCCCACTGCCGGTAGCTGTCCGCGCCGCCGAAATGGCCGCCCACTTCCAGACCGTTGAAACGCTTGCGGGTGATGAGGTTGACCACGCCGCCGACCGCATCGGCGCCATAGGTCGCGGACCCGCCATCCGCCACCATGTCGACACCCTGGAGCGCACCGGGCGCGATAGCGTCGATGTCTGACGACGTCTGCGTGACGCCCATGCCCGGCATACGACGACCGTTGAGCAGCAGAAGCGTACTGTTGCTGCCCGCCGCACCGCCACCCAGATAGCGCAGGATCGGCGCATTGACGGTCTGATACTGGCCGAAACCACCCACCTGCGGACGGCTGTTGAAATTGCTGTCGGCGGGGACCGCGCCCAGCAATTGGGAAGTGTTGGCGATGCCCAGTTGCGCGATGTCGTCCGTCGTGATCGCCTTGATATCCGAACCGGTCGGCCCCTGCCCCCGGATCAGCGTGCCGGTGACGATGATGTCCTGGTCGCTGACCGCGTCCTGAACCTTTTCCTTGTCCCTGGTCTGGGCATAGGCGGGCGTCGCCAGCATTATCGACACCATCGCCGTTGCCATCGCACGACGCGCTACCCCGGACAGCGCAGCCGGATTCTTCCGTAGAATATTGACGCTTTTCATGTCGTCCTCCCCTTGTTTTTGCTACCGCGACCCGCTCATGACGGCGCGTGTGTCATATGTATGAGTAGTTATTCCTGAAGGGTCAATATTTATTTCTGCGGTCGAATTTACTATTGCCGGGCGGAACCAGAAGGAGAAGCCAGTGCGCGGCATCGATGCTGCCCGGACACGGTTGGCCGTGTTGAAGATGATCCGCCGCGCGGGACCGATCTCGCGCGTCGAACTGGCGCGCGTCACCAATCTGGGCGGCGCGACCATCACCAAGGTGACGAGCGACATGGTCGCCCGCAACCTCCTGCTGGAGGAACGCAGGCCCCTGAAAAGCCTGGGGCGCCCCCATGTGCTGTTGTCGATCAACCCGCGCAGCGCCGCGGTGATCGGCGTTTACGTGGGACATAAAGGCGGGCTGGAGGTCAGCCTCGTCGATCTGGGCGGCAACCTGCTGGTCCACCACAGCTACGAACTGGAGCACTATAGCCGGATCGCGGACCTGACGCACAAGATCGCCGTGCACCTGCGCCATTTCATCGCTGTACGACCCGCCCATAGCCCGGAGATCGTATCGATCGCGCTCGCCCTGCCCGGCACCATCGAAAGCCCTGACGGCATCGTCCACTGGGTTCCCACCATGGAACAGACCATCACACCGGTCGGGGCCATGCTCTCCGGCCTGCTCGATCTTCCCGTCACGGTGGAAAATGACGTGGAATGTCTGGCGCGGGCGGAAAACTGGTTCGGCGACGACTCGCTTGATGACTTCACCATCGTCGAGGTGGGGACCAATCTGGGCGCGGCGGATTATGTCGACGGTGTCACCCGCTATGGCGCGAACGGCTTCAGCGCCGAATTCGCGCATGTGAAGGCGCAGACAGGGGACGGAGCGCGCGCCTGCTTCTGCGGCGGCAGGGGCTGCCTGACCAGCTATGCCTCCACAGGCGGCATTTTGCGGACAGGCCAGTCCGACCCGGACAGGCTCAATCTCGACCTTGGGCAGATCGAAACTGCGTTCCTCGCCCTGACCGCTGCTGCGGCAGAGGGCGAGGCGGACGCACTGGCGGCGTTCGACAAGGCTGGCCGGTATCTCGGCGTCGCCCTCTCCAACCTCATCAACATGCGCGATCCGGGGATCGTCCTGATCCGCTGCATTACGCCGGAAGTCGCGGACCTGCTGAAGGGGCCGCTGATGGAAACGCTGCAAGAGCATTGCCTGTCCACCATCCTGTCGCGCACGACCATCGACGTGGGCGTCGCGATGGAGGGATGGCGCTGGCGCGGCGCCGCCGCGCTGGCGCTGGAGCAGACCTATCTGGGCGGCGGCATCCAGCCGGGCGGCGCGCAGGCCAGTTGAGCGCGCGGCCTTACGCCTTGCGGAAAGCCGCGCCCAATGCATCGACCAACCGGGCGCGAAACCGCTTCGCCAACCCGGTCTCGCTCGCGAAAATATCGAATCCGTGGAAAGCCCCCGGCACGACATTCAGTTCGACCGGAATGCCCGCGTCGATCAGCCGCTGCGCATAGGCGATGTTCTCATTCACGAAAATATCGATGGATCCGACCGCGATATAGGTGGGAGGCAGGCCGCTGACGTCCGTAATGCGGGCGGGTACGCTGCCCTTTGGCAAGACCGATGAACCGGCGGGGACGCCCAGCAGCGCGGTCCAGCCCTGCGCATTATTGGCCGGTGTCCAGCTGACCACGTCGATATAGGGCGGCGGCATCCATCCGTTGGAGCCGGTTCGGTCGTCGATCATCGGATAGATCAACGCCTGAAAGGCCAGCGTCACCTCGCCCCGGTCGCGCGCCGCGATCGCCAGCATCGCCGCATGGCCACCCCCGGCGCTTTCGCCCAGCACGGCGATCCGCGACCTGTCGATGCCGAGGTCGGACGCCTGCCCATGCATCCACAGCAGCGCGGCATAATTATCCTCCAGCGCGCCGGGAAAGCGGGTCGCCGGTGCAAGCCGATAGTCGACGGTCACGATCACGCAATCCATCGCATCGGCTATGGCCTGGAGCGATCCCATGGAAATCATCGGACTGCCGCCGGTATAGCCCCCGCCATGGATGTGCAGGATGGCGGGGCGAGAGGTGCCCGCCCTTGCGCCATGGACCAGGATGCCGACATCGGGCGCGCCGCCCCGGCCGGCAATCTTGCGCGGCATCCAGTCCGGCCCCATGCGCGGGATGGCCATGCCCGGCGGAGCGGGAGACGCGCCGGGCTTGCCGGCGTTGCTGGTCCATTGGCGCAGGCCCAGCCATGCCGGCCGCAGTTCGGGATTCACATATTGAATGGGATCCGCCAGCGCCGCGCCGGGCGACCGTGTCGCCGCCGCCCGCGACGGCGCAAGGGTCACGCCCGCCGCCATGATCCCCAGCGTCGCAATATCGCGCCGTGTGAAATCCACCATTCAGATGCCCTCCTGTTCGTCGTTGCAATGCCACTTGTACCCGGCGCAAGGTCATCGTAAACACTAATTTCGAATGACGAAATAATATGAGGGGGGATGGATGAGGCGCTTTCTGGCGGCTGGACGCATTAGTCTGGCTATGGCGGCCTGCGCCGCTGGTCATGGCACAGGCTGGGCGGCGGACGATGGTGCAAAGCCGCCGCCATCGCAGTCCCTGTCCGCCCCGACGGCGCAGGACTGCGACCGTCTGGGGTCGCTCAAACTCCCTGATGTCGAGATCAGCGTGGCCACCAGCCTGCCGGATCGCGCCCGCGTGCCGGCCGCCGGTCTCACCTCCATGTATGGCAAGGCGGCTGTCGTCGCGACCAATGTGCCCGCTTTCTGCCGGGTGGTGGGGCATATCCGGCCGACGAAGGACTCCGATATCGGGTTCGAGCTGTGGATGCCATTGCAGGGCTGGGATGGCCGCCTGCATGGCATCGGCATCGGCGGTTTCGCGGGTGGCATCGACTATTTCACCCTGAGCGGCGCGATCAGGACCGGACAGGCGGCTCTGGCGACGGACACCGGCCATAGCGGCACCATGTCCGAAAGCGGCTGGGCCAAGGGGCATCCCGAAAAGGTCCGGGACTATGGCTGGCGGGCCGTCCACCTCTCCACCGTTGCGGCCAAGGCGATCATCGCCGCCATATATGGGCGCGGGCCGGACAAATCCTATTTCGTCGGCTGCTCCGGTGGCGGTCGGCAGGGCCTGATGGAGGCCGCCCGCTTCCCCGATGATTATGACGGCATACTGTCCGGCGCGCCCGCAGCGATCTGGACCGACCTCGCCATTGCCATGACCAGCGCGATGCAGGCGCAGGATGCGCCCGGCGCGGCGATCCGGCGCGACCAGACGCGCCTGTTGCAGGAGGAGGTGCTGCGCCAGTGCGACGGCAACGACGGGCAGAGGGACGGCCTGATCGCCGACCCCCGCCTGTGCCGGTTCGATGCATCGCGCCTCGCCTGCAGCACCTCTTCGTCGGCGCAATGCTTCTCCCCGCCACAGATTGCCGCGCTCAACCGCATCCATGCCGGCGCGCGCGACAGCAAGGGTCGCCAGTTGGCGGGCGGCTATCTCCCCTCCGGCTCCGAACTCGGCACGCCTGCGCCGGTTTTCGGATGGGACAGCTATCTGTTGCGTGGTCCCAATGGCCGCTCGGAGGGTGAAGGGCTGGCATCCGGCCTGATGGACAATTTCATCCAGACCCCCTTTCCATCCCTGACAACCTTCGACTTCGACAAGGATCCGGCGCGGTTGAAGGCGGCTCTCGCGGCCGATCTCGACGCCCCGGCCGACCTGCGCCGTTTCTTTGCACGCGGGGGCAAGCTGATCCTGTGGCATGGCTGGGCCGACGCGGCGATCCCGCCGGAGGCGACGCTGCGCTATCATGCCGCGGTGGCGCGTCAGTCCGGCAAGCGGGCGCAGGACAGCACGCGCCTCTTCATGGTGCCCGGCGTCCAGCATTGCGCGGGCGGCCTCGGCCCCAGCGCCTTTGGACAGGCGGGCGCACCCAAGCCGGAGGAAACCCCCGACCGCAACATGGTCGCCGCGCTTCAGGCATGGGTCGAGGGGAAGGCGGCCGCGCCCGAATCCCTCGTCGCCACGCGCAGCCAGGCGATCCTGATGGGCGGAGCCGCTGCACAGCCGCAGCGACTGCTGTGCGCCCTGCCCCGGCGCGCCGTCCTGCAACCCGGCGGCGACCCCGACAAGGCGGCAAGCTATCGCTGCCAGTGACGCGATGCGTCACGCCGCCCTCACCCGACCTGCCCGTTCTTTCCTTCTTGAGAGAAGACATGCCATGATGACACGCACCCTGCCCCCCGTCGCCCTGATGCTCTCCGCCCTGATGGTCGCCGCTACGGCGCCATCCTTTGCCCAGACGCCGGATGTCCCGCCGGACGTGATGAAGCAGCTTGGCAAACCCCCGGAAGTCATCACCGCCCCGCCGGAACCCGACGCCATTCCGCTCTATGGCGCACGCACGCCGGGCAATGCGAAGACCGAGAACTGGTCGCGCGAGGGCGAGAATGTCGTGGTCCGCAACGTCACCCGCCCGACCCTCGCGCCGGTGCTGCCCGATCCGGCCAAGGCGACCGGCGCGGCGGTGATCGTCGCGCCCGGCGGCGGCTTCACCGCCCTCTCGACCGAGACGGAGGGCTATCAGGTCGCCCGCGCGCTGGCCGACCGGGGGATTGCGGCGTTCGTCCTGAAATATCGGCTGGTGGCCACGCCCGCCGATGAGATCGAAGCGCGCATGTTCGGCGTCCGACGTCTGATCGCCGCTCTCGCCAATCCCGCCAGCGGTGCGGAGGCGTTGAGGAACAAGGAATCGACCGAGGATGGTCTGGCCGCGCTCAAGATGGTGCGGAGCAACGCCGCCAAATGGGGGATCGACCCGGCGCGCGTCGGCATGATCGGCTTCTCGGCGGGGGCGATGACGTCCCTCGCCGCCGGGCTGACGCCGGAGGCCACGGATCGTCCCGCCTTCATCGGCTATATCTACGGGCCGCAGATTGCCGTGCCGGTCCCGGCCAACGCTCCCGCGCTGTTCGACGCCATTGCGGTGGACGATGTGGTCTTCCCCACCATGGGCTTTCCGATCGTGGAGGGCTGGCTCAAGGCCAAGCGGCCCGTGGAGCTCCATGCCTATGGGCGTGGCAACCATGGCTTTGGCGTTGGCCGCAAGGGGACCACGCCGTCTCTGCTCATCAACGAGTTTGTCGCGTGGCTCTCCATGGAGGGTTTCCTGGGCGCCGCCGCCGCCAAGTAACAAAAAAAGCGAGTGCCCGCCCATGGGGGAAGCACTCGCCATCCAAGCAACCGGGCATAAGGAAGGGGGCGGCCTGAACCACCGCCCCCTTCCCTTTTTTCAGTCGATCACGCCGGCCTGCCGCCCGCTTTCACCGACCTTCAGCATGGCGGTGTCGCCGCTCTTGCAGGACCAGTTCGTCGCATCCTTGACGTCGCCCGTCCCCTTGTAGCGGGCCATCTGCGGGAAGGCGCACAGCGGCATCGTCCGCAGCGCGGGCTTCGACCAGTCGACCTTGCCCGCAATGACATTGCTGACCTTCGGGTCGAGCTGGCGGGCGAGCAGGGCGTTGGGGGCCGTGCCCCGCTCGACCCAGCCCTCCAGCGCGCCGATGGCGTCGAAATTGGTCGGCCCCACGCCCGACATGCCGCAATGGCCCGTACCGGGCAGGGTGAACAGCCGCGCCGTGCGCTGCACCTTGCCATAGCCGCCATGCAATGCCGCCAGACGCTTGTAGAAGTTGATCGACATATAGGGCGTCAGCACCTGATCGCCCAGATTATGATAGAGGATCAGCTTGGTGCGGGAGCGGAGCAGTCCGGCCATGTCCGCCGCCGTCGGGCTGCCGCTGCCCAGCACCGCGCGGGACAGGGCAACCTCCCGCTCCGGCACGAGAGCATGGAAACCGTCGAGGCCACTGCCACCCCCCGCGCCATAGGCAAAGATGGCGCGCAGGCGGAAGGACGGGTCATTGCGATGGGCCAGCGTGCTGATGACCCCATCGGCCAGCCCCCAATAGCCGGACGTCGGATCCTCCGCCCCCCAGGGCACGGGATTGGCGAGGTCGTCGGGCCGCCTGACCGGCGCGAACACGGATGTCGGCTCGCTGACCGTATAGCCGGGCTGGACCAGCCGCCCCCGCTCATCCGTTGCGGCGGAGAGGAAGGCCGAGACGCTTTCCCGCTGCGCCTTGGTGAAGCATTGGCCGGCATTGCTGCCGTCGCACAGCGGCAGGTCGCGCTCCGCCCTGAAATTGCAGGCGGCGGGATTCTGGATCAGCCCGTCGGTGACGCCGTCGAGGGGGTCGCATTGCCGCTTCACCGTCCGGTCGACCAGATCCATCAACTGCTGCGTGATATTCGCGTCGGCCGATCGCAGGGCGGCGACTGTCGCGCCGCCCACCTGAAAACCGATCCCGGCCAGATCGATGGCAGGCGACCCCGCGATGATGCCGTCAAACTCCTCCGGGAAGCGCGCCGCCGCGACCATCGCCTCTCGCCCACCCTGCGAGCAGCCGTTGAAATAGGATTTGGTGATCCGCGCCGGTGCGCCGGTCGCCTTGGCGTAAAAGGCGCTGGTGAACGCCTTGCCCATGCGCGCCATCACCTGATCGGCGCGATAGAGGAAGTCGGTCAGGCCCTCCTCGTCGATCTGCCCCGCGCCCCTGACCGCCCAGTTCATGCTGAGCGCCGCGCCCTTGGCGATATGGCCCAGATCATTGCCGAAGGTCGCATAGCCCTTCTCCACCAACTGCCCCGGATAGCCCTGCGCGGTGATGGTGATGGGCGGTGCGACCGGATTGTTCATCAACAGCACGCCGCACGCGCCCGAACAGCCCAGTTGCAGATATTTGCCGTTCCAGTTCATCGGCATGGTCGCCAGGAAATTGGCGGTCTTGCCAGTCTGCGGGTTCGTCTCATAGCTGCCGCTGATCTGGCAATAGGCGGGCAACCTGTCGGTCGCCGCGACGAAATTCACGCCACCGGGCAGCTTCGGGCCATTGGGTATCTCCTTGACGACGACCTTGGTGGACAGGATCGCTACCGCCGCCTGCACCGCATCGGTGCGGCACATGCCCGCAATGTCGATGGGCGCGACGGCGGCGACCGGTCCCTTCACCGCCTTGTCCGTGGTGCACCCTGCTAGCCCCGCCAATGCGACCGTTACACCCACCCACTGGCTTGCCCGCCGCTGCTTCACGTTCCGCATGATCGTCCCTCTCGCCATTTTCTGCATTTCGGTTCCCGATGCGCCCATCGCGGGGGCGCCGCCGTCAGCGACCCTTGGCCGCGCCTTCGCAACGATAGCTGGTCGCCTTGTCGGGATCCGCGCCTTCGTTCAGCACCGCCTTGGCCGGATAGGCGCAGAGCAGCCGCTGCTTTTCCGGTCCCGTGGCGGGCCTGCCCGGCATCGCCATGCCCAGGCGACCGACGAGCGTTTGCGGCGCGCGCTCCTTTTCCACCCAGTCGATCAGCGCCGTCGTGATGTTGCGTTCGGCGGTATCCTCCTTCGGCGGCGCACCGATCTGCCCAAAGGTCGCGGCGCCGGGACCACCGAAACAATGCTGGACGCCCGGCATCATGAACAGGCGCATCTGCGTCTTTGCCTTGGGGCCGGATGCCTTCAGCACCTGCTCATGGAAGCTCAGCGTATATTGCGGCGGAATGGTCGCATCGGCCCAGCCATGCCACATCACCAGCTTGCCACCCCGCGCGAAGAAACGCGTCAGGTTGGGGTTGGGATCGACTTCGGCGGACAACGCGGCGGTGACGCGGGCAGGATCCCTGTTGAAATCAAAGTCATCGTCGCTGGCGATCGGCTGCGGGGGCAGGTTCAGCATGACGTCGGGAAAGGCGCTCTGGATCGGCACGTTGGCGCGCCCCTTTGCGATCGCCCCTTCCCAGCCGAAGAACGGGACCGGGATGCCCGTTTCCGCGCCGGTCGCGGGGAAGCCATAGGCAATCCGCCGTCCCGTGGCGTCCACCGGACCGGCATGGATTTTCTTCAGGGCGTCGATCTGCGGCGGGCTGAAGCATTGCGCGGACGCATTGGTACCGCAGGCGATTTTTGCCGTGTCGAAGCGGCACAGCCGGGGATCGTCGACCAGCCCGTCCTTGCGCCCGTCGATGCCATCGCACTGGGCCAGCACTTCCTGTTGCAGCAGCTTGACCTGATCGGGGCGGATCGCCGCGCCCGACGCCTTCTGCACCTGCGCCAGCCAGATATGCGCCATGATGAGGCTGGTCGCCTTCGACGCTGGCGCGCCCGCCAATATCCCGTCATAATCGTCCGGGAAGCGCGATGCCTCCATCAGGCCCATGCGCCCGCCATTGGAGCAGCTCGCGAAATAGGCTTGGGCCGCGTCCCGGCCATAGAAGTTGCGGATCAGTTGCTTCGCCGCCACGGTCGTCAGGTGCATGGCGCGCCAGCCATAATCGCGCACCCGTTCAGGGTGGCCCTTCGCCCATCCGCTGTCGGTCGGAATCCCGCTATGCCCTGTATCGGTGGCCGCGCCGACCATCCCCGCCTGCACGGTGGAGGCCAGGTCGATATAGGAAATGGACCCCGCCAGACCGCCATTGCCCACGCCCATCAGGCGGCCGCTCCATTCGCTGGCCGTGGGGAGCCAGACCTCGAGACGAATGTCCGACCCCGCTTCGGGATGGATGCTGCCGGTGACACGGCAAAAGCCGGGCAGGCCGGAGATCGCCGCACCCCCGCCGGGCTGGCCCGTCATGCTGGGCATCGTCGCGCCCTCGACCGGCGCCCTTGCAATCTGGGTGCGGGCGCTGGTGATCGTGACCTGATCGAGATGCAGGCTGGCGAGCTGGCCACAGGCGTCCTCGCCCACCACCGGCGCGGCCGCCGCTTGCGATGGAGAGACTTGGGCCAGCGTCGGGGACAGCGCGGAGCCGCCCAGCAGGGCGATAGCCAGAACAGCGGTTTTATGATGGGAAATCATGGGCTTTTCCTGATTATCTGACAGAGAAAATGAGGTTATCTGTGCGGCTCGCATCGCGTCAGTCTTCGGGCGGCGGTGTTGGCACATGCAGTGTTTCCATGTGCAGTTCCGGCACGATCCGGGCGAGGGCATGATCCCATGCGGCCAGAACGTCGAAATCCCGGCCCGCTCGCAACCATTGCAGGAAAAGACCGTCCATCATCGCGAGCAGTTCGCGCGCCACCAGCAACGGCGCATCGACATGGGGGCGCAGAATCCCGGTGTAAAAGTCCAGAACGGCAACCTCCCGCCGTGTCCACCACTCATGGGCCGGGTGGGCAGGGTCTAGGGATTCGGATTGCAGCCCGGCAACGAACAGGCATGTGTCGGGCTTGGCATGGGCGCGCACGGCGATGGTGCGCAATATGTGGAGCACCGCGGCCTTCGCCGCGTCACCCTGCAATTCCACCATGGCCGATTGGGCCAGCGGCTCCATGACGTCGATCTCGGCAAGTTGCAGGGAGTCGAGCACCGCCAGCAGAACGGCTTGTTTGGACGGGAAATAATGCAGCAGGCCGGGATTGGAGAGGCCGCAGCGCCGCCCCAGTTCCAGGATGGTGAAGCCATAATAGCCCCGTTCGCCGATCAGCCCGATCGCCTGTTCCAGAATCTGGCCACGCCGGACTGCAACAGCCTCCTCGTTGCGAACCCTGCCCATACCCATCCTTTTTATAGACCGATTGATCGGTCTATATTGGAAGCGCGTTTGGTACGCAATGTGCAAAATCCTGCTGGCCACAAAACCACTGAATTGGCACCGCCCCTGCGGTCGGGGTGGGCTTCGTTGATGTGTGGAGGGCTTTGCCTGAGTGGGGAGCGCCTTGTCTGGCTCTATCGCAAATGGGATTTCGGGTCGCTGCGATGGCTGTGCTCAGCACCATCTTTTCACGGAGGAGCATGCGAAGATCTTCACGGAGACCTTCTAGAAGGTGACCCAAATCACCGCCAGTCAGGTGGATCGCGGCGAGGTCACGAAGAACCGACTTGCCGTGATCGAGACGGAACGGGAGAATCTGTCCGGCAAGCCGCGCCCCGTCCCGATTTTCCGCACTCTCATCATGATGGGTCTAACGAGGGTACCGACGAGTGTGAAGAGCGGGTTTGCACCAACGTCCGTCCCGACGGCGCCAATGGCCCTGAGGCGGAGGTTGTCGCGAACGCGGCGGATCTGGTGGTCTACGCCACAAACGACAACGCCGCCCCGGAGGGCGGCGTATGTAGTTCCATAACAGT
>NZ_JAJSSH010000007.1 GCF_021403115.1 Sphingobium sufflavum
GGCGGACAACCAGCCCTCCCGCTATCTCTACCGGGGGGACCTTAGTCCGTCGATGTTGGCGACCGTAGC
Source organism: Sphingobium sufflavum (assembly GCF_021403115.1). Classification (GTDB taxonomy): domain Bacteria; phylum Pseudomonadota; class Alphaproteobacteria; order Sphingomonadales; family Sphingomonadaceae; genus Sphingobium; species Sphingobium sufflavum. The sequence goes on from NZ_JAJSSH010000007.1 coordinate 70, forward strand.
AGAACCGGCGACCCGAAGGCCGCTGCACCGCTGCGGTGAAACCCCTCTAGGCGGGGGGTTTGATTCGGTCAACAGCTTTTTCCAACAAAAATGGCAGAACCGCATTTTTCCTGCATTTCAGCCCGCCTCCACCCGGATACGGGTGATGCGGATGCTCTTGATGAGCCAGCGATCCCCGACCTTCTCATAGGTTTCATGATAATGGCCATGGCCGGTCATCAGCCCGAAGGGACTGCCCGGCGGAAACCACAGCCGGTCTGTCATCGACCAGATGGCCGCGGCGAACGTGGCGCTGGCGAAGTCGATCTCGACATTATGGCCCTGATGGACGCTGACGATCCCGAACTTCGCCATGCCGTCCGACTGCCAGGATTCGCGGCCGCGCAGCACCACATTCATGGCGGGCAGGAAATCCCGGCCTGTCGCCGGGTCGGTGCAGCAACCGCGATAGTCCAGCTCGCAATCCTCCGCGAGGATGCCCTTCACCAGATCCGCGTCACCCGTGTCCACGCCCCGGAAGTAGCGCGCCTTGACCTGCCGGATGGCGTCGGCCGCGACCAGTCGCTCGCTCTCGGTCATTCTCTCTCCCTGCCGAATAATAGCCCGCCCCGATTTTAGAGCATCGCACGCTCCTTTGCGCAACGGGCGCTGCCCTCCGACCCTGCCCCGCCGTCCTTCAACGCTCTCCGCCGTGCATCAGGGATCGAATGATGCCGCCCACCGTTATACCGTCCGACCCGACACCCATCAGAATTGAGGACTTCATGCTGATCAAAGCCGGTTTCGACATTGAATTCGGATCGCATGCCGACACGCCAATGACAGCGCTGCTCAGCATCCACCCCTCCCGCAATCGCGACCTGCGCACACCCCATCGGATCGTCATCGGCCAGGATGTACCGGCCTATGACTATCTGGATGCGTTCGGCAATGTTGCGACCCGCTTCCTGTTGCCGGCGGGCGGAGCGCGCTTGCACGCCGAATTTCTGGTGGAGGACAGCGGACTGCCCGACCGGCCCGCGCCCGACGTGCCCGTGACGCCGGTGCAGGAATTGCCGGAAGACGCCCTGCCCTTCCTCCTCGCCAGCCGTTACTGCGAGACGGAGCGGCTGATGCAGACGGCATGGAACCTGTTCGGTGGCATCGCGTCCGCGCGGAGTCGGGTGGAGGCCATCGTCGGTTGGGTCCACAACCATATCCGGTTCGGATACCCCCATGCACGCAACACCCGCACCGCGTGGGAAGGCTATCAGGAGCGGGTCGGTGTCTGCCGCGATTTCGCGCATCTGGCGGTAACGCTGTGCCGCTGCATGAATATCCCGGCGCGCTATTGCACCGGCTATCTGGGCGACATCGGCATTGCGCCCGTCGATGCCCCGATGGATTTCAGCGCATGGTTCGAGGTGTATGTCGATGGCGACTGGTACACCTATGACGCGCGCCACAACCAGCCGCGCATCGGCCGCATCGTGATGGCGCGGGGGCGGGACGCGACCGACGTGGCGATCACCACCTCCTTTGGCGCGACGTGGCTGCGCAAGTTCGAGGTGGTGACGGAGGAGATCATCCCCGACCTTGCACAGGACAGTTTTCGACAGGCCGCCTGACCGCACGCACTCCCGCATGGCCCGGCTCCACAAGGAGGCCGGGCCATGGTTCAGGCCATAATACTCAGGCCCGACGTTCGACTGGCCGTTCAGGCGGAAGGAGGCGTGAGCAACAGCTTTTCGCCGCTCCGCCGGATCACCGCCTCGATCGGCCCGGCCATCAGCGCCAGCAGGCCCGGCAGCATCACCTCCACCCGCACGGACCGATCGCCGACATCCAATATGGTGGCGATCTCCTGCCCCATCGCCTGCACGTCCACCGTCATGCGGTCCTCGCTCGGCCAGGCGGAACGGACCGTCGCCGTGCCGCCCGGGATATGGCCGGGCAGCTTCGCCACCCCCGCCTGCATCCGGCGGCGCACCTCGGCCCGGTCCAGATCATGATGAATGTCGATGACGAGTGGTTTCATAGTCCATCCTTGACGCATGACCGCGCTGCCGGTTCCGGCGCAGGGTCGCGCCCGGTGGGCAACGCCCTCCCGATACTCCGCCGCGCGCGGATCGTCGCATAGCATTACAATGGACAATCCCTCCACCCCGTATAGAGAAGCGCATGTTGAGAGGGAGAGGCCCGTGAGCGAGACGACATCATCCACCGCCGCCGCCGAATGGAAGACAGGCTGGACACTGGTCCTGGCCGCTTCGATGGGCTTTTCCTTCTTCTCGCTCCTGCTCGCGGCGATGGGCCTGTTCATTGAGCCGCTGACGAAGGAGTTCGGCTGGACCCGGACGCTCCTGTCCTCCGGGCCGTCGATCGCGGTGACGATCACCGCCATCCTATCGCCCCCCTTTGGCATATTGATCGACCGCTTCGGATCGCGGCGGCTGGTCCTGCCCGGCCTCATCATCACCATAGCGGCCACCTGCGCGTTCAGCCTCATCGACGGTTCGCAGACCCAATGGTATATATTGTGGGCGATCTTCGGCGTGGTCGCCGTGACCATCAAATCGACCGCTTGGACGGCGGGCGTGCTGGGCTGTTTCAGCCAGGCGCGCGGCCTCGCCCTCGGCCTCACCCTGTCCGGCACGGCGGTCGCACAGATGGTGGTGCCGCCGCTGACCAACTGGCTGATCGACGGTTTCGGCTGGCGCGGCGCGTTCATCGGGCTGGGGCTTGGCTGGGGTGGCCTGACCTTCATCCTGTGCCTGCTCTTCTTCTTCGACGCGCATGACCGCGCCAAGGCGAAGAAGAAGGCGAACATCGTTCAGGACGAGGGCGCAAAGGTCGCCCTGACCGGCCTCACCCCCGGCCAGGCGCTGCGCGATTCCGCCCTGTGGCGGGTCGGTATTTCGAATTTCGTGGTGATGGTGCTGACCATCGGCCTGATGCTGCACATCTTCCCCATCCTGACCGAAGCGGGCGTGTCGCGCACCCATGCGGCATGGCTGGCCAGCCTGTCCGGCCTGGCGGGGATCATCGGCAAGCTGGTGACAGGCTTCCTGCTCGACCGCTATCGCCCCAACTGGATCGGCGGCATCACCCTCGCCATCATGTCCCTCGCCTTCCTGCTGCTGATGGACGGCATCCGCTCGCCCGCGCTCATCATCTGCGCGATGATCGTGAACGGCTATGCGTTCGGCACCAAGACGCAGATCACCGGCTTCCTGACCGCGGGCTATGGCGGACTGAAGCATTTCGGCGTCATCTATGGCGTGATGGGCGCGCTGATGGCGCTGGCGTCGGGCCTCGGCCCCATGACGGCGGGCATCATCTACGATCAGGCGGGCGGTTATGGCCCGTTCCTGCTGGCGGGCGCGATCGGCTGCGCGCTGGGCGGGGTGCTGATGATGACCCTGCCCGCCTATCCGGTGTGGACGAAAAAGGAGGAGGGCGCGGTCGCCTGACCCCGCCCTCCCCGTCTTTCTCCTGATGGTGGGTGGATCAGGCCGCCCGTCACCAGAGCATTTTCGAGCATTTTCGGGTTGGCCGTTGACAGTCAACGTCTCGGAAAATGCGGCATCAAGAGACAAGAGCGTTTTCGCTCAATGGAAAAAACGCTCTAACCCCCGTTGCGCGCCATTGCGAAGCTGCGGCCGAGATGCTCCATATAGCCTTCGCGCGCCGGCAGCAGCCAAAGATTTTCGCTGGTGTCGCGGATCGCGTCGATATTCTCCGCAACATCGTCGATGCTCCACTCCGGGCGATAGATGCCCTGCGATTCCGCGATCAGCGCCCGCGCGACACGGCCACCGACCGACACATAGAGTTCGCCGGAGACGGAGCAGCTCTCATGGCTCAGCCAGCCGACGACCGGCGCCACCAGTTCCGGCCCCATCGGCGGATATTGCGACACGTCCAGCCCATCGGCCATGCGCGTCACCGCGCCGGGCAGGATGACGTTGGACTTCACGCCCCGCTCCGCCCCTTCGATGGCGATGACATTGTTGAGGCCGATCATGCCCGCCTTCGACATGCCATAGTTCACGACCTGATGCGTGCCATAGAGGCCGCCGATGGAGCCGGTCAGCACCACCCGGCCATAGCCTGCCCCCGCCATGCGCGGAAATGCGGGCCGCACGACATGGAAAGCGCCCATCAGATGGACGTCGATGACCGACTTGAAATCTTCGTCGCTGATCTCGTCCAGCGACCCGTAACGGACATTTCCCGCGTTATGGATCAAAATGTCGATCTGGCCATAGCTGTCGAGCGCGGCCTCGATGATCGCCTTGCCGCCCTCCGGCGTTGCCACGCTGTCGGTGTTGGCCACGGCCTCACCGCCCAGCGCCCTGATCTCGTCCACCACCTGCTGCGCGACGCTGGTGTCGGTGTCACTCTCGCCGCCGCGCATCGCGCCACCCAGATCGTTGACCACGACCTTCGCGCCCTTCGACGCCAGCAGCAGCGCATATTCACGGCCCAGCCCCCGGCCGGAGCCGGTGATGACGGCCACCCGGCCATCGAAGCGTCGTTCGGTCATTAATAGTCTCCGTCAGCTAGAGCATTTTCGAAGCGGATGGCATCACCTGCTGGCTCGGAAAATGCGGAAAACAAAAGACGAATAGAGCGTGATCCGATTCAGCATGATCGGATCACGCTCTATATATCGCTATGGGGTGCAGGATCATCGTCCCGGCCTCTCCGTTCGTATCGCCCCGCCAGCCCCGGGACGGCAGGAGGCCACAAGGTCTCCCGTCATCCGGGCTGCGGATAACAATAAAAAGGGTCAGACCGGCGCCCACAGCGGCGATCCCCGCTCCGCCCGCAACGACGGGATGGTGCGGCCGTCGATGTCGGTCACGCCATAATCGGCCGCCAGTTCGGCGTTGATGAAGGTTCCACCGGTCCGCGCCAGCACGTCCTCGTCCTTGGCCAGCGCCGCGATCACCCGGCCCGGAAACTCCGGCGAGCTGCCTGCCGCGCTGTTGAGCTGCGCCGCCATGCCCGGCACCGTGCGCAGATTCTCCTGCGCCCGCTCCGTATAGGTAAAGCCCTGCCACAGGGAGAGGGAGGCGACGCCATGCGGCTTCAACTCCACCGCCATGTCCCGCGCCATGCGGTCCGTCGCGGTCTTGGTCAGCCCGAATATGGTGTCATAAGTATAGGTCACGCCGACATAGCCGGACAGGGCGACGATCAGGCCCGACTTCTGCGGCGCCATGATCTGCGCCGCATACCATGCCGCGACGAAAGCCGCGCGAACGCCCGTGTCGAAGATTTCCCAGTTGGAGAGCGGCTTCTCCCAGAAACCGATGCGCTGCGTCATCTCCGGCGGGATCGCCATCGCATTGTTGACGAGGATGTCGAGCCGACCCTGCTCCGCCTTCAACTGCGCGAACAGGGCGGCGATGGACGCATCGTCGTTCAGGTCCAGGGCGACGGCAATACCCTTGCCGCCGCGCCGGTTCACTTCGGCGACCGTCTCGCCGATGGTGCCGGGCAGAGGCCCCGCACCGGCGTCCACCGTGCGGCCCGTCACATAGACGGTGGCCCCTTCCTCGCCGAGCACTGACGCTATGCCCTTGCCGATACCCCGGCTGGCACCGGTCACGACCGCTACCTTGCCCGTCAGTGCTCCCATTCCATCCCTCTTGTTATTCCGCCGGTTCGGCCTCGGCCGATTTGCGGAGCGTCAGCCCCTCAAGATCGCCCTTGTTGCGCCAGTCACCGACCATCTGCTGGAAATTGGCCCAGCCATAACCCCAGCTGTGGAACAGCGCCCACTTGGGATTCTTGTCGCCTTCATTGTTGAAGTAGCTGGGCGTGCATTCGCTCTGGAACGCGGACAGGTCGACCGCGATCTCCTGGAACGTCTTCACATAGGCGTCCTGCGCCTCCTGCGTCGGCTCGACCGAGGTCAGGCCGCGCTTCAGGGCCTCCGCGATGATATAGGCGGAGTGATAGCCCTGCTGGCCGAACTGTTCCGTGACGGAGGCATAGGCCGCGCCCTGGATATAGCCGATGAAGAACTGGTTCGGGAAACCATGGGTCATCGTGCCGTGCAGCGTCTTAGGGCCTTCGCGCCAATGATCGTAGATGGACTCGCCGTTGCGGCCGACCACCGTGTCGATGCCCCAGCGACGCTCCAGATCCGACGTCACCTCGAAGCCGGAGGCGAAGATCATGCAATCGACCTCGACCTCTTCACCATTATGGATGAAGCCCTTCTCGGTCATCGCTTCCAGACCCTGCGTCGCCGACACGTCGATCAGCTTGACGTTGGGACGGTTGAAGGTCGGGTAATAATCGTCGTTGGACAGCGGACGTTTGCACAGGAAGCGATAATAGGGCTTCATCGCCTCCGCCGTCGCCGGATCGTCGACGAGGGTTTCGACGCGCTGGCGCATGCGCTCCATCACCTGATAGTCGACCATCTCGCGCCGGGACATGAACTCCTCGACGGACATTTCGGGCCAGCCCTCGGCGTTCAGTTCGGCGGCCAGGTTGCGCGCGACTTCGGTCCAGATGTCGCAGATCTGATCCTTCTCGCCGGGCAGGAACATTTCCATCGCGGCGCGGTGGAAATTGTCCATGCGATCTTTCTGCCAACCCTTGGGCAGCGAGGCGACCCATTCAGGGTCGGTGTGCGGGTTCGGCCGCTCATCGACACTGGAGGGGGTGCGCTGGATCACATAGAGCTGCTTGGCATGCTTGCCCAGCGACGGAACCGCCTGCACCGACGTCGCGCCGGTACCCAGAATGGCCACCGTCTTGTCGCCCAGCTTGTCCAGTACGGGACTGCCATAGCTGCCGCCGGTATAGTCATATTCCCAGCGCGACGTATGGAACATCTTGCCCTTGTAGCTGTGGATGCCGGGGATGGCGGGCAGCTTGGGCATGTTCATCACGCCGCAGGCCATGATGACGAACTTGGCGCGAATGTCATCGCCGCGGTTGGTCGTGACCTTCCACCGCTGCGCCGCGTCGTCCCATTCCAGATTGGTGATCTGGGTGTGGAACAGCGCGCGGTCGGCAAAGCCGGTCTTGTCCGCGATCAGGCGGCAATAGCCCTGAATCTCGCGCCCGTCGGAGAATTTCTGGCTGGGCATGAAGCCCATTTCTTCCAGCAGCGGCAGATAGATCAGCGCGTCATTGTCGCACTGCACGCCCGGATAGCGGTTCCAGTACCAAACGCCGCCGAAATCGCCCGAAATGTCGATGTTGCGGAAATTGGTTACGCCCGCATTGGTCAGGTGATAGGCCGCGATGGTTCCGCCCCAGCCCGCGCCCAGCACGATGACGTCGATCTCTTCCGAAATCGGGTCGCGCGGGGTGACCGGCATGTGCGGATCGGCGGTATAATCCTTGACCGGCGACTCCTCGGTCGGGCGCACATATTGCGCCTGTCCCTTGGTGCTGACGCGCTTGTCGCGCTCCAGCAGATATTTCTCGCGCAGCGCGGGGATGTTGATGGCGTCCTTGGGCGGGGTCTTGGTTGGCTGGCAGGTCATGTCGCTCTGATCTTCCCTCTCGATTCGCTAAGGTCTCTTATCAACAGACCTGTTGGATAGCGACAGGTCAGACGCCGAAGAAACGCTCGCTGTAATCCTTCACAGACCTACCGGAAAAATGCTCCTCGGAAAATGGCATGGCCATCACGCCCTTCGACCAGTCGATGGCGTCGCCCCAGCCCTGATACCAGTCGTACAGCATCAGGCGGCTGGCGATGCCCCACCGGCCCTCGCGCCGTTCGAGGACATCGAGGTAGCGCCCGCCGATGCACGTGTCCTGCTCCCCCGCGCCCATGTCGACGCGGTGGTAGGAGATGACCTGCGTCTCCACTTTCGCCGTGTCGCCGGACAGTTCGATATAGCTTTGGCCCAGCACATGCTGCGTGTTGGTGATGGCGTCCGCGCCGGGCACGACCCAGGCGAGATAGTCGTCGAAACGGCCCTTGAAGACACCATAGTCGGTGACGCTGTCGGGCCAGTAGGCGCCCCGGATCAGGTCGGCGTTGCGGCGGTCCTCACCGCGCGCCAGCCGGGCGAGGCAGTCGCGGATATTTTCGCGATCGAGAAAATTCTGCAATTCGTCGCCGGTCGCGCCCATGGTCATCCTCTCACCCCGACACGGATTGATCCCGGCGCCGGCTTGCCCCCCATTGTTACGCCTGCCGGGTGACAGATCGCTTGACCAATTCGGACAAATAGGTTCGACTGCGACGCGACAGGGACGGGCGGCGACAACAGTCGGGCAGAGTCGATACCGGGGCCAGAACACAAGGAGAGCGAGATGGCGCAACCGATCAACGGGGAGGACAGGTTCGACATCATCCACGCCCGGACGCTGCACCTCTTTCCCGAACTGGTGACGACGCTGGGCGGCGATTCCGGCGCGCTGATGGACCGGGCCGGCATCGCACAGGACAGCACGCCGCGCGCCACCTATCGCCAGGTCATCCAGTTGTTCGACCTTGCCGCGCACGACCTGAAATGCCCGGACTTCGGCATGCGGCTGGCCGGGATGCAGGGCGGCGGCGCTTTCGTGGGGCCGCTGGGCACCGCGATGCGCAATTCGCGCACCTTTGGCGAGGCGCTGGATTATGTCTGCACCCACACCTACGCCCATAGCCTGGCCGCGCGGATCGCCCCCACCCACCGGGCGGAGGATGGCCGCATCTTCATCAGCCATGACATATTGCTGGACGGCATCGGCAGCCGCGCCCAATTGATCGAGCAGATCCTGCTGGTCGGGCATCTGCTGTCCATGGCGCTGACCGGCGGCCATGCCCGCGCATGGCAGGTGCATTTCCGGCACCAGCCCGTGTCCCCCCTGGCCACCTATCGCCGCCATTTCGGGTGCGAGGTGCGCTTCGGCCAGCCGGAAGACGGCATCGTCTATGCTCGCAACAGCCTGGATGCGCCCATCATCGACCCGGATGCGGAGGCCTATCGCACCGTCACCGCCTTCATCGACGCCCGCTTCACCCGGCACCGGCCGCCGCTCCATGCGCAGGTGCGCGGCCTCGTGATGCGCTTCCTCGGCACGGAATGGTGCACCAACGACCGGATTGCGGAGGAACTGAACCTCCATCCCCGCACCCTCCACCGCCACCTGAAGGCGGAGGGCAGCGCCTTCCAGAAGATCAAGGATGAGGTCCGCAGCGACCTGATGCTCTATTACCTGCAACAAACAGCGCAGGATTTCGCCCATATCTCGGAACGGCTGGGCTTCGCGGAGCAATCCGTCTTCACGCGCAGTTGCCATCGCTGGTTCTCCGCCTCCCCCACCGCCATCCGTGCGGAAGCCCGGCGCACCGCCGCCTGACCCCCTCATATTGTCGCCATCGGTCAAGTCGCGACCCGCCTCCCCTGTCCACAGAGGATACCATCAGGCAAAACCACTACAGGAGGACAGGATGACGAAAACAGCATTGGTGACAGGCGCAGCGGCAGGCATCGGCCGTGCCTGCGCGCGGCAACTGGCGAAAGACGGCATGGCGGTCGGCGTGCTCGACCTGCTGATCGAGCAGGCGCAGAAGACCGCCGACGAGATCAACGCCGACGGTGGCAGGGCCATCGCCCTCCAGGCCGACATTTCCGACCGGGCGCAGGTGGAAGCCGCGGTGCAGAAACTGCGCGACGCCTTCGGCCCCGTCACCGTGCTGGTGAACAACGCGGGCATCACCAACACCACCCCCTTTCTGGAGGTGACGGACGAGCTTTGGGACAAGGTGTACCAGATCAACGTCAAGGGCACCTTCATCGTCACCCAGACGGTGGTGCCGGACATGCAGGCCGCCAAATGGGGCCGCATCGTCAACATGTCCTCGTCCAGCGCGCAGACCGGACAGGCGGGCATGGTGCCCTACAGCTCGTCCAAGGGCGCGATCATCACCCTGACCCGCGCGCTGGCGGAGGAATTTGGCCCCCACGGCATCACGGTCAACAATATCCCGCCGGGCATCATCATGAACACCATCATGTCCGAGGCGAATCGCGCGAATTTCCCGATCCCCATCGAAACCGTGCGCGAGATGATCCCAGTGCGCCGCACCGGCGAGCCGGAGGACATTGCCAACGCCTGTTCATGGCTGTGCAGCGAAGGCAGCAGCTATGTGACGGGCCAGACCATCGGCGTGAACGGCGGACGCCTGCGCACGACCTGATCGCTGTCGGTGGGGCGGCGGGGGAGAAGGGGTCAGGCGACACCCTCCTCCCCCCGCCGCCCGTGTCATCCGGGAAAAACCTTGGCGGCATCGTTCCCCGCTTCGGCGCGGTTTGCCATGAAGGGCGTTATATCGGACCTTCTGGCCAAACCTTCTTGCCGGATCACTCCTGGGTGGAACCCTCTGGCGAAATCCCCCCCCCCGTCCCGATCATTCCGGGACGACGCAGATGGGCGTCCACACCCCATGCCGTCCGCCGCACCGGCCCCGCCCACCATGGACGCGGCCGGCCCCACGGGATCAGGACACCACGCGCCCGCCATTGACCCCGATGGTCTGGCCGGTGACATAGCCGCTATCCTCCAGACACAGCCATGCACAGGCATTGGCGATGTCGTTCGGCTCGCCCACCCGGCGCACGGGCAGTGTCTGGTTGAGATTGTCGATGGTCGCCTTGCTGATGTTCTTGTCTGACATGATCGTGCCCAGCACCGATCCGGGCGGGATATTGTTGACCGTGATGCCCAGCGGTCCCAGCGCCTGCGCCAAACTGCGCGTCATGGTGATGACCGCGCCCTTGGACGCGGAATAATGCACCTGCTGGATGCTGCCGGTCTGCGCGCTGGAGGAGGAGATGTTGACGATGCGGCCCCATGTGGCGGCCTTCATGTCGGGCAGCACGACCTGCGTGACGATGAACGTCCCCTTGGCGTTGATGGTGAACTGCTCGTCCCACAGATCGTCGGTAATATCCTCGAAATCCACGAACTTGGAGATACCGGCATTGTTGACGAGGATCGTGACCGGCCCGAATCCGGCGCGCAGCCTGTCCACCGCCGCCGTCACCTGCGCCCGGTCGGCGATGCTGGCCTGCAACGCGAACGCCCTGCCGCCCGCCGCGACGATCTCCGCCGCCACCGCCTCCGCCCCGTTCAGGTCGAGGTCGAGCACGCCGACCGCATGTCCGTCCTTCGCCAGCCGTATCGCACAGGCCCTGCCGATACCGGCCGCCGCACCCGTCACCAATGCCGTCTTGCTCATCTCTGCTCCTGATCTTTTATGTACGTCGTCGCCCGTTCACCCACGGGTGTCCGTCGCAACCATGGAATGACCCTGCATAGGCTTGCAAGGGCGGGCGCGGATTTTTGCCCATCGGCTATGCGATGGCCCGACGGGACCACGCCCACGGCCCCTGTCCCGCGACTCCGTCCCTTGTGCCTGAAACCAAACCGCCCGCCGGGGCACAGGGCACGGCGGGCGATCGAATGGTTCAGCGGTGGCGCCGCAATCTTACGGAGCGCCCTTACTGGGTGCCCTCGGCATACCAGGTACGGAATTCGCTATACTGCGGCTTGTCCTCGGCATTGGCCTTGGGGTCGATGACCACATGGATCACCGCCGGGCCGCCATTGGCATAGGCGCGCTCGATGGCGGGCGCGATGTCCTCCGCCTTGGTCACATATTCGCCATAGGCGCCAAAGCCCTCCGCGATCTTGTCGAAGCGGACCTTGTTGCTCCAGTGGACGCCCGGCTCCGACGTGCCTTCACCGAAGGCGCCGCGATAGATGCCGACCTCCAGGCCCCACTGGTTGTCGACGGCGACGACGCAGACGAGGGGCAGGTTGAGGCGCACGGCCACTTCCAGTTCACCGATGTGGAACAGGAAGCTGCTGTCCGACGTCATCAGCATGCCCGGACGCTCCCGGCCATTGGTCGCGCGATCCGCGATCATCGCGCCGGTGGCATAGGGCAGACCGGTGCCGATATGGCCATAATTCTGGTTCCACAGCACGTCGTGCGGCTTTGCCTGATTATAGGTCCAGGTGTAGATCACCGATGCGCCGCCGTCGCGGATCATGATGCCGTCCTTGGGGAAGGCGCGGCTCGCCTCGGTCACGAAGCGGGCGGTGTTGATCGCCACATTGCCGGTGCCGTCGCTGCGGGTCTTGGACTCCTCGTACAGCTCGTCGAGGGCCTCCTGTTCGCGCTGGATATATTCGGCGAGGCGCGGATGCTCGGCGCGGGGCGTGTCCTTCAGCGCGCGGACCAGCTGCGGCACGATACCGCGCAGGTCGCCGACGAGGGGCACGTCATAATGCCGGTTCACGCCGATGGCGGTTGGATCCTGCTGGACATAGATCCACTTGCGGTTGGCCTCATTGTCGACCCAATGGCGCCAGCGGCCATAATGGCTCGGCTCGCCCAGTTCGGTGCCCAGCGCGATGCACAGGTCGCTCTCCACCACCGCGTCGATCGACACTTCGGAGAAGCCATAGGGGAAGGTGCGGTCTTCCAGACCCTCGATGAAGCTGGTGCCGCCCGATGTCTGGATGACCGGACATTTGATAAGGTCGGCCAGTTCCTTGACCGCCTTGCCCGTCTGCGACGTGTGGACGGCGTGGCCGACCAGCAGGATGGGGTTCTTGGCGGTCTGGATCAGGCGGACGGCCTCGTTCAGCATGTCCACGTCCGCGCCCTGATTGACCAGGCGATACTGCGACGGCGCCAGGACCGGCGTGTCGTCAATCTCTTCCAGCGTGACGTTGTGCGGGAACTCGACATAGGTCGGGCCGGGCGTGCCGGTCATCGAACGGCGGATCGCCTCGCGGATCACCTCGTCCGTCTGGTCGGGATATTCGATGACGCCGGCGTACTTGACCGAATCCTCGATCAGCGGCTGCTGGCGCACGAACTGGATGCGGCCACGGCGCACGCGCTGTTCGGTGATGCGGGCGCGCTGGCCGCCCAGGAAGATGACCGGGCTGTTCTCGACCAGACAGCACTGGATGGCGGGCATCAGGTTGGCGAGGCCCGGCCCCAGCGTGCCGATGGCGACGGCGGGCTTGCCGGTGATGCGCGATGCGGCCTCGGCCATGAAACCGCCGGCGGCCTCATGATGCGGCGACACCACGGTCCAGCCGCGCGACTCGGCCTCCAGGAAGAAATGCACGAAGTTCGGATCGGGGATACCGAACAGCGTCTTGATACCCTCGGCTTCGAAGAGCTGAAGAATACGCTCGTAAACAGGTACTGCCATGGGTGATCTTCTCCCTCTATCCATGTTCTGCGCGCGCCCGCAGATACCGACCCGGCCGCCTTGCGCGGTCGGAAGTGATTCTCCATCGCGCCATGCCCAGCTTCCAATTCATCGACCGGAAGGCAATGCCGCCCATCAGGCCGACCGTTCGCCGAAATCGCCGGAGCGGTACGCAGGGACGAACGGCACAGGCCAGAGCGCCCCTTTAGCCGGATATGGCGGCGACAACCACCCCTTTTCGACGCATATCAGTTCAACGGGCGCATTTCGGCACATTCAACGCCGGGGCGTCGCGGCTTGTCATCAACACTGTTGGCAATTGCGTTTGACCTGTGCCTGTCCCCGTGCTGAGAGCCATGGCATATAAGGAATATGACGAGAGACGCCTGCCCATGACAAATCAGACGATGCAAGACCGCATTCTCGACCTGCTTCAGGCCGAGGGTATCGATACGCTGTTCGGTATTCCCGATCCCAGCTTCTTTGGCCTGTTCATCGAGGCCGAGCGGCGCGGCATGAAGATTGTCTCGCCGCATCATGAGGAAGCCATGGCGCTGATCGCCGACGGCTATTTCCGCATGACCGGCAAGCCGGTGGTGATGTGCGTCAACAAGGGGCCAGGCGTCGGCAACATCGCGGCAGGCGCCAACTTCCTGATGAAGGAAAATGTCCCCGCCATCTTCATCATGGCGCAGCGCCAGCGTTTTTACGAACAGCGCGTCCGCCGCGGCAAGATGCAGTATATGAGCCAGCCGCCGCTGTTCGAAAACGCCGTGAAATACACCGGCATCATCGAATATCCGCAGCAGACCGAGGAAATCTTCCACGAGGCGTTCCGTCAGGCGCTGACCGGCGTTCCCGGCCCGACCTATGTCGAAATCCCGCTGGGCGTGATGCAGTATAAGTTCGACGGCTCGCCCGTTCCTGCGCCGAACCGCTATCGCCTCGTCCGCCAGCGTGCCGACGACCTGTCGATCTCGGAAGCGGTCGAACTGCTGAAGAACGCCAAGAACCCGGCGCTGCTGCTCGGTCAGGGCGTGTTCGTGACCCGCCAGCATGTGGCGGCGACGGAACTGGCGGCAAAGCTGAACTGCCCCATCCTGCAATCCAACGCGGTCGAGGCCGTGCTGCCCGGCATGGAGGATCGCACCTTCCCCTACAGCTCCGAGGCGGGCGGCCAGGTCGCCTCCACCTCCGACGTCGTGCTGGCCATCGGTACGGAACTGGGCGAGGCGCTCAACTATGGCCGCGGCCATGCGTGGAAGCAGGGCGATGCCGACCGCAAGTGGATCTATGTCGAGCGCGACGGCACCGCCATCGGCGTGAACCGCCCGATCGACGTGCCGCTGGTCGGCGACCTTGTCGACATCATCCCGCAGTTGAACAAGGCGCTGGAAGGCGTGCAGCGCGAACTGCCCGCGCAACTGGCGGGCTGGACCAAGATCCGCGACGACGCGAAGGCGGCGCTGGAAGCGACCGTCCCCACCGCATCGCAGCCGATCCACACCGGCCGCCTCGCCATCGAGGCAACGAAGCATCTGCCCGACGACACCATCCTGGTGCGCGACGGCGGCGCCGCGAGCATGTGGTTCTCCGCCCTCCTCCAGTGGACGCCGCGCGATTCCATGTGGAGCAGCAACTGGGGCGCAATCGGCAACGGCCTGCCCATGGCGCTGGGCGCGCAGCTGGCGGTGGGCGACAAGCGCCGCGTGGCGCTGCTGACCGGCGACTCCGCTTTCCTGTTCCACATCTCGGAACTGGAGACGGCGGCGCGCAAAAATCTGCCCCTGCTCTGCATCGTCGCGGTCGATCATGCCTGGGGCATCGAGGCAGCGTCGTACAAGGCGAACTTCGGTGAGGACACCAGCACGCCGGAGGCCCGCTGGGGCAATGAGGTGCGCCTCGACCTGACCGCGCAGAGCTTTGGCGCGCACGGCGAATATGTCGACAAGGTGGAAGACATCGGCCCGGCCATCGAACGCGCCATCGCGTCCGGCAAGCCCGCCGTCATCCATGTAGAGGTCGACAAGGCAGGCAACAGCACGTTCAAGGGCATCCCCGGCTTCCTCGAATTCCGCAACTGGTTCGGCGAGGAGGGTGACTTCCTCGGCGTGCCCGGCGCGGCCCCGGCAGCGCCCAGCGCGGGCGGCGGCGGTTCGACTGAGAACAGCAGCGGCTACTGATCCCGCCACCCATGGCCTGACGTCATCGTCTGACATCTTCGAAAACCCCGGCCTCTCATCGCGAGAAGCCGGGGCTTTTTGCAGGGTGGCCACCGCGTCCCTCTCACCCGACATCATGCCGCTCCGCGCTGTCAGGGGCGCGGGGCCGCCCACGGCAGAGCCACCCGCCATCCATATACCCCTCACCCAAAGCCCTCGCATCGGCGCAGGACCGCACCAGCCCCCCGCATTGCCCCCGCGCCGACAGACCGCAGACGCTACCGCCGCTCATCCTTGGGCGAACTCATCACCACGAAGGTGCTAATCGCCGTCACCTGCGGCAGGGTGCCCAGCACCTCGGTATGAAAATGCTTGTAGGCGGCCAGATCGACCACCTCGACGCGCAGCAGATATTCGACGGCCCCCGTCACATTATGACATTCCGTCACCTCCGGCGCGCGGGCGATGGCGGCCTCGAAATCCTGTTGCGCCTGTTTGGTGTGGGTGGACAGGCCGATGGTGACATAGGCGACAAAGCCCACCCCGCGCTTTTCCGGGTCGAAGGTCGCGCGATAGCCGGTGATGACCCCGCTGCGCTCCAGTTCCTGCACCCGGCGCAGGCAGGCGGAGGGCGACAGGCCCACCCGGTCGGCCAGATCGACATTGGCGATTCGTCCGTCACGCGCCAGCTCGCGCAATATTTTCTGGTTTATCATATCCATGGGACTGGATTATTGCATGAATCGTCAAGTTAAAGGGGGCATTTCGCAACACACCGCGCGTTATTCCGCACTATGTTGCGCCCATGGAACCGCAAGCCCTCCTCGCCCTCACCAGCTTCGGCGTCGTATCCTCCTTCACGCCCGGCCCGAACAACCTGATGCTGATGGCGTCGGGCGCGAATTTCGGCATCGTCCGATCTCTGCCCCATATGGCGGGCGTGGTCGTCGGCTTCTTCTTCATGCTGCTGATCGTCGGGCTGGGCCTGTTCGGCCTGTTCCACGCCTGGCCGCCCAGCTTCACCATCCTGAAGGTGGTGAGCGTCGCCTACACCCTCTGGCTGGCGTGGAAGATCGCCCGCGCCGACGCGCCCGGGGCGGAGAATATCAAGGGCCGCCCGATGAGCTTCCTGCAAGCCAGCGCCTTCCAATGGGTCAATCCCAAGGCATGGACGATGGCGCTGAGCGCGATCACACTCTACGCGCCGGATGAGCATTTCGCCTCGATCCTGCTGATCTCGCTGGTCTTCGCGCTCATCGGCATCGCCTCGACGGGAAGCTGGATGCTGGCGGGCCTCAGCATCCGCGGCTGGCTCTCCAGCCGTCGCCGCCTGCTGGCCTTCAACTATGGCATGGCCGCTCTGCTCGTCGGCTCCATCGCTATGGCACTCTAGGGCGCGATGACTTTCCCGTGCATCGTCATTGCGAGCGCAGCGAAGCGATGACGAGGTCGGTCAATCCAATGTCACCCCACTGCAGGGCCGCAGAGGGGGGGCGAGGCGAAAGCGTCCCGCCACTTCTCGCCCTCGCTCGACGCGGCGGGCAAGCTAATCCTTCCCCATGATACGTCACTGACGCCCGCTCGGCGAGGTGGCTGGACGGCTTAACCCTACGCCGTCCAGCCACCATCCACGCTGATATTCGCACCCGTGATGTTCGCCGCCTCGTCCCGGCACAGGAACAGCGCGATCGCCGCGACCTGCTCCGGCGTCACGAACTGCTTCGTCGGCTGCCCGGCCAACAGCACATCGTTGATGACCTGCTCGCGCGTCAGGCCACGCGCCTGCATCGTGTCGGGTATCTGGTTCTCCACCAGCGGGGTCCATACATAGCCGGGCGAGATGCAGTTGGCCGTCACCCCGAATGTCGCCAGTTCCAGCGCCACCGTCTTGGTCAGGCCCGCCAGCCCATGCTTGGCGGTGACATAGGCGCTCTTGAACGGCGAGGCGGTCAGCGAATGGGCGGACGCGGTCTGGATGATCCGCCCCCACTTCTTCTCCTTCATATAGGGTACGGCCAGCCGCGTGGTGTGGAACGCCGCCGTCAGGTTGAGCGCGAGGATCAGGTTCCATTTGTCGACCGGGAACTCCTCGACCGGCGCGACATGCTGCATCCCGGCATTGTTGATGAGGATGTCGATGCCTCCAAAGGCGCTGGCCGCCTCCGCCATCATCGCCTCGATCTGGTCCGCCTTGGTCAGGTCATGGCCGGAATAGAGCGCCTTCGCCCCGCTGGTCGCCTCCAGCGCCTTGCGCTCCGTCTCAATGGCGTCGGCGTCGCCGAAACCGTTGATGACGATGTTGACGCCCTCGCCCGCCAGCGCCCTGGCATAGGCCAGCCCGATGCCGGAGGTGGAGCCGGTGATAAGCGCCGTCTTGCCCGTCAAACTCATGCCTGCTTCTCCTTGATGCTGCCCGGTGCCGACAGGTCGAACGAGGCGCTTTTGCCATCCAATATATTGCGCGCGATCAGCCGGTCGCCCGTCTCCACCGCCGTCGCCACCGCGCTGCGTCCCTGCTCCCAATGGTCCAGCATGGTCCGGCGGGAGAATTCGAAATCCTTCGCCCCACTCTCCCATTCCCGCCCGCGATAGATGAGGTGGACGATGTTGATCGACCCCCGGTCGATCATGTCGCGCACCGCCTCCGCCTCGACCGACGCGGCGATCTCCGGCGGCAGCGTCGCCAGCAGCCGCTCGACCGCATGATGCTCCCGGCGCAGGCGCAGATACTGGTCCGTCACCTGCCGGGTCCGGCTGCTATATTGAATGTCCTTCTGCCGCGCCATCACGTCGGTCAGCGTACGGGGCAGCGGCCCTTCCGCCGGGAACAGATCGCACTGGAACAGCAGCATGTCGCCGTCCTGATGGTCGATGACATGGGCCAGCGGCGTGTTGCTGACGATGCCCCCGTCCCAATAATGGCGACCGTCTATCTCGACCGGCGGCAGGCCCGGCGGCAGTGCGCCCGACGCCATGATGTGGCGCGCGTCGATCCGCCCCTTCCAGCGCGGATCGCCGGTGCAGAAATAATCGAAATTGCCGCTCTCCACATCGACCGCGCCGACCGACAGCCGTACCGGCCCGTCATTCACCCGGTCCCAGTCGACCAGCCGGTCCAGCGTCTCGCGCAGCGGTGATGTGTCGTACAGGCTGACCGCCTCGCGCGATCCGCTGACCGCGAACGGTCCCGCCAGCCCATGCGGGCGAAAGAAGCCCGGCACCCCGAACATCGCGACCGTAGCGGCGGCGGCCAGATGCGCGGCCTCCTCTATAGCGTGATTCTCCGGCAGCACGAAATTGGGCATACCGCCGCTCACCAGTTCCCAGAAACTGCGCAGCTTCGGCACCACCTGATCCGGCGTGTTGCCCGCGATGATCGCCGCGTTGATCGCGCCGATGGAGATGCCCGCGACCCAGTTCACCCCGATGCCATGAGCGAACAGGCTTTCCACCACGCCCGCCTGGAAACTGCCCAGCGCGCCCCCGCCCTGAAGCACCAGCGCGACATGGGGCGGCAGCGGCAATGAACTGTTGCGGAGCGGGGCGCTGGTGCGAAGCGGAGAGAGCGGCATGTCCATGTTGCGCCGCAATAACCCACCGCGCACCTTTGTTCCACCGCCATGACCGGCGTACGCGAAAAAGCCGCCCCCATCCCTTTCCGTGCCCGCACCCGCTTCCCATCCCCGCCCCCATCTCATAGACAGGCAGGAAAGGAGTGACCCAATGCGCCTCGACGACGAACAGGAAAGCAGCAATTTCGAGGTTCAGCAGGGCGGCGGAGGTGGCGGTTTCGGCGGCGGGGGCGGCGGCATGCTGGGCCTGCTGCTGCCGCTGATCGGTTCGCGCTTCGGCTGCGGCGGCATCGCGGTCGTGCTGTTGATCCTCGCCGTCACCGGCGGGCTGGGCAATCTCGGCTCCATGCTGGGCGGGGGCGGCACGGGCGGCTCCCCCGCGGTCGAGGGATCGCGCGACCCGGCACAGCTCACCCCGGTCCAGCACTGGTCGCTCAAGGTGCTGGGATCGACGGAGCGGACATGGGGCCGCCTCTTCCAGCAGTCGGGCGAGAAATATGAGCCGACCATTCTGGTCTTTTATAACCAGAGCGGTATGTCCGGCTGCGGCGCGGCGCAATCCGCGATGGGGCCATTCTACTGCCCGACCGACAAGAAGGTCTATCTCGACACCAGCTTCTTCGACGAACTGACCCAGCGGTTCGGCGCGCCCGGCGATTTCGCGCAGGCCTATGTTATCGCGCATGAGGTCGGCCATCATATCCAGGACATCACCGGTGTGCTGGCCAAGGCGAACAGCGAGCAACGCCGGCTCGGCTCCGCAGAGGCCAATGCCGTGCAGGTGAAGGTGGAGTTGCAGGCGGACTGCTACGCCGGGGTCTGGGGCCGGGAGACCGGCCTGATGGAGGCTGGCGACATAGAGGAAGGGTTGAAGGCCGCGCAGGCCATCGGCGACGATACGCTGCAAAAGGGCGCAGGCCGCACCCCCATGCCCGACAGCTTCACCCATGGCAGCAGCGAGCAAAGGATGCGCTGGCTGAAGAAAGGCCTCGAATCGGGCGACCCCAGCGCCTGCGACACGTTCAGCAGCGCCATCTGATTCGAATCGCCGGGCCGACATTTCACGCCGAAACGGGTGGTCGACCCGGCATTTTCGCGCTCCCGGCAAAAAATAACGCTGTCCGGGGCGGCGTAAAAATCACCCCATCCCTCCTCATCGGTCGCCCTCTTGTACCGCGCCGCAAAATACCAACCATGTTGACTATTTCACCGGTCGCCACGGGTGCTGCGAAAAATAATAGCACCTTGTCAGTCTCTTGCAGCGTTGTTCAGGATCGAGACAGTCATGGCGCAATCTCTACCGATTGCGTTTTTTGCAACCGAAAATGCTTGTTTCGCACTTGCCGAAAAACTGAGAGCATCTTATTTACGGCCATGCCTTTCAGGCATCCTCTCCTATAACTCGTGGGCCTGGCCGATTTCTCGGTTAGGCCCTTTTTTTTGCCATTCATTCAAGGTAAAGGTCGCCTTCGTCGGACGGTAGAAAATATGTCAGGAGAGGACGCCGCCGGGAAAAACCGGCACCAACCGGACGACATAATGCGGGGAAAGGTGCAGCTTGCACCTTGCGAGTACCCTTTCCCCGCCTGCTTTTTTATTCTCTGACCTTTCGATACCGATTCGGCGTGACCTGCTCCGCCCGTCAATCGGATCAGCGCCAAAAAAGCACCTTCTCAACGCAGTCATAAAAAAGATTCCGCGCGCCGGAAATCCACGTCTTATGCGCTGTCATGGGCTGCCCCGTAGCCAAACCACTGTTAGCGCACCCTTTCCGTTCCGGCCCACTCCGCGCCCATTGTATCGCTGTGTCGTAATGGCGCGGAAATTAGGGATGATCTCCAGAACGAAACAAAATGTTACATTTTAGAAATCTGCAAATTCCGCCATGGCCTTCTAACGGGGGATAGATTTAACCTATTTGGGGGTTTGGACGTGAACAAACTATTTCTTGGATCGTCGCTTTTTCTGGCGTCGGCCGGGGCTGCAATGCCGGCTCATGCAGCCATCATCTTCACCAATGTGGCCATGACGGCGGCCTCCGCGGCGAACACCAACGTCAAGAATGTGGTCGACACAAAGTCGAAGTCGTCGACCGTCAAATCGAAGACCCTCCCCGCCACGCTGTCGACCACCGCCACCGCGACGGCTTCTGGCAAGATCGGCGTCACCGCGGCGATCGACTCCTCATCTTCGACCCTGACGTCGGTGACGTTCGCATCGCCCGCGTCGGGCGTCTTCTCCGCCTCGTCGAACACCGGCATCGTGCAGGCGATCGGCTCCACCCGGACGAACCCGATCCTCAGCGCCGCGGCGGCGGGCGCTTACACCTTCACCTATAATTTCGGCAACATCGGCAAGACGCTGCTGACCATCAACTACAACCTGCTCGACCCCAACTCAGTCGCCACCAGCCTGAGCACGATCAGCCTGACCGGCGGCAGCGGCGCGTTCAGCCAGGCGGTCACGCCCAACGCATCGGGCAGCCTCACCGCGACCCTGCTGGGTGGCAACTACCAGCTCCGCATCGGCAGCACCTATATGGATCGCGTCCAGCGCAACGGTCTGGCCGCCGGTACCACGACGGGGTCGAGCTTCGACATCTTCTCCTTCTCCTTCGCCGCGGTTCCCGAACCGGCAACGTGGATGATGCTGATCCTGGGCTTCGGCGCCATCGGCACGGCCATGCGCCGCCGCCGGACCACGGATCGGGTATCGCCCATTTCCGACATGCTGGCGGCCTAACACCCCGCCCCCTTCGGGTCCAATCGGTCACGCTGCACAAGCCGCGGGCCACCGCCAACAAAAGGCGCTCCGTTCCCGTGGGGACGGGGCGCCTTTTGCGTGGGATCGGGTGGGATGGCGCCTATCCGCGCCGCATCCGGCATCAACCATGGACGGAGGCATAGGCGTAGAGTGCGGTGGAACAGCTTCAGGACGGAAAGATACAGGAAATCATGCCGTCCACTTTCCCATGCCGCCCATCGAGACGCAGACCGGGATCGCGGGAGGCTGCCCGCCCCCTGCCGACAAGCCCGCCTCCTGCCGACAAGGATGTCAGTCTCACCGGAATGACACAGGGCTGGACGCACCCCAAACGAATCCGGCCACCATGCAGCCTCCCCCCGCCCACAGCCTGAACCAGCGCCCTGTTGGGGGGGGAGGCTATCCCCGTGCAGCCCGGCCTCTCCATTACTCATGGAGCCAATCCACCGCCCGCCGCCCGCACGCAAAGAAAAAGGCGGAGCCAAAGCCCCGCCTTCCATCCACCTCACCGGCGGTTCAGGCCACCCATCCGCACCATCGCGGACAGGTCAGGCGCGGACAGGTCAGGCCCGGCCCATCACTCGCCCTCGATCGCCTCCGACTGGAGCTGGATGTAGTTTTGCAGGCCCATGCGCTCGATCAGGTCGAACTGCCGTTCGATCGTGTCGACATGCTCTTCCTCGCTCGCCAGGATGTCCTTGAACAGGTCGCGCGTCACGAAATCGCGCACCTCTTCACAATAGGCGATGGCCTCCTTGAGCTGGGGCAGCGCCTCCATCTCCAGCGCCAGATCGGCCTTCAGGATTTCCTCCACCGTCTCGCCGATGCGCAGACGACCGAGATCCTGGAAATTGGGCAGGCCGTCGAGGAAGAAGATGCGGTCCGCGATGCGGTCGGCATGCTTCATTTCGTCGATGGATTCGGAATATTCATATTTCGCCAGTTTCTCGACGCCCCAATGCTTCAGCATACGATAATGCAGAAAATACTGGTTGATCGCGGTCAGCTCATTCTTGAGCGACTCGTTTAGGAACTGAACAACACGAGCGTCGCCCTTCATAACCAAACCTCCAAACAGACAGAGCGGCTGTTTAGCGGCTGGCGGCTATCTCGCCAATGCACAAAAGGGGAAAAGCCCGAAAAATCAGGCCGCGACGCGACATTCCTCGTCGATTATCTGCTCTGCGAATGATAAACATTGGCAGCAATTCGGTTCACAGCCGAGGTGAGCATAGACGTCACACACATCGGAAATGCCTTTTCGGGCGGTTTCCCGGATGTCTTTTTCCCGGATAACATTGCAAATGCAAACGACCATTCGAGTCTCTCCCAGAGACTCGAAATTTACGCTATTGCGACTTGATTGCAAGTGAAGTTTTTTGGTTAACGGACGAACCGTTTCGGGACGCCGCCCGTCCGAGTCGATCCGGCAGGGCGGCCACGACCGTTGCCCGCCATGCGTCGCCCGCTCCACCCCACGCAGTAATCTCGGCCAATGTCCGCGCGCAACCGACGCACCAGCCGGTGTCCGGCGCGATCCGGCACGCGCCGATGCAGGGGGATCGGACGGTCATGCCGCCCTATCCCGGACGCAGCGCACCGGCACGGCCGACGTCGCGCCCATTCCCCGCCGCTCGCGCGCCATGGTCAGCGTCGTTCCGGCTGGCCCGCGCCTTCCCAGCCGCCGCCCAGCGCCTTGAACAACGCCACCTGCGCCTCCGCCAGATCCGCATCGGACTGGGCCAGCGCGCCCCGCGCCGTCGCCCGGTCACGCTCCGCATCCAGACGTTGCAGGAAGCTGTCGCGCCCTTCGTTGAAGCGCAGTTCCGCAATCCTCGCCGCGCTGCTCGCCGCCGCCTCCGCACGGCGCAGGCCGCCATTTGCCTCGATCGCGGCGGCATAGCGGGCCAACGCCTGCTCCACCTCTTTCAGCGCGGTCAGCACCGTGCCGTCGAACACCGCCAGCGACGCATCCGCGCTCGCCCGCGCCTGTTTGATCCGCGCCCGCGCGACGCCGATATTGGGAAAGCTCCAGCTTATCAGCGGCCCGGCCGAGAAGTTGAACGAGGACGCCTTGCCCAGATTGTCGATGTCGGTCGCGCCCAGCGAGACCGATCCCATCAATTTGATCGACGGGAACAGCGCCGCCGTGGCCACGCCGATGCGCGCCGTCTCCGCCGCCAATGTCCGTTCCGCCTCGCGCACGTCCGCGCGCCGCGCCAGCAGCGCCGCGCCATCACCGACCGGGATCAGCGTCGTGACGGCCGGCGGCGTCCTGCACTGGCTGGCGTCCGCATCGACCTCCGCCGGGGTGCGCCCCGTCAGCGTGGCCAGCGCGTAGAGGGCGGATCGCCTCTCCGCTTCATAGGTTGGCACGCTCGCCCGTGCCCGTTCCGCCAACACGACCGCCTGATCGACATCGCGCCGCGTGCCCCGGCCCGCTTCCGCCAGCCGCCGCGTCAGGTCCAGCGTGCGGTCCTGTAACCGCGCCGTCTCGCGCGCCACCTCCGCCTGCGCGGCAAAGCTGCACGCCTGCGCATAGGTGCGCGCCGTCTCCGCCGCCACCGCGACCCGCGCGCCGTCCAGCGCCGCCGCCGCCGCGCCCGCATCCGCCCGCGCCGCCTCGACCGACCGGCTCACCCGGCCGAACAGGTCGACCTCATAGGCGGCGTCCAGCCCGACGGTAAAATAGTCGAATTCAAAGCCCGTGATCCCGCCGGTGCCGCCCGATGCGCCGCCTTGCGTGCCCAGTTGCTCCGCCCCGACCCGCTGGCGCGTATAGCCCGCCGACAGGTTCGTGGTGGGCAGGCGCCCCGTGCGCGACTCCGACAATAACGCGCGCGCGCGGCGCAGATTGGCCGACGCCTGCCGCACGTCGGTGTTATAGGTCAGTGCGTCCCGCACCAGCCGGTCCAGCGCCGGGTCGCGGAACAGCCGCCACCATTGCCCCTCCGCCGGGCCGGTCGCGACCTTGGTCACGCCGGGATCGACAAAGGCGACAGGCTTGCCCGCACCCTCGCCGGGCGCCTGCGGCCGTTCATAGCGCGGGCCGACCGCACAACCGGTCAGCAGCATCGAGAGGATCAGCGCAACCCGCTTCATTCGCCTGCCTCCGGCGCCACGGCCGCCCGCTTATATTTGCCCCGGTGGAACCGCTTCGCCAACCCTTCGCCCAGCGAGCGGCTGATGACGTAGAAGGCGGGCGTGAAGACCAGCCCGAATATGGTCACGCCGATCATGCCAAAGAAGACCGCCACGCCCAGCGCCTGCCGCATCTCCGACCCTGCGCCGCTGCTGATGACCAGCGGCAGCACGCCCAGGATGAAGGCGATGGAGGTCATCAGGATCGGCCGCAGCCGCTGGTGCGCCGCCCGCACGGCGGCGTCGCGGATGCTCAGTCCCTCATCCTCGCCCTGTTTGGAAAATTCGACGATCAGGATCGCATTCTTCGCCGCCAGGCCGATCAGCACGACAAGGCCGATCTGGGTCAGGATATTATTGTCCATACCCATCACATTGACGCCCAATATCGCCGCCAGCAGGCACATCGGCACGATCAGGATCACCGCCAGCGGCAGCACCAGACTCTCGTACAGCGCCGCCAGCAGCAGGAAGACGAACACCACGGCCAGCGCAAAGGCGATCAGGCCCGTGTTGCCCGCCTGCTTCTGCTCGAACGCCAGCTCCGTCCATTCATAGGCGAAACCGGCGGGCAGCACGCGGTCGGCCAGCTGCTCCATCGCGCCCAATGTCTCGCCGGTGGAGAAGCCCGGCTTGGTGTCGCCCTGCAATTCCGCGGCGGGATGCAGGTTGTAACGCACGACACGATACGGCCCGGCGTCATTCTTCAGCGCCATCACGCTGCTCATCGGCACCATCGCGCCGGATGCAGAGCGGGTTTTCAGCACCTGAATATCCGACGGATCGTCGCGATAGGCTGCGTCCGCCTGCGCCGTCACGCGATAGGTGCGGCCCAGGAAGTTGAAGTCGTTGACATAGGCCGACCCCAGATAGGCGTTGAGGGTGGAGAAGATATTCTGCACCGGAACGCCCATCCGCTCCGCCCGTTCGCGGTCGATGTCGGCCGACAGGCGCGGCGTGCCCGTGTTGAACAGCGCAAAGGCACCCGCGACCGGCTGGAGCTGGTTCGCCTCCATCATCATCTGGGTGGAGACGCGCGCCAGCTCGGCATAGCCCTTGCCGCCGCGATCCTCGATCATCATCTTGAAACCGCCGCCCGTGCCGATGCCGGCGACCGGCGGCGGGGCGATGACGAGGATGTCGCCGCCCTTGATCTCGCCAAAGGTGCCATAGAGCGCATTCTGCACGTCGGTCGCGGTCTGCTTGCGCTCGCCATGGGGGGACAGCACGAAGAAGATGACGCCTGCATTGGGCGCCGCGGCAAAGCTGGCCCCGTCGAGACCCGCAAAGCCCGCCGCATTATGCACGCCCGGCACCTTCAGCGCACGGCTGATCGCGTCCTGCATCACCGCGTCGGTGCGCTGGAGCGAGGAGCCGGGCGGCAACTGCACCGCCCCGATCAGATAGCCCTGGTCCTGCGGCGGGATGAAGCCCGTCGGCGTCGCCCAGAAACGCCAACCCGCCAGCGCGATCAGCAGCAGATAGACGATGCCGACCATCGCCAGCATCCGCACCAGCTTTGCCGTCACCCGGCCATACCGGTCGGACAGCCAGTCGAACCCGGCGTTGAAGCGATTGGCGAAGCGCGTGCCCCACCCGCGCCAGCCCGGCTTGACCACACCATGGCCATGCACATCGCCGCGCGGCCGCAGGATCATCGCCGACAGGGCGGGCGACAGGGTCAGCGACACGAAGGCGGAGATCAGCGTCGCGGACGAGATGGTGATCGCGAACTGCTGGTAGAATTGCCCCGAAATGCCGGGGATGAAGGCGGTGGGCAGGAACACGCCGACCAGCACCAGCGCGATGGCGATCAGCGCGCCCGACACCTCGTCCATCGTCTTGTGCGCGGCGTCGGCGGGGGAGAGCCCCTCCTCCTCCATCAGCCGCTCGACATTCTCGATCACGACGATGGCGTCGTCGACCACGATGCCGATGGCCAGCACCAGCCCGAACAGCGACAGATTGTTGAGCGAATAGCCGAACGCGGCCAGCGCGGCCAGCGCCCCGATCAGCGAGATCGGGATCGCCAGGATCGGAATGATCGCCGCGCGCCAGCTTTGCAGGAACAGCAACACGACCAGCGACACCAGGATGATCGCCTCGATCAGCGTGTGCTGCACGGCGGAGATGGACTCGCTGATATATTCGGTCGGGTCGTAATCGACGGAATAGACCAGTCCCGGCGGGAAATCCTTTGCCGCTTCCTTCAGCGCGGCGCGCACCGCGGACGCCGTCTCCAGCGCGTTGGAGCCGGGCAACTGCGACACGCCCATCGCAATGGCGTTCTCCTTGCCCAGATAGCTGTTGATGCCATAATCCTGCGCGCCCAGCTCGACCCGCGCCACATCGCGCAGCCGCGTCAGCCGGCCCGTGTCGTCGCGCTTGATGATGACCTGCTCAAATTCCTTGGGCGTGCCCAGCCGTCCCTGCGTCTGCACGCCCAGTTCGAAGGCGGAGGCCCCGCCCTTGCCATAGGGCGGCGCGCCGACCGTACCGGCGGCGACCTGCACATTCTGCTGGCGGATGGCGTTCACCACCTCGTCCACCGTCATGTCGCGCGCGGCGGCCAGGCCGGGGTCGATCCACACCCGCATACTATAATCGCGGCCACCGTTGAGCTGCGCCTGACCCACGCCCTGCACACGGGCCACCCGGTCCAGCACATTGACGTTCACATAATTGGAAATATAGCCCAGATCCAAAGACTTGTCGGGCGATCGGAAGAAGGCGACGAGCAGCAGGTCGGGCGAGGATTTCTCCACCTTCACGCCGATGCGCCGCACTTCCTCCGGCAGTCGCGGTTCCGCGCTGGT
This sequence comes from Sphingobium sufflavum, assembly GCF_021403115.1. Taxonomy (GTDB): domain Bacteria; phylum Pseudomonadota; class Alphaproteobacteria; order Sphingomonadales; family Sphingomonadaceae; genus Sphingobium; species Sphingobium sufflavum. The sequence continues at coordinate 27,717 of NZ_JAJSSH010000007.1, forward strand.
CACGCGGTTCTGCACCAGCACCTGCGCCTGATCGACGTCGGTGCCCTGACCGAAACTGACCACCATCGTCACCGCGCCATTGGCGGTGGAGGAGGAGGACATATAGATCATGCCCTGCACGCCGTTGATCGCCTGCTCCAGCGGAGCGGCCACCGTCTCAGCCAGCGTTTCCGCCGATGCGCCGGGGTAGGAGGCGTTCACCGTCACCGTCGGCGGCGCGATGTCGGGATATTGCGCGACGGGCAGCGTGGGATAGGCCAGCGCGCCGACGATCGCGATCAGGATCGACAGCACGGCGGCAAAGATCGGCCGCCGGATGAAAAAATGCGGCAGGTTCATGGGACTATTGCGCTCCTGCCGCGCCGGCGGTCGCCTGACCGGATGATGGTTCCTGCAACGGCGATGTCGGCGCCGCCTGCGCCTCCGGCCGGGGCTTGATCTGGCCGCGCTTCGGCGTCACCGGCGCGCCGGGGCGCACCCGGCCGATGCCGTCCAGCACGATCAGGTCGGTGGGCGCCAGCCCGCCCCTGATGATTCGCAGGCCCTCGACGCTCGCGCCGACCTCCACCAGCCGGGTGGCAGCCTTGTTCTCGCGATTGACGACATAGATCAGCCGCCGCGTCTGGTCGGTCACGATCGCCTCGTCCGGCACCAGCAGCGCCTTGTACGTGCCCGACCCCAGCAGCCGCGCCCGGCCGAACATGCCGGGCGTCAGAAACCGCTTGGGATTGGGCAGCACCGCACGCGCGCGGATCGTGCCGCTGTTCGGGTCGATATTATTGTCGAGGAAGGTCATATGACCCCGCCAGCGATAGCCGCTCTCGTCGGCAAGCTGGATTTCGATGGGGTTGGCGGTGTTGCGAGACGATCCGCGCTCCCCCCGCGCGGCCTGCCGCAAATTCTTGAGATAAAAGGATTCCGCGCCTTCAAAGGTGAACCAGATCGGGTCGAGCGAGACGAGCCGGGTCAGCACCGTGTCCCCATCCTTCACCGAATCGCCCAGGCTGACCCGCCGGTCCGAAATACGACCGCTGAACGGCGCGCGGACCGTGGTGAAACCGACATTCAGGCCGGCGCCGCTCACCGCCGCGCGGGCGGCGGCCAGATCGGCCTCCGCACTGCGCTGCGTTGCAATATTGGCTTCCAGTTCCTCTTTGCTCACCGCCTGCGCAGCGGCCAGCGCGCGGCTGCGCTGCGTCACCTGCCGGGCGTTGGCGGCGGCCGCTTCCGCACGGGCGACCTGCGCGCGCGCCTGTTCCAGCGTGGCGCGATAGGGGCGCGGGTCGATGGTGAACAGCGCCTGCCCGGCCTGCACATCCTGCCCGTTGCTGAAATGAATGGCGGTGATGACGCCGTTGACGCGCGGGCGAATCTCCACATCCTGCGGCGCTTCGAACCGGCCGGTGTAGTCGTCCCAGTCCACCACGTCCCGCTGGAGCGGGGTCGCGACCGTCACCTGCGGCGGGGGCGGCGCGGGCGGGGCTTCGCCGCCACCGCATGCACTCAGGAGAAGCGCGCCACTCACAATTGTTGACCGGAACCGCACGCCTTGATCTCCCTGTTGCGCTGCAACACCTACGCCCGGCCGCCGCCCGTTGCAACCCGCAACGGATCGTTGTTGCGAAGCAATCGCAGCATTGGCCATTCTGCGCGAATACCCCGCAACCCGCTTCCCTGCCTTGTTTCCCTGTCTCGCGTGATTACGGCCCGTCACGCTCCACTGTCACATCCTCCTGTCCCCGATGGCCTCCCCCCCGATCTTTCGGTAGGAGGAAAGCCATGCCGACCGACCCCACCGATTCCAGCGATCCCGCGCCCACCCTCTCCATCCGCACCCGCCTTTATTGTGGCGAGGACATCGCGATGGGGCCGGGCAAGGTGGCCCTGCTGGAGGCGATCGCGCGGGAAGGCTCCATCTCCGCCGCCGGGCGCGCGCTGGGGATGAGCTATCGGCGGACATGGATGCTGGTCGACACGATGAACCGCTGCTGGGTCACGCCGCTGGTGGAAACGGCGGCGGGCGGCACGCAGGGCGGCGGGGCGCGGCTCACCGACCTTGGCCAGACTGTGGCGGCGCACTATCGCGACCTGGAAGCCCGCATCGCCGCCGCCGCGGAAGGCGCGGCATGGGACAGCCTGCGCGCAGCGATGCTGCCCCGGCCCAAACCGTCGCAGAAGGGTTGATCGGTCGGCTCTCTGCCCCTCCGTCATCCCGTCATCCCGTCATCCCGTCATCCCGTCATCCCGTCATCCCGTCATCCCGTCATCCCGTCATCCCGTCATCCACGCCTCTGGCATCGTCGCCCATACGCTGTATATAGCGAAAAACAGCGACCCTTGGGGACCGACATGAACCGTATCGACATGCGCCACAGGGCCAGCCGCCTTTGCCTGTTCCTCCTGGTGCTGCTGGCGGGCGTCGCTCCCGCCGGGGCGCAGGGCGGTGCGGCGCCGTCGAAGGGGCCTCTGGTCCTCGCCGCCGCCAGCCTCCAGGAATCCCTGACCGCCGCGGCGGACGTCTGGACCGCCCGCCGCCATCCCCGTCCCATCCTCTCCTTCGCCGCCTCCTCCGCCCTCGCCCGGCAGATCGGGTCGGGCGCGCCCGCCGACCTCTTCATCTCCGCCGACGAACCGTGGATGGACGATGTCGCGGCCAAGGGACTGCTGCGCCCCGGCACGCGCCTGTCCTACATTTCCAACAGGCTCGTTTTAGTGGCTTCGGTTGGTCATCCTGTAAAATTGACCATCCGCCGCAAATTCCCCCTCGCCGCCGCGCTCGGCACCGGCCGCCTCGCCATGGCCGACCCGGACTCCGTTCCCGCGGGCAAATATGGCAAGGCCGCGCTCACCGCCCTCGGCGTCTGGTCCAGCGTCGAGCCGCGCGTCGCCCGCGCCGAGAATGTCCGCGCCGCCCTCGCCCTGGTCGAACGGGGAGAGGCACCACTCGGCATCGTCTATGCCACCGACGCGCTGGCGTCGAAGGGCGTCCGCGTCATCGGCACCTTCCCCGCCAGCAGCCACCCGCCGATCACCTATCCCATCGCCGTCCTGAAAAGCGCGACCAGCCGCGACGCCGAATCCTTTCGCCGCTTCCTGATCTCGCGCGAGGGTAAGGCGATCTTCGCCCGCTACGGCTTCACGCCCCGATAACATGGCGCTGCTCAGTCCGGAGGAATGGGAGATCATCACCCTGTCGCTCAAGGTCGGCGGGGTTGCTGTGGCGGGCACGATGCCGGTCGCCTTCCTCTTCGCCTGGCTGCTCGCCCGCGTCCGCTTTCCGGGCAAGCTGCTGCTCGACGGCATCGTCCACCTGCCGCTCGTCCTGCCGCCGGTGGTGACGGGCTGGCTGCTGCTGCTGGCGTTCGGCAATAACGGCCCGGCGGGGCGTTTCTTCGCCGAGACATTCGAACTCACCTTCATGTTCCGCTGGACCGGAGCCGCGCTCGCTGCCGCTATCATGGCGCTCCCCCTGATGGTTCGCGCCATCCGCCTCTCCCTCGAAGCGGTCGACCGGCGGCTGGAGGGAGCGGCACGTACGCTGGGCGCAGGCCCAGTCCGCACCTTCCTGACCATCACCCTGCCGCTGTCCCTGCCCGGCGTGCTGGCCGGCGCGGTGCTGGGTTTCGCCCGCTCCATCGGTGAATTTGGCGCGACGATCACCTTCGTCTCCAATATCCCCGGCGAGACACGCACCCTGCCCCTCGCCATCTACAGCGCGCTCCAGATGCCCGGCGGCGAGCAGACCGTCACCCGTCTCGCCTTCATCGCGGCGCTGCTATCGCTCGCCGCGCTGATGATATCGGAGATACTGGCCCGCCGCGCCGGATCGGGACGGGGCGGCCATGTCCTCTGACCCCGCGCATCCCGCCCCCCTCGCGTTCGACATCGACGTCAGCCGCCGCCTCGGCGACGCCTCCATCCGCCTGACGCTGCGCGCGGATCCGGGCCTGACCGCGCTCTTTGGCCCATCGGGCGCGGGAAAGACCAGCATCCTCAACATGGTCGCGGGCCTCCTCCGCCCGGACGAGGGGCATATCAGGGTCGCGGGCGAGACGCTGTTCGATGCCGCCCGCCGCGCCGACCTGCGCCCGGAACGCCGCCGCGCGGGCTATGTCTTTCAGGACGGCCGCCTTTTTCCCCACTGCCGTGTCCGGGCGAACCTCCTCTATGGCGTGCAGCGGGTCGCGCAGGGGGATCGCTGGATGACCCTGGACGAGGCGGTCGCCTTCCTCGGCATCGGCGCCCTCCTCGACCGCTTGCCCCACACCCTGTCCGGCGGCGAAGCGCAGCGCGTCGCCATCGGCCGCGCCCTCCTCTCCTCCCCCCGCTTCCTGCTGATGGACGAGCCGCTCGCCTCCCTCGACGCCGCCCGGCGGGAGGAGATCATGACCGTCATCGAACGCATCCGTGACGAGTTAAAACTGCCCATCCTCTACGTCAGCCACGACCGGGCGGAGGTGGAGCGGCTGGCCACCACCATCGTGCCACTATAGCCGCCTTCCGCACGCCCGGTCCGGCATGGACAGGCGAGGATCGGTAACGAAATCCTGGTCGGTCAGCGCCTCCAAAAAGGAGATGATCGCGGCTCGATCGGTCCCGACAATGCCCAGACGATGGCGGTCGATCGCCTCCGCCAGCCCGCCTGACAGGCCATCATGGAAATAGGGGGCGGTCAGCGCCACATTCCGCAGACCCGGCGTACGAAAACGACCGTCGTCCTCGACCCGTCCGGTCGCTTCGCCCAATCCCCGCTCCCCGGCAACGGGCGCTTCCAGACGATGGAAGGCCCCGTCGGTGAAATGTGGCCCGGCATGGCACCCGGCACAGGCTGGCGCGAACAGCGCCGCACCCCTGCGCGCTTCATCCGACAATGCGCCCCGGTCGTAGGGGCTGCCGAAGGAGATCAGCGTCCGCTCGAACGCTGCAATTGCCTTCGCCACCGTCGCCATGCCGATGGCGCCCCGCTCCTTGGGAAAGGCCTTCGCGAATTGCCTTACATAACAGGGATCGCGAGAGAGCCGGGCGGCGATCTCCGCCTCCTGCCCCTTCATCCCCATCTCGACCGGATGCTCGCCCAGCAAGGGGACCAGCAACTGCATCTCCAGCGTCGTCTGGCGCGGATCGGCCCAGGTCAGCGGGGCAAGCCAGCCGACATTGGCGAGGCCCTGCACATTGCGCCGCCCCGGATCGCCATGCACGCCGGGGCGCGTGCGGTTGCCGTCGGCAAAGGCGCGCTTCTGCTCATGGCAGGCCGAACAGGCCATAGTGCCGTCCACCGACAGGTCCGCATCATAGAAGAGCCGCCGCCCCAGTTCGACCCGCGCCGCCGTCATGCCATTGTCGGCGGGCACCGGCGGCGCAGTGATACCCACCGGCAATCCCATCGCCATCCGGGCGCAGCCGCGCCACCGACGCCCGTCGTCAGCAGCAGCGCCGCGATCAGGCCCGCCCATTGTGCGTGCATGTCAGGGCAGTCGCGCGATCATCACCGGCAAGCTTTCCGCGCCGTTCGCGGCCAGTTGCAGCACATGGCGGCCGGGGGTGAGCGGGAAGTCCACCATCTTGCGGACGCCCGAACACTCCGGGCCATGGCCATGGGCGGTGGAGGCAACCGCCTTGCCGTCGCGCAACAGGTCGATCCACGCACCGGACCCCAGCGCCACCCGGTAGAGGCCCGGCTGCTTCACGGTAAAGGTGAACAGGCCGCCATAGCTGACCGAGCCACCGGGCTTTTCCGGGCGCAGGAGATAGCGGACATCTGCGGTGCGGCGGAGCGTGGCATCCACCGCCTGCCCGACGGTCAGCACCGCCCGGCCCAACCCCGCCCTGTCCTTCGCCGCCGGGGCGAGAGAGCGGTTCGACCAACCGGATAATTCGGGCGGCAAGGCGACCCGCACCAGCGCGCAGTCGGGCGCGGGGCGTTCCGCCGCGGGGGCCGCGGGCTGGGCCAAAACGGCGCCCGGCGTCAGGGCGGACATTACAACTATACCAACCAAAAAGCCCTTTTTGCGCCGGCCCCAAATGCCCGTTTCCATGCCCATTTTCACCCTTCCCTTCCAACATCATAGCTATATACGGCGAGATATAGCGACTCGCCAGACAATTGTGGGCGCGGACAAAAGGGGCTTTATCCATGCGTTATTCGACCGCGCTCGCGGCCACGGCATCCTTCATCCTGTCGGTTCCCGCCGCCGCGCAAACGGCAGCGGCAGCGCCCGACACCGCCAGCGACGCCTTCACCCTGGGCCAGATCACCGTCGTCGGCGCGAAGACGAACGACCTCACCATCGGCACCAGCAACCTGAACGCGGAGGCGATGCTGACCTTCAACCGGCCCACGCTGGACGAGGCGGTGAACCTGATCCCCGGCGTCACCGCATCCAACAGCGGCGGATCGCGCAACGAGCGGCTGATCTTCGTGCGCGGTTTCGACCGGTTCCAGGTGCCCCTCTCCATCGACGGCATCCGCGTCTACCTGCCCGCCGACAACCGGCTGGACTTCGGGCGCTTCCTGACCGCCGACGTGTCAGAGGTGCAGGTGGCCAAGGGATACGCCTCCGTCCTGGACGGTCCGGGCGCGATGGGCGGTGCGATCAACCTCGTCACCCGCAAGCCGACCAAGGCGCTGGAAGCGGAAGTCGGCGGCACGCTGAACCTCGACCATGACGCCAATTATAGCGGCTATAATGTCTTCGCGCTGCTCGGCACGAAGCATGACCAATGGTATGCGCAGGCCAGCTTCACCCGCAATTTCCGCGACCATTGGGATCTGGCCAGCGGCTTCCGCCCGACCGTCAACGAGGATGGCAGCCCGCGCGACTTCACCAGGACCGCCGACTGGCGCGCCAATGTGAAAGTCGGCTTCACCCCCAACGCCACCGACGAATATTCGCTGAGCTATACCCGGCAGGAAGGGTCGAAGAACGCGCCCCTGCACATCACGGAGACGAGCCAGCAGGTCCGCCGTTTCTGGAGCTGGCCGGAATGGAATATCGACAGCGTCTATTTCCTGTCCACCACCGCGCTGGGCGAGAAGGCGACGCTCAAGACCCGCGTCTATTATAATGAATTCTACAACATGCTGCGGTCGTTCAACAACGCCAGCCAGACGACGCAGACGACCACCGGCGGCAGCAGCGGCGGCCCGGCGACGTTCGACAGCCCGTACAGCGACAATGCCTATGGCGGCGCCGTCCAGCTCGACGCCAAGCTGACCGGACGCGACACGCTCAGCGTCGCGGTGCATTACCGTCGCGACGAGCATAATGAGCGCCAGATTTCCGCGCCGGGCATCCCCACCAACGTCTATGAACCCAACCAGCGCAACGTGGAGACGACCTATAGCGTCGCGGTGGAAAATCGGCTGGACGTGTCCGACAGCCTGCGCCTGACGCTGGGCGCCAGCTATGACTGGCGCGACACCGCGCAGGCGGAGGAATATAGCGGCGCGCGCGGCCTCTACAGCTTCCCGCTCGTCAATGCCGATGGCTGGAACGGACAGGGCCGGCTGGACTGGACGGGCGGCGATGGCACCAACGCCTATGCCAGCGTCTCCTCGCGCGTCCGTTTCCCCACCATCTTCGAACGGTTCAGCAGCCAGTTCAACAACGCCGACCCCAACCCCTATCTGAAGCCGGAGCGGGCCACCAATTTCGAGGTCGGCGGCGGTCGCCAGTTCGGCCCCGCCCATGTCTCCGTCGCAGCCTTCTACAGCCGCCTGACCGACGCGCTGGTGTCCATCCGCAACGGTACGCTCAACCGCCGCGAGAATATCGGGTCCGCCGACTATTATGGCGCGGAACTGTCGTTGGAGGCGCAGATCACACCCGCGCTGCGGATCGGCGGCAACTACAGCTATATCCACCGCACATTCGATGTGGGCGCGGCCCCCATCGGCGGCTTCATCCGCCAGTTCCAACTGACGGACGTGCCGGAGCACAAGGGTTTCGCCTATGTCTCCTGGCGGCCTGTCGAACGGCTGGAGATCGTGCCCAGCCTAGAGGTGGCGTCCAGCCGCACGACCGTCACCGCCATCACCGCCAATGCGGACGCGCCGACCTATTATCCCACCGGCTCCTACGCCAATGGCGCGATCCGGGTGGATTATGCGGTGCTGCCGCAGGTGACGCTGGGCGTGGGCGCGAAGAATCTGTTCGATCAGAATGTGGTGCTGACCGATGGTTTCCCGGAGCCGGGGCGCAGCTTCTTCCTGAGCGTCCGCGCGAAATATTGAGGGGATGGGGCGTGGGTGATGGCCCACGCCCCATCGTCCTTCGGATATTTTCCAAGCCGTCGACCGTAAACGGTCAACCGGGAAATGCCCTAGACCGCCGGCAGTCCGCCGATCAGCTTGTCCAGCGTGATGGGATAGTCGCGCACCCGCACCCCGCAAGCGTTGTAGATGGCGTTGGCCACCGCCGCGCCGACGCCGCAGATGCCCAGTTCGCCCACGCCCTTGGCCTTCATGGGGGAGGAGATGGGGTCCACCTCATCGAGGAAGATCACCTCCTGATGCGGGATGTCGGCATGGACCGGCACCTCATAGCCGGCGAGGTCGTGGTTGACGAAGAAGCCGAAGCGGCGGTCCACCACCAGTTCCTCCATGAGCGCCGCGCCGACTCCCATGACCATCGCGCCGATCACTTGGCTGCGCGCGGTCTTGGGGTTCAGGATGCGGCCCGCCGCGCACACCGCCAGCATCCGCCGCACCCGCACTTCGCCGGTCGCCGCATCCACCGCCGCCTCCACGAAATGCGCGCCGAAGGTGGACTGCTGATAGCGTTTGTCGAGGTCGCCATATTCGATGGCGTCGTCCACCGTCAGATCACCCTCCGCCGCCGCCTGCGCCAGCGGCACATGGCGGTTGCCCGCGCGGACCATGCCGTCCTCAAAGACCGTCTCGGCGGAGTTGAAGCCCAGTTTCAGCGCCACATCCTCCCGCAACTTCATACAGGCGGCAAAGACGCCGGAGGTGGCATTATGCGCGCCCCACTGGCCGCCCGACCCCGCCGACACGGGGAAACGGGAATCGCCCAGCAGCACCTCCACACTGTCCAGCGGCACGCCCATCGCTTCCGCTACGGTCTGAGCGATGATGGTGTAGCTGCCGGTGCCGATGTCGGTCATGTCGGTCATCACCGTCACCCGCCCATCGCGGTTCAGCACGACGCGCGCGGCGGACTTCATCGGGACATTGTTGCGGAAGGCGGCGGCGACGCCCATCCCGACCAGCCAGCGCCCGTCCCGCACCGCGCCGGGTGCGCGGCGCCGGTCCCAGCCGAACGCCGCCGCCCCCTCCTCGAAACAGCGGGTCAGTTGCCGCAGGGAGTAAGGCCGTTCGGGATTTTCGGGGTCGACCTGCGTATCGTTCAGGATGCGAAAGGCGATGGGGTCCAGCCCCAGCCTCTCCGCCATCTCGTCCATCGCGATTTCCAGCGCCATCATGCCGGGGGCCTCGCCGGGCGCGCGCATTGCCCCGCCCTCCGGCAGGTCCAGCACCGCGAGCCGGGTGGTGGTCATGCGATCCGCCCCGGCATAGAGATAGCGCGTCTGCTGCACCGCCGCCTCCGCCGATCCGCCGGGCAGGTTGCCGGACCAGCCCTCATGCCCGATGGCGGTGATCCGCCCGTCCGCCGTCGCGCCGATGCGGATGCGCTGGAGGGTGGCGGGGCGGTGGGTGGTGTTGTTGATCGACTGGGGCCGGGTGAGCGCGACCTTGACCGGCCGCCCCACCGCCCGCGCGCCGACCGCCGCCAGCAAAGCATCCGCCCGCACGCCCAGTTTCGCCCCGAACCCGCCGCCGATATAGGGGGAGAGGATGCGGACATTCTGCGGGTCGAGGCCGAGAAGCATCGCCATGGCGCGCCGCGCGCCCGCGATCATCTGGCTGGAGGTCCACAGGGTCAGCGCCTCCCCTTCCCACAGGGCGAGCGAGGCGTGCGGCTCCATCATCACATGGCTATGATCGGGGGTGCTGTACTGCTGGTCGAACCGGACCGGGGCCGCCGCGAAGGCCGCATCGAAATCGCCCACCGCCGTGTCCGACTCCCCGCCGAAGATGGACGGGGGCATGACCGCGGCGTCCTTCTCCGCCGCGAGGTCGTAGCGGCCCTGTTCGCGGGCATAGTCGATGCGGATCAGCCGGGTGGCGGCGCGCGCCTCCTCGAAACTCTCCGCCACGACGAGGGCCACCGCCTGATCGTAGGAGCTGACGCGCGGCCCGGCGAGCAGCGCCAGCGGCGGCCCCTTGGGCTGCGCGATCTTGCCCGCATTCTCATACGTGATGACCGCCAGCACGCCGGGCGCCGCCTCTGCCGCCGCCGTGTCGATGGACCGGATACGCCCGGTGGCGATGGCCGCGCCCAGTATGACGCCATAGGCCGGGTTCGGAACGGCCGCATGATGCTCATAGGCGTAGGGCGCGCGGCCGCTGGTCTTGAGCGGACCGTCGATGCGGTCGACGGGATGGCCGATGATCGTCAGCCGGTCGATGGCGTTGCCGGTGGCGGGCGTATCGAACTTCATGGCCGCACCTCCGCCAGCGCGGAGACAAGCGTTCGCTCCACCAGTGGCAGCTTGAAGGCGTTTTCGCTCGTCGTCTTCGCCCCGGTCAGCAATGCCTCGACCGTCGCCCGCGCCCCGCGCGGGAGCAGCGCGTCGGCATCCTCCACGCGCCAGGGCCGGGGCGCGACCCCGCCCAGCGCCACCCGGCCGGAGCCATCCTCCTGCACCACCATGCCCACCGCGATCAGCGCGAAGGCATAGCTGCTGCGGTCGCGCACCTTGCGATAGACATGGGTGCCGCCGATGGGCGGCGGCAGGGTGACGGCGGTGATGAGTTCGCCCGGCTCCAGCCCATGTTCGACATGGGGCGTGTCGCCGGGGAGGGTCAGCAGGGTCGCGACCGGAATCGCATGGGTGCTGCCGTCCGCGCGCACCGTCTCCACTATTGCGTCCAGCAGGCGCATCGCCACCGCCATGTCGCTGGGGTGGGTGGCGATGCACACCTCGCTCGCGCCGACGACCGCATGGTTGCGGCTGAACCCGCCGATAGCCGCACAGCCGCTGCCCGCCATGCGCTTGTTGCACGGCTGGTTGCCATCGTAGAAATAGGGGCAACGGGTGCGCTGGAGCAGGTTGCCCGCCGTCGTCGCCTTGTTCCGCAACTGCCCGGATGCCCCGGCCAGCAGCGCACGGGCCAGCACCGCATAGTCGCGCCGCACCCGCCGGTCTGCGGCCAGGTCGCTGTTGCGGACCAGCGCGCCGATCCGCAGGCCACCCTCCGGCGTCTCCTCGATCCGGTCCAGCCCGGCCAGCCGGCTGATGTCCACCAGATGGGCCGGCGTCTCAATCTCCAGCTTCATCAGGTCGAGCAGGTTGGTGCCGCCCGCAATGAAGCGCGCGCCGGGCGTTCCCGCCACCCGCGCCGCCGCCGCCGCGGGCGAGGTCGCCCGTTCATAGTCGAACGTCCTCATACCCGTTCCTCCGCCGCATCGGTGATGGCGTCCACGATATTGGAGTAAGCGCCGCAGCGGCACAGGTTGCCGCTCATCCGCTCGCGTATCTCCTCCCCGCTGAAGGTAGCGGGCGCGTCGAGGTCCGGGCTGACATGGCTGGGCATGTCGGCGCGTATCTCGTCCAGCGCCGCGACCGCCGAGCAGATCTGCCCCGGCGTGCAATAGCCGCATTGATAGCCGTCATGCTTGATGAAGGCCGCCTGCATCGGGTGCAGGTCGCCAGGCGCGCCCAGCCCCTCGATCGTGGTGATCGCGTCCCCGTCGTGCATCACCGCCAGCGTCAGGCAACTGTTGATGCGCCGCCCCTCCACGATGACGGTGCAGGCCCCGCACTGGCCATGGTCGCACCCCTTCTTGGCCCCGGTCAGGTGAAGATGCTCGCGCAGCGCATCCAGCAGGGTCGTGCGCGTGTCCAGTTCCAGCGCATGATCCTGACCATTGACCGTGAGAGCGAGGCTATGACGCACAGGCGATGACCTTATTCCAGAAAAACGCTGGCTTGCGGGATGCCGGGCCGCGTGGTCGCGTACCCCAAAGGAAACCGGAGCCAGCGGCGCGGCGACCCGGCCGATTGCCGCGCGGGAATAGGGCACAAGCGCCGATACTGTCCATAGCCACCTTCGCGCAGGAGGGATGATGCAGGGCATAGCGGGCGGAAGCGCCAGAGGTTCCGCCCGAACCGTCGCCAGCCCACCACGCCCCCCTCAGGCCGGATCGCCCCGGTCCAGCAGAAAATCGTCGAACGCCCGTGTCAGCCGGTTGCGCCAGATCGCGCGGGGCCGGGCCAGGCTGAGCGCGCGGGACAGGGTGAAATCGCGCACGTCCAGCCGCACCAGCCGCCCAGCCTCCACGTCATTTTCCACCATCGTGCGCGACAGGCAGGCGATGCCCCCGCCCGCGATGGCGGCCAGCCGCACCGCCCAGTTGCTGGTGGATTCGAACGCCACGGGAAACTGACCCAACTCCTCATGCAACCGATAGCGCGCCCGGCCCGCGATGTTGGACCCCGCCTCCCGCGAGCACCAGGCCATGCCCTTCATGTCCGCGACGGCCAGATTATGGCGGTCCGCCAGCGCATGGCCCGGCGCGACCACCAGCCACAGATCATCCATGCGCCATCTTACGACCTCCAGCCCCTCCACATCGGGGATCACCTCGACCAGCGCCGTCGCCAGGTCGAAACGGGCGAGCCGGTCGAACAGGTCGGTGGCGGTCGTCGCCTCGATCCTGATCTCCACGCCGGGATGGGTTCGCAGGAAATCGACGCAGATGGTCGGCAGCATGGTTTCCGCGATCATCGCGGTCGCCCCGATGACCAGCTTGCCCGCCAACGGCGCGGACTCGGCCCGCTCGATGTCGGACACTTCGGTCAGCAGGGAGCGAACCATCGGGTGCAGCCGCTTGCCCTCGTCGGTGATCTGGAGCGGCCGGCCCTTCGCATGGGCGAACAGCGACCGCTTGAGGATGATCTGGAGGTCGGTGAGCGCGCTGGACGCCGCGCTCTGGCTCATGTGCAGCCGGTCGGCGGCGGCGGTGACGCTGCCCAGCGTCGCAACGGCATCGAAGACTTCCAGCTGCCGGAGCGTGACTTTCATGCGGGCATCATAGGGGAAAGTTGAGGGAGGGGAAGATGCATCGCAGAAGGCCCCTCCCCTGAAGCGGAGGGGCCTTCCCGCCAATCACAGCGCGATATTATACAGCCGGGCCGCGTTGCCGCCCAACACCTTGGTCTTCTCCGCATGGGTCAGGTCGCCCAGCCGCGCCTCCAGATTTTCGATCGGGAACAGGCTGGTCGGGTGCGGGAAGTCGGTTTCGAACAGGACATTGTCGATACCCACCTTGCGCAGCGTATCGGCCACGCCGTCCTTCTCGAACCAGAAGCAGGCGTGGAAATTGCTCCTGAAATATTCCGACGGCCTCTTCTGGAAGCTGCGGTTCTCCGCGATTTCCAGAAGCTGGTAATCCAGCGCCTCCATCAGGAAGGGCACCCAGCCCGCGCCGCTTTCCACCGACACGAATTGCAGGCCGGGATTGCGGTCCAGCATACCGGAATAGATGATGTTGGACACGACCTTGCCATTGTTGAAGAACAGCATCGCCCCGCTGATGCCGGAGCGCAGTTCGCGGGGGAGAGAGGGCCAGCCCTGCTGCCCCATCCAGTCGATGGACGTGTCCGACGCGCCGATATGGAAGTTCACGGGCAGCCTGCGGTCCACGCACACCTCCCACAACGGATCCCAGTGCGGACTGCCGAGGTCGGGGAGCGGCTGGCCGTCGGCATCCTTATGCTCATGCGGGTCGGAGTTGATGTTGATGCCGCGCAGGCCCATCGCCGCGCACCGCTCCGTCTCCCGGATCGCCGCCTTCAGATCCCACCAGGGCAGCAGCGCCATCGGGAACATCCGCTCGCCGGATTCCGCCTGCACCTCCGCCATGGCGTCATTATAGATTTCGACGCAAATCTGGCGCAGGTCCACGTCCACCTTGCCCGTCGCCTGCCCGCCAAAGCCCAGGATGTTGGGATAGACGATCTGCGCATGGATGCCCGCAGCGTCCATGATCTTCAGCCGCTCCGGCACGCTGGACGACGCATCATGCACGTCCGCGAATGTCAGCTTCAGAAAATCGTCGAGCACGCGAACCTTGCGGCCGTCCTTCAGGATGGAGCTGTTGGGATGCGCGCCGGTGCCGATGGACAGGCGATCGTCGATCACCCAGCTCATCTGTCCCTCGAACATGCGAACCTGCGGCACCCGGTCCTTCCACTGGGCGGGCGCGCGCTTGACCCACATGTCATGCGGTTCGGTATAATGGGTGTCGGCGTCGATCACCTTGATGGTCGATGGCGCGTCCGTGCGCTCCGGTGCCAGCGTGGCCATGCTCTCTTCTCCCAGACAATTTTGTTGCCGATGGGATACCCCCGCCCCGGTGTTCGGAGAACCCGCTGACTTTAGATGAGGGGGCATCGGAAACGCCGATGACTTTGATGCGCCGGACAAGGCAGGCGTCCCGCTTGGCGGCGGCTGGCGGGGACGGGGCACAAGCTGCTAAGGCGGCGGAGTGCTGCATTTCGTCCACCATCCGCTCTATGTCGGCCCCGCCCCGCCGGGCAGCCGCTTTCCCCACGACAAATATGGTCTGGTGATGGAGGCGCTGGTGGAAAGCGGCGCGCCCCACATCGTGCATGTACCGGACCTGATGCCGGAGGCGTGGATCGCGGCGGTGCATGACCCCGCCTATGTCCGCGAAGTGCTGACCCAGAGCGTCCCGCGCGAGAAGGAGCGGCGGATCGGCTATGCGGTCACGCCCCACACCGCGCGCCGGTCGCAGCTATCGTGCGGCGGCACATGGCTGGCGGCGCGGCTGGCGCTGATCCATGGCTTTGCCGCCAATGGCGCGGGCGGCAGCCATCATGCGCTGGCGGACACGGGCGCAGGCTATTGCATCTTCAACGACCTGGCCATCGCCGCCCATAGGCTGATCGCGGAGGGGGACGTGCGCCGCATCCTGATCCTCGACCTCGACGTGCATCAGGGGGATGGCACCGCGTCGCTGACGGCGGGGCGGGACGACATCTTCACTTTGTCGCTGCATGCGGAGAAGAATTTCCCGGTGCGCAAGGCGCGCTCCACCCGCGACATCGCTCTGCCCGACGACATGGCGGACGATGCCTATATGGCCGCGCTGGCCGATGCCCTGCCCCCGATACTGGACGATTTCGCACCCGACCTGATCCTCTATCAGGCGGGGGTGGACCCGCATGGGGAGGATGCACTGGGCCGTCTGGCGCTGAGCGATGCGGGCCTCGTCCGGCGCGACCGCTTCGTGGCGCGGGAGGCCGGCAAAAGAGGCCTGCCGCTGGCCAGCGCACTCGGCGGAGGCTATGGGCCGGACCGGCTGGCGGTGGCGAAGCGCCATGTCCGAACCATTTTGACGGTTAGAGAAAATTATCATCAAAATGATTCAACTGATTGAATAATCAGTTTTTTGACGAAATCCTGCGGCTTTCTGCATACCCAAGAAATTCTTGGGCGATCCCAAAAAGGACTGGCTCGAAAATTCCTACTGTTTCTGTAGGAATAACGGTGAAATTTTCCTGGAACTTCCGCGACCTTGTGGTGTTCCCGCCCTGTCTTTGGGAGGATGAGATGCCACAAACGCAACGCCAGACCGATCGCACGCCCGCGCCGCCGCCCGCCACCCAGTCGGCGGGGCATCGCACCAAATCGGCCCATGAGAAGAGCCGCCTCGACGCAAGCGAATTCTGGCGTCGCCTCGGCCTCTGACGGCCCCTGTAACAGCCCCCCCTGTAACAGGCCCCGCATAACGGGCTTTCAGGATATACGGGGGGGCAGGCCGGCGCCGTCCCTTACCCGATTCGGCACCATCGCAGGTACTCACCGCAGGGGTCAGACACCGGTTACCAGGACACTGGGTTACCGGGACACGGGGTTACCAGAACACGCGCTAGCACCGGGCCATCACCAACCTCGGCAGATGTCCCATCCTCCGGACAATCGGTCAGCGCAGCCCCTCCAGCCATTCGGCGATCATCCGCCGCCCGGCCGCGACCGCACCCGGTCCCAGTTCGTCATGGATGGCGCTGAACGACGCCTCGTCCTGTCCCGCCTCCTGCACCGATTCCGGCCATTGGCGGACCCATTCGTGGAACCGCTCGTCCTCGCCCATCTCCGCATGGAATTGCAGCGCCAGCAGGTTGGAGCCACGCCGGAACGCCTGATGCGCGTAGAGGGCGCTGGACGCCAGCAACTCCACCCCTTCGGGCAGGGTGAAGGTGTCGCCATGCCAGTGCAGCACTGGCACGTCCGCGATATGACGCAGCGGAGTGGCCACCGCATCCGGGTGCAGTTCGACGGGGTGGAAGCCCACTTCCTTGTGCGGCCCGGCATAGACTTCCGCGCCGAGCGCCGCCGCCACCATCTGCGCGCCGAAGCATACGCCGATCGTCGGCCGGTCCGCCTCCAGCCGCTGCGCCAGCCGCTTGAGCTGGCAGCCGATCCACGGATACCGGTCCTTTTCATACACGCCCATCGGCCCGCCCATCATGATGAGCAGGTCCGGTTCCCGCAGGTCCAGCGTCGCAAAGGCGGGATCGGCCACGTCGATCCGGTCGAGGTCATAGCCCGCCGCCTCGATCGGCGCGCGATAGCCCGCGACGCCCTCATAGGGCACATGGCGAATGATAAGCGCGGATTTCATGGCGTCAGCAATGCACCGCGATGCCGGTGGAGGGAAGGAAGAGCTTCTTGCACCCCTGCAACATGGCGTTCCTGCCCCCAGAAGGGAATATGCAATCGGAGCGGATCGCGATTTCCTGCATCGCGGTCACGGACCGGACGTGGCGGCCTCTATCGTCCGCTCCCTTTGCAGCCCCCGCGCGACCAGCGAACTGAGCGCCGCCCAGCTTGCGCCGACGCACCATCCCGCCATCACGTCGCTGGGCCAGTGCACGCCCAGATAGACGCGGGACAGGCCGATCAGCAGGGTCAGCGCCATCGCCGCGGAGAGGATATAGATACGCACCCGCCGGTCCCGCTGCGCGCGGGCGAGCAGAGCGCCGAGCGTGAGGTAGATGATCGCGCTGTTCATCGCATGGCCGCTGGGGAAACTGGACGATGTGACCTCCACCAGATGATCGACCAGATCGGGCCGGGGCCGGGCGAACAGCGTCTTGAGCAGGGTGCTGACCATGGCCCCGCCCGCAATCGCCGCCGTCATGAACAGAGCGATACGCAGCTTGCGCGCTGCCACCAGATAGCCCGCCGCCAGCGCGGTGATGAGCGTCAGCACGCTGACCCCGCCCAGCGCGGTGATGTCCACCATCGCCCGGCGCAGCCACAGCGGGCCGACGGGCACAGCCGGATCGCTGGCGCTGCGCATCGCGCGCAGCAACATGCGATCAATCGCCAGGCTATCCCCCTCCGTCACCTCCGACGCCAGTTTGAGGAAGGCGAATCCCCCGACCGCGACGATCAGGAAGACGACCAGCATCCGACTGTCGATGCGATGGGCATGGGGACTGAGGAGGGCGAGGAGACGATGACGCGGTGACGGCGTGCGGACTGCCGCGTCTTCAGGCGAGTGCACTGTTCTGCGCCTCAATAGGTGCGGTCCCGGCCGCGCATGGCGTGGGTCCGCGCAGGGGAACGACCGCAATAATAGAAATGCTGGACGAGGACGGGCGGTCCCTTGGGGGCGTCCGCCTCCTCATGCGCTGCAGGTGCGGGCTGCATGTCGTGCGTGGGATCATCCGTCACGATGGGCGTCGCGGCTTCCGAAACCGTGCCTGTGCCGGTCGCGATGCCCGTGTCTGCGCCCGCGTCGTCACCTGAGCGCGCCAGTACGTCGGGCAGGTCGGTATGGTCGGCCAGGCTGATCTTCTCGTGGCGCACTGCTGTCCTCTTCCCATGCAGCGGTCCCGTCCGCTCCACGCGGACTAGACGCCCCGCACCGCCCCTCGGTTCCCACGGTTCGTCGCATAGCGGCGCGGCGGGAGCGGGCAGGCCCACACCCGGACCGGAACGGCGGAGCCGATGCCCGCACCATCGCGGGAAAAAGGCCGGACACGTCGCTTTTTTGCCGGATGGTCCGCCCGCCCCTTGCCATCGCCGCGCGCATAGTCAGGATGGTGCGATCATCTGTTCGCCGGAGTTCCCCGTCATGCCCCGTATCGTGCTGCCCCCCCTGTCGCCGGGGCTGCCCCTCCGCTTCGCCCTCACCGCCTCCATCGCTGCCGCCACCCTCACCGCCATCGCGCCCGCCGGTGCGAACGAGGGCATGTGGATGCCGGGACAGGTGGCACAGATCGGCGCGGCGTTGCGCGCGGACGGGTTGCAGCTCGATCCCGCCGCGCTGGGCGACCTGAACGCCGCGCCACTCAACGCCATCGTCTCGCTGGGTGGCTGCTCTGCCGCTTTCCTCAGCCCGCAGGGGTTGGTCGCGACCAACCATCATTGCGTGCTGGGTTCGGTGCAATATAACAGCAAGGAGGGGCAGGATTATCTGACCAACGGCTTCCTGGCCCCGGCGCTGACCGACGAACTGCCCGCCGCGCCCGGCAGCCGCATCTATGTGATAGAGGCTCTGCGCGACGTCACACCCGCGATGCTGAAGGGCGTCACCGCCACGCTGGGCGGCGCGGCCCGCTACGCCCGCATCGACACCAACCGCAAGGCGCTGATCGCCGCCTGCGAGAAGCAGCCCAACCGCCGCTGCGACGTGCGCCCCTATTATGGCGGCGCCTCCTATTATCTCCAGCAGCAGCTTGAGATTCAGGACGTGCGGCTGGTCTACGCCCCCGCGCTGGGCATCGGCAATTTCGGCGGGGAGACGGACAACTGGATGTGGCCGCGCCACACCGGCGATTTCGGCTTCTACCGCGCCTATGTCGGCCCCGACGGCAGCTCCCGCCCCTATGCAAAGGAGAATGTCCCCTATCGCCCCAAAAGCTGGCTGACGATCGCGAAGGAGGGGTTGAAGGAGAATGATTTCGTCATGGTGGCGGGCTTCCCCGGCACCACCAGCCGGCTGAAGACCTATGACGAAGTGCGCTTCAACTTCGCCGAATATGAACCGCTGTGGCAGCGCCTGTTCGCCGAATATGCGACCCAGATCCACAAGGCGACGGCGGGCAACCGGGAGGCGCAGATCCGATACGCCTCCATCCTGCAAGGCGCGGAGAATTACGAGAAGAAGCTGTCCGGCGACATTGCGGGCGCGGACGCCATCGGGCTGGACGCGCGCAAGGCGGCGGAGGAGAAAGCCTATCGCGACTGGATCGCCGCCGATCCTGCGCGCACCGCCCGCTATGGCGTGGCGGCGCGGGCGCTGGACGCCGTGGTGACGGAGAATAATGCCGCTTGGCTCAAGGGCTTGCGGCAGGGACTTCTCGGCCGGGCACAGCTTCTCTCGTCCGCGCGGCAGCTCTATCGCTGGGCGCGGGAGCGGGCCAAGCCGGACGCCGCGCGGGAAAGCGGCTATCAGGATCGCGACCGCCGCGCGACCATCGACCGGCTGACGCAGGTCGAGCGCCGCTACCTCGCCCCCATCGACCGGCAATTGTTCGAGGCGGCGCTGGCCGAATATCGCCAGCTTGCCCCCGCCGACCGCGATGCGGCGTTCGAGGCGACGCTGGCGCAGATCGGGCTGGACCGGCTCTACGCCGACACGAAACTGGGCGACACGGCCACGCGCCTCGGCTGGTTGGACAAGACGGCGGCGGAGTTCGAGGCGTCGAGCGATCCCTTCATCCGGCTGGCGGTCGCGCTCAACCCCGGCGACATGGCGGGCGAGGCGAAGGAGAAGGACCGGGCGGGCCGGATACAGGCGGCGCGATCCCTCTATATGCAGGGGCTGCTGGACTATCGAAAGGCGGTGGGCCAGCCCATCTATCCCGACGCCAACGGATCGCTGCGCCTGACATGGGGCAAGGTGACGGGCCGCACCCGCGACGGGCAGATCTGGACGCCCTTCACGACGGCGGAGGGCCTTGTCGCCAAGCAGACCGGCAAGGGCGAGTTCGACGCGCCCGACGCCGCCATCGCCGCGATCAGGGCCAGGGATTATGGTCCCTATGTCGCGCCCGCGCTGGGCACGCTGCCGGTGGATTTCATGTCCACAGTGGACATCACGAACGGCAACAGCGGATCGTCGACGCTCAATGCAAAGGGGGAGTTCGTCGGCCTCGCCTTCGACGGGACGCTGGACGGGGTGATTTCCGACTGGGCCTATGCCGCCGACCGCAACCGAACCATCCATGTGGACAGCCGCTTCATGCTGTGGACCATGGACACTATCGACCATGCCGATCGGCTGCTCAAGGAAATGGGGGCGAAATAGCCCCCATCGTCGCTATCCTGCGTCTTGAGCCACCCTGCGTCTTGAGAAGGACCGCACGAACCTGGGTTTGCAGTCCGAGAGGCAGGAACGGCCCTTCTCAAGCCGCAGGGTGGTAGCCGCGTTTAAGACGAAGCGATATTAGCCTGCGATGAACGGAGTCTTATCGCGCGTTCATTACCGTACCAAGGCAATCCGCTGCGGATCGCTCTGCCAGCCGCCGCCCAGCGCCCGAAACAGGTCGATCTGGCTGGCGGCAACAGCGGCGTCTGCCTCCGCCAGATCATTTTCCGCGCCCGCCAGCGTCCGTTCGGAATCTAGGACGATTAGCGAATCCACCCGCCCTTCGCGCAACTGCGCCCGGCTGATCTTCGCCGCAATGCGCGCCTGATCGGCGGCCTCCCGCAAGAACTGCCGCCGCTGGAGCGTGTTGGCATAGGTGGACAGCGCCGTCTCCGTCTCCTGCAACGCGGTCAGCACCGTGCCGTCGAAGGTGGCGAGCGCCGCCCGCGTGGTGGCCTGCGCCTGTGCGATGCGCGCCCGGCCACTCTCGATATTGGGGAAGGCCCAGCTGAGCAACGGCCCTGCCAGCCAGCGCAACGGCCCCGCACCGAACAGGTCGGACAGGCCATTGCTGGTCGAACCGACCGACGCCCCCAGCGAAATCTTGGGATAGAGGTCGGCGGTGGCGATACCGATGCGCGCGGTTTCGGCGGCCAGCCGCCGTTCCGCCTCCCGCACATCGGGCCTGCGAGCAAGTAGCGCGCGGCCATCGCCCACCGGAACGGGGCGTTCCAGGCGAAGCGTGGCCGCGCGCATGCCGACCTGGGGGGGCAGGTCGGCCGGCACTCTTCCGGTCAGGAGGGCGAGACGGAAGAGTGCCGCATCGCGCTGGGCGCGAAGCGGGGAAATCTGGGCGCGCTGCTGGCTTTGCAGCGCGGAGACACGGGCGACGTCGAGACGGCTGGTGCGTCCCGCCTCGAACCGCTTGGCGGTCAGTTCCACGGTCTTGTCGAGCAGGTC
Source organism: Sphingobium sufflavum (assembly GCF_021403115.1). GTDB lineage: Bacteria > Pseudomonadota > Alphaproteobacteria > Sphingomonadales > Sphingomonadaceae > Sphingobium > Sphingobium sufflavum. Next base: position 49,112 of record NZ_JAJSSH010000007.1, read on the forward strand.
GAGCGTGCGCTGGGCGACACCGATCCGCTCCGCCGCCGACGACGCATCCGCATAGGCCCGCGCCGTCTCCGCCACGATACCGACACGCACGGCGTCCGCCGCGGCGGCCGCGGCATCCGCGTCGCCGCGCGACGCCTCTATCGACCGCTTCACCCGGCCGAACAGGTCGACCTCATAGGTGACGCCGAGGCCACCATCGACCCGCCAGTCCTCCGCCGGCAGGCCCGGCGCGCGCTGGAGGGCGGACGTGCGGCCATATTGGCCGCTGCTGGTGATGCTGGTCTGCGGCAGGCGCAGCGCCCGGCTTTCGCGCAGCGAGGCGCGCGCCCGCTCCAGATTGGCGACCGCCACGCGCAGGTCCGTGTTGGACTTCAGCGCATCCGCCACCAACTGGTCCAGCACCGGGTCTTCATACAGCCGCCACCAGTCGTCCTGCGGCGCGTCCGCCGTGACCAGCGAGGGCACCGCCGCCACGAAGGGCCGGTCCGCGTTCGCCGGGGTGGCGGGGCGCACATAGTTCGGCCCCGCCGCGCAGGCCGCCAGCGTCAGCGTGCCGACGCCCAGCAGCAGGATGGTCTTGATCGTCTTCATGCGATTACTCCGCAGCATCGAGGGCGGGACGGGCGGCGGACGAGGCGGCCCGGCGATCGCGCCAGCCCTTCATCCGCAGGGACAAGGCCCGCGTCGCGACATAGAAGGTCGGCGTGAAGACGAGGCCGAAGAAGGTCACGCCCAACATGCCAAAGAACACCGCCGTCCCCAGCGCCTGCCGCAATTCCGCGCCCGGTCCCGTCGCGATCAGCAACGGCACCACGCCCAGGATGAAGGCGAAGCTGGTCATCAGGATCGGGCGCAGGCGGCTCTGCGCCGCACGAACCACGGCATCGACGGGGTTCAGCCCCTCCTCCTCCGCCTGCTTGGCGAATTCCACGATCAGGATCGCATTCTTCGCGGCAAGGCCAATCAGGACGACAAGGCCGATCTGGGTCAGGATATTATTGTCCAGCCCCCGCATCAGCACGCCGGACATGGCGGCCAGCAACGTCATCGGCACGATCAGGATGATCGCCAGCGGCAGCATCAGGCTTTCGAACTGCGCCGCGAGGACGAGGAAGACGAACAACGTCGCCGCCGCGAAAACCCACACCGCCGCATTGCCCGCCATCTTCTGCTGATAGGCCACTTCCGTCCATTCGGTGGTGACACCGGCGGGCAGGTTGGCGGTCAGCCGCTCCATCGCCGCGATCGCCTGACCGGACGAATGGCCCGGCGCCGTGTCGCCCTCTATGTCGATGGACGGATAGAGGTTGTAGCGGACGGCCCGATACGGCCCGGTCTTGTCCTGAAGGGTCGCGACCGCGCTGACCGGCACCATCTCGCCGCTGTTGGAACGGGTCTTGAGCAGGGCGATGTCGCCGGTATCGTCACGGAACGGCAGGTCAGCCTGCGCGATCACGCGATAAGTGCGGCCGAGCAGGTTGAAGTCGTTGACGTACGCCGACCCCAGATAGACCTGCAACGTCTCGAACACCCGCGACGGCGACACGCCGATCATATCCGCCTTGGCCCGGTCAACATCCGCATAGACGCGCGGCGCCGAAGCCTCGAACTTGGTGTGGACCATAGCGAGGTTGGGATCCTTGTTCGCCTCGCCCGCAATGCCCCACACGATCTTGTTCAGCTCATCATAGCCACGGCCGGACCGGTCCTGCACCATCAGCTTGAAACCGCCGCCGGTGCCGATGCCACGGATCAGCGGCGGCGGGATGACGAACACCCGGCCCTGATCCACCGTCTGCGCGATCTTGTTGGCCTCCATCAGGATCGACCCCTGGGTCTGCCCATGCTTCGCCCGTTCCGCAAAACTGTCGAAGACGAGGAAGGCGGCGGCCGCATTGGGCGCGGCGGTGCCGGTCGGGCCATGGAAGCCGGTCAGCATGACCGCACCCTTGACGCCGGGGATCTTCATCATCCGCGCCGATGTCTCGCGCAGCACCTTGTCGGTGGCGGTCAGCGAGGTGCCGGGCGGCGTGAAGGTGGCGGCCAGGACATAGCCCTGATCCTGGTTGGGCACGAAGCCCGCAGGGGTGACCGAGAAGACGAACGCCGTCAGCGCGATCAGCCCGCCATAGACCAGCAGCACCGGCCCGCGCACCGCCAGCATCCGGCGCGTCGTCGTCGCATACCAGTCGCTCAGCCTGTCGAAGGCGGCGTTGAACCGCCGTCCGCCACGATAGACCATCCGGGCATAGCGCCCCTCCGGCTCATCCTCCGCCTTGGGCTTGAGCAGCAGCGCGGCCAGCGCGGGCGACAAGGTGAGCGAGAGGACCAGCGAGATGATCGTCGCCGCCGATATGGTCACCGCGAACTGGCGATAGAATTCGCCGGTCAGCCCGGTCAGGAACATCGTCGGCACGAACACCGCGCACAGCACCAGCACGATGGCGACCAGCGCGGTCGACACCTCGTCCATGGAACGGTGGGAGGCGTCGCGTGGCGTCATGCCATGCTCCAGGTTCCGCTCGACATTCTCCACCACCACGATGGCGTCGTCGACCACGATGCCGATGGCCAGCACCAGCCCGAACAGCGACAGGTTGTTGAGTGAATAGCCGAACCCCGCCAGCACCGCGAAAGTGCCGATCAGCGACACCGGGATCGCCAGCACGGGGATGATCGCCGCGCGCCAGCTTTGCAGGAAGACGAGGATCACGATCACCACCAGCACCACCGCCTCCAGCAGCGTGTGCTGCACGGCGTTCACGGATTCGCGGATGAACTCGGTCGGGTTGTAGAAGACATTATGCTTCATGCCGGGCGGAAAGCTCTTCGCCATCTGGTTCAGTTCGGCCTGCACCTCGTCCGCCACGGCCAGCGCGTTGCTGCCGGGGCGCTGGAACACGCCGATGCCGACGGCAGGCTCGCCGGAGAAGTAGAAGTTGATGCCATAATCCTCCGCGCCCAGCTCCACGCGGGCGACGTCGGACAGGCGGGTCAGGCGGCCCTCCCCGTCGCTCTTGATGACGACATTGGCGAACTGGTCGGCGGTCTTGAAACGGCCCTGCGCCTCCAGATTGAGTTCATAGGCGGCGCCCGTGTCCTCCGGCGGCTTGCCGATGGAACCTGCCGCGACCTGCACATTCTGGCTGCGCAGCGCCTCGACCACCTCACCCGCCGTCATGTTGCGGGCGGCGGCGCGGCCGGGGTCGATCCACACGCGCATGGCGTAATCACGCGCGCCGAATATGCGGACTTCGCCCACGCCGTCGATGCGCGCGATGCGGTCCTTGATCTGGGTCAGTGCATAGTTGGACAGATAGGCGGTATCCAGCGACCGGTCGGGCGAGGTCAGGTTGGCGACCAGGATGAAATCCGGCGTGGACTTGCGCGTCACCACGCCCTGCCGCCGCACTTCCTCCGGCAGGCGAGGCTCGGCCAGCGCAACCCGGTTCTGCACCAGCACCTGCGCCTCGTCCAGGTCGATGCCCTGCTTGAAGGTCACGGTGATGGTCAGGCGGCCGTCGCCCGTCGACTGGCTCGACATATAGATCATGTTGTCGACGCCGTTGATTTCCTGCTCCAGCGGCGCGGCGACCGTGTCGGCCAGCGTTTCGGAGGACGCGCCCGGATAGGTCGCGCTGACCGTCACGGTCGGCGGCACCACGTCGGGATATTGCGCGACGGGCAGGCCGAAGAACGCCAGCGCGCCGACGATGGTGATGACCACCGCGATCACGCCCGCAAAGATCGGCCGTTCGATGAAGACATGGCTGAGACGCATGGATCTCTTCCCTTATTCCCTGTACCCGGAAAGCCCGGTGATGAGCGCGCAAGGGACCGTTGCGCAGCGCCTGCGCGGCCAGCCCCCGACGGCCCGTGACATAATCAGTTCGTTATGGTCGCCTGCGACGATGCGGGCGCGGCGACCGGGGCGACTGCCGCCACCTTTGCCGGGTCGATGCGCCCCGCGATCTTGTTCACCTTTGCCCCCGGCATCGCGAACTGGGTGCCCTGGATGACCACCTCGTCCTGCGCCGTGATGCCGGATCGGATGACGCGCAGGCCACCGGCCAGTGCACCGACCTCGACCGGCCTGACCGCGACGGTCCCGTCCTTCGCCACGACATAGACGATCTTGCGCGCCTGATCGGTGACGACCGCGCCGTCCGGCACCAACAGCGCCCGGTGCGGCGCGCCGCCGTTCAGCCGCATGTTGCCGAACATGCCGGGAACCAGAAAGCCGCCCGCATTGGCGACCACCGCCCGGCCCCGGATCGTGCCGGACCCATTGTCGATGGCGTTGTCGGTGAAGTCGACATGGCCCTTCCACTTATACTCCGCCTCGTCCTGAAGACGGATTTCGACCTGGCCGGCGGCGTCCTTCTGCCGCTGATGCTTCAGCAGCAGCGCCTCGGACCCGTTGAAGCTGAAATAGATCGGGTCGAGCGCGTTGATCGTCGTCATGACGGTCGCACCGGCGGCGGTATCGCCCGCCACCAGATTGCCGACATCGACGCGGCGGTCGGAGATGCGGCCCGTGATCGGCGCGCGGATATGGGCGAACTCGACGTTCAGCCGCTGCGCCCGCACCGTCGCCTGCGCGGCGGCCAGTTGCGCCTGTCCCGACTGGACGCGCGCCCGCAGCGTGTCGATCTCCTCCGCGCTCACCGCCTGGTCGGCGATCAGGCGGCTGGCCCGCGCCAGTTCCGCCCGCGCCAGATTGACCGTGGTGGCGGCGGCGGCGGCCTGCGCCTGCGACTGGTCCAGCACGGCGGTGAAGGGGCGCGGGTCGATGGTGAAGAGCAATTGCCCCTTCTGCACCACGTCGCCGTCCTTGAAATGGATACCGACGAGCTGGCCGGAGACGCGCGGGCGCACCTCCACGGCCTTGCTCGCCTCGAACCGGCCGACATAATCGTCCCAATCGGTGACCATGCGCGACAGCGGGTGCGACACGGTGACCGATGCGGGCGGCGGCGCGGCCGGGGCAGGCGCCGCGCCGAACCAGCGCATCAACAGATAGACCAGCGCCAGCCCGATGACCGGCAGGATCAGATACGCCTTTTTCCACCGCGCCTGACCGGCCGCCGAGTCCTGCTCCGCGCTCGAATCGGCTTTCACCTTGGAAAGATACATGGAATCGCCCGCCTTTATGCTACGGTTATGTTACTAACCGGTACGTCTCTTGCGGCCTACGTACCGATCTGTTACATCCTCGTCAAGCAATGAGGATATGGACGTCATGCAATGGCGATAAAGATTGACTCCTTTTGTGATTGTGGACCCGGTTCTGTAAAGAAAACAGCGGCTTCGAAGATTTTCGAGACCGCCAAGGATCTGTTCTACAAACGCGGCGTGCGCGATGTGGGCGTTGACGAAATCGTCGCGGGCGCGGGCGTGACCAAGCCGAGTCTGTATCGCGCCTACCGGTCGAAGGACGATCTGGTCGCCGCCTGTCTTCAGGAAAGCGCCGACGACGGACGCGCCGCGGTCGACGCCGCCGTCAAGGCCGCCGGTCCCTGCCCCCGCGACAAGTTGCGCGCCATCGTCGCCCATTTCGCGGAAAAGATCGGCTGCGTCGAATTTCGCGGCTGCCTCATCAGCAATGTCGCGGTCGAACTGCCCGAACCCGATCATCCGGGCCGCATCATCCTGCGAAGCTGTAAGACGGACCTGCGCGGGCTGATGGTCGACATCTGCCGGGATCTGCACGTCGACGACCCGGATGCGCTGGCCAACGGCCTGATGCTGGTGATCGAGGGGGCGATGGCCAGCCATCATATCTTTGGCAGCCAGGGTCCGGCGCTGGCCCTTACCCCGACCTGCGAGACGCTGATCCGGGCGCACCTGCCCGACGGTTTCCCGCTCGGCGTCCCCCCGCGCGGGTCCGTGCGGATTGCTGCATCGCAATAGGCCGCACGCGATAGGCCACCCCGCGCCGGGCAGGCGGTCCCGCTCCCACCCCGCGTGCCGGGCGGGCGACGGGGCTTGCGGACCGCCGCCCGCCCGGCCTAGAATCCCCCGCCTGCACGCTGTTTCCGCCGGGAATTTTTCACCTCTACCGGCTCCGCGCCGCCGCCACTCGCGTTGTCTTTTCGCCGCCACCTGCCCTGGGGAATCCGATTTCTTGGACAGCCGCCTTCTTCAACTCGCGGATGGATTTGCGTCCGCCGCCATCGACCCATCCCAATGGATGGGCGCGCTGCGGTTGCTGGCCGATGCGACCGGATCGGCGCGGGGTCAGTTGATCGGCGTGGGCGGCGATGCCTCCATCCCGTTCAACTGGGTCCATGATTTCCCGCCCGACGCCCATGACCTGTTTCGCGACATGGATGGCGGCAACCCGCACATCAATCCCCGCATCGCCGCCGCGATCGGCGCGCCGCTGCTGGAGGTGCGCAGCGAGGCGCATTACCAGCGGGCGCGACCCCTGCTGAAATCCGAAATCTATCTGGATTTCTGCCGCGACTATGACATTTCCCACGGTTGCCAGACCAAATTGTTCGAAGGGGACGGCGGGATCGTCGGCCTTGCCGTCCTGCGCACCGAACGGGACGGGCCCAGCACGGCGGAGCAGCGCGCGCTGTTCGCCGCCGTCGCCCCCTTCGTGCGCAGCGCCGTCCGCATGCAGATGGCGCTGGAGCGGGACGGGCCGAAACTGATGACGGGCGCGCTCGAAACCGTGTCCGCCGCCGCCTTCATCTGCAACCGCGCCGGGCGCGTGCTGGCCCATACGGCGGCGGCGGAGCAATTGCTGGACGGGGGCCGGATCGGCATCGGCGCCGGGCTGCTGCGCGTGCCAGGCCATGCGATGCAGGACCGGCTGGCGCGAGCGTTGGCGCGCCACGGCGGCCCGCTCCCCCTCCCGCTGGAATCGCTGGTGCTGGAGGACCGGGCGAACGGCGGACCGCCGCTGCTGCTCGACATCGTCGCCATGCCGCGCGGGCCATGGCGGTTCGATTTCGATACCCGCATCATGGTCGTCGTGCGCGGCGCGGACCGCTGGCACGGTTCGGCGTCGGCCGTGCTTCAGGGCATCTATGGCCTGTCCCCCGCGGAGGCGGACATCGCGCTGCGCCTCGCCCGTGGCCAGCCGCGCGAAACGGTGGCGGAGGAGCGGCGCGCCCGCCTCGAAACCATCCGCTCGCAGATCAAGGCGATCTTCGCCAAGCTGGGCGTGACGCGGGAGGTGGAACTGGTCGTCATGCTCGGCCAGTTGTTGCGCGACTGAGGCGGGAACCGCCCCGCCCCCTCCCGCCGGTCGTCCCCCGCGCCTATATGGGGAGCAGACCTTTCCGCCAGTCCTGGAGAAGCGCATGTCCCTGACCCGTGACGAAAGCGACAGCATCGGCACCGTCGCCGTGCCCGCCCACGCCTATTGGGGCGCGCAGACCCAGCGCAGCATCGAGAATTTCCCCTTTGGCGCGACGGAACGCATGCCCATCGGCATCGTCCATGCCCTAGCGCTGGTGAAGCGGGCCGCCGCGCGGGTGAACCGCCGTTTCGGGCTGGACGCGGGCGTCGCCGACGCCATCGAATCCGCCGCCGCCGAAATCGTAGAGGGCCAGCATGACGACCAGTTCCCGCTGGTCATCTGGCAGACCGGCAGCGGCACCCAGACGAACATGAACGTCAACGAGGTGATCGCCGGTCGCGCCAACGAGATGCTGTCCGGCACACGCGGCGGCAAGTCCCCCGTGCATCCCAACGACCATGTCAACATGGGCCAGTCCTCCAACGACAGCTTTCCCACCGCGCTGCACATCGCGGCGGCGCGCGCGGTCAACGACGCGCTGATCCCGGCACTCGACCGCCTGCACGGCGCGCTGGCCGCCAAGTCGGCGGCGTGGAGCGGCATCGTCAAGATCGGGCGCACCCATTTGCAGGATGCGACCCCGCTGACGCTGGGGCAGGAATTTTCCGGCTATGCCCATCAACTCGCCCGCTGCCGCGCGCGGATAGAGGATGGGCTGTGGGACATATTGCCGCTGGCGCAGGGCGGCACGGCGGTCGGCACCGGTCTCAACGCCCCCACCGGTTTCGACAAGGCGGTGGCGGCGGAGATCGCCATCCTCACCGGCCTCGCCTTCCAGACGGCGGACAACAAGTTCGAGGCGCTGGCCTCCAACGACCCCCTCGTCCATTTGTCCGGCGCGCTCAACACGCTGGCCGTCGCCCTGACCAAGATCGCCAACGACATCCGCCTGCTGGGCAGCGGCCCGCGATCCGGCCTGGGCGAACTGTCCCTGCCCGCCAACGAACCGGGCAGTTCGATCATGCCGGGCAAGGTCAACCCGACCCAGTGCGAGATGCTGACCATGGTCGCCGCGCAGGTGATCGGCAATCATCAGGCGGTGACGGTCGGGGGGTTGCAGGGCCATCTGGAACTGAACGTGTTCAAACCGCTGATCGGCGCGGCGGTTCTGCGCTCGCTCCACCTGCTGTCGGTGGGGATGGCGAGTTTCGCGGACCGCTGCGTCGATGCAATGGAGCCGAACCGGGAGCGGATCGCGGAACTGGTCGACCGCTCGCTGATGCTCGTCACCGCGCTGGCGCCGGAAATCGGCTATGACAATGCCGCCCACATCGCCAAGCACGCCCACGCCCATGGCCAGACCCTGCGCGAGGCAGGACTGGAACTGGGACTGGTCGACGCCGCGACCTTCGACCGGCTGGTGCGGCCGGAGACGATGATCTAGGAAGTTTGGGGCGAGGCGGGTTTCGACCATTTCTCCCCTATGCAGGATAGGGGAAGAAGAGCCAGCTGTCTGCCACCCATCCCGCCCCTCTCCCCCCTACCGCACGGGCCGTTTCTCCAGCTTGCGCGCCAATGTCCGCCGGTGCATGCCCAGCCGCCGCGCCGCCTCCGATATGTTGAAGTCCGTCTCCACCAATGTCTGGTGGATATGCTCCCACTCCACCGTCTTGATGGAGGATTGCCGGCCGTCCAGCGGCGCATCCGGGTCGCCGTCCGCGCGGGCGAAGGCGGCCTCTATGTCGTCGGTGTTGGACGGCTTGGCCAGATAATAGCTGGCACCCAGCTTGATCGCCTCCACCGCCGTCGCGATGCTGGCGAAGCCAGTCAGGACCACGATCTTCATCCCCGCGTCCAGCGCGCGCAACGTCTGGACGCAGGCGAGGCCCGACGCGCCGCCCAGTTTCAGGTCCACCACCGCATAGCCGGGCCGCTCCGTGCCCAGCAGCACGGCCAGATCGTCCGGGCTGGCCGCGGTCAGCACGCGATAGCCGCGCCGCTCGAACGAGCGTTTGAGCGTGCGGGCAAAGGCGGCGTCATCCTCCACGATGACCAGAAGGGGTTGGTCGCTCATTGCGGGGCCTCCAGATGATAGGACAGGCTGTCGAGGGGGAGGGTCACGCGGACCATCGCGCCGCCCTCCGCCCGGTTGCTCGCGCTGGCCTCGCCGCCCAGCTTGCGCACCATGTTGACGAGGAGGAAGAGGCCGAGGCCCCCGCCCGGCTTGCCCTTGGTCGAACGATAGGGCTGGCCGAAACCCGCCAGTATCTCCGCCGCGAAGCCGGGGCCATGGTCGGTGATGGTCAGGATCAGTCGGTCCTGATCGCGCGATGCGGCGACCCCGATCCAGCCGGGCGAAACCTCCGCCGCATTGTCCAGCGCATTGGCGATCACCTGCCGCAGGGCGGGGTCGGAGACGATCGCGACATCCTCCCCAAAGTCGTCGTCCAGCACGGCGGCGGGCCAGCCCGCGACGAGGCTGTGCAGGAACCGGCGGACGGTGGTGAATTCGGGCGCGGTGCCGCGCGCCTCCCCCGCCGACATCAATATACCGCTGACGATGGTCTTGCACCGATGGACGGCGGCGGCCATGTCGGCCAGATCCTCCTGCATCTCCGGGTCGGCGTCGAACCGGTCCATGTCGCGCCAGTCGCCGATCAGCACGGAAAGGGAAGCGAGCGGCGTGCCCAGTTCATGCGCCGCGCCCGACGCGAGCAGGCCCATGCGGACGATATGATCCTCCTCCACCGCGCGCTGGCGTATGGCGGCGAGGGCGGCGTCGCGCTCCTGCAAATTGCGGGCGATACGCGCGACGAACAGGACCAGCAGGACCGCGATCAGCGCAAAGCAGACGAGGCTGCCCCGGATATAAAGCCCCAGTGGATCGGCGGCATAGGCGGTGGGCAAGGCCAGCGGCCGGGACTCCACGGCGAGCAGCGCGAGCGCGGCCAGCGCGGCGGCGACGATGCCCCAGGAGGATCGCGGCCGCAGCAGGATCGCGCCGATCACCACCTGAAGCAGGAAGAGCGAGGCGAAGGGATTGGTCAGCCCGCCGCTGTGATAGAGTTGCCAGGCGAGCGCGGCCACATCCAGCAGCAGGGCGGCGGTCAGTTCGCCATTGGACACCGACCGGCGGCGGCGGCGCAGGATCAGCATGGTCGCGACATTGACCAGCGCCAGCACGGCGGGCGCGAGCATGAGCGGCAGCAGGCGCAGGTCGATCCGCATCCCCTCCTGCACCACGGCGATGGTGATGAGCTGCCCCCCGACCGCGATCCAGCGGAGCTGCACCAGCAATTCCATGTTCCGCCAGCCTGCGTCGGGCACGGACGGGGCGCGAAGGGACCGGGGGTTGCCCATGGCCGGGGTGGTGCCGGACGGGTGGATATTGTGCATGGCCTGCCTGTTCCTGCCCCTGATCTTGCCGTGCGGCCGGGCTTAGGCCGGTTGGGCCGTGGGGGAAAGGGGGTGTAGACTGGGTATGCGCATCGGAGATTCGCGCGATGCTATTGGATTGCAGACATTGTGACGTCGGGGATATCGCCCCGCTTGAGAGAAGGGCAACGCAAGGATCGAACAATATTGGACGTGACCTATGAGAAAATGAGCGGCTCTCTGGGATCGTTACTGCTGCTCTGGGCGGCAATCGAGCGATCTGCGCGCGAGGAAATCATTCATGTCCATGGATGCCTGCCAAAGTCGGCCTATGGAATAGCCGCCGTCTTGCGCACTTGGGAAAGCATGGTGACTGCAAGGCAGCCGGTTGTCCCGCTGCGCCTGTTGCTGGCCGCGACGCTGCGCGCTCAACTCGAAGGGGCGCTCACCCTTCGTAATGGCATATGCCACGGGTTGAATGGCATTTCCTCGGCGCATGGCGATACGCCTGCGACAGTGCAGTGGGAAATGAATGGGGCAAAACAGTCCATGTCCTGGGATGACCTGCAGGCGTCCCTTGGCTGGCTGTCCAAAGTTCCCGCCGCCATCGCCATAATATCCGACCGATCGAGCCTGGAGACGGGGCTGTTGGATACTATCGAAAACCGGCGTTGGTGGCGGGTGGAATTTGCCCTTGATGTGCCAGAAGGATGACTGTTTTCATGCCCTGATCCGCCAAGGATTCGCAACTTCACCTCCATTCATATTCGTCATTGCGAGCGCAGCGAACCGCAAGCGCGCGAAACCCAACCCATCCACGAGCGCGACATGATTTCGCGCACCCAGAAGAGTCGAATTCCGATGGTCCGCTCCACCAGCCGGCATCGCGGCGAAGAGCGGCTATTTTCTATCCTTCCCCCAGAAAAATCTTTGCCCGGTCTATCCTGCCCCGGCGAACCCGCGCCGGTTGGCCCGCCATGCCTGCCGTTCGGCCACGTCGTGCCTTTTTCCGTGGCAATGCAGGCCATTGCGAGCGCCCCCCGCCCGCTGTCGAGAGAGGTTGCAGCCCAGTCTTTCATATGTCTATACTAATGGTAGAGATTTATGGCATGACCCGGTTCCCATGGGAATGGACCATTGTAATCGCACCGTAACATGTCTGGGCAACAGGCGGCCGGGCGATTGCGCGCACCGATGCATCCATGGACTCGATCCGGGCCGGATGCCGCAGCGCGGGGACTCTGGACAGGAGAGGCTTTGCCGGGACGGTTGCGTTCCGGTGCAATCATCATGTCATGGATCGCTGAAGGGGGCTCTCGCTTATGCAGGAAAATTACGGTCAATTCGGTGTGGCGACGCTGGTGCAGGGCAAGGGATGCCGGGAGGTCGATCCCCGGCTGGTGGACCGGATGCGCGCCATGGTCACATACCGCACGGACGAGGCGCTGAACGCCCGTTTCGGCATCAGCTACAACACCTGGCGCAAGCTGATCGCGGGGCAGCCAGTGCGGGCGTCGCTGCTTAACCGACTGGAGGCACGGCTGGACACGCTGGAAGCCGAAGTGGACGGGGCGCGGCTCTGAATTGCGGCCGGAACAGCGGACGGGCACGCCGCGATCAGAGCGGGGGCGATGCAGGGACAGCTTTGTTTCGGGTCAGTAGCGAACAGTCCCCTGACGTCACCCCGACTTGATTCGGAGTTCCACTTTGTCTTCCGATTTGAATCATTCGAGTGACCGCAAGAGGCAGCGGGCTCCGGATCAAGTCCGGGGTGACGGGCAAGTCCGGCGTCACAGGGCGGTCAAAGAGCAAACCGCCCGAAAGCCCTGACCAAACTCCTCAGTTCACCGGCCCGATCCGGTCCACGCACAGCAATTTCTTGGAATACATCGCCCCCTCGACCGACACCGCCCGGTCGATCAGATGGGCGGGCGCCATGTCGAGTTCCAGCCACATTTCCGCGCCATCGTCCTGACGCAGGGCATAGCAATGGTTCTTGAAGATGAGGGTACCGACGGCGTTGCACGGCATGGGCTGTGCAAACTTGGTATCTGTCATGGACGACTCCCTCGTTGGTCAGTCATCCCCTCCCGTTTGCCCGATCATATGCGCCTTGCGCGCGCTGGCAAGCCCGGCGAGGGGCAGCCTGTCGCCATAGTGTCATCTTTACCGCCCGGAACCGCAGATAGGCGCGCGACTGTTGCCCCCGTGCATCATCATTCGACCTTGGCAGCGGTCCGCCAAGTCCCTACACAGGCCGCTGAAGGCAGGCTCCATGGCCCGCCTTCGCTGATCGCGCCGGTGCCCCGCAAGGGGCTTCGAAAGGGAATGTGGTGCGGATGCCCCTCGACAGGTCGGGGGCGCGTCCCAATCCACGGCTGTCCCTGCAACTGTAAGCGGTGAGTGAGATGCATATCGACCCTGCCATAGCGGCGGGGTCAGCCACTGGGTCGGACGCTAAATCATGCGAGGCCTGGGAAGGCCGTGCATCGAGCGACGACCCGTGAGCCAGGAGACCTGCCGGCGTCTGGTCGCTCTTGCTCTGGCCCAGGGGTTGGCCAAGGCACGGTGAAATCCGTCTGGGCGACGAAGGAGCGGCGGGGGCCGCTGTCCCTGTGCGCGCGATGCGTTGCGGCGTCGTGCGGGCATGGAATATCCGCGTGCGCGGCCCGGCCATCCCGCCGGTCGGCATCGCGGCGGCAGGCCCCGCTTTCGTCACGCCGCAACGGGAGCGCCATCATGATCCCCCATAGCCTGCCCCGATGCCATCTTTCCCTGACCTCCCCTTCCCGCCACGGAATTTGGCGCGCATGAGCCGCCTCGCCTCCTGGCTCGCCCATCCGCTGGGCCGGCGGATCGCCGTCCTGAAACTGTTGCTGATCGCCGCCAATGTCGCGGCATGGGCATGGGCCTTCGCGCTGTTCCGCGACCAGCCGCTGATGCTGGGCACCGCCACGCTCGCCTGGGGCCTCGGCCTGCGCCATGCGGTCGATGCGGACCATATCGCGGCGATCGACAATGTGACGCGCAAGCTGATGCAGGAAGGCCAGCGCCCGATCACCGTCGGTTTCTGGTTCGCCATCGGCCATAGCGGCATCGTGCTGATCGCCGCCATGACCATCGCGCTGGCCAGCAGCGCGCTGACCGACGTGGAGGCCGTGGGCGACATCGGCGGCGTCATCGCCACCGCCGTCTCCGCGCTGTTCCTCTTCGCCATCGCGGGCATGAACCTCGTCATCCTCCGCTCCGTCTGGCGACGGTTCGACCATGTCCGCCGCGGCGGCGCCTATGTGGAGGAGGATCTCGACCTGTTGCTGGGCAATCGCGGCCTGCTCTCGCGCATCTTCAAACCCCTGTTCCGGCTGGTCAGCCGCCCGTGGCACATGGCCCCGCTCGGCTTCCTCTTCGGGCTGGGTTTCGACACCGCGACGGAGGTCGCGATCCTCGGCCTCTCCGCCAGCCAGGCGGCCGACGGCCTCTCCATCGGTACGGTGCTGATCTTCCCGCTGCTGTTCGCCACCGGCATGGCGCTGGTCGACACGCTCGACGGGGTGCTGATGCTGGGCGCCTATGAATGGGCGTTCGTGAAGCCCGTGCGCAAACTCTATTACAACATCACCATCACGCTGGTATCGGCCCTTGTCGCCATCGTGATCGGCGGGATCGAGACGGTCGCCCTGCTCGCCGACAAGCTCGACCTGCACGGCGGCATCTGGTCCGTCGCCACCAACCTTGGCGAGCATTTCAACAGCCTCGGCTTCGCCATCATCGGCCTGTTCGCGGCCTGCTGGCTGATAAGCTGGTTCATCTATCGCTGGAAACGGTTCGACGAGATAGAAGTCGCGCTGCCCGGCCAGCCCATCCCCTCCATCGAAGGACAGATTTCATGAGCAAGGTTCCCGCAACGGTCATCACCGGCTTCCTCGGCGCGGGCAAGACGACCCTGATCCGCCACCTGATCGAAAACGCCAACGGCCGCCGCATCGCCCTCATCATCAACGAGTTCGGCGACATTGGCATCGACGGCGAACTGGTGAAGGGCTGCGGGGACGAGGCGTGCCCGGACGACGACATCATCGAACTGGCGAACGGCTGCATCTGCTGCACCGTGGCGGACGATTTCCTGCCGACCATGGAAAAACTGCTCGACCGCCCCACCCCACCCGACCATATCATCATCGAAACCAGCGGCCTCGCCCTGCCCAAGCCTCTCATCAAGGCCTTCCAATGGCCCAGCATCCGCACCCGCGCGACGGTGGACGGGGTGATCGCGCTGATCGACGCCGATGCGCTGGCCGCTGGGCGCTTCGCCACGGACGAGGCCGCGCTGGCCGCCGCCCGCGCCGCCGACCCCACACTCGACCATGACAGCCCGCTGGAGGAATTGTTCGAGGACCAGCTCGCCTGCGCCGACCTCGTCCTGCTCAACAAGACCGATCTGGTCGACGCGGCAAAGCTGGCCGAGCTGGAGGCCGGTCTGGCCAAGGACGTGCGCCCCGGCGTCACCATCGTCCGCGCCGACCATGGCCGCATCGACCCCGCCGTCCTGCTGGGTCTGGACAAGGCGGCGGAGGACGACACCGACGCTCGCATCTCCCACCATGACAGCGAGGAGGATCATGACCATGACGACTTCGACAGCTTCGTGCTGGACCTGCCGGTGGTGGAGAATGTCGACGCGCTGCTCGCCACCCTGGCCGACACCATCGCCGCGCATGACATATTGCGGGTGAAGGGCTTCCTCGCCGTCGGCGGCCGCCCCGCCCGGCTGGTGCTGCAAGCGGTCGGCCCGCGTATCCAGCATCATTACGACCGACCATGGACGGCGGCGGAGCGTCGCCAGTCGCGGCTGGTCATCATCGGCCAGACCGGGCTGGACCGCGCCGCCATCGAGGCCAGCCTGCACGCCGCAGTGCCCGCCTGATGCATCTGCTGTCCGCCACGCCGGGAACCATCTCCGCCGGGGACGAGGCGATCGACCTCGGCCAGTCGCCCGGCGACATCGTCTTCCTGACCGTGGCGGACAGCGAGCTTGCCTGCTTCTCCCGCGCCGCCGCCCTGCTGGGTGACGGCGGCCCGACAGTGCGCCTCGCCAACCTGCTGCAACTGCGCCACCCCTATTCGGTGGACCTCTATGTCGAGCAGGTGATCGCAAAGGCGAAATTCGTCTGCGTCGTCCTGCTGGGGGGCAAGAGCTACTGGCCCTATGGCGTGGACGAGATTGCGGAGACGGCGCGCCGCCACGGCATCGCCTTCGCCGCCATCACCGACGGGCGGGAGGACGACCCGGACCTCACCACCTGTTCCACCCTGCCGCCCGAAAGCTGCGAGCGGCTGCGCGCCTATCTGCGGCAGGGCGGCATCCCCAATGCGCTGGCCTTTCTGAAAACCGCCGCCCGGCTGATCGGCCATGACGCGGGCGTGCCGGACGATCCCGTGCCGGTTGCGGATGCCGGCCTCTATCGCGCCGGCGCGGATCGGCCCACGCTGGATCAGGTGCGGTCGCGCTGGGTCGAGGGGCAGCCGGTGATGCTGTTCGTCTTCTATCGCGCGCTGGTGATCGCGGGCACGCTCGACGCGCCCGACGCCATCATCGCGGCGCTGGAAGCCCAGAATATCAACGTGATGCCGGTCTATGTTCGGGCGCTGCGCGAACCCTTCGTCATCGACCATCTCGGCGCGCTGATCGACGCCGTGCAGCCGGACGTGATCCTCAACGCCACCTCCTTCGCCGCCTCCTCCCCCGGCGAGCCGCGCACCCCCGGCGTGCTGGAACGGGCCGACTGCCCCATCCTCCAGACCATGTTCGCCAGCGCGGAGCAGGCATCATGGGAGGAGAGCGCGCGCGGCCTCGGCCCCCGCGACCTCGCCATGAACATCGCCCTGCCGGAGGTGGACGGGCGCATCTTCACCCGCGCCGTCGCCTTCAAGGCGACAGAGCATTTCGACGCCCGCACCGAATGTGGCATCGTCGTGCCGCGCGTGCTGCCCGACCGGGTCGCCTTCGTCGCCGCGCTCACCGCCAACTGGGCGCGCCTGCGCCGCACGCCCGCCGCCCGGCGACGGGTCGCGATCATCCTCGCCAACTATCCCAACCGCGACGGCCGCATCGGCAACGGCGTCGGCCTCGACACCCCCGCCAGCGCGGCGGCCATCCTGCACGCGCTGGACGAGGCAGGCTATGACGTCGCGGGCGCGCCCGCCGACGGCGCATCGCTGATGGCGCTGATGACGGGCGGCGTGACCAATGATCTGTCGTCATTGGACCGCACACCTCCTGCGCCCCCACCCGCATCCCATCTATCCCCGCCCCCTCCACCCGTTCGTCCTCAGCCTGTCGAAGGACCGTCCTTTTCTTCGGACGCAGCGGTGCGGGGGGAAGACAGTCCTTCGACATTCGCGGGAGGCACGGACGAAGCCGCCCTCCCCTCCCTCCCCCTCGCCACCTACCGCGCCGCCTTCGCCGCCCTGCCCGCCAGCGTACGCGACGCCATCACCGCCCGCTGGGGTGAGCCGGACGCCGACCCCTTTGTCCGCGACGGCACCTTCCGCCTCGCCATCCATCGGTTCGGCGGCGTCGCCCTCGCGGTGCAACCCGCGCGCGGCTACAATATCGACCCGAAAAGCAGCTATCACGACCCCGCCCTGCCCCCGCCCCACGCCTATCTCGCCTTCCATATCTGGCTGGAGCGGGAATTTGGCGCGCAGGCGCTTGTCCATGTCGGCAAGCATGGCAATCTGGAGTGGCTGCCGGGCAAGGCGATTGCCCTGTCCAACACCTGTTTCCCGGAAATCTGCGCCGGACCGCTGCCGCAAATCTATCCGTTCATCGTCAATGATCCCGGCGAGGGGACGCAGGCCAAGCGGCGCATCGGCGCGACTATCATCGACCATCTCACCCCGCCGCTGACCCGTGCGGAGACCTATGGCCCGCTGCGCGAGCTGGAGGCGCTGGTCGACGAATATTATATGGCGGCGGGCATGGACCCGCGCCGTCTCGACGCGCTGCGCCGCGACATATTGGCGCTGGCCGCCAGTCAGGGGCTGGACAAGGATGCGGGCGCGACCGGCGGCGACCCGGACGACACGCTCGCCGCGATCGACAATTATCTGTGCGAGTTGAAGGAGATGCAGATCCGCGATGGGCTGCACATCTTCACCCGCTCGCCCGACGGCGCGCTGCTGCGCGACCTGCTGATCGCGCTTAGCCGGACCCCGCGCGGCATCGACAATGACGGCCAAAAGTCGCTTTTGCGTGCCTTTTCGGACGATCTGGCGCTCGGTTTCGACCCGCTCGACTGCCGCATGGGTGATGTGTGGGACGGCTCGCGCCCGGATAGTCTGGCCATCCTGTCCCCTGAATCATGGCGAACGACGGGGGACACGGTCGAACGGCTGGAACTGCTAGCCATAGAGCAGGTGGATGCCCTGCTCAGCCGTACATCCTGTCAAACGCCCGGCCCCGCCAGCACCGCCGTCCTCGCCGCGATCCGCGACGATCTCCTCCCCCGCGTCACCGCCTGCGGGCCTGCGGAAAAGGCCGCGCTGCTCGCCGCGCTCGATGGCCGCTTCATCCTCCCCGGCCCGTCCGGCGCGCCCACGCGCGGGCGGCCCGACGTCCTGCCCACCGGCCGCAATTTCTATTCTGTCGACACCCGCTCCGTCCCCACCGTCGCCGCATGGAACCTGGCCCGCAAGTCCGCCGACCTGCTCGTCGCCGACTATTTCCAGCGGGAGGGCGACTATCCTCGCGCCATGGCCGTCTCCGCCTGGGGCACCGCCAACATGCGGACGGGCGGCGACGATATTGCGCAGGCCCTCGCCCTGATGGGCGCGCGTCCGCGCTGGGACTGGTCGTCGGGCCGGGTGATCGGGTTCGAGGTGATGAAGGTCGCGGAACTGGGCCGCCCCCGCGTCGACGTGACCTTCCGCGTCTCCGGCTTTTTCCGCGACGCCTTCCCCGAACAGATCGACCTGATCGACAGCGCATCGCGCGCCGTCATGGCGCTGGACGAGCCGGAAGAGGACAATCCCGCCGCCGCCCGTCACCGCGCCGAAACCGCGACCCTGATCGCGGACGGCATCGACCCGAAGACCGCCGAACGCCGCGCCGGCGCCCGCGTCTATGGCTCGAAGCCGGGCGCCTATGGCGCGGGCCTGCAAGCCATGATCGACGAGAAACTCTGGCACGACCGCGCCGATCTCGCCACCGTCTATCTCGACTGGGGCGGCTATGCCTATGGCGGCGGCGTGGAGGGGGAGACGGACCGCACCGGCTTCGCGCACCGGCTGGCGCAGACCGACGCCCTCGTCCAGAATCAGGATAATCGTGAGCATGACCTGCTCGACAGTGACGATTATTATCAGTTCGAGGGCGGGATCGCGGCCGCCGTGGAGCATCTGTCCGGGCGCAAGCCGCTATCCTACCACAACGACCATAGCCGCCCGGAAAAGCCGGTCATCCGCACGCTGCACGACGAGATCGGCCGGGTGGTGCGCGCGCGCCTGACCAATCCCAAATGGATCACCGGGGTCATGCGGCACGGATATAAGGGCGCGTTCGAGATTGCGGCATCGGTCGATTATCTCTTTGCCTTTGCCGCCACCACCCATGCGGTGCGCGACCATCATTTCGACGCGGTGCACGCCGCCTTCATGGAGGATGAGACCGTGCGCGATTTCATGGCGCAGGTGAACCCGGCGGCCCTGCGCGAAACCGCCGCCCGGCTGACGGAGGCGCTGGAGCGCGGCCTGTGGAAGCCCCGGTCGAACAGCGCCGCCATGCTCCTCGCCAGCCTTGCCGGGGAACCGGCATGACGTCCCCCGATGCACAGGCCCATGCCGCACGGATGCGCAAGAAGGAGGCGGCCCAGCAAAAAATCGCGACCACCAAGACGATCGAGAAGGGGCTTCTGATCGTCCACACCGGCAGGGGTAAGGGCAAGACCACTGCCGCGCTGGGCATGGTGCTGCGCGGTGTCGGACATGGCCAGCGCGTCGGCGTCGTGCAATTTGTGAAAAGCGAAGGCCGAACGGGCGAAAAGGCCGCGCTCGACCATTTCCCCGGCCAGGTCGAATTCAAGGCGATGGGCGAGGGGTCGACATGGAAGACACAGGACCGCGACCGCGACATCGCCGCCGCCCGGCTCGGCTGGATGGAGGTCGTCCGCATGATTGCCGACCCCGCCTATGACATGGTGGTGGCCGATGAACTGACCATCGTCCTGCGCTACAACTATCTGCCGCTGGAGGAGGTGCTGGCGGTCCTGAACGCCCGTCCGCCGATGAAGCATGTCGTCGTCACCGGCCGCAACGCGCCGCAGGAACTGATCGACGCCGCCGACATCGTGACGGAAATGACGCTGGTCAAGCATGGCTTTCGGTCGGGGATCAAGGCGCAAGCCGGGATAGAATTCTGAAGGGATAAGGCGGCCGAACATTCTCGAAACAATCCGCCCCAAACTTGCCCGAAGCCCCCTCCCTCGCCCGAACAAGCCCATCGCGCTCTCCCTGCCACCCTGCTAAAAGCGGCGCCATGAACCGCATGGAATGGACCCGAATGACAGCGCGCGCGATGCTTCTCACCGCCTGTTGCCTTGCGAGCGCCTGCGCCGGGCCTGTGCGCACCCGCTATGGCAGCCTGCCGACACCCGGCCCGCCGGCACAATCCCCGACGCTCCGCTACCTGCCGCTGGACGCCGCGCCGCTCAGCACCCTGGCCTTGGCCTCCACCACCGACGACGAAGCCCGCCGCGCGGTGACGGAGGCCCTGCGCGCCAGCGGCATCGGCATTGACGATCAGAGCGCGAACGAACTGCACATCGGCCTCAGTTCCCGGCCGGACAGGGTGGGCGTTCTGGGCGCGGGCGGCACCGCACTAGCCTCTCCGCGTCGGCAACGCCTGCTGCAAAACTGCCGGAACAGCGGCTATCGCCTCACGCTGGCCGTCACCGATCGGCACAGCGGAGAGATCGTCGCCCGCGGCTGGGCCGAAGAGAGCCATTGCGCCGCCGACCTTACATCCGTCCTGCCCGTGCTGGCGCGCCAGTCGGTAGCGATGCTCACCCGGCCGGGCACCAGCGGATCGACTCTGCGCTGGACGCGGGATTGAAGAGCGAAGCCCTATTGGGAACCTGTACTGAAGGGCCAAATCGAACCGGGAGTTTCGTTCGTCCAGTTCTGGCGAGGTGCGTGACTAGCCTGAATGGCGCACCGCAAGGGTTTCACTCCCCCTCCTCGTCGAAAAACGCGCGAGATAGAAGGATGCTGAACCGATGGACCCCACCGGGCAGCGCCGCATAGTCCACCGTGCCCCTCTGCCGTTCCAGCGCAATCCGCACGAAGGCGAGGCCCAGACCACCACTGTCCCGGTCGCCGGTCGCTTGCCCCGGCGCGAAGGCGACAAAGGGATCAGCCGCTCGCTCTGGCGGCATGGCGGGGCCAGGACCGCTGACCGACAGACGCAACCGACCCTCCTCCTCTCCCAGCGCGCAGGCGACACAGCCGCCCTCCGGCGCGAACTTCACGCCATTGTCGAGCAGGTTGACCACCGCCCGTACCAGCAGCCCCCGGTCGCCCATCACCCACAGGTCGGCGTCCAGCCCCTCCTCCGCGATGGTGACGCCGCGCCGCTTGGCCAGCGGCCAGATGCGGTCGATGGCCTCCACCCCCACATCGGCGAGGTCGACAGGCTCCCGCTGCACCACAGCCTGCTGCACCCGCGCGAGTTGCACGAAATCGTCAGCCAGTTTCAGCCCCCGTTCCGCATGACCCCGCAGCGCATCCGGCCCTGCGCCGCCACCTTCCAGCAGGGCAATGATCGCGGCATGGGGCGCACGCATGTCATGGCTGAGGAATTGCAGCGCCTGCTCGCGCGCTTCCCCGGCGCGTTTCAGCTCGGAGATGTCAACGAACCGCTGGATCGTGCCCGCCCCCCCAATGGGCGCGCGCATCATCACCAGTGTCCGTCCGTCATCCAGACCGATCTCCGCTCCCGGTTCCGGCGCACCCATGCCCCGCCCAACCAGTATATCCGCCATCATCCGGCCTCGCACCGGCCCATCGAACAGGGCATCCGCTGCGATATTGCCCATTACCACCCGCCCGTCATCATCCACCACGCAGACGGCATCGGGCAGGCGGGCCAATATATCCGCGATATAGTGGCGCAGAGCGCGCATCTGGCCGATGACGTCATGCAGGCGGCCGCTCTCCATATTCACCAGGTCGCCACGCGCGTCGGCAGGAACGGTGGCAGGCATGATGTCCGGTTCCGCCTGCAACGCCCGCGCCTCCGCCGCCAAGAAATCGCTGACCGCCGCCAGCCGCCGCCAACCCCACAGCGAATAGACCAGTACCAGTCCCAGCAATGTCGCCCCCGGCGCGAACCACCATCCGCTGACCAGCACCCCGCCCAGCGCCAGCGCCGCCGTGCCGCCCAGCGCAACCAGCGACAATTTCAGGTTGGTGGACGGTCCAAAGCGCAGGAAGGCCAGCAGCAGCAGCCAGACCGGCAGCAGCGCCAGAACCGTCTGCCACGGGTCCGGCATACGGCGATAGAAATGATGCTGCACCAGCCCGTTCAGGATATTCGCCTGCAACTCCACGCCCGACATCAATGTCCCGGCCGAGGACGGGACGAGGAAGCGATCCCCGAACCCCGCCGCCGTGCCACCCACCATGACGATCCGCCCGCGCAGGAAGGCGCTCGGCACGCTGCCGGACAACAGGTCGGCAAAGGCGATGCGCCGGAAACTGCCGGGCGGCTCGAACGGGATCAGCAACCGCTCGCCATCACGCGCGGTCGGTGTGGAGACCGTCGTGACCAGCGCCGCAATCCGCTCCACCATCAGCGGGATCGAACCGCCATGACCGGGCTGATAGCTGCGTACGACACCATCGCCGTCCGCATCCACATCGACCGACCCCAGTGCAGCGGCGGCCCGCATGATGACCGGCGGCGGCAGGCCCTCGCCCGGCGGCTCCTGCCCAGTGGATAGAAGCGGCGGCAGCATCGGCAGCACGACGGGCGTGGCACGGCTAATGGCCGCGCCCAGCACCGCATCCTCCGCCGTGCCTTCCAGGAACAGCACGTCATAGCCGATCGCCAGTGGTCGGGCGCGGGCCAGTATATCCAGAGCCGCCGCATGGCGCGCCCGTGGCCAGGGCCAACGCCCCACGCGGGCCAGACTGGCGTCGTCGATCTCGACCAGCAGGATGCGCTCGTCCACCGGTGGCGGTGACAGGGCGATGACGGCGTCGAGCAGGATGGTATCGACCCGTTCCATCCACCCGCCCCGGCTCGCGCCCAGTACGATCAGCGTGGCGCAGAGCGACACCAGCGCCCACTCTGTCACCAGCCGCCTATACAGCATGGATCAGCGGCCTGTCCCCGCCACGGTCAGTTTCTGGAAGGGCAGCCAGTTTTCCACCATTTCGCCATCCGCATATTGGCGCACACCGACTCGCCAGACGTAGACGCCATCGGCCATGCCGGAGAGGGTGAGCTCCTGCGCGGTCAGGCCCGGCTCGTCCACCATCGGCCGCGCCTTTGCATCACCCCGCGCCATCTGGAAATGATAGACGCGCCGTCCCTCCCCCGCGCCCGCCCATTTGAACTTCAGCCGGTCCGCCTCCTGTTCAGCCGCTGCATTCAGGCCAGTCAGCACGCGGCGGATCGAATAGACCTGCGATTCCCCCTCCAGCCCACTGGCCGCGATGGCCGAAACACGCGCGAACCAGCGACCATTGCCCAGCGCGGGCAGCGCGACCACAGTCCCTTCTGCCGTCGCCTCCGCCACAACATCGCCAAAGCCCGCGTCCGCCGCGACCTGCACATGATAGGCGCGCGCACCCGGCAACGGACGCACGGTGAAAGCCGCCACCGGATCGATCAGCACCTGCGCCGGATCGGCCAGGTCGGGCGCGGGCAGCAGCGCCTCCGTCCGAACCGCACCGCTGGCGGCAACCACGGCGCCCTGCCCCTTGGGCACCAGCGCAGGCTTGCCCGATCCCGCACCCTGCACGGCAACGCTGCCATCCAGCACCTCGGTCAGCGACTGGCCCGCGTCCGCACCATATCCCACGCGCAGCACCGTGCCGCGAATGGCGGAGACCGCGCGCGGCGTGCGCAGCCGGAACTGGCCGCTGCCGGGGACGAGCGGAGTCGCCTGCGTCTCGAACTTGCCCTCATCCACGGCAATGTCGAAATCGACGCCGCCGGTCAGCAGGATACGCCGCATTGCGAGCAGGCGCACACGGCTGCGCGTCGGTATGGAAAGTTGCGACCCATTGGACAGCGTCAGGCCGACAAAGCCATCCGGCCCCGTCTCGATAATCGCGCCGGGTCGCACCGCCATGCCGACCGTCGGCGTTCCTGCCGCACTGCCCGCGCCCGCACGGATGCCGACCTGTCCGCGAAACGCCTGCACCTTCGCGTCCAGCGGTTCGGCGCGCAGCAGACGGACAGGGATGCGCAATCGGGTGCCGGTCGGGATTCGATAGGGATCGGCGATGCGGTTGAGCCGCTGCACGAGGGCGAAATCGCCCTGCCGCGTGAAATAAAGACGGGCGAGACCATAGAGATGCTCACCCTTGCGCACCTGATAGTCGATGGTGCCGTCAGCGGCGACCTCTACCTGTCTGGCAAGTGGGACGGCAACAGGCTGCGCCCGTGCGACCGGCGCGGCAACAGCCAGCGACAGCCCGACCAGCAACCGACCGTACGACGGACCATATGTCCAGAATGATCCGTCAGCCTTGGTCATAATAGGGTTCCAGGCGATACCCATATCCGAAGATGGTTCGCAGGGAAAACCCGTTTTCCGGTCGCAGCGCCAGCTTGGCACGAATACGCGAGACATGCATGTCCAGCGTCCGTGTCGACAGGCTGGCGACGCTCAGCCACACCGTCTCCATGATATAAGGCCGGGACAGCGGCCGGTCGAGATTGGAGAAGAACAGGAAGGCCAGCCCGAACTCCTTGGAGGTCAACTGTATCTCCTCCCCCGCCAGCGTCACCACGTCGCGGCGGCGGTCGAAGCTGTAGCCGCCGAAATGGATCGGCGCCTCGTCTCCGCCCGCACCCATGCCGTGCCGACGCAGCAGCGCGTTGACCCGCGCGGACAGGACGATGGCGGATTCCGGCTTTACCACGAAATCATCGGCGCCCGCGTTCAGCGCGCCGGCAATCTCCTCATTCTGCGAACGATTGGTCAGCATCATGACCGGGGGACATTGCGGCAGCCGCGTCTTCACCCACTGGATGACCTCCATCCCGCTCATTTCAGGCATGGTCCAGTCGACGATGAACAAGTCGAACGTCTCGCGTTGCAGCGCGGCAAGAAAACTGCGACCATTTCTGTAGAGGAGACAGCGATGCCCGTCGCGGGACAGAACATCCTCCACGAACTTCAGCATGTCTTCGTCGTCGTCGATTACCGCGATATGCATTGCCTGACCTTAGCCGCTTCCCTGTCGCGTAGGTGGTATTTCCCTTTCCGTCATCGTCACCCGTCCGATTTTACAAACTTTTACAAGCCGGTTCGGCACTCCTGCCCTATCATGGGCACAGGCGATGGATGGTGCAACAGGCCGTGGCGCGGGGGCCATGTGCAGGAGAATGCGTCATTTCCGCCATTCGGATGGCAAGCGTACCGGCATGGGACGCCCTTGCCCTTCGGATCGCACCCATTCGAGGCAGTTCCGCGCCGGAACTGCCTCGATATGAGACGGCCTGTCGGGCATCACGCCATCCGGGTCATCCGCACGACCATCATCGGCGGGCAGGAGAAGTCGACGGCGCAATGACGTGGACAGGGCAGAACAAAAGCCGTCGAACGGCGCATTTCAGATCAACGGATATTATCGGACAAAGGGCGCGATCTTCCATGGTCAACCACGGACCCGCATCCCTCCTCCCGCAGGCACGGCGGTAAAGCGAGGTGAGCGAACATATCTTTCCCGCCCGTACGGGCCTGCCACCGCACATGGTCGTGAAACTTGGCTGGAACGGCTATAGCAAATGCTATTTCATGGCGTATCTGGGCGAGGGTTCCGACGATCCCAGCCTGTGGAGCGGCGGCCTGATGCATGTCAGCCACGATGCCGCGCATGTCTGCGCCGTGGCGCGCAGCTACACCGCCACACTGCCGCAGGATTTCGCACGACATCTGGAGGCCGATCAGCGCGCGGAGGAGGAAGCCTGGATGCCGGATCCGCTTTCCCATGCCGCGCCGCCCCCGCCCATGGTTTCGACACCCTCGCCCACCGATCGGCATGGCTATGCCGTCCGCCTCTCGCTCCGCCGACGCTTTGCGAACCTGTTGCCCACGCTGTTACGGCGATAGCC
This sequence comes from Sphingobium sufflavum, assembly GCF_021403115.1. Lineage (GTDB taxonomy): Bacteria > Pseudomonadota > Alphaproteobacteria > Sphingomonadales > Sphingomonadaceae > Sphingobium > Sphingobium sufflavum. Next base: position 75,091 of record NZ_JAJSSH010000007.1, read on the forward strand.
TCACGGGGCAACAATCCTGCCCCCACAGAGCAACACTGATCCTGTAAACTGCGAGGAGCATAGGCAAGGGCAAGACACCTCTCTCACTTGCTCCGAAAAGGCATGCAGCAACCCATTGGGCACGCTAAGGCCTTCCTGCCATGGAAGAAAAACGCCTGAACCACAGGCGATCGGGATCGTCGGCGTCATCCGCCGTCCCTTGGCAAACAGGAGGAGAAGAGATGACCCACACCCCTCGACTGACGGCTCTCGCACTGGTGGCAACGCTGCCCTTTGCGCCCCTGCACGGGCAGGTGCAGACATCGGCCCCACCACCGGCAAGCTCATCGCAGGCGGCACAGCCAACATCTGTGGTCGCACCTGGCATCACCCCCACCACCCCGTCCCGCCATATGGCGATGAGCGGCTATCTGCCGCAGGCCGCCCTGCCGGATAGCGCCACGATCCTCCCTCCCCCACCCGCCACGGCTTCTCTGGCGCAAGCCCGCGATGACGAAGCCGCCGCCGCGGCCGTGGCGCAGCAGGGCAGCGCTCGCTGGAAACTGGCCGTGGCCGATGCGGAACTGATGGCGCCCGATGCGATCGGGGCTTTTTCCTGCGCAGCCGGTTTCGACCTTGGCGCACAGGCAACGCCCGCCATCTCTGCCCTGCTACGCCGGGCGGCGGCGGACATCGCCATCTCCACCTTCGCCGCCAAGCGCAAATATCAGCGCCCCCGTCCCTTCATGGTCAATGGCAAGCCCAGTTGCACACCGGACATGGAGCCGCTGTTGCGCCGGGATGGCTCCTATCCCTCCGGGCACAGCGCATTGGGCTATGGCGAGGGGTTGATCCTGGCGGAGGTCGTGCCGTCGCGTGCCACGGCGCTCGTCGCACGCGGCAAGGCCTTTGGCGACAGCCGCCGCCTGTGCAACGTCCACTGGCTGAGCGATATCGAGGAAGGGCGTATCATGGCCTCCGCCACGCTGGCGCGGCTACATGCCGAACCGGCGTTCCAGAAGGATGTCGCGGCGGCCCGCGCGGAGGCCGACAGGATATTGGCATCGGGCGCTAAACCGGGCCGCGACTGCGCGGCGGAAACCGCCACACTCGCCACAACGCGATAAGAAAAGCGGGCAACGGCCGATGCGCCGTTGCCCGCCATAGCGGTCGAGACCAATCAGGCGGCAGGGATGCCGCCCCTCATGTACATCGTCTTACCGCACCACCACGCGCACCCGGCCAAGGTTCTGGATACGCGCATAGGGCGTCCGGCGATCCCCGTCCCGCTGCGAAATACCGCGCAGCGCGGGGAAATAGGTTCCGGGTTTGGTGAAGCGATAGGTGGTGGACACTGCGACGCTCTTCGCACCCTTGGCCACCGTGGAACTGGTCGGGAAAGCGCCTGCCCCGTCAAAGTCCCATTCGGCGGCGATCACCGACCCCGCGCCGGGCGGCACGGCGACCGTGCCCGTAAAGCGCACCACGTCGCCCACCTTCACATCGGCGCGTTCACCGCCATTCGCCTTGAGCGTTACGACCGGCTGGATGCCCCCGCGCGCGGGGGCCGTCGGGGCGACGATGACCTGCCCGTCCTCGACACGATAGGATGTGCTGGCGGCGGGGGCGATCCCCTTCTCCACCCACAGCGCCACATCGCGCAGCGCCTGATGGAGGACGCCGAGATAGCTGACCGTGCGGGTCGCATCCTCCTGCTTCGTGGAATCACCATGGAGTGCATGGTCCGCAAACCAGACCCGGAAATGATCGTCGGTCGCCTTGCCGAACTTCGCCTGCACCCGTCCGCGATACCAGTCCGCCGACCAGGGGTAGGCTTCACGGTCCCAAAGCGATTCCACCAGGATCATCTTGCCCTCGAAATTGCCGCTGGGCACCGAACCCGCCGTCGCCTGCGTAAATATCGGGCCGAGCAACATGGGGCGCTGCGGATAGAGCGGCTTGCCGTCCTTGCCCCGGAACTGGTTCCAGACCGCGAACTCCGGCCCCGGCACCTGATGCCGGTGATAGGTTTGCGCGGCGAGGAAATTGCTGTTGTCGACCTGCACCTCATCGCCCGGTGCCAGCTTGGCCGCCACGGCGGGATCGACGATGCCGAACACCGCAATATCGCCGACGATCCGGCTGATGGTCAGCTTCGCGCCCTTCGCCGCGCCCGACAGGACGATCAGGTCGCCGCCCAGGAACTCCACCTTGGGCGGGGTCGTGCCCAGCCGCACCCCGACGACATTCTTCACCTGCCGTCCGTCCGCCGCAGCGAAACTGTCATCGACATTGCCCGCGACCTTGCCCGCGATCACCCCGGTCTGGAGCTTGAGGCGCACGGCATCGGAAGGCGACAAGGCCTCCGCCACCGTCGCCTTATGCTGGAGCCGCGCACCGACGAAACTTTCGGGATGGTCGAAGCCATAATAGCCCGGCTTGGTCCAGAAATCGGTGAAATAGCCGGGATCGGCCATCACCACCCCGCCATAGAGGGCCGCAAAGCCATGGATGCCCATCGTCTTCCAGCCGAACCAGCTTTGCGGCGGAAAGCCCATGCTGGTCACTTCGCGATAGGCCGATGCCTGTTCGGCGTTCAGCCCTGCCGTGGGATTGCCGCTGCCGCCCGGTTCCACCGCGTCGAGAATCTGCGGGAACTTGCCGTCGAGCAGGCGCATCGCATGCATGCGGACACTGAAACTGTTAGGGATCGCCATGCTGGACCCCAGCACATAGGGCACCACCCCGTCCCAGACGCCACGCGTATTCTCGAACGAACCAACCGTGCGATAGGCACCGCCGCTGCCGCCATAGGCATAGCCATAGGGGCGCTTGCCGCCATACATCTGGAGCGCGACGACACGCGAATAGCGGGCCGCCGCCGCATTGGCGCGATAGGCGCCCACGGTGGGATCCTTGGACCCGAAGCCTGCCACGGCGGAACCGCCGCCGTTGGTCTCCACGAAGTAGCCGCCGCTGGACAGGGCAAAGCCGAGCTTGTCCTCTTCCCCCTTCAATCCGCGCTGGGCGAGATTTTCGTTATCGGGCGCAGGCGTGAAATGCTGGAAGAAACGCCCCTGATATTGGGCCTTCTCCGGGAAGTAGAAGGAAAACCGGGTCTCCGTGCCCTTGAAGCCACCATGCACATAGCGGTGCCGGACGGGCGCATCGCGCCACTCGTCCTTGTCGATATAGGGTTGGGCGAACAGCGGATCGACTGCCGGGGAAGCCGTGTCGGACGTCGACGCCTTGTTCTCCACCGGACCCGCCGAGTGACTGGCAGACGCCAGCAGCGTCCCGGCCAGCGCCAGCACCAGTGACGGGGACAGGAAACGGGCAGCACGGGCGGTCGGCTTTACATCAGGCATGGTGATACTCGCTTCGAATAAGGAAGGCCCGGCCGGTGGGAGGGTGAACCGGCCGGGCCTTTATACTGATACCGGGCGGTATCAGAACTTCTTGGACACGCCGACCATGACCAGTCGGCCCAACGTAAAGCCGTTGGCGTAACCGCTGTCCGGCGTGGACAGATAGACCGGCGGGTCCGTGTCGAACACATTGTTCACGTTCAGGGTAAAGCTGAGATCCTGGAGCAGCTTGCTCGACCCCGGCACATCATATTTGAAGAACAGGTTCACCGTGTCATACGCGCCCACCCGGTCTTGCGGGCGGATGCCGGCGATGCGGGCGACGGCAAAACCACTGCTATGGTTCAGCGTGGCCTGCGCGCGCAGGTTGCCGACCGTGGCCCCGATATTCGCCTGCAACTGGAGGCGCGGCGTGGCATTCTGCTGGGTCGACGTGATGGCGACCAGCTGATCCCGGACCGGCGCACCCGGCGATGTCTGCGTCTTGCGGGTCAGCTGATAGTTCCCCGCGACACCGCCATCAATAGCACCAAAGCCCGTTTCATGCCGGTAATTGACATCGAAATCGAGGCCGCTGGTGTTGAGGATGCCGTAATTGCCCACACGGAAGTCGATCAGCGCATAGATGAGCTGGTTCGACGCGATCAGCGGGTTCACGACGGCAAGGCCGCCGGGATCCTGCGCTGCAAAGGCGCGCACCACATCGGCGGACAAGCCACCCAGAGCCGTCGTTGCATTGCCCGGAAAGTTGGCGAAAATGCCCGCATCCGGCGTCGGCGTGCTGAGCAGATCCTTGAACTTCACATTATAGTAAGTGAGGCTGGCGCGCAGACCGGGGATGAAGGGCGGGCTGATGTCCGCGCCGATGGACCATGTGTCCGCAGTCTGCGGCTTCAGGCCTGGATTCGATCCCTGAAGGCCAATGGTGTAACCGCCAAAGAAACCGATATTGTCGCCTGGACGAATGAACGGCAGGAACGGGAAACCACCGATCGAGTTACGCTGAGATCCCAACTGGTCCAGCGGCGAGGGTGCGTTGAAGGACGTGCCCCAGTTGCCGCGCAGGGAGATCCAGGACACGGGCTTGTAGGTCAGGCCCAGCTTGGGATTGAAGGTGCCGCCAAAGTCGCTGTAATAATCATAGCGACCGGACGCGGACAGGATCAGCGACTGGATGCCCGGCATGGCGTTGCCTGCACCGAACACCGGCACCTGCACCTCGCCGAACACCGCGTTCAGCGAGCGGCCATATTTGGAATAGGGCATGCTCGCCAGCGCGCCAATCGGCGCGCCGGACGTGAACCGCTGCTGGAAATTGTCGCGGATGAACTCGTAACCGACCGCGACCTTCACATCGCCGCCCGGCAGCGAGAACAGACTGCCGTCCACGATGGCGCGTGCGTTCAGCACCTCGTCCCGCGCCTGTCCCTGAATGGCGCGGTTGCGGATGGCCGCGATGGTCGCGGGATTGGTCTGCGCCAGGTTGAACGGGTTGATCGCCGTGGCCGGATTGGAGTCCGCCCCCGCCGCGTTCAGCGCGGTGGTGTCGATACCGTTCAGGAAATAGGTGCTGTTGCTGCGGCTGTAGTTGAGCAACGTGCGCACCTGCCAATTATCGTCGAGCGCGACCTTCAGCTCGCTGTTGACGCCCCATTCCTGCGCGTCCGTACCAAAGGGCGCGCTATCCACGCCCAGCAACGGCGCAAAGCTCAGGTTGACCGTCTCCGACGCGGGCCGGACCGTGTTGGCGGGCACGAACATATAGGGGTTGGCGGTCGTGACCGTGAAATTGCCGACCAGTTCGTCCGTGCCGCGCGTCTTGCGGTCGCTGTAGAAACCGCGAACGTTGATCGTCACCTTGTCGCTGAGTTCCTGATACAGGCCAACGATGACGCCATGCCGCTCTGCCGCCGGAATGACGGACTTGTTATCGGTGGGATCGCAATAGTTGATCGATCCGGAGGTGCTGCTGGGATAGCCATAATTGACGCCACCGATCGTGACATTGGGCGCGCTGCACTGACGGCCCTTCAGCGTCGGGTTCGCCGTGGCATAGTCCCGGCCATTGATGAAATTGCGGTCGCGACCGAAGATCATGTCGTTCTTGGAGAAAGTGTAGGACGCATAGAGCGAACCCGATCCCCAATCCTTGCCCGCCGTCAGATTGGCGTCGACCGTGTAATAGTCATCCGCAAAACCATAACGCCCGTCGACCTTCACACCATCGAACCGCTTGCGGGTGATGAAGTTGATGACGCCGCCCACGGCATCCGCGCCATAAGTGGCCGATCCGCCGTCCGTCACCACTTCCACGCGCTCAATGGCGCCGGTGGGGATCAGGTCGGGATCGATGGACGACTGGTTAACGCCGATGCCAGCGACCCGATGGCCATCGACCAGCACCAGAGTCGCCGAACTGGCGGCGGAAGGCGACAGCAAGTTGCGCAATTCGGGACGCGCGATCTGCAACTGGTTCACGGCCCGCGACAATGTCGCGCTCGGCACGTTGTTGAAGAAGTTCGTGACCTGCGGAATGGTCGCCAGCAGGTCGTTCGACGTGACGGAGCCGGTCTCCTTCAGCTTCTGCTCGCCCAGATTGATGATCGGCGAACCGACCGGCGCACTACCGCGCAGCAGCGTGCCCGTTACGACGATTTCGCGATCCGAAACGCTATCGTTGGTGGATTGCTCCGCCGTGCCCTGTGCGAAAACGCTCGCCGGGCACAATGCCAGTGCAGCCGCCCCCCAGGCAAAAGCACGCGCGGAAATACGAATATTGGATGCCATCAGTCCCCTCCATTTTTTGGTATTTTGTCTGCGTACATTCCGAAATCCGGGCTGTCAAAATAAATTTAGGTACTAAAATTATAGAATGGATTGCCGCTTGCCGGTGTCCGGAAAGTCTGGGAATAAGGCGCATGCGCCTATCGGATTCCGAGTATCATCGCCTGACGGTCCTCAAGAATCTGCGTGCGGCAGAGCCTGTCTCCCGGACGGAGCTGGCGCAGTTGTCGGGGCTGACCGGCGGGGCGATCACCCCCATCGTTCGCGATCTGGCGGCGCGCGGCCTGGTGCTGGAGGAAAAAGTGCCCTCTCCCAACCGGGGGCGGCCAAGGGTCAATCTGCGCCTCAATCCTGCGGGCGCCTATGTCGCCGCCGCGACCCTCCCCTCCACCGGCGATTTTCTGGTGGAGATACTCGACCTGACCGGGCGAGCTATTTTTTCCCAGACCCGGCCCCTGACCGACACCCGGAGCCTGGCCGTCCTCGCCGCGCAATTCGCCACGGTTCTGGCGGAGGTCATCGCGGCCAGCCCGTTGGACATCCATGCCATCGCGCAAGTCGGCATCGGCCTGCCCGCCATGGTCGACAACCGGACCGGCGTCGTGGAATATATGGCGACCTTCTCCGGCGGCCGGTATGATTTCGCGGCGACGCTGCAGGCCCTGCTCGGCATCCCGGTCAGGATCGACAATAATATGAACCTGCTGGCGCGGGCCGAGCATTGGTTCGGCGCAAGTCCACCCGTCGATGATTTCACGCTGATCCTGATCGAACTCGGTCTGGGCGGGGCGCGCTACCAGAATGGGCAACTTGTCGTGGGCAGCCATGGGATCGAGGCGGAACTGGGCCACACCAAGATCGTCCCCGAAGACGGCAGGCAGTGCCATTGCGGCGGCTTCGGCTGCCTCCAGACCTATAGCTCGCTGAGCGCCCTGGTCACGCAATATTGCGACCTGACGGGACAGGCGGTGCCCGGCCATATGGGTATGCGAAGTCTGCTGCCGGACGTCATCGCCCTGACGAAGGCGGGGCATAACAGCCTGCAGGACATCTTCCACCGCTGCGGTAAATATCTGGGCATCGCCATCGCCAACCATATCAACATGCAGGACCCGGAACGCATCATCGTGTTGTCGAGCGAGCCGGAACTGGTCGACCTCATCTCCGACGATTTCTTCGATGCCCTGCACCACAACACTCTCGAACCGCTGCGCAATCTGGCACGGGTGACATTCCGGCACCTCGACGAGCAAAATTATTCGCGCGGGGCCGCCGCCATGGTGCTGGAGCAACTATACCAGTCACGAACGACCATCGCGTCCGCAGACGCATAGCCAGATCGAAGCGCCAGCAACCGTCTGGCGAAACCGAGGCAGTGGGATCATGATGCCCTTTCCGCCTCTCTCCCCACGCGCGCTGACACCGCGCTTCTGCCTCGCCTGAACGGATCGAATCTGATAGCGCCATGGATGCGCCACGCCACCGCCCGCATCGGCGTGCCAGAGGCCGGTTGCCGTCGGCGCGGCAAGGTCAGTTATTCAGGGATGATGCCTATGCCCTCTCGTGGGGCCTTCACCGAGGACAAGCGGGACGAGCTGCTTTACAGCACGGAAGAGGCAGGGTTTTTCTTCGGCGCCCTTGCCGCGGCGCGGGATCGGTTTGGCCATGTGACCCGCATCCTCTCGCGCGAGTACGAGATTGGTCCGCGCGGCCCGTGGATGGTGGGCCTGATCGGACGCCGCCCCATTTCCCCGCATGAACTGGCCCGCGCCTTCTCCATCGGGCGCAGCCTCGTCACCGCAGAACTGGCGCAGCTTCAGGCCGCCAATCTGATCCTCTACGAAAAAAGCGCCCAGGACGGGCGCCGTATCGAATTGTCGCTTACCCCGACCGGTCAGGCGTTGCGCGAGCGCCTGTCGCGAGACCTGACGTCTTTGCTGGAGCAGCGGCTGTCCGGCTATAGCGCAGAGCAGGTGATGGCGACCGCCCGGATGCTCAGGGATTTTGCCGAGGGCAACTGAGTGCCCCAGTCCGGCCAGACTGACAGGGGGAGAGCACTCGGCCCTCCCCTCCTTGCCCGATCAGGAAACAGTGTCGCTGACCGGCACGGGATCGATGACCACCGCCTTTGCCGCCGAACGCTGCTTGACCTTGTCGAAATCGCTTTCGAACTTGGGCCGCATCGTACCGCACAGCCGGTCCCAGATCGTCGTGTAGCCACCGAAATTGCCGGTGAAATAGCGATGATGCTGGTCATGGAAAGTCGCGGTGATGAACCACTTCGTCGCCCAGCTCTTGTTCCACCAGCGCGGCATGAACTCATAGCCGGAATGAACGTACACGCCCATGATGATGTTGGTCGGCAGGATCAGTGCCATCGTCGCATCATGGATGGTGAAAACGCTCAGGAACAATGGCACGAAACCGCCATTGATGACCGATTCCAGCGGATTCACCGACAGCGTCGTCAGGACGTTGGGCGACGTGGACTTGTGGTGCAGCTTATGCACCCAGCTATACACCGGCTCCTTGTGCATCCAGCGGTGCAGCCAATAGAAATAGGTGTCGAACAGGAAGAAATAGAGGACATATTCCAGACCGATCTGCCACCATGCCGCCGGTGTCGCGATGCTGCTGATGACGCCATGCGCCCACAGCCATTTGGTGGCGGCGCCGATCATGGTGCCCGAAACGGTCAGCGTGACGACCGCAATAATCGCCTCGTTACGCAAGATTTTCCATTTGAAGCCCTTGGGCTGGATCTTGCGCGCCTTGAAATAGCCGCTGACCACGCCAGCCACGATGCCGATCGCGACGAACAGTATGAGCCAGAGCCTGAGCATATGCTCGCCACTCATCAATCCCTCGAACACCCTCGACCATACCTTTCTGCATGACGCCCCGCGATGGATCGGGGGCAAGCGAGTCGTCGCGCCATGTCTTTGACAGACAATGGCATCGCGACACTTGATAAGTCTTTATAGTTCATTTTGTGAATTTTATCAACCCTGCCTCATCTTTCGTTCGTACATGCTTGCGCTTGTCAGAGGGGTCCCGCTCCTCCATCGGGCAAAAGGACAGAACAAGGGCCGGGAGAATGACGCAATGACGGCGGGTAGGAACGGATTGCTCGACGGCATGGTCTCTGTGCCGGGGGGCATGTTCTCCATGGGGTCGGACCGCTTCTACGCCGAGGAAGCACCGGTTCGGCGGGTACGGGTCGATGCGTTCTGGATGGATGTCTCCCCCGTCACCAACCGGCAATTCGCCACCTTTGTCGCGGCGACCGGGCATCGCACCCTGGCGGAGATCGCCCCCGACCCGGCAGATTACCCCGGCCTGTTGCCAGAAATGGCCCATGCAGGGTCGCTGCTGTTCCAGCAGACGGCGGGGCCGGTCGACCTGACCGATCCGTCGCAATGGTGGGATTTCCGGCTGGGCGCCGACTGGGCGCATCCGCTCGGACCGGACAGCGGCCTAGAAGAGATATGGGACCATCCGGTCGTCCATGTCGCCTATGAGGATGCCGCCGCCTATGCCCGCTGGGTGGGCAAGCGCCTGCCGACGGAAGCGGAATGGGAATTTGCCGCGCGTGGCGGGCTGGACGGCGCGGACTATGCCTGGGGGGACGAGCTGGCCCCCGGCGGCGCGATGCTGGCCAACACCTGGCAGGGCGCCTTTCCCTTCGCCAACCTGCTGACGGACGGCTGGGAGCGGACATCGCCGGTCGGCATCTATCCGCCCAATGGCTATGGCTTGGTCGACATGATCGGCAATGTCTGGGAATGGACCAGCGACTGGTATGCTCACCCCAAGGTCGAGAGGAAGACAAAGGGCAGTTGCTGCACTATCGCGAACCCACGCGGCGCACGGCAGCGTGACAGCGTCGACCCCGCAGCCCCCACCACGGCCATGGGACGCAAGGTGCTCAAGGGCGGCTCCCACCTGTGCGCGCCTAATTATTGCCAACGCTATCGTCCGGCGGCGCGCCATCCACAGGCGATCGATTCCTCCACCAGCCACATCGGTTTCCGTTGTGTCGTACGGGCCGGAGCCGATTGATCGCAGCCCTTTAGGGTGGTCGGCCGACGGTGTCGGCCCCGCAAACGCTTCGTCGCAAAATCGCCGCCCTCCTGCCCTCGGTAATCAAATGACAGCGGTTTGCCGGTAAACGCCATGGCGGCGTGCCGGGGGGAAACGGGGCGCGGGCCGATGGAGTGGGATCTATGTCAAAAGTACGGGCAGCGGACGGCAAGGCGCAGGCGAGCCGCTATGCCATACCCTCGCGGACGGTGTTCCTGATCGAGGATTCCGCGGCATTGGGCCTGCTGTTGCTGCACAAGATCGGCGAACAGACCAACGTCGATGTCCGCTGGTTCAAAAGCTATGCCGATGCCGAAGCCGCGCTGATCGAGCAGCGGCCCGCCTTGGCCGTGACCGGACTGAACTTGCCCGATGCACCCGATGGCGAGATAGTGGACCTGCTGGCGGAGGGGGACATCCCCACCATCCTGTTCACCGCGACGCTCAACCGGCGAGCGCGCGACCGTTTCTCCACACCCAACATCATCGACTATTTTCTGAAGGACGCCGCCGCGACGGTGGACGCCATCGTCCAGACCATCATCCGCTATACGGAGACGATCTCTCCCTCCGTGCTGGTGGTGGACGACATGGCGAGCGGCCGCGCCGTGCTGGTCGACCTGCTACGCCGCCAGAATTACCGCACGTTCGAGGCCAGTTCCGGCGCAGAGGCGCTGGCGATGCTGGCGGCGCATCAGGACATCGAACTGGTCATCACCGACTATCATATGGCGGACATGGACGGGCATGAACTGACCAAGACCGTCCGCGCCCGCTATGCGCCCGACCGCATCCGGGTGATCGGCATCTCCGCTTCCTCCGACCCTTTCCTGTCCGCCTCCTTCCTGAAGGCGGGCGCATCCGATTTCGTCTATCGCCCCTTCATCGCGGAAGAGGTGAAATATCGCATCCAGAGCAATCTGGAGACGCTGGACCAGATCAAGCATCTGCGTTTCCTGGCAGAACGCGACCCCCTGACCGGCCTGTACAACCGCCGCGCCTTTTTCGAGAAGGCCCATCATATCCTCGACGAACTGAGCGCGCGCGACGGCGAGGAAGGGTCGGTCGCGATCCTCGACATCGACCATTTCAAGAAGGTCAACGACAATTACGGCCATGACACCGGCGACAAGGTCATCAAGCTGGTCGCCGGTGTGCTGGAGGACAGTTGCCAGCAGGGCAACGCCATCACCGCCCGTTTCGGTGGCGAGGAATTCGTGGTCCTGTTCACCAACCTGACCATCGACGAGGTGCAGGAGCGCTGCGAGGCGATCCGCATCGCCGTGTCCAACCTTGTCATCCCCTATGAAAATCGCACGCTGAACGTCACCGCCTCTCTGGGCGCGGCGATCATGCAAGCCTCAGAGGGAATGGACAACAACCTCAACGCCGCCGACCAGATGCTCTACATGGCCAAGAATGGCGGGCGGAACCGGGTCGTCTATGATGCGATATTCTGCCGGGCCTGACGCCGTCGTCCAGGGCTGAATCGGCCCGAAACAGGCTGTTCCCCCCGCCCCCTGCTGTGTATCCGCAACAGGGACCATCGCCGCCAGGGGAATGTGATGAACAAGGACGAGGCTCCCGGACGCCGCCGCAACAAGGGGTTCGACACCACGCATCAGGCGATCATTGAGGCGGCCGTGCGCCTGATCTCCGAAAAGGGCGTGGAGGCCCTTTCCATGGCGGCGATTTCCCGCGCGGTGGGGATCAACCGCACGACCCTCTATTATCATTTCGAGGACCGCGACGCGATGATCGTTGCGGTCAAGCTATGGTCGTCCGAACAGCTCAGCAAAGGGTTCGAGCCGGATGTACCCCAGCAGGAGCGGATCGACTATATCTCCCGTTTCGTGCTGGAAAACGCTGAACTCATCAAATTATGGTTCGAGGATTTCGTGTCGCCCGGCGACATTCGCGATCGCTATCCGCGCTGGGACGAGCTGGTCCGCGGTACGGCGGCCACGCTGAACGCGGCGCAGGACGACGCCATCGACGCAGAAGTCTATTGCACCATCCTGCTGACCTCCGCCTTCATCGCCCCGCGCGTCTATCACATGACGGTACGGCCGGACCTGTCGCTGAAGGAAGTGACGGAGCGTTTCCGCAAGGAGCAGCAGCGCGTGCTCCGACGCGACTCCCTCTTTCGTGTTTGAGACGCGCCTTTCAAAGACTGTACTTTAAAATTACGACACATGTGTTGTAAAAATTACAGAGGTCCGCTACAAGCCACCTTACCGGATCGACCAGTCATGGGTCGCACCGGGAGGAGCAGGCCCGATGAACACGCACACACCGCCTTTCCAGCCCGTCTCGCAGGACGATGTAGCCTGGCTCGGCACCGACCCCATCCCCGCCAGCCCCTATTATGATCCCGCCTATTTCGAGCTGGAGCGCAAGGCGGTGTTCCTGCGATCCTGGATTCAGGTCGGCCATGTCTGCGAACTGCCCGATCCGGGCAGCTTCATCCGCCGCGAGATCGAGTTCGCCAACGCCTCCATCCTGATCGTGCGGGGCAAGGATGGCGCCATCCGCGCCTTTCACAATGTCTGCACCCATCGCGGCACGCAGTTGGTGATGGCCGAAGCGGGGCGGCAATCCACCTTCAGTTGCCCCTATCATATGTGGACCTTCGCCACCGACGGCGCGCTGGTGTCGGCACCCGACTTCGACCAGTTCCATGTCGCTAAGAAGGATTGCGCACTGCCCGCCGTCGCGGTGGGCGTGTGCGCCGGCCTGATCTTCCTCAGCTTTGCGGAGCGGCCCGAACCACTGCGCGACTGGCTGGGCGATCTGGCGGATCGGCTGGAGGCGCTGCCCGTTGCACGGGCGACGACGTTCAGCGAATATGTCTATGAAATCGACGCGAACTGGAAGCTGACCTACGATAATTTCCAGGAAAATTATCATCTGCGCTTCATCCATCCCCGGTCGGGCGGGGCGGCTACGGGACCGGACAATCCGTTCGGCTATCCGGTCCACTATGGCTTTCACGGCCCGCATCGCACCCAGACCATCTGGTCCAATCGCGCGGCGCCTCCACCGCCCGCTCCTGCGCTGCTCTCCTATGGCAAGGCGGCGGAGGCCGCAGCCGCGCACGGCATAATGGTATCGCAGGACGCGAAGGATTATTTTGCGCTCTTCCCCAATTTCTTCCTGCTGGGATCGCCGCTCCAGCATTTCTCCCATGTGGTGATGCCGATCAGCGCCACCCGCTCGCGCGGGGTCATCCGCCTCTACTGGATCGGGGAGGATGACAGCGCCAGCGAACGGTTCGCGCGCGAATATCTGATGGCGACGGCGCGGGACATTCATTCGGAGGATCGCGGCGTCATCGAACGGGGGCAGCGCGGGCTGAGCAGCGGCGCGCTCCAGCACATCCACCTCCAGACGCAGGAGATATTGTGCCGCCATCTGTTCCGCAGCGTCGATGCTGCCGTAGAAGCCTATAAGGCGGAGATGGCGTCGGGCGCGGAGGCACGGGCGTGAGCGCGTTGTTGCCGCCCGGCTTCGCGACGTTGGAGCCTTTCGCCATGCGCTGGGCCGGGGAAACGGCGGCGGACCGTGCCCATCTGCGCGCGGCCTATCCCGATGCGGAGCGTGACGCCTTCCATGCCGCCTGCGCACCGCGGCTGGAGGCGGGACTGGCGCATCTCGACGAGACGCCGCTGGCCGCACTGGACGAAGCGCAACAGCGACTGATGCGGCTGCTCCTCACCTTCGCCCATGTCTCGCTGGCGGTCGAGGTGCAGGGACCGGACGAGGCCCAACATGCGCCGTTGCGCGCGTCGATGCGGATCACCCGGACACCCGCGGACAGGTGATCGCCCGCCGGGAGGAGCGACAAGACCGAAAGTTGGGGGAAGATATGACAGATTTCACAGGCAAGCTGGTCTTCATCACCGGCGGCGGGGGCGGCATTGGCGGGGGCATGGCCACCGCCTTTGCGGAGCGCGGCGCGCGGCTGGTGCTGGCCGACATCGACCTGGCCCATGCCAAAGAGGAAGCCGCTCGCCTCCCCGCCGGTGCCGATGTGACGCTCGTCCCCCTCGATGTCAGTGATCCGGCAAGCTGGGCCGCCGCCCGCACCCGCGTCGAGGACAGCCATGGCCCCATCGACATATTATGCAACAACGCCGGTATCTCGTCAGGATTCAAGACCCTGCTGGATACGCCGTCCGACGAGTTCGACCGGGTGATGGCGATCAATGTGAGGGGCGTCTACAACGGCATCATGGCCATCGCGCCCGGCATGGTCGCCCGCCGATCGGGCCATATCGTCAACACATCGTCGATGAACGGCCTCAACCCGTTCGGCACCTTCGCCACCTATTCCGCCAGCAAATTCGCGGTGCTGGGCCTGTCCGACGCCGTGCGACAGGAACTGGCCCCGCTGGGGGTGGCCGTCTCCACCCTCTTCCCCGGTCTGACCCGCAGCCGCATGTCCGAATCCCCCACCGATGGCCTCATCGCCCTCAATCCCGCGCAGGCCGACGCCATCCGCGCCCGGATGATGGACCCGTTGCGGGTCGGCCGGATGGTCGTGAAGGCAATCGAGGACAGGCAGCCCTATATCATCACCCACCCCGAATATGCCGGGGACACGAAAGCCCGCTTCGAGGCGATATTGCGCGCTTTCGGCGAGCCTGTGTAACACTCCTGCCCGGCAATGGTGGGCAATGGCCGGAACGGGCGGGCCGAAGGAAGCGCACCGCACAGTGCCCTATCCGCCACCGTAGTGAATGTTTTTTCGGCATGTCCGAAATCATCAAGCCCATATGCAAAATTCGGAACACCTTCGCCCTCTAACGACAAGTCCTCGAACAGGGACTGCGCTACACATGGGAGAGAGAAGAATGAACAGTCTTGTTCGTCGTAGAATCGCGCTTGTTGCATCTACGGTCCTGGCCACCGGCGTCGCGACGCCCGCGTGGAGCCAGTCGAGTGACCCCAGCGACATCATCGTCACCGCTCGCCGAGTCGAGGAACGCCTTCAGGACGTTCCGATTTCGATCACCGTGCTGAATCAGGAGCAGTTGACCAACAACAACGTCCAGAATGCGAAAGACCTTGCGACCTACACGCCCGGCCTGACGCTGAACGCCCGTTATGGCGCGGACAACACCACTTTCACCATCCGCGGCTTCACGCAGGAACAGCGCACAACATCGACCGTCGGCACCTATTTCGCCGATGTGGTCGCTCCGCGCGGTTCCGGCGCCTCTCCGGGCGGCGACGGCGCCGGTCCGGGCCAGCTCTTCGACCTCCAGAATGTTCAGGTGCTGAAGGGACCGCAGGGCACGTTGCAGGGCCGCAACTCCACCGGCGGCGCGGTGCTGATCGTGCCCCGCAAGCCGACCGGCAAGCTGGAAGGCTATGTCGAGGGTTCGATCGGCGATTATGACCTGCGCCGGGTACAGGCCGTGGTCAACGTGCCCGTCAACGACACGTTGCGCGTCCGCGTCGGCGTGGATCGCTCCACCCGTGACGGCTACCTCAAGAATGCCGGCCGGATAGGCTTCGGCTCGCAAGGGGATGCAGGCGGCAGCCAGGACTATATCGCCCTGCGCGCCAGCGTGGTGGCCGACCTTGCGCCCAACCTCGAAAACTACACCATCGTCACCTATGCCAAGTCCAAGAGCACGGGCACCACGCCCAAGATCACCCGCGCCTTCACCAGCCGCGGCGGCACCGCCCAGCAGGCGCAGATCGACCGTGAGAATGCGTTTGGCGACTTCTGGACCGTGTCCAACAGCATGAACGACGCCCTGTCGCAGACCACGACATGGCAGGCGATCAACACCACCACCTGGCAGGCCAGCGACACGCTGACCGTCAAGAACATCGCCTCCTATGCGGAGTTCCGGGGCAAGAACAACATCGACCTGTTCGGCGTCTACACGCCGGTCGGCGTCCCCGCCGGTACGGAAACCAACCCCTATCAGGTGCGCAACTTCACCGGCACCCATGTCATCGACGGCCGCAACACGAACGCAGAAAGCACCTTCGTCGAGGAAATCCAGTTCCAGGGCCGTCCCAGCGACCGCCTCATCTGGCAGGGTGGCCTCTACTTCGAATCCAGCCAGCCTCTCGGCCAGTCGGGGACGCAGTCGGCAACCTTTACCCCGTGCGTCAACATCGCGACGTTCAACTGTGTCACCAACGATGGCGGCGCGACCTCACTGGGCCGCCAGACCTACAGCACGACGCTCACCAAATATCGGGGCATCGCGGCTTATGGTCAGGCCAGCTATGACATCACCGATAAGCTGAAGTTCACCGCCGGCCTGCGCTATACGTGGGACAAGATGTCCAGCGCCTTCCAGGTCGTGGACATCAACCTCAACGGTGCGCTGCCCCCGGCACAGGCGGTCCCCCCGGCCGGCATTTCACCGGTCCCGGCCGGCTTCTCCGCCGCCTGCGCCGCGCTGCCGACGTTCGGTATCAAGGGGTCGGCGACCAACCCCTACCAGCCGATCGCCAACCGCTTCGACATGTGCAAGCAGTTCCAGAGCGTGTCGACCGAAGCCCCGACCTGGCTCATCGACCTCGACTATAAGGTGGCGGAGGACGTCCTCCTCTACGCCAAATGGTCGCGCGGCTATCGTCAGGGCGGCGTGAACCCGTTCGGCGCCGACAAGCTGCAAAGCTATGGCAAGGAGAAGGTCAACACCTATGAAGTCGGCGCGAAGGCGAGCTGGCGCGGGTCTTTCCCCGGCCATTTCAATGTCTCCGGCTATTATAACGACTTCAGCAACCAGCAGATCCAGTTGGGCCTCCAGTGCGTCGCGACCGTATTGGAGCCTACCAAGTCCTGTACCCAGACGACCGCCATCCTGAACGTGGGCAAGTCGGAACTCTACGGTGCAGAAGTGGAGCTGGGCATCAGCCCCTTCCAGGGCCTGCAACTCAATGTCGCCTACGCCTATATCAAGACCCGTATCCTGGAGGTGCAGGACGCCAGCAGCCTCATCACCAGCAACGGCCTGCCCTATAACGACATTCGTCCGCCAGCCGTGGGCGATCCAATCCCCGCCGCCACGCCGCACAAGTGGAACATCAGCGGCAGCTACACGCTCCCGCTGCCGGAATCGGTGGGCAAGATCAGCGTCGGCGGCACCTATGTCTATCAGTCCAGCACATTGGTCTCGCAGAACAGCTGCTATCCCGGCCGCTTCGGCATGGACGGTTCGACAACCGCCAAGACCTGCGTCGTCACGGACGGTGGCATCCTGCCCGGCTATGGCGTCGCCAACCTCAGCGTGAACTGGGAAGGCATTGCGGGCAGCGCGCTCGACGCGGGCTTCTTCATGACCAACATAACCAACCAAAAATACTATATCAGCGCGAACGATCAGGGACAGACGTCGGGTTTCATCTCCAACATCATTGGCGAACCCCGCATGTATGGCTTCCGCCTGAAATATCGTTTCGGCGGCTGAGCCGGCGCGCCTGAGAGCGTAAGGGGGGAAATGCGGCGGTGGATCGGACATCCGGTTCACCGCCGCTTTTTGGGCCGCAAGGTGGCCGGTGCGAGCGATCCCAGGAGCCTGATGCCGTGACGTTCACACGCCTCGTCATGGCGGGCGCCGCGACGCAATCCATGCGGCGGCGCAATGCGTTGGTTTGGCCGTGCTCGCGATGACGATTCAAGGAAAAGTCACGCTCTGACAGCGGCGTACGTCCGCGCGGCAACGCCCGATGCGTCGCCCTGAGAGACGCCCGCCTATCCGATTACCGCGCCTGCCGGACAGACATGCGCCGTCCATCAGCCGCCCACGCGGCACCCCGTCCCGAAGGACTTCCGGGCGCGGCAAGGCGGTCCGTGCATCCTGTGCGATTCAACAGCCGCATAATAGCAATTGCCCTATATCTATAATGCCTATAATTGAACTAGGGTATTAATCCATACGGCCGGCATAACGGTGGGGCAACATGGCGCTGGTGAACGAAACAAGGGTGCTGCGCCTCATCGGCGCGGCGAGCAAGGCGCAGCCGCATGAGTTGAAGGCCGCGATCCTGGCCTCCGGCTGCTATTTCTTCCTGCTGGCCAGCTATTATATCCTGCGCCCCCTGCGCGACACCATGGCGACCGTGGTCGGCGTGGCGCAGTTGCAGCATCTCTTCACCATCACCTTTGTCCTGACGCTGATCCTCGCCCCCCTGTTCGCATGGTGCGTGGCGCATATGCGCCTGTCCCGCCTGCTGCCCGGCGTTTTCTGGCTGCTGATCGTCAACCTGCTGCTCTTCTATGTCCTGTTCCACCGGATGCCGGACAGCCGATGGGTGGCGGCCAGCTACTATTGCTGGTTCAGCGTCATCAACCTCTTCCTGCTCTCCATATTCTGGACCCTGGCCGCCGACATATTCTCGTCGACACAGGCGACCCGGTTGTTCGCCTTCGTGGCGGCGGGGGGCAGTCTGGGCGCCATATTGGGTCCGCTGGTGACAAGCGCCTTCGCCGAAAGCGCCGGGGTGGACGGCCTGCTGCTGGTGGCGTGCGGCGGCTTTATGATCGTCATCGCCTTCCTCCACCGGCTGATGCGGGAGAAGGAGAGCCTGCGCGCGCTGGACAGCGACACGCAACAGACCACACTGGACCATAGCCTGCCCGGCAATCCGCTCGATGGCTTCGCGCTGGTGTTCCGGTCGCGCTACCTGCTGGGGCAGGCGTTGTTCTTCGTCCTCATGACGTGGATCGCCACCATCCTCTATTTCCTGCAAGCCGATTTCGTCGAGAAAAGCATCGCCGCCGTGTCAGGCCGCACCGTGGCCTTCGCCAATCTGGATCTGTTCGTGAACATCTGTTCCGCCGCGATCCTGATCTTCGGTCTGGGGCGTTTCCTGCAACGGTTCGGCGTGACCGCCAGCCTCGCGCTCAGTCCGGTGCTGATGGTCTTCGCCTGTACCGCGCTCGCCTTTGCCCCCACTCTTTTCGTCGTGCAGGCCACCCGCGCCCTGCAAAGGATTTCGCAATATGCGGTCGCCCGGCCCAGCCGGGAAGTGCTGTTCACCGTCCTCGACCAGCAGGAAAAATATAAGGCCAAAAATGTCATCGACACGTCGGTCTATCGCTTTGGCGACCTGACCGCCGCGTGGTTGCAGGCGGGCCTGCGGTCGATGGGCATGGGCTTCTTCGCGATCGTCACGCTGGGCGTGGCCGTGTCCGCCGCATGGGGCCTCGCGGCGCTGTTCGTCGGGCGGCGCTATGAAGCCCTCGCCCGGACCCGGGCCCGCGCACGCGACGCCGTGCCTGCCGCATAACTCGATCCCTCCCCAAAAAGCCTACTGTCCGGAGACAGCAATGCCCGTTCCTGAACCCGCCGCCGCCCCCACCCTCCTGAAACGCCTGTTCGGCATCGACCCTGCCGAAAGCCGGGTCGTGCTCCTCTCCTTCGGCTATTTCTTCCTGCTGATGGCGAGCTATTTCGTGCTGCGTCCCCTGCGCGACACGATGGGCACCGTCTATGGCGTCGATCATCTCCAGGAACTGTTCACCGGCACCTTCCTGCTCAGCTTCATCGTCGCGCCCGTCTATGCCGGCCTTGCCTCCCGCATCCGGCTCGCGACCTTCCTGCCGTGGGTCTATGGCTTCATCGCCATCACCATGGTCATATTCTATATCCTGTTCCAGCGGGTGACGAACGACCGATGGGTGGCCGCGGCCTTCTATATCTGGCTCAGCACCTTCAACCTGCTTATCATCTCGGTGTTCTGGAGCCTGATGGCCGACATCTTCTCCAGCACGCAGGCCAAGCGGCTCTTTGGCGTTATCGCGGCGGGCGGGACGTTGGGCACGGTGGCGGCCCCGGCGTTCATCGCCCTGTTCGTCACGGTGATCGGCACCGACAATCTGCTCCTGACCTCGGCCGGCGGCTTTGCCCTGTGCGCGGTCATCGTGCGGGTTCTGGAAGCGGAAAAGCGCCGTTTGGTGGTGAGCGACGTGGCCGTGCAGAAAACCTCTCTGGACCATAGCCTGGGCGGCAATCCCCTCGATGGGTTCGTCCTGCTGTTCCGGTCGCGCTATCTGCTCCTCATCGCCCTCTTCCTGCTGTTGATGACGTGCATCTCCACCGTGCTCTATTTCCAGCTCGGCGACCTCATCAGCAAGAATTTCGCCGACCGGGAGGCCCGCACGCAGGCCTATGCGACGATCGACCTTGCGACCAACAGCGTCGCACTGCTGATCCAGTTGTTCGGGACGGGCCGTTTCCTGCAACGCTTCGGCGTTACGGCGGGATTGCTCGTCAATCCGGTCATCATGGTGCTGGCCTTTGTGGCCGTGGTCTTTTCGCCGGGCCTGCTCGTGCTGGGCGCCATCCAGGTCGTGCGGCGCTTTTCCGAATATTCGGTGGCAAAGCCCAGCCGCGACATGCTGTTCACCATCGTCGACCAGCAGGAGAAATATAAGGCCAAAAATGTCATCGACACGGTGGTGTACCGCTTTGGCGACGTCGTCTCCGCCTGGGTGAGCGCCGCGATCCTGCCCTTTGGAGTCACCGGCCTTGCGCTGCTGGGGGTGGTGATCGCGCTCTTCTGGTTCCCTATCGCCTTCATATTGGGTCGCCGCTATGAATCCGGCAAACCCGTCGATCCACAGGCGCGGCCCGATGAAAGTGGCCTGACCGGCGCCGCTCCGGCAACGGCGCGCTGACAGGCGGGTGACGCTCGCGACGAGACGGGACGGCGGTGCCACAGGGGCGCCGTCGGTCCCGGATCGGGCGCTGGGGTCAGCCCGAAACGCCCTGCCGAAACGCATATCGCGCAAAAGGACCATCCAATCATTCCGGCTGCATTTTAATTCTAGTAATTCTATATAGAATAAGATATATCATCGTCATTTCCGGCGCGAGAGACTCGAAAACCGCCCGCACCGATGACCGAATATCGTCGAATCCACAGGGCATCCGCCCGTCCATAGCCAAATCTTTCAAAGCGTAGAGTGGTGTACATGACCAAGGAAACAGGGAATCATGAGCCGGGCCAGATGAACCGGCGTGGCGTTTTTCGGGGTGCGGCAATGCTGGGCGGCGTGGGCGCCGCAGGGCTGTTCACCCCGTCGGGACCATTTCGCGCACTCGCCGCGGAGCCTGTCCAGACACCCGGCGCCATAAACCCCGGCGCGACCACGGCGCTGGCGGAGGAAGCAAAGAGCATAGTGCGCTGGACTGGCACGACGCCCCCGGAATGGGTGGTGCCGCGCGGAGAGACGGACCATGACGTAGTCGTCGTCGGCGCGGGCCATAGCGGCGTCTCGATCAGCTATTGGCTGCGGCGGCGCGGCATCGGTCGTGTCCTGACCATCGACCAGGCGGAACCGGGGCAGGCCGGCATCTGGCGCAACGTCGGGCGTATGCGCCAGTTGAACACGCCCAAGACGCTGCCCGGCCCGGCACGGGACAATGCGGCGCTCGGCTTTCGCGCCTGGTATGAAACCCTTTACGGCACCGGTGCCTTCGACGCGCTGGAGCGCGTGCCCCGCCTCGCCTGGGCCGACTATCTGGCGTGGTTCCAGCAGACGACGGAAACACAGGTCGGCTATCGCACCCGCCTGCTGGATATCGAGCCGGTCGGCAGCGTGCTGCGCCTGCATCTGGAGACGGAGGGCGTCCGCCGCGTGGTGACGACGCGCAAGATCGTGCTGGCCAGCGGCTATCTGGGCGGTGGCGGGCCGAACGTCCCCGACTTCGTGCGGACCTTGCCGACGCGCTTCTGGTCGCACACCGGCACCCCTTTCGCGCTGGCGCCGCTGGCCGGGAAGGTGGTCGGCGTGCTGGGCGCGGGCGCATCCGCCTTCGATGCGGCGGGCGCCGCGCTGGAAGCCGGGGCGGCGCAGGTGCATCTGTTCAGCCGCAAGGACTTCATCAACTACCGCACCGGCAGCACCCCGCCGCCGTCCACGTCCGGGTCGCCCTATCCCGCCCCTCTCGGCCTGTCCTACAACCTGCCGGAGGAAGTCCGGTGGCGCAACCAGCTCCTGCGCAACCGGGCGGTCAGTTCGGTCATGTCGGATGAGGTCATCCGCGCCGTCAGTTCCGACCGCTTCTACCTTCATCTCAACAGCTCATGGTCCAACGTCGCCGTGGGCAGCAATGGCAAGGTGTCGGTCAAGACGGAGACCGCGCCCTATCAGTTCGACTTTGTGATCGCGGGCACCGGCTATCGCACCGACGTATCGACCCGCCCGGAACTGGCGCGCTTCCACCAGTCCATCTCCCTGTGGGGCGACCGCTACAAGCCCGCGCCGGGCGAAGAGAATCCGATCGGCAACTATTATCCCTATCTCGGCTCCGGCTTCCAGTTCCAGCCGAAGCAGGGGGTCAGCGCCGATTTCCTGCGCAACATCCATGTCTTCAACCCGTCCGGGCGGCTTAGCTTCGATGCGGCGGTGAGCGACATCAGCAGCGCGGCCCTCTATCCGATCCTGGTCGAGGCGATTGCCCGCGACTTCTTCGCGGAGGGCGTCGATCTGGGGGCCAGCAAGCGCGTGCTGAACGCCGTCCCGCCGCAGCGCCCGGACCCCAGCCTGTACCAGCGCGCCATCCGAAGCTGATGGCTCGCATGACGGTGTGAAAAGCGCCTCCTTCAGGACGTTCGACAATCGGACCGTCCTGAAGGAGGCTTTTCATGAGAATGGCAACATTGTAAAATCATTCGATAGAAAACATGCCACCATTGTAAGTATATCTATCGAACTTACCCAATATTCCCATGACGAAGAATGTTTATCACAATTGATACTATGACAATCCTGTTTCATCCAATTGACAGGGATTATTCCTAGTGAATAAATAGGGATTGTAACGGGTCAATCCAAAGGCCCAGAACGACCCGCGGGTTCAACAGTCGCAACTGTCCCGTGTCCGCCATTGCAACCCAAACAAGTCCTACCGGACATCCGGCTGGCTTCGCGTTTCCAGGAACAAGGAATGACGATGCGCCACTTCACACCGCACTGCTGATCTGACGGTATCGCCACCGGGACCGTCAGAGTCCATGGCGATCCCACCATCACCGGCGATGGGCTGGCACAGCCAGAGGCAGGACGCGCAGGCGTCTGGCTGCGCGATGACGCTCGCGCCGGGAATCCACCATGATGGGACGGCATCCGCCGAAATGCTTTTCGGCTCCCGTTGCTGCGCCGGCTGACAGGCCGGTGCGCGGGCGCGGTTCGCTGACCCGACTTTCCATCACTGTGCCCAACAGGGGGGTAATATGACATTTGCAGATCATTCCACCGACCGGACGCCGTCCGGCCGAACCGGCTTCATTGGCCGCCGCAACCGGGCCTTTGTCGCGCTGCTGCTCGTCGGCACCATCCTTGGCGCGGCAGCGCCCGCCTCCGCCCAGACGCTTGACGAACTGAGGCAGTCGAACCGCCGTCTGGAAGAGGAAAACGCCCGGCTGAGGGCCGCGCTGACCCGCCAGTCCCCCGATCAGGCCCAGATCCCCGGTCAGACGACGCCGTCCGCCGCGCCCTCCCCGGCAGCGCAGCCGGCGCACCAGACTG
Source organism: Sphingobium sufflavum (assembly GCF_021403115.1). GTDB lineage: Bacteria > Pseudomonadota > Alphaproteobacteria > Sphingomonadales > Sphingomonadaceae > Sphingobium > Sphingobium sufflavum. Next base: position 98,815 of record NZ_JAJSSH010000007.1, read on the forward strand.
CCAGGGTCGAGAGGGCGGAGGAACCGGAGCGCGCCGGCGTGGGCGACGCGCAACTGGCCGACGCGATCATCGTGACGGCGCAGCGGATCAAGGAACTGCCCAAGTCGGTTTCGGCGGTCACGGGCGAGGAGCTGGAGAAATTCCAGGTCAATAATTTCCGCGACATCGCCAACCGCATCGGCAATGTCCGCACAAGCTGGAACAACCCCAACACCGCATCCATCTTCATCCGGGGCGTTGGCTGGGCGGCGGGTGCGGGCGTACTCGACCCCAGCGTGGGCGTCGCGGTGGACGATGTCAGCCACGGGATCAGCTCCATCTCCGCGCTCAGCAACTATCTCGACGTCGAAAGTGTGGAGGTGGAACGCGGCCCGGTCGGCGCGGATGGCCTGCGCGCGGCCAATCTCGGTCGCATCTCCATCCATACCAAACGGCCCAGCTTCACACCGTCGGCCAGCGCCGCCATCACCTATGGCGAACTGAACACGGTCATCGCGACCGCCGCCCTGACCGGCCCGATCATCGACGACAAGCTGGCCGTGCGGATCAGCGTCAATCGAGAAACCGCCGATGGTCCCTACGCCAACAAGAATGACACCCACTACACCTGGCGCAACACCGATCGCACCAATGTGCGGGCGCAACTGCTGTACACGCCATCCTCCCGGTTCGAGGCGCTGCTGTCCTTCGACTATACGCCGACCGGTCGCGAGATTTGCGAAAACTGCTTCGCCTTCCCTACCAAGACCCCGGCCAATTATGACTGGACCGGCACGAACGGGCTGCCCGGCGCGGTCGATTATTCCAACGATAATTTCGGCAAGATCCAGCGGCGCTGGTTCGCGCAGAAGAGCGATTATACGGTCAACGACTATTATGACCGGCAGATCAACACGGTCAGCGAATATCCCAACACCTATGCGACCAAGGGGGCGACCGCCAACCTGACCTTTAACGTCACCGACTCTGTAAAGCTGCGGTCGATCACCGGCTGGCGCGACTATAGCTTCTCGCAGGGCGCGGGATCGCACACGCCGTTCGAATGGCTGCGCGCACCGCGCGGGACGCAGACCAGTTTCGAACAGTGGAGCCAGGAATTCCGCGTCGACGCCAAGCTCGACCCGACGCTGCGCTTCCGGGGCGGCCTCTATTATTACCGGGGCAAATTCCCGAATTACAGCCAGACGGAGCGCTATGGTTCGGATGGCGGCGCCTGGTATGCGACGGCGGCGCAATATGGGCTGCTCGACCCGAGCATCGCGGGCCTGCCCAATGCCACCGATCCGGCGGGACGCGGCCTGTTGCTCAACGCGCTCGACGGCCTCATCACCCAGCGCAAGGAACGGTACGAGAATGAATCGCTGGCCGCCTATGCCAGCCTGATCTGGGATGCGACGGAACGGCTGACGCTCAGCGCAGGCGCGCGCCTGACGCATGAACAGCGGCAGGCCTGGTCGCAGAGCGGCATCCTGTCCGACGGGTTCGGGGCCGAACTCAACCCCGCCTCGGTCAACAATGTCGCGCTCAACGGCTTCAACAGCAGTGCGGCGGGTGTATTGGGCGTCAACACCGCGGCGCAACTGGCCGTGGCCGATCTGGTGGCGCAGAAATATTTCAATGTCGCAAACTACGCCGGGCTGACCACAGCGCAGCGGGCGCAGGTGGGCGCGGCCAAGGCGATCCGGCTCGGCCGCCTCGGCGCGCTCTATCGGGAGACCGCCGCCGCCAAATATAAGGCGACCCTGCCGACCATCGACCTGGGCGTCACCTACAAGATCACGGACGAGCATACGCTGCACGCGACCTACAAGCATGGCGAGAAGCCGGGCATTTCCCAGATCGTCGGCGCCACGATCAACGGCGGCAAGTCCGTGCCCGCCGACACGGAAAAGACCGACGCCTATGAAGTGGGCATACGGTCGCTGCTGTTCGATCGCGCCTTGTCGATCGGTGCGACCGCCTTCCTTCAGGACATCACCAACTATATCCAGCCCGCCTTCGTCTATGACGAGGCGCAGACCGCGCTGGCGCGGGCGACCGATCCCAACGCGACCGCCGTCTATCTGTCGGCGCTGGGCAATGTTCCGAAGGTCCGTACCAAGGGTATCGAGCTGGACGTCGCGCTGTTCGCCATCCCCTACACCACGGTCCGCTTTGCCGGCGCCTATACCGACGCCCGCTATCGCAGCTTCCCCCGTGCGGCCAATCCCGGCGAACTGGGCGGTGCGAACCCCAATGGCGCCTATTATGACGCCACGGGCAAGACGCTGGCGGGTGCGCCGAAATGGAGCGGCAACCTGTTCGTCGACTTCTCCTACCCCGTCGGCGGCACCAAGACGGTCCATGCCAATCTGAACTATAATTACCAGAGCGGCTATTATGCGGACACGACCCTATCGCGCTATACCAAGACGGACCCCTGGGGCATCACCGACCTCTCCGTCGGCTTCGGCTGGAACAAGCGCTTCGATTTCAGTGTAGTCGCGAAGAATCTGTTCAACGTGGACACTGGCCTGAACCCCAGCTGGAACCAGTATAAGCCGGGCGTGCCCCGCTGGCTGGGTGTCATCATCCGGGCCGAGATCGACTGACGATACCCCTGCCCTCTTCCCGCTATCGCTCCCTGCCCGCCACGCACAATGACTGTGCGGGCAGGGAGCGACCGTAGCGGGGAGAGGCTTCCCGTTCCCCTGCTCAACAGATCAATGGCTCCGGCGACATGGCGCGCGTCGCCACCCCGGCTCTGCGACGCCGCCCCCCGCTCGACGGGACGGTGCAGGCCCCTGACTATAAGATTTGACCGTGGCTCAGGGCCATGCCCCCTGCGAAGGTCGCACCACTTCAATTCCGTCCGAAAACCGACAGACCGAAGTGGATATGCCATGAAATTCTCCCTCTTCTTCGAAATGCAGATTTCCGATCCGACCCGCGCAAGTGAAAGCCGGCTCTTCCAGAACACGGTGGAGCAGGCCGTTCTTGCCGACATGTTGGGCTATCATCGCGTATGGGCCGTGGAGCATCATGGCCTTTACGAATATGCCCATTCCGCCGCGCCGGAAATCTTCCTGTCGTTCGTCGCCGCCCGCACGAAGAATATCCGCATCGGCCATGGCGTCTCGCTGACGGCCAAGGGTTATAACCACCCCATCCGTGTGGCGGAGCGCGTGGCCACGCTGGACATTCTGTCCGGCGGACGGGTCGACTGGGGATCGGGCAAAAGCTCCAGCAATCTCGAAGCCCCGCTGTTCGGCATCAACCCCGCCGACCTCGAAGGGCAATGGCGCGAAGCGATCGAGATGATCCCGCAGATGTGGCAGAAGGATGTCTTCTCCTGGGAGAGCGCCAACTATTCGATCCCCCCGACCCATATCGTGCCGAAGCCTGTGCAGGCACCGCACCCCCCCCTGTTCGCCCCCGCCGCGGTCAGCACCGAAACCATCCGAAAGCTGGGCACGATGGGGCTGGGCGTCCTCAATTTCAGCACATCGACATTCGACGACCTCAAGAACCGTGTTGCGATGTACCGCGATGCCGTCACCGCATCGACGGTCAGCGGGCGGGCGATCAACAACAGCTTCTCCGTCACGGCGAACACCTGCGTCCTCGACGATGACGACATGGCCTGCGCCCACGGCTTCCGCGGCGCACGCTATTTCCGCGACAGTTTCGCCCAATATTACCACCAGTCCGACCGTCCGCAGATCGGCCGCCTGCCAGTGGACCGTTCGGAATGGTCGCCCCGGATGCTGGAGATGACCAAATCCATGCGGTTCAACGAACAGTCGCAATTGCTGTCGATCGTCGGCGATCCGCAGGTCGCGCGTGAGAAGGTCGCGATCTTCGAGGCCGCCGGGATCGACGAGTTGATCCTCGTCATGCAACTCGGCACGGTTCCGCACGAGATCACCATGCAATCCATCCGCACCTTTGCCGAGAAGGTCATGCCCTATTTCGCCAAGGATACGGACCTCGTCACGACGCAGTTCGCATAGCCTCCCCCAGCGGCGCATGACAGGAAACGGGGCCGGTCGTCATGATCGGTCCCGTTCGATTTTGCCTGCATGGCCCGCGTTACGGGTTCGGATAACGGGGACCAGTCGGTGACTGTCGGCGGACCGGGACACCCCACTTGGCGCCACCCAGTTCGACCAGCGGACAGGCTGAGCTTACCGCCCCATATCGCCGGATCGCTGCTGCACCAGCCCCTTGCTGCGCGCGATGCGCCAACCGGGATCGAAACAGCGCATAACGCCACAGAAGGGGCAGCCGTGTGGCCGCCCCTCCCGTTCCATGTCCTGCCAACCCACCCATCGCCCCCTTGCGAGGGCGGTGGTTCAGGCCGCGCGCAACTGTATCTGGCGACTGGTGCGCTCCCGCCGATGGAGGCTAGCGATCATCTGCCGCTGCATATCGCCCGTGCCTTCCAGAATGTCGAACGCCTTGGCGTCCCGCCACGCCTTCTCCAGCCGGGAGGATGGCTCGAAGGCCGCCATGCCCAGCACGTCCATGGCCTTTTCCACCAGTTGCTGCGCCAGCCGCGACGCATAGGCCTTTGCCATGGACGCATCGCGCGACATGGCCTCGCCCTGCTCATATTTCCACGCCGCCTGCCAGGCCAGCAGCCGGGCGGTCATGATTTCCCGGTCCATGTCGGCCAGATAGCGTTCGACACGCGCCTGACCCCAGTCGGGGCGACCGTCCGGGCCACCTCCCGCGATATATTGGGCGATGAGGTCGCGCGTCCTGCGGCAGAAGCCGACGATGATGCAGGACAGCATCGGCCGCATGAAATCCCATGCCCCCTGCGCCGCGGCGAAGGCGTCGAGATGGCGGCCGACATGCGCGCCCCACAGCAGATTCTCCTCCGGCACCCTGCAATCCTCAAAGGACAGCGCCGTCAGCATGCTGCCGCGCAGGCCCAGCATATCCTCGACCCTGTCCACGCTGAAACCGGCCGTGCCCCGTTCCACCAGAAAGGCGCGAATACCGAAGCGGCCCCGGTCCCGCGCGATATTGGCAAAGACGATCACATAATCCGCACGGGCGCCATTGGTGATGAAGCATTTCTGGCCGTTGAGCACATAGCCGCCCGTCGTCTTGCGGGCGCTGGTGTGGATCGCGGTCGCATCGGAACCGACCGACGGTTCCGTGATCGCAAAGGCGCCCCAGCGCGGAATATCGGAATCGAACCGTCCGAAATGCAGGGATTGCTGTTCGGGATTACCCAGCGCGGCCAGCGGCGGCATGGACAGGCCCGGCCCCGGCATGGAAATGGCATAGCCCGGATCGGCATAGCCCAGCTCCTCCACCATCGCCGCGCGACCGAGCGCGGAATGGACCGTCGGGCGGCTGGAATAGGCGTCCGGCACCCAGTTCAGGTTCAGCGGCCTGACATCGAACTGCGTCCAGAAGGAATCCGGGATTTCGCCGGTCCGGTCGGTCGCCAGCGTCGCCCCGTCGATGGCCTGGGTCAGTGTCTTGAAATCGATACCACATTCGACGGCGCGTTGATGCGCCAGTTCGAAGACGCGCTTCTCGTCCAGCTTCGTCATGATGCATTCCAGTCCAGATAAAGGGGGGAGGGATCAGCCGTCGATGGCCGCGATCGCGTCGATCATGGCGACGAGGGCGTTGCTGACGCGGTAGTTTTTCGCGGCGAGGCTTTCCGCGATGTAGCCATGGGCGGCGAAGACCTGCAACGCATCGCGGAACACGATGCGGGACGCCGCCGCCACCTGACCGGACAGCAGGCGCGCGTCCTCCCGGTCCCGTCCGCTCTCGACGCTGGCGATGCGGTGGAGCAGCAATTCCGCCCCCTGACAGGCGATCAGCGTATCCGCCAGCCGGATCGCCACCGCCTGATGATGCGATATGGGGCGACCGAAGCTCTTGCGCTGATCCGCATAGTCATAGGCCGCCTCCGTGCAGCACCGCATCGCGCCGACTAGAATGGCGCTGAACAACTGCACTGTCTCCCCGCAGGCGCTGGCCAGCGCATCGCGGTCGACACAGTCGCCGGAAAGAGTGTGCAGGGGATCGCCCCGCCCCATGGTCAGGTGCAGCGGCCCATCCCCCAGCACTGGCGATATAGTGCCGGCCAACCGGCTCGCAGGCAGGCAATCGACCCGCACGCCCTCCTCCTGCACGTCGACCAGCACGACCTCTTCGGCAGGCGTGGCGGACAATGTCCAGAGCCGCGCCTGTCCGCCTTGCTCGCGCTGAATCGCCAGCCCCGGTCCGCCAAGGCCAGCCGACCAGCGTTGCAGGCAGCGGTCGAAATCGGCGCTCCGCCCCGCCGCCGCCAGAAACCATAGCGCCGGCAACGGCAGCAGCAGTTCGAGCGCCTTGACGGCATCGCCCGCGCCCAGTTCCTCCGCGATCAGCACCGCCGGGAATTCCGACCGGGCAAACCCCAGTTCGGTAATGTCCCCCGCCAGCGCATCGAGGCCCAGGTCGCCGGGGCGTCCCCCCTCCCCGTCCCGCCCGAAATTCCGGGCGAAACGCTCCGCACTGTCGCGGATGCTCTGTTGCAGGGGGGTCATGGCAAAGGAAATGCTGTCGATCAGCGCATCTTCGAGGTTCATCCTGTCGCTCCTCATGGGTTTGGCTCGTCAGACGAGAAGTTCGGTCGCCGCGGGATGGCTGAGAAAGCCGCTGGGGCTAGAACTGGGGCCATAGGCGCCCGACTGGCGAATCACGATCAGGTCGCCCGCCTCCGTTTGCGGCAGGGCAACATTATGGCCGAGCATGTCGATCGGCGTGCAGAGGCACCCCGCGACATGAGCCTTCTCGAACGGCGGCGCATCCGCGCGATTGCCGACCAGCATCGGATAGTTGCGGCGCAGGATCTGGCCCAGATTGCCAGATGCCGCCAGATGGTGATGCATGCCGCCATCGGTGACGAGGAATATCTCCCCCCGTGACATTTTGCGGTCCAGCACGCGGCAGACATAATAGCCCGCCTCCCCGACCAGATAGCGGCCCAGTTCGATCACGACCCGGACGCTCCCGAAACGCTGGCGCAACGCCGCCAGCCGGGGCGCGAGCGCCGTGCCGACAGCCGTCAGGTCGAGCGGCGGCGACCCGTCGCTATAGGCGATGCCGAAACCGCCGCCCAGATTGATGAGGCGCGGCACGAAACCCGCCTGATCGGACAGGGCGACCAGCGCGTCGATCGTCCCGGCCTGCGCGGCGATAATCATGTCCGCCTTGAGACACTGCGACCCCCAGAAGACATGATAGCCCAGGAAATTGTCGCCATGCGTGGCCATGAGCCGCCGGACGAGATCGAGGCAGAACTCCATGTCGACGCCGAACTGCCGGGGTTCGCCGCCCATCCGCATACCGACCCCTTTCAGGTCCAGTTCCGGGTTGACCCTCAGGATGAGGCGTGGCGCGATCCCCAGTTCCCCGGCGATGCGTTCTATCCGGCCCAGTTCGCCCGCGGATTCCACGCTCAGGATCGCGCCGGTGGCCACCGCCAGCGTCAGCTCGCGATCATTCTTGCCCGGTCCGGCAAAGGCGATGTCCTCCGCCGCGACCCCTGCGTTGAGCGCCTGCGCCAGTTCCGCGCCGGACGACACATCAAACCCGTCCACCCGCGCGGCGAGATGATGGACCAGCGGATCGAAGGGATTGGCCTTCATCGAATAGAAGAGGTCGACCTCCTCCGGCAACGCGGCGCGCAATTGCGCGATGCGGCTGTCGAGCGCCCGGCGATCATAGGCAAAGAAGGGCGTCTGCTGCGCGCGCAGCACCAGCTTGTCCAGCGGGACACCGCCGATGTCGAACCAGCTTTCCGGCGCCAGCGCAGGCGCACCCTGCCCTTCGGCCACCGCGCCCTGTGCAACGACGGGATCGGACAGGTCAGCCACGGGATCAATGAAGTTCATGGACAAGCTCCCCCATGGCATCCAGCGCCAGACGCCGGATCGCGTGATAATCATATTTGCCGTTGGGATTGCGCGGCAGGGCATCCAGTTCGATGACGTGCCGGGGCAGCATATAGATGGGCAGCTTTTCCCGGCATATCGCCTCCACCGCCTTGCGCAGGTCGCCCGCCTGCGCGCGGACGACGGCCACGGCGATGACCTGGCCCAGATCCTCATCCTCGATCCCGATCGCGGCGACTTCCGCGACATCGCCGCTTTCGTTGACGACGCTTTCGATCTCCGTCGGGCTGACCCGATAGCCGGACGTTTTTATCATATTGTCCTTGCGTTCGACGAAGTAGAGATAGCCCTCCTCGTCACGGCGCACGATGTCGCCGGACCATACCGCCGCGCGCGGCGCGGTGCCGGGCAGGCAGGGTTCGGGCGATGGGCGAAAGCGTTGCGCGGTCAGCGCGGGCTGGTTGAGATAGCCCTGCGCCACCTGTGCGCCGATATGGACCAGTTCCCCCTCTTCGCCGGGCAGACATTCGCTGCCGTCCGGCCGCACGACCAGAATACGGGCGTTGGGGATCGCCTTGCCGATGGAATCCGGCCGACGGTCGACCTGTTCCGGCGGCAGATAGGTCGAACGAAACGCCTCCGTCAGCCCATACATCAAATAGACCCGCGCCTCGCGATAGAGGCTCCGCATCGCCGTGAGCGTGGAGATGTGCATCCGCCCGCCGGTGTTGGCGACATAGCGCAGGCGACAGGCCTCCTGCGGCCATGCCACTTTCACAAGCTGCGCCCAGAGCGGCGGGACGCCGGTGATCCCGGTGATCCGTTCCGCCACGCAAATACCGGGAATATCCTCCGCCCCGATATAATTGACCAGAACCACGCACGCCCCGCTTGCAAAGGCGGTTGTTACCTGGCTCAAACCCGCATCGAAACTGAGCGGCAGGAGGGAGAGTATCCGGTCGTCCGGTCCGTTGCCGATATATTCCACCACGCTGCGCGCGCCCTCGATCAGGTTGCGCTGCGACAGCACCACGCCTTTCGGCAGCCCTGTCGAACCGGAGGTGTAGAGGATCGCGGCAATATCCTCGTCGAGCGTGTCGACCGGATGCAGCGGCTGTGCGGCGGCGAGGCTGGCCGTCCAGTCCGTCTGGACCAGCCTGTCGGCGCAGCGCACCGCGGGGCCACCGCCACCGACCAGCAAAAGCGCCTCCAGCGCTGGACAGTCGGCCAGCCTTGCGCCCAGCATCCCCGCCCGGACCCGCGTGGTAATCAGGGTCCGCGCACCGGAATCCTGCATGATATGCGTGACCTGATCCGGTTTGAGCATCGGGTTGATGGGGATGAAGACAGCCCCGGCCCACGCCGCGCCATACAGGGCGAGAATGGTTTCCACCCGCTTCTCCAGCAGCACCGCGACATGCTCGCCCCGGCCTACCCCGCTTGCCGTGATGACGGCCGCCGCCTTCGCGATGCCGGCCCACAATTCGCCATAGGTCAGCCGCCGCTCACCATAGACCAGCGCTTCCCCGTCAGGGTCGCACGCCGCCCGGTCACGAACCGATTGCGCTAAATTTCGCATGGCCATTCTCCACTTTCAGGATGGTGTCGTTGATGCTGTCCAGCGTCTGTTTCACGCGGAAGGACAGGGCGATGCAGGAGTAGGCAAAACCTGCCGCCAGCCCCATCCAGATGCCGATCCCGCCAAGGCCAAGCCCAAAGGCCAGCAACCCTGCCAGCCCCAGTCCCACCAGCCAGTAACCGACGATGACGCTGCGGAAGGCGACGCGAACGTCTCCGCATCCCCGGAGGATCGCGGCAAAGACCACGATCAGGCCGCGCATCATCTGCGCGATGGCCGCGATCCCCAGAAAGTCCGTCGCCGCCGCCAGAGAGTCCGGCGAAATCGCCCGTGTCGACCCCATCAGGCTGTGCGCCAGAGTGTCGCCGGAGAACAGGAAGGCCAGCGCGATGACGCCCGTTACCGCCAGCGTCAGGACGATGGCGGCGGAGGCGAGCCGTGCCGCCCCCTCCGCGTCCCGCGCACCGATGCGAAAGCCGATCCGCATCGCCACCGCCTGCGAAATGCCGATGGGGGCCATGAAGGCGATCGCCATCCATTGCTGCGCCAGCGCATGCCCGGCCAGTTGCACCGCGCCGACCCCGGCCATCAGGAAATAGCTGCCGGTCACCAGCAGGCCCTCGATCGCCATGACGGCCGCGATGGGCGCTCCGATGGTCAGGCACTGCCGCGCCAGGGGGGCCAGCAGTTCCGGCACGGGACGCCATATGTCCCGGAAATAGTCGCTGACGGCCCGGTCGCGCGCGATCAGCGCGGATTGCAGGATCAGTTGCAGCCAAGCCACGACACTGCTGGCGATGCCGACGCCCATGATGCCAAGGTCGGGCAGGCCCCAGCTCCCGCTGGAGAGCAGATAGGCCAGCGCCACATTGACGGTCATGGCGGTCCAGCTCAGCCCCACCACCATGCGGGACTTCTGGAGCGCGAATATCACCGCCCGTTGCGCGAAGAGCATCGACGTCGCCACGATTCCCGGCGCCAATCCCAGGACATAGCGCCCCGCCAGCGCATGGACCCGCGGCTCGCCCGGCAGGGTCATGAAGACGGCGGGCAGGACGGTCAGCACCAGCGTGAGCGCCAGTCCCAGGACAAGGCCGGTATAAAGGGCGATCGTCGCCGCGCTGCGGGCGATCTGGTCCCGCCCGGCCCCGACGGACTGTGCGAACACGATGCTGATGCCCTGCACCAGCCCCTGCATGACCAGATAGAGCAGCAGCAGGACGCTGCCGACCATGCCGCCCGCTGCAAGCGTCTCCGTCCCCAGTCGGCCCATGACCCAGGTGGTCGTCGCGCCGTTCAGGATGGCCGCCAGTTCGTAGATCGTCAGCATGGCGGCGAACAGCGCCAGCCCGATCAGTTCGGTGCGAAAGGGAGCGGCGACCGGCGGGGCGGTGCGCACGGGCGCGGGCGCGGGCGCAGGGGCGGCATGGATGCCGGGCATCGTCTCCTCCTTCATGTCACGATCACCGCAGCGCCGTAGCAACCCGCGATTCCCGTGGAGTAGAGCAGCAGCACTTCACCGCTTTCCGACGGACATTCGGCCAGGTTGATGAACGGGTCCGCGCCGAAGACATGCCCCTTCTCGCCGAAATTCGTCTTGAACAGCACGTCGTCCGGCATCCGCATCAACCGGATGACCCGTTCGGCGTTGGGGCGATTGACGTTGTTGGGCAATATCCGCCCGATGGCGTCGCGCCCCACCCCCGACCGGGCGATGGCCGACCGCATCGTCGCCACCGTGGAGACATAATAGTCCGTGTTCGGCTGGGATATGGTGGGGTCGGCGCGATAATATCGGGCATCGGCCCTGTTCACGACGCTCAGGACGCGGCGCACGGGCCAGTCCCGCGTCAGCAGCAACGCACAGGCCCCGTCGCTCTGCATCGTCATGTCGTCGATCACGCGCAGATGATCCTGCGCGACCGGCACATGGTCCGCCGTCACGACCAGTGCATTGGCGATCGCCGGGTCATTGCTCATCATCGCCTGCACCAGCTTGATCGCCACGAAGATGGAGACGCAATTCTGCTGACTGATCGAAAAGCAGCGCGCATTGGTGAGGCCCAGCGCGTTCTGCACGAAACTCACCGTGCTCGCCGGCGGAGGAGAATCCCCCTCGTTGCGCGTATGGGTGAAGATCAGCAGGTCGACCTGTCCGGGGGCAAGGCCGGCGTCGGACAGCGCCCTTGCGGCGGCGTTGCGCGTCATCTCACGGGTCGAAAACTCCTCCCCGTCCAGGAAATATTCGGCCCCGGCGGAGGCCAGCTTCGCCAGCCGTTCCGACGACCCGCCATGCCGGTCGACCCACGCCTTGATCGGCCGTTTCTGGTTCGCCAGATGCAGGCCGATGGCGCGAATACCGATCCCGGCGAGTGCCAAGGGGGGCGGCGCGATGGCCGCTGCGGCGCCCGTCACCCTGCATACTCGAACAGGGCGGCGCCAATCGAACCGCTCAGGCCCACACCCCACAGCAGCAACAGCCCCGGTCCGTCGGCCCCCGCAGTGATCGCATCGTGCAGGCGCAGGGCGGGATCGGCGGCGAACAGATAGCCGGCATCCCGATGGTCCAGTTCGCAGGCCACAGCGTGCGGCAACGCCAGCCCGGCCACCACCGCGCGCGTGACGGCGGCGTTGAAATTGGGTCCGGCGATGCGCGAAACCGCCTCCCGCACGATCGCATGACGGACCAGCAGCCGCTCCACGACATTCTGCACCGCGATGGCGTAGCGGCCGAGCTTTTCCCCCTGCGGCGGCTCCTCCGCCGGATCGCCGAAGCCGGTGAACGACTGGGTTTCGAGCGCCCGGAGCCGCCAGCCGGGACCGGACCGGCCGAACAGGACAGCCACCGCGCCGTTGCCCGGCGCGACCAGATCGCCCAGCGCGGGCAGATCATCGGACGACCAGATTTCCGCGCAGCAGATCAGCAGGCTTTCGATCTGGTGATCCACCGCCATCAGGTCGCGCGCGAGGCCCAGCGCGGTGAAGAACGCCGCCCCATCCTGCGACCCGACCGAAAAGCTGTTCTGCGTCAGGCCGAACTCGCATTGCAGTCGCAGGGCGGAGGACGCATTGGCTGGAACATCGCCATCCACCGATGTCTGGCAGACGATGATCGCATCCGGCTTTGTCAGGGTCGGGTCCGACCGGAAAAGACGGCGGCTGACATCGACGCAGGCCTCCGTCACCGTGGCGGGCCATGGCTCGCCCGCCATCTCCTGCACCATGACCGGCTTTTCCAGGGTGCGCAGCGCATCCGCATCCATCGCGCACGGCCGCCTGCCGAATGTCGCCCATCGGTCGGCGTCCTCATCGTGCAACAACCCGACAAGGGGCCGTGGCAGTGGCAGCGCACAGGCGCTGCCCATGACGACGGGTATCATGCGCGGAGGCTCTTGCCTGCCACCAGCCGGGTGATCTTGCCGACATTCTCCAGCATCGTCGCCTTGAGCATGTCCTCCTCGAACTGGATACCGAAATGCTCCTCCAGCGCGAAGACCAGTTCGACCGTCGCCATGGAGTCCGCCCCCAGTTCGAAGATGTTGGTGTCGGCATCAATGTCGGCGGCGCTCATTTCCAGCCGCAGGACATTGATGAGGACGGATTTCACACCCGCTTCCAAAGTGGCGACGGACGGGCCGGCATCATCGACCGCCAGGACTGGATCGGCCGAAAAACCCAATGCCTCTGAACCATCAAAGCTATCCATTTTACTATCCCCTTCCACATCGGCAAAATATCGTCAGATTTCGATCAGGCTTTTCTTGAGGAAAACCCGACTGTTCCCATTCGGATAGTTGTCCAGTTCCCCGAACATCTCGAAACCCATCTTTTTGTAGAAATCGACTGCCTGAAAACTGAATGTTTCGACCCACATGCTGTGGCAGTCCCGCTCGCGCGCTTCGCACGCCGCCCGTTCGATCAGGCGTCGCCCCCAACCCTGCGACCGCAGGTTTTCGGGCACGAACAGCAATTCGATCTGGAACCAGCCCCAGCCGGCCAGCCCCCAGAGGCCGCCGACCTTCCGCTTCTGCTCCCGGTCCCGGATCAGGACGGCGACGGCCTCCGGCGGCGGCAGGTCGAGCGCGGCCTCGTTGAAAGCCTTCAACGGCCGGAGAATCGCGAGACGATCCGCCACACCGGGATTTTTCGAGAGGAGGATCTTTTCGTTCATGAGACCCTGATTAACTTCAGGATCGAATTCTTCGCCTGTCAATTCTGACAGCACAGCCCCCACCTTGACTCGCCATCCACTCTGCAAGATAGAGTATTAACTCTGCATTACAGAGGATAATGAGTCGGCCTCCACTGGCCCGCATTATCGATATTAATTCATGATTTTCAAATACATATGAGGGCCGACAATGACAGATGGTGCTCCGGGAAATGCAGTGGTCCTGCAATCCGTTTCCAGGGAATATGTCGAAGGCGATGTCGCCGTCGTCGCCCTGAAGGACGTCAGCATGACGATTCCGCGCGGTCGTTTTTCCATGCTGGTCGGTCCATCGGGCAGTGGAAAGACCACGCTGCTGAATATAATCGGCTGCATCGACCAGCAAACATCCGGCCATGTCGAAGTATGCGGCCATGACATCAAAGCTCTATCCGACAATAGAGTCGCGGATTTTCGGGCAGAAAACATCGGCTTCATATTCCAGGGCTTCAATCTGCTGCCCGTGCTGACGGCGCAGGAGAATGTGGAATATGCCCTGCTGCTGCTCGGCTTCTCCGCGTCGGAACGGCAGAGCCGGGCCAGGGCGATGCTGTCGCGGGTCGGGCTGGGCGATCATCTGCATCATCGGCCCAACCAGTTGAGCGGTGGGCAAAAGCAGCGCGTCGCCATCGCCCGCGCCCTTGCCAAAGACCCGGAGATTGTCCTCGCCGACGAACCCACCGCGAATCTCGACAGCGAGACGGGCCGCCAGATCATCGACCTGATGCGGACCATGCAGCGCGAATTCCATACGAGTTTCATCTTCTCGACCCACGACCCGCAACTGATCTCTGAGGCCGATGAGACCTATCGCATCAGGGACGGCATCGTCGTCGAACGCAGCGTAAAGGAGCTGGTCGCATGATTATCAGAATAGCGTCCCGAAGCATTTTGCGGAACGCGCGCCGTTCCACCGCGACCATTGCCGCCGTCGCCGTCGGCGCCGTGGCCATGCTGTCCTTCTCCGCGTTCAAGAACCAGACGATGATCGGCCTGCAAACCGCCATCGTGGAGCGCGCCGGGCATCTGACCATCTTCCGCGAAGGCTATAATGACTTCGGCACCGCCAATCCTGCGGCCTATGACATCGCGGGCTATACCGAATTGCTGGGCACGCTGCGCACCGACCCCGAACTGTCGCCGATGATAAACGTCGCCACGCCCGTCGTCGCGCTGGGCGGCATCGCCAGCAATTTCGCGCTCGACACATCGAAGACCTTTGCCGGTCAGGGCATCCTGCCGTCGGACCGCGACAAGATGCAGCGATGGAATGAATATGGCCTGAGCGGCGGCGCTTTCCAGACCACCGGCCTGCGCGACGACGACAGCAACAGGGGCGTGGTCGGCTCCGGCCTCGCGCGGATGCTGGGCTTTTGCGAAGCCCTTGGCGGCCAGGATTGCCCCAGGAGCGCGGGCCATTCCGCGGCGACGGACGCGGACAAGCGCGATTTCACCGCCCTTGTCGGGTCCGACCGCGAACTGAACCGGACGGTGTCCACGACCCCGCGCATCGACCTGCTCGCCTCGACCGCCGGTGGCGCGCCGAACATCGTCCAGATGGACATCGGACAGGCCACGAAGATCGGCGCGAAGGAGCTGGACGACAGTTTCGTGCGGATGCACATCGGCCTCGCCCAGCGCCTGCTCTATGGCAATGCGGAACCCAGGGCGACGTCGATAGATGTCCAGCTCCACCATACGGCGGATCTTCCTGCGGCGATCGACCGGATCAAGACGCTGAACCGGACCGGCAAGCTGGGCCTGGAGGTCAGGGACTTTGCGGAACTGACCCCGTCCTATGGCCAGATCGTGGGCATGTACACGGCGATATTCGCCTTCATCTCGATCGTCATCGGCATCGTCGTCCTGTTCTCCATCGTCAACACCATGAGCATGACCGTGATGGAGCGGATCAACGAGATCGGCACGTCGCGCGCGCTGGGTTTCCGCCGGTCCCGCATCGGGATGCAGTTCCTCGCGGAGGGCGTGCTGCTCGGCACGGTCGGGGCGACGGCGGGCGTGGCGATCGCCGTCGCGCTCGTCACCACGATCAACGGCCTCGGCCTCAGCTGGATGCCCCCCGGCGCCACCGTACCCACGCCCTTCCGCCTCCTTCTCGCCGGACAGGAAGCCAGCGTGTTCGCCACATGGCTGGCCCTCGTCCTCATCTCCGTCGTCGCCACCGTGCTCCCTGCGATGCGGGCCGCCCGGATGACGACCGTCGACTCCCTCCGTCACGTTTGAGGTGTGCCATGAAGACTATCCTGACGCTGTTCGCACTCGGTTTCGCCCTCGCCCCCGCCCCCGCCATCGTCGCATCGGCGGACACGCCCTCCGCGCAGGACATGGTCCGGGCCGCCGACGCCATCCGCAACCCCGGCCAGAGCTTCATGCTCCGCAACAAGCTGACCGAATATGTCGGCGGATCGGCCAGGGGCAGCTATGGCATCATCGTCTATGCCAAGACCGATCCGGCCAGCGGGCAATATCAGAATATCGTGCGTTATGTCGCGCCGGCCCGCGATCAGGGCAAATTGCTGCTGCTGAGCGGCACGACCCTGTGGTTCTATGACTCCGCCTCCAAGAGCGCTGTCCGCATCGCGCCCCAGCAACGGCTGATCGGCCAGGCGTCGAACGGGGATGTGCTGACGGCCAATCTGTCGCTGGATTACAAGGCGCAGTTGAAAGGCCCCGCCACCGTCGCCAGTTCCGATGGCAAGGACATCGGGGCGTGGGAACTCACGCTGACGCGGGCGACCAAGGATGCCGTCTATGACCGCATGACCTATTGGGTCGAAAAGGGCAGCTATCGCCCGATCAAGGCCAATTTCTATTCGGCGAGCGGGCGGCTGCTCAAGATCGCCTTCTTCGGCAAATATGTGCAGGCGCAGGGGGCGATGCGGCCATCGGAAACGATCATCATCGACGGCGTCGATCCCAAGCTGGTCACGACGATCAACACCTCCGGCATCCAGGAAAAGTCGATCCCCAGCTACTGGTTCCAGCGCGACTATCTGGCGCGCATCCCCTTCAATTGACGCCGGAGGGACCGATCGTGTCGCCTATGCTGCTTCTGGGGCTGGTAGCCCTGCTGTCCGAACCGGCGGGCGCCCGGCAGGCTGTCGGGGTCGAACCCGGCCTGCCCGGACCGTCGACCGTCGATCCCGACATCGCCCTGATCCCGAAAGCGGTGACGGCGGACCGCGGCAAGGCGGACGACGATCTGTTCGACGCCGGGCGCACGCTGGAAACCCGCGTCTATGTCGAGGATGTGTTCAGCGCCAGCGACTATCGCCACGACCTTGCCATTCCCCTGCCCACCCCGCCCGGCACGAACTGGCTCAACCGTTTCAGCCTCGATACGCAGGTGACGGGCGCCATCGCATCCGGCCTGTCCTTCACCGTCAGCAACCGCATAGACCTCTATGCGCCGCGCGACGCCGATGGACAGGATGGCGCGACCGTGGGGAATAATATCAAGGAACTCTATCTGACGCTGGAACCGGGACCGGGCCTGTTCATCGAAATGGGGCGCATCAACCTGAAGAATGGCGCGGCCTCCACCTTCAACCCCACCGATTTCTTTCGCGCCAACTCCCGCATCGTGCAGGCCAGCCAGGATCCCGCCGCCTTGCGTGAGAACCGGCTCGGCGCTGTCATGCTGCGCGTCCAGACGCTGTGGCGGGGCGGATCGGCCGTCCTGGCGATTGCGCCGAAACTGGCCAGCCAACGCTCCCTGACGCAGGACACGGGGCCGGGCTTCGCCACCCGGATCGACGAGACCAACGGGACCACCCGCGCGCTGCTGTCCATCACGCAGGAATTTTGGGGCCTGTCTCCCAAATTCTTCCTGTTCAGCGATGACGGCCTGCTGCGCGTGGGCGCCAGTGCGACCAAGCCGATCGGCAAGAGCGTGGTGCTATCCGCCGAATGGGCGATGGGCCGGCGCCGCGATCTTCTGGACGACGCCCTGTGCTTCGGCAGCCGTGTCGGCGATCTGCCAGCGCAACCCTTCGAACAGTCCTGCGCCCGCCCCCGGCGCCTCCGGCAGGAGCTGGCCGTCAGCCTCAACTGGGTTCCGCTCGCCAATCTGGAGGTCAGCGCGGAATATGACTATAATGGCGGCGGCCTGTCGCCGCAAAGATGGGCGGAGCTTACCGCCGCCCCGTCCAGTCGGCTGACACAGGCCCGCTACTGGTATCTTCAGGCTTATGCGGGCGCGCTCCAGAATCCGGTTTTCCGGCACGGCATCTCCATCCGTGTTGCGCAGAGCAAGGCATTCAACCGCAATCTCAATCTCGCCGCGCTGGCGCTCATCAACGCGAGCGACGGCTCCCTCTTCGGTCAGGCCAGCGCGGACTATGAACTGTCGCGCAACTGGTCGCTGGGCCTCACCGCCAACGCCACGATGGGCGCCCGCAATTCCGTGTATGCAGGCTTGCCACAGAAGCTATCTGGTGCCATCCGTCTGAAATATTTTTTCTGATGGTGTCGCCACGATCTACTTCGAAGGAAGTCGCGAAAATGGACCGCAGCAATGTGAATGAAGCCCTCAAGTCAATTGAGGACACGCAGGCCGCGACCAAGCAAATGCTGCTTTACGGGTCGGCAAGCTCCTTCATTCTCTTGTGGGGAATACTCACGTCATTTGGTTTTATTTTCGAATATTTTCGTCCCGATGACGCGGGACTATCCTGGTTCTTTATCAGGACAGTCGGCATCGTGGGCGGATTTCTCTATGCCACCTATCTCAACCGGACAAAGCGCCCGGTGGCGGACAAGGGCCTGCTATAC
Source organism: Sphingobium sufflavum (assembly GCF_021403115.1). Lineage (GTDB taxonomy): Bacteria > Pseudomonadota > Alphaproteobacteria > Sphingomonadales > Sphingomonadaceae > Sphingobium > Sphingobium sufflavum. Next base: position 117,290 of record NZ_JAJSSH010000007.1, read on the forward strand.
GCCTTTCTGGCCACCGGCGTTCTGGGCTGGCTATGGTCCTTCCTGATCCCGGTCGCCAACTCCCGCGCGCTCGACGCGCACTGGACGCTGATCTTCATGCTGACGCTCGTCGTCGCGGGGATGTGGATCGGCCGCACGATCATCGCCATCGGCCTGATCGTGAGCGCGCTGACGATCGTCGGCTTGCTCCATGCCGGCGCGCATTTCCATTTGTGGATGGCGCTGTGCAACGGTGGCGGCCTGATTGTGGCAAGCCTGTGGCTGCGGTCGAAAGGACTGGTTCGCTATGTCGAAGAGTGACGACATCATCCATCAGGCCACACGGCTGAAGATCATGTCGGTCCTGAACGTGCTGGCGCAGGGAGAGGCTATCGAGTTCGTGAAGCTCAAGCAGATCACCCAGACCACCGACGGCAATCTCGGCGCGCATATCGAAGTGCTCGCCAATGCGAAATATCTGACCGTGTCCAAGCGATTGAAGCCCCGGCCCACCACCCGCGTGCGCCTCACCGCGGCCGGGCGGCGCGCGTTCGAGGGGCATGTCGCCTATCTGCGCGAAATTCTCGACGGCGCCACGGCATAGAGGATTTGCAAGCCGCCCGCTAACGGTCGGCGGTTCGGACAATGCGGTATCGGAAGGACGGGAGCGTTTTGACCCAATGGGGACGACGTTCTGGGAGGATTGGGAAGGCATTGGAGGAATGCCCCTCCGATCCTGGCCTTGTCTTAATCACGATCAATACAGTGCCGTCATTTTACTTCGAATCAGAATCGCTTCGTCAATGGCGACCCATCGCGAAAATGTCCGAAGCCGATGGGATTTTTCGAGAAAAATCGCGCATAAAATTTCCGATCCCGCGTCCATCAAATCGCGCCCGCACCCTTCGGATGTAAAATATATTCAATAAATTCAATATTTTACTCCCAATTCAGTCCACCAAATTTCCTCGATTTGAACTTTGCTTTACAGAGTAAAAGTTATTTTACTCTATCTTATAGAGCTTGACAGCAAGCCTACAGGCTCAGTACGATCCAGCATAATAGTACTAGATATGACTTCACTTCCATTGAAGAACTGAAGATCTGAGCGAGAGGTGCTATGGATAAGAAAATAACAAATCCCGGCGAATCAGGCGCTTTTCTGGCGGCCATGGGGGAGGCAGGACGACCGGCGGAGGCTCAGGAGCGAACGCCGCCCGGCGAGGGTCAGGAGACTTTCGAGAGCATCTACAACATGCTCGACGCGTGGGTTCGTGATCTGGGCCTCAGCCATTTCATGTTCCGCCTTTCACTCAATCCCGCCGGCGACAGCCCGAACGTCGTCCTCATCCACAATTATCCGGAACGATGGACCCAATTCTATCGCTCCAAGCTCCATTATCGCATCGACCCCATCGTGCGGCATTGCCGCGAGGCGACATCCCCGATCTTCTGGGACGAAGTGCGGCGGCCCGACAATGTGAGCCAGGCCGATTATACCCAGTTCCTGCGCGAGGCGATACTGGCCGATCTGGTCAACGGCGTCAGCTTCCCCCTCCATGGGCCGATCGGCGAATGGGGATTGCTGAACCTCAACGGCCCCGTGCCGCTGAGCCGCACTCACCCGGAGGCCGGGCGCATCTGCACTATGGGCAAGATATTCTCCGCCTATCTTCAGGATGCGACGCGGCAGATCATCCGAAACCAGGCCAGCAAGCTGGGCTACAACAACCTGACGGAGCGCCAGAAGGAATGTCTGCTCTGGACGATCGAGGGCAAGACCGCGTGGGAGGTGTCGCGCATATTGGGCATCAGCGAACGCACGGTGGTCTATCATATCCAGAATTGTTTCGACGTCCTGAACGTCAACAACCGTACGCAGGCGGCGGCGCGCGCCTATTCCTATCTACAGGCGGACCTCGGCTTCCTCAACGAAAACGGCGGAAGGAAAGCCGGAATTCTGGAATATAAGGGGACGGGATAGACAATCCCACTGCGAGAATTGACAGTATATCTGCACCGACAATCGGCGGAAATGATCCAAACTTCTGATGTGATATTGCCCCGACCAATATCACATGCTTTGTAAAAGGGGGTATTGGACCGTGCATGAAGCCGAAAAGACCATCATCCGCGCGCGCAAAGACGGAATAAGTTTCAGGCTGTCCGGCCGCACGGTCGAGATCGGCTATCCCGACGGACCGACATTCCCGAAGGACTATACCGATACGCTCGCGGCGGCCGTTCAGGAATTGCAGGCATCCTATCTGGCGGAATGGCCCGCCACCGGCCTCTCCATGCAACAACGCATGACGGACATCGGCCTGCGCCGTTTCCTGATGGGCAGCAACAACATGATCGTCGCAATGGCGATCGAGGGCGCCGTCGATCCCGACGCGGTGGAGCATGTCACCCAGACCATCGTCGCCTGCCATGGCGCCCTGCGGACCCGCTATTTCGTGCCCGGTCATGAGTGCGTCGGACTGGTCGGGCCAGCGGCGGCCGATCTGGTCGAGGTGATCCCGGTGGCTGGCTCCATGGACGACGACCGGATCGAGGCCCTGCTCACCGATGCATCGCCCTGGGCGTTCGACGAACTGCAACTGACTGATCCCGTCCATCTGCGCGGCCGGCTCTACCGGGGAGAAGACCGCTCCGTCCTGATCTTGCGGATGCCGCATTTCGTGGCGGACGGAAATGCGTCGGAGATATTATATCGGGAATGGACTCGCCTGTTCCACCAGCCGGACAGCCGCGACGGGACCGACCAGACGCGGTCCAACTATGACGAGTTCGTCCGGCGGCAGGGCGTGGCCCTGATCGAGGGCGACCTGCTCGATGATATAGACGACTGGCAGCATGTCTATCGCAACACCCCCTCCCTGCGGGTGCCGGACCGCTACCGACCGGTCGACGGGCGGTCGGGGCATGACAACGCGCAGATCTTCACCCTGGACGCGGGGCAGATCGACGCCATTCGCGCCATCGCCCGGCAGGAGCGACTGACCCCGGAATCCAGCCTCTTCGCGCTGCTTGGCCTGGCGCTGGGCCGCTGGTCCGGCCAGTCCAGCCTGCTCATACCCACCATGTACCATGGGCGGGACACCCGCAGCGCCTTCATGACGATGGGCCTCTATCTGGTCGGCACCCTGCTGCCCATCGCCTGCCCGCCGGGCGACGACCTGATGGCGGTGATGCGGAGCACCTCCGCACGATGGACTATGCTGACCCGGTTCGGCGGCATCCCGTCCTGGCTCGCGCTGCTCGACGTGATGGATTCGGAACTGGCGATGGACAGCCGCCGCACCCTCATCGCCAATATTCTGGTCAACATGGTGCCGGGGGTGCAGTCGATCAACACGGTGGAAACCGACCGGACCGCCATAGCGCCGATCCGGCGGCTGCGCCTCCCTCCGCCCCGCATCGCGGACCCGTCGGGCGGCCCCATGTACCTGCTGGTCAAGGGCGATTCCACGAACATTGTCGGCACCATCGCGTACAACAGCGCGCTGGTGAGCGAAGCCGGGATCAATGACCTCCGCGCGATCTTCGCCGACATCCTCGCCGAAAGCCTGCCCCGCACCCCGGAACGAGCGGAGCAATGGGAATTGTCGGCAGGCTGAAGCCGGTCGCCCCCATGCGGGCGGATCGGCCACGAGCCAATAGGCCCGTGTGACGATCGACAGGAGTCCAGAATGCCCCTTCCGCACGACCCCGGCGGCGTGCTGCGGGGGCCTGAGCACGCCCTTTGCGCTCCCGCCGGTCGCATCGTTCAGACCGGCCGCCACCCGAAAACCCTGACGTCACACATGCAGCAACGCACATCCCGCAGGACGGCACGGATCAATCTCGAAGGCAATGTCCAACAAGATATAGTTCTATAATGATAAAAATAATGGTGCGGGGCGCAGTCCTGAGCAAACCGGTCTTTGCAGGGATATGACCGCCCAGGCCGGCTGATCGCCAATACTTCTCAATTCAAAAAAAAGCCCGGTCGATATTCGGCGTGGAACAGCCTTATAAGCGTATATGGCTATGTTTTTTCATGATTTTATAGATCAAGTAAGGCGATTGGCCATTGTCACAAAACAGGTAATAACAGGACCCCGATTCACGAGACAACGGGCATAAATGACGAAGGGAACAGGCGTTATTCTGCCTGTTCCCTTCAATGCGCGGCGCATACGTAATTTGCCACAAAACCGCCATTTCGCGTGCCCCTTCCCAGTTCAGATCTTCCGGGATCGCCGCAAAAACGCCGTCCCGAACATCCCGCGCCCATCGCTCGTTAGCGACGATCCGGATCGTCGCCATATGCGCGACAAGCATCTGGCGTTCCCATACCGGCTCCGCGCCGAAGAGGCGATCGATCAGCATATCGAGTCAGCCTGACGTATGAATTTGCCGAGGCCGATGTTGCCATGCTCGGAGCGAGGCTTCTTCTTGCCCCGTGTGTGATTAGTTATCTTTGCTCCCAGATCAGGAAGGGGTTGGCCGGGCAAACCGCCGAAGAAGTGGAAGCCCACTGGCTGGATTACATTCTGGTCCCAGCCCATGACGACGGCGCAGCCTGAGCGCTTGCGCCCGAGCCCGACTGGCAGGCTCACATTGGCGCGCTTCCCGCCCTGGACAATGGCTTTGAGCTGGATATGGCGGACGATGCCCTTAGCTTCGATGACAATATCATAGCCATCCCGGTCGCAGACCGAATGCAGCACCTCACTGCGATGGCCGCGTAGCAGAAGCCGCGCCATAATCTGGCCAACCAGCTGAAATTCGAGTGCTTTCTCGATGAGGTTGGAATCCCGCGCGAGATGCGCATTGGGATGCGGCCCACTTGCAGGCTTGATCGGCCGATAATCCATCACACTGACACTCCCTCGTTCAGAGCGACGTCAGCGCTGGCCTCATTCGTCGCTCCTATGTCCTCTCGGGGCGACGGCCGAAGCCGGATGTTGGAAACCTGCCTAACAGTCAGGCGCATGCGCCTTTACCGGCAAGCCGGCTGGACATGCGCGCATGCCACCCGGCCGAAAAATCGACCGAGTTTGTTAGGTTGAGGTTTCCACGCCCCACCTCCGGGCTTTCACCGAAGGCAGGAGCAAATTGCTCGCTTCGCCGCGCGAAGCACGTCCAATGTCTCAAGACCTCAATTTTTGAAGACAAAGTTTGGACATAAGCTCCGACCGCGGCGTTGAGACCCACAGTCGACTTCTGGACTTCGGGGACTCATCATGGCGGACAGCATCAAGCAGAGCAGCGGCAACGGCGGAGAGACGCACCAGCAGGCGGAGGGGAACGCCCCCGTGCTGACCACCAATCACGGCGTACCCATATCCGACAATCAGAACAGCCTCCGGTCAGGCACGCGCGGACCGACCCTGCTGGAGGATTTCGTCCTCCGCGAGAAGATCTTCCACTTCGACCATGAGCGCATCCCGGAACGGATCGTGCATGCCCGCGGCTCCGGTGCGCACGGATATTTCGAGGCGACCGACGACATCTCCGACCTGTCGCGCGCGGCGGTGTTCACCAAGGGCGAGAAGACCGAAGTGTTCGTACGCTTCTCCACGGTTGCGGGCGGCGCGGGGTCTGTGGACACCCCGCGCGACGTGCGCGGCTTCGCCGTCAAATTCTACACGCGCGAGGGCAATTGGGATCTGGTCGGCAACAATATCCCGGTCTTCTTCATTCAGGATGCGATCAAATTCCCCGACCTCGTCCATGCGGTGAAGATGGAGGCCGACCGCGCCTATCCGCAGGCGGGCAGCGCACACGACACCTTCTGGGACTTCGCCTCGCTGATGCCGGAGACGACCCATATGCTCTTCTGGGCGATGTCGGACCGCACCCTGCCCCGTTCGCTGCGGATGATGGAGGGTTTTGGGGTCCACACGTTCCGGCTGGTCAACGCAAAGAGTCAGTCCAGCTTCGTCAAATTCCACTGGAAACCGAAGCTGGGCATCCAGTCGACCATCTGGGACGAGGCGCTGAAATTGCAGGCAGCCGACAATGACTATCACCGCCGCGACCTGTTCGAGGCGATCGACGCGGGCGACTTTCCCGAATGGGAACTGGGCATCCAGGTCTTCGATCAGGCGTTCGCCGACGCCCAGCCCTATGACGTGCTGGACGCGACCAAGCTGATCCCGGAGGAGGATGTGCCGGTGCGGATCATCGGGCGGATGGTCCTGAACCGCAATGTCGATAATTTCTTCGCGGAGACGGAGCAGGTCGCCTTCCTGCCGTCCAATATCGTGCCGGGCATCGACTTCTCCAACGATCCCTTGTTGCAGGGGCGACTGTTCAGCTATCTCGACACGCAGAAATCGCGGCTGGGGACGACCAATTTCCACCAGATTCCGGTCAATGCGCCGCGCTGTCCGTTCGGCAACTTCCAGCGGGACGGACTGATGCAGACGCAGGTGCCGAAGGGGCGCGCAAACTATGAACCGAACAGCCTCGCCGCCCATGGCGAGGACGGCGGACCACGGGAAAGCGCGGCGCATGGTTTTACCACCATCAACGCCGCTAGCGGCCCGGATGAGGCGGGCGACAAGTTGCGCGTGCGGGCCGAACTGTTCGCGGACCATTATAGCCAGGCGCGCCTTTTCCTGAAATCGCAAACGGAAAGCGAGCAGGCGCATATCGCCTCCTCCTTCGTATTCGAGCTGTCCAAGGTGGCGCAACTGGATCAGGTTCCGCCGCGCATGATCGCCAACCTGCGCAATGTGGACGAGGGTTTCGCGAAGCGGGTAGCGGACGGCCTCGGCATTCCCCTGCCCAAGAAGGCAAAGGCCGCGCGCGAGCCGGTGGATCATGCACCCTCCGACGCTCTGTCGATTCACAAGAACATGAAACCTCTGCTGGAAGGCCGTGCGGTGGGCCTGTTGATCGCCGACGGGACGGACGCCGCCACGTTGCAATCACTGGTTACCGCTATCGAAAAGGCCAAGGGCAAGGCCGTGATCGTGGCGCCCAAAGTCGGCGGTGCAAAATTATCCGATGGCAGCGTGCAGAAGGCGGATGGGCAACTTGCAGGATCACCTTCGCAGATTTTCGATGCGGTAGCCGTGGTCCTGTCGGACGCCGGAACCGCCGCGTTGCTGAAGGAAGCAGCGGCCGTCCAGTGGGTGATGGATGCATTCGGTCATCTCAAGGCGATCGGCGCCAGTGCGGAGGCCCGACCCCTGCTGGAAAAGGCGGGCGTCACGCCGGACGAGGGCGTAACCGGACTGGGCGCCACTGGATCGGAAAAGGCGTTTGTCACGGCAGCGGCACGGCGCTTCTATGACCGGGAGCCGTCGCTGCGCTCATTGGCATGACAGCCGGCAAGGGATGATAACGCGCACAAGACGAGGGCGAATTGGCACTGAATAAAGCACATGTCGAAAATGGCGGCCTGATCCTGTTTCTGGCCGCCGCCACCATTGCCCTCGCCCTTGTGGTGTCCAGTTTCGCTGGTGCGCTCCTGTGGGCCGCTCTGGCGGCACTGCTGTTCCAACCGCTTTTCCAGCGCCTCCTGCGCCGCTGGCCGGGGCATCGTAACAGCGCGGTGGCCATCACCCTGTTGATCATCACTTTTGCGGTGGTGGTGCCCGCCTTCATTCTCGCCACGCTGATCGTGGATCAGGCGGCGGGCGTCTATGAGCAGCTGCGCAGCGGCCAGATCAACTTCGCGACCTATTTCCGCCGGGTGCATGACGCACTGCCATGGCGGATACAGGGCTTTCTCGACAATTCGGGACTCGACACGTTCGAGCGAGCGCAGCGCCGGGTGACGGAGGTGGTGAGCAACAGCGTCAACATGATCGCGGGGCAGGCACTGGCCATCGGCAGGAACACGGCGTCTTTCCTGCTTGCCTTCGGTGTAGGCCTCTATGTCACCTTCTTCCTGCTGCGCGATGGCGAGCATATCGGTCCGGCACTGGTCCGCGCCCTGCCGCTGGAACGGCGGGTGGCGGAGAATCTGGCGGAACGCTTCGTCGCCGTGGTGCGCGCGACGATCAAGGGGTCGGGCATCGTGGCGCTGGCGCAGGGGGCCCTGGGCGGCCTGACCTTCTGGGCGGTGGGACTGCCGGCCGCGATATTGTGGGGATCGCTGATGGCCATCGCGGCGCTTCTGCCCGCCATCGGCCCGGCCATCGTGTGGATTCCCGTGACCGCCTATCTGCTGGCGACCGGCGCGATCTGGCAGGCCATCGTCGTCGTCCTGTCCGGCGTACTGCTGATCGGGCTTGCCGACAATGTGCTGCGGCCGATCCTCGTGGGACGCGACACCGGGATTCCCGACTGGCTGGTGCTCGTTACGACGCTGGGCGGGATCGAGGTCTTTGGCCTCAGCGGCATCGTGCTCGGTCCGGTCATCGCGGCCTTGTTTCTGGCGGGGTGGCAGATTCTGACCGAGGAACGGGAAGCCGGGATGAGAATCCAGCCTCTGTCCTGACCCACCCCATATTGTGACTAATAAGACACAGTACGGGACTTCGTTACAACTCCCCCCGATTTTCACAGCGGCGTCGGGATCGAACATCGCGTGCGGCCGTTAAGCCTGCCCATGCCGACCACCCTTACAGGTGGTCGACATGCGAAAAGCGCCAGAAAAATCACGCGCATTCGCATCGCACATATCAGGAGAATAGAGTGAAGAAGCTTTTGGCTTTGGCAGCCACGCTTGCCATCCTCGCGCCCGCAACCGGTTGGGCGCAGGACACGACCACCAGCAACCTGCCGGACGACGCCGCGCGCGCACCCGACGGCACCCGCGCCTTCGGCATAGAACCCTATGTGGGCATCCTCGGCGGCTATCACAGTTTCGACCGCAACAGCGAGTTCGGTTCCTCGCCCACACGCGGCCGCTTCGACGGTGCGCTGGTCAGCGGCATTGCGGGCGTCAACATCCCGCTCGGCCCCGTCGTCGCCGGTGTAGAGGGCAACGCGACGAAGGGCTTTGGCGACATCGACTGGGAATATGGCGTAAAGGGCCGCGTCGGCGCACGCGCCGGTGAAAGCGGCATGGTTTTCGCCAGCATGGGTTATCAGTGGGTCAATGGCCGCCGCGGCTTTGGCGACCGTGACGACTGGATCTATGGTCTGGGTGTCGAGGTCGGTCCCAAGGACATCGGTCTTGGCGGCATTACCGGCAACAGCGGCGTGCGCCTGCGCCTCGAAGTGCAGACCTTCGATTTCAACAGCATCCGTCCGATGGGCGGCGCTGTCTTCCACTTCTGATGATCGGCGGGCGGGGCCGGACGGTCCCGCCGCCTGTGGAGTTTTTCGAGACTTGCTCACTCGCCTCATGGCCTCAACGAGGGTGAGCAGGCAACGAGGCCCCGCTATGGACTGCATCCGGCGGGGCCTCGTTCAATTCTACCGGAACTCTGCGATGCCGCGCAACGCACCGCCTCGCCGGGGTCAAAGGGAATGCTTAAAAGCATCTCCCTCGTCATTCCCTGCGGACCGCTCCAATGCGACCAAGGCCCTCTTAGCGTAAATCGCGGCCAGTGACCTGTGGATCAATTCGGCCTCTGTGCCCACCATCCGTTTCGCCTTCTCATCCTCCTCCTCCAGCCGATGACGCAGATATTCGAAATCACTCATGATGCCTCCACTCGCGGCATCCAAACCGCCATTCCCGTCGGTGGTTCCATTCTATGTTGGCGATCACTTTCGCCCCATCCTCACACTAGTCAGGGCGCCTATAACGGCCTCCCGCGTTGAATGACGACAGGTGCGGGGAGATGCGAGTGCGCAAGATTCTGATCGTCGTTTCGCTTTTGACTTCATCCCTTGCGCTCACAGCCTGCGACATGGGCATGACCGACCGGGCGACAACCGCCCCCGGACAGCCCGAATGGAATGACGCCAACACCCGCGACCTGAACGCCATCATCGCTCGCTGTGCGGAGCATAGTCTCAACCATCTGAATTTCGAGGAAAAGGCCACCGATCCTGCAGCCCTTACCCGGATGGCCCTGCGTTATGCCAACGCTCTGTCACGCGGCGCGACCGACCCTGCGAAACTCTACGAAATCTATACGGTGGCGCGCCCCGCCCCCGACCTCCGACGCGGACTGGCCGACGCCCTCGCCAGCGGCAAGCTCTCCGAATGGCTCGACAGCCTCGCGCCGCAGACCGACAGCTACAGGACGCTCTCCGAAGCCTATCGCAAGCTCATCAATGGCGATGGTGCGCCCAGCACCGCCATCCCCGCGCTGACCGACCCGCTGAAGCCCGGCGCATCCGACCCCCGCATACCTGCCATCGCGCGGCAACTCGTCGCCTCCGACTATCTCGATGCCCGACAGGCCCAGGGCGACCGCTACAGCGATGCGATGGTCGAGGCCGTCAAGCACATGCAGGTGGACTATGGCATCGACCCCGATGGCGAGATCGGCCCGGAGGCCTTCGCAATCCTCAACCTCTCCGACAGCGACCGGGCGCGCGCCATCGCCGTGGCCATGGAGCGGCTGCGCTGGCTCGACCGCACGCCGCCGGGCACGCGGATCGACGTCAATGTCGCGGCGGCCCGGCTCGACTATTGGCGCGACGGCAAGATCGTGGACAGCCGCAAGGTGATCGTCGGTGAGCCGGAGACGGAGCCCCCGCAGCTCGGCTCCCCCATCTTCAGGCTGGTCGCCAACCCGACATGGACGGTGCCTGTCTCCATCGAGAAGAAGGAGATTGCAGGCAAGGACGATGGCTATTTGACGCTTAACAACATGACCCGCAAGAATGGCCGCATCGTGCAACTGCCAGGTCCCAAAAACTCGCTCGGCCTCGTCAAGTTCGACATGACGAACGAGCATCAGATCTACCTACACGACACGCCCGCCAAAACGGTATTTGCAGAGGTTCAACGCCAGCGCAGCCATGGCTGCGTGCGGGTTGACGATGCGCTGGGCTTTGCGGAGATGCTGGCGAGCGATGCGGGCATCCTCGACCAGTGGCACAAGGCGCGGGCCACGGGGAAGGAAACGTTCGTTCACCTGCCCAGAGAAATCCCCGTCCGCCTCCTCTACCGCACAGTGATCTTCGATGGCGACGGACAGCCTATCGTTCGGGCAGATCCCTATGGCTGGAACGACAGGGTCTCGGTCGCGCTCGGCTTCCCGGCAGGCCGGGGATCGCGGATCAAGGCGGCAGGCGGCGACATCGGTCCCTGAAGGACGGTGCCGTCAGCCCTGCCAGTGGCGCACGGCAGCCGTGTCTACATGGACGAAATTATCGCCCGGATAATAGCCGACACCGCCTGCGCGGAGCGACAGGGCCGCCTTGTTCAGATTGGCGAGGCGGACGCCCTTCAAATTAATGTCCACCGCCTTGCCCCGCATATGCTGGCTCTGCGACGCGACGCCGGAACTACGCGCATGCATACGGGCATTGGTCTTGGGCGAGCGATAACCACAGATCAGGGTGAACGGCGCGCGCCTGTCCGCATCGGTGGCGGCGTGTAGCTGGACGAGCGTGTCGAACAACTGCGTGTCCATCCGCGTGACATCACCCGTGCGCCAGTCCCGCAGGAAATGGTTGAGCTCCGCGACACCATCCGCGCGCAGCCCGCCCCCCGAATAGTAGCAGACGTCCGCCCTCTCCCCATTATGGCTGTTGCGCAGAAACAGCCGCCGTTCCGGGATGGCCGCCCACAAGGTCGCCGGAAAAAGCTGCGACGCACCCAAGGCGGCGGCGCCCAGCAGCACCGCGCGTCTATCCATCATCATCTATGTGGCTCGTCCCATTGCGACAGGGAGATAAAAGTCGCACCCGTGCGTTGCTTTATCCTTAATATATGGGATCGCAGGGCCGCATGAAAATACGACTTTTGGCTAACTGTCTGATTTTATCCGCCTTTGGCCTCAACGCCGCCGCTTCCGCCCGTGCGCCTGCTCCCGTTCAGTCTCCATCAGGCCAGTCCCCCTCAGCGGCGATCGAGCGTATTTCTCCCGTGCTGAAGGCGCAGGTCCTGCTGGATCGCGCGGGCTTCGCGCCCGGCGCCCTCGATGGCAGGCAGGGCCATTTTCTGGCGGTGGCGCTGACAGGCTTCCAGCAATCGCGCGGCCTTCCCGCCACCGGCCAGCTGGATGACGCCAGCTGGAGCGCGCTGAACAGGGACTATGCCCCGACACTGGTCCGGATGATCCTGAAGGAGGATGCCCTAGCCGAGAATTTCACGCCAGACATCCCCGGCGACATGATGGCGCAGGCTGCCCTGCCCTACCTCGGCTACCGCAATCTCCTCGAACGGCTGGCCGAACGTTTCCACACGACGCCGCAGATGCTGCTCGCCCTGAACCCGGCTCTTAAAAGCCCGCGCGCTGGAATGGAACTGGTGCTGCCGGGCGTCATCCCGTCCGACCGCGCCTATGCCGAAAGCCTGTCACCGGAGTGGCGCGCGATGCTGGCGACGCTCAATGTCGGCGCGACGCAGCCCGTCGCGGCGAAGATCGTGGTGGTGAAATCGCACAGCGTCCTGAAAGCCTATGACGCACAGGACCGGCTCGTCGCGCAATTTCCGGCCACCATGGGGAGCGAGCATGATCCCCTTCCCATCGGCAACTGGATCGTCAAGGGCACCGCTTTCCTGCCGACCTATCACTACAACCCGGAGCTGTTCTGGGATGCATCGGAGGGGGACAAGAAGGCAGTCCTTCCGCCCGGTCCCAACAACCCCGTCGGCGTCGTGTGGATCGACCTCGACAAGCCCCATTATGGCATCCACGGGACGCCCGAGCCTTCGCGTATCGGGCGGTCGCAAAGCCATGGCTGTATCCGCCTGAGCAACTGGGACGTGGCGCGGCTTGCTCAGATGATCTCACCCCAGACGCCGGTGCTCTTTCGGGAATGATGCAGGAGAGCGACCATGGGTGAGACATCGGAGCCGGACAACAGCGAGCCTGAAGAGGATCTGAGCCGGCAGGAGGCGCGCGACGTCGAGAAACGGCGGGCCGGATCGACGCGGGTCGTGCATGAGGTCGTGCGGCTTCAGGGCGAGGAGGAGTTGAAACGCCCCGCCCTCTCCCTCTTGCTCTCCGCACTGGCGGCGGGTCTCGCCATCAACCTCTCCCTGATGAGCGAACTCTTCCTTCGCCACCATCTTCCCGACAGCGAATGGGCGCCGCTGGTCTATCTGCTAGGCTATCCGGTCGGTTACATCATCGTCATCATGGGGCGCCTTCAGCTCTTCACCGAAAGCACGGTGACGGCGGTCCTGCCGGTCGCCACCCATCCCAGCATCGCCAACATGGGCCGCCTGCTGCGGCTATGGTCGTGCGTCCTCGCCGCCAATCTGGTCGGCGTGACCATCGTGAGTGCGCTGATGGCGGGTGAGGTGGTGCTGTCCGACGAACAGCGGCTCGCCGCCATCGACATCCTCGGCAAGCTGGAGGTGCAGGAGGGGATGAAAACGCTAACGCTGGGCATACCGGCGGGCTTCATCATGGCCGCTCTGGCCTGGATATTGCCCAATGCAAAGGGCAGCGAGTTCTGGGTGATCTGCCTCCTCACCTATGTCATCGGGCTGGGCGGGTTCAGCCATGTCGTGACCGGATCGTCGCAGGCGAGTTTCCTGTGGCTCAGCGGGCGGATCACATTCGCCGAGATGCTGACCGATTTCACACTGCCCGCGCTGGCGGGAAACATCATCGGCGGCACCGGCCTGTTCGCCGTCCTCGCCCATGGGCAGATGCGCAGCGACAGGAACGGTGATGATCCCGACAGCGCCTAGAGCCTTTTCACTATGAGCGAAAAGGCTCCTGTCCTTTGATGCCGGATTTTCCAAGCCGTTGACCGTAAACGGTCAACTTGAAAATACTCTAGAATTTGTGCGCGACGCCGAAGGAGAGTTTGAGGTCCGGTGTATCCCGGTTCAGCCCCGCAACCGCCTGCACATCGAACTGGGTCATCTTGCCCGCACGAACATCGAGTGAGAGGGACGCCGTGCTGAGCGTCACGGCCCCCTGCGGATCATCATCGCGGATGAACTGCACTTCCGGCGACAGGCGGAGAGTTTCGGTCAGATGGACCTGCACGGCCGCCGCCGCACCATAGGCAAGATGCCGCCCCCTGCCACCCTCGTTCACCGCCGCATCGGCCTCCGGGGACAAAGCGAAAGAGAGGGTGTCATTCACCTTGTAGCTCAAGGGCATAATCAGTCCCGCACTCCAGTCTCCCTCCCCCACATCCTGCCTGCCGGTAGGCAGCGTGACATAGGTGAGGACCGCCATCGCCAGTCCTGTCTTGCCTTCGGCGGGATGGCGCAGATTCTGTTTGAGACCGATGGTGACGTCACCTCCGCCCTGCACCGTCCGGACCGAGCCATCTGTCCTGTCCAGCGTCCTGACATGGCCATAGGCGATCCCGCCGATCTGCAATTCGGTCGTCTTGCCGAGGCCATAGCGGATGAGGATATCGCCGGCTTCTATCCTGTCCTCGCGCTCATCGCTGTTTCTGTCGAGGGTCCAGTTGCCGAAACCCAGTTCGACCTGAACATGGCCGGGATCGACGGTGCAGGCTGCGGTCGTGAGGCCCGGACGCTCGCTGCATAACTCGCGGAGATGCGGCGAAGGCGCGGTCTGCGGCCCCTGTGCCCATACCGGCGTCGCGACCAGCGCCATAGCGCCCAATATGATCCCCCTCATATGACCATTTCATTTCCCAACCACATCATTTCTTGTCTCGTTGCGAGAACGTGGCAGGCGCGTGTGCGTTCCGCGCCGAAACCGGGGCATCTGTACGCCTGTTACGCGCTTGTAATGAGATACCTTCCCGCTCTCGCGCTCACCCTATTGGCAGGCTGCAACAGTCTTCCCCGCGATCCCGACGGCACGCTCGACCGCATCCGGCAGCAGCATCGCCTGACGGTGGGGTGGGTGGACGGCGCCTCCCCTCCTCCAGTGGTCCGCCGCTTTCTCGAAGAAGTGGCGCGCGATACCCATGCCGCCATCATCCTCCGGTCGGGGGCTGCCGAACCCTTGCTCGCGCAGGTGCGCGACGGACAGATCGACCTGCTCATTGGCCCATTCGAGAAAGACAGCCCATGGGCGGGCGACGTCGCCTTCGGCCCGCCGCTCGCACGCGGCGCGGGGGAGATTGAGATCAAGGCGGCAGCGCGCAATGGCGAGAATCGCTGGATCATGCTGGCCGAGCGTGCCGCCCGAACAGTATCGCAGGAGGCGCGGGCGGAATGAGCGACAACAGCCTTCCCGACGAACTGGCCGCCACGATGCGCAAGGCGATCCGGCTGGAATATTGGAACCTGTTCTGGACCGCCACGATCATCGTAACCATGGGCCTCGTCCTCGGCCAGAGCCAAACCATGAAGACGGCTTGGGTCGAGGATACGCTCGGCGTCGTACCGCCGATCATGTTCGTGATCGCAGCCCATATGGAGCTGCGCGGCACGCGATCGGCACATTTCCCCTTCGGTTTCGAGCGGGTGAATGGCCTTGGCTTTTTTGTGGCGGCGGTTGCGTTGACGGCGGTTGGGGCGCTGCTCCTCTATAATGCGATCATGTCCCTCATAGCGACCGAGCATGCAACAGTGGGGTCCATTGTGCTATTCGGACAGCATATCTGGCTGGGCTGGCTGATGATCGCGGCGCAGATTTACTCGCTCATCCCGCCCCTGTTCATCGGTCGTAAGGAACTACCGCTGGCGGAAGAGTTGAACGACAAGCTGCTGCACACCGACGCGCTCATGAACAAGGCGAACTGGCTGACGGGCGCTGCGGGACTTGCAGGCATCATCGGTCTGGGCCTGGGCTGGTGGTGGGCGGATGCGCTGGCGGCTGCCATCATCTCGGTCGCTGTCATCAATGATGGCGTCAAGGCGCTGCGCTCCTCGACTGCCGAACTGGTGGACGGCGCGCCCAGAGCCTTGTCGCAACCAGCGTTGTCGGAGGATGCACAGGCCCTGTGCGAGCATTTGCAGGCGGAGTTTCCCGGCACCACCGTACGGCTGCGTGAGACGGGTCGTCTCATCCGTGCGGAGGTTCATGGCGCGCATTCGCCGCAGGACTGGCAGCATCCGCGCCGTTATTGGCCCAGCGAAAAAGAGCGTGCATGGCGACTGGCGCAAGTGAGTTTCGTGCCGCCGGTGGAAGCGGTCGCTGAGCTGCTTTCTGATTCCAAGCCCTAGAACGGCTTGGCCTGCCGTACGGCATCCGCCTGCTTCTCAGGGCGGATATAGATGGAGGTGAGTGCGGGCAGCCGCGCCTTCATCTCGCGCTCAATACCTTCGATTAGGCTCTCCGCGTCGCCCATGAGCAGGTCATCGGCGAAGTCGGCACTGATCGCCACGAACACTGCATCGGGCGCCGTATGGATGGTGCGCACATGATTGACCGCGCTGATCTGTGGCCGTTCGTCGAGTATCGACCAGAGTGTCGCGATAAGGGCAGAATCCGCACTCTCACCGATCAGCAACCCCTTGGCTTCGCGTGCGAGCAAAACTGCGACGGCGGCGAGGATCAGGCCGATGGCGATGGAGGCCATGCCGTCGATACGGGGATCGGAATAATGATGGCTGGCCCAGACACCCAGCCCCGCGATTCCGAGGCCGACCAGCGCCGCGCTATCCTCGAACAGGATGATGAAACCGGCCGGATCCTTGGACCGGCGGATCGATTGCCACCAGCCACTCGCGCCACGCTGGCCGTTGAACGCGCGGACAGCAATTGCCCATGAACTGCCCTCCAGAAGAACGGCGATGCCCAGGACGACATAGTTGATGGTCGGATCGCGCAAAGGCTCCGGATCGGCAATGTGCAGCCAGCCTTCATAGATGGAGACACCTGCCCCTACGGCGAAAATCAGAATCGCGACGACAAACGCCCAAAAATACAGCTCACGTCCATAGCCAAAGGGATGGGTTGCATCCGACGGGCGCTTTGACTTCGACTGACCATAGAGCAACAATATCTGGTTCCCGCTGTCGACCAGTGAATGCACGCCCTCCGTCAGCATGGAAGACGAGCCGGAGATGGCGGCCGCCGCGAATTTCGCGATGGCGATCCCAATGTTGGCAAGCAACGCGCCATAGAGGACGATATTCTCGCGAAAGCCGCCCTGTTTTTCCGTCACGCCGCTCAACCGGGATAGGGGCTGGACTGGAGCAGGCCCGCCAGATGCGCGGCATTGCCTGCAACCATATTGGCGGTCTTCGTCACCATTCGGGGCATATTCTTCAAATCCTTGAAATCGGTCGATCCCATCGCCTCCCCCACCCAATAGCAGGCCGCCACCGCCGGGATCGTCCAGCCCACATCGTTCAGCGCCTGAAAAAGCTGGGCGGAGCAGAAATGCGCGCCATCCTCATTGCCCACGATCGCAGCCACCGCGACCTTGCCATAGCTCGGCATCCGCCCCTCCTCGTCCGTCTCGTCGAGAAAGGCGTCCATCCTCTCCAGCACGCGCTTGGCAACCGAACTGATCTGACCCATCCAGATCGGCCCGCCAAAGATCATAATGTCATGAGCGAGGATTTTTGCGCGAAGTGCTGGCCATTCGTCGCCATCTCCTTCATCGGATGAGACGCCCGGCCTGATGTCGAGCGCCGCGACCCTGACCGTTTCGCTCACTGTCACCCCTCTGGCGCCAAAGGCTTTTTCCAGCACCGCGATCATGGCGTCGGTTGAACTTTCCTCGCTGGCGTCAGCCCTGAGGGTGCAATTGAGGGCAAGCGCCTTGAGCGGCATCTAGCATCTCCCGGTAGTTTCGGCTGCCGCAAGAATGCGATCATCCGTTCGTCCCATGGAAAACTCTCTGCGCGCCAATGGGTTCTAGCAAGCGAAGGAGATTATGCGATGACCGAGACCATCGAGAGAATCCATGAAGACGCACTGCCCGGTCATGAGAGCAGCCTCTCACCCAAACCGGAGTGGCAACCGCGCTACAAGGGGTCGGATCGGCTGGTGGGCAAGGTCGCGATCATCACCGGCGCCGACAGCGGTATCGGGCGGGCAGTGGCAGCCCTCTATGCCCGTGAAGGGGCCGACATCGCCATTGTCTATCTACTGGAAGATGATGATGCGGCCGAGACGAAGCGGATCGTCGAGGCGGAGGGTCGCAAGGCAATCATCATCCGTGGCGACGTCGGCGAGCGTCAATTCTCGGACGACATCGTCACGCAGACGCTGAAGGCGTTCGGCAAGATCGACATCATCGTCAACAATGCCGGCGAACAGCACCCCGACAAAGACATCATCGATATCAGCGAGGAACAGCTCCGCCGAACCTTCCAGACGAATATCTTCGGCATGTTCTTTCTCGTGCAGGCCGCACGGCCCCACCTCAAGGCTGGCGCCGCCATCGTCAACTGCACCAGCGTCACCATGTATCAGGGCAGTTCCGAATTGCTCGACTATAGCGCCACCAAGGGCGCCATCACCGCCTTTACCCGGTCGCTGTCGGAGAATCTGGTGGGCGACGGCATCCGTGTGAACGCCGTCGCGCCCGGTCCGATCTGGACGCCGCTCAATCCGTGCGGCGGCGCCAGCCCGGAGAAGCTCGAACATTTTGGCGAAAACACCCCCATGGGCAGGCCCGGCCAGCCCAATGAGGTGGCGCCCGCCTTTCTATTTCTCGCCTGCGATGACGCGAGCTACATGTCTGGGCAAGTACTGCATCCCAATGGCGGGACGATCGTGAACGGATAAACACCTATGTCTGCCCGTTAAGGCCGGACTGAGGTCGGGTGGAGAAACAACGTCGCGCGCAAGCTTTCCTCGGTCAGGATCAGCAACGGCTTGCCCGCGACGATCATAGCCTCGGCCTTGCGATAGGGCGCGCTGGTTGACACCCAGCGACCATAGGGTTGCCGGGTCGCGACGATCAGCATGGTGGTCTTGAGGCCGACCGAGGACACGACCTGACCGCCTGCCCCGGCAATGACATGCGCCAGCCTGCCGTCCCGCGCTTCCCCCAGGATCGCGACACGCTCGCCCTTCAACGGTCCCGATGCGGCCGCTGGCGGGACGGCGGACTGGCCGGCCGTCGCCATCCAGCCCGCCAGATCAATGCCGGTATGCTCGATAGCCTTGAGGATAACCATTCCTGCTGCCCGCGCATCGCTCAGCGCATCATGATGGCGATGCTTCAGCCCCAGGAAGCGGGCGAGGACATTCAGCCTGTGGCTGGGAAGGTCGGGCCATGCCTGCTTCGCCACGCGCACGCTGTCGAGCCACCGCGCCTCGATCGTCGCGCGGTCGACTGTTCGGCAGGCCGCCGCCAGCGCACCTTTGTCGAAGGCAGAATGGGCGACGGTGATCCGTCCGCCGAGATGCTGCGAAACCACATCGCCAATATCATCGTAGGTCGGCTGGCCGATGACATGGTCAACGGTGATGCCGTGGATGCCGATGTTGAAGGCGGAAAATTCGTCTCGTGGGTCTACGAGCGTCTCATAGGCAAAAACCTCCAGACCGTCCCTGAACCCCACGATGCCGATCTGGCAAATGCTGCTGACGCGCGCGCAGGCCGTCTCGACATCGACCACCACGAAGTCGGGTTCGTCATGGTCGGGCCGCTTGGCATCGGACGCGTCTGCTACGGGAGGCGAAGAGGTCATGGCCGCAATATAGTCATGCTTTGTCTTCTGTGGAGACGGTCCACCATGAGAAGCATGAACGCGGCCGAACCCAGCTCCCCTCCGCACGCTGATAGGGCGGAGGTCGCTCATGCCCGCACGCGCTTATTGGCAGGGCCAGATCAAACTGGCGCTGGTGTCCATCCCGGTGGAGGTTTACCCCGCCACAAAGTCGGGCGCGGCGGTCAGCTTCCGCCAGATCCATGAGCCGACCGGCAAGCCCATCCATTATGAGAAGGTCGTGACCGGCGTCGGCCCCGTGGACCCGGAGGAAATCCTTAAGGGTTTTGAACTTTCCAAGGGCAATTATGTGCTGCTGGAACAGGATGAGATAGAGGCAGTGAAGATCGAGAGCCGCAAGACGCTCGACCTCGTGCAATTCGTCGAGGCCGATGCGATCGATGTGCTTTATTATGAAAAGCCCTATTTCGTGGTTCCCGCCGACGATCTGGCGGAAGAGGCCTATGCCGTACTGCGCGACGCGCTGCGCCAGACGAAGAAGGTCGGGCTGGGCCAGCTCTCCGTACGCGGGCGCGAGCAGCTTGTCTCGCTGAAACCCTGTGGACGGGGACTGGTCGAGACCAGAAGCCAAGCCCTACCGGGAAGTCTTCGGCAAATGTGCCGGTGCTGCCATCAAGCCTTAAGAGGCCAGCGGCTACAGGTCGGGAGTGGACGAGGTTACCCCCGCCAACATCGTCAGTCTCGCAGCGAATGCTTGAGGTCGCGCATTTCGTTATGACCTTCCTTGACCGATGCATAGGCGGTTTCGATCAGCGAACGAACGGCGGGAGACAGTTCGCGGTCCTCCAACGCATCCTCGAATTTCGCCTTGATATGATCCTCGCCGGCTTCGACCTCGTTGATGATCGCCTTGTCGTCATGGTGCGTCATTACGGCCTTGAGATTGATGAACAGGCAATGGACACCGCCCGCGATCTTGCCCTCGTCCTCGGGCTGCCGCCGAGCGTCGCGACCTGTTGCTGAAGCCTGGTGGCGCTCGCTCGCCCGCAACGGGAACATCGCCCCATGGCTACCGGTTTCGCTTTCCTTTGCTGCCTCGGTGTAACTTTTCACGCTATCCAGCGTGGCGGAGACGAGGCCGTTGAGGATAGAGATGTCGTGACCGGTCTCGGACATGGTCGTTCCTGTCATTCTGAAAAGGGGAGCCGTCAGAAGCGACAGCACCCCAACGACGCGCGAGCGCGAAAGTCTTACGGAACCTGTCTTTTCCCTAAAGACATCGCGCTTTTCCTCATAGGCGGATTTTGACCGGTATCGATTTGGCGGCGGGAACATGGCTCTGCTCGGCATGATGCTCGACGGGGATGAGAATATTGGCCTCGGGATAATAGGCGCCCAGACAGCCTTTCGGGATGGCGTAGCGTGTCACGATCAACCCCTCGCGCCGCCGCGCGATGCCGTCCTCGGCATCACTTTCCAGCGCCACCACCTGCCCCTCCACAATGCCCGCCTGCGTCATGTCCTCCTCGTTCATGAACAGCACGTCACGGGTGCCCTTCACGCCGCGAAAGCGGTCATGATAGCCGTAGATCGTGGTGTTGAACTGATCGTTGGAGCGAAGCGTCATCAGACGGTAGCGCCCCTGCACATCGCCGAAGCCAGTGGCGGACAACGCGGCGGGCGGGAAAAATTCCGCCTTACCGCTGGGCGTCTGCCAGATGCGTTCGCTCGCCTTGTTGCCCTTCCAGAAGCCGCCAGGGGTAAACAGCCTCCTGTTGAAGTCCGGAAAAATGGCCGGATAGGTTTCCTCGATCGCATCGCGGATCAGGCTATAGTCGCCGACCCATGCGTCCCAGTCGATTTTTGGATTGGGCGGCAGCATCTGCTTGGCGATGCCCGCGACGATGGCGGGTTCGGACAGGAGGTGCGGACTGGCGGGGGATGCCTTGCCGCGCGAACCGTGGATGCAACTGGTCGAGTCCTCGACAGAGACGGCCTGCGGCCCCGTGGCCTGCATGTCCTGCTCGATGCGGCCAAGGCAGGGGAGCAGATAGCTGACCCTGCCGGGAAAGAGATGGTTGCGATTGAGCTTGGTCGCGATTTGGACCGAGAGGTCGAGGTTGGGCCAGGCGGCTTCCATCGGCCCGGTTTCCGGGACGGCGCGCAGGAAGTTTCCGCCCAGCGAGACGAAGGCGCGTACCGATCCGTCGATGATGCCGCGGCAGGTTTCGACCGTGTCCAAACCCTTTTCGCTCGGGGGTTTGAAGCCATATTGCATACCAAGTTTACCAACCGGAACGAGTTCCGTCTTCTCGGTAATTCCAACAGTCCGCTGCCCCTGAACATTGGAGTGACCTCTCACGGGTGTTGGACCAGCACCGGGACGTCCAATATTACCACGCAATAACAGTAGGTTGACAACCATCCGCACATTGTCAACGCCGCGCACATGCTGGGTCAGTCCCATCCCATATATCGCCATCACCGCCTTGGACCTCGCATAGACGGCCGCGGCGTCCTTCAAAGCATCCCGCGAAAGGCCCGTTTCGCGCTCGATCTCATCCCAATCGGCGGCACGCACAGCATCGGCGAAGGGCGCGAAGTCATGGGTATGCTCCGCGATGAACGCATGATCGAGGACAGGTGCCTCCCCCGCCGCCAGCGCCGCATCGTCCCATAGCAGCAGCCACTTCGCGATGCCGGTCATCGCCGCCAGATCGCTGCCTACCCTGAGCTGATGATATTGGGTCGAGATGCCCGTCTCCCCCAGGGTCACCATCTCCACCGGATTTTGCGGATCGGTAAAGCGTTCCAGCCCGCGCTCGCGGAGCGGGTTGAACGTGACGATCTCCACGCCTCTTTTCCGGCACGCGCGAAGGTCGTGCAGCATACGCGGCGCGTTGGAGCCGACATTCTGGCCGAAGAAGAAAATCGCGTCGCAATGATCGAAATCCTCCAGCTGCGTGGTCCCCACCGGCACACCGATGGCCGCCTTCAGGCCCACGGAGGTCGACTCATGGCACATATTGCTGCTGTCAGGCAGGTTCTGGCAGCCGTACAGCCGCGCCATCAGGCCATACATGTAAGACGCTTCGAGGCTGGCACGCCCCGACGCATAGAAGACCACCGACCTGGGATCGAGCGGGCGCAGCACAGCCCCGATGTCCGCAAAGACTTCGTCCCACGCCACCGCGACATATTTGTCCGTGGCCGGGTCATATCGCAAAGGGTGCGTCAGGCGGCCATGCTGTTCGAGGTCATAATCCTTCCACCCGCGAAGCTCGGTCAGGCTGTGCTGTGCAAAAAATTCCGGCGTGGTGCGCAGGCTGGTAAGTTCCCATGCCGTCGCCTTGGCCCCCTCCTCGCAAAATTCTGCAGGATGATGGTCAGCGGGCTTTGGCCACGCACAACTGACGCAGGCAAAGCCCTCCGGCTTGTTCTGGCGGGCCAGTTCACGAAACGCCTCTGGCGGGACCCTCTCGCGCGGCAATATCTCCGCCAGCGACCGGACCGACCCCCAGCCGCCTGCAGGTCCTGCAAAGGGCTTGATGACCGGATCGTCAGATTTCTGCCTGCCCATGCTCGTGCTCCCTGTCGTGCCGTAACGTCGTGGCCGTAACGTCGTGGCCGTAACGTCGTGGCCGTAACGTCGTGGCCGTAACGGCAGGAACGGATCGCGAAGCGGATTGGTTCAGAGCTGAAGACGACCCGCCTATTCCTCGTCGTCGTTGAGGAGACCATGATGGCCAATCCTGTACCCTACACGCCCGATATGGAGACCGTCGAACCGGACGAGGCCGAAACCGTGCGCGGTCTGGAGGAACAGTTTCGCATCATCCTGGAGACGACATCGCAGGATTATGGCCATGCGGTGCGATCCGTCCATGCCAAGGGTCATGGCATCGCGCGCGGCACGCTTACTGTCGCGGACGGGTTGCCGCCGGAACTGGCGCAGGGGCTGTTCGCGACGCCGGGTCGCTACGAGGCGATCCTGCGCATTTCCACCAATGCGGGCGACATCTTGGACGACAGCGTCCGCCTGTCGAGGGGCGTGGCGCTGAAAATCCTCGGCGTGGAGGGCGAGCGGCTGCCGGAATCGGAAGGCGACGGAACGCAGGATTTCCTGATGGTCAACGGTCCTGCCTTCCCTGCGCCGACGCCGGAAAAGTTCCTCGCCAACCTGAAGCTGCTAGCCCGGACGACCGACAAGGCAGAGGGTGCGAAGAAGGCGCTGTCCGCCGTACTGCGCACGTTCGAGGCCGCGCTGGAAGCCGTCGGCAGCCAGAGCACAACGCTGGTTTCGCTGGGCGGAGCAAGGCCTGTGCATCCGCTGGGCGCCACCTACTTCAGCCAGACGCCGTTCCGTTACGGCGACTATGTCGCGAAATTCCAGCTCGTGCCCATATCGACGATCAAGGATTATGCCGATGAGACGATCAACGCCACCGGGCGGCCCGACGCCATCAGGGAGAATGTGAACGAGGTGTTGGCGGTTCAGGGCGGCACATGGGAATTGCGCGTGCAGCTCTGCACCGACCTGGAGACCATGCCGGTCGAGGACCCAACGGTCGTCTGGGACGAAGAGGCCAGCCAGTTCCGCACCGTCGCGACTCTAAACGTACCGCCGCAGACGGCGTGGGAAAATGGCGTCAGCGAATCGGTGGAGGACGCGCTGTTCTTCTCACCCTGGCGTGGCCTGGCGGCGCATCGGCCACTGGGCGGCGTAAACCGGGCGCGCAAGGACACCTACCATATGTCCGGCGAATATCGGGCGAAGTTCAATGGATGCCCATTCCACGACATCAGGCAGCTGAGCGAACTGCCTCAGGCAACGGCGGCTGAATAGGGCGGATCGACCGGGCCGGGCACCAACATGGCGTCCGGCCGGGCCAGCACACGCAAATCCAGCCCCGCGGTCTCTGCCCGCCGAAGGGCGAGCGCGGTGCCCGCCGATATGGTGACGAGCATGGGACATCCGCCAAGCACAGCCTTTTCGACCAGTTCATACGAGCAGCGAGAAGACAGGAGGGCGAAACCGCCGTCCCAGCTCATGCCCCCTCGCCGCATCGCGCCGATCAATTTGTCGAACGCATTGTGGCGGCCGACGTCCTCCCGCACCAGCCGGATGACGCCGCGTGCGTCGCAGGCGGCCGCTGCATGCACAGCGCCCGTAGCCCGGTTGAGCGATTGCTTCGCCCGCAAATGGCCGAGCGCAGCAAAGACAGCGGTATGGCTCGCCGCGCTCCGGTTCGCGACGCGGGGTAGTGGGCGCATGGCCTGCTCCAGATTTTCGATGCCGCACAGGCCGCAGCTGCTGTCTGACGTGCGGTGGCGCACCCGGTCGATCAGGGCGGCGGCGACATGGGGCGGCGCCGAGATGCGCATCACGATGCCATTCGCCTGCCGGTGTATATCGACGGACAGAATATCCTGCGGCGCAGTGACGAGGCGCTCGGTCAGGAGGAAACCGTGTGCGAGATCCTCCAGATCGACGGGCGACGCCATGAGTACGGCATAGCCGATGCCGTTGATCTCCATCGCGACGGGCACCTCCTCCGCCACGTCGCGGAAGAGGGGCACGGCCGCGGCATCCGGCGCGATCCTGTCAAAGCGCTTGGACGTGCTGGGACCTGCCGGCAACGGTTCATCATCGACCTCGATCATTGCTGCATTCCCAGCCCCACCAGCCAAACCCAGACAGCAAATGCCGGGCAATGGCGTAAACAGACGATAGCGAAAGTTGATCCATGATGCGCGTGAAGCCCAATCCCCTCATCGTGCGTTGCACCCTCATGGCGAAGGATTTCAGGACGATAACGGATCCGGCCGAGCGGCTCGTCATAGTCCTTATTGTATTGGACTACGTGCGACATCGCCTGAAGAGGATGACATGACAGATTCATCAAATGCATCGAAGCCGGACCTCGCCGCACTGGCGCAGAAAAATGGGGTGAGCGTGGCAGCCGTCGAGGCGGCGCTGGGCGCTCTGCGGAACGGCCATGGTCGCCAGGCGCAGTTCAGCCATCCCGACCTCGGCGGCATGGGGCAATGGTCGCGCGGCGGCATGCTGATGATCGGCGACATGTTCAACGACAGGCTCAAGGCGACGGTGGCTGGCCTGTTCGACGATCTGCTCCCCTACGGCGACGCGCCGCCCGCCAGCGGTGGCGAGGCAGGATCATCGTCAAGATGGCCCGCCAGCCTCGGCCACGCCTCATCGACCGGGTCCCAGAATGGCGTGCATTATGCGGTTTTCCCGGAGACGCGGCGGCTAGCCATAAAGGAGGGCGGCAAGGTCACGCTCTATGACACCGGCCGTCACCGCATCAACGGCGTCAGCCAGCAACAGGGCGGCGGCCGCGTGCTGCACTTTACGGGTCCGGACGGTTCCGTCGCGATCACCGACCTTCCCATTGTCGACGGCGAAGCGGGCGGCGCGGTGGAGCGGGAACGGCCTTCGGACGCACCACCTGCCCCAGCACCAGAGAAGCGGGATGTCGTGGCCGAGATCGGGCGACTACACGAGCTGCTGTCAAAAGGTGCGCTGACGCAAGACGAGTTCGACGCCGCAAAGCGCAGGTTGCTCGACCAGCTTTGACCAGCGCAGGTCCTGCGCCGCCCCCCAGCGAATACCGAACCCTATCTTGTTTCAGGGCAGAAATAATTGAACCGGCCCCCGCCCCATGTGTTGGCCCAAATGTTGGATGGGCAGGCGACGCGAAGGGGGCATGATTGAGAAACGGCTGGCCTCTTCTGGCATGGGCAACGCTGTTGCTGGGCGGTTGCAACCGGCATCAGTCCACCCTCTCCACCTTCGGCGTGTAGGCGCGCGAGATACGGTCCATTGCGATTGTCCTGCTGGTGGGGGCGGTCGTCATCCTTATCTCAGTCGGCGGCCTGTACTGGCGCGCGGTCCATGCGCCGGAGCATAGCCTCGACCATAAGGGCGGCATGCGGATGGTGTTGTGGCTTGGCGCGATCGTGCCAACTATAGTGCTGGCCATCCTCCTGCTGTTCGCGCTGCCCGCGATGCGCCCGCGGCCGGTCGCGGCAGGGGACATGGTCATCCGTGTGGAGGGCGAGCAATTCTGGTGGCGGGTCGCCTATTGGGGCAGGACGGCGCTGCACCGTTCGTCTCCGCCAATGAGGTCCGCATCCCGGTGGGGCGCACAGTGGCGTTCCAGCTCACCGCGACCGACGTGATCCACAGCTTCTGGATACCGGGGCTGGCGGGCAAGATGGACATGATCCCCGGTGGCATCACCACCCTGCCCGTCCGCGCGGAGAAAGCCGGGCGCTATCGCGGTGTGTGCGCGGAATTTTGCGGCCTCAGCCATGCGCTGATGGCGTTCGACGTGATCGCGATGGAGCCGGAGGCGTTCGACGCATGGCTGGCCGAAGCACGGTCTCAGTCGCCAAAGGGCGGGCTGAGCGAGGGAGCGCACCTCTTTGCCGACCATGGCTGCGGGGGCTGCGACAGCCTGAATGGCGGGACGTCCATCGGTCCCGCTCTGGGTGACTTTGCCGGGCGCGGCACGCTGGGCGCAGGGATATTGCCGCCGACGACCGCCCATATCGCCGCCTTCATCCGCGCCCCTCACAAGGCCAAGCCGGGCGTCCGCATGCCCGCCTACCCCTGAGATGCTTCTTGACATGGCATGGCCTGCAGACTGGTCACAGCAAGAGAAGATGCTGTTGGGACTGTAAGCTCCGCCTTCCTGACAACTCTTATGAAGCCCTCCTTCTGGAGGGCTTTCCTGTTCCAGCATGTGTGAGCGGCGAAATGGAGTGCAGTCAGGGAATTTGCGTCCTGAGGCCGGGCCGCACAAATGCCCACTAGAGTTGAACTCCCCCCGTCTCTGCTCTGCATGACGTGACGTGAGGCAGGCAAAAGCGCGCGGAAGCGCGCCGTTTTTGGCCTAAGCCCGAAGTCGGCCGTATCATAGGTCAGAATAGTGAGATGAGTGGTGCACCCAACTGGATTCGAACCAGTGGCCCCCAGATTAGGAATCTGATGCTCTATCCTGCTGAGCTATGGGTGCGCCAAATTCTTCCTAGGCACGGGCGGCCGCCCGGTCAACGTGGCAGCAGCCCCCTCGCACGGACAAAGCGTCAGTTGCGGTCCGTCGGCGGGACCACGGGTATCGGCAGGGGCGCGACGGCGATCCCCTCCTCCAGCAAGGCCCTCGCTTCCTCGACATTGGTGGTGCCATGGATATTGCCCTTGGGCGTCTCGCCATAATGCATCGCCCGCGCCTTGTCGGCAAAGGCATCGCCGACCCAGGCGGATTTTTCGAGCAATTGCGCCTGCACCTGCGCCAGAGTCTCGATCACCGCCTGCAATTTGGCGGCCTCCTCCGCGCCCATCGCCGCCACCGCCCGGCCCGCCTGTGGCTGGGCAGAAGACTGCGCCGCAACCGGGACCATGGCGTTGGGCGACGGATCGACCCGCTCGTCCCGTTGATGACCCCCGGCCCGCTGACTATCCCCGTCCCGCTGATTACTCTTGGCCGCCACGGCGGGCGCCATCACGGCCTTTTCCACGCGGGGATCATGGCAGATCGGGCAGGACACCAGCCCCCGGCCCTGCTGCGCCTCATAGTCGCGCGACGAACCGAACCACGCCTCGAACACATGGCCATGGGAGCATTTAAGGTCGAAGACTATCATAACAGTGTCACATCGGGGTTGGGCCGGCGATGGTCAAGCGCGGGGATGCGCGCCCGTACCGCCGTGACACGGCCAAGGTCGAGGTCAACGATGCCCAGTCCCGCCTCCTGCCCCATGTCCAGCACCACCTCGCCCCATGGATCGACGACGAGGCTGTGGCCATAGGTCTGGCGACCGTCCGCATGATGGCCGGTCTGGGCGGCGGCGATCACGAAGCAACCCGCCTCGATCGCCCGCGCCCGCAGCAGGACATGCCAGTGCGCCTCCCCCGTCGGCACGGTGAAGGCCGCCGGGATCGCCAGGATCACCGCGCCCGCATCGCTCAGCGTGCGATACAGGTCGGGGAACCGCAGGTCGTAACAGATGGACAGGCCGATGGCGGCCCATGGCGACCCCGCCAGCACCGCGCCCTCCCCCGGCACATAACTGTTCGATTCGCGCCAGCTTTCGCCCGTCGGCAGGTCGACGTCGAACAGGTGCATCTTGTCATAGCGCGCGCGGATTTCGCCGCAGTCGTCGATCAGATAGGCCCGGTTGCGCGCCTTGGCCGGGACGGCGGGATCGCGCACCGCCAGCGACCCGATGGCGACCCACAGGCCCAGTTCCGCCGCCGCCGCCCGCACCCCGGCCAGCACCGGGTCCAGTTCCTCCGCCACCACCCGTTCCGCCGCCCGCGCGCGGTCCCGGTCGAGATAGCCGGACATTTCGGGCGTAAAGAGCATGTCCGCCCCCTGCCCCTTCGCATCCCGCATGGCCTGCACGATGGTGGCCAGGTTCGCGGCCGGGTCGATGCCCGTCGTCATCTGGAGAAGGGCGGCGCGCATGGCGGGCGTCAGGCCAGCAGGGGGTCGAGAGCGCCGCGCCGGTCCAGCGCCTGCAAATCGTCGCAGCCACCGACATGCTGGTCGTCGATGAAAATCTGGGGCACCGTCGTGCGCCCATTCGACCGGCTCAGCATCTCCTGCCGCTTTGGCCCGCCGGCGCTGATGTCATATTCCTGATACGCCACGCCCTTGCTCTCCAGCAACGCCTTGGCGCGCGAGCAGAAGCCGCAATATGCCTTTGTATAAAGTTCGACCTTCGCCACGCGGCGCATCTCCTGCCAGGAACCGGATGTCCGATCTCGTGATGCGGATGCCGCTTGTCAATCCGCCAGCGATGCGGGCTGTTCTTCTTCCGCGTCCAGCACCCGCGCCCAGCACAGGAAATCGACCCGCGCCGCTCCGCCCTGCCGCAGCATCCGGGCGCAGGATGCGGCGGTCGCGCCCGTCGTCTGAATGTCGTCGATCAGGACGACATGCCGCCCGCGCACCCTCTCCACCCCCATGGGCGACAGGGCAAAGGCGCCCTGCACCAGACGCCGACGCCGCGCCGCGCTCATCCGGCGCAGCGGCGGCGTGCGGCGGGTTCGGACCAGCCCGTCGACCAGCGCCTCCCCGCCCGCCTCCCGCGCCAGCGCCCGCGCGATCAGCGCCGCCTGGTTGAACCCGCGCGACCAGAGCCGCCAGCGATGGAGCGGCACCGGGACCAGCAACACCTGCGCCATGTCCATCCCCGCCAGATGCCGCGCCATATGCCGCGCGATCAGCCGTGCATGGCCCGTGCGCCGACCATATTTGAAGCGCAGCACGACCGTCCGCGCCACCTCCCCATAGGCCATCACCGCCCGCGCCCGGTCAAAGGGCGACGGCGTGGCATGGCACGCCCCGCACAACGCCCCCTCACCCATGTCATAGGCAAAGGGCAGCCCGCACGCCGCGCAGCACGGATCGCCGAGGAAATGGATCGACCGCCAGCAGGGCGTGCAAAAACTGTCCTGCGCGGCCACGATATCGAGGCAGTTCGGGCAGCGCGGCGGCAGGGCAAAGTCGAGGATGGCGGTGCCGATCTGGCGAAGGGCTTGCATGCCGTCCTGTCTCACTTTTTGTTGGGCCGGGTGGATTGCGGTCAGTCGGTTTTCGGACTTGCTGGCCATGGCAGCCGCCGCGTCAGCGGGCCGTTCGCATCTATGATCTGGCAGGCCATCGTCACCGCTCCATTGACAGTCTCTTGCAATGCTTTCTCTAATCGAGGCCGTTCACGGCCATACTCAGCACTCAT
This sequence comes from Sphingobium sufflavum, assembly GCF_021403115.1. GTDB lineage: Bacteria > Pseudomonadota > Alphaproteobacteria > Sphingomonadales > Sphingomonadaceae > Sphingobium > Sphingobium sufflavum. Next base: position 147,582 of record NZ_JAJSSH010000007.1, read on the forward strand.
TCTGTTCCGTAATATTCGTGTGCAAAAAGGCGAGGCGAGACTGCCCTCGATGCAGCCGTTGAGCGCACCAAAGGAGATCGGAAACAGCCTGTGGATTGCATTTAGCTCGAACGACAGAAGGATTTCATCTCTTGTCATCCACATCGAACGTCCGATGGCGCTACTAACCTGCGGCTCGCCATGGTTTTTCTGCACCATCTGTGCCGCAGATTCTCTGCGAGACAGTTCGTCAAAGCAATCCTTGTCGTGATGTGCGTCAGGGGCGGGCCAAACGGGGATAAGCATGTGCCCTGTATGCGGTATCCAGCTTGGTCTAAATTGCTCGACAACCCTCAACAGGCGCCAGTCGGGTCGTTGATGGCCATGATCGCCAGACTGATAGTAGCCCTGGAAAAGCCCAACGATCGGCCACAGAACAGTCGCCGCCAATAGAGCGCCTAATCCAACGGCGCGCCATTTAGCTCGTCGGGACATCACACCTCCATCCAGTTCTTTCAATAGGAATGCAGGCATGGCGGCTAACAGGCAATGGCTGGGGGTGACAAACGACAATGATATGGTCGCTTTTCCTCTCAGAATCGTCACTAACTCCCTTTGCAACCCCCACATTTCGGCAAATTGGTGAATTGCCACGGATCGCGACGTGGAGAATGGCACCACCCCGCCCCTCCCCACGCATTTCCCGCATCGCCGCTCTTGTCCCTGCGCGCGACCGGGGGCACAAGGCGCGGCATGACCATCCCCGCCATCTTCGACAAGGCCCTGCGCGCCCGGCGGCGGGACAGGGCCGCATCCGGCTTTGACGCCCACGCCTTTCTCTATGCGGCTGCGGCGGAGGAGATGCTGGACCGGCTGGCCGATGTCAGCCGCCCCTTCACCGACGCGCTGGTCATCGGCGCGCCCACCGCCCTGTTGCCGGACGCCCTGCGCGCGCGCGGCCTGACCGTGCAGGTCGGCGATCCCGGCGCGCTGTTCGCGGCGACGCGCGGCGGCGCGGTGGTGGACGAGGATGCGCCCCTGCCGTTCGCCCCGGCCAGCGCCGACCTGATCCTGTGCTGCGGCATGCTGGACAGCGTGAACGACGTGCCGGGCTTTCTGGTGCAGTTGCGCGCGATCCTGAAGCCGGACGGATTGCTGCTCCTCGCCTTCGTCGGCGCGGGGTCGCTGGGGCTGTTGCGCGGCGCGCTGCTCGCGGCGGACGGGGATCGCCCGGCCCAGCGCATCCATCCGCAGATCGACGTGCGCAGCGCGGGCGACCTGTTGTCGCGCGCGGGCTTTGCCATGCCGGTCGCGGACGTGCAGTCGCTGCGCGTGGGCTATGACGGGTTGCTCGGCCTGATGGCGGACCTGCGCGGCATGGGCGGGGCGCAATGCCTGCTTTCCCGCCCGCCCGCCCTGACCCGCGGCGGCCTGATGCGCGCCATCGCGCATTTCGCGGGCCAGGCCGACCCCGACGGCCGGGTGCGCGAGCGATTCGAGATCGTGCATATGAGCGGCTGGTGCCCCGACCCCTCCCAGCCCGCCCCCGCACGGCGCGGATCGGCGACCGTCTCGCTGGCGGAGGCGCTGAAGCCCAAACCGGACTGAACCGCTCCGACGCGACAGTCTCCCAGGAGCAGGCTCCGGTCCGACCGCATCCGCGCGGCGGTGTCTGGCCTTCTTGATGTACGGCGTTTTCCGGGTGGGCGGACGCCCCCCTCCGCTTCGCAGACGCCCCGACGGCACCCCGCCCCTACAGCAGGCTGTCCAGCAGGCCGATCAGCGGCAGGTCGGCGGGCGGCATCGGCAGGGCGAACATCTCCGCCGGATATTTCCAGCACAGCGCCCCGCCCTCCAGCGGTTGCGGCAGGCCGCGCCATTTGCGGCAGACATAGAGCAGCAGCAGCAGGTGCCGGCCATTGTCCAGCGTCGCGCTGGCAAAGGTGGCGGGCGCGAGACAGGCCGTCTCCGTGTCCACGCCCAGTTCCTCCTTCAACTCGCGCACCAGCGCGGCTTCCGGCAATTCACCCGGCTCGATCTTGCCGCCCGGAAACTCCCACAGGCCCGCCAGCGTCTTTCCCTCCGGCCGCTGTTGCAGCAGGACACGGCCGTCCGCATCGACCAGAGCGGCCGCGACTACCAGCAGGGACGGGACAAATTCCGGCATGTCGAAGCCTTTTATTAAGGACGCATGCCTATCATGGCGCCGCCCGTGGATCGCTTGGGGACCGCCCGTGTACCGACTGCTCAGATCATTGAAAAGAGACGCCAGGGGCGCGACGGCGGTCGAATATGGCCTGATCGTCGCCCTGATCGTTCTGGCCATCATCGTGGCGATCAATCAGGTCGCGACGAAGACGAACGGTATGTGGAACAACATATCGAACAAGGTTATCAACAGTTAACCCTGATTTTTTTACAGAAAAGATCCGCGCATTAGGATTTTGGAAACCGCAACAGCTTTACACATCGTCTGGCTCGATACCCATGGCCGGGTTAAGGTTTTCGCCGCTGATTAGGAGATTATACATGAACACCATTCGCAAGTTCTTCAAGAACAACAAGGGCGCCACCGCGATCGAATATGGTCTGATCGCCGCCCTCATCGCCGTCGCCGCCATCACCGCGATGTCGAACCTCGGCACGAAGCTTGAGAAGACCTTCAACAAGGTCGGCAACGGTCTGAACAACGCTCAGTAAGAGCGTTGGACTGCCGGTCATCCGGCAGCAGGAAATCGGGGCGGCGGGAGCGATCCTGCCGCCCTTTTCCGTATGCGGCCGGGCGGCGATCCCCCGACCAGTCGCTTAATACCCGACCAGCCGCTCAATAGGTGACGATCTTCACCCGCTGTCCGGGCCGCACCGCCGCATTGCCGGGCAGGGCGTTGAGGACGCGAAACCGCTCCACCGGATAATCGGCATAGGCCATGCGTCCGGCCAGCGACCCGACCGTATCGCCCGGCCTGACCGTGACCAGCCGCACCCGGCGCGCCTTCACCTTGTCCGCTTCCGCCTGCGTCATCCGCGCCATTGACTGCACCATGGTCGAAAACGGCCCGATGCCGCTGCCCGCCGGGGTCATCACGAGGAAATGATAGGCGCTCGACCGGCTGAATTCATAGGCAAAGACCGTCACATCCAGCGCCGTGCCGTTCGATCCGGTCGCGCGCACCGTTGCAAAGGCGGCGGGCAGGCCGTTGACCGTCGTGCGCTGCACCTGCGGCGGGGTGAAGCCGCCCTCCCCCGCCAGCTTGCGGAACGCCGCACCGACATAGGTGGAGAGGTCGCCGCCATAGCCGCCACCGGTGAACTGCGCCTGCCCCTGCGACCCGCTGACGGTCACCGCCTCCGTGCTATTCTCCATGGCAAAGCCCTGCGGCACGGTGAATTTCAGGCGGAAGGCGGGGTGCAGGAAGCGATTGCCGTCCACCACGCCTTCGCGCGGGTCGTCACCATAGAGCATACCGTCGATGGCGGTCAGGAAAGCGTCGGCGTTGCGCAGCGTAGCGGTCGATCCCGTCGCGCGGGCGTTGTCCAGCGCGCGCGTCACGCGGGAGGCCGGATCGGGATGGGTGCTCGCCCAGGCCGGAACGCTCGACTGCGTGCCCTTCACCCGCGCATCCAGCGCATTTTGCGCCGCCAGGCTGGCCAGCGTGTCGGACAGCGCGCGCGGATCATACCCCGCCTTGGCGAGGTAGCGGATGCCCAGGTCGTCCGCCTCATATTCCTGCGCGCGGGAAAAGCGCAGGGTCAGCAACTGGCTGCCCGTGCCGATCCCTTTTTGCAGCAGGCCGCCCAGCGCCCCGTCGCCCGCCACCGCGCCGACCAGAACCTGCCCCAGCACGCCGAGGATGCTGTTGCGCTGCGCCGCGTCCTGTCGCCGCTTGCCATGCTGGGCGGCGACATGGCCGACCTCATGCCCCAGCACGCCCGCCAGTTCCGCCTCGTTGTTCATCAGCGCGGTCAACTGGCGCGTGACATAGATATAGCCGCCGGGGATGGCGAAGGCGTTGTTGACGCTGCTGTTGAGCAGGCTGACGGTGAAGTCGCTCTGGCTGCCCGACAGGCTGGACTGCACCGCGATGCGGCGGCCGACGCTGGTGACATAGGCGGCCTGCGGTCCCGCATAGAGACCGCCGAACTCCGCGAGCAATTGCGGGTGCGCCTTCGCCCCTTCCTGCCGTTCCTGCGGGGAGATGCTCGACACGGTGCGGATTTCGCGCTGCTGGCTGGACGCCTGCCGGCTGGTGCCCGCCGCGACGGCCGCGATGGCGATGCCCGACATGATGAATGGCGACAGTTTCACGGCACCCTCCCTTTTATTGCGTCCCGAATTTATTGCGTCCCGAATTTATTGCGTCCCGAACGGCCAGACCTTCTCTCCCGACCGAACGCGCCATCCGCTGGCCTCTCGGACGGCCAAACGGGCGGAACCCGTCATGGTTGCGGCGCGCCAAAAGCCGCCCCGCCAAAACCGGACCGGCCCGACCTGTCCTTTATCCCGCCTGATCCGCGTCGAGGAAATGCTCGACCTCCGCCAGTTCCACCGTCTTGTCGAGATAGGTCTGCCCGATCCCCCGCGCCAGCAGGAAGGGCAGGGTTCCGCCCGTGCGCTTCTTGTCGTGCAGCATATGGGCGACCAGCGTAGCGCCGCTGGCGGTGATGCCCGCGCTGGCCAGGTCATAAGGCAGGCCGACGTTGCGCAGATGCGCCGTGACCCGCGCCGCATCCTCCACGGAGCATAGCCCGCGCACCGCCGAATAGCGGAAGGCCAGCGCCATGCCTGCCGCCACGCCCTCGCCATGCAGCAGCAGGGAGGAGAATCCCGTCTCCGCCTCCAGCGCATGGCCAAAGGTGTGGCCGAGGTTGAGCAGCGCGCGGCGGCCGCTCGTCTCGCGCTCATCCTCACCCACGATGGCCGCCTTGGCCGCCACGCTCGCGCCGATGGCATAGGCGCGCGCGTCGCTGTCCCCCTCCAGCAGGCGGTGGCCCAGAGTCTCGCACCATAGGAAAAATTCGGGATCGCCGATCAGGCCATATTTCACCACCTCCGCATAGCCCGCCCGCACCTCGCGCGGGTCCAGCGTGTCGAGGACGGTGGGGTCGATCAGCACCAGCGCGGGCTGGTGGAAGGAACCGACCATATTCTTGCCCGCGCGCGCGTTGATCGCGGTCTTGCCGCCGACGCTGGAGTCGACCTGCGACAGGAGGGTGGTGGGAATCTGGATGAAATGGCACCCGCGCTTCAGGATGGACGCGGCAAAGCCGACCAGATCGCCGATCACGCCGCCACCCAGCGCGATGATATGGTCGCCCCGCTCCACCTCGCGCAGCAACAACTGGTCGAGCAGATGCTCCAGATGGCTCCAGCTCTTCGTGCTCTCACCCGCGGGCAGCACGATGGCCTCCGCGCCGATGCCCGCCTTGTCCAGCGCGGCCTTCAGCCGGGGCCATTGCGCCTGTGCCACCGTTTCGTCGGTGATGACGGTGAAGGGGCGGCCCGTGGCGAACCGGCCCAGATGCGCCGCCGCCCGGTCGAGGATGCCATCCTCGATCACCACGTCATAGCTGCGGTCGCCCAGTCCAACGGTAATCACGCGCATGCGTCCAGAGCCTCCAATATGCGGTCCACGGTCGCCTCATGCGGGGTCGCATTGCTGACCACATGGACCGGCGCCATGGCATAGAAGGGATTGCGGACCGCCGCCAGTTCGGTCAGCACGGTGCGCGGGTCTTTGCCTTTCAGCAGGGGGCGGCCATCCTTGCGGCCCACCCGGTCCACCAATATGTCGATGTCGGCGTCCAGCCAGATGGCGGTGGCCCGTTCCAGGATCAGCGCCCGCGTCTCGTCCTGCGCAAAGGCGCCGCCGCCGGTCGCGATCACCTTGGGCGCGCCCTCGATCAGGCGGGCGATCACGCGCCGCTCGCCATCCCGAAAGGCCGCCTCGCCATAACGGTCGAACATTTCCTGGATGGTCATGTCGGCGGCGGCCACCACCGCATCGTCCGCATCGACGAAGGGCAGGCCCAGCCGGTGCGCCAACCGGCGTCCCACGGTCGATTTGCCGACGCCCATCATGCCGACGAGCACCAGCGAACCGGATCGCGTGCCGGCGGGTTCCGGGGCGGGTGTTTCGGCGCTTCCGTTTTTGCGGTTTCGTTGCATGGTGCGCGCGGCTATACAGCCAGCCGCGCCAGAGGCAAATTACGGATTTGAACAGCACAGGAGCCGCGCCTTCACGGGCCACCCATCATGAAGATTCGCAACAATAACAGTTTCGGTGGCCCTGCCCGCCGCCGCCGCAATCCGCTCCTCCTGCCTGTCATCATCCTCATCGTCCTGTTCGTGGCCCTGATCGGCTGGCTCTGGTCGCGGGGCGGCGAACAGGCGCAGGTGCGCGTCGAAAAAGCCATTCCGGCGGAACGTCTGGGCCGTTGATGCGCCGGGGGGATGCCGCCTTGCTCGGTGTGTCGGGCGCGCTGCTGCTGGCGGTCGCGATTCCCGTCGTCGCGCAGGGCGGGCCTGAATCCCTGCTGCCCCCCGGTTTCGGCGACCCGGAGCCGAGCACGCCCGCGGCGTCGCAACCCGGCCCCTCGTCATCATCGTCGTCGGGCGCTTCCGGCTCCGGCGGTTCCGGCCCATCCTCGTCCGCGACCAACCTGGTGCCGCCCACCGCGCTCGCCCTGCCCTCCACCGGCGACCTCGCCAATATGGCGGAGGCGGAGGAGAAAGACCCGGCGGTCTATGACCTGCCGCCCACCGCGCGCCGCTCGCTCGATCAGGTCGGACCGCTCACCGTCGAATCCGGCGGCGTCTCGCCGGGCGCCTATGGCGCGGTGCGGGGGGAATTTCTCACCCATGTGATGCGCGCCTCCCGCGCGCCCTTCGTCTCGCGCTGGGCGTCGATCACCCTGCGCCGCGTGCTGCTGTCGGGCACCGCCACGCCATCGGATGTCAACGGCGCCGATCTGGCGGCGGAACGCGCCTCGCTCCTCCTGCGCATGGGGGAGGCGGACGCCGCCCGCCTGCTGGTGCAGAGCGTAGACGCCGCCAACTTCACGCCCCGCCTCTATGCCGTGGCGATGGACACCTATCTGGCGACCGCCGACCCGGCCGGTTTCTGCCCCCTCGCCCCCGAAGCGGCGGTCCGCACCGACGACCCCCGCTGGCCGATGGCGCAGGCGATCTGCGCCTCCTTCTCCGGCGATCAGGGCACGGCGTCCTCGCTGCTCAATCAGGCGCAGCGGCGCGGGCGGCTGCGCGGCATCGACTATCGCCTTGCGGAAAAGGCGGTGGGCAGCGGTCCCAACAGCCGCCGTTCGGTCAAGATCGAATGGGATGGCGTCGACCGGCTGGACAACTGGCGCTTCGGCCTTGCCACCGCGACCAATGTGGAGATTCCCGCCCCCCTCTATCCGGGCGCGACCAGCGGCTTTGGCGACGCGCTGCGGGCGTGGGAGGCGCGCGCGCCCGCCCTGTCGCTCACCCGCCGCCTTGCCGGCGTGACCACGGCGGCGCGTCTGGGCGTCTTTTCCGGCGATACGCTGGTCGGCTATTATGCGCGTCTGGGCGATCCGACCGACGACCAGCAACCGCCCGCCAGCCTCTATGAGAGTTTCCGCCTGTCCTATGCGGGCGAGACGGTGGGCGAGCGGATCAAGGGTATGCGGACCTTCTGGACCATGGTCCCCGCCGATGGCGCGGCTTTAGGTCCGGGCGGCGTCAGCTTCGCCGCGCTGCCGGTGCTGTCCCGCGCCGCCGCCGCGCTGCCGCCCAGTGCGGAGGCGGGGACGGACACCCCCTGGCTGCTCGCCGCCATGTTCACCGGCGGCTATGACCGCAACGCCGCCCGCTGGGTCCGCGCCGTCGACGCGATGGAGGGCGAAGGCCGGGAACGGGCCTGGGCGCTGCTCGCCGTGGGCCTGCCGGACACCTCTGCCGGGGTCGGGCGCGACCGGATCGACGCCTTTGTCGAAGCGGATGCGAGCGAGGACAAGGTCGCCAGCCATATGCTCGTCGCCGCGCTGATGGGATTGGGCCGGTTGCAGGGGGATGCCGCCTCCGCGCTGCTCACCGACCTCGACATGCAGGTCGCCAGCCGCTCGCGCTGGGCACAGGCCATCGCGCTCGCCGCGCAGCACCGGCAAAAGGCGACCGTCGCCCTGCTCGCCGCCGTGGGGATGCAGGCGCGCGGATGGGCGCAATTGCCACCGGAGCATCTCTTCGCCATCCTGTCCGCCATGCGGCAGGTGGGGCTGGAGGCGGAAGCGCGCATGATCGCGGCCGAAGCGATCACCCGCCTGTGACGCCCTGCTCCATGCCTCCCTACCCCGGCCCCATGCTCCTCCTGCCTGTGCCACTCAGCCTGTGACCCCCGGCGGAGCATGACGGCCGCCACCATCGCCATCGACCGTTTCCTCGCCATGCTGGCGGCGGAGCGGGGCGTGGCGCGCAACACGCTCCTCGCCTATCGCCGCGATCTGGAGGATGCGCTCGGCCACATCCCGGACCTCGCCGCCGCGGAGCCGGACGACCTGCGCACCCTCGCCGTCCACTGGGCCGATCTGGCGGCCTCCAGCGTGGCGCGCAAGGCGTCGGCGCTGCGCGGTTTCTACGCCTTTCTGGTGACGGAGGGGCTGCGCGCCGACAATCCCTCGTCCGGCCTGCCCCGGCCGACACTGCGCCGCCCGCTGCCCAGGACGATCTCCCATGGCGGCATCGACAGCCTGTTCGCGGTCATCGCGGATCGGCTCGCCAGCCCTACCGCGACGCGGCAGGATCTGCGCCTGTCTGCGCTGATCGAGCTGCTCTATGGCTCCGGCCTGCGCGCCACCGAACTGGTGTCGCTGCCCCGCGCCGCGCTGCGCGGCGACCAGCCTTTCCTGATTCTCAAGGGCAAGGGCGGCCGCGAACGGCTCGTCCCCATTTCCGACCGCGCCCGTGCGGCGGTGGCGTTGTGGCGCGCCTATGTGCCGGACGACAACCCGTGGCTCTTCCCGTCGGGCAAGAGCCATCTCAGCCGCATCCGCCTCTACCAGATCGTGCGCGACCTTGCGGCGGCGGCGGGCATGGACCCGACGACGATCAGCCCGCACGTCCTGCGCCACGCCTTTGCCACCCATCTGCTGGAAGGCGGTGCGGACCTGCGCGCGCTGCAATCCATGCTGGGCCATGCGGACATTGCGACGACGCAGATCTACACCCATGTCGATGCCGCCCGGCTGGTCGCGCTGGTCAATGCCCGGCACCCGCTCGGCGAAGCCATCGCCGCCCGGACTCCACCCACGCGTTGACCTGAAGCCTCGCGGCAATTAACGCGGGCCGATGATCAGTTTCCTCGACTTTGAAAAGCCCATCGCCGCCGTGCAGGCAAAGATCGCCGAATTGCGCGAAACCGCGCAGGACGGCGCGATCGACATCGACAGCGAAATCGTCAAGCTGGAGCAACGCTCCGACAAGATGCTCGCCGACCTTTATGCCAAACTCACGCCTTGGCAAAAGACGCAGGTCGCCCGGCATCCCGACCGCCCGCATTTCAAACATTATGTGGCCGGCCTGTTCGACGAATTCATTCCCCTCGCGGGCGACCGCGCGTTCGGCGACGATCAGGCGATCCTGGGCGGCTTCGCGCGCCTCAATGGCCAGCGCGTCCTCGTCATCGGGCATGAGAAGGGCAACGACACCGCCAGCCGCCTCAAGCACAACTTCGGCATGGGCAAGCCGGAGGGCTATCGCAAGGCGATCCGCCTGATGCAGCTGGCCGACCGTTTCGGCCTGCCGGTCATCACGCTGGTCGACACCTCCGGCGCCTTTCCCGGCGTGCAGGCGGAGGAGCGTGGTCAGGCGGAAGCCATCGCCCGCTCGACCGAGCAATGCCTCGCCCTCGGCGTGCCGATGATCGCGGCGGTGGTGGGTGAAGGCGGTTCCGGCGGCGCCATCGCGCTGGCCGCGGGCAACCGGGTCATCATGTTCGAACACGCCATTTATTCGGTGATCTCACCGGAAGGCTGCGCGTCCATCCTGTGGCGCACCGCCGAAAAGGCCGCCGATGCCGCGACCGCGATGCAGGTGACGGCGCAGAGCCTGCGCGATCTGGGCGTGATCGACCGGATCGTGGCGGAACCGATGGGCGGCGCGCACCGCCACCCGGCCTCCGCCATCGGCGCGCTGAAGGATGCGCTGATCGCCGAACTGGCCGATCTGGGCAAACTCAACCCGGACGAACTGCGCCGCCAGCGCGCGGATAAATTCCTGACCATGGGGAATTGAGCGGCGGACGACGGGGCGGCGCGCAAAGGCGCCGCTAATCTCCCCGCAGGCGCTACCAAGAGGTCCGTTCGTCCTGAGCCTGTCGCCCCGAAGAGCCGGCGAAGCCCAACGGCTGCACGTCGTCGCCCGCCACCGTGCCCGTGAAGAGCCGCCTCTCGACAGGCACGCGAAGGGCCCCGCGCGAGGAGGGCAAACCGGCGGCACAAGGGCCGCACCACCCTACCCCCCCCCCGGCCCGCTGCCCGCCATTTACGACCGCCCTTCCCTCGCCTAGCATGTCCAACCGGGAAACGAGGGACAGGGCCATGGACCACACAGACGCCGACACCGATCGCACCACCCGCCTGTGGGAGGGGATGGCCCGCATGTTGTGCGACATCGCCGGGTCCGACCCGGATTTCCGCATGTGGGACGGCCAGCCCCTGTGGAAATGGCGCATGCATGGCCGCGATGCGCAGGCGCGCATCCGCGCCGCCATCGACGCGCTGACCCTCGACAGGCCCGATGTGGAGGCGCAGGTCGGCACGGACAGCCACCGCTGGGCCTCCTGATCCGCCATGTTCACCCTCACCGCGCCCGCTGACCCGACCGACAAGCCGCGCCTCTACGCCGACCTCCTCACCGCCGCCCGCGCGCTGGTGGCGGGGGAGAGCGACGGCATCGCCAACATGGCCAATGTCGCCGCGCTGCTGTGGCACAGCCTGCCCGGCCTCAACTGGGCGGGCTTCTATCGGCTGGCGGGCGACACGCTGGTCCTCGGCCCGTTCCAGGGCAAGCCCGCCTGTCTCCGCATCCCGCTGGGCCGGGGGGTGTGCGGCACGGCGGCGCAGCGGCGCGCGACGATCCGGGTCGAGGATGTCCACGCCTTTCCCGGCCATATCGCCTGCGACGCCGCCTCCGCGTCCGAAATCGTCGTGCCGGTCATGGCCCATGGCGCGCTGGTCGGCGTGCTCGATCTCGACAGCCCGCTGCCCGCCCGCTTCGACGCGCAGGACGAGGCGGGGCTGGTCGCGCTGATCGCCGCAATCGGGGATGCGCTGGCGGGATAGCCAATCCTCCGCACGCGCCAGATCACGCCCCGGAACGCCCCCGCAAAAGCCCGCAAATCCCGCCGGTAAAACAGTGTAAAACTGCCCCAAACCGGCACAGCGCTCAACCACGCGCAATGGCTAACGCCATAGTTCGCCCCGGCCGCCGATGCTAAACGGGGACTTAACGGATGGCCCTGTGCCATCCATTCTTGTCGATGCGGAATTTCGGGAGCGTACACATGCGGAAGCTGGTTCTGGCAGGTCTGATGGCGGGTCTGGGCGGTATCGCCGCGCCCGCCGTTCAGGCGGAGAATATGGGCAACCTCGCGGTCGCGACCAGTGTCATGAACCGGGGCGCGACGCAGGTCGTGACCGGTCGTCCCGGTGCACCGATCAACGGGGCGGGCAACGCCGGGGCATGGCACGGCGCATGGGGTCCGCGCGTCAACGGGCGCTGGTCGGCGGGCTGGAACGCGCCCGGCGGCTGGAACAGCTATCGCCGCCCTGCGACCGGCTTCACCCTGCCCAGCTACTGGATCAACCCTTCCTATTATATCGCGGACTATCGCGGTTATGGCCTGCCCGCACCGGCCTATGGCTATGGCTGGTCGCGCTATTATGACGATGCGGTGCTGACCGATCGCTATGGCCGCGTGTCCGATGTCCGCTACGGCTATGACTGGGACCGCTTCGGCGGTTATGACGACGGCGCCTATGCCGATGGCTATGACGATCGTGGTTACGACGACCGGGGCTATGACGACCGTTACGACGAGAACCGCCGTCGCGGCAACAATGGCGTGGCGGGCGCGGTCGTCGGCGGCGTGGTCGGCGGCATCGCGGGCAATGTGATCGCGGGCAAGGGCAACCGCCTGCCCGGCACCATCCTCGGCGCGGGCGTCGGTGCCATCGCCGGTGCGGCCATCGGCAACGCCTCCGGCCGCAACCGGGACGAGGCGCGCTACGCCCCCGCCCGCCCGGTCGCACCCCGCTATGACGGTCGTGGCCGGGGCGTGCCGCGCGGCGGCGAGCCTTACGCCTATGGCGCCGGCGCACCCGGCCCGGACGGTCGCCCCGCCAGCTACGACGGCCAGTGGGTCGGCACCTGGTATGGCGAGGATGGCCGCAGCTACAGCGGCACCTATGACGGTCGTTTCGACGGGCAGGCGCGCGGTGGCTATGCGCAGGCAGCGCCCCTCCCCGCCTATCGCCCCGCGCCCCTGCCGCCGCAGGGCTATGGCTACAGCTATGATTCGTCGGCCTACAGCGCGGCCTATGGCGCCAGCGGCTACAGCTATGAAACGGTCGACTATGCCGCCCCGATCGTGACGACCACCGTCACGACGGAGGAAACCACCTACGCCACCGTCCGCAAGGCCGTGCGCAAACCCGTCGTCCGCAAGGCCCGGCCAAAGCCCCGCCTGGTCTGCTGCCCCTGCGGCTGCTGAACCCGGCGGACAGGCGGACGATGTGAAGGCCCGGATGCGCAAGCGTCCGGGCCTTTGCCGTGGCGGCTCCCGGCGTGCCGCCCACGGCCTGCTGCTTCGCTGCGCCGCCTCCATGCCTCTCCAGAGTATGATGATTTTTCCCTGAATCGTGATTGTGAGCGCAGCGAGCCAAAGGCGGGCGAAGCCCAACCAATCCATGGGGCGCCGCAGGGGATTGCTTCGCTGCGCTCACAATGACGAGGTGGGTCGATGTCTAACCCGCCCCCCACTTCGCCTCTCGCCATCCCTCGCCCTTGCCCTTGCCCTTGCCCCGCACCACCCCAATCCCTATTACTTCTCTGGAATTTTCCACGAAAGGCGGATGGCATGGCGACGGTCGTAATCACGGGGGCCAATCGGGGCATCGGGCGGGAACTGGCGCAGCTCTATGCCGCGGCGGGCCATGACCTGCTGCTGGGCGTGCGGCAGCCGGACGGCGCGCCCACCCTGCCCGGTGAGATCCTGCCGCTGGACGTGGCGGACGATGGCTCGGTCACCGCCTTTGCCGATGCGCTGCGCGACCGCACCGTCGATATCCTCATCAACAATGCGGGCGTGATCGGTCCCGACCGCCAGTCCACCCTCGACACGGATTTCGCGGGCTTCCTGCACACGCTCAACGTCAACACGCTCGGCCCGCTGCGCGTGACGCAGGCGCTGCTCCCCGCCCTGCGCCGGGCGGGCGGCGCAAAGGTCGCCATCATCAGCAGCTTCATGGGATCGCTGAGCTACGCCAGTTCCGACCGCATCGCCTATCGCGCGTCAAAGGCGGCGGTGAACAAGGTGGCGCAGGGCCTCGCCACCGACCTGTCGCGCGAGGGGATCGCCGTCGCCTCCGTCCATCCCGGCTGGGTCCGCACCGAAATGGGCGGCCCCGCGGCGGACATAGCGCCGCAGGAGAGCGCGGCGGGCATAAAGGCCGTCATCGACCGCCTCTCCCTCGCCACCTCCGGCCAATTCCACAATTATGACGGCGCCATTCTCGACTGGTGAGGCACCAGCCGCCGACGCTCCCCTATTTCAGGAGAACGCTGTCGCCCACCCGGCCCGTGGGCACGTTCAGCATCGGCGCACCTGCCCCTTCGACCGCGACGTCCGCCGGGTCGAACGCCACCCAGCCGTCCCGGCTCAGCCGTTCCAGCGGCTTGTAGCGTATCTTGTACGCCATGCGCTGCGACCCCTCGACCCAATAGCCGAGATAGACATAAGGCAGCTTTTCCTCCGCCGCGCGGCGGACATGGTCGAGGATGATAAAGCTGCCCAGCCCCTGCCGATCCTCCAGCGCGGGATCGTAGAAGCTGTAGATCATCGACAGGCCATCGCCCTGCCGGTCGGTCAGGCAGGCGCCGATCAGGCGGCCCTGCTCGCCCGGAACCTCCGACCGCAACCGATATTCGATCACGACGGTATCGACGGGCGTCTGCTCCACCATGTCGGCATAATCGACATCGTCCATCTCCGTCATGCCGCCGCCGGGGTGGCGGACGGAGAGATATTTCTGGAGCAGTTCGAACTGTTCGGGCGTGGACCAGGGCTTGCACGCGCTGGTGATGAGGTCTTCGTTGCGGCGCATCAGGCGGCGCTGCGTCGCATTGGGCTTGAACGCGCCCGCCACGATTCGCACCGACACACAGGCCGAACAGTCGGAACAACTGGGCCGGTAAGCCACATTCTGGCTGCGGCGAAAACCGATGCGGCCCAGCGCATCGTTCAGCTCACCCGCATGCTGCCCGGTCAGTTCCGTGAAGACCTTGCGCTCCGTCCGCCCCGGCAGATAGGGGCAGGGGCTGGCGTTGGTCATGAAAAAGCGCGGGAAGCGGAAGGCGGCGCTCACAGTTTCTCCATCTGGCCGGCTCTGGCCCCTGAATCACCTGGCACTATATGCGGGCGCGGCAACCCGGTGGAAAGAGAGTTTACCACGGCCTAACCCAACCTCAAGCCCAAAGCTGATGCAAATCAGGCCAATGGCTATCCATTGGTCGTATGCTGGCCCTTGGTCCTATCCCGGGCCTTGGTCCTGTGAAGGCGCTCAAGCCGCCTCCACCGGTGCGACATCGAACCCCGCCTCGCGCAGCGCCAGCACCAGCCGCTCCAGATGCCCCGCGTCGCGCGTCTCGCACTCCACGTCCAGCGTCAGCCCCTTGGCGGGCAGGCTGGTGAAGATGCGCTGGTGCGACAGTTCCAGGATGTTGACGCTCTGCTCGTGAAAGATGCGGCTGACATGGAACAGCGTGCCGGGCCGGTCCTGCAACCGGATGCGCAGCCGCGCCAGACGCCCCGACCGCGCCAGGTCGCGCAGCAGGACGTTCGCCAGCAGCCGCGTGTCGATATTGCCGCCGCACAGGATCAGGCCGACCTTGCGCCCGACGAACATTTGCCGGTGCGACAGCATCGCGGCCAGCCCGGCCGCGCCCGCGCCCTCGACCACCGTCTTTTCGATCTGGAGCAGCAGGCTGACCGCCTGTTCCAGCGCCCGTTCGTCGACCAGCACGATGTCGTCGACATTCGCCTCGACAAAACGGCGGGTCAGCGCTCCCGGCTCCTTGACCGCGATGCCCTCGGCCAGCGTGTCGCCGTCGCAGGGCAGGTTCACCCCCTTGATATGGTCGTACATGGACGGATAGAGCGCGGCCTGCACGCCGACGATCAGCATCTCCGGCCGCAGCGCGCGCGCCGCCGTGGAGATGCCGGAGATCAGCCCGCCACCGCCGACCGGCACGACCAGCGTGTCGATGTCGGGCGCATCCTCCAGCATTTCCAGCGCCACCGTGCCCTGCCCGGCGATGATGTCCGGCTCGTCGAACGGATGGACGAAGGTCAGGCCCTGCTGCTGCTCCAGCGCGCGGGCATGGCCATAGGCGTCCTCGAACTTTTCGCCATGCAGCACCACGGTCGCGCCATGGCCTTCGGTCTGCATCACCTTCACCGTCGGGGTCGGCACCGGCATCACGATGGTGACGGGCACGCCCAGCCGCGCGCCATGATAGGCCAGCCCCTGCGCATGATTGCCCGCCGACGCCGCGATGACGCCGCGCGCCTTCTGCTCCTCGGTCAGGATCAGCAGCCGGTTGAGCGCGCCCCGTTCCTTATAGGCGGCGGTGAATTGCAGATTCTCGAACTTCAGCCACACCTCCGCACCGGTCAGTTGCGACAATGTCTTGCTGTGCAGCGTGGGCGTGCGAACGATCGACGGGGCGATGCGCGCATGGGCATCCACGACATCGTCGAGCGTTACGGGAAGTTGCTGTCGCAAGGCGGCGATATTTTGGCTGTTCAACATGATGTTCTCGCCCCTATCCCATCTGGCAATCCTATGAAACAGGCTCTATGCCCGCCCAATGGCAAAAATCGCGTTTATCGGTCTTGGGGTGATGGGGGGTCCGGTTGCGGGCCATCTGGCAGCGGCAGGGCATGAGCTTTCGGTCTACAACCGCTCCATGGGCAAGGCAAAAGCATGGGTGGAGCGCCACGGCGGCACCGCCAGCATCAGCCCGGCACAGGCGGCGGAGGAGGCGGACATCGTCATCACCTGCGTCGGCACGGACGACGACCTGTCGGCGGTGACGCTGGGCCGCGACGGCGCGTTCCGCACCCTGCGCGCGGGCGGCCTGTTCATCGACCACACCACCGTTTCCGCCAGGATCGCCCGGCAATTGTTCGTGGAGGGCGAGAGCCGCGGCATCCATTGCGTCGACGCCCCCGTTTCCGGCGGGCAGTCGGGCGCGGAGAATGGCCGCCTCTCCATCATGTGCGGGGGCGAGGCGCCCGCGGTGGAGGCCGCGCGCATCGTGATGCAAAATTACGCTGCCCGCATCGTGCATGTCGGCGCGGCGGGCGCGGGCCAGACGACCAAGATGGTCAACCAGATCTGCATCGCGGGCGTGCTTCAGGGCGTGTCGGAGGCGCTGCGGTTCGCTCAGGCCTCCCACCTCGACCTCGACGCGGTGTTCGAGGCGATTTCCGGCGGCGCGGCGCAAAGCTGGCAGATGGAAAATCGCTGGAAGAGCATGGCGGAGGATCGCTTCGACTTCGGCTTCGCCGTGGACTGGATGCGCAAGGATCTCGGCCTGGCGCTGGACGAGGCGCGGGTGAATGGCGCGACCTTGCCGCTCGCCGCGCTGGTCGATCAATATTACGCCGATGTTCAGGCGATGGGCGGCGCAAAGCAGGACACCAGCGCCCTCGTCCGCCGCATTGCCAAGCGATGAGCATGGGCACCGCCCTCCTCCGCCGTCCCGCCCCCTGCGCGCCACGCCGCCCGGTCCCTGCAAAGGCCGGGGCCTGACGTCATGACCTGCCCGCTCGCCCTGCTCTCCTGCCCCTGCGGGCGCATGGCCTCCATCGGTCGATAGGCACCCGTTCCAGTCCATGATGCGCTTCCCCCGAACCTTCGCGGCGCTGTCCGCGCCTCTCCTGACATTGGCGCTCGCCTGCGCCCTGCCGACGACGGCGGGGGCCAGCGGCCTGATCGACAATGTCAATGGCATCACCACCGGCCTCGACGGCCGCATCATCCGCTTCGGCGGCCTGCTGGTGGACAAGGACGGCAAGGTGGAGCGTCGCCTGCTCCAGGGCGAGAAACTGCCCAAGAAGCAGCCGCTCGACTTCCGCCTGGATGGCAAGGGGATGACGCTGATCCCCGGCTTCGTCGATGCCCGCGCGGACGTGATGCGGCTTGCGATCAGCCTCCTCTCGCTCGACCTCAGCGACGCCACCTCCCCGGATGACGCCGCCGCGCGCGTCGCCACCTATGCGGCGGAGGGGCGGCGCTGGATCTTGGGCTTTGGCTGGGACGCCGTCCGCTGGCCCGCCGGCTCCACCCCCACCGCCGCACGGCTCGACCGGACCGTGGCGGACACGCCCGTCTGGCTGGTCGACGCCAGCGGGGAACAGGGCTGGGCCAACAGCGCCGCGCTGAAACTCGCCGGGATCACCGCCGCCACACCGCAACCCGCCGGGGGCCACATCGTGATGGCGGGCGGCAAGCCCAGCGGCCTGCTGACCGGCAGCGCCATGGAGCTGATCGAAAAGATCGTGCCCCGTCCCGCGCCCAAGGATCTCGACGCCGCCTTTCTGAAGGCGCAGGCCGCCTATCTGGCACGCGGCATCACCGCCGTCGGCGACATGGGCACCAGCATGACCGACTGGCAGACATGGCGGCGCGCGGGCGACCGGGATTCGCTGCGCCTGCGGATCATCGGCTATGCCAGCGCGATCGACGACCTGCCCCTGATCGCGGGACCGCAGCCGACGCCATGGCTTTATGCGGGTCGCCTGCGCCTCGCCGGTATCAGCCTTCCGATCGACGGGTCGCTCGGCGTCCGCCGCGCGTGGCTGTCCGCCCCCTATGCCGATGCGCCGGGGGTCAGCGGCGACATGCTGCTGGGCGACACCCGCCTGCGCAACCAGATGAGCCGCGCGGCCATGGACGGCTTCCAGATCGTCCTCGCGGCCCATGGCGACCGCGCGACAAAGGAAGCCGCCGACGCCATTGCGGAGATGGGCGGCTCCTATCTCTCCCGCGGGCGCTGGCGCATCGACGGTGCGGACCTTGCCGCCGCCGCCGACCTCACCGGCCTGCCCGCCGACCGGCTCAGCCTGACCGTCAGCCCCGCATCCATCGCGGATGGCGGTGCGCTGGCCCGTGAGCGGCTGGGCGCGCGGGCCGATGGCCGCGCCTATGGCTGGAAGGACATCGTGGGCCGACAGGTCGGCCTCGCCTTCGCCGGGCAAGGCCCCTTCACCCCCCTCTCCCCGCTGGAGGCGATCCGCCTCGCTATCACGCGCGAGACGGTGGCCGGGCAGCCCTTTGGCGGTTGGCGCGGCGACCAGCGGCTGAGCTTTGCCGAGGCATTTCGCGCCGTCACGGCAGGCGGTGCGGACGCACTGGGCGCGGAGGGGCGTTTCGGCCGCCTCGCCCCCGGCGAATCCGCCGATTTCCTCCTCCTCGACCGCGACATCGAACTGGCCCAGCCTGCGGACATCCCCCGCATCAAACTGCTGGAGACATGGATCGGCGGGCAGAAGATCCTGTTGGACACCAAACGGTGACAGCCCGCCGGCTTGCCACCAAATATGTCGAGAAACCATGGGGCAGCGACCATCTGCCGCCGCTGTTCCCCGACGCCCATGGTCAGCGGATCGGCGAGGTCTGGTTCGACGGCCCGCCCGGCGAGCACCCCGCGCTGCTCGTCAAATATATCTTCACCAGCGAACGCCTGTCCATTCAGGTGCATCCGACCGACGCCCAGCGCCACGACCTCGGCCTGCCCAGCGGCAAGACGGAATGTTGGTACATATTGGATGCAGAGCCGGACGCCCGGCTCGGCCTCGGCACGCTCGCGCCCCTGTCCGGCGACGCCCTGCGCGCCGCCGCGCTCGACGGTTCCATCCAGCGGTTGATGGACTGGAAGCCCGCCCGCCCCGGCGACTTCTTCTTCGTGCCCGCCGGGACCGTCCACGCCATCGGCGCGGGCATAACGCTGGTCGAGGTTCAGCAAAATGTCGACGTGACCTATCGCCTCTACGACTATGGCCGCCCGCGCGAACTGCATCTGGACGATGGCGTGGCGGTCAGCGTCGCGGAACCCTATCGCCGCGCCGCGCCCAATCTGGCGGCGGTCGGCGCGGCGGACCTGCTCGACCGGTGGGAAGCGCCCTTCAGCCTCATCCTGCGCAGCCATGATGCGGGCGACGGCGCCACTATCGGCACGGCGGGCCAACCCGGCTGGTTCGTCCCGCTGACCGGCACCGGCACGCTGAACGGCCAGCCATGGGAGGCCGGGGAATGTTGGCTGCTCGACGGCCAGGCCGCACTGGCCTGCACCGCCCCCACCCGGACGCTGATCGCGACGATCCCCTGATGATCGCTTCGTCATTGCGAACGGAGCTAAGCGATCCCTGCACCGCGCCGCCCAGACTTCATCTATCCCCGATGCCGTCCACACCCGGCGTCGGCGCAATCACCGGCCGTCCGCACTTCAGCCTGTCCAGTTCCGCGCGCAGCCCATCCAGCCGTTCCGAATCGCCGCCCTGCGGATTGACCGCATGCACGCCCAGCGCCCAGAATTGCCCATGGTCCATCACCGCAACCCGGTGCGTCGCGCACAGCGCCTGCACCTCCTCCTCATCCATCATGCTCAGCGACAATATCGCCGGTCGCCCCAGCCGCCCTTGGTCGAAGCGCACCAGATCGGTCATGAAATAGCCGCCGCGCAGGTCCACCAGCACCGCATCCGCGCCACTCGCCCGCATCGCCGCCATGGTCCGCGCATAGGGCCGCACATGCTGCTGCGTCGTCCCCAGTTGCCATGCCGCCGCGACCAGCGTGATCGCGCATCCCGCCCAGACCAGCCGCAACGGCCGCTTGCCCTCCGGCGACAACAGGCTCCAGCCATAGCCCGCCAGCAGGCACAGCGCGCCCAGCGACCCGTGCATATAGCGAAAGCCCCAGCCATAGCCCTGATACAGCGCGGTCGCGAAGCCGATGCCCACCACGCCCCACAGCGGCAGCAGGATCGGCGGCTCGCGCAACCAGACGCGCAGCGACCATGGCAGCTTGCCCAGCGACAGCGCGCCCAGCGGCAGCAGCAGCGCGTTGTTCCACGCCATCAGCCGCCCGATGTTCAGCAGCGGCTGCCATTTGTCGAGCCGGTCGAACAGGCTGGCGACCTTGTCCTCCACCTCCGGCGCGCCGCGCGCGGCCCCGCCCAGCGGCGGGCCGAGCAGATGGGCGAGCAGCATCGGCCACAGCTTGGCCCAGATCACCACCGCCGCCCCCAGCGCGCCCGTCTGCACCAGCGCCGTCTTCCACCGCCCGCGCCAGAACAGCCACAGGATGAAGGGCGCGGCGAACAGGATCGGGAAATGCCATTGGTGCAGGCCCGCCGCCAGCACCAGCACCACCGCCGCCAGAGCGCCCCGCACCCGTCCCCCGCGCAGGATCAGCGCCAGCCACACCATGTTCAGCGCGAAATGGCTGGTCATCGCATAGGGGGTCATGGCGGTGGCGATCAGTTGCACCGACGTCAGCGCCAGGATCATCACCACCGCGCGCACATCCGCCCGGCGCGGGAACAGCGTCCGCGCCGCATCCCACAACGCCACCAGACCCACCCCCAGCATCACCGGGGCGGCGAGGTCGCCATCGCCCAGCGCCACGAACAGCGCCCGGATCGCGGCGTGCACAGGCAGGTAGATGGACGTCCACACCGTCCCCGCGCCATAGGGGCTGTAGAATTCCGGCATCATCGCGCGCGCATGGGGCATCCATTCCGCCGGGATCGGCCAGCCGATCCGCCCCTGCGCCAGATAGGCGCCCGCCAGCTCCACCATCACCTCGTCGCGCGACGGGCTATAGGCGTGAAAGATCAGGTCGCGCCCCAACCGCGCCGCGACGATGGCGACGACGATGGTCCCCGCAATGCCCCAGCGCGACGGCACGGCGGGCGGCCGCACCCCGCTGCGCCGGTCGAGCGGGATGAGCGCGAGGAGGCCCACGGCCAGCCCGATCAGCACCGGCATGTCCTGCCTCAGGAACAGATAGTCGGGCAGCGGCACGAACCGGTCCGGCGCGATATGCCAGCCCCATGTCGCCGCGTCCCAGATCAGGTAGAAGATCGCGCCCGCCAGCAGCATCGGCCACGCCGCCGG
Organism: Sphingobium sufflavum; assembly: GCF_021403115.1. Taxonomy (GTDB): domain Bacteria; phylum Pseudomonadota; class Alphaproteobacteria; order Sphingomonadales; family Sphingomonadaceae; genus Sphingobium; species Sphingobium sufflavum. The sequence goes on from NZ_JAJSSH010000007.1 coordinate 169,001, forward strand.
GCCACGCCCCCCGCCCGCGTTCAGCGACCGCCCGATGACGCCGTCACGCCCCGGCATGGACTGGACCGCCCCCCGCCAGCAGGTTGTCCCGCACGAACAGGCCGTCCATTTCCACCAGCAGGGGGAAATGCCCCTTGTTGTTGGCGAAGAAGGCGTTGGGCGCAAAGCCCGCCTCCGCCAGCAGGTCGATCATGTCGCGATAGACGGTCGCCCCGGCATAGAGCGGGCGCACCGCCAGTTCGGTCTGCACGCCCGCCATCAGGCGCAGGATCGGCCCCGCCCCCGTGCAGACGGATCGGTCATGCCCCTGCGTGTCCATCTTCAGGAAGGGGCGCAGGCTGCCGTGCTGCGCCGCCAGTTCCGGCCACAGCCCGTCCAGCCGCCGCGTCACCACATCCACCGTCTGCGTCACCGCGTTGCGGCTCTGGAAAATCGCGTCCTGCTGCGCCACCGGGGCGTTGAGCGAACTGAACTGGTCCGCCGCCATGATGTTGAACGCGGCGGTGCCGTCGCTGTCCGACAGGGCGATGTTGTGGACATGCCAGTTTCCGTCCTTCGCCGCCCGCCGCTCCAGCGCGACAAAGACCGCCGGGTTCGGCTCGAACGACAGGATCGTGCCCTTGAAGCCAACATCCCGGCGCAGCATCGTCGCATATTGCCCCGCGTTCGCGCCCACGTCGATCACGCAGTCCACGCGGAAATGCGCCAGAAAGCGGCGCAGCGCCACTATCTCGGGATATTGATGCTGCCGTCCGGCCAGACCCAGCCGCACCGCCAGCCAGCGGTCGCCCAGCTCACGGGCGTATCGTCCGCTGCCGCCCTGATCCCGACCGCTCATGCCATCATCCCCCCGGTCATCCTTCACGCCCCCACGCCGCTTCGATCGCGCGGTCATAGACCACAGCGGTCAGCGCCGCCGCCTCGTCCCAATTGCCCAATGTCGCGCCCAGCGCCAGCGCGGCCCGCGCTCCGGCCTCACGCGCCTGCGCCGACCGGACCAGCGGACGCAGGCCATCGGCCAGCGCGCCCGCGTCGCCCGCCGTCACCCGTGTCGCCGCGCCCTCCGGCAACCGGGCGAACATGCCGCTCTCGCTCGTAATCATCGCCGCGCCATAATGGCAAGCGGACAGAAAGGCACCGCTGGAATCGATATGCCGGTACGGAAAGGCAATAATATCCGCCCGGCGCAGATGCGCGTCCAGCCGCGGCTCGGTCAGGAAGCCGAGGTCGAGGATCAGCCGGTTGCCGAACCCTGCCGCCCGCACCCGCTCCACCAGCGCGTCGATGGCCATGAACGGCTGCCCCGCCACCGCCAAATCGAAATCAGTACCCTCGCCCCACAGGGTCAGCGCGGCCTCGACCAGCAGGTCGAACCCCTTGTACGGCTTGATCGTCCCGAAGAAGAGGATGCGCGGGCGCGGCGACGGCGGCACGGCGGCCAGCATCCGCTCGTCCGCGCGCGCCAGATGCATCGGCGGATGCGGCACGATGGCGACCGGCACCGTAATCCCCCGCTCCTCCAGCACCGCCCGCGTCTCCTCGCCATGCACGATCAGCGCGTCGAAACGGCGCAGCAGGTCGAAATAGCCGCTGCCCTGCATCGCCTCCTTCGCGCCGTCGCCATGGAAGGGCTTGGCGTTGTGGACGGTGTGGACCAGCGCATGGCGCGGCGACAGTCGCCGCAACCAGTGCGCGTCCGCCCATGCAAAGGGCAGCCACTGCCAGTGGACCACCTGCGCGCCCGCGAACAAGGCCCGCGACCCTGCCAGCGCGCTGCCCAGATATTCGGCCGCCTTCGCCCCCTGCTTCGCCTTGCCGCCACCGGGCAGCGCCTCGCTGAACCGGAAGAATCGCGGCGCATAGGCATAGCCCTGCGGCACGATCGCATCGGTCGCGCGCAGCGGCCTGCCCGCCAGCGTCACCGCATGGCCCGCCCGTGCAAGGCCACCGCACAACCCGTCGTCATAGCGACCGGTGAACAGCGACGGGTCTGCCATGATGATCTTCATGCCCGCACCATCCCTCTCAGCAACTGCCCGTGCCGCAGCCCCAGCGCGACATGCACCCCGGCATAGAGGATGGCGAAGCACAGCGCGAACGGCTCCCCCGTCACCCGCGCCGCCCATGCCGCCCCGGCAACGCTCGCCAGCGACAGGATCAGGAACGCCACCGATGTCGGCAACAGCGCCCCGAACCGCCCCACCCCATTGTGCACGAAGGTGGAGACGCACAGCATCGCCAGCCCGCACAGCAACACCGCCAGCGCCACCAATTCCGCCAGCGTCAGCACCGCCTTGCCATCGAACAGCACGCCCGACAGCCGCCCGCCGAGGATCAGCAGAACCAGCCCCAGCGCCCCCGCCGCGCCCAGCGCCAGCCAGCGGATTCGCCCGATCAGCTCGCGCACCCGCGCCGTCCGCCCCTCATGCCATGCCGCCGTCAGGCGGGGCAGCGCGGCCTCCGTCAGGGCGCGGATCACCGCCGTCAGCGCGCGGCTGATCTTGTAGATGAAATCGAACACCAGCAACGGCCTCGGATCGTTCGTCACCATCGCAATGCCGAAATAGGGCGCGGTATAGGCCGCGACATCGGACAGGGTCAGCGCCATCGTCGTGCCCATGTCGCGCATATAGGTGCGCCACACCACGGCCATCTCCACCCCGCGCAACCACCAGTCGGCCCCGCGCATCCCCGTCGACGCATGGATCACCGCCAGCCCGATGGCCAGCCCCGCCGCCGCCAGCCCGATCTGCACGAACACCGACCACAGGATGGGCAGGCCGACCAGCGCCAGCAGCAGGACCAGCAGCGACAGCCCCCGCCGCACCGCATCGACCAGCTCCCACAACAGATTATGGTCCAGCGCCGCCATCGCCCGCTTGACCAATATGCCAAAGATATTGGCGGCGGTCAGCAGGTAGAAGGCCAGGAACAGCCCCGGCCGTTCCGTCGGGATATGCCCCGTCACGATCCCCCCGCCGATCAGCAGCGCCCCCGTCAGCACCACCGCCATCATGAAGGCCAGCAGCACCGCCATGTCGCGCGGGTGGAAATCGCCGCCGTCCCCTGTCGCCGCGCTCGCTCCCTCCAGCCGGAACCGCCGCAACCGCGCATAGATGATGCCGGAAAAGCCGAAATCGGCGGAAACGGTGAAATTGGCGAAGGCGACCAGCAGCAGGAACGCCCGAAATTCCGCGATGGGCAGCAACCGCACAAAGACGAAGGTGACGGCAAAGCCCCAGGACATCGCCAGCCCGACATTGGCCAGTTTCAGCGCGGCCAGCGCCCGCGGGTCATGTTCCAGCCTGCCGATGGGCGCCCATAGCGAGCGCACTCCGGCGTATCGGTCCGTCACCGCCGCGCCCGGAACAGCACGTCGTCGATGGCCATGGTCGCCACGTCGCCCGGCGGCAGGTCGCGCGCCGCGATCACCTCCACGCTCAGGCCGGCGGTGGCGATGCGCTCGGCAAAGTCCAGCCCATATTGCCGCACATGGTCCCACTGGCCGAAGCGGCGCTCCCGCTCCCTCCCCGACAGGTCCATCGCGCCATCCTCGCTGGGCTTGGCCCACAGCGGCACGATCAGCCACGCCTCCCCACCGGGCTTCAGAGAGCGGGCGATGTTGGACAGAACCCGCGCATCGTCCGGCACATGCTCCATCACATGGCTGGCGTAGATGCGGTCGAAGCGCGCCTCATGCTCCAGTTCCATCAGGTCCACCCGCTGCATCCCCGGCACCGTATAGCGCGACGGGTCGATGTCGGCGGGCACATAGTCGCCCGCGCCGCTGCGGAACCGCTCGACCAGACTGCCCTCGTTGGGCGCGCAATGCAGCACCGCGCCACCCGGCGGCAGCGCGATCGTGCCGCGATCGAGGAGATAGTGCATCAGCCGTTCGCGCGGGGAGGAACCGCACCGGGGGCACCCCCACGCCCGCGCCTCGCCATAGCGGAAGAAGCCCGGCACCGTCGCATGGCAGGCCGGGCAGCCATAGGCGCCCTTCTCCCCCGCCGCCATCCGCAGGCGCAGCGCGGCACGGGTCAGATGCTTGCCCGCCGCCTTGGCCACACGTTGCGCGGTAATCATGCTTCCGGCCCCTTCCCCACAGGCAGATTCTCCATCCGCGGCGCGTCCATCCGCGACTTCGCCGGTTGCCAGAGCGTGAAGTCCCGCCCCCGCGCCGCCAGCATGATCCCCCGCATCGTCGCGCCATAGGCCAGCACGATGTCGGTCAGCGATGCCAGCATCCCCGTCCGCTTGCCATAGCCCATCGACAGCAGCCCGCAACCGAACAGGAATATGCCCACAGCGCCCAGCGGATGCCATTGCCACAGCAGGACCAGCGCCGCGATGCCGCCCGTCGCCATCCACAGCGCCCCGAACCAGCGCACGATCTTGCGCGACGCGTATTTGAAGCGGTCGATGCCCGCCATCCGCCGCAACTGGGGCCGCAGATAGCGATGCGTGTGCCAGGCCCGCGCCGCGATCCGCACCTTGCGCCGCATCTCGTCCTCACGCTTGCCGACCATCATCTCGCGCGCGACGACATCCTTCGCCTTGATGAGGCGACGCCCGGCGAACACCACGCTCATCGACACGACCAGATCGTCCAGCACGCTGTCCGGGAAATCGGGGTAGAGTTCGCGCCGGATGGAGAAGATGGAGCCGTCCGCGCCCATCACATTGCCGCTGCGCGATTCCCGGTCCTTCAACCCTTCCTCGATCCGCCAGTACAGCCCGCCGACCTGCGCGGAGGAACTCGCCCCCTCGCCGTCATAGACCAGCGATCCCAGAACGCCGCCGATCAGCGGGTCGGCGTAATAGGCGAGCAGCCGCGCCACCGCATCCTCCGCCAGCGTCACATTGGCGTCGGTGAAGATGATGACATCGCCCCGCGCCCGCGCCGCCAGCGTCTTCATGCCGCGCGCCTTGCCCGCGCGCCCCGGCCCGTGCACCGGCGTCAAAATATCCGCCGCCGCGTCGAGCAGCGCCGCCGTCCCGTCCGCCGACCCGTCATTATAGGCGAGGATCTCCAGCGCCGGATGCCGGGCCTTGAGCGCGCGCAGATTGGCGATCTTGTCCGGCAGCGACGCCGCCTCATTATAGGCGCAGAAGACCAGCGTGGCGGACGGCAGCGCCTCGCCCCGCATCGGGCGCATCACCGGCCGCTCCTGCAACCGACCCAGTATCGCGGGATAGACGACGAACGGCCACAGCAGCAGCAGGATGCTGAGCAACAGCATGACAATGGCGGCGGCGATCATCGCGCAGCCCACGCCCCGACCCGCATCTCAGAACGCATTGTCATGCGCCAGCACGCGCAGCGTCGCCGCGATGATGCCCAGATCGCGCCAGATCGACCAGTTGGTGACATATTCCAGATCGGATTGCAGGCGATTGACCAGGTCCTCATGCTTGTCGGTGGGGCCTCTGTGCCCCCGCACCTGCGCGAGGCCGGTCATGCCCGGCTTGATGCAGTGACGCGCCCAATAGCGATGATCGACTTCCCAGTACAGGCTGTCGGCGGCCTTTGCGGCGGGCGCGTGCGGACGCGGGCCGACGATGCTCATGTCGCCGATCAACACGTTGAAAAGCTGGGGCAGTTCGTCGATGCTGGTGCGGCGCAATATGTCGCCGATCCGGGTCACGCGCGGGTCGTTCTTCTGGGTGAGCTGGTTCGCCGCCGCGTCCGCCATGCCATGGTGCATGGTGCGGAATTTCAGGATCATGAAGGGCGCGGCGTCCCGGCCCAGCCGCGCCTGCCGGAACAGGATCGGCCCCGCGCCCGACACGCGCACCGCGATCGCCGCCACGATCAGCACCGGCGACAACAGGATGATCGCGGCGGCGCTCAGCACGATGTCCAGCAACCGCTTGAGCAGCCGGTCGCGGAACGCCAGCGGGCCGGACGCGACCACGATGGTCGGATGATCCTCGAACGCGCCGATCTTGGCCGGGGCCAGCCGGCGCAGTTCGGGCAGCAATATCTCCGCCTTGGCCGACAGGGAGGCCAGCGCGATGCCCCAGGCGTCCACCCGGTCCGCCGCGCAGGACACCACCACCCGCTCCGCCGTGCCGACCAGCGCCGCCAGCCGCGCCGCCGTCGCCGCGTCATGGCAGGTGGGGTCCAGCCCCGCCGCCCGTGCGTCCACCACATCCACCACCTCGGCCAGGCTGGACGCGTCGAACGGCTCGCCATCCTCGATCAGGACGGTCAGGTGCGGCGTCTCGCCCACCACCGCGCGCGCCATGCTGTCCGCCAGCCCGCGCGCCCAGACCAGACCGCCAGCGCCCAGAAACAGCCCGACCGCAAAGGTCAGGCGCGACAGCCGCTCCGCAATCTTGCCGAAATAGACGATCAGCAGCATCAGCATCGCCGCCTGCCCCAGCGCGAACAGCGCCTTCCACGCCGTCTGCCGCCGCCGCCCGATGGCGTGAAAGCCATAGACGCCGCCATGCACCGCCAGCAGGATATAGACCGGCGCGATCATCGCGAACATGACGAGGCCGTGCGGCTTGCCCGGCTGTCCCTGAAAATTGCCCAGCACCAGATAATTGGCGAGCGCGAACGCCACCGCCAGCACGGCGATGTCCACCATGATCGACAGGATATAGAGGCGAAACCGCGCCGCTTCCCGCGAATATGCCTTGGGGCCGCTCATCCCCCGCGCGCCTATGCCTGTGCGGGCCAAGCGTCAACGGGGATATGATGACGCGGGTGGATTTGGGCGGCGGATGCGGGACCAGGTCGGTCGATCCATGCCGGTTGACGGCGCTCTGTCAGCCGTCATTGTCTGGGATATATTCCGGGAACCTTGCCGCTTAGGCTCATTCTGGTTCCGATCGACATTTCTCAGGCGAAGAGGCCGGCGTTTGAGGCGTATGAAGCCCCGGCGCTCGCCTTACTCGGAAATCACGGCGCCACGCTCGTGGAGCGGCTGCGTTCGACGGATGAAAGACGTGCAGTGCATTGGCTGGACTTTCCCGACCTCGGATCTCTGGATGCGTTCCGCGCCGATCCGGCGCGCGCCGCGCTTCAGGATCTTTGGTTGCAATGTGGCGCTTCGTCCAGCCTCGGCGAGGTCCGGCGCGTGACGGGGCATAGCGGTTACGACGGCGTTACGGCGGCGGCTCAACGATAGCAGACCCTCCGCGCCCCACCCTTCGTCATGGCGAGCGGAGCGAAGCCATCCACCAGGGCGCGCCGCTTATCTCCGGCACCCGCCCCTCAAACCAGCGCGCTCACCAGCAGCTTGCCGCCCAGCAGCACCATCAGCGCATAGATCAGCCGATAGAAATTTGCCCCGTCGACCCGCCGCACCAACTTCACACCCGCCAGCGTCGACAGGAAAGCGACCGGCATCAGCACCAGCGACGCCTTCAGCGACGCGGGCGTGAACTGGCCCAGCGCATAATAGGTTGGCACCTTGATCCAGTTCATCACCGCAAAGGCGATGGCGCTGGTCCCCACCAGCGTATCGCGCGGCAGACGGCGGGGCAGCACCCACATCTGAAACGGCGGTGCGCCCGCATGGGCGATCTGGCTGGCAAAACCGGACACGGTGCCCAGCAACGTGCCGATCCACTTGGGCGAATTGGACGGCAGCACGACCGCCCCGTCCCGCTCCGCCCACAATCTGTGCAAGCCAAACAGTATGGAGATAGCGCCCAGCGTGCCCAAAATCGCGGATTCCGAAACGGCGGTGGAGTAGAGATAACCCAGCGCCACGCCCAGGATCATGCCCGGCATCATCACCACCATCACCGTCCGGTCCCAGCTATGCCGGAACGCCCACACGCCCACCGCATCCTGCGCGATCAGGATGGGCAGCAGGATGGCGGCGGCGTGCAGCGGGTCGATCCCCATCGCCATGATCGGCATGGACAGCGCGCCGATCCCCGAAAAACCGCCCTTCGCGAGGCCGGAGAGGATGACGGCGACGATGGCGCACAGATAATAGAGGACAGGGTCGGTCACGGCATCCGTTTCGTCGAGAGGCCCCTGCCCATAGGCCGCCCCGCCCCGGATCGCCATCGGAGTATTGCGACCGCGCGACAGGAGGCTCGCCGCGCCCCTGCGCCCGGCGGCGGCTCGCGCATAGAGGGTGGAGGTGCGCGCGGCGCTGGCGACGCTGGGACGATGGGACGCTGGGACGCTGCGACGGTGGGCCGGGACAGGGGGACGAGCGACAGGAGTCGAACACAGCATGGCTATGGCGCAAACGACCAAAGCATCGACACAGTACAGGACTGCCTCTGCAAAGCCGGAAACAGGCGGCCAGTAAAAAAACCGCGGCAATCGCCCCGATGCGATCGGATCACGACCGGCCCCGGACTATCGCCCCATTGCGCCGCTTGACAAAAAAGGCCCGGCAGTTGCCTGCCGGGTCAGAGAAAGGCTGTGTTCGACTCAGCCCTTCGGGTCGCCGAGTCTTAATACACCCTGAGTCGAAGCAAACTCAATACGTCACATAATGGGAACAACTTATCCCATGTTAAACCTGTCCCGTAACTGCGTCATTGTGCCTATTGTTGGAGAGGTGCTATTAATTCGGTGCTGGGTCGGAAACGAGATTCAAGTCAGAGCCTCATCGGGTCGCACCGCTGGCCCAGCAACTTTTTTCAGGACGATCCGGCACGCTGTCATGGCACGGTCTTGACTTGCCTGGCGTCGTCCGCAGCCCGCTATCCTCCACGATGCCCGCCCCGACTGCTCATGGCGTCGTCGGCGCCGTGCGGTTCCATTGCCCCGATACAGCCAGCCGGAAATATGTTCACACCCGTGAACCGCCCTTCCCGTTCATATCTCGGCCCCTCCTGCACTATCCCGGCGTCAGGCCGCCCGCACGAACAGGCGGCGCACATCCTCGGTCCGCATGGCCCGTCCGATATAATAGCCCTGGATGCGCAGGCAGCCGCTGCGCCGGACCATCTCCAGCTCCTGCTCCGTCTCCACCCCTTCCGCGACCGTCGCGATGCCCAGGCTGGTGGCCAGCGCCACCACCGCGTTGATGATCGCGACGGACTCCACCCTGCCCGCCGATGCGCCCGCCACGAAACTGCGGTCGATCTTGATCGTGCGGAACCGGGTGCTGGACAGGTAACCGAAGGAGGAATAGCCGGTCCCGAAATCGTCGAGCGCCAGGCCGATGCCCAGCGCGCCGATCTGCTCCAGCCGCTTCACCGCGTCGCTCCCCTCGCGCAGGAAGATGCTTTCGGTGACTTCCAGCTCCAGCCGCTCCGGCTCCAGCCCGGTCGACGCCAGCACCGCCTTGAGCGTGGCGATGATGCCGGGGTCGGAGAGCTGCTCCGGCGACAGGTTGACCGACAGGCCGACCATGGCTGGCCAGCGCGTCGCCTCCGCGCAGGCCGTCTCCAATATCCACGCGCCGAGCGGCACCATCAGCCGCGCCTCTTCCGCCAGCCGGATGAACTTGGCGGGCGGCACCTCGCCAAATTCGGGATGGTGCCAGCGGACCAGCGATTCGAAACTGTACAGTTCGCCCGTCTGGCAATCGACCACCGGCTGATATTCCAGCCGCAGCTCGCCATTCTCTATCGCGCCGCGCAGCGCCATCTCCATCTTGCGGCGCACCTCCACATCGGCGTGAAGGGTGGCGACATAGGCGAAATGGCGACCGCCGCCCTCCTCCTTGGCGCGATACATGGCCAGGTCCGCGCTGCGCACCAGCGTGTCGACTGTGCGCCCGTCGCGCGGCCCGGTGGCGGACCCGATGCTGGCGCCCACGAACAGCACATGCTGCTCCACCTCATAGGGTTGGGACAGGCGGGCGATGATCGCGTCGGACAGCCGTTCGACATGGCTGGCCCCGCCCTGGTCAGGGAGCAGTTCCGGCACGATGACCGCGAATTCGTCGCCGCCCAGCCGCCCGGCGATCGCCCCCTCGGCGCACACGCCGCGCAGCCGCTCCGCCACCTGCGCCAGCAGCAGGTCGCCGATATGATGGCCCAGCGTGTCGTTGATCGCCTTGAACCGGTCGAGGTCGATCATCAGGAAGGCGCTGCGGATGGTCCACTTCCCCATCGCCTCCACCACCCGGCCCAGTTCCTCGGTCAGGTGCAGCCGGTTGGGCAATTGGGTCAGCGGGTCGTACATGGCCAGTTGCGTGATGCGCTCGGCGGTTTCCCGCTCCGCCGTCACGTCCGACCCGACGCCGCGAAAGCCGGTGAACGCGCCCCGATCGTCCTGCCGGGGCGATGCGGACAAGCGCCACCAGCGGCGCACGCCCTCCACCTCGACCGGCAGCACCAGGTCGGTGAACGGCTCGCGCGCCTTCAGCCGGGCGGCCAGCGTGTGGAGCGCCGGGTGAAAATCACCCCCCTGCCAGGCGGACCCGGCCAGTATCTCCAGCACCGACTTGCCCTCTATGTCGGCGACCGCAATCCCGGTCATCCGCGCGAAATGCGGCGTCACGCCGGTCAGGCGGCGCGCGGTGTCGGTCTGCCACAGCCAGTCGGTGCGCGATTCGTCATGCTCGCCCAGCAACATGCGGACGGTTTCCTGCTTCTCCGCCAGTTGCGCGGACGTCGCGATGTCGCGCCCGAACATGCGCCCCTGCCGCAACGCGGCCAACAGCATCAGCAGGCCGAAACTGGCGACGGTCAGGGCCAGCCCGCCATTGCCCGCGCGATACATCATCTGCATGCTGCCGCCGCTGACCACCAGCAGGAAGAACAGCGCGGACAGCGGCGTGGGATAGAAGCCCATGGCGACCGCCGCGATCAGGCAACTGGTCATGGTCCACAGCGACGCGACCTCGATCAGCCCGCCGGGCGACACCAGCACCATCATCGGCCCGACCCAGATCAGGCCCTGCGCCGCCAGCCCGCCCGCGTGCCGCCACAGATCCTTGCGCGACAGCGCCTCATAATCCTGCGCGCACCGCCGGCGATACGCCTGAAAGGGCAGCGCAATGCTGGTCAGCGCGGCCAGCGCCCACAGCGCCAGCAGGCCCGGCGAGGCCAGATGCCAGGAGGTCAGCAGCACGAAGGCGACGCTCATGATGCCCAGCACCACCCGCATCGCCAGCATCCGGTCCACCGCCCGGAACTGCGCGCCAATATAGCGTTCCGCCGTCGCGGCGGGCAGGCGGGTCAGCCCCATCAGCGCCGCCAGCGAAGGCGCGCTCGTTGCGGTGTCATCCCTTGGGGTCGCTTGCTGAGTCACCCCGCCTGCCTAGCGGATTAAGGTTAGCAAGCCGTAACTCCGGCAAAATGGCGGCGAGGAGCGTGCGCGCCTCCCACCGGCCGCGTGCCGACTGTGCCTTGCCATACCAGGGCGGCGTCAACACATCGGCCTGGAGCGTGACGACTTTCCCTGAACCGTCATTGCGAGGTGGGGCAATCTAACGTCATCACACTCTGGCGCATCTGGCGACGTCCCGAATATCCCCACCTCGTTACCCGAACCTGATCGGCAATTATCCCCTGCGGACATGCAGAGTAGAAATACCGTTCGCCCTGAGCTTGTCGAAGGACGAACGGGAAGGAGTTACACGCTCAAGCGGGATCATTGCCGACCTGATCCGGGGTTCCGCGTGTTGAGGCGAGGGCGGAACGGAAAGGATCAAGCGTCATCCCGGATCAAGTCCGGGATGACGCGGCACGATAGGGTCGATCCGGCCCCGGCCCCTCACGCCCGGCCCCTCACGCCCCGGCGACACCATCCTCATGCACCATCCAGTGGACGAAGCGGTGCAGCGCATACATGGCGTCATGCGGGTTGCCGATGGTGCTCGGCCCGGCCTCGCCCAGATGCACGATCCGCTGCGCCCCGCCGCTGGCCAGACGATCGCGATAGTCGGGCATCCGGTCGAACGGATAGAAACCCACCGTCTGCGTCGCGACGTTGATATATTTCACCGCATCGTCGAGGCTGTCGACCCGCACCACATTGGCGGTCTTGTTGATCGGGTGGAAATCGACCGGCTCGTCGGAGCGGATGACGACGCCCTTGCCGTCGGGCTTGCCCCAGACGCCATAGTCGTCATCCATCATCATCATCATTTCGATCTGCTCTTTCAGCTCCATGTCGCAGGCGCGCACGTCGCCGGACGCCGCCGCCCGCTCCGCGATCCGCTTGTGCAGCCGCTCGGAAAAGCGGTCGACCTGCTCCTGCGTCCCTTCCACGAACTGGAAGCGGCTGGCGACGCACGCCTCCTGATTCAGGGTCATCACGTCGTTGGACGCAAGGTCGGCCGCCAGATCGAGGGCCTCCTCACTGTCAAAGGCTTCCTTGCCGACCATGGAAATGCTGGTCTTGGGGTCGAAGGAGACGAGTTGCAGGCCGGGGCCGACATATTTGACAAGGTTGTTGATCGCGTCGCCGCCGCCCCAGCCGACGATGCGGTCGAAATATTGCGGGCGGAACAGGATCGGTTCGACCGTCGTGTCCCCACCGCGCCAGTATACGGCGGACATCGACTTCACGATGGGATGCTCCGGGTCGATCTCCGCCATGGTGCGCAGGATGGCGACGGTGGTGAACGGGTCGCTTGACGACATTTTGAACAGGTTGATGCCCTTGACCAGCGCGCCCTGCGCGATGGACTTGACCGCGACGCCCGGCGAATTGCCCGGCAGGACGTGGATCAGGCGCGGGGCAAAGGCGCGCACGAAGCTCTTGCGGCCGGTGAAGTCGCTCTTGGGCACCCATCCGTCCAGCGCGGCGGGATCGGGGAAATTCTGCTCCACCTCCGCCATCAGCTTGCGCTTGTCGAGGTACAGGCTGGCGTACATCGCCTGATTGGCGACCACGTCGCGCGGCAGGATGTGCGTGCGGCACATGCGGTCGATGCAGTCCTGGAAAATCGCGTTTTTCGGGTCACGGATGCGCTCGCCCGTCTCGACCAGAAAGTCGATGACCTCTGACAAGGGCACGTTCAGCAGCGGCGGCACCTCCGTGCGCGGGTGGACGGCGGCGTTCAGGTCGATCGTCGGCGTGGCGAAGCTGACGCCCAGGTCGCGCGACTTGTGGATCTGGTCACTGCCCTCGACCAGCTTGCCGCGCAGGAAGAAGGGCGCGGAGACGGTCGCCTCGACTGCGCTGGCGCCATCCTTGTTGCGTTCGATCACCGAGTTCATGCCACACCTCTCTTATGCTTTGTCGTTGCTCGTGTCTTGTCGTTACGTTTGCGTTGTCGCTGCCACGTCGGGGCCACACCGGATCCCAATAACGAAACTACAACGTATCATTATTCCCAAAATGCGAGTCGGGCAAGAGGAAATCGGCCGTCCCCTCTCCTCCCCCCCGCCCCCTCCGTTTCAAAACACCCGTTTGGTTGGTCATGTCGAAAAGGCAGGTCTCCCCGGACGCACGCAAAACCACCGCCCGGCAACCCGCCGGACGGTGTCCGCCCATCCTCGCGATCACTCTATTCCTGCGGCAGCAAGGCCCGCACCGGCGCGAAGCTTCGCCGGTGGAGAGGGGTCGGTCCATGCGCCTTCAGCGCCGCCATATGCACCGCCGATCCATAGCCCTTGTTCGACGCCCAGCCATATTGGGGATACTCCACCGCCGCCGCCAGCATCATCCGGTCCCGCGCCTCCTTGGCCAGGATGGACGCGGCGGAGATACAGCCATGCAGCGCATCGCCTCCCACCACCGCCGTCGCGGGCCAGCGCCATTTCGGCAGGCGATTGCCATCCACAAGCACATGCCCCGGCACACAGCCCTGGCCTTCGCACAGCGCCTCCACCGCGCGGGTCATCGCCAGCATCGTCGCCTGCAATATGTTAAAGCTGTCGATCTCCTCGACGCTGGCAATCCCGATGCCATAGCGACAGGACGCCAGTATCTGCGCCTCCAGCACCGCCCGCCGCGCCGCGCTCAGTTTCTTGCTGTCGTCCAGCCCCGCGATCCCGTCCGGGCACAGGATCACCGCCGCCGCGACCACCGGACCCGCCAACGGTCCGCGCCCCGCCTCGTCCACGCCCGCGACAGGACCGGCCAGCAGGCTGGTGTCAACGGCCGCCATGAAACCCCGCGTCCCCGGCATAGCGCGCCGCATGGGCCGCCGCGTCGAAGCCGTCGCCATCGCGCGCGGCGAGCAGGTGATAAAAGGGCACCGTGCCCAGCGCATGCCCCATCGGCCCATGCCCCCCACCCAGCCCCGGCGCCGCCGCGAGAGCCGCCGCGACAAAGGCCTCGGCCCGACCGACCGCAGCGTCCAGCGTCGCGCCCTGTCCCAGCCCGGTCGCGATGGCGCTGGCCAGCGTGCATCCCGTACCATGACTATGCCGCGTTTCGATCCGGGGGTTGGTGAAGGTGATGACGGCCTGCGGTGTCACCAGCAGATCGCGAATGACCCCCTCATCCCCTGCCGATGGCAGATGACCGCCCTTGGCCAGAATGGCGCTCCCATGCTCTTTCATTAGGTGGCGCGCGGCCACTTCCATATCCTCGGCGCTCGCCACCGCCACGCCGCCCAGCGCCGCCAGTTCCGGCAGGTTCGGCGTCACCAGCGTCGCAAGGCCCATCAGCGCCCGGAAGGCCGCGATCGTCCCCTCGTCCGCCAGAACCGATCCGCTGGTCGCGACCATCACCGGGTCGAAGACGATAGGCACGCCGTCCAGCCGCGCCAACCGCTCCGCCACCTCAGTCGCCGTCACCGCCGACCCGATCATGCCGATCTTCACGGCATCCACGCCAATGTCACCGACCACGCTGTCGATCTGCGCCAGTACCATGTCCGGCGGCACGGCATGCACCGCCTGCACGCCCAGCGTATTTTGCGCGGTGATGGCGGTGATGGCGGTCATCGCATGACCGCCCAGCATGGTGACGGCCTTGATGTCCGCCTGAATCCCCGCGCCACCGCCCGAATCCGAACCGGCGATGATGAGTATCCGCGCGGTGCTCATCCCCCGAACCGCCGCTCCGTCGATGCGGGCGCGCGCTTCAACGCCTCACCCGTCCGCGTCGGCCTGTCGAGCAGTTCGCCCCCGCAATTGGGGCAATGATCATCCAGTTGATCCGCACAATCCGCGCAATAGGTGCATTCGAACGAACAAATGAACGCCCCGCCCGCCTGCGCCGGCAGGTCGCTGCCGCACCGTTCGCAATCGGGCCGCATCTCCAGCATCAGCCCGCAGCCTTCGCCACGCTGTCGCAAATACGATCCACCACGTCGCGCACCTGATCGGCGTTATCGCCTTCGGCCATGACGCGGATCACAGGCTCCGTACCGGAAGGTCGGATGACCAGCCGCCCGCTGCCGTTCAATTCCTTTTCCGCCTGCGCGATGACGCGCTGCACCTCGCTGTCATCCAGCGGCTTGCCGCCTGCAAAGCGCACATTCTTGAGCAATTGCGGCACCGCGTCGAAGCGATGCATCACCTCGCTTGCGGGCTTCCCCGCCTCCACCAGCGCGGCCAGCACCTGCAACGCCGCGATGGTGCCATCGCCGGTCGTCGCATAGTCGGACAGGATCATATGCCCCGATTGCTCGCCGCCGACATTGAAACCGCCGCCGCGCATCCGCTCCAGAACATAGCGGTCGCCGACCTTGGTCCGCTCCAGCCCGATGCCCTGTCCGATCAACAGCCGTTCGAGGCCCAGGTTGGACATGACTGTCGCGACCAGCCCGCCCCCCTTCAACTTGCCGATGCGTGCCCATTCCGTCGCAATCAGCGCCATGATTTGGTCGCCATCAACGATCTGGCCCTTTTCATCCACCACGATCAGCCGATCCGCATCGCCGTCCAGCGCGATGCCGATGTCCGCACCCGACGCCACCACCGTCTCCTGCAACAGGCCCGGCGCGGTCGATCCGCAACCGTCGTTGATGTTCGTGCCATTGGGAGTCACGCCGATGGCCACCACATCCGCGCCCAGTTCCCACAGCGCTGACGGCGCGGTGTTATAGGCGGCGCCATTGGCGCAATCGATCACGATCCGCAGCCCGTCGAGTCGCAGGTGGGAGGGAAAGGTGGACTTGACCGCATGGATATAGCGGCCCTTCGCATCCTCGACCCGGCGGGCACGCCCGATCCCTGCCGATTCCGCCAGATCGACATCCGCGTCGATCAACGCCTCGATCTTCAGTTCATCCTCATCGGAAAGTTTGAAACCATCCGGCCCGAACAGCTTGATGCCATTATCATAATAGGGATTGTGGCTGGCGGAGATCATCACGCCCAGATCCGCCCGCATGCTGGGTGCCAGCATGCCCACGGCGGGCGTCGGTATCGGGCCGAACTGGACAACATCCATGCCCACGCTGGTGAACCCGGCGACCAGAGCATTCTCGATCATATAGCCGGACAGGCGAGTATCCTTGCCAATCACGACCCGGTGCCGATGGTCGCCGCGCAGGAAATGGCGACCCGCCGCCATGCCCACCCGCATCGCCATCGCCGCCGTCATCGGCGCCTTGTTGGTCCGCCCCCTGATACCGTCCGTTCCGAAAAAGCGCCTGCCCATATATCATCCTTGGAGAAGAAGTTCGTGCCTATAGCCGCATGCGGGGGCGCGTTGGAAGGTCCGCCGTCCTGCCGTCATCCACGCCGATCGGGCAGACTGTCGATAGGCTGCGGCACGAGTTCCGCCGCCACCGTCACGGGTGTGTCGTCCCGATGCTCGACATGCATCAAACGCCGGATGAAGGGCGCGACGATCAGGACGAAGACACCCACGCCGATGGAAAGACCGCCCACCCATTCATAGACGGCGAGCGTGGCCATCACCTTGTCCTGGGCATTGGCCGACGCCACGCCAATACCCGCAGCGATCAGCCCCGCGATGAAGTCACCCGCCGCCGTCGCCAGGAACCAGACACCCATGACCAGTCCCGCCATGCGCGCGGGCGCCAGCTTCGACATGGCCGACAGCCCGACCGGCGAGAGGCACAGTTCTGCCGTGGTGTGCAGGAAATAAATGCCAAAGATGAAGATGACCGGCGTCGGATTGCCCGTTCCCACCGCCAGCGCACCCGCGACCAGCAACAGGAAGCCCAGCCCCAGTTGAATCAACGCCAGCCCGAATTTTGCGGGCGTCGACGGTTCGATCCCTCGTCGTCCCAGCTTGATCCACAAGCCCGCAATCAAGGGCGCCATCAGGATGATGAACAGTGAATTGATCGACTGGAACACCGATGCAGGAACAAGAACACCGAAGAAAAAACGATCGACATGCCGGTCAGTGTAGAGGCTCAATGAACTGCCCGCCTGTTCGAACAGGCCCCAGAACAGGGGATTTAGGCTGACGAGGAACAGCACCGCGAACATCCGGTCCCGCTCGATCCGATCCATCCGCGTGAAGCTCTCCCACACCAGATAGACCACCACCACCGCGCTGGACAGCAACAGCAGGGTGCCCACCGCATCATGGCTTTGCACCAGCCACCAGACGACCGGTACGCTCGCCAATGCGGCCAGATAGATGATCCATTCACGCGGCACAAAACCGCCAACCTTGCCCGCCAAATAGGCCGGCTCCGGCGGCTCGCCCCGGCCCAGCAGCAACGGTTTGCCCCAGGCGAAGACGATCACGCCCGCAACCATGCCCACCGCCGCCGCGCCAAAGCCATAGGACCACCCGACCGTCTCGCCCAATATGCCGCAGATCAGGGGACCGAGCAGGCCGCCGACATTGATGCCCATATAGAATAGGGTGTAGGCTGGATCACGCCGCGTGTCGTCGCGCGGATAAAGCTGGCCCACGATGGCGGAGATATTCGCCTTCAAAAAGCCTGTACCGACGATGATGAAGGCCAGCGCGGTCCAGAAGGCGTTGAGCGCAAACGCATCCTGCCCCCCGTCTCCCTCGACCCCCAGCACGATATGTCCCACCGCGATCAATATGCCACCGAACAGCACCGCCTTGCGCTGTCCCAGATAGCGATCCGCGACATAGCCGCCCAGCAGCGGGGTGATATAGACCAGCGACGTATAGGCGCCATAGATCCAGCCGGATTGCTGGTCGCTGAGCAGGAAATGCTTGGTCAGGTAGAAGACCAGCAGCGCACGCATCCCATAATAGGAAAAACGTTCCCACATCTCGGCAAAAAACAGGACGAACAGTCCCTTTGGATGACCAAGGATGGTGCCCGCTTCATTCCCGTCGGCAAGGTTCTGGCTGGTCATGGACATCCTGATCTTGGGGGCAACATGCCCTGAACTCGTGGGCGAGAGTAACGATTTTGGGCGCGCTGTGAAGCCGATACAGCAGCCGCATGGTCGCCATGCCAACCACTTTTTTCTGGTCCGACAGATGACGGAAAATCAAGGGGTTTAGACGAATGTCCAATTTCCCCGGCCCGCCAAAATGGGCATGAAGGTCCGACCACAGGGCGATGAAGGCGCAAGGCAATGGGAAATTTCGATCCTCCGCACAAGGAAATCGGGTCGCTCGACCGGCTCGATCCGGCGTTCAGCGAACTGTCCCGCGCGCTCGGCCCCATGTCGCTGGTCTTCAGCTTCACCGGGCTGGGGTGGCTGCTCCTGCATCTGGTGTAGGCTTGCCCCCCGGCGCTGAGCCGAGACAAGCGTTCACCGAGCCGCCATCAGCGCCCCACGCACACCGTCCAGCACGAATTGCACCGCCAATGCGGCCAGCAACACTCCCAGCACGCGGGTAACCACCGCCTCCACTTCCGGCCCGACCAACCGCATCAGCGGCCCCGCGAGCAGCAGCGCACCCAGCATCAACAGCAACGTCACCGCCAGCGCGGCCAGCACCATGGTCCGCTCGACACCCCCATGCGCCTCCGCCATCAACAGCATGATGGTGGCGATGGACCCCGGTCCCGCGATCATCGGCATCGCCATGGGGAAAACGGACACATCCTCGACCTCCGGCGTCTCAGCGACATGTCGTGCCCGGTCCTCCCGCCGCTGGGTCCGCCGCTCGAACACCATTTCCAGCGCAATGAAGAACAACATAATCCCGCCCGCGATGCGAAAAGCGTCGAGGCCGATGCCCAGCAAGTGCAACAGAGGCCGCCCGACCAGCGCGAACAACAAAAGGATGACCGCCGCAATCCCGACCGCCTTCACCGCCATGGTACGGCGCTGCCCCGCCGTCGCACCGGTCGTCAGCCCTGCATAGATGGGTGCACAGCCCGGCGGGTCGATCACCACGAACAGGGTGATAAAGGCTGAAAGGAAGAGTTCTATCATCACTTGGCCGAGGGTGCCGCCGCCGGGCCGGTGCGATCCGTCACGACCACCACTTCACCCGCATCCGTCGCCATCCACGCCTCCAGCACGCGTGCACCATTGGCGGCAACCGCCCAACGCCAGCGCAACGATCCATCCGTAGCCCGTTCCTCTCGGCTCAGGGGTAATGGCTGGCGGGGATCGAGCGACACCGCCATCGGCGACGACATGTCCGATACCTTCCCAGCACCACCGGGCCGTCCTCGCTTGGGGCAGGCCGCAATGCGTGCGGAGATGGATTCCAATTCATCCTCCCGACCCATCCGGGGTGCGTCCTCCGAAGCGGCCAGCGGGCCATCATGGGACAGGATCAGGCGATAACCCTGCTTGTCCCGCCGCCAGATATTCGAATACCAGCCCCGACCTTCCGAACCGCCGCCAGCGCGCACCCATTGCCCACTGCTCACTGCGACACTCCCGTCGCAGGCCATGAAAACCTCACGCGTCTGCCAGCGCAGGGCGGTGGCCGGATCACGCTGGCCCTTCAGCCAGCGTTCCGCAAAAACCGGCCCCGGTTGAAACAGCACGGCATCCTTCGCCACGATCCGCGACAGCGCCGTCCATTGCCCCTTTTCCAGCGCCAACCGGTCATAGGCCAGTTCCGCCGCGATAATCAGGCTGGGATCGGCGTAGCCGCCGCGCGGCGCATCCCGGACATCCTCCTTATAACGCCCGCTGCCCGCAGGCGGCTGGGCGAGCGCGCCCCCCGCAGCCAGTGCCAGCAGGGCCGGTGCCGCGCGCCTGAGCGCCCGGACGGACAGGCTACAGTCCCTTGGGCGCTTCCACGCCCTCGCGTGCGCAGGCAGCAACCAGCGTGTTACGCAGCAGCACTGCAATCGTCATCGGCCCCACCCCGCCGGGGACAGGCGTGATAGCGCGCACATGGCTCGCCGCCTCCGCAGTCGCGACATCGCCGACCAGCCGGGTTTTGCCCTCTTCTTCTGCGGCCACGCGGTTGATGCCTACGTCGATGACCGTCGCACCGGGCTTGATCCATTCCCCCTTGACCATTTCTGGCCGCCCGACCGCCGCCACGACAATATCCGCCTGATGCACCACGCTGGCCAAATCCTGCGTGCGGCTGTGCGCGATGGTCACCGTGCAATTCTCGCCCAGCAGCAACTGCGCCATCGGCTTGCCGACCAGGATCGACCGCCCGATCACCACCGCGCTTTTCCCCGACAGGTCGCCCAGTTCGTCCTTCAGCAGCATCAGGCTGCCTAACGGCGTACAGGGCACCAAACCGGGCAGGCCCAGCGCGAGTCGCCCCGTGCTGACCGGCGTCAGGCCATCGACATCCTTGTCCGGGTTGATGGCGTTGACGACCGCCTGCTCGTCAAGATGACCGGGCAGCGGCAACTGCACCAATATGCCGTCCACACGCGGGTCGCCGTTCAACTCGTCGACCAACTCAAGCAACTCTTCCTGCGTGATCGTCGCCGGACGTTTATATTCAAAACTCTCCATGCCGACCGCCACGGTCATCTTGCCCTTGTTGCGAACATAGACGGCGCTGGCCGGATCTTCTCCGACGAGCACGACCGCCAGACCCGGCGTACGGCCCTGACTGGCCAGGAAACCCGCCACGCCCTGCGCCACTTCCGCACGCAATCCTTCGGCAAAGGCCTTGCCGTCGATGATCTTGCCGATGGTCATGGGATCCGATCCTCTATGTTTTCGCCGCGCCAGACTGCGCGGTCATTCGGTAGCGCCGCCTGCAAGGGCGACCTTATTCTCGACGGTCGCCGCATCCACGCGCGCGATCCGTATGCGTTTTAACCGGCTCATGTCCCCCGCCTCCAGCGAAATCGACGAGCGCGGCAGGTCAAGCGATTTTGCCAGTAACAGGATCAGTGCCGCATTGGCCCGGCCCTTGTCTGGCGGCGCGGCCACGCTGGCCGAAAGCCAGTCCTGCCCGTCAGCATCCACCCATCGCTTGCCGATCCGGTTTGCCGACGCGCGGGGCGTCAACCGCACGGGCAGAATGCAATCCTCGCCCGCCTGCCGGACGAGGCCGGTCACACCAACGGCGCGAAAATCGCTGGCAGAATCGCCTGTTGCAGGATGATAATGACCAACAGCACCACCATGGGCGACAGATCCAGCGCGCCCAGATCGGGCATCACTCGTCGGATCGGCCGGTACAATGGCTCGGTCATCCGCTCCAGCGCGGTTAATACTGTCCGCACGAAATCGCTGCTGGTATTGATGATGTTGAAAGCCACCAGCCAACTGATGATTGCCTGAATGATGATGATCCATTTCGCCACATTGAGCAGGATCATCAACGTCTGAAAAATCGCGAAGGCCATGAAGTCTCCCATAGGGGCGATGCGTGGCGCTCCCTTAGCCGATAGGGCGGTGGATCGACAAGCGGGCACAGGCAATATGAAATGCGAGCAATCCCTGTGCGGGTGTCAGGGCCGGAGCTGCAAATCGCTTTACCCTATATGCCAGCGCCATTCCTGCGACATCGAACCGTCCACGTCATTGACCCTGCACAACATGACCGGACCTTCCAGCCGATAGAGTCGATCATCCCGCGATTTGCCAGTGATGGTCACGGGCACCTGATAAGAGAGCGATCCTGCCCCACCCTCAACATTGCCGTCCCTGAAATTGACGGTGAGGGTAGCATATTTGGCATAACTCCGCGCGAACTGGACCGAATCCAGGCCGCTGTCAGCGCTGCCATGGCCTCATTGCTCCTGTGCTTTATCCAGTCCCGCCGTTCCAGCGACTGCGCCCAGTCGAACAAGACTGCCCGCTCGCCTTCCTCACCCTTCATCGCGACGTTAGGATCGTGACGAACCACGTCTACTCATTCGACCGTGATTATCTGCTGCATTTGCAGCACCAAAATCGGCAAAATCAGCGACAGGCGCGCCCGCTGTTACAGAACGGCGCACATCTTGGGTTTCAACCATATTGGCCTGAACAGCCTGCGTATTGGAAGCACTCCCCTCGTGACAAGTCCCTAACAATAATGGCACGGCGAGCAGAATGGAGGCAGTGGCGTTGGGGGCAGGCACATCGGGGCACGCCAGACGAACCCATGGGGGGTTGGCATGTTGCGTTCTCTTTGGAGCTTTAGCACCCTTAGTCGCGGAGGCCAGCAAAAGCCTCACCCGTGAACGAGTGTTCCCGCACCGCGCTTAGTAAAGATTTCCAGCAACATCACATGCGGCACCCGCCCGTCGAGGATAACCGCAGCTTCCACGCCCGCACCAACGGCATGCAGGCAGGTCTCCACCTTAGGAATCATCCCGCCTGAAATGGTGCCGTCCGCCTTCAGCGCATTGATCCGCGCTTCGTCAAGATCGCTCAGGAGGTCGCCTCCCTGGTCCAGAACGCCCGGCACGTCCGTCAGCAGGAAGAAGCGCGTAGCGCCCAGTGCACCCGCGATGGCGCCCGCCATCGTGTCGGCGTTGATGTTATAGGTGTGGCCATCCGCCCCGCCCGCGATGGGTGCGATCACCGGAATGATGCCGTCCGCCGACAGAGATTTCAGCAGCCGCGTATCGACCGACACCGGCTCACCGACAAAACCCAGATCGACATGTCGCTCTATTCCCTGAAGGGGGTCGGCCTCCCGTTTGCCGCCAACCTTCTCCGCCGTCACCAGACCGGCATCCTTGCCGGAAATGCCGACCGCGCGTCCGCCCGCCTGCCCGATCCAACTGACGATTTCTTTATTGATGGAACCTGCCAGCACCATTTCGGCAATCTTCGCCGTTTCCTGATCGGTGACGCGCAAGCCACCGATGAAAGTGCTCTCGACACCCAGCCTTTTCAGCATGGAACCGATCTGCGGCCCGCCACCGTGAACGACGACGACATTGATGCCGACCATCTTCATCAACACCACATCTTCGGCAAAATCGCGCGCCAGTTCGGCATTGCCCATGGCATGCCCGCCATATTTCACGACGAACGTCTGCCCAGCATAACGCTGCATGTAGGGCAGCGCCTCGGTCAATGTTTCGGCCTTGGCGAGCAGCGCCGGATCGGGCGCGTGGCGATCGGATGCGGTCTTATCGGTCATGGCGGCCCCATATCGGCTTTCCATGACAGGGGAAAGTGGAGAGATGGGAAACCGAGTTGTCCGACATCCACCCGCACTGGCCAGGCCCTTCCGGCACGGCCCTCATCCTCGCCGAATATCCGCCTTCACCTCTGACGTAACGGGATAGCCCAGATAGTCAGGAATACAGAGATGGACCTCACCGTCGCGCACCTCCGTCCAAGGCGTCACCATCTCCGGCGGATAAGTGCGGGCCAGCGCCACCACCTCCTCATGACTATTGCCTAGGGCGAGCCGTTCCAGATTACGACGGGTGGGGAAAATCGCGACCTCCCGCCCCGCATCGCAATCCTCAATAATTGTCGCAGCGCTCGCCCAACGCAGCCGGACATTTTCCGTTGTATCAGCGGTGGCGCAAAAGGCATCGTTTGGCGCGCGTGCGACATAGAAGCGTGTATCGAAAATGCGCGAAATACCCGCCCGCTCCGCCCGGCCGGGGCACCAGCGCGCGAACGGCTCCACTACGGAAGAGTCGATGGACAGGCCATGAAGTTCCAGAAGTGTGCCCATCCCGACGCCTGCATGCAGGGCGATTCGCATGGCTCCCACAATATCCGGCGATGGTGGTGGCGACAGACCTATCGCGATGCCCGCCTCCTCCACCGTTTCACGGATAGCGGCGATGCGGGCAGCAGCATCCTGTAACGCGAAGCCATGGGGCAATTCGGCAGCAAGTCGTTCATCGGCCGGATCGACCCGCCCGCCAGGAAACACGATGGCCCCCGCCGCAAAGCTCATTGTTGCGGCACGCTGCACCATCAGCACATCCGGCGGCCCACCATCCATCGAATCGCGTAGGATGATGAGCGTCGCGGCGGCAGATGCACCCTCAGGCGACTCCTGCGATGTCCACGGTTCCGGCGGACCGGCAATATTCTCTCCCATATTCTCTTCCCTAGGGAGCAAGCGCATACCAGACAAGGCAGCATGAAGTTTCGCGAGAGGCAGGATCTTGCGGGTGAGCACAGTTGCAAAACGGATGACGCGTCGCATTGCTATAGAACTCGCGCCTGCTTTTCGGCAAAATCACGACGCGGACCAAAGCAATATTCGGCGCTGTACAAAGGGCATAAAAAAGAGGGGTCAAAACCCCTCTAATAAAAACCTTGGTGGAGCCGAGCGGGATCGAACCGCTGACCTCGTCATTGCGAACGACGCGCTCTCCCAACTGAGCTACGGCCCCAAGTGAGCGCCGCCTATAGGGCAAGGATTTTCCGCTTGCAACGCCTTTTTCCATTACTATTTTTAGACAATCCGTTCTCCTTCATCTCGAAGAACAGAAGCAACTCATCACGCACTCCTGATAACCAGTAAAACTATATGTGAAATTTTCACGGACTCGGCCAAGGACGTCCACTGAATTCATCGGAAAGTAAATAATTTCCTCTTAATTTCCCACATCATCATTAAGTATTTTTACCATCATAAGTCCCACCAATATTTCCGCGTAAGCCATAACTTCTTCCAGCAGGATTTTGTTCTAATTATGGCTACCCCGCCGCCATGCTCCCCCATGGCATCCAAGTCCGATGTGAACGGGATAAGACCTCTATCACCGCGAGAAACCGTAGGTGCAACCATAACACATTGAAAGTAAATCCGAAATTTGGCACGAGATGCATCGATCGTCGTACACCAGCCCGCACCAGCCCCAAAGTCAAGTTCCCAAACTGCCAACCCTCCATCATCACGTTACAGCCAACGCGGCGATCAGATCGGTCTGCGTCACTATGCCGCACAACCGCTGGCCGCCATCCAACACCAATATCTCATGCCGTCGCCCTTCCGACAAAGGTCTGACCAATGCGACGAGCGGCGTATCCGGCGATACGGTCAAGGGATCGGATGCGATCTGATACGCAGACGCGCCCTCACGCCCTAGGTCCAGCGGAGTGATGATGCCTTCAACCCGCCCTGCTCTGTCCATCACGGGCAGCGACAGCAGGCGGCTGTTATAAAGAAGCGCCGCCGCATCCTTCACGGCCACCTCGCGGCCGATGGTGATGATGTCGCGCGACATGATGTCCCCAGCAGTCAGTGCGCCATGACGCCGGACGGAAGCGCGCAGCTCCGCATCCTTGAACACGATGTGGAGATCGTCCGGGTCGACGTCGAGCGTTTCTCCATAGGCTGCGACCGCATCCTCCACATCGTCATGCGACAGGCCCGCCCGATCAAGCGGGAGGGCATCGCGCGTGGCGTGGCTGTTTTGGACGACAGGCACGCGATGCGGATAGCTGTGACCTGAGAAGCGGTGGAACAGGATTCCGACCAAGACGAGCAACAGACTGTTCAGACCGATGGGCACGAAGGCGAAGCTATAATGGGCACTCGCGCCGCCAGCGCCGCCCAGCACCCCGGTCAGAGCGACGGCACCGCCGGGCGGATGCAGGCAGCGCAGGAGCGACATGACGATGATCGCCCCGCCCACCGCCAGCGCCGCCGCGAGCATGGGCGGCGTTACAAGATTAACAACCAAAACGCCTACCAGCGCTGAACAGACATTGCCGCCGATAATCGACCAGGGCTGGGCCAGCGGGCTGGCGGGAACGGCGAAGAGCAGCACGGCGGAAGCGCCCATCGGCGCGACCAGCAGAGGGTGCGACAGGCCATTGCCCAGCATGATCGCGCAAAGCAGGCCGGTGAAAGCGATGCCCCCCACCGCTCCCGCCGCCGCGCGTATCCGGTCGCGCCAGTCCGGCCCGGCGGGAACATCGATGAAGGTGGCGTAATAGCGGCTCCAGACTCTGCGCTGGCGGCCGGGAGGAGCGGAGGGATCGGTCATGGCCGCACCCCTAACCGTCGCCCGGCAGGGCGGGAAGGCAGTTCTTCTTTACCCGTTCCCGCCACGTCGTCGGGCCGTACACGCCCCTCTCCCCACCGCCAGCCCTTCATCAGGTCAGCCGATAGGGGGCGCCCCGTCTGGGGGGAGCATGTTGTCGGGAGCGGACATAGGACGTCCGAGATCGCACAGCGCGCCACCCGAATCGCCCATATGACCGTCCAACAGCGGTTAGGCACAGGCGGCCCTGCCCTCTAACAGCAGTCCCCCCGATGCAGCCGATCCTATCCGGCGGTCATATCTTCCGGCTGGACCGCGGCCGTTTCCGCATCCTCCTCCCCATCATGGGCATCCGGCAGCGACGACGCAGCGACGGGCGCGGAGGCCGTCACGGCGAGGGGCAGGCGCGCCAGCACGTCGATCCCCTCCGCCGCGTCGATGTCCTTGCCGCCGGTATCGACATTGAGGTCGCGAAACTTGCGCGCGGTCGAAGTCAGGCGATTGTCCACACTGGCGACAAGGCTGTTATAATGGGTGACGGCGCTGTTCAGCCCCTTGCCCACCTTGCCCATATGCTCCGCCACCTTGGCGATACGCTCATAGATTTCCTTGCCCAGCATGGCGATCTGCTGCGCGTCCTTGGCCAGCTTCTCCGTGCGCCAAACACTGGCCACGGTGCGCGCGATGGCGACAAGGTTGGTGGGCGTGGCCAGCAGAACGCGCCGCTGGAACGCCCATTCCCACAAATCCGAATCATGCTCCAGCGCCGCCGACAGGAAATGCTCGCCAGGGATGAACATCACCACATAATCGGCGGCGTCGCCGAAGCGGGTCCAGTAATCCTTGGCCCCTAATTGCTGGGCATGCGTGCGAATGGCCCCGGCATGGGCGCGCATATGGGTGGCCCGCGCCGTCTCATCCTCCGCCTCCGACGCCTCCAGATAGGCGTTGAGCGAGCATTTGGCGTCGATGATGAGTTGCCGCCCGCCGGGCAGCCGCACGATGACGTCGGGCCGCAGCCGCCCGTCCTCCGTATTGACGGACACTTCCTCGCGATAATCCGCATAGGAACTCAGCCCCGCCATTTCGAGGACATTGCGCAATTGCTGCTCGCCCCAGCGGCCGCGCGCCTTGGGACTGGAGCGCAGGGCGTTGACCAGCCGCGCCGTCTCGTCGCGCACCTGCCCCTGCCCGGTCCGCACCTGATCGACCGCCTCGCGCAACGCGGCATAGCTGTCCACCCGGTCCTTCTCGACCCGGCCCAGTCCCTCCTCATAGCGTTTCAGCGTTGTCTCAACCGGCGCGAGCAACGACTTGATCTGCGTCTCATTTTTCTCCTGCGCGACAGCGAACCGCTCGTTCGCGCGCTCCAGAAAGGCGGTCTGCGCGTTCTGGAGCAATTTGCCGCCGATCTCGCTGAACTGCGCCGAAAGCTGCTCCCGCGCCTGATGGAGGGCCGCGATCTGCGCCTCATAGGATTCCAGACGCGCCTGATGCTCCGCCGTCAGGGCGAGCTTTTCCGCCCGCGCCTGATCGCGCTCCGCCCCCGCCCGTTCCGCCTGCGGCCGCCAGCTGGTGGCTTCCTCCGCCCGCGCCTTCTCCACGGCAAGGTCGCGCAGGGCGGCATTGCGCATGGCATCACCCGATTCCAGACGCGCGGCGAGATCGGCGCGTTCGCCCGTCAGGCGCACCACATCCCTGCCCCGCAGTAACCACGCCGCGCCAAAGCCGCCGACAAGCGCCAACGCGAAAATCAGGATGACGGCGAGATCCATGCAGCTTCCCCACAGTGAGAACGAATGGAGAACCTATCCTGTTGGAGGAAGGGCCGCAAGGGCTATGCGAGAGAGCGGGGTTGAAAGGCAGCGATGAACGGGACATGGTGCAGAGGGACGCAGGGCGCAACGGAAACCGCCTTGCAACGGACACTGCCCTGACGTCACCCCGGATCAAGGCCGGAGTGACGAGGAAGTCAATGTTCAGGGGCTTCCCGGCGCGCCCCCCGAACCTCAGTAGGAGCGGCCGACCAGTACCCGCTCCACGGCAGCCTCGCCGGTGAAGATGCAGGCGCCCTCGGCCGCGCTGGCGTCGAGGGGCACGTTGCGGAGGGTCAGCTTGCGGCCCTTGAGCCATTCCACCACCTTGTCGAGCGCCGCACCGGTGGGTTTGGCCCAGTTGACCTCCACCCAGCCCGGCTTGTCAGCATCGAAATGATGCTCCAGCGCGGCCTGATCGGCGATGCGCCGCTCGATCCGGGCGTCGAGGAAACCGCGCGCGTCCACGTACAAGGCCTTCTCTATGGCCTCCAGCGTGGCCGCGGCCTCCGCAACGAAAGCGTCGCGCGGCAGGATGGCGCTGTCGATCTTGCCGTCCTCCCGATAGAGCCGGTCGCGGCGCAGGACGGAGACATTGCCGCCGGCCACGTCCCGCCCGCCGACCTCGATCACGATGGGCGCGCCCTTCTTGACCCAGCCCCACCGCTTGTTGGACGCCTTGGCCGCCTTCAGGTCGAGGTGGGAGCGGACCGGCTCGCCAAAGGCGGACTGGCCCAGCAGCGCCTTGTGCAGGTCGCGGCAGTAGGCGATGATCGCCTCATCCTCCGGCTGGTCGCGCAGCATGGGAACGATGACGATCTGGTGCGGCGCGACCTGCGGCGGGCAGCGCAGGCCATCGTCGTCGCCATGGACCATGATGACACCGCCGATCAGCCGCGTGGACACACCCCAGCTGGTCGTGTGGCAGAGCTGCTGGCCGCCCTCCTTGTCCTGATATTTGATGTTCGCGGCCTCGGCAAAACCCGTGCCCAGATAGTGGGAGGTGCCCGCCTGCAACGCCTTGCCATCCTGCATCATCGCCTCGATGCTGTAGGTCGCGACGGCGCCGGGGAAGCGTTCATTCTCCGGCTTTTCGCCCGCGACCACGGGCATGGCGAGCGCGGTTTCCGAGAAATCGCGGTACATTTCGAGGGCGCGCAGCGTCTCCTCCAGCGCGTCGGCGCGGTCGGCGTGGGCGGTGTGCCCCTCCTGCCAGAGGAATTCGCTGGTGCGCA
Source organism: Sphingobium sufflavum (assembly GCF_021403115.1). Taxonomy (GTDB): domain Bacteria; phylum Pseudomonadota; class Alphaproteobacteria; order Sphingomonadales; family Sphingomonadaceae; genus Sphingobium; species Sphingobium sufflavum. The sequence goes on from NZ_JAJSSH010000007.1 coordinate 198,095, forward strand.
GGAACATGCGGGTTCGCATTTCCCAGCGGACGACGTTGGCCCATTGGTTGGTGAGTAAAGGCAGGTCGCGCCAGCTCTGCACCCAGCGGCTCATCGCCTGCCCGATCACCGTTTCCGACGTGGGGCGCACGACCAGCGGTTCCTCCAGCTTCGACTCCGGGTCGGGCACCAGCTTGCCATCGACGCCCTTGAGCCGATGATGGGTGACGACCGCCATTTCCTTTGCGAAACCATCGACATGGTCGGCCTCCTTCTCAAAGAAGGAGAGCGGGATGAAGAGCGGGAAATAGCAGTTTTCGACGCCTGCCGCCTTGATGCGGGCGTCCATCAGCTTCTGGATGCGTTCCCAGATGCCATAGCCCCAGGGACGGATGACCATGCAACCGCGCACGCCGGATTCCTCGGCAAGGTCCGCCTCGCTGATGACGGCCTGATACCAGGCGGCAAAGTCCGCAGCGCGGGTGACGGGAAGGGCATGCTTGATGGCCATGATGACGGACAGGTCTCTTTAAGCGGGAAAAGGATGGTCGGCAGATGCACGGAAAGCGGCGCGCTGTCGAGCGGTCGCATGACGTGCGAACGGCCGCCGGGATGAGCGGCGGCCGTCAAAGTCGGGTCGAAAGGGCGGTCGCGGCGGCGCAAGGCCGCCGTCCCGTCATGCCTCTGCGGCGGACTCGTCGCTTTCGAGGAAGGACTCCGGGCTGAGCGAACCGCCAAAACCAAAGTTCAGGAATTCCGGCACCGGACCGTTCCAGCCCTCGTCCGGTCCCTCGACATGGTTGGCGTCATTGCGGACCGTGTTGGACGGACGGTTGCGGTCCCGGTCGTTGCGATCGTTCCGATCCCGCTCGCCACGGCCTTCGCGGCGCGGACGGGCGTCGCGCTGTTCCTCGTCGCGGGGACGGTCCTCACGGGCGCGCTCTTCACGGGCGCGGCCGTTGCGGGCCTGATCGCGTGGAGGCCGGGCCTCGCGCGGGACCTCCTCACGGGGCGCTTCCTGACGGGGCGCTTCCTCACGGACGGGTTCTGCCTGCACGGCCTCCTCGACGGGCTGTGCATCCCGGGGGCGCTCATCGCGACGGTTGCGCGAACGGTCACGCCTCGGTTCGCCACGACTGTCGTCACGGCCCGACCGGGCTGCCTCGGCCTTGACCTCGAACGGCGGGATCTTGGTGCCGATCAGCTTCTGGATATTGTCGAGGGCCTCCGCATCCGCCTTCGTCACGAAGGTGTAGGCGGTGCCCGTCGCCCCGGCGCGGCCGGTGCGGCCAATGCGGTGGACATAGTCGTCCGGGTGCCAGGGCGCGTCGAAGTTAAACACATGGCTGACGCCCTTGACGTCCAGACCGCGCGCGGCGACGTCGGACGCGACGAGGATGTTGATCCCGCCATTCTTGAACCGGTCCAGTTCCGCGATGCGCGAACTCTGATCCATGTCACCATGAATTTCGCCCGACGAGAAACCGTGCCGCTTCAGGCTGGTGTTCAGGTCGCGCACCATCGTCTTGCGATTGCAGAAGATAATTGCGGTCGTGACCTCTTCCGTCTTCAGCAACTGGCGGATCGTTTCCCGCTTTGCCCGCTCGTCCACATTCACCAGCCATTGGGTGATGTTGGAGGAGGCGGTCGCGGGACGGGCGACCTCGATCGACTTGGGATTGGAGAGGAAGCGATCAGCCAGCTTCTTGATCGGCGCGGGCATGGTCGCGGAGAAGAGGAGCGTCTGGCGCTGCGCGGGCAGCTTGGTGCAGATATTCTCGATATCGGGGATGAAGCCCATGTCGAGCATCCGGTCCGCCTCGTCGATCACCAGCATCGAGCAGCCGTTGAGCATGATCTTGCCCCGCTCGAACAGGTCCATCAGGCGCCCCGGCGTCGCGATCAGGACGTCAACGCCCTTTTCCAGCGCCGCAAGCTGATCGCCCATCGACACACCGCCGATGAGGAGAGCCATGGAGAGTTTATGGTTCTTGCCATATTTCTCGAAATTCTCGGCCACCTGCGCAGCGAGTTCGCGCGTCGGTTCCAGAATAAGAGAGCGTGGCATACGCGCCCGGCTGCGGCCATGGGCGAGGATGTCGATCATGGGCAGAACGAAACTGGCCGTCTTGCCCGTCCCCGTCTGCGCAATGCCGAGGATGTCGCGCATCATCAGGACGGAGGGGATAGCCTGAGCCTGGATCGGCGTAGGCGTGCTGTACCCCGCCTCCTCGACGGCTTTCAGCAATTCTTCGGATAGGCCGAGATCGGCAAAGTTCATGCGTGTTCCGGGATAAGGTGGCCGCATGCGCCAATAAGTGGCGGCGTACCGCGCGCGCCATGCGAGACTATACGCCTTGTGTCAAGAAAAATGCTCCGGCGGGGCACTACATGCCGGCGGAAAGACGGGTCAGGCCGGCGATGGTGCAACGCAGGCCGCTGCGCGCGTGCAACATGTCCCGACCGGCGCAGATCGCCCCGTCCGCCGAAGGGCTGAGGTAGAAGCCGGACTGGAAATCCACCGGGCGGCATCCCCGTTCGAGGACCGCCTGATAGCGGTTGTCCGTCGCGGTGACAAATATAATGCCCGCCCGCTCGTCCAGCGCGGCCCCTTTCAGGGAACGCAGGGTCAGGCATGTCGCCTTTTGCCGGGCAATAGGATTCGCCACCGCGGCCTTTGGCGAGAAGCTGCGCGCCTCCGGCACAGCGGGGCGTGGCAGGGTCGGGATGCGGATGATGATGCGCCGTTCGATGGTGACGACGCCGGTGTCCGGCGCCATGGCCCCCACCGTCTCGTCATCCACGGACAGGCTGGCGCCCGTCCTGCGGTCGCGCGACGCGCCGTCGAAGACAGGGACCAGCGAATCGTCAGGGGACAGCCGCACGATGCCATCGTCCGCCGCCCATATGCCGATCAGTAGAGCGATAACCGCTGTCACGCCTTGCCCCAGTCCATAAGCCCCGCACCCTTCGCCTACGGCCATGCGGTTGAACAAGGGATTAATCTGGCAAGACCGGGCGCGAAAGGCCATATTGGCGTGCACGATGACAATAGCCAACCCCCTACCGCTCTTCCGCGACGCGCTGCCCGCAGGCCGGGTGATCGACGACCCGGACCTGATCGCACCCTGGACCAGCGACTGGCGCGGCAAATATCATGGCGCGGCCGCCGCGATCCTGTCCCCCCGCAACGTCGAAGAAGTGTCCGCCATCCTGCGGATCGCGGCCGCGCATGGCATCGCGCTGGTCCCGCAGGGAGGGAACAGCTCGATGGTCGGCGGGGCGACCCCACCCGCCGATGGCAAGGCCCTGATCCTGTCGCTGCGCGCGATGAACGCCATCCGGTCCATCGACGCGGACGCCAATCTGGCGGTGTGCGAGGCGGGCGTGATCCTCCAGACATTACATGAGGCGGTCGAGGCGGCGGGACGGCGCTTTCCCCTGACGCTGGGCGCAAAGGGCGTGGCGACCGTCGGCGGCCTGATCTCCACCAATGCGGGCGGGACACAGGTGCTGCGCCATGGCCCGATGCGCGCGCAGGTGGAGGGGCTGGAGGCGGTATGGCCCAACGGCTCCATCCTGAACGGCCTCGCCGCGCTCAAGAAGGATAATCGCGGCTATGACCTGAAACAGGTGCTGATCGGTGCGGAGGGGACCATCGGCGTCATCACCGCCGCCAGCCTGCGGCTGGTCCCGACCATCGCATCGCGCACCGTCTTCTGGGCAGGCGTTGCCTCCACCGCACAGGCCCTCGCCCTGCTGCGCCATCTGGAGGAGGCGCTGGGCGAGGCCGTGGAAGGGTTCGAAATCCTGTCCGACGAGATTGTCGACGTGGTGTTGAGCGAGGTGCCGGGTACCCGCAAACCCATCGCCTCCCCCGCGCCCTGGCATGTGCTGGTCGAGGCGGTGACGGCCGACCCTGGCGACGCCGACGCCCTGCGCGCGCGCGTCGAGGCGGCGCTGGCCGACGCTTTGGAAAAGGACCGGCTGACCGACGCCACCATCGCCAGCAGCGAGGGGCAGGCCGACGCCTTCTGGCGGATCCGCGAATCCGTCTCCTCGTCGGAGAAGGCGAAAGGCCCGGCGATGCAATATGACATCAGCGTGCCGGTCGGCGCGATGCCGGCCTTCATGATCGACGCCGCCCGCGCGTGCGAAGGGCATTTCCCCGGCAGCACGGCGCAAAGCTATGGCCATCTGGGCGACGGCAACATCCATTTCCACGTCCGCCCCCCGCGCGACCCCGCCGACCGGGGCGCGCACTGGATCGCGGAGCAGGGCGAGGCGGTCAGCCGCTTCGTCAACGACCTGGTGGCAGCAGCAGGCGGCTCCATCTCCGCCGAACATGGCATCGGCCAGATGAAGGTGGCGGAACTCGCCCGCCTCGCCTCCCCCGCCCATCTGGTCGGACTGCGCGCGATCAAGGGGGCGTTCGATCCCGGCGGCATCATGAACCCCGGCAAGCTGGTGCCGCCCGCCCCATAAGGCCCGGCGTTCGACTCCGCTTGCCTGACGATGCCGATCCCCCTATTGCGAGCGCCGAAAAATCCATAGGAGCTAGTCATGGCGAGCGCGCCGCAATCGAACAGTCTGCCGATCCTCTATTCGGATCTCGTGCCGCTCAACAGCCAGCAGCACGCCGATTTCACGCTGCGCGCCGTCGATGCGGCCCCGTTCCTGGCCGACCAGCATGCCGTGCCGCTGACCGTGGACGAATTCGTCTCCGCCCAGCGGTTCCTGCCCATCGTCTTCTCGTCGGGCGAAGACCCGGTGCCGCTGGCGCTGATGGGCCTGAACGAGGGCGTCAACACCATCGTCGATGACGAAGGCAAGATTCGCGGCCTCAGCTATATCCCGGCCTATGTCCGCCGCTATCCCTGGATGCTGGCTCGCCTGCGCCCCGACAGCGAGGAACTGTCGCTGTGCTTCGACCCCAAGGTCGGCACCATCGGCGCGTTCGAGGACGGCGAGGCGCTGTTCGACGGCGCAGAGCCGACCGAACTGACCAAGGGCATCCTGGCCTTTTGCGAGCAGTTCGAGCAGGCCGCCGCCCGCACGGCGGAGTTCATGAAGGAACTCAAGTCCTATGACCTCCTGATGGAAGGCGAAGTCGCCATCCAGCCGGAAGGCGCGGACAAGCCCTATGTCTATCGCGGCTTCCAGATGGTGAACGAGCAGAAGCTGCGCGACCTGCGCGGCGACACGCTGCGCAAGATCAACCAGAGCGGTATGCTGCCCCTGATCCACGCGCACCTCTTCTCGCTCCAGCTGATCCGCGAGATCTTCCAGCAGCAGGTCGAGCAGGGCAAGCTGCCCCCGGTTCTGGCGCCCGCGCTCTAAGACATATGTCGATCCGCCTCTCAGGAGGCGGGCCGCGCATGACAGGCAATGCCCGCTGCATGATGATTGCAGCGGGCATTATTGTTTGGGTGATTCGGATGTGGCGGATCGGGCGGCGACGCACAGCCGGATGATGAACGCTGGAACAGCCCCCCCGGCCAATGCAACGTCGTCAGACCGCCTCAACGAGAATTATCGTCGGCCAGGGAGACGCGAGCCGCCAAATCCGGCGGAATTGCGGAGCTTTGGTGGATAGTGCAACCAGGACACACTGCACCAATTTCGACTTTCGAGGGACGGTGCGTGCACGATTTTCGATGGACTGCGATTTTTTTGCATCACCTTCCTTGAAGATCGCTGCGCTCTGTTCTAAATAGAGATCATGCAGGGCCTGCCCCCCCTTTCAGGTCTTGCATGAGCGTCCCTGCGGGGACGTCTCCTCCCTGAACCTTGGCCACCCCGTGCATCGCATGGGGTGGTTTTTTATGTGCCGTAGCGCACCGCGCCTATTCGGCGGCCAGCGGGAGGACATCGCCCAGCGCGGCCCCAAGCGCCTGCGCAAGGTCCGCGATCATCCGGCCCTGGCGCCCCACCCCCTCGCCCGGCTGATCCAGCGCCGCATCCAGATAGAGCGACCGGTCGATCTCCACCTGAAGGGCGTGGATGGCGCGGGACGGACGCCCATGCCGTTCCAGCGTGTAACCGCCAGCATAGGGCGCGTTGATCGCGACGCGCAGGCCGTGGCCACCGATCACCTCCGCCGCGCAGCGGGTGATGGCCGGGGACGCGCTCTGGCCGAATCGGTCGCCCAGCACCACATCGACCCGGTCCGGTCCCGCCGCCCCTCGCAGCGGGGGCATGCTGTGCAGATCGACCAGCACCGCCACACCACAGGCCGATGCCGCCACGTCCAGCATCTGCCCGACATGGGCGTGATAGGGCTGATGAATGTCGCGAATCCGCTCCGCCACCTCCGCATAGGGCGGGCGGCGCAACCACAGGTCGCCGATGCTGTGGTAGCGGTGCGGCACCAGCCCCAGCCCGCCGCGCAGCTTTGCGCTGGCGCGTATCGCCACGCCATGGGGAATGTCGGACACGCTGGTCGCGTCAATCTCCCCCTCATGCCGGTTGAGGTCGAGGATAGCCCGCCCCTTGCGGGCGATCACCGCGCAATGGCCCACCCCGATCGCCTCCGTGGCCAGAGCGTCGACATGCCGGTCCTCCAGCGATTGCAGGCCCGACAGGCCCACGCGCGCGCGAACGACGAGGTCGGCGGGATACTCACGACCCGCGTGGGACACGGCGATCACCACCGGCCCGACCGCGCCGGGCACGCCATATTGGCAGAAGGCCGGATGGACGAGCAGCGGCTCCCTGCCGCCGATCATGCGTCCGCTGGGCAGTTTTGCTGTTCGCAATCTTAACCCCGATGGAATTTGTTAAGCCGTTGTCGCATAAGAAAAGGACGGAATCCATGAGGAAGTGCGCGCCCGGAGTCGGCGCGCGCACCCTTGTCCGTTGGGGGTTTGTTGAGATGGCACGTATTCTGCTGGCCGAAGATGATGATTCGATGCGGCTGTACCTGACCCGCGCGCTGGAGCGATCGGGTTATGACGTGACCGCGGTGGATCGCGGAACGGAGGCTGTCCCGCTCCTCGAATCAGAGCATTTCGACCTGTTGCTAACCGATATCGTCATGCCGGAGATGGACGGCATCGAACTGGCGCAGCACGCCGGGACGGTATCGCCCGCGACCCGCGTGATGTTCATCACCGGATTCGCCGCCGTAACGCTGCGCGCGGGCAAGATGGCGCCGGAAGCCAAGGTTCTGTCCAAACCGTTCCACCTCAAGGACCTGGTCCTGGAGGTCGATCGGGTGTTCGAACGCAACAGCGCCAGCGGCCTGTAAGGCGGGGAGCCGATAAAGGTGCGGATAGCGCAAGATTAGCTCTTGCACCCTGCGCCGCCCCCCGCTATTGGCGCGCTTCCCCGTGGGCGTATAGCTCAGTGGTAGAGCACTGTGTTGACATCGCAGGGGTCGCAAGTTCAATCCTTGCTACGCCCACCATGGAAAGCCCCGTTGGCCATCGGCCTGCGGGGCTTTTCTGTTTTGTGGGCTGGCTGGATCGACGATGTGCCGGGATGGCGGCCCACAGGGGATGGACGGACCTTCCGTCAGGACAGGCCCTTTGTCATCGCGCCTTTCAGGACCGGGACGGCGGAATGGACGCCTTGACGCCTTCGCCAGCGTTCGCGATCCCGCGCAGGGGATCGGCAGGCCGACCATCATTATCGCACGCATCGCCGAACACCGCCCGCGCACTTTGCCGCAGGGAGAGGGGGTAATCGCGCAGCGACCGCGGCGCACCCTCCGAACGTCTATCCATGGCCTGACCTTTCCTCCACGGGACAACCGCCGATGGCGGGGCGCCCTCCAATCCTCGAATCTTCAAAGTCCAGCGCCCGAAACCCTCGCCCTCGCGCGCCGGAACAACGTTCATCCCGATACGTTCCCCGACGATGGCGGATCTGGACCCGAAAATTGCGCAGTCGGCTGGAGAGGATGGGACGGCATCGCCGCCTGCCCCCGTCGCGCCTCGCCTGCGGGACCGCTGGCATCGCCTGCCGCTCCTGGTTCGCATCCTGCTCACTGTTCTCGGCGCCCTGTTCGCGCTCTGGTTAATCCTGTTCCTTACTAAAGGACGATTCCTAAAAAAGCCCTTCGAAGGCATCGCCAGCCGCATGATAAAACGCGAAGTAACCGTCGACGGCGACTTCCAGCTTTATTTCGCGCCTATTGGCATCAAGTTCGTGGCGGAGAAGTTCAAGGTCGCCAACACGGGCTGGGCCAGCAAAGATCATCTGTTCGCCGCCGACCTTGTCCACGCCCGCCTCTCCACCTTTCGCCTGATTCTGGGTCAACGCCGCATTACATGGCTGGCGTTACGCAACGGTGACGCCGACCTGGAATGGTCGCGGGACGGCAGGACGAACACATGGACGCTGGGCGACCCGAACAGGAAGGGCGAGCCGTTCGACATGCCCGACATACGGCAGGGCATCGTGACGGGTACCACCGTCCGCTATCGCGACCCCCGCCGCCAGATCGAAACCGACATCAAGGTCGATACCGTCCGCGCCCGCGACACGCGCTTTGCCCAGGACATCGGCTTCACCGGCACGGGGCGGATGCGCGGTCGCCCCGTCAGTTTCACCGGCAGGCTGTTATCGCCCAATGAGACGGTCGCGGGCGGACGCAACCGGCTGGCGGTGAGTGCACGATCGCTGGACGCCTCCGCCACCCTGTCCGGCACACTGCCCGCAGCGACGCAGATCGAGGGCGCGGACCTTTCCCTCACCGTGCGGGGCGCCAATCTGGCGCGTTTATTCGACATCATCGGCGTGGCCATCCCCGACACCCGCCGTTACCGGATCAGCTCCGCCCTGACTTATGGCGACCAGGCATGGCGCTTTACCCGGCTGCGCGGCCTGATCGGGGAAAGCGACGTGGCGGGGACGCTGACCGTGACCCAGCCTGGCGGGCGGCTGCACCTCGGCGCCGATCTGGCGACGCGGAGCCTGGCCATCGTCGATGCCGGCCCCTTCATCGGGTACAACCCCGACCGGCTGGCGGCGCAGGGGATGCAGGGGGCGATCACGCAGGTCGGCGGAACACCGCGCATCCTGCCCGATGCGCCGTTGCGCGTGGACGCGATCAGCCGCTTCGACGCCGATGTGAAATGGACCGCGCGGACGATCAAGGCGCCCAACGTCCCCATCTCCAACATCGGTCTGACCCTCGACCTCGACAAGAGCCTGCTGAAACTCTCGCCCCTCACCTTCGACATGGCGGGTGGCCACCTGTCGTCGGACATCGTCATCAACGCCCGCAAGCGCCCGGTCTTCACCGACTATGATATTCGCCTGTCGCCCACGCCCATGGGCAAGCTGCTCAACCGCTGGGGCGTGGAGGAAAGCGGCACCAGCGGCACGCTGACAGCGCGGATCAAGATGACCGGCAGCGGCGATACGGTGCATGATTCGCTGGCCACCTCCAACGGTCGCATCGCCGTCATCATGCCCAAGGGGACGATGTGGGCGCGCAATATCCAGTTGGCGGAGATCGACATCGGCGTGTTCATCCAGAAGATGTTCGAGGATCGGTTGAAGGAGCCGGTGCAGATCAATTGCGGCCTGATCGCCTTCACGGTGAAGAATGGCATTGCGGCGGCGGACCCGATATTGATCGACACGACCAAGAATGTGATCCTCGGTCGCGGCGGCTTCAGTTTCCGGGACGAAAGCATCGACCTGGCCCTGCGCGCCGACGGCAAGAAGTTCAGCCTTTTCTCCGGCCAGTCGCCCGTGGGGCTGAACGGCCATTTCGCCGCGCCCGGACTGGCGGTCATCAGCCCCGAACTGCTGACCCGCGCGGGCGCCGGGGTCGGGCTGGGACTGGCAGCGTCACCACTTGCCGCCATATTGGCGTTCGTCGATGTGGGGGACGCCAAGTCCGCTGCCTGCGGTCCCGTGCTGAAGGGCACCACCGCTACTGCCCAGCGCACCAGCAAGGGCAAGCCGCGCGATGACGTCGGACGGGGCACCACCGCCAAGAGCGAGAGCGGAAAATGATGCCCGCCCCCGCCCGCGCATACCGCGTCCGACCGAATGGCCGAAAATATCGTCCGAACGGCCGGATCTTGATCGAGATTATGGCCGCCGCCGCCTTTTCAGTTTGTACTCACCCCGCTACCCCCTAAGCTCCCGCAAGGAATTCCTCCTGTCCCTGAGCAACTGCATGATCGAACCACCCCGTGACGCGCTGCGCTCTGCAACGCGCGATGCCCATGCCATGGTGGACGAGGCCTTCGGCCGCTTCGATCTGGCGGAGGATGCCTCCTATCGCGCCTTCCTGACGGCCCATGCCCGCATCGTCCCCTCGGTCGAAGCATGGCTGGACGCGCATCAGCCGGTGGATATGCAGCCCTGGACATTGGTGCGCCGCTGGCCCGCCTTGAGCGCCGACCTGGCTGAACTGGGCATCGAGCCGCCGACGCCCGTGCCCTTTGCCCTGTCGGGAGACATCGCGTCCGTCTGCGGCGTGACCTATGTGCTGGAGGGGTCGCGGATGGGCGGCGCGCTGCTGTCCCGCCGGGTCGCCTCCGGCCTGCCCGCCGCCTACCTCGGTGCGCCGTCGCAGGTTGCGCTGTGGCGCGGCTTCTTCGCCAGCCTCGACGAGCATCTGCCCACGCAAGAGGCTATCGACCGGGCCTGCGACGCGGCCCTGCGCACCTTCGACGCCTTCCACGCCGCCGGTGTCCCGGCGACGAACGCATGAGCGACGCGCAGGGACCGGCAGTCGACCTGACCAACTGCGACCGGGAGCCGATCCACCAACTGGGCGCGATCCAGCCCTTCGGATTTCTCCTCGCGCTCACCTCCGACTGGACGGTCGCGCGCGCCTCCGCCAACATCGGCCAGTTTCTGGGCATGGATGCGGATGACGCGATCGGCCTGACCTCCGACAAATTGCTGACGGAGGACGCGATCCACCTCCTGCGCAACCGCATGATGATGCTGCGCGGGCCGGACGCGGTGGAGCGGATGTTCTCCGTGCCCCTCTCCCTCTCCCAGCCCGACAATCTGTTCGACTGCGCCATCCATTTTTCCGGCGGTGTGCTTGTGCTGGAAGCGGAGCCGCAGGTTCCCAATCGTTCCATGGACCCCGGCAACCTCGTCCGCGCCTTTCTCTCGCGCCTCGACGCGACCGAGACGATGGCGAAATTCTTCGACGAGGGCGCACGGCAGATTCGCGCCCTGACCGGCTTCGACCGGGTCATGGTCTATCGCTTCGGCCGGGACGGCGCGGGCGAAGTGGTGGGAGAGACGGTGCGACCCGGCCTCGGCCGCTTCCTCGGCCTCAACTATCCCGCGTCCGACATTCCGGTGCAGGCCCGCGCCCTCTATGTCCGCACGCCCTTCCGTATCATCGCGGACATCGGCGCGGAACCGGTCCCCGTCATCCCCGCCCGCAACGAGAAGGACGAACCGCTCGACCTCTCCCTGTCCATCCTGCGGTCGGTGTCGCCGATCCACATCGAATATCTCAAGAATATGGGCGTCGGCGCGTCGCTGTCCGTCTCCATCCTCGTCAACGGCAAGCTGTGGGGCCTGTTCGCCTGCCATCATTACAAACCGTGCCTCCCCTCCTTCGAGCAACGCACGCTGGCCGAACTGTCCGGCCAGATGTTCGCGCTGAAGCTGGAGAGCCGGGAGCATCGCGACCTGGCCGATTATGACGTGCGCGCCCGTGCGGCGGGCGACCGGCTGCTCGCCGCGCTGGCCGGGGACATGGCGATCCTCAACGATGTGGACTGGGTCGCGGAAACATTGGGTGAAATCGTACCCTGCGACGGCGTCGCGGTGATGATGAACGGTGCGGTCGCGACCAGCGGCTATACCCCGCCATCGCTCGCCATCCATCCCATCGTCCGCCGCCTCTCCGCGATGGAGGGCAATGCGGTGAGCGCCACCGACCATCTTTCCGCCATCATCCCCGGCGCGGACGCCTATGCCGACGATGCGGCGGGGCTGCTCGCTATCCCTATCTCCCGCAAACCGCGTGACTATGTGCTGTTGTTCCGGCGGCAACGGTTGCGCTCCGTCACCTGGGCGGGCGATCCGCACAAGCCCGCCTCCTATGGACCCAACGGCATCCGCCTGACCCCCCGCGCCAGTTTCGACGCATGGAGCCAGGAAGTGAGCGGCCATAGCGCGCCCTTCACACAAGCGGAGGTGCGCGTCGCGGAGACGCTGCGGTCCTCGCTGGTGCAGGTGGTGCTGCGCCTGTCGGAGGATGCGCAGGAAGACAAGCGCCGCGCGTCGGAGCGGCAGGAACTGCTGATCGCGGAGCTCAACCACCGGGTCCGCAATATTCTGGCCCTGATCCGCGGCGTGGCGCGGCAGTCGAAGGATGGCACGGAGGCCTCCACCAAATTCCTCGCCATGTTCGAGGGGCGAGTGCATGCACTGGCGCGCGCGCATGACCAGATCACCCGCGACAATTGGGCGCCCGCCCTGCTGCGCCCGTTGATCGAGACGGAAGCCGACGCCTATATCGGCAAGCAGACCGCGCGGCTGGACCTGTCCGGTCCGGCGGTGCTGCTGGAACCCAATGCCTTCTCCACCCTGGCGCTCGTTATCCACGAGATGATGACCAACAGTGCGAAATATGGCGCGCTGGTCGACAGCGGACGGCTAATCATACGCTGGGCGGTGAATGAGGCGGGCGACCTGCTGATCGACTGGCGCGAACAGGGCGGTCCGGCGGTGCAGGCCCCGAAACGGGAGGGATTCGGCACCACCATCATCACCAAGTCCATCCCGCACGATCTCGGCGGAGATGCCGATGTGCGCTACAAGCTGGCCGGACTGGAGGCGCAGTTCCGCATCCCCGCGCGCCATGTGCGCCTCGCCGATCCATCGCACATACCGGAACAACCGGTCATCGCGGTCCATACCAATCTGGCGGCCCGGTCGGAGATGCTGGCGGGCCTCGTCCTGCTGGTCGAGGACAGCCTCATCATCGCGATGGATGCGGAGGACATGATTCGCGAACTGGGCGCGACGCGCATCGCCGTCGCCTCCAACACCGCGCAGGCATTGGCGGAAATCGAGCGAGAACAGCCGACGCTTGCCATCCTCGACGTCAATCTGGGCGAGGAAACCAGCCTGCCCATCGCGGAAGCGCTGGCGCAACGCGGCGTGCCCTTCCTGTTCGCGACCGGCTATGGCGAGCAACTGGACCTGCCCAACCACTTTGTTCATGTGCCGGTGGCCCAAAAACCCTATGATTCGCACGATCTCTCCGCGCTGCTCACCACACTATCGACCGCCGACTGATCGCAGGGCGTTGGACAAGCGCGCCCGATAGGATAGCCTGTACGACCATGAGCAAAGGGCAAAAAGAGGCGGGCGCCGGCCTGCAAAGCGCGACGGTGGCCGTCTATTCGCTGAAAGGCGGCGTGGGCAAGACGACCTTTGCGGTCAATCTGGCCTGGGCATCGGCTCGGCTGTCGCGCCGCCGCACCCTGCTGTGGGATCTCGACCCGCAGGCCGCATCGACATGGCTGCTGACGGAGGGCAACGGGCTGGGTTCCGAGGCGCAGGCGGTATTCTCCCGCTCAGTCGATGCCCGCAGCCTGTGCCAGCCATCCCGGTTCGACGGGATCGACGTGCTGGGGGCCGACACCTCGCTGCGCGGACTCGACCGCATGTTGTTCGACCTCGGCAAGAAAAAACGGCTCGCCCGGCTGCTCGATGGCCTGTCGAGCGATTATGATCGCATCATCCTCGACTGCCCACCCGGCCTGACCGAAACGGCGGAACAGGTGTTGCAGGCGGCGGACCTGGTCATCGTACCGGTTATCCCATCCCCCCTGTCGCAGCGTGCGCTGGGCGAAGTCGCGCGTTTCCTGATGCAAAAAGGCGGCCGCCATCCGCCGATCCTGCCCGTCTACTCCATGGTCGACCGCCGCCGCAGCCTGCACAGCCGCGCGATGGCGGACCAGCCCGACTGGCCGGTCATCAGCATGGCGAGCGCGATCGAGCAAATGACGGTCAAGCGCGCGCCCCTGGGAGAATTCGCCGCGAGCAGCCCCGCCGCCGCCAGCTACGCCAGCCTGTGGACCGCCATTGAGCGACGACTTCAGAAATAGGCTGGGAAGGTCGGGCTTTTCGGGAAGCCCCCGTTTCGTTCAGGCCACCAGTTTCCGCCTGCCCACCCTGTCCTGCTCGTCGGACCGCAGGGTCAGCACCGCCACGCCCGATGCCGTGACGGCGACGGTATGCTCAAACTGCGCGGAGAGCGACCCGTCCTGCGTCACGACGGTCCAGCCGTCATCCTCCGTTCGCACGCTCCGGCGACCCCGGTTGAGCATCGGCTCAATCGTAAAAACCATGCCTTCTCGCAGAACGAGGCCGGTTCCCGGCTTGCCGAAATGCAGAACCTGCGGCTCCTCATGCATTTCCCGGCCGATGCCATGGCCGCAATATTCGCGCACGACGGAATAGCCATGCCGTTTGGCATGGCGTTCGATCGCCCAGCCAATGTCCCCCAACCGCGCGCCCGGACGAACCGCACCTATACCCAGCCACAGAGCGTCATAGGTCGCCTGAACCAGACGCTTTGCGGCGGGCGCGACCGTGCCGACCAGATAAGTCTTGCTGGAGTCCGCGATATAACCATTCTTCTCCAGCGTGATGTCGAGATTGACGATGTCGCCGTCGCGCAGCACCACAGAGGGCGACGGGACGCCGTGGCACACCACGTCATTCACCGAACTGTTCAACACAAAGCCATAGCCATATTGCCCCTTGCTCGCGGGCCGGGCCTGAAGGTCGTGGACGATGAAATGCTCGACCATGGCGTCGATCCGCAAGGTCGACAGCCCTGTGAAGGCGGTGCGATCCAGCATTTCGAACACCGACGCCAGCAGCCGGCCGGATTCGGCCAGCAACGCCACCTCTTGCGGGCTTTTCGTCATGCGTCTTCCACCAACAGCGGTTGCGCCGCAACGCCTGCGGAGCGCATCTCCCGCTGGATGATCTCGGTAAAACTGAGCGCCGGATTCGTCTCGCACAGCATCCCGATCTTGATCCAGTAGGCCGCCTGCGCGTTGATGGACCGGCAGGACAGCTTGCTCACCCGGCGTAGCTGTTCGTGCAGATCATCCTCTATGTTCACGATGCCCATGCGAAATTCCTCATATGATCCATATGCGATTAATATATGAATCATATATCCACAACCCGATGGATTTCACTTACGTCGGGATCGCCTTCGCCTCTTGCCGACCCCGCCCTCCCACGATTGCCCCCGCCCCCCTCCCCGTCTATGCCCGGATCAACTGCAGGAGATTGAGATGACCGAACTGGTGCTGGGCACGATCGAGGATGGCGTCGCGACGCTGACGTTCAATCGGCCGGAGGCGAGCAATGCCATGAGCATGGACCTTGCCGATGCCCTCTATGCGCTGGTGGAACCTTATGCGCGTGATCGCTCCGTGCGGGCCTGGCTCATCAACAGCACGGGCAAGAATTTCTGCGCGGGCGGCGATGTCGGCGCGTTCGGCAATACCGATGATCCACAGGGCCTGATCGGCGCGATGGCCCGGCGGCTGCACGACAGCCTGCGCATCCTGAACGCCCATCGCGCGCCGGTGGTGATGGCGGTGCAGGGCGCGGCGGCGGGCGCAGGCTTCAGCCTGGTATCGGGCGCGGACATCGCGATCGCGGGCCGGTCTTCCACCTATCTGTGGGCCTATGCCGCGCTGGGGCTGACCTGTGACGGCGGCTCGACCTGGAACCTGCCCCGCGTCATCGGCCTGCGTCGCGCGCAGGAACTGGCCTTCACCGGCCGTCGCCTCACCGCGGAAGAAGCCGCCGACATCGGCCTCGTCACCCGCGTCGTCGAGGACGAGGCATTGCAGGAAGAGGCGCTGAAGGTCGCACGGGCTATCGCACAGGGACCGACCGAATCCTTCGGCGCGGTGAAGCAGTTGTTCGCCAGCAGCTTTGCCAATGACTATGGCACGCAACTGGAAGCGGAGGCGAACGCCATCGCCGCCGCACTGGGCCGCCCCGACGGCGCCAATGCGGTGCAGGCGTTCCTGGAAAAGCGCAAACCTGTTTTCACAGGCGAGTGACCGGCATGGTGGATGGCAACCCGCAAAATGGTGGAGGACTGCACGAGGGCCTTGGCCCCGTCACCCACCGTTTCGACTCGCAGCGGCTCCGGCTCAGCTATGTCGACTGGGGCAACCCGGACAAGCCGTTGCTGCTGCTCGTCCATGGCGGCAAGGACCATGCCCGCAACTGGGACTGGGTTGCGGAGCGGCTGCGTCACGACTGGCATGTCGTCTGCCCCGACCTGCGCGGCCATGGCGACAGCGACTGGTCGCCCGATGGCGCCTATACGATGGAATATATGGCCTGCGACCTCGCCAACCTCGTTTCGCACCTCGGCGCAGAGCACGTTAACATCGTATCGCACAGCTATGGCGGCGCGATTTCGTTGCGCTACACCGGCCTCTTCCCCGAAAAAGTCCGCCGTCTTGCCGTGATCGAGGGTCTGGCCGCGATGGAGGATTTCCGCGTCATCCACGACCAGCCGCCGCTCAGCCTGGTCGACCAGTGGCGCGGCTGGATCGAGAAGCGTCAGGCCATGGCCGCCCAGACCCCGCGCACCTTCGCCACCATCGAGGAAGGCGTCGAGCGGATGAAGAAGGGCAATTCGAAGCTCTCCGACGAGCAGGCGCGGCACCTCGCCATCTGGGCGATGCGGCGTTTCGAGTCCGGTCAATATGGCTGGAAGTTCGATCCCTATATTCAGGCGCAGCAGCCGATGGACCCCTCCGACCCGGAGCGACGCGCCATCTGGGGGGCGATCACCTGCCCGGTGCTGTTGTTCCATGGCAAGGAAAGCTGGGCGCATAATCCCGCCGAGGATGGCCGCGCCGCGATGTTCCGCGACGCTCGCGTCATCAGCATGGAGGGGGCCGGCCACTGGGTCCACCACGATCGGCTGGACGATTTCGTCGCAGCGGTGCGGGAGTTTCTGTAGGACGAGACTGGAAGGACATGCCCATGGCCGATCTGATCCTGACGACCTTCGACTGGGTGCCCGCTCTGCCGCGCGGCTATGTGCGGGATTTGCGGGTCCGATGGGCGCTGGAGGAGGCCGGCCTGCCCTATCGGGTCGAGAGCGTGCCCTTTGGCGACCGGGACGCCACGCATTTCCTGCATCAGCCTTTTGGTCAGGTACCCTGGCTGACCGACGGCGACCTCTCCATCTTCGAAAGCGGCGCGATCCTGCTGCATCTGGGCGAGCGGAGCGGCGCGCTGATGCCGGTCGATCCGCGCGGGCGCAGTGCAGTGCTGGAATGGCTGTTCGCCGCGTTGAACTCGGTCGAGATGGCGAGCCTGCCCTGGTCGCTGTTGAAGTTCGCCGGGGATAATGAGGGCGCGCCCGGCTCGAAGCAGCTGGACGACTTCCTCACGATCCGGCTCCGGCATCTGGAGCCGGTGCTGGCTGCGCGGCCATGGCTGGCGGCCGGGCAATTCTCCATCGCGGACATTCTCATGGCGGATGTGCTGCGTCTGGTCGATCGGTTCGATGGACTGGCGCCCTATCCGGCGTGCCGCACCTATGTCGCCCGCGCCACGGCTCGCCCATCCTTCGCTAAGGCCCATGCAGACCAGATGGCGCATTTCGCCAAGGCAGATCGGAAATAAGCCGACCCGCCGCGCTGCCACATGGGGCGTCGCGGCGGGCCGTCTCCCTCTCCAAAGATCGGTGCGGTGGCCGGGTGGCCATCGCGAAACACGGTGCCCGAATAGGGCGCTCTAGTGCGACATGGCGTCCGTTTTGCCGGGCGGTGTCGCGCCCGTGCGCTTGGGAATGTCGTTCGCGTTCAGGATGACCGCACCCGTCGGCAATCCGGTCTTGCCCAGATCGGCACGGCGCGCATTCTCCCGCATCACGTTGCGCGGATTGTCGCGCGCCTCGATCGCGGCGCGGACGTCGGGATCGGCAGCGGCTTCCTCCGGCCGATCGCGGCTGGCCTGCAAACCCAGTTGCGATTCCGCAACCGTGGACCACGCCAGCACCACCGACATGCGGCGATTGCGCGGGTCGTAGGGGTCGTGAGTGAACGGCTCCCGGTCGGCCACGCCCTCGATGCGCGAGAAGCGACGGTTGCTGATGCCGCTACGCGCCAGTTCGACACGGGTCGCTTCGGCACGGGCGGAGGACAACAGCCAGTTGTTCATGCCGCCGCTGGCATAGCCCATGCCATCGGTATGGCCGCGCACGATCACCTCGTTCGGCAGGCCGCTGATCGCCTTGCCGACCTGCGCGATCAGCTTGCGCGCTTCGGGGGCCAGCTTGTCGTTGCCGCTGCCGAACATCGCGAAATCCGCCTCGTCGATCAGGTCGATCCGCAGACCTTCCTTCGTCTCCGTAAACTTGATGTTCTTGGCAAGGCGACGCAACGTCTCCTCCTTGGCCAGCTTGTCGAGCACGGCCTTCTTGAGCGATTCGAATTTCTGCCGGTCGCGATCCTTCAGGGCCTTGCCGCCTGAATCGCGGGTGCCGGTGGCGTCGCGCGGGATGGTGATAGCCAGGTTGCCCTGCCCACCCGTGGTCGGATAATTTTCCTTGCCCATCATGCTGTCGCCGCCGAACATGCCGTTGGAACCGGCGCTGCCCTCCTTGGTCTGGATCAGCGTGGGCGTGAAATAGTCGGCAAGGCCCTTGCGCTGCTTTTCCGTGGTCGCGCCCAGCAACCACATCAGCAGGAAGAACGCCATCATCGCGGTCACGAAGTCGGCATAGGCCACCTTCCATGCACCGCCATGATGCCCGCCATGACCCTCGACGATGATCTTCTTGACGATGATCGGTCTTGGCTCAGGCTCGTTCGCTTTTTTCTTGGCTGGTCCGGCCATTGCTACTGTCCCCTAAATCGCTCAGCGGCCGCGCATGCCGTCGAACACTTCGGCAAAGCCGGGCTGGTTCGCATGGGTAAGGTTGGAGCGCGCCGCCTCGATCACCAGCGGCTGCGGGTGGCCATGCAGCGATGCGACGATGATCTGCTTGACGACATGATACATGGCGCCATCCGCCTCGATCACGCCGCGGCAGCGGGTGGCGAAGGGAGCGACAAGGCCATAGGCCAGCAAAATACCGAGGAAGGTACCGACAAGCGCCGAACCGATCATCGCACCCAGGATTTCCGGCGGCTTGTCGATGGAACCCATGGTCTTGACCACGCCCAGAACGGCCGCGACGATGCCCAGCGCCGGAAAGGCGTCGGCAAGGCTCTGAAGGCCGTCCGCAGGCTTGATCGCCTCATGGTGGTGGGTCTTGAGGGCATTATCCATCACATCCTCGACCGCATGCGGGTCGAGCGTGCCGGACGACACGACGACGAGGCGCAGTGTGTCGCAGATCAGGTGGATCAGCGCGCTGTCCTTCATCAGCTTGGGATATTCGGCAAACACCGCGGAGCTTTTCGGATCCTCGATATGCGGCTCCAGCGCCACGGGGCCTTCGACGCGCAGCATCTTCATCAGCTTGCTGACAAGGAAGATGCAGTCGAGGAAATCCTGTTTCTTGTACTGCGCGCCCTTGAACACCTTGCCCAGACCGCCGCCCAGCGCCTTGAGGTCCGCGCCGCTGTTGCCGATGATGAGCGCACCCACCGCCGCACCGCCGATGATGAGCATTTCGTGCGGCAATGCGTGCAGCACTGGCCCGAGGTCGCCTCCGGTGAAGGCGAAGCCGCCAAAGACCATGACGAGAAGGACAACGATGCCAATACCTGCAAACATCTCAATCCCCGTATTCACAAAAATCTGGTCCGCCTGTCTGATGACGGGCTTCACTGCTATAGAACGGCACGGCCAAAACAGGGTTTAGGGGTAAGGTTAGCGCCGTGTTTACCGCGGCCTCCGCTGCCCCCTCCCACACCCGTTCCGCACCGGCGCTGAACGGAAAAAAGCCCCGTCGGATCCGGCTTTTTCGGCCTTCCCCGACAAGGGCTTTCGTTTTACCGGCCCGAAAAAATATCCGCGCGATCAGCGCAGCAGGTCGAACAGCGATTGCTGGTTAATTTTGGCGAAGGCAGCCTGCGCCGCCTGGAGCGACGTCAGCTTGGCCTGCACCCTGGTAATCACCTCGGTCAGGTCGGTATCCTCCAGATTGGATCGCCGCTCCGCCAACTGGAGATTGGCGGTCTGCAAACGCTCCACCTCATTGCCCAGCCTAGTCTCCCGCACGCCCTGACGGGTGCCCTGCACGATGACATGGTCCAGCGCGGCATTGGCCTCGCCCAGAGACTTGCTGATCCCGGCGCTGTCGCTGGCCCGGACCGCCGCGATCGCCGCATCCAATATGTCGTAGATGGTCTTCGTCCCCGAATCCGTGACGATGCCTTCCTCGATGCTCTTGCGCGTGCCGACCGCTTCATAGGCCAGCCCTTTGCCGACCGGGATGGTGACGGAGGTGTTGCCGTCATCGAACACCGGCGTACCCTGATAATCCTTCTGGTTGAGGATGTTGGTGATATTTTCCCGGATGCCCTGCAACACCAGCGCGGTGGACTCGACGCCCGGCGAACCCGGCGCCTGCGACGTGGAGGAGATCAGCGCCTCCTTCACCTTCGTCATCAGGTTGCTGACATCGTCGAGGCTGGAGGTGGCCTGCGCCGAGCGCGACTGCGCAAAGGTCACATTGCTCTGCCACGCACCGTTCAACGACTGCTGCCGCCCGACATAGGAAATCTGGATCCAGTCCTGCGGATTATCCGATGGCTTGTCGAACTTCACGCCGGTCGAAATCTGCTGCTGATAGTTGGCGATATCGTTCGCGAGCTTCTGCTGCCGCTTGATCTCGGCATTGACGGACTGGTTGGTGATGAAAACCATGAGCTATGTCCCGTTGGATCAGAAGATCGCGAAGATGGCGTCGAGCGTTTCGCGCGCCACCTGAATGATGCGGGCGCTGCCCTGATAGGCCTGCTGGAGGCGCATCAGGTCAGCGGCTTCGCGGTCGAGGTCGACGCCGCTGACGTCGGCCCGCGCCGCCTGCGCCTGCTGGTCGCGCGAACTGGCCGCGCTGAGTTCCGCATTGGTCGCGGCCAGCATGTTGGCGTGGGTGGAGATGATCGCCGTCCAGCCATTCTCCACGCCATCCTCGTCGCGAATGCTGGTGATATTGACCAGATTGCCGTTGGTACGGCCATCCGCCGAATAGGTCGCCAGTTTTGCGGTGTCGGTGATGAGCAGCGTCAATGTGCTGGCATCGCCCGACATGGACAATATGTTGTCGCCATTCTGACTGGGCGGCGCGCCGATCAGGCCTGCCTTGTGCCAGCCGTTCATGTCGTCCTTATATTTCGTGGCAAGGTCGTTGACCGCAGTGACCCGATCAGCGTTGACCTCCGCGCTGCCGACGAGGCCTGCAAGACTGCCAGTGCCCGGCTGCCCCACGGCGGCTCCCCCGACCGCGAACGACAAGGTGCCGTCACTGGCCGCATTCACCTCCATCGCCGTCACGTCGATATTATCGACCAGCTTCTTGCCCTCGAAGGACACGCTGGCGGCTCCATTCTCGCCATAGCTCACGGTGACGTTCAGCCGCTTGGCGATATCCACCAGGGCTTCGTCGCGCTGATCGAAAAGCTGGGCCTGGTTGGACGATCCGGGGATGGCGCGGCGCAGCGCCTCGTTGGTGGACGCCAGACGTTCCGCCGCGCTGTTGAGCGCATGCACCTCGTTCCCGGCCTCGGTAATGATGCCCGACTTGACGTTGTGAAGGTCTTCGATGGTCTGCTTGAACGCCGTGTTCACCTGTTCGACGGCGAACAGCACATTGGTCCGCCGCGTCACGTCGGTCGGGTTGGCGGCCAGCATCTCGACGGCGGAGAACATGCTGGTCATCCGCTGCCCCACGCCCAGCGAACCGTCGTCCAGCGCCGTCTGGATATTGCCCAGCCAGGTCGCGCGGGCGTCCGCCTTTTCATAATTGCTGCTGGCGAGGCGCGCGGCGAGGTCGAGATAATCGTCTGTCTTGCGGACGACGCTGACCACATCGACACCGCCAAAGGCAACGCCGGGTTTGTAGAAACGAGACGTGGTGGCGGAAGCCGGGGACTCCCCCAACTGTACGGTGCGGCGGTTATAACCTTCGGTCGTCGCGTTGGTGATATTCTCCGACACCGCGCCCATGGCAGCCCGATAGGCGCGCGTGCCGGATGCACCGATGCTCAGGAGATCGCTGCTCATTCACCCTGTCCCTTGTTCGCCAGCGCCGTGACGGACGCCGCGGCAGACTTCGCCTTGGGCGCCAGACGGCTCAGCAGCATCTCGGCAATGCCCAGCCCGCCCTGCTCCGCCATATTGTCGGCGGTGCGCGCGTCGGACATTTCCTGAAACTGATCGACGGCGCTGGACCCGGTGAGGTCGTCGCCAAAGCCGGCCGAACGCATCGACCCGATCAACTGCCGGACGAAGACCGCCTCGAACGCCTTGGCCGTCTTTTCCAGCTTGGCCTTTTCCTCGGCGGCGGCGTCGCTGACCGCCCCGGTCACGGCGCCGATGGCCGCCGTGCCGATTTTGGTCGCCATCGACAGGGGGTTGGAGATTGCGGACGTCATCATCACAACACCTCCAGCTCAGCCTTCATCGCGCCCGCCTGCTTGAGCGCCTGAAGAATTTCGACAAGATCGGACGGCCCGGCACCGATCGCGTTCACCGCTTTGACTATATCGGCCAGCGAGGCGCCGGTTTTAAATTCGAACATCGGCTTCTTCTCTTCGGTGACGTTGATCTTGCTCGACTGCTCGACGGCGGTCTGGCCATTGGAGAAGGGCGCGGGCTGCGAAATGCGCGGGCTTTCCTGCACCGCGACGGTCAGCTTGCCATGCGAGACGGCAGCGGGGGCGATGCGTACCGCGCCGTTGATGACGACGGTGCCGGTGCGCGCATTGACGATGACGCGGGCGGGGGCCTCAGCGGGCTTGACCTGGATATTCTCGATCAGGCCCATCATCATGGTGCGGCTTTCGGCGCCCTGGGGTGCTTCGATGGTGATCGATACGGCGTCCATGGCCCGCGCGCGCTTGTCGTTGAACGCCATGTTCACGGCATCCGCGATGCGCAGCGCGGTGGTGATGTCCGCTTCCGCAAGATTGAAGGTGATGGTGGGCGAGGTGTCGAAACCGGTAGCAACCGTCTGCTCCACCGTCGCGCCGCCGGGAATACGACCGGCCGACGGGATGTTGACCGAAACCTGCGACCCGTCAGCGCCGGAAACGCCCAGACCGCCGACCGCAAGATTGCCCTGCGCCATCGCGTAAATCTGTCCGTCCGCACCACGCAGCGGCATCATGACCAGCGTACCGCCGCGCAGCGACTTGGCCTTCCCCAGTGCCGACACGGTGATGTCGAGGCGCTGGCCGGGCTTGGCGAAGGCTGGCAGGTCGGCCGTGACCAGCACCGCCGCCGCATTCTTGAGGCTTGGGTTCACGCCGGGCGGCAGGGTCAGGCCGAAGCGCGAGACGACGCCCTTCACACCCTGCGTCGCATAGTCGAGGCTGTCGTCGCCCGTGCCCGCCAGGCCGACCACCACACCATAGCCGGTGAGCTGGTTGACGCGCAGGCCCTGAAACGCGCCCAGATCCTTGATACGCTCGGCATGAACCGTGCTGGGCGCGACGATCTGAAGCGCGGCGACGATCAGGAAGGCGATGGTCCAGCCAGACATGCGGATCATGGAGGAGAAGAGACGGTCGGTCATGGAAAATATCCTCAGAACGGGCTGACCATGGAGAAGAAGCGTTGCAGCCAGCCCTGACGGCTCGCCCGCGCAATTTCGCCCTTGCCGGTGTAGGTGATGCGCGCATCCGCGACGCGGGTGGAGGACACACGATTGTCCGGGCCGATGTCAGCCGGGCGGACGATGCCGGAAATCTGGACATATTCGTCGCCACGATTGAGCGTCAGCTGCTTTTCGCCGCGCACAAGCATGGCGCCGTTGGGCAGCACCTTCTCGATGGTGACGGTGACTTCGCCCGACAGCGCGTTGGACTGCGCCGCGTCGCCCGCACCCTTGAAATTCTGCGTGCCGCTGGCCCCGATGTCGGTGGGGCTGATGATACCGCTGAGCGGTCCGGTGGTCGGCGGGGTCAGGCCGATGCTGCCATCGCGACCCGTCTTGGCGCTGTTGCTCTTGGTCGCCTGCGTCCGCTCGACCAGCGCGATGGTCAATATGTCCCCGACCCGCGACGCGAGCGATCCGCTGGTCAGCGGCGCATAGCCACCGGCAGCCTGAAAGATGGAGCCATTGGCCTGCACTGGCGCGACGACCGGCTCGGCATAGGTCGGGCGATAGACCACCTTTTCTTTCTTCGCCGCGTCGGCCGGATTGGAGGCCAGCAGGACGAAGGCAGCGGCTAGGCTGGCGGTCAGAAGGGACTGGGACGATTGCATCACGACGTATCCGATCACATGTTCTGGTTAGCGTATTGCATCATCTCGTCGGTCGCCTTGATCATCTTGCTGGCGATCTCGTAACCGCGTTGCGTCTCGATCATCTCGACCAGTTCCTCGACCGTGTTGACGTTCGACCCTTCGAGCATACCCTGGCGCAGGGCGCCCCGGCCTTCCGCGCCCGGTGCGCCGACCTGCGGCGCGCCCGATGCGGCGGTTTCGGTCAACAGGTTGCCGCCGATGGCGTTCAGACCCGCCGGATTGACGAAGCTGGCCGTTTCGATCTGGCCGAGCTGGACCGCGCCACTCTGCCCCGCCACCGTGGCGCTGACCGTGCCGTCGGTGCCGATGGTGATGTTGGTCGAACCTTGTGGCACGGTGATCTGCGGGATCAGGGGCATGCCCTCCTGCGTCACCAGCGTGCCTTCCGCCGACATGCTGAGGTTGCCCGCACGGGTATAGGCGGTGGAACCGTCAGGCTGTTGCACCTGAAGATAGCCCTTGCCCTCAATGCCGATGTCCAGCGAGTTGTCGGTGGTGTTCAGCGTGCCCTGCACGTCCACGCGGGTCGTGCCGGCGACGCGAACGCCGGAGCCGAGGTTCAGCCCGGTCGCGAACTTGTTGTCGCCGCCCGACGATGCGCCTGCGGCGACCATCTGCTGATAGGCCAGTGTCTCGAAATTCGCCCGGTCCCGCTTGAAACCGGTGGTGTTCACGTTCGCCAGATTGTTGGCGATGACGCGCATCTTCATATCCTGCGCGTCCAGCCCGGTGCGGGCGACCTGTAGGGCACTGGTGCTCATGGTCTAATCCTTCCCTTGCAAATTCGGTTAGCCGTCCAGCCGCATCAGGCTGGCACCGCTGTTGTCGATGTCCTTGGCAGTCTCGATCAGCTTGACCTGACCCTGCCAGGCACGGCTTGCCTCAATCATGTCGACCAGCGCCGCTGTGGCGTTGACGTTCGATCCTTCGAGCGATCCCGACGTGACCTGCGCGATGGGATCCTGCGGCAATGCGCCGCCATTGGCCTCCCGGAACAGACCGTCGGTGCCCTTGGCGATGGCCGACCCCTTGGGGCTGACGATCTTGAGCACATCGATCTGCTGCGGCTGGCTGGCCAGTCCACCCTGCGGCACGATCCAGATGGAACCGTCCTTGGCGATGTTCACGCTATCGGCGGGCGGCAGCGTGATCGGGCCGCCCTCGCCCAGCACCGGATGCCCGTCGCTGGTGGTCAGCAGGCCGCTGTCGGACAGGACCAGATCGCCACGGCGGGTATAGCCCTCGCTGCCGTCATTGGCCTGCACCGCCAGCATGCCGTCGCCGCCGATGGAAATGTCCAGCGGATTGCCGGTCTGCGTGACCGATCCGGTCTTCATGTCGGCGGCGATGACCTGATCGACCTGCGCGGCACGGCTCTTGAGCGCCGCCCCGTCCGTCCAGCGGGCGGAGGCGTTCATGATTTCCGCGCGAAAGCCCGTCGTGTTGGCGTTTGCGAGATTGTTCGCAATCGCCGTCTGACGCGCCATCGCACCGCGGAGACCCGTGCGCGCAATGTCGATCATCTTGTCCATGGATCAGTTATCCCTGAGTCCGTCCGCCGCTATCAGGCGCGGATGTTATTGATGGTGGTGCTCAGCGTGTTCGAGGCTTCCAGCGCCTTGGAATTGGCCTGGAAGTTCCGCTGCGCCGCGATCAGGGCGACCAGTTCCTCCGTGATGTCCACGTTGGAGCGTTCCAGCATGCCCGAACGGACCTGACCGAACGGACCGTCCGCCGCCCCGCCATAGGCAGGCTCGCCGCTCTCGTTGCTGACCGTCCAGTGCGCGTCGCCGCTCTGGAGCAGGCCCTGCTGGTTGGTGAAGTCGGCCATGGCGATGGAACCCAGCTTGCGGGTCGTGCCGTTGGCGAAGGTGGCGACGACCAGACCGGCCTGGTCGATGCCGATGCTGCTGAGCGGCGAAGGGGTCGAACCGCCGTCATCCGCCGGGATGGTCGCCGTGCCGATGATCTTCTCGCTGTTGTCGGCGAACTTCGCGATGACCACGCCGTCGTCACGCACCTGCGCGCTGGTGAAGGTGGGTTCGAACTTGTGCGTTGCCGGGATGGTGACGGCGCCCGCCATCGTCTGCACGCCATTGGCGTAGGGCGAGGCATAGGTCAGTTCGATGTCGCCGTTGTCCTTGACCACCGCGCTTTGCAGCGGGCACTGGGTCGTCACGCCGTTACCATCGGTGTAGGCCGCATATTTCACCAGCGAGACGGACGGCAGGTCCACGGTCTGGCCATTCTGGTAGCTGACCGTCACGACGCCCGTGTTCATGTCGATGGTCGCCTTGTTGCTGGTTACAACGTCGGTCGCGGGAATGTCGGTGTTGGTCTTGGGAATGGTGATCGCAGGTTCTACCTTCTTCGTCGTGCCATTGTCGAACGTGACCGTGACCACGCCCGTGGTCGCGTTGATCGCGGCGCTGCCTGCCTTGTAGGGAGACGGGGCGATCGCACCACCGTCATCGGCGGGCAGTTTCAGGTCGGTCAGCGCGGTGGCGGCGGTCGACGTCACCTTGCCATCGTTGTTGACGGGCAGAACCTGCACGCGGTTGCCCAGTGTATCGACGATGAAATTGTCCTTGTCCGCACCGAAGGCGCCGTTGCGGGTATAGCTGATCTGGCCGTTGCTGTTCGGGCTTTTCACCGTGAAGAAGCCTTCACCCGTCACCGCGAGGTCCAGCGTCTTGTCGGTCGTCTCCAGCGTGCCCTGCGTGAACTGCTGCTCCGCACCCAGATAGCGCGTACCCTGGCCCAGACCGTTCGACTGACCGATATAGATATCGCCGAATTCGGCCCGGCTTTTCTTGAACGCGGTCGCACCAACGTTGGCGACGTTGTTGGAAATCGTGGTGAGATCCGCCTGAGCGCCCTTGAGACCGGAGAGGGAGATATAGAAGGACATGCAACTGGCTCCTTGGAAGAAGAAGATTGGAAGAGAGGAAGTGAGGGTCAGCCGAGGCTCAGGGCATCGGCGGGTGTGAAGTTTCCGAGGGGGGTGATGAGCTTGGCATCGCCGCCGCTGGCCGGGGACTGGACGGCCGCAACGGTCGCCCAGGATGCAATCTTGCTGGTGGTGCCGCCGGTGACGCGGATGGTCAGGGGGCCGGATGCGGCACGCTCGCCGGCATCGTCCTCGCCATTCCAGTAGAAGTTGACGTCGCCCGCCTTCTGCTTGCCCATGTCAATCGACTTGACGACCGATCCGGCGCTGTCGACCAGCTCGACCTTCAGGGCGTCGCTGTCACCCGACAGCGTGATCTGGCCCGCATATTGACCCAGCGTGTCGGGAGCGACCTTCTCGCTCTTGACCAGCATCGACTTGCCGATCCAGCTCGCCGCGTCCGACAGGCGCGATCCGCTCAGCGAATCCGCGATGGTCTTGAGCGTGGTGTTGGACTCGGTCGATGCCGCGATCTGTGAGAATTGCGCCATCTGGGCGACCATCTGGCTGTTGTCCATCGGCGCGAACGGATCCTGGAACTGGAGCTGCGCGGTCATCAGCTTGAGATAGTCGCTCTGGCCGAGCGATTTGTCGCCCGTGCCGGACTTGCCGACGGTGTTGGAGGCGAGACTGTTGCTGAGAGAGGTCGCGCTATCGACCTTCCAGCTGCTCGACAGATTCTGCAAGGCCGTCGTCATTTGCCCATCCTTATGGTTTCGAGGAGCAGGGATTTGGCGGTGTTCAACACCTGCACATTATTCTGGTACATGCGGCTGGCCTCGACCATGTCGACCAGTTCGGCGCTGCTATCGACGCCCGCTTCCCACACGTCGCCATTGGCGTCGGCAAGGGGATGGCCGGGGTCGTGGCGCTTCACGGCGGGCGTGTCGGACTGCACGATGCTCTGCACATTGACCGTGGAGACACCGGGCTTTTCCGTCACCGGCTGGAACACCGGACGGATAGCGCGATAGGCGCCTTCCTTGGTGCCGGAGACGGTTCCCGCATTGGCCATATTGGAGGCGGTGGCGTTCAAGCGAACGAGCTGCGCCGTCATGGCGCGACCGGAGATGTCGAAGATGTTCATGGGCTTGTCGGCCATGCTCATTCTCCCTTCAGCGCACGGGTGATGGTGTTGAGGCGCCCTTCAAGGAAAGAGAGCGTCGTGCGATATTTCACCGCATTTTCGGAGAAGAGCGTCTGCTCGGTCGACATCTCGACCGTGTTGCCATTCTCCGACGGCTGCACCGGAACACGATAGCCCATGGCCTTTTCGAGCGCGCCCGCGACGCTGCCCTGATCCCTGGTCGCGTCCTTCAACGCCTTGTCGAAGTCGATATCCTGCGCCTTGTAGCCGGGCGTGGAGGCATTCGCGATGTTGGAGGCAAGCAGCGACATCCTCTGCGAACGCAGAGCCAGCGCCTTGCCATGGATGCCGAACAGTTCGTTCTCGATCGACATTGTCCAAACCCCGTTAAAGTTCTTGCTCGCCCTGCCGTTCTAACCCGGTGAGCGGATCGGCCCGACGGGGCACGGGACATGAACAGCAAAAGGCGTGCCAATTTCGTTCGAAGCCCGAAATCCGGGTGTTTTGGCATGGCTCACCCCTTCAACACCGGGAGGCGGCAACAAGGGCGGCAATTTTTTGCCGGTCTGCGGCAACACGTTGCCGAGAGGGCGATCAAATATCTGGAATCAGGTGATTTTATCTTGCCGGCCTGGTTTGCCGTTGCCTTGCCGATCGCGGGTGTTCCGGCCCGCCATTGGATTTTTGCCGCCCTAGACACCGGAAAAACAGCAATGCATCCGGCGTACGGCCGACCCAGCCGGCATTTCGGCTTTTCCAGCCATGCCGATGGCACCGTTCCACCGCTGGCATGATCTTTGCTTTATTAGGAGGATCATGAGCAGGAAAACCATCATGCACAGATTTTTCGTCACTTGGGCGCTCGCCCTTGTCGGTCATGGCCTGATCCTCGCCAGCGGTGCCGCTGCGGCGCAGGGTTTCCAGAATCTCGACCAGATCGACACTCTCGTCGCCACCACCGTCGGCGTCGGGATCGGCCAGCCGGGCGGCGCCAACGCCCCTGTTGACCGTCGCCTGCGCCTGGCCGCATGCCCCAATATTCCCAGCATCGAAGGCCCCGTGTTCGGCGCGGCCATCGTGCGGTGTGACAAGCTGGGCTGGCGGATCAGGGTTCCGTTGAAGCTCGCACCGCAACCAGCGCCCGTCACCGCCTATGGCCGCGCGCCGCAACAACAACCGCAGCCGCAGGCGCGCACCATCCTCATCAAGAAGGGCGATCCGGTGCAACTGGTTGCCGGTAACGCCAGTTTCAGTGTGTCCCGGCAGACGATCGCGGACGAGGATGGCGCCGTCGGCGAGATGATCCGGGTGCGCGGCGACAAGACGGCGCCCCCGGTTTCCGGCCGGATCGAGCCGGATGGAATTGTTCGTGTTCCTGGGATTTAAACTTTCCCGTTCCATGCCGTATATAGGGTGTGGAAGAAGATGAGGTTGGTGAGATGATCAAACCCGTTGGCACAGGCATGACGCCCGCAATAGACGCGGGAAAGCTGCGTGAAACCGCGCAGACCCGGACTGCCGCGCCGGTTACGCCCGTGCCCGGCAGCGCGACGACAGAGCGTGTCGTCGCCAATCCCGCCGCGCGGGTCGCGCAGCAGGGAGCGCCGATCGACATGGAAAAAATCGCCAAGATCAAGGCCGCCATCGCGTCCGGCAACTATCCCGTCGATGCCGACGCGATTGCCGAGCGCATGGTCGAACTCGATCTGCCGCGCAAACTGAACTGACGTGAGCGAAGCCGCGATCGACGGCCTCGACATTGCCGCGCAGTCCCTGCGCACGGCGATGGAGGGCGGCGACCCCGACCGTTTGACCGAGGCGACCACCGCCTTTGGAGCCGCGCTGGACAGCCTGCGCGGCATTGATGCGTGGCGCGCCGATCCGGCGCTGAAGGACCGGCTGCGCGGCATCATGGCCCGGCTGGAAAGCGACCGTCATCTCTCCCGCCTGCTCGGCGACATCGTGCGCCAGCGGCTGGATCTGCTGGCCGGGGCAACGGCGGATGTGACCGGGCATATCACCTACGGGCGCAAGGGCTAAAGGAAGGCAGCGGCTGAAGCGAAGCAGGGGTTGAGGCCCGTTTGAGGCAGGCCTCCCTCCCGCCACTTTCAACATGACCAACCAAACGGGTGTATGGAAATGGCGTCCGGCTGGCGGCCTCCCCCGACCCTGCTTGGTTCCGACCCTTCCCCCGACCCCCTGCCTTCCCCCGACCCCCTGCCT
>NZ_JAJSSH010000008.1 GCF_021403115.1 Sphingobium sufflavum
TAAGCAATGGCCCGCTTCGCTACGCCCTACGGGCTCCGCTGCACAGGCCATTGCTCAACCCGCGCTCATGCGCAAAAACGATGCCGAGACTCTAATCGCAACCGGATGAAGGTTGGGGGTCAGGTCACCTGTCCTACGGCAGAAGGCCAAAGGCTTTGTTAACGATCCGTTTAACCTAGATTGCGTTTGTACCCGCGATGAATGTCTCCGACAGATATTGGCGCAGTACATTCAGGTGCTGAAGAGCCGCAGTGCGCCAGAGTTGGTCAAAGATTAGGATGATCGTCTGATCCCAAAGCGGACGGTCGTTCATATGTTATAAATAGTGCAACAGTCGCGCCTCGACTGTCCCTAGGCGCACCATCGTAGTTAGGCGAAATTCATCTGCGTATCGGCGGCGAGCGCGTCCATCGCCGCTTGCGTAAGGTCGCGAACGGCGTTCCGATAAATATTTATTCTCATGTCTCGGTCAAATGCACGCAGAAGTTCGTGATGGTGACGTCCAGATTTCGCCGATGCGATAACAAACGGGATAACGCTCTTTGGAATCGATAAGCCTGCTAACAATCCGCATCTGGTACTATCGGCGGCGATTCTGAAACGTCCCGATAGACCTCTCTCGATATTCTCCGCATCTTGCGTAACAGACTTGAAGTTTATCGAAAACCATTCATTTGCCTCAGTCTCTGACAACGCGGGAAAGTCAGGAAAAGCATTCAGGAAAGCGGACCTCGACGTGCAAGCCTCAAGATGACTATTAAAAAATAGGTTTAATACATTAGGACCAATGTAGTTTTCTACACCCCATCCGTGCGTTATTTTAAAGCTAAAAAATGGGTTTCTTGGCTCGCTTTGACCTTGAGCATCCACGACGCGCATCTTATGCAGTGCTACGTGGGCTTGTTCGCTGGTTGTATCTTTCGGGAACGGGGGAACAGCGCACGCATCGTCCCGATCGCATATGCAAATACCTTGTATACGCTCGTCGAAGAGCGCTTCCATAACGGAACCGAGCGGGTTGCCTCCTCCATGGAATGGTCTAACCATTAAGTATTTCGGTGAGCCTATTAAGCTGCGCAGGCCGCTCGACAAAATAAAATTGTAAAGCCCACCATCTGACACGGCGTTTTCAACATATAGGCTTGGCGGATGCTCCAACCACCATGATGCATCTTCCGC
This sequence comes from Sphingobium sufflavum, assembly GCF_021403115.1. Lineage (GTDB taxonomy): Bacteria > Pseudomonadota > Alphaproteobacteria > Sphingomonadales > Sphingomonadaceae > Sphingobium > Sphingobium sufflavum. The sequence continues at coordinate 1,180 of NZ_JAJSSH010000008.1, forward strand.
CTTGATATAGAACTCTTTGCCTAATGGCTCGCGAACGGCGGATCCAAGTGGCATTAGAACAGCGTGTCGTGTTGCTGACCCAACTGACGCCGCATAATCTTGGGCACGCCTCAATATGGTACTAAGAACGTGCAATGCTTGTGGGCCGAATTGAATCGCCCTTCTTAGAGCCACCACTTCAGAAGGGCTCAAACAGAAGAGGTGGTTTCTCTGCAAATGCACATGCAAAAGGCGATCAAATAAGGCATCATGCGCTCGTAGATCGATCTCCGAAATGCTGGAAAAATCTTTGGACAGTTTCCAATGCATAATTAATAAGACGAAAAAAAGCCAATCGGCCAATCAGAAATTAAACCATCCGTACCAAACTTTTTCTCAGTCAGCGATGAAGTGCCAGACCTTTCATCCTTTTCTACGAAATAAACGGCCACGTCATCGCTGCTAATTTCGCCTTCGGCAATCAACACGCCTAGCTGAGATACGAGAGTCTCACTATGGGTTTCGACCAATATCGTTGTTGTAATATCTTTGCTACTCGTTCGAGATACTGCTGCTACAAACAGATCAGCCAAATTCGCTTGCATTGCAGGATGAAGATGAAGCTCTGGCTGTTCTACGGCGAAGACAACGCTATTTCCGCTTAGGCCGCTCCGATTGCTGTTTCGCTCTCTAACTGCGTGCAGCTGGGCGATAACAGGAACTAATTGTGAAAAGCCGAAGCCAACGTCGGCGATATTTTCGAAGTGGGCCTGGCCCTGTCGGCCTACCTTGATGCTAACATGGCCCGGCCCCGATTCTTCCACCTGCATGACGTGACCGCACGCCCTTACGAGCAAATCGTTGAAGGATTGCCGTTCTTCCTCGCTTAATGAATAGACATACATTGCAGTGTTATCGCCGCTTGCATCAAGTCTATCTACGGAAAGCTCCTGAATGCGATCAAACCGCTTCCCGCTCGCGCGAGATGGGCCAATGTAAGCAGAGGCGAGAAGATCTGGCGCAACTAGTATATTTAAAGTCTGCATGATCCTTGGCAAGTCATTAATCATCGATAGATCGGAAATTACACGGCTATTATGATCGCTAACCTTCCGACTTACTGCATTAGGAAATTGCCGCAATGCTTCCCTCGCCTTTTCTCTAGGCAAGTAAGAAAAATGGCGAGCAAAAAAATCAATTTTTTCTGCTGCGGTACGCCCGTGGATGACATTTTCGAGGGCGGGGCGTATGTCATCATAGAACAATGGGGTTCTCGCGGAATGCGTAATTTCATCTTTTTCGAATAACCGAGATATCTCGGGAAATACAGACTTTGTATCTGCTTTATATCTTGCTTCGCCAAGAGGAAACTCTACGTCATTGACCGCAAATCTAGTTACGTTTCCATCACCATCCCAGTCTACGGATAGAGTCTGCTCCCCAATGCGGATGAGTATCCCGTTAAATTTTGTCCGTGCGCCGTCCGCACTCAGTCTCATGGTATATTCAAGATCGGCGGACGGATTGCCTGGCGTTGAAACGAAACCGTAGCGACTTCGGTTCAGAAAGGCGTAAAAGTTGGGCACTGATACTTGAAACCCAATACGGAGTTCTGCAGCAGCGGTGTCATGTGTTATAACGTCGGAGATATTGCCTAGGTCTACCGACTCCGAGCTCCACAAGATTGGTGACGAGCTCTGGCGCTCCAATGACTGTTGAAGTAGCGGGATAAGACGGGTGAGCGAACTTTTTCCGGAACTGTTTCGCCCCAAAAGAATCGTGAGTGGGCGCAGATGGAGAGTGGTTGGCTGACTGAAACCACGGTAATTTTGAACGCTGATGGCTTTCAACATAAAACTCAAGGTCGCCCTGTTCCGCACTTTCGTCAAGCCTACACCCGTTTGTTCGCTTGGTCCATGCAACCGTTTTCCGCGCCTCCGGGGTCATTCCGGTTAGCGTGATCCAAACCCGTCTACCTTGCTGAAAGCCAGACTCTCGGCGCTTCAATAATAAAAATCATCCCGCGCGGCCGTCATGGCCGTTAGTGGGGCGCGGCGCGAGCGGCAGCTACCGCCTGATACTGGCTCTGGACCAGACATTCCGCGTTCGGCCAACTGTATCAATAAAGATTCATAGGGCCACGTCGTATCGTGGTGCGAACGCCTCCAGCGTATCGACAATCCGGGTGACGATATCGCCGTTAAACATATCGCTGACCCCGTTCGGTGCCGCATTGGTAAAGGGGGGCTCATACAGCATGCCCGGATCCATCTGGCCGGAGGTGGTCAGATAGTCGACGATCATTTCCACGAAATGGATCTGGCGGGGAGACAGGGTTGCACCTGCCAGCGCCTCGTTAAATGCCGTCTGAGCCGCGCGACGGTCAAGGCCGATGAGGGAACGGATGAAGTCCGGCATGTCCGGCATCTCGCGGATGCGCTGAAAGTCTGCACTCTCGGCCACGCCGGCGTCGATGAACAGCTTCTGTAGTTCATCCAGATCGACCGGCGTCAGCGGTCGCCCCTGACGCAGCCGCGCCAGCGTGACGTGGTCGGCATAGGCATCCACATAGGCCTTCGCCTTGCGCCGGAACTGGGCGAGGGATGAGGCGCCGCCCAGGTCAACAAGCTCAACCTCGCGCTTCGCGCCCATGATGTCGGCGATGTTCGTGGTGACGACGACCTGCTTGCCCGGCTCGATCAGGTTCATCAGGCCGCGCAGACGGCGGCGGGCAATTTCCACCATCTCCGGCGTCGCGTCAGTCCACCATTCGTTGGTCTGCACCTCCAGAATCAGCGCCATGCAGCGGGCCACGTCCGGCACCGCGCCCTTGCTCTCCAGTTGGTGAACCTGCTCGACAAACGCCTTGCGCAGCGGCGTGAAGGTCGCGCTGCGCAGCATGGTCAACTGGATACGCAGGCACAGCAGGTCGAACCGCTTTGCATCGACATCCGGGTCGGTGAGGCTGGTCGGCAGGCCAGCCACATGCTCGATCAGTTCGTGCCGGTCCTCTTCGCCGAGACGACCCCAGGCGCTGCCGTCCTGAAACTTCTCGACGTAACGCCGCTTGGTCCGGACGATGAAATTGTCGAGCGGCATGCCCGCGACTTCCTGCCGAAGCTGGGACCGGACACCCTCATAAAGGCCGGGCTCGTCCTGCTCCCCACGATAGCCGCCCACGGGTTCCCGGACGGCTTCATCAGAGGTTCGGGCAGGCTGCATCAGTCCCAGCACCTCGACACGTGCGGCGAACAGGCGCTCGCCCAGTGGAACGGCGGCGCGCGCTTCCGCACCATCCATCTGCGCGTTGAAATAGTCGAGATTGCCCAGATAATCGAAGACGTAGAAATATTCCTTGTCGGTCCGATTGCCGTCGGCATCCACGAAAATGCCTTCGCGCAGGCGCGTCCCGCGGCCGATCATCTGCCAGAATTTGGACTTGGAACGGACGATCTTGAAGAACACCAGGTTCAGCACGTCGGGGATGTCGATGCCGGTGTCGAGCATGTCCACGGACACGGCGATGTGCGGATCCTTCTCCGGCACCTCGAAATCCTCGATCAGGCTGTGGGCATATTTCACCTGATTGTCGATCAGGCGGCAGAAATGCCCCTTCAGCGCCGGATAGTTCGCATTGAACCGCTCGACGATGAACTCTGCATGCTTGTGGTTCTTGGCGAAGATGATGGTCTTGCCCAGCCGGTCGCCGCCGGCCACCTTCAGCCCGTCCTCCATCAGTTGCTTCAGCATCTGGTCTATGGTGTCGATATTGAACAGCCAGTCGTTGATGGCGGCTGGGTCGACGCTGTCTGGCGGGCCGTCCTCGCCCCAGTCGATCGCGTCCCACGCCTCCTTTTCATCGTCTGGCAGGTCATCATATCGGATGCCCGCAAACGGGATCTTCATCGGCACGTCGATCGCCTTGGGCGGCACTAGGAAGCCGTCAGTCACCGCCTGTTTCAGGTCATAGGCATCGGTCGGGACGCCATCTTCCAGCTCGAACAGCGCATAGGTGTTCTTGTCGATCTCGTCCTTGGGCGTGGCGGTCAGGCCGACCAGCGGCGCGTCGAACCAGTCGAAGATCGCCTTATATTTCCGATAGACCGACCGGTGCGCCTCATCGACGATGATGAGGTCGAAGTAGCCGGGGCCGAAGCGCTGCTTGCCCTCCTGCCGGGCCCGCTCGATCAGGTTCATCATCGTGGGATAGGTGGACAGAAACACGCGCCCGTCCGCCTTGGGATGCAGCACCAGATTCACAGGCGAACTGTCGGGCAGATGCTTGCGGAAATTACTCGCCGCCTGCTTCACGAGCGGGATGCGGTCCGCCAGGAACAGGATCCGCTTCGCCCAGTTCGCCCGCATCAACACATCGGTCAACGCAATGGAGACGCGCGTCTTGCCGGAGCCGGTCGCCATAACCAGCAGGGCCTTGCGATGGTTCTCCCCGCCGCGCTCCACATCCTCGAACCGGTGGCAGACGGCACGGATCGCCTTTTCCTGATAGGTACGGCGATGCGATCCGGCGATGGCGCGGTTGGTCGGCACGCTGGCGAGCGGCAGGCGCGTGTCTCGCCGCTGCACCATCAGTTGGAGTTCGTCCCGCGTGCGAAACCCGGCGACGGGACGCGGCGGATGGCGCAGGTCGTCCCATATCCAATGGTCATAGCCATTGGTGTAAAAGATGACCGGGCGCTGGCCGAACTGCGCCTGTAGGCAGTCCGCATAGAGCCGGGCCTGTTCCTGCCCCTCCATCGGGCTTTTGCGCGCACGCTTTGCCTCGATCACGGCCAGCGGCTTGCCGTCTTCCCCCCACAGCACATAGTCGACGAAACCCGCGCCCCTGCCATCGGCGCTGCGGTCATTGGGCATCCCATGGACCGGGAACTCCACGTCTCGCGCATCGGTGAGCGGCCAGCCAGCCTCCCGCAACAGCACGTCGATGAATTCGAGGCGCGTGGTCGCCTCGTCATAATCATGGCCTGCATCGCTGCCTTCATTGGCATGGCGCAGCGCGGTGATCTCCGCGCGCATCGCCTCCAGTTCGGCCTCCATCGCCTCCCGCGCATCGGCGTCTGCCATGCGGGCCTTGCGCTCCTGCTCCAGCGCGGCGCGACTCGCCTCGGCGGCATCCTCCAGCTTCTGCACATCGGCGGCGCTGGTCTGCGGCCCGGCATCGCCGCGCGGCAGCAGATCGGCAGAGAAGACCAGTTCGGCGGGCGGCGGATTCTCGGAATAGCGTGTCGCGAACCAGATGCCGATGTGGAACAGCTCGCGCAGCGCGCTGACCGACTGGCTGGCGGCGAAGGGGCCGGCATGGGCGGCACGGTTGCCAATTTTGCGGATCAGGTCGATCTTGGTGCGGATCATCGTGCCGGCGAGCGCATGAAAGCTCGGCTCGGCGATCAGCGCAGCAAGATGGTCGCCATAGGGCCGCTTGAGCGCGCTGTCATGATCGTAAAGCCAGACCATCAGCGCCTCGACCGCGAGGCGGCAATGGACGGCGGCGCCGCGCGGGTCGGACAGAGCCTGCCGCTCGGCCATGGTCACATGGTCGGCAATGAAGGGAAAGGCGGTAAGGAACGCGAACTGGTCGGCCGGAACCAGCGCGGACGGGTGCAGTGAAGCACCGCCCGCGATAGAGAGGATCTTGCGATTACCCGGTCCGGCTGTGGTCATGGGCTAGAGTTCTCCGCGAAAGGCGCGATGCTGGAGGGAGGTAAAGAGGGCGTCGGAGTTAAGACAAGCTCGCTGTATTTCGTTATACGCTTGATCCGCAGTCTCGATTTTTCGTTCAAATTCCCGACGCGCATTTGCGCCCGGAACACCAATCTTGATGCCGAGCACCTTTTCTTTTCCAATATTTTTCATTGAACCGCTCGTGCCGCTAGCTCGTCTTGATATCTCCCGGCGCATAGGCAGAGATTGGAAGAGATGATGGACAAATATAGATTCATTACCTTCGCGCCATTGAAATCGCCAGATTTTGTCTGGCAAGACGATATTTGCAATCTCCGTCTTTACAAGCGCGGTAGCCCCAATAAGAGCGGATGTGTTTGCTCGACTGAAAAGCAAATCCCCTTTATTGATGAAGTGCGCCTTGGGTGGCGTGTAGCTATCCGGCAATGGCTTTGACTCGTTCCCATCAAAAGCGCCGCTGGTCACGGCGCTGACTTTTAGGACACGATTTATTGTAGTTTCGTCGCTTGGCGCTGGAGCAAGATTTTTCCCGGTGTCGAAGCCGCCAACCAAATCGGAAACAATTCCGGCTTCAAACCCGCCGTCGTTGGCGACAAGGTCACCAAACATTTCACGAAATATCGCGCTGGGGAGCCCGGCGACATACTCGAGAGACTGGCGGCGCAGGCGGCGCAGCGCGTCCGCTTGGTCCAAGATCGCCGCAATCCGTCGCTGCTCTGGGAGGGACGGCAGATAGATTTTTGTATCCCTTATTGTTCCTTGACTAATGTTAGGCTGCGCTCCGCCGACCCCTTTTGCTACCAGCTCCGGAGCTTTCGCCTGCAAGGCGTGGAACACGTATTGTTCATCTGCAAGCTTGCAATCTGGGACAACGTGACAAATAGCTTGATTTGTAGTCGCAGCGACACCCAGTCGAGCTACTCGTCCTACTGTCGCTCCATACATCGCCACTAGCAACGCTCCCTTTGGGGCAAGCTTCAGCGAAGTTTCCTTCATCGCTAGTTCGGTTACGCTTTCCTCGGTCGCCGTAATTAAGCCTTCACGTAGTTCGCCCGATTTGACCCACGGAATCGTGCCGCCATAGTATGTTCCGAGCTTTTCGCGCGAGGGTGTTGTTCCGCTGCCAGTTCTGCAGAAGTCGGCAATGGGGACGGCGGAGACTGAACTCACCTCAGCATCTCCTCAAGCGCCGCCAGCCCTTTAGAGATTTCGTCTTCTATTTCGCGCAGTCCGCGGATGACGTCCTTTGGCGACGCATGCTCCACCTCGGCATGCACCACCTCCTTGTATCGGTTGATCGATAGGTCATAGCCCGCCGCCTCGATCTCCGCGCGGGGCACGCAAAAGCTTTGCGCGGTGCGGGTATTGGCGCACTTACCTCTTTCGCGGCCGGCCCAACGGGCGAGCAGGTCGGGCAGATTGTTTTTGCTATGATCGCCCTCGTTGAGCGCCCGCGACGGTGCGGCACCAAGCAGGTCGTCTGCAAGTAGTGGATTGCGCTTGTCGTCCAGGCTCCAGCCGTCCGCCTGCACGTCATAATACCAGACCGTATCAGTGCCGCCGCGCCCGGTCTTGGTGAAGATCAGGATCGCGGTGGAGACACCGGCATAGGGGCGGAAAGTGCCGGACGGAAGGGAGATTACCGCCTCCAGCCGATGCTCGTCGACCAGCGTCTTACGCATGGTCTTGAACGCCTTCTGCGATCCGAACAGCACGCCGTCTGGGACGATCACCGCCGCGCGTCCGCCGGTGGAAAGCAGGCGCATGAACAGGGCCAGGAACAGCAACTCGGTCTTCTTCGTGTTGACGACTTTCAGCAGATCCTTGGAACAGCTTTCATTGTCCAGGCTGCCGGCAAAGGGAGGGTTGGCCAGGATCAGGCTGTAATGCCCGCTGTCTTCGCCCGCGCCCTCGGCCAGGCTGTCGCGATATTCGATGCGCGGCTCCTCGATGCCGTGCAGCATCATGTTCATCGCGGCGATGCGGAGCATGGTCTCGTCAAAGTCGAAGCCGGTGAACGCCTTCGTCTCGAAATGCTGGCGCGAGGCGGCGTCGTAGAAGACGCCGGGATGCTCGCGCCGCACATGCTCGGCCGCCATCATCAGGAAGCCGGCGGTGCCGCAGGCGGGATCGCAGACAGTGTCGTCCGGGCCGGGGTTCATCAGGCGCACCATCAGGTCGATAATGTGGCGCGGCGTGCGGAACTGGCCGTTCTCGCCCGCGCTGGAGATCATGGAGAGCAGATATTCGTAGACGTCGCCCTTTGTGTCGCGGTCGTCCATCGGTATCTCGTCCAGTCCCTGCACCAGCTTGTCCAGCAGAGCGGGCTTGGTGAAGGCTAGGCGGGCGCCCTTCATATGACTGGCCATGACACTCTCCGACCCGCCGAGTGTACGGAGGAAGGGCATGACGTGATCGGCGACGATCTCGTACATGCGCTCGGGCGCCTCGTTCTTGAACTTCGACCAGCGCATCAGTTCATAAGGGCAGCCGCCGTCGCGGAAGCCGGGCGTGTCGAGGCCATCCTTGCCCTCGGGAAAGACGCTGCGAGCGAGCGGGCGCTTGAGCGCAGTCGCCTTTGCCTCTTCGCGGGTCTGGATCTCGTCGATGCGTTTGGCGAAGAGGAGGTAGGTGATCTGTTCGACGCCGGTCAGCGGATTTGACACCCCGCCGGACCAGAGCGCGTCGCGCAGCTTGTTGATCTGGCCGCGTATCTCGCCGGTGAGCACGAACAATTTCCCCAGTATTTATGAATTCCGGCCCGAGCGGGCCGGCATCGTCCGATAGACGCTGGACCGCTTGTTCCGTCAAGTTTTGTTGTGGTGCAACCCATCTAGGTGGCCGGTGCAACCCCGCCAGATACGCCCGCAGTATTTTGAAGGCCGACGTACACAAATGGTAAAGGGCCGACCGGCCGCTATCGATCCCGTTGTATGGTGTCAGGGCGTAATACCGGATGGCCAGCTATCCGTGCCTACCCGCCAGTAACCGGATAGACCGAAATCGGCCAGAATTCGACGCCTGATCTGATTTAGCGGCCTCTGTCCCCATCGCCATGCACCATCGATGGAAAACCGTCCCCGGTGCGGCTCCTGTGATCGAGATAGTGGAGGGGAAAAGGAACCCTCGTCTCGGTCGATCCAACAGGAGTATCGACCATGAACAGACTGAACGCTTCCGACGGTGACGACATCACCGCGTCTTCCACGCATGACGACTGGGATATCCGTGTCGTGCGGCGTGTGGGCCGACTTGAAGATATCTCCCTCACACGCAATCCGCAGGCGCCGCTCCGCAAGGTCGGCGTTGTAGATGTAGAAACCACCGGCGTTGATCCGCTCCACGACCAGATCATCGACATTGCCTATGTCGTGCTGGAAGTGGACGTTTACGGCGAGATCGTCAGCATCGTGCGTTCTGGGCAAGGGCTGTCGGATCCCGGCATGCCAATTCCCGCTGAGATCACTCGGCTGACCGGCATCACGGACGCTGACGTGGCCGGGAAGTCCCTCGACTTGGATCTTCTTCAGCGCGCGCTGGGCGAAGCAGACGTCCTCGTAGCGCACAACTGCCGCTTCGACGCGGCCTTTCTCCGTCAGTTGCTGCCAGCCACGGCGAACGCTGCATGGGTGTGCAGTTGCCGAGATATCGACTGGCGAGCCAAGGCCGGGCTGGATGGCAGGGCTCTTGGGCATCTGCTGATGAACATCGGCTTCTTCAACGATGGTCATCGGGCGATGGCGGATGTTTTGAGCCTCGTCCACCTGCTCGCCTATCGCCTGCCAGACGACCGCACGGCCATCGGGGCGTTGCTCGATGCTGCGGAGCGGACGACGATCAGCGTCGAGGCCACGGGTGCGCCGTTCTCCATGCGGCACCTGCTGAAAGGTCGGGGATATCGCTGGGATCCGTCCGCCAGGGTGTGGTGGATCGAGGTGTCCGCAGAGAATTGCGAGGCGGAAACACTGTGGCTGAACCGCGAGGTCATGCCCCATGGGCCAGCGCCGCGCACCGCCGCCGTCACATGGCGCGAGCGGCATCGCTGAAGTGCAACGGCGTGCCGCTCCGCGCCGCACGCCCTTCGATCTCAGGCAGATGAAATGAGCCCCACAGATGAGTGGAAAAATGGCTCCGGCGACCACGCCGAACGCAAGGAAGGAAATAGCATGACGCTTACCAAATTGATGATGCAGAACCACATGCTGGCGATCAGGCAGGAGATGGGCTATCCGCTCACCGCTCCGGCCTGCCACACCATCGCATGGTCGGCCGGCGGTCCCGTCGATATCCAGATCGGCATGGACCTCGGTCGACTGGCAGAGACCGCTGGTCGCGATATGGTCTATGGCGCCTGGGCATCCGTCGCGCAGGAATTGCCGACCGACTACGTCCTGGCCCTGCGCGGACCGATGGTTGTCGATATCATCCGAAACTGCACCTTCTACGCCGCCGATGATACGACGCCGATAGTGGTTCTGTCCGAATACCAAGACGAGCATTTCGTCCTCAACGAGCGGCTGTATCTGGAGCGTCGGCGCGGAATGCCCGGTCGGCGGCTGGCGTTAGGGAGGCGCCGGGCAATGGAGCGGATCCGAGTGGTGGCCGCCGGGCTCGACGACGTTATGCTGGAGGGCAACGCCATCGTGCAGCGCGGCGGTCGCTGGACACCGCCGGCCCCCACGCCCGTGGAAACCGTCATCAGGTTCGCCTGATCTCGCCGCAGCCGAGACACCAAATTCAAGGACACACCATGAAATACACCAACACGCCTATCGACCAGAAGCCCCGCAAATACATCGTTCTCGACCTCGAGAGCGCCGTGCTTGATGACGTCGGCCACCGCCGTTATCAGGTGATGGAGCGCTGGAGACCGCAACGGGGCCAGCCCTCCCGGCGCAACTACAAGCGCAGCGAGGATCCGTTGCAGACGCCCCGCTGGCCCTTCCAGAGCATCGTGACTATCTCCGCCATGGTGATGATCGAGCACCCGGACGGCGGCATCGGCATGACGAGCTTCGAGACCTGGAGCGCCGCTGTTTTTGACGAATTGGGCATGATGCAGGGACTGCTCGACCTTCTGTGCCAAAACCCGGGCGCGGAAATAATTTCGTGGGGCGGCGCCATGCATGATTTATGCATGATCCGAATGGCCGTCATGCGATTGGGCCTGACGCTGCCGACCGCATGGCGCTGGTTGGCATTCGGCTACAGCAGGGACGCGCGCCATCTCGACCTTCAGCAGGTCGTGACGGGCGGCTTCAAGATGAAGCCGATCCATCAGGCCGAGGTGCTCGCCGCGCTGAACCTGCCCGGAAAAATCACCGCCGCGCCTTTCGCCATCGCTCGGCTGATCTATGCCAGGAACTGGAAAGCGGTGCGGGAGGCGTGCGAATGCGATGTAATTTCGACCGCGCTCATGTTCGCCCACTGGCGCCAGATGCACGATGGCCGAACGGAGATCGGGGTCGTAGTCGACCGCATCCTTCGTGACGTGATCGAGCGGCATCCCGCCGCTGGCTATGTCCCTGCGCTCCGCCACCATCGGCAATCACTGTTCGAGGAGCAGCAGGCGCAAGCCGCCAGTCGTATCCCGGCCCTAGCGCCGTGGCTGGGCGAAGCAGCGTAACATCCGGGCGGGGTGACGAATCTCACCCCGCCCACCAAACCCTGGTTGTGATGGGGGCGCCGAATGTCGGGTGCCGATTGCAATGCATGCCGTCGAGATTGAGGAAGCCGTATCGGAGCTGGTCATCCAGCCGTTCGACGCCGAGGACACCACGCTCACGCTCACGCTCAGTCACGCGGCTGCGCGACCACATATTCGTTCAGCGTCCAAGGTGAAGGGAATGTCACGCGATCGAGCTTTTTGATCTGGTGCGCGAAACCGTGCTGGACGCCGAAGAGAAATGTCCAGGCCCGCTCACGCATGATGGCAACGCCGGAGCCGACGTCATCAACGATGTTTTCCGCTATCCACTTCGCACAGATATCCCAACAGGCTCTTGCGCGCGCGCGTGCATCAGGAGCCGCCTCGAACCGACCGATCAGGTGCGGGTCGCCGAATGCGGCCAGATCGGTATCGGGGGGAAGTCCGCACTGTCGCAATGCATTTACGTCCACCGCGCCTGACGTTATGGGTCGTCGATCGAACCGGTAATGCTCGGCCGCCGCCTCTAAGACCGAACCCCATCGATTGTCGGCGCTCCAGGCCAGCGCGACGTCCGCCTTCCGACGCATAGGGCGAGGCCTCGGGGCACGGGGCGCAGGTGCACCGTCCAGCGCTTCCTTGATGCGGGTTACGTGGGCGGGGTTGAATTCGCGCGCCAGCCTGTCGGTCACGCCAGCCGCGCGCAGCTTCCTGACCAGATCGCGTTCGTAGCGGTCTGCCGGATTGCCCTCCAGCATAGCGCGACGCAGCCGGATCTCGGCATCCGCTAAATCCGCAGTGGCGCTGTCGAGTTCCGCGCTCACTGTCGCAGCCAGCTTCGCCAGCGCGTGTCGATCCTGCGCGATCCGCTCAACCTCAGCTGCGGCATGTAACTGGCGCTCCTCGACCGAGGCGCAAGCCGCCAAAGCCTCGCGGCTTCGACCGCCTGCGGCCTTCACGCTATCGATGGCGTTGGCCAACGCTGTGTCCACATGATCGGCATCGAAGTTCCCGGCCAAGGTGTCGATCAACATCGTCACGGCGGGGAAGCGAGCCACAAGCTCACCCTGCGCCTGAAGCGTCCGCCAAGCCGAGAGGCAGCGGGGCGGTCGACCGTCCTTCTTCTTTGTCATCACCCACCTCCATGCTGCGCGAAAGTCATAGAATAATAGAATTACGACTAACGCGCAACGGTGGGGCATCTGTCCCAGAACTGCTGCTGCTGCACTGTCGCAGCATTCGCGCCGCAACGTAGCGGCGCCAGCAGGAGAATGACGATGAGTTTTATCGACGATGTCGCGGATGAGCGGGAGCGCAACAGCCCCGTCCGAGCGGCGGTCAAAGCCAACGCGGCTAACATAATGGCTGCGAGGGATGCCGGCCAGCCGCTAAACGCCATCTATCGCACGTTGCGCCGCGCTGGGCATCCGGTTGGCAAGGGCTACAGCAGCTTCCGCGCGGCAGTCCGCTATCTCGATCGGCACGGTTGGCCGAATGCCGGCACTCCCTTCGGGCTGGTCGCTGCGTCGCCGATGCTGCCCAGCGTCGCTGACGTCAACAATCAAGCACAGGGGGCGCGGTGCCGCTTTGTCGACGACCGCAATCCCAGCGATTTCTGAGGAGGCTGCCATGAACAATCTCATCAGGCTCCTCTTCATCGTCATCGTCAGCAACGCGGGCGGGGAAGGCAAGACGCTGTTAGCGCAGATGATCCAGGCACTGCTGCAGCTTGCCGGGGAATCCGTCATTATGCTCGACGGCGACGCTGGCAACCAAGCCGCGAAGGTCGCCGACGATAATGCCAAGGTCGTCGGCTGGGGTGTTGACGCGATCAAGGCGCGCGACATCCTCGCGGCGACCAGCCACGCGCATGTCATCCTCGATCTGGGCGCGAACAGTCTCGCGTCCCAGCGCGAGATCGTGGACCGGCTTCCGGCCATGCGCACCGTCTATGCAGAGGCGGGCTATCGCACAGTCGCGTGCTTACCGGTGTCAACCAACAAGCTCGGCGCAGTCGAGGCGATTAAGGCGCTTGCGCCGAAGATCGAGGGGTTCGAGAAGCTCTTCGTCAAGGTCAACCGTGACGGCTCGCGCGCATTCAGTGGCACGCTGGAAGGCACCGACGTTGTCGAGGTCGGACAACTTCGTCCCGGCTTCCAGGCCTATATCCGCCAGCCTGGACAGACGATGGCGACGGCCGTGACGCATCCGCCGGCGGGGTTTGGCCTTGCAGCCGTTCAGGTCGCGGAGTGGATACGCAGGTTCGCGGTCCAGCCGCCCGTGCTCGATCTTCTCGGTCCGGTCCCAGCCATTCTGAACCGACACGAACGCCCGGTCGAGATGCCCGGCTTCTCGGTCAACGTGATCCAACAGACGAGCGACGCGGCGCTCGCCGAAAATCTCCGGTGCACGCGGATCATGACTGCGGTCAGAAATGCCGGCTTCACGCCGCTGGGATTGCGCAAGGTCGCCACCCTGCTCGAGAGCGGCAACCTGTGATTGCCTTGCCGGTAGCTTCATTTCTGCCGGGGATGGAAAACGCCGACCCGCTCAATCTCTCGGCAATGCTGCTGCATTGCTACAGAGGACGAAGCGGGTTGGCGGGCAATCACTGCCAGCGCAGTGACAGGGCATTGGCCCGGCAATGTTTTCAGGCGCACTACCGCAGTTTGGGCAGGAGCCCAAACTGCTGTGCGATCGGCTGGCGGGTGCAGCCGATGAAGAACGCGGGCATGCCACAAGCAGCCGAGCATCCACCTGCGTAAGTCATGATCCATGTTCATTTCTGACTTATGCTCCGGACTGTCTGATCACGTGCGACGATCCCAAAAACTGCCGTGATCGGATTGGCTTACCAAAGAGGTATCATATGAAGCAGGACGGCTTTGACCGCGCCGTCGCGCGCGCGGAGCGTGCTTTTTCGAAGCTAGTGCGTATTCGCGACGGGATTGAGGATGTCGATCCCGAGGATACGCTGGGCGTCAAGCGATGGCGCCGCCGCCGCGCCAGCCTTATCCAGCGGGCGGAGGGGCAGCAACAGGATCGCGCCGTTCAGTTTAACCGGCCGGTCACGCGATCCTATCGGCTGACCAATACGGCCGGGGCTACCTCTTTCCACATTCAGCACCGCGCGATCAGCAAGGTCACGCACGAGATGAACGAGAGCGGCCTGCGCAACCGCCCTGGCGCTGCTCGTGCGCATGCCCGGTACGTTGAACGGGAGGTGGCGGTCGCGTCGATCGAACCTGCGGTCGGCATGGACATAGCGGCCGCCGTCCTGATGCCAGCTATCGGCATCGATCAGCATCACGCCACCGGCATCACGACCACATCGTCACGCATCACCAACCTGGAGAAAGACCATGAATACGACTGGCACCGATACCTCGGGTTCGATCCGTGGATTGCCCGAGGACTGGTGGACGACCTCGCCGGACCTCAGCCCGGTGCTCCGGGATCTGTGGTATACGGAGCCAGAGAAGATGCCGACTCCGATGCCGGTCTGTGGCTGTTGTCCCGGCGCGATCTGGTACGTCAAGGACGGGGATCCCATGGTCACCTGCCCGGCGCTCAAGATCTATCCATGGTATCCGGGTCGGCCGTTCACCGACTGCCAGATGCGTCGTCGCTTCCTCAAAGCCATAGCCCAGGCGGAATAGCCGTGCTGGCCAGCGCGGGGGAGGCACCAGACCATGATCGCTACATCGGTCGCACGGAGGCGGTGGCGATCCAGCCGGACGGCACGCGGGCGCTCATCACAAACATCGATCCGGACGATGAACAGCGGGCCCGGTTCTGGTCGCTGGTCGAGCAGCACGAGGCGGTCGCCAGCAACGACCAGATGTCGTTGCGGGTCAACGACCGCCCGGCGTTCTGGGCGAAAGTCTCGATCCATCCGGACTGCCCCGCCGAACTCCGGGAGGCGCTGGGCACGAATACGCCGCACGAGCCGATCCGCTTCGACATTCCCTCCGGCAAAGCGATGCGCGCGTTCCTCGACAAGCAGCCCGGCTGGGTTAAGCCGACCACGGCCAACAAGACGTCCGGGTCGACGCCGTTCGCCGCATTTCACGACGGACGCAAGGGCCGCATCCAGTATCGTGTCGTCGGCGAACTGCCAGACGAGCTCGATGAAGGAGAGCGGTTCACGATCGTCCGCGAATTCTCGGCGATATTCGAACGGCGCAAAATGCCCTTTGTGGCGGTGATGCATGCGCCGGATCATCACAACAACGAGAAGAATTGGCATTTCCACCTGATCTATTACGATCGACCGTGTCGCCGCATCACCGAAACCGATATCGCCAACCTCGAAAACCGCGGGTTCAAGACGGTTGGGCTCGAGCCCGGCATGTGGGACTTCACCGTCGTCACGCCGAAGCGAGGACGCACCAATGGCAAGGCGACCCCTATAAAACAGAAGAAGGTCGACGGGATAACCGACAAGACGTGGATCAAGACCCTGCGCGAGGAACTGGCGGCGATCACCAATCATCATCTGGCGCGCGCAGGCGTTGAGAGGCGGCTCGATCCGCGTCGCTATACCGAAATGGGCATCATTGCCGATCCGCAAGAGCATCTCGGCACCAGCCAGGCGGCGGCCGAAACCCGGGGCGAGAGGACCAAGATCGGAACCGCAAATGAACTCCGCCAGTGGAAGGCGATCATGGCGCAGGGTGATGCGCTTCACCGTCAGGCGCTGGCAGATGCCGAAGAACGGATCGAGCGCTACCGGCGCTCGCGTCGCAGGATCAAGGGGACCGAGGCGGTCGAGCAGGAGGCGAACATGCTGCGCGACAACCTGCATACGGCGGCGCAACTGGACGATATCGCCTTCCGCGTTCACCATGGAATAGAGCGGGTGCGGTCGCGAGCGGCGCATGTCCGCCAAGCCAACCGTCAACTCGTCCAGGCGTTCGACGCCGACCCCGCAGCCGGTCGGCCATCCGAGCGCGAAGAGTCCCAGCGGCTGGTCGTGGCCGCTACAGGGTATCTCGGCCTGCTCGACGATCGCCTTACTGATGAACGCGCATTGCTGGTCGATTGCCGCCGTGATGCTGCAGCACTGCGTCAGCAAGCGCTGATGATCGAGCGGCAACGCTCCGCAGCGGTCGCGCCTCCCGGGGCTACGATTGCTGCCAAGCCGCCGATGGTCGAGTCACAGCAACCCGCGTTGCCGACGCCCCTTGATAGCTCGTCGGCTCCCGAAACGTCCGAGGCGACCAGGCGCGCTATCGCCGCCGCTATGGCGGCGGCGCGATCGGCAGGGCGTTAGCGGCCCAACGTGCTATTTCGCCGGCCGTCCCCGGATCGAACCGAACTTCTGCCATTCGGACGGGCGCAGGCGCAGCGGCATGACCGGCAGCTCCGGCAACAGATCGCCCAACGTGTTGACCAGCGGCAGCAGCAGGTCGAGGCCCGGTTCGTCCTCATAGCTCGCGGCCGTCTCGCCGTCAGGCACGTGGCCTAACAGATACTGGCGCAAACCCGGATCGAACTTTCGGTCGCGCCAGAACGATGCGACGCGGGTCCGGATCGAGTGGACATCGACGTCCTTGCGCCCGCGCTTCTGGCTGGTTCCGGTTGGAAAATGAAAGGCGCGCAGTGGCTCGAACACCTTGTCGTAGAAGTTATGGTCGAAGCTCATGCTGGCCTTAGGATTGTAGAATTCGGGGAACAGCAACTCGTGACCCAACTCGCGCATTGCACGGACGTGGTCGAGAAAGCCAAGCCGGATCAGCGCCGGGGCGATCGGCACCTTGCGATCGGACTGGTCGTTTTTCAGCAAGCGATAGGCGTTGTCACGGAAGTGGAAGTAAGGGATCGGGGCATCCTCGAATATGTCCGCCAGCATCAGCCCGGCCGGCTCCTCGGACCGGCCGCCCGTGCAGATGACCAGCGGCAAGCCCCAATACATCCCGTCGTGGAAAACGAGGTCGCCAGCCACCAGGCGGTTCCACAACCCCTTGCATCCCGTCCACACCGGCCCAGAAATGAGGGTCCGCAGATCAGCCTCCGCCCAAGGCAGGCGCTTGCCGCCCTTTTTCTTTTTCACCTTGCGGCGCAGTTTGCCGAGATCGACGTCGGGTGTGACATAGCCGTTGGCGTCTGCGAACTTGAACAGGGCGCTCAGCCAGGTCAGGTGCTTGTTGTGCGTGATGTCACTGATGCCCACGGTGGGCAGCAGTTCGCGCTCAGCCTTGACCGGATCCTGCTTCCAGAGCGCGCGGAGGGCGTCACCGCGTTCGATGACGGCAGCTATGCCGCCCTCGATGTCCTCGCGGATGTGGCCATAGCGAGTGGGCAGGCGCGGAAAGAGCGCGGTCATCGCGCTACATGCCTGCTGGTCAATTTCCGACAGCATGAGGTCGCCCCTCGCTTCAAGAAACAGGTTCACCGCTGCATCGATGTCACGGCGGCGTTCCTCGCGCCACTCGCGATCATCGATCTTCCGTTGCAGGCAGGTCGCTGCAAGGGTCGACAACGAAACGTCGATTTTTCTACCCAACCCCGCTGGCGCAGGCGCAGCCGGCGTAATTGGGATAGGGGCGGGATCCAGCACTGTCTCCGGTTCCTGTGGTGGGGGCTTCGCCTGTTCGGTTTCACCACCGGGCAGCTCGAGCAGCTTGCGCAGCACGCTGGGCAGCGGCCAGACCTGGGCTTCGGGATTGGGCAGGTCCAGTCCTTCGGTTGCGGCAAGGCAGGCGTTACGATAAGCCGCCGCCGCCACCCGCGACATCGCGCGCAGATTGTCCTCGGTGGGCTTGATCCCGGCGGATCGAAGATAGCCCGCCAGATAGTTATGGCCGATTGGCGAGGCGCCATTGTGTCTCGCCACCGTAACGAACAGTGCGTCCGCGTCCTTGGGCGAGAGCCCACTGGCCGCGAGCTGATCTCGCAGATCCTCATCGGCCTCGGGCGCCGTGGGCGTGGAGGCCATCAGCGTGAAATAGCGCGCATAGGTGAGATTTATCGCCGCATGGGCCTCCGCTCGGAATGGGGTCGCTGCCTGCTGGACGATATAGCGGTCGAGCGTCGCCTCGAACGCGGTGCGGTAGACCGCACGCATATCGTCCGGCGCGATCCGCGTCCTCAGTTCCTCGACGATCGTCGTTTCCACAACCTTCATCTCCATCTCGAGATACCCGGCACGGGCTCGAGCCTCGCGCGGGCATCGCGTTTTCAGCGACATCCGGATGGTTATAGGATCGTTAAGGACGGCAACAAAGTGGACCGAACGGCGCCACCATTGCGTGGTGCCGCGGGGGTAAATGTTGGTGGCCATGCGCGCTCCCGCTGGCATGGCGGGCACAGGCGCGAACACAGCGGCTGGCACAATCTCTGGCACAATTGCGCGAAAGGATTCGCAACCAATTACCCGCCTCCTTAGAAAAAGGCCGGTTTTCAACTGGTTACTGGTCAGGATGGAGATAAGTGGTCGGGGAGACAGGATTCGAACCTGCGACATCCTGCTCCCAAAGCAGGCGCGCTACCAGACTGCGCTACTCCCCGATCCGAAGAGGGCCTTAGGTATGCTGCCCCGGCGGCGCAAGCACTATTCCAGCCTTTCGCGTCTCAATCAGCCGGTCGGGCGCATTAACACCCGAAATCAGGCCGCGCGGGCCTGCTCCGGTTCGCCGCGCACGGACTGGTCCAGCGCGCCACCTGCCTTCAGGTCGCGGATCGCCGACAGGCAATGTTGCTGATATTCCCACGCATGCCAGCGATATGTCCCGATGAAATGCAGGAAGCGCGCATCCGCCGCCGGTGCAGTGCCCCAATAATTCTCATAGAGGGCGGGTGGCAGCACCATGGCATTGTCGCTGTTGGCGATGACGAAACTGGACGTCACCTGCTCCGTCCCCCATTCATGCCACCGCTTCACGCCCAGCACGGCGCTGGCCGTCTGGGAGAAGGCCGTGGCCAGCCGCCGGTCACTGCCCCGTGCAAAGCCGGTGAAGCCGGAACAGCCGCGCACATAGCGCGGACGGTCGAGGCCGGGGACGGCCATGCGGGTCAGGACGGATTCGGTCGCTCCCTGAATGTGGCCGGTGAAGTCCTCCGCCGCAGGCTCTCCGCCGGGGAAGAAGCGGCGGGTGAAGATGTCGACCGGCAATATCTCCTGCACCGGCGTTTCCGCGCCTAGCAGGGTAAAGCTCCGGTTCGCGTCGATGGCTTCCAGCACATGCGGCACGGGACCGAGGGTGACGGTGTCGCTATCGAGCTGGATCACATACTCATCAGCCGCCATGTCGAGGATGGTCAGCAACCGCTCCCACGTCCCGCCGCGCGGACACGGCCCAACGTCCACATCCTTCAGCGACAGGATTTGCGGACTGTCGAGATGATGGCGCAGCAGCAGCCGGTCCGCATCGGTCAGCGTCCCATCGTCCATCACGACCACCCGTCCGCGTTGCAGATGATGATGGAGCGACTTGATGGCGATCATATAGGGGATCATCACCGCCGTGCCGATCATCGAGAAGATGACGACGCCGTCCTGACGGGCGACAATCGGCGGCGTGGCGAATATGCCCCGGCACAGGTGATTGTACATGCTGCGCTTAGCGCGCGCCATCAACTGGGGCCACATGCTCATTTCTCCGGCTATCGTGGCATGGGGCAGGCGCAGCCAATCCGGCGGGGCACCCCATGCAACGATCGAAAATCCTCGGAGAAACATTAGGTTGTGCCGATGGCGCAAATCCAACTGGTTAACCACCTATGATGGTAAATTAACCCTCTTTCGATGGAATGGCAGGTCGTCCAGCCGCGCTCATCAGCAAGGCTCATTCCGGAAAAGGGAAGTGGCGGAGAGACAGGGATTCGAACCCTGGATGCCGTTGCCGGCATGCCGCATTTCGAGTGCGGTGCATTCGACCACTCTGCCATCTCTCCGCAGAATTCCCGTTCGGGATGCCGCACCTTGATGTGCGACCATGGTCGTGAGGAAGGCCCACTAACGAATGATATCGGCTTTGCCAAGCGGGGATGATGGGCGAAAAGCGGGATCACGGCATTTTTCTTGCACCCGTGCTGCGGTGCACTACATGAGGGCCATGGACATACTCTATGACCGTTCCTCCCTGCCCCCTTCCATTGCCGATGCGCCGCTGGTCGCGCATGCGCTCTTTCGGATCGGCGACGTGGTCGCGCACCGCCTCTACGGGTTCCGGGGACTGGTGTTCGATGTCGACCCCGCCTTTGCGAACAGCGAACAATGGTATGAGTCCATCCCGGAGGATGTCCGCCCCGCCCGCGCCCAGCCCTATTACCACCTCTTCGCGGAGAATGAGGAGGGCAGCTATATCGCCTATGTCAGCCAGCAGAATCTGGTGGAGGACGCGACCGGCGGGCCGGTGAACCATCCCGCCATCGGCCATTTCTTCAAGAAGCAGGCCGACGGCAGCTATCGGATGCGCGGCGAACGCTGGCACTGACGACCCGCCCCGGCATGGCGAGCCTTGTCGTGCGTCAGGGCTTGATCCGCCAGCCGCTCTTCAGGACCACATAGGTCAGGCTGCCCAGCGCCACCGTCGCCGCCAGCAGGATGATCGCGCCGCGCCCCACCGCCGTGTCCGCCGCCGACAGGAAACCATAGCGAAAGCCCGAAATCACATAGAAGAACGGGTTGGCGTGGCTGATCGCGTGGAACAGCGGCGGCAACCGGTCGATGGCGTAGAAGGTGCCGGACAAGAGCGACAGGGGACCGATCACGAAATTGGTGACGGCGGCGCTATGGTCGAACTTCTCCGCCCACACCGACGTCAATATGCCCAGAAAGGCGACGAAAGCCGACCCCAGCAGCCCGAACCACAGGATCGCCCAGGGATGGCGCGGCATGACATGGACGCCCGGCCACAGCGCCATGACCAGCCACAGCGCCAGCCCGACCAGCACCGCGCGCGTGACCGCCGCACTGACCAGCGCCAGGATCAGTTCGCCCGTGGACAGCGGCGGCATCAGATAGTCGACGATAGTCCCCTGCATCTTGCCGCTGAGCAGTGAGAAGCTGGCGTTGGCGAAGGTCGCCTGGATCATCGCCATCGCGATCAGGCCCGGCGCGACGAAATCCGCAAAGGGCACGCCCAGCACGGTCCGTTGCGCGCCGCCCAGCGCCAGCACGAAGATCAGCAGATAGAGCAATGTCGTGACGCTCGGTCCCCAGATGGTCTGCAACTGCACCTTCAGGAAACGGCGCACTTCCTTGGCGTAGAGCGCGCGGGTTCCGGCCCAGTTGACGGACCGGATGACGGGCACGCCCGGCTCATGGGCGATCAGGCCGGGGCGATCGGGCGGCGCGGGGTGCGAAGGGGGCGTATCGGTCATGATCGTCGCCTATCGTGGAAGGCGGGTCGTCGGCAAGGGCCGATGCCCCATTTCCGCCGAGTCCATTTGACCTTTTGCCGCCGAACACCCATATGCGCGGCGCTATATCAGAAGGAGCGAGCATGGCGTGGACAACTGAGCGTATCGATCAGCTCAAGACCATGTGGGAACGCGGCATGACCGCAAGCCAGATTGCCGAGGAACTGGGTGGCGTCAGCCGCAATGCCGTGATCGGCAAGGCGCACCGTCTGGGCCTCCAGGCGCGCCCTTCGCCGGTGAAGGCCGCCGATTCGGGCGCCAAGGCAGCGGCGGCACGCAAGCCGGCGGCCGAGGCTGCGCCTGCCCCGGCGCCCGCCCCTGCCCCCGCGCCGGTGGTGGCCGAAGCGCCCGCAAGGCCCAGCGTCGCGACGCCCCCGCCCTTCTCGACATCGGCTGCGCCCGTCGCCCGACCCGCTCCACCCCCAGCTGCGGCTGCGGCGCCTGCGCCCGCCGTGGACGCGTCCGACGCGCCGCCTCCCCCGCCACAGCCGCGCATCATCTCGGTCGGCCCCGGCGGCTTCCTGCGTCAGGGACCGGGCGAGCAGCAGCAGCCTATCCCGCCCGCGCCGCCGCGCCGTCTGGTGCCCGCCAAACCCAGCGCGGAGATTGCGGACAAGACCAGCCTGCTCGATCTGACGGAGAAGATCTGCAAATGGCCGATCGGTCATCCGGGCGAGCCGGACTTCCACTTCTGCGGCGTCAAGGTGAACCCCGGTTTCCCCTATTGCGTCGAACATTGCGGCCGCGCTTATCAGGCCCAGTTGCCGCGCGGCACCCGCCGCCCGCCCCCGCCGCTGCCCTTCGGCGGCCCGCGGGTCCGCTGACGATGTCAAGCCGTCCGGGTCGGTCGATCCGGGCGGTTTTTTCTTTGGGCTGGACGGGATCGGGCTGACTGCGATCGCAACGACGACAAAGGGAGGAAGCACACGCGCCTTCCCCTCCCCCATTCGCCCTGAGCCTGTCGAAAGGCCGTTCTTGCCCTGAGGCACAGGAGCAACGGCTCCCCACTCCCCGCTGCAACAGCCCCTCTCCCAACAGCCGTACCGCTCGAAGCAGGAAATCGCGCGCACAGGCCCCCGCCGCTTGCCGGATGCCTCCCCACCCCCCTATAGTCCCCCCCATGTCCGAAGATCTTTTTGCCGAAGCCAACCAGGCCGCCGCACAGGCGTATGACGCATCCGCCATCGAGGTGCTGGAGGGGCTGGAGCCGGTCCGGCGCCGTCCCGGCATGTATATCGGCGGCACGGACGAGCGGGCGCTGCACCATCTCGCCGCCGAAGTGCTCGACAATGCGATGGACGAGGCCGTCGCCGGTTTCGCCACCCGGATCGAGGTGACGCTGGAGGCGGGCAACCGTCTGACCATCACCGACAATGGCCGCGGCATCCCCGTCGACCCCCATCCCAAATATCCCGGCCAGTCGGCGCTGGAGGTGATCCTCACCACGCTCCATTCTGGCGGAAAATTCTCCGACAAGGCCTATCAGACCAGCGGCGGCCTGCACGGCGTCGGCATCAGCGTGGTCAACGCCCTGTCGGTCAAGACCGAGGTCGAGGTCGCCCGCAACAAGGAACTCTATCGCCAGAGCTTCTCGCGCGGCCTGTCGCTCGGCCCGGTGGAGAAGGTCGGCGCCGCCCCCAACCGGCGCGGCACCACCGTCCGCTTCGAACCGGATACGGAGATTTTCGGTAACCTGCTGTTCAAGCCGGCGCGCCTGCACAAGCTGGCCCGGTCAAAGGCCTATCTGTTTGCCGGCGTCGAAATCCGCTGGCGCTGCGACCCGTCGATCATCACCGACGACACGCCTGCGGAGGCGGTGTTCCAGTTCCCCGGCGGCCTGGCCGATCATCTGAAGGAACAGGTCGGCACGCGCGAATGCGCCACGGCGGAGTTTTTTCGCGGCACCCACGCCTTCCCCGACAATGCGGGCCGGGTGGAATGGGCGATCGCCTGGCCGCTCTGGTCGGACGGATCGTTCAGCTGGTATTGCAACACCATCCCGACCCCCGACGGCGGCACGCATGAGCAGGGCCTGCGCGCCGCCCTGACCAAGGGTATCCGCGCGTTCGGCGACCTGGCCGGGCAAAAGCGCGCCAAGGATATTCAGGCGGAGGATATCATGGTGGGCGTCGAGGTGATGCTCTCCGTCTTCATCCGCGACCCGCAGTTCCAGAGCCAGACGAAGGACCGGCTGACCTCGCCGGAGGCCGCGCGCCTCGTCGAAAATGCGGTGCGCGATCATTTCGACCATTATCTGGCCGACAGTATGGACCGGGGCAAGGCGCTGCTCGCCTATGTCATGGATCGCATGGACGAGCGCCTGCGCCGCAAGGCGGAGCGTGACGTCAAGCGCAAGACCGCGACATCGGGGCGCAAGCTGCGCCTGCCCGGCAAGCTGACCGACTGCTCGACCGATTCGCCGGAGGGCACGGAAATCTTCATCGTGGAGGGCGACAGCGCAGGCGGATCGGCCAAGCAGGCGCGCGAGCGCAAGACGCAGGCGATCCTGCCGATCCGCGGCAAGATATTGAACGTCGCCTCCGCCACCAGCGCCAAGATTTCCGCCAATCTGGAGGTCGCCGACCTGATCCAGGCGCTCGGCTGTGGCAGCCGCAAGGACTGCAACCCCGACCTGCTGCGGTACGAGCGGGTCGTCATCATGACCGACGCCGACGTGGACGGCGCGCATATCGCCACGCTGCTGATGACCTTCTTCTTTCAGGAGATGCCGGAACTGGTCCGGCGCGGCCACCTCTACCTCGCCCAGCCGCCGCTCTATCGCATCGTGGCGGGGGGCAAGAGCCTCTACGCCCGCGACGACGCGCACCGCGAACAATTGATGGCCAAGGAGTTCAAGGGCAAGAAGGTCGAGGTCAGCCGCTTCAAGGGGCTGGGCGAGATGAACCCCATGCAACTCCGCGAAACCACCATGGACCCCAAGACGCGCAGCATGATCCGCATCACCCTGCCGCAGGAATATGAGGACCGGGCCGGCGTACGCGATCTGGTCGACCGGCTGATGGGCACCAACCCCGCCCACCGCTTCGCCTTCATCCAGGAACGGGCCGCCAGCGTCGAGGAAGACGCGATCGACGCCTGACCGGGCGGAGAGGCTGAAGGAAGCGGGAGAGGGATATGCGGATCGGCTGGATCGGCCTGGGCGCCATCGGCGCCAACATGGTGCTGCGCGCGCTCGGCGCGGGACTGGATATGACGGTGTTCGCGCGCGGTGCCGGGCTGGATGCGGTCAGGGCGGCGGGCGCGGCCTCCGTGGCCGACCATGGTGCACTGGCGACGGCCAGCGACATCCTTGCCCTTTGCCTGTTCGACGATGCGCAGGTCCGCTCCGTCCTGTTCGATGACGGCGCGCTGGCGGCGATGGTCCCCGGCAGCATCCTCGCCATCCACACCACCGGCTCGCCCGATCTGGCGCGGGAGATTGGCGCGCGGGCGCCCGCCGGGGTCATGGTCATCGACGCCACATTCAGCGGCGGTCCGCACACCGTCCTCGCCGGAGATCTGACCGCCATGGTCGGCGGGGAAGCCGATGCCGTGGAGCGGGCACGCCCCCTGATCGCCAGCTATGCCAGCCGAATCCACCATGTCGGGCCGTTGGGACATGGCCAGACGATCAAGCTGCTCAACAACCTGCTCTTCGCCACCAACCTCAAAAATGCCGCCGCCCTGCTGGAGGTTGCTGAGGGACAGGGGTTCGCGATTGCCGACATCGTGCCCATCCTGACGGGATGCAGCGGGGACAGCTATGCGCTGAACCTGTTCCGCTCCGGCGTCCCGGTCGATGCCGCGCTCGCCCGATCCTGGCCCTTCGTGTCCAAGGATGTGGCGACGGTGGCCGCCAGCGCGGCGGGCGCGGGGATCGACCTTGCCGCCTTCGCGCCCACCCTCGCCTTTTTCGGCAAGGACGGCCCGGCGTAGGAACCGAAGCCCCGCATCGGCTGCGATGCAATCGGCTGTGGGAAAGACGAAAACAGGGCCGCGATACCCGGTTCAGATGACCGGATCACCCATAGCCACCCCCTGCCGAATATTGCTCAGACCGGCGCCGTCAGCTTCGCGCCGACCACGCCCACCACGATCATGCCCATGAAGACCAGTTGCGGGACCGACAGCCTGTCCCCGAACAGCCATGCGCCGCAGATCACCACGCCGACCGCGCCCAGCCCGGTCCACACCGCATAGGCCGTTCCCGTCGGCAGGTCGCGCATCGCGACCGCCAGCAAGCCCATATTGATGAAGCTGAGCGTGATGGGCACCAGCGACGCCGCCCACCCCTTCTGCACGCCCGCCCATTTCAGGCTCAGCACCCACAGGATTTCGGTAACGACAGCAATGCCGAGGACGAGCCACGCCATAGGATACTCCCTATCAGCGGGCTCATGGAACAGGGTGCCGGCCGGAAACCCGGAAAGAGGCCGTGCACCGATGATCGGGGGGCTCAGGCCGCCTTGCGCGCCTTCGCCAGTTTTTTCAGGACCATGTCGCGCTTCAGCCGCGAGAGATGGTCGATGAAGAGTATGCCCTCCAGATGGTCCATCTCATGCTGGAGGCAGGTGGCCAGCAGGCCCTCCAGCGTCTCCTCATGGATGCGGCCATCCCGGTCCATCCAGCTTGCCCGCACGCTGGCGGGGCGCTCGACCTCCGCGAACTGCTCCGGCACCGACAGGCAGCCTTCGTTATAGACGCTGAGGTCCGCCGAACCGTCGAGGATGCGCGGGTTGATGAAGACCAGCGGCTTGCGGACCGGCGGAGCATCCTCCTCCTCCGATTCCGGTTCCTGCAGGTCCATCACCAGCAACCGCTTGGGCACGCCGATCTGGATCGCGGCGAGGCCGATGCCCGGCGCGTCGTACATCGTCTCGAACATGTCGTCGATCAGACGCTGCAAATCATCGTCAATCTCCTCCACCGGGGAGGAGATGGTACGCAGCCGCGGATCGGGCGCTTCGAGGATCGGAAGAATTGCCATATGGTCCCATAAATACAGGATATGGCCGATTTTTACAAGATCGGCCCGGCACGAAACGACCCAACGCCTGCCCCGTACTGGCCCGGTTCGCGGAAAAATCGTGGCGGTCTAGACACTTGCCGCCGCGACCGAAGGCCATTTCCTACCAACACGGCAGGACAGGGAGTGTCAGGCGACCGGCCGCCGCGCGCGCAGCGCCTGCGCCAGCGTCCCCTCGTCCAGATAATCCAGCTCCCCGCCGACCGGCAGGCCATGCGCCAATTGGGTGATGCGCAGCGGATAGGTCTCCAGCCGCTCGGCGATATAATGGGCCGTCGTCTGCCCCTCGAGGGTGGCGTTCATCGCCAGCACCACCTCGTCCACGCCGCCCGCCGCGACCCGCGCCACCAGCCCGGCAATGGACAAATCTTCCGGCCGCACCCCGTCCAGCGCGGACAGTCGCCCGCCCAGCACATGGAAACGCCCCGGAAACAGCCGCGACCGCTCCAGCGCCCACAGGTCCGCCACATCCTCCACCACGCACAGCGACCGCGCGTCGCGGCGCGGATCGGCGCAGATGCCGCAGGGGTCGGACGTATCGACATTGCCGCAGACATGGCAGGTCCGCATCCGCTCGTTCACCGCCGCCAGCGCATCGAGCAGCGGCACCAGCGCGCCCTCCCGCCGCCGCAACAGGTGCAGCACGGCGCGGCGTGCGGATCGTGGACCCAGGCCGGGCAGCCGGGCCAGCGCCGTCGTGAGCGCTTCAATTTCAGGAGAGGCCATGCCCCACCAATAAAGACTTGCGCGCCGCCCCCGCAAGGGGTGAGAGGGCGGCATGCGGATCATCTTCATGGGCACCCCCGATTTTGCCATCCCCACGCTCGACGCGCTGGTCGACGCTGGGCATCAGATTGTCGCGGTCTTCAGCCAGCCGCCCCGCCCCGCCGGGCGCGGCAAGGCGGATCGCCCCACCCCCGTCCATGCCCGTGCGGAGGCGCTGGGCCTGCGCATACGTACCCCCACCTCCCTGCGCGGGGAGGGCGAACTGGCCGCCTTCGCCGCGCTGGACGCGGATGTGGCGGTCGTCGCCGCCTATGGCCTGATCCTGCCCAAGGCTATTCTGGCCCGGCCCCGGCTCGGCTGCCTCAACGTCCATGGCTCGATCCTGCCGCGCTGGCGCGGGGCCGCACCGGTGCAGCGGGCGATACTGGCGGGCGATGCGGAAACGGGCGTGACCATCATGCAGATGGAGGCGGGCCTCGACACCGGGCCGATGCGCGCCATCTGGCGGACCCCAGTGGAGGGTAGGACGGCGGGCGACCTGACCGACGCAATCGCCCGCGCCGGGGCCGACCTGATGGTCCGGGTGCTGGCCGACATCGAAGCATTCCCGGCGGAGGTCCAACCCGAAGAGGGCGTGACCTACGCCAGCAAGATCGAGAAGGCGGAGAGCCGCCTCGACTTCACCCGCTCCGCCTTGGACGTGGAGCGGCAGGTCCGCGCCTTCAACCCCATGCCCGGCGCCTGGCTGTCCATCGGCGGCGAGCGGATCAAGATATTGGCCGCCGAGCCGGATACGGTGAGCGGTGCCACCGGCACCATCCTCGACGACCGCCTCCTGATCGCCTGCGGGGACGGCAGCGTCCGCCCGACGCTGGTGCAGCGCGCGGGCAAGGGCGCGATGCCGCTGGCCGACATGCTGCGCGGCTTTGCCGTCGCGCCCGGAACCGCCGTCGACCCGGCATGACCCGCCCCGCATGACCCGCTTCGCCTTCCTGATCGAATTTGACGGTCGGCCCTTCATGGGCTGGCAACGGCAGGCCCATGGCCCCTCCGTGCAGCAGGCCGTGGAGGAGGCCATCGCCGCCGTCACCGGGGTCCGCCCGGTCGTGAACGCGGCGGGCCGCACCGATGCGGGCGTCCACGCCACCGCCATGCGCGCCCATGCCGATGTGGAGCGGGACATCACGCCCTTTCGCCTGATGGAGGCGGTCAACGCAAAACTGCGTCCCGCCCCCGTCGCCATTCTCGATTGCGTGGTGGTGGCGGACGACTGGCACGCCCGCTTTTCCTGTCTCGGCCGCCGCTACGAATATCATATCCTCAGCCGCCGGGCGCCCGCGACCTTTGAGAAGGGGCTGGTGTGGCGCGTGCCCCAGCCGCTCGACGCGGACGCGATGCAGCAAGCCGCGCAGCATCTCGTCGGCCTGCACGACTTCACCACCTTCCGCTCCGCCCATTGCCAGGCGGAAAGCCCGGTGAAGACGCTGGACCGGCTGGACGTGGTGCGGGCCGATGGACGAGACGGCGCGCGGATCATCGTCCACGCCGCCGCGCGCAGCTTCCTGCATCATCAGGTCCGCTCGATGGTCGGCTGCCTTGCGCTGGTCGGCATGGGCCGCTGGACGCCGGAGGATGTGCGCGATGCACTGGCCGCACAGGATCGCGGGCGGCTGGGCCTCAACGCCCCGCCGGACGGCCTCTATTTCACCGGGGCCATCTACCCGGAGTGACGCGTCTCACCGCAGGCTGCGCGCGCCGCCGATATATTGCCGGGCACCGCCCGCCGGATCATTGCCCTGCGACGTGCGCCGCGCCTCGGTAAAGATGCGGTCGGCCCGGTGCCGGTCGAACGTCGCGATGATCTGCTGGCTATAGGCGGTCATCCTATCCTTGATCGACTCGCTCAACTCCTGCCGGGGGCGCGTGTCGATGATGTTGATGGTGCCGATATTCTGGCCCAGCGGCGTCTTGAGCACGCGCCCCGCGTAAAATCGGATATGCGGCGCGCCCGTCACCAGCGGACTGTCGGCAAAGCGCGGATCGCGCGCGGCATCCGGCACGATCAGGAAATCCTCGTCCCGTTCAACCGCAAAGGTGCAGAAGGAAATGCGCCGCTCCGTCTCGGTCGCGCTCAGGCCGGTGCGGGCCTTGAACCACTGGCGGTCGGCATCGACCAGCGAGATCAGCGATATGGGGACGCGCGCAACACGGGCCAGATCCCGGACCATGTCGTCGAAAAACGGCTCCGGCCGTGTGTCGAGCACATGATAGCTGTGCAGCGCCGCGAGGCGGAGCTGCTCCTTGATTCCAATGGCCATGCGCGATCCCGTAAGCTTTGCTTATTATGCCGACAGCATAGCGGGCGAGTCATTACAGGGCCGTTAAGAGTTCTATCCCGAAATGTGCGCAAGTGCATATTTCTGTTGCTGCACCAGCCCTTATCCCCATCCGCCTTCCATGCAGGGTCGGGTGACGGTGAAGGGCGGCTGCACCAAAGGCGCATTGCGAAACAGGCTCCAAAAGGCGTTACCGGGTTCCGAACAGCCGTTCGACCGACCGATCCAGCATCAGCAACTGCCAGAGCAGCCGTCCATGATTGTGGAGGCCCGACCGATGCTGCTCCGCGATGTTCGCCACCCGCGTCATGTCGAACCAGCCGGTCCGCGCCAGCGCCGATCCGCCCGCCACCGCCCGCGCTTCCGCCGCCAGCGGACCACGGAACCACGCCGACACCGGGGTCACGAACCCCTGCTTCTGGCGATAGAGGATGGAGGTCGGCAACATCGGCTCCATCGCCTTCTTCAACAGATATTTGCCATTCTGCCCCCGGATGCGCTGGTTGACCGGCAGTTTCGCGGCAAATTCGATCAGCCGGTGATCCAGCAGCGGCTCGCGCGCCTCCAGGCTCACCGCCATGCTCATCCGGTCGGTCTTGGTGAGGATGTCGCCGGGCAGCCAGATGCGGATGTCCGCATATTGGGCGCGGTCGATGGCGTCGCGCGCGGGCGCATCGCGCATCGCCTTGATATAGCGATCCTCCGCCCGATAGCCGCTGAGCGCCGCGCGATGCTCGTCCGCCCACAGCCGCGCGCGCATCGGCGGCCGGGTGACGCTGACCGAATGGGCATAGGCTTCCGCACCGTCCATCGCGAGGCCCAGCAGCGTGGACTTGGCGCGCAGCGGGCGCGGCAGCCAGTCGGCCTTGGGATAGAGATTGCCCAGCGTGCCCAGCAACGGCCCGCGAATCGCACCGGGGATCAGCGATCGTATCCCCTCCTCGCGATGCTGGAATTTGTGGCGGCGGTATCCGGCGAACGCCTCGTCCGCGCCGTCGCCACTCAGCGCCACCGTCACCTGCTCCCGCGCCAGTTGGCACACGCGATAGGTGGGCAGCGCGGAGACATCCGCGAACGGCTCGTCGAAATGGGTGGTGAGCGTGTCGATCAGCGGATAATCGTCCGGCGACACGATCCGCACCCGATGGTCGGTGGCGTATCGGCGGGCGATCAGGTCGGCATGGCTCGTCTCGTCCACCGCCTTGTCGTCAAAGCCGATGGTGCAGGTCCGCACCGCCTCCCGCGAATTTTCCGCCATGAAGGCGACCACCGTGCTGCTGTCCACCCCGCCCGACAGGAACGCGCCCAGCGGCACATCCGCCACCATGCGCGACCGCACCGACTGGCGCAGCAGGTGGACCAGCTCCTCCTCCAGCGCGGCGGGCGAACCGCTGTGCCGGTCCGCGAAGCTGACATCCCAATAGCGGCGCGGACGGCCCAGCGGCTTGCCCCGCACGGCCAGCAGCGTCTCGCCCGCGCCTAGCTTCTGCACGCCCTTCACGATGCTGGCGTCGTCGGGGACATAGCCAAAGGCCAGATAATCCTCGACCGCGCTCAGGTCCGGCTCACGCCGCATCATGGGGTGGGCCAGAATGCCCTTCATCTCGCTCGCGAAGATCAGGCTGCCGTCATACAGTTGTGCATAATGCAGCGGCTTGACGCCCAGCCGGTCGCGCACCAGCCACAGCGACTGGGTGGCCCGGTCGTGCAGGGCAAAGGCGAACATGCCGACGAAATGATCGACGCACCGCTCGCCCCACTGGCGCCAGCCGTGCAGGATGACCTCGGTATCGCTGTGGGAGACAAAGCGGTGCCCCTTTTCCTCCAGCTCGGCGCGAACCTCCGCGAAATTATAGATTTCACCGTTGAAGGTGACGACGATCTGACCATCGTCGGTCGCCATCGGCTGCGCCCCGCCTGCCAGGTCGATGATGGACAGGCGCAAATGGCCCAGCCCCACCCCCGGCGCGGTCCACACGCCCGATCCGTCAGGCCCCCGATGCGCCATGGGGACGAGCATCGCGCGCACGCGGCTCTCCTCGACCGGCTTGGCCATCTCCAGATGGAATATTCCCGCAATCCCGCACATACCGGGGCGTTACCGCATCCTGCGCGCGCGGTCAGCCATTTCCTGCACCGACCCCGCCGCCCGCAGAAAATCGCCGCTCGCCCGCGCCGCATCCTCGCCGCCGGGGGCGGACAGCAGGATCGCCGCCGCGCCATGGCCGCCGCCGGTCAGCCGGGCACGCACCGCCGCCAGCTTCGCATCGACCCGGTTGCCGGTGACGGCGCCGCCGACCAGATACCAGCTCGCCACATAGCGCGCCCGCCCACCCGGTCCGCGCAGCCACTCGCCTTGTCCGTTCGCCGGGGCCGCCGCATTGGCCATATGCGCCCACACATCCTCCGGCGCGACCGCCCCCTGCCCGAAACCGACCAGTTCGCGCCCTTCCTCCTGCCGGTCGAACAGCACCACCGCCAGGTCGACCGTCGCCGCTCCGCGCGCATAGCGCCACTGCCCGATCCAGGTCGCCCCCGCGAAATGCGGCCGCCACTCGCCCGCAAAGCTGCCAGGAAGGACATGCCAGCCCGGCACCGACGGCGCGACGGGCGGCGGGATCTGCGCCTCCACCGGCGCCGTCGCGACCAGCCACAATCGGGGCAGCAACAGCGCCAGCAGCAGCGCGGGCACGACGACCCGCCCCCCGCTCTCGCCCCGACCCACGCCCTGCAACGTCCGCGCATCGGCGGGGGGCGCATCGGGATCGCGGTCGAACCAGCGCGACGCGCCCGCCATCAACAGGCCCAGCACCAGCGCGAACAACAGCCAGCCATACAGGACATGGTCCTGCACGATCGGGTTATGGATGCTGGTCCGGTTCGCCAGTTCCATGATGCCGAACGCCCGGATGCCGTTGGTCAGCAGCGCCGCCAGCATCGCCGCCGCCAGAAAGAGGATACGCCGCCGCCAGCGGGTGAAGCACATCGCCGCGACCAGCATCGCATAGGCGGCCATGGCGAGCAGGAAAGCGGTGCCACTGCACGCCTCCGCCACGCGGAACAGCCCGGCGGGGGTTTCGATGAACACGCCCTCCAGCACCGCCGGTGTGCCGACGCCATGCAGCAGGGCGACGGCGATGTCCGCCGTGACCAGTTGCAGGATCGGCTCGAACTCGCTGCCCGCCGGGATCAGGAACAGCGCGAAGACCAGCGGAAAGGCCAGCGCCCGCGCGACCGGCACGCCCAACAGCGCGATCACCAGCCCCTGCCCCGCGATCACCAGCCCCGCCTGCCGGAACAGCGCGACATAGGCCGCCGCTCCCGCCAGCCACAGCAGCGCGCCCACCCCGGCCAGCAGCACGCCGGACATCGCATATTCCGGGGTCAGCATCGCCAGCACGGATCGCCGCTGCCACACCAGCCAGCCGATGATCGGCGGGATCAGGAAACAATGGTGGAACGCGCCGGTCCGCGCCCAGATGTCGATGATGGCCAGCATATCGGCCCGGCACAGCCACAGCAGCAGCCCCGCCATCGCACCCAGCAGCAACAGGTGGCGGGGCCACACGCCCAGCCCGCCGAACCGCGCGGGCGTCATCCATTCGGTCGTGCCCAGCCGGGCCTCAGCCGCCATCGCCGAACACCAGCCCGGTCAGCGGCGCAAGGGCCGCATCCCAGCTATAGCGCGCCTCCACCCGCGCGCGCCCGGCCTGCCCCAGCGCCGCCGCGCGGGCGGGGTTGGACAGCAGATCCGCGACCAGCCGCCCCTCCTCCTCCGCATCCGCCGCGATCAGGAAATCCCGGCCATGCTCCGCGTCGATGCCTTCCGCCGCGGCGGTCGACACCACCATCGGGCGGGCCATCGCCATCGCCTCCAGCACCTTGTTCTGCACGCCCCGCGCCAGCCGCAGCGGGGCCACCACCACATCGGCGGCGGCCAGCCAGGCGCGCGTGTCGTCGACCTCGCCCGTCACCATCACGCCCGGACTGTCCGCCAGCGCGCGCACGGCATCGGCGGGATTGCGGCCCACGATCACGAACTGCGCATCGGGATGGCGCTGCCGCACGATGGGCAGGGCGTGGGCCGCGAAATCCGTCACCGCCTCGATATTGGGGCGATAGTCCATCTGGCCGGTGAAGACGATCCTTGGCCCCTGCACCGCCGCCAGCGCCGCCGGTACAGCGCGCGGCTGCGCGGGGTCGAAGGCGTCCAGGTCGACGCCATTGCCCACCACGGACACGCCGCTCCCGTCCGCTCCGTCCAGCGTGGCAAAGACATCCGCCTCCGCCCGGCTGATGAACAGCGCGGCGTCGGCCCGCTTCGCCACCGCCACCTCCAGCGCGCCGAGCAGCCTGCCCTCGCGCCGGTTGATCCATCCCATCACGCCGCCGCCCGCCGCGCCATAGGCGGCGAACTTGGCCGAATCCACATCGCACAGGTCCATCACGAACCGCGTGTCCGCATCCAGGGCGGTGGGGACATAGGGGGCCATGTTGCCCGAATAGACGAACACCGCCGCCAGCGGCCGGGTCGCCACGATACGCTCGACATAGCCGCGCAGGCCCCGGTCCCGGAACAGCGCCACCGACATGGGTTCGCGGCGCAGCAGCCCCTCCACCGCCGCGCGCGGGCGCGACAGGGTGCGGGGACGCACGCAATGGCTGGCGGTCAGCGCGGACAGCGCCTCGCCATGGTGCAGGTCACGCGGATCGTCCGCCAGCGCGGCCAGATGCACCGGGGCCAGACGGGCGAGATGGCGCAGTTCATGATAGGACCGGATCTTGTCACCCCGATCCGGCGGATAGGGGACGCGGTGCGCGATGAACAGGATTTCCCCCAGCCCTTCCGCGCGCGCGCCTGCCCGTTCCGCTTCACCCTTTGCCATCGGGTTCAGCCCAGACCCCGCGCGATCCACGGGCCGATGCGGTCGGCGATGGGCGCGGGCAGCCGCTTCCACAATTCCACCTTGCGGCGATATTGCGGGGACAGCGGATTGACGTCGCGCGCCTCATGCCCGGCCGCCGCATGGACGAAATAGTCCAGCGGGTCCGCCTCGAACCCCCATGTCTTCTTCCACAGCGCAGGGCCGGTCCCAACCTTCGACCGGCCAAAGTCGAAGATGTCGCATCCCCGCTCCATGGCATGCAGCATCAGGTTGAAATACAGCACTTCGTTCGACCGCGCCTTGCGCGCGTTCAGGTCCGCACCATGCCAATAGGGCATACACGCGCCGCGATGATAGAGGCTGATGACCGCCGACAGCGGCGTATCGCCATCCTTGACCAGCAGGATATTGGCCTGGTCGCCAAAGGCGTCCAGCACCTCCTCGAACAGCGCACGGGGAAAGACTGGCGTACCCAGATTATGCACGCTGCGCCGGTACAGCGCATAATGGATGTCGCGCAGCCGGTCGCCGGTGCCGATCTCGATCCCGAAACCGTTCGTCAGCCCCTTGCGCACCTCCGCCCGATGCTTTTTGGGGATGGAGAGCAATTGCGCCTCCGCATCCTGCTCCAGCGGCCGGGCAAAGTTGAGGTAGGCCCCGCTGCGCACCGTCCATTTTGGACCGGGCGCCGCGCCGCCGCGCAACTCGACGGTCGGGCAGCTATGCCGGGCGGCCAGCGCGACCGCCGCCTCCGCGATCAGCCGCGCCGTGGCCGGCTCATCCGCCACGATGCCGCCATCGACCGCAAAGCCGCTCGACACCAGCGCCCGACCGAACAGGGGGCTGTGGATGATGTTGAGCGGCAGGAAACCACGGATCGCGCCATCAGGCCCGCGCGCGACGATATAGGCCGACTGCTGCCCCGCACCCCGCGCCACCGCATCGACCCAGGCGGGCCGGTGAAAGGGCGTGGTGTCCGACCGGCGGGCGACGAACGCCTCGATCTGCGCCACCGCCGCTGTATCCTGCGGGCTGACCACCGCGACGCTGACGCGGGTATCCACGCCGAAATCCAGTGTCGGCATCATGCCGCGCCTCCCCCATGCCAATGCTCTATGCCGCCCTGGCGCAGGCCCGCGACCATCGCGTCCATCCGCCCCCAGCGGAAATCTCCGATCAGCCGTTCCAGCTTGGCCTCCATACGCGCGATATTAGTGTAATGGCGCAGCCGTGATTTCAGCGGAGCCTCCGCGATGCGCGGCTGCCCCATGTCTATCTCCCACGGGTGGAAATAGGTCATGGCGGGCTGCCCCGCGCGGTTGACCTGCGCCACCGCCCAGCGACTGACCGCATAGGGCAGCAGGCGAAAGAAACCGCCCCCCGCCGCGGAGATCCGCCGCCCCGCGACCAGCGCAGTCGTCACCGGCACCTCGACCAGATCGGCATCGGCCAGCGGGCGATAGGCAAAGCGCGGCGCGTCCGGCCAGCCATAATGGTCATGCGCGATCGGCGCGACGCTGCTGGAATAGGCATAGCCTTCCTCCGCCAGCACCCGATGCGCCCAGGGATTGCGCCGGTCGATGGAGAAGCTGGGCGCGCGATAGGCGATGACGGCCTGCCCGCCCGCATCCTCCAGCAGCCCGCGCGACCGGCGCAGGTCGGCGCGAAACCCCTCCGCGTCCAGCGTGAAGACACGGGCATGGTCATAGCCATGGCTCGCCACCTCATGCCCCGCATCCGCGATACGGCGGATCAGCGCGGGCGCGCGCTCCGCCACCCAGCCCAGGATGAAGAAGGTGCCGCTGACCTTCGCCCGCGCGAACAGGTCCAGCACCCGGTCGGTATTGCCCTCGAACCGGTGGACGCACCCGTCCCACTGGTCGCGACCGATGGTCCGCTCGAACGCGCCCACCTGAAACCAGTCCTCGACATCGACGGTCAGGGCGTTGGCGGGGGCGCAGGCAGGATGGGAGGGGCTACGCATGATGGCATGGCATCCTATGGCGCAAGCCGCGCCCTGTCTTCATCTCAACGCCGCCGTCAGGCCGCACGATGGGCGAAAGGACCGTTGCGCTCGTCGCGCTCCGCCCATTCGATCAGCTTGGCGAGGATGCGGCGCAGCACTTCGTCCTGCTCCTGCGCGCGCTGCTCGACGGCGGCGAGCCGCGCCTCGATCAACTCGATCCGCGCCGGGACCAGCGCCCCGCCCGCCTGAACGCCCGCCTGCACATCCGCCAGCGCGGCGTTGAGGGCGCGCACCTCCGCCCGGATGGCGTGCAGTTCGTCGGCGGAGATGGTCTCGGCCACAGGCTCGTCCCGGACGGTGGACACGTCCAGCACCAGTTCCTCGTCCTCGACCGGCGTATCCAGCGCGGCGACAGCTTCCGACGCCACGTCCCGCTCCGGCTCGCTGTCCTGCTCCGTCTCGACAACCGCAACCGGCGCCTCGACGTCCCGCACGACCGGCTCCACGGCAACGACCGGCTCAGACACAGCCACCGCGACAGCCACGGACTCAAAAGCCGGCACAGCCACCGGCTCCGCCTCCATCGACCCGCTGTCCGCCAGCACCGCCTCGATCACGCGGCGGTCGATGATGTCCAGCCGGTCGATCGCGCCCAGCAGCAACACCCGACTGACCAGCGCGTTCAGCCGGCGCGGCACGCCCGCGCTGGCCGCCGCCAGCATCTGGTACGCGTCCGGCGTAAAGCGCGGATTGCCCGTCCAGCCGACCAGGCCCAGGCGATGCTCGATATAGGGGGCAACCTCCTGCGGCTGCATCGGGTCGAGGTGGTGGGTGGCGATCACGCGCTGGCGCAACTGCTCCAGCCGCGCCTCCCCACTGATAACCTCGCGAAACTCCGGCTGGCCCAGCAGGAATATCTGCAACAACGACTGCCCGCCCAGCTGGAAGTTGGAGAGCATCCGCAACTCCTCCAGCGCGGCGGTGGACAGGTTCTGCGCCTCGTCCACGATCAGCAGCGACCGCTTGCCCGCCCGCGCCTTATCCTGGAGGAACGCCTCGACCCGCGCCAGCAACGTCGCCTTATCTACGCCCTCGCTCGCAATGCCGAAATTCTGCGCGGCGAGGCGCAGCACATCGTCGCCGCCGACCTGCGTGGAGACAAGCTGCACCGCCGTCAGCCGCCGGGGGTCGATGGTCGCCATCAGATGCCCGACCAGCGTCGTCTTGCCCGCGCCGATGTCGCCGGTGATGACGATGAAGCCCTCCCCCTGCGCCAGCCCATAGCCGAGGTAGGACATGGCCTTGCGATGCGTCCCGCTCTCGAAATAGAAAGCCGGGTCCGGCGTGAGCTGGAAGGGACGCCCCGAAAAGCCATAAAACTGGTCGTACATTGGTCGATACTCCCATGTGCCGCCGCAAAGGCGGCCCATATATTCCATGCGCCGCCCGGAGGCGGCACATCATCAGAAACTGTAGCGCAGGCCGATCTGGGCGAGGCCGGTGAGAACGCTGTCCACCCCCTGCGCCTTCACATGATCGACGCCGACCGACGCATGGCCATTCAGCCTGCGCGTGATCCGGCGGTGATAGCTAAGGTACGCGCCCGCGTTGAACACGTCGGCCACGCCCGAAATGCCGGACTTGAACTGGTTGGCATAGACGTTCACGTCGATCCCCGACTGGTCGTCCAGCGCATAGCCCAGCGCGGCGGCGGCAAAATAATTCTCGTCCGACAGGCCATTGACCCGCGCGAACACCGGGTCGTTGCCCAGGAACTTGCGCTGCGAATAACCGACGCCGATGCCATAGCGCCATGGTCCGGCGGTATGGGCATAGCTCGCCGAAACGCCGCGGTTGCGGTAATTGGCGGTGCGGATGCCGCTCAACGTGTCGCTGAAGCAGGCATCGCCGCCCTGCCCGAAGGCGCAGCCGTTGATGTCGCCGCTGAACGGGTTGCGCGTGACGATGAAATCGTCGGGCAGGTTGGCCAGGTTGCCGCTCAGCGCCCGGCCGAAGCTGTCCACGCTGTCATACAGGCTGACGGTCAGCGAACTGCGTTCGTCCGGCTGCCAGCTCAGGCTGCCCCGCACGCTCTCCGACCCGTACCGATGCCCGACCGTCAGCGACAGCGATGTGCGGCGGCTGGGCCGCCACAATATGCCCACGTCCCAGATCAGCTCGCTATTGTCGTAGGACAGGAGGCGCGGGCTGTTGGCGTCGGTCACGAACCGGCCGTCGCGGTCGCGCACCGGCGCGCCGTTGCCATCGCGCAGCGCATCCTTGTTGCTGATCTCGATCGCCTGATAGCCGACGCCGCCGATGACCGCAAGGTCGCCGGTAACGGGCAGCGTCAGGTCCAGCTTGCCCCATTTATCCTCATACCGCTGCGACAACTGGCTGGCGTCCTCGCGGTTGTAGCCGACACCGACGGCCCAGCCGACCGGCAGGATCACGCCCGGCTGCATCCCCACCGACGCCGTGGCGACATGGGTCCAGCTTTCGGAGAAGCTGTCGAGCGGCACGCCGCCACCCGACAGGCCCCCGGAAAGCCCGCTGTCCAGCCCATCCTCCAGCCGGTTGTAGCCGAGGCGATAGGCCGCGTTCACGTCCAGATCGCCGATCTTCGACGTGAAGGTCGGACCGACATAGGCGGAGTAGATTTGCGACTTCGACCCGGCGCTCGCCAGATTGCCGTTCGCCCCGGTAAAGCCGTCGGTCCGCACCCGCGTCGCCAGCACGCCGCCCTCCAGTTGCAGGGCGCGCCCGATCAGGTTGGTGCGGGCGCTGACCACGCCGCTGATGACGCTGCTGTTCGGCTCATTGTCCGACCATGTGAACTGGTGCTGATAGGCCAGGTTGGCGCGCACCTCCGTCGACCGGTTCTGGATGCTGGCGTCCACGCCCACGATGACGCTGGTGTAGGTCAGCGTGTCCCGGTCGCCGCCGCCCAGATCGGCCACGGCCGTCTGGTCTATGCCCAGATAGGGGTTTATCTCGGTCCGGCGCTGCGCCTGCGCGGGCGCGGCGGCCAGCATCGCGGCCAGCGATGCGGCGGTCAGGAGCAGGCGGGCATGGGCCAGATGTGTGTGGGAGAGGGGCCGCATCAGCTGCGCTTTCCATAATAGGCGCCGAACAGGCGACCGCTGGAGGAGAATTTGACGCCGTTCAGCACCGCACGGATATTGGGGCAGGCGGACAGCAGTTGCACCGCATCGCGCAGCGCCACGTCGCTGGTGCGGTCGGCGCGGACGACCAGCAGGACCATGCCGACATGGCGAGCCAGCTCCGACGCCGCCGACGCCGCCAGCGCGGGCGGCGAGTCGAACAGGACGATGCGGCGCGGATGCCCCGCGACCAGACTGTCCAGCACCGCACGGGTCCGGTCGGACGCCAGTATCTCCGTATCGTTATGCAATTGCCGCCCGGCGCGCAGGATCGACAGGTTCGGCACGTCGGTCCGCACGATCAGGTCCGCGACATCGACCGACGGATCGGCCAGCGCATCCATGAAGCCCGGCCCGTCCGGCAGGCCAAGGCGGCGGGCCAGCGCCGGATTGCCGAAATCGCCGTCGATCAGCAGCACTTCGCTATCCTGCTCCGCCGACAGCGACAGGGCCAGGTTGATGGTCAGCCATGTCTTGCCGTCGCCCGGATGCGCGCTGTTGACCAGCACCAGCCGGTCGCGCGGGGCCGCATCGGGCGCGAACACGCCGCCCAGCAACTGCCGCTTGACGATGCGGAACTCCTCCGAAAGACTGGTCGGCGCGCCTGTGGGATCGACAAAGCCCTCCTCGCGCAGCGCCGCGCGGTCCAGCGCATGATATTCCGCATCGGGATTGGGCGCAGTCCGGGCCACCGGCGCGATCGGAGCGGGCGCGGCAACCGCCGCCGGAGCCACCGCAGCCGCCGCCATCGGCTTCGCCTCCGCCACCGGCGCTGTCACCGCAGCAGCCACAGGGACCACCACCGGGGCAGCCACCGCCGCCGCCGGACCATGGCGCAACGCCGTTTTGAAATCATAGATTTCCGCCGCCCGCTCGATCAGCGACGGTCCCTCCGTCCGGGTTGCGCCCTTGAAGTCGGCCATGGTCTTCTCCCGGCTCATGCCGCCATTCCCCGTTGTACGAATTCCAGCACAACCAGAGCCAGGCACATGACGAACAGCCCACCGCCCGCTCCGGCCAGTATGCCCAGCATCCGGCGGCGCTTGGCGATGGCCGCCGCGCCCAATGTCTCGCTGATCGCGCCCATGACCGGGATGCCGGTCGCGCGCTCCAGGCGGCCCGCCGTGGCGTAGGTCGTCTGCAACTGGCCCAGCACGAAGGCCAGTCCCAAGCCCGCGCCGATGGCCGCGATCAGCACGCCGACCAGCAACAGCGGCCGGTTGGGCTTGGCGGGGGCGGACGGCAGGCCCGGCGGGTCGATCAGGCGGACGCGGAACAGGCCGGCCTCGCTCTGCACGTCGCCGCGCAGCCGGGTTTCCTCCCGGTCCGCGACCAGCTTGTCATATTGCGCCTTGAGGGCGTCATAGTCGCGGCCCAGCCGTGTGGCTTCCGCCGCGATGCCCGGCTCCTCCACCTGCTTCGCCGTCATGCCGCCCATCTGCCCGGCCAGGTCGCCCCGCCGCGCCTGAAGGGCGGACAGCGCAGCCCCCTTCTCCGTCTGGAGGGAGCGAAGCTGGATATAGGCCGGGTTGGGCGTGCGGGTCATCGTCGCCGCGCTGCCCGTGCCGCTGCCTGCGCCGCGCAGGGCGGCGATCTGGCGCTTGATGGCGACCACGTCAGGATGGCTGTCGGTCCAGCCTCGCGCACGCGCCTGCGCCAGTTCGCCCATCGCCTGTCCCAGCGGGCTGACCCCCGCCGTGCCGCCACCGCCGCCCACGTCGATGGTCTGCGGGGTGGAGGCAAGCTGGCCGTTGATCCCGGCCAGTTCGCTCTGTGCCGCCATGATCTGCGATTCGATCTGGCTCAGCTCGCCGCGCGTCTGATCGATGCGCGTGCCGATGGAGCCGCTGCCCGGCAACATGCCGATATTCTTCTGTTCGAAATCCACCCGGCGCTGCTCCGCGTTCGCCAGATCCTTCGCCCGCGCCTGTATCTGGCCGTCGAGGATACGCAGCGTCTGGCTGGTCGTCGCCTTGCCGCCGGTCATATTCTCCTGCCCCAATATATCGAGCAGCTTGTTGACCACCTGCTGCGACACGATGGCGTTCTGCCGATCGGACATGCTGCGGTCGGCGGATTTCGCCGCGATCTCGAACATGTTGTTCTGCTGGGAGACGATGGTGATATTGGCCTTCAGCGCGCTGACCTTGTCGCCGATGTCGCGGTCGGTCTGCACCGTCTTGGCCAGGTCCGTGCCCTTGACCACCTGCACCAGATTATCGACGCTGGTCAGCGTCTGGCGGATCTGGTCGAGCTGCTGCATCTGGTCCACCGGCGCGGTGCCGGGCGTGGGCGACAGGATCGACTGCGCCTCGATATAGACGCGGGCGCGCGACTCATAGCTGTTGGGGATCAGCGACACGACCAGCCAGCCCAGCAACGCCACGCCCCATGCCACGGCCAGCGCCAGCCATCGACGGCTCCATATGCCGTGGATCGCGATCTGGACCTCTTCGTAGATGCTGGTCATGGCCGGGTTCGGTATCCTGTTGATCGGGCAGCGATGAGGGTCAGAAGCGGCTTTCGGGGATGATGATCACATCGCCCGGCGCCAGTTGCACATTGGCGCGGCTGTCGCCCTTTTTGAGCAGGTCGCCCAGACGCACCTGATATTCGCGCTGGTTACCCGTGGTCCGGTCATAGCGGACGAGCCGCGCCCGGTTACCCGCGGCATATTCCGACAGTCCGCCCACCGCGATCATCGCGTCGAGCAGCGTCATGTTCGCGCGATAGGGCAGCGAGGCCGGCTTTTCCGTCGCGCCGACCACCCGGATCTGCTGCGAATAGGTGCCGGAGAAATTGTTGACGATGACCGAAACCAGCGGATTCTCGATATATTGCGAGAGCTGGAGCTTGATGTCGTCGGCCAGCATGGCGGGCGTCTTGCCCACCGCCGGCATGTCCGTAATCAGCGGCGTGGTGATGCGTCCGTCGGGGCGCACCTGCACCTTTGCGCCCAGTTCCGGGTTGCGCCACACGAACACGGTCAGCTCGTCCAGCGGGCCGATCACATATTCCTCGCCCGGCCCTTCATTGGTCGAGACGAAGG
Source organism: Sphingobium sufflavum (assembly GCF_021403115.1). GTDB lineage: Bacteria > Pseudomonadota > Alphaproteobacteria > Sphingomonadales > Sphingomonadaceae > Sphingobium > Sphingobium sufflavum. The sequence continues at coordinate 44,027 of NZ_JAJSSH010000008.1, forward strand.
AGGCGGGGGGCAGTTGCGCGCCGCCGGTGACGCCGCTGCTGCAACCGGCCAGCGCGGGCAATAATGCCGCCGCCAGCATGGTGGAGCCGATGCACCTGTTCACCATCACAACCAAACCCTTCCTCGCAAAGCCGCCTGCCAATCCGCCCCCGCGCCGGTTTCAACGGCAGGGATCGGGCACAAAGCGACGCTTCCGCTATGCCGCGAAAGGGTGAAGATAGCGTTAGGAACAGGAACCGGATCGGCACGGATCGCAAGGCCGGGCCATGTTACGCTGCACAATTGCCAGCAAAACGATAATCAAGGATCAGTCGAGGATATAGTCGCCATCGCCGGTCACAAGCATCTGGACCGCCGGTTCATGACCCAGGAAAGACGCGGGGCTGGCGCTCGCGCCATAAGCACCCGCCATGAAGATGGCGACCAGATCGCCCTCCTTCACCGGCGGCAGCAGCACCTGATCGGCCAGCCGGTCCAGCGGGGTGCACAGGCACCCCACGACGCTGACCGGCTGATCGGCGGCGGGCTGGCCAAAGCGGTTGGCGATGGCGACCGGATAGTTGCGGCGGACCACCGTGCCGAAATTGCCGCTGGCGGCGAGCTGGTGGTGCAGCCCCCCGTCGACGACCGCGAACGTCTCGCCATGGCTCTGCTTCACGTCGATGACGCGGGTGAGATAGACCCCCGCCTCCGCCACCAACCAGCGCCCCAGTTCCAGCGCGAAACGGCTGTCCGCCAATATCGCCCCCTCTCCCGCAATCGCCGCCCCGATCGCCTCGCCCAGCGCCGTGCCGATGGGCGCGATGTCGAGGGCGGTGTCGCCGGGGAAATAGGGCACGCCGAACCCGCCGCCCAGATTGACCAGCGGCGGGGCCGCGCCCACCGCGTCGGAGAGGCGGGCGGCCAGCGCCACCGTCTGCGCCTGCATGGCGATGATCGCCGCGCCGTCCAGCGACTGCGACCCGGCAAAGATATGCCAGCCGCGCCAGTCCGCGCCCGCGTCGATCATCGCACGGGCCAGGTCGGCGGCGCGGTCGGCATCGACGCCAAAAGGCTTGGCCCCGCCGCCCATCCGCATCCCCGACCCCTTCAGGTCGAAATCCGGGTTCACCCGCACGGCGACGCGCGGGGTGCGGCCCGTCCGCCCGGCCAGCGCCAGCAGCCGGCGCGCCTCCCCCTCGGACTCCAGATGGATGGTGACGCCCTGCTCCAGCGCCACGGCCAGTTCCGCATCGCGCTTGCCCGGCCCGGCAAAGCTGATGTGCGCCGGGTCCACCCCCGCCGCCAGCGCCCGGTCCAGCTCGCCCACCGACGCAATGTCGAACCCGTCGACCAGCCCGGCCATATGGCGCAGCAGCGGCGCGAACGGGTTCGCTTTCATCGCATAATGAATATCGCAGCGGTCGGGCAGCACGGCAGCCAGCGACGCCACCCGCGCGTCCAGCATCGCCGCATCATAGGCGAACAGCGGCGTGTCCCCCGCCTCGTCCGCCAGCGCGGCCGCACCCCGCCCCCCGATCAGCAGCATCCCCTCCTCCGCAGCATAGGCGGGCGGGATCGGCCCCATGGCCTTGGACTTCTGGGTCATGGCGTCACCATCTGGGCCAGCGCGACCCGGTCGAGCTTGCCATTGGGATTGCGGGGCAGATCGGCCAGCGCGACGATCTCGCGCGGCTGCATGAAATTGGGCAGGTCGCGGCGCAGCGATGCGTGCAGGGCGGCGATCACCTCGCTCTCCTCCCCCGTCGCGCGGATATAGAGGCGGATCGCCTGCCCCAGACGCGCGTCGGGCAGGCCCAGCGCGACCGCCTCCGCCACGCCGGGGACGGCGGCGGCGGCCTCCTCTATCTCCGTGGGGCTGATGCGGTTGCCCGCGCTCTTGATCATCGCATCGTCCCGCCCGACGAAATAGAGCAGCCCCTGCCCATCGCGCCGCACCGTGTCGCCGGACCAGACCGCCCTGCCGCCATGGGTGGAGGCCGGCGGCGCCGCGCGAAACCGCTCCGCCGTCCGCGCCGCGTCCCGCCAATATCCCTGCGCCACCAACGGCCCGCAATGCACCAGCTCGCCCGGCTCGTCTGCATCGGTCAGGCTGCCGTCGGGGCGCACGACCAATATCTCCGCATGGGGGATGGCGCGGCCCATGCTGTCGGGATGGCTGTCGATCAGCGCGGGTGGCAGATAGGTGGACCGGAACGCCTCCGTCAGGCCGTACATGGCATAAAGGTCGGCGTTGGCGAACCGCTCGCGCAGGCGGCGCACCATGGGCCGGGTCAGCGCCCCGCCGGAATTGGTGAGCCGCCGCAGTCCCGCCGCCGCATCCTGTGGCCATTCCACGTCCAGCAGTTGCACCCACAGCGGCGGCACCCCCGCCAGCGTTGTGATACCCTGCGCCCCCACCGCCTTCGCCACGTCGCGCGGCAGCAGATAGTCGAACGGCACCGCGCATCCGCCCGCCGCCCAAGTGGCGAAAAGCTGGTTCTGCCCATAATCGAAACTGAACGGCAGCACGCACAACGTCCGGTCGTCGGGCCGCATGTCCAGATAATCCGCCACCGCCGCCGCGCCCAGCGACAGGTTCGCATGGCTCAGCATGACGCCCTTGGGCCGCCCGGTGGAGCCGCTGGTGTAGAGTATCTCGCACACATCTGCGGGATCGGCGGCGGAGGGCGGCAGGCTCTTCGCCCCTTCGTCCACCATCGCCGCGCTGGCGACAGGCTCCTCGATCAGGACAGCGCCCGCCAAGTCGTCCGCCTCCAGCAACGCCGCCCGGCTCGCCTGCGTGATGAGCAGCGCCGCGCCGCTATCGTTCAGGATATGCGCCACCTGCGCCCGCTTGAGCAGCGGGTTGACCGGCACATAGACCAGCCCCGCCCGCGCCGCCGCCAGCGGCAGGATCGCGGCCAGCGCGCCCTTGGGCAGCCAGCTCGCCACCCGCTCGCCCGATTGCGCACAATGGGCGCGCAGCCATGCGGCAAGGCGGCCCGTGCACGACTCCAGCCCGGCATAGTCGATGGACTCCCCGCGCGGCAGGGCGATCGCCGGATCGGCGGACGCACCGGCCAGCGGCAGATGGTCGAGGGGGCGGCTGTCGGGGACCATGGCCTTGCCGTCTATTGGCAACCGTCGCTTTACGCAAATATCGTATCGTTTCCGCGCTTGTCCCGCCACAAAGCAGCGGCTAGGCGGGCATCCGCAACGAATCGGGGCATCTGTTTCATGTCAGATCACAGGCTTTCCGCAGACTCCGCCGTGCGATCGGTCCTTGCCGACGCGCTGGGCATCGCACCGGACCGCGTCGCCGCCTTCGACGCCGACACGCCCCTGTTCGGCGCCCTGCCGGAACTGGACAGCATGGCCGTCGCCACCGTCCTGACGGAGATGGAGGACCGCCTCGGCATCCTCATCGACGATGACGACATCGACGCGGAAACCTTTGAAACGCTGGGCAATCTGGTCGCCTTCGCGCAGGCTAAGCTGGACGCCGCCGGGGCGGAGTGACGCCGGCCTGAAAGCTATGGGCTGACGCACCTGAAAGCCATGGGCTGACGCAATGGTTCGCCCGCGTAGCCGGGTTGCCGGAGCAACGAACCGCCCTGGACTCGTCACCAGAGCAGGATGATTTTTCCGTGAACCGTCATTGCGAGCGCAGCAAGCCGAAGGCGGGCAATCTAACCTCATCCCCTTCTATCGAATGAAGTAGCCCACCACTTTCCAGCCGGACGACTGCTGCGCCAACACGATAGTCTCGACCGCGGCGGGCTTGTTCGCGAAAGTCGTGCGATATTCCAGCAGTTCATAGTGCCCCGTCGGCGCACCGGGCAGCGACGTTGCCTTGGTCACCTTGCCCAACGTGCGGGACAGGACGGCGCCCAGCGGCTTACGCACAGGTTCGATGACCGACGCCCAGCCCTGTGTCGTCACCTGCGACTGGAACAATGTCCCCGACGCCCGCCAGCTCCCACTCCAATCCCCCTTGTCCACCAACGCCAGCCATTGCGTGGCCGCGCGACCACTCGCCGCCGGGCCACTCGCCGTCGGGATCGCGGATGCGGGGGTAGCGGATGCCGGGGTGGAGGGTATGTCCTCGCCCCGACCGAAAGAAAACAGGGCGACAGCAATCAGGCAGAGCATCACTATTCCTCCCGCAAGCCATGCCGCGACATGGCCCGCGCCTTTGGGTTGACGGTGTGGCTCTGGCTGTTGCGGGGGCAGCGGCAAAGGCGCGACCCCCAAATCCATGGGTACAGGAAATTGGGGGTCTCCCCCCTCGGCCCGGCCGAGATGCCGCGCGGCCTCCCGGCTGCTGGAAACACCCAGTTTTCGGCGGGCGTCGCGCAGCCGTTCGTTGATGGTGTGGACGGACAGGTCGAGATGGCGGGCGATCGACTTAGCGTCATGCCCCGCCAGCAGCAGACGCAAGGTCGCCTTTTCCCGTTCGCTCAGTGCATCGACGCCTTCATCCATCGCCGCCATCCGTCGGGCCGCAAGCGCCCATCCCTATCCCCCGGCCCCTATCTTCGGCATGGCTGACGCGGGGCATGAGACTAGATCACGGCTTCCCGGCGACCTGTCAAACCGCACCCGCCCGATAGCGACAGGACAAGGGCTGGCCGAACGCGGTTTCGCGCCCGACCTCCCATCTCACTCCGCCGCGACAGCCTCGAAATCCGCTTCCGCCAGAAACCGCTCGGCGTCCAGCGCCGCCATGCAGCCCATGCCCGCCGCCGTCACCGCCTGGCGATAGATTTTGTCCGTCACGTCGCCCGCCGCGAACACGCCGGGGATGGCGGTGCGGCTCGTGCCCTTCTCGACCACCAGATAGCCGTCATCCAGTTCCAGCTTGTCCACGAACAATTCCGTCGCGGGCTTGTGGCCGATGGCGACGAAGGCGCCGTCCGTCGGCACATGGCTCTTCTCGCCCGTCACCGTGTCGATCAGGTCGACACCGACCAGACCCTCCGGGTTGCCGCCGCCCACGAACCGCTCGATGCCCTTGTTCCACAGCACCTTGATCTTGGGATGGGCGAACAGCCGCTCCTGAAGGATCTTCTCCGCGCGCAGGCTGTCACGGCGATGGATCAGCGTCACGTCATGGCTGTGGTTGGTGAGGTACAGGGCCTCCTCCACCGCCGTGTTGCCGCCGCCGATCACCACCACCTTCTTGCCGCGATAGAAGAAACCGTCGCAGGTCGCGCAGGCGGATACGCCCTTGCCCTGCAACAGGCTCTCGCTCTCCAGCCCCAGCCACTTGGCCTGCGCGCCGGTGGAGATCACCAGCGTATCCGCAACATAGATTGTGCCGCCGTCACCCTTCAGCCGGAACGGACGCTCGGACAGGTCCACATCGACGATTTGGTCGTACAGCATCTGCGCGCCGACATGCTCGGCCTGCGCCTGCATCTGCTCCATCAGCCACGGTCCCTGGATCACGTCGCGAAAGCCGGGGTAATTCTCCACGTCGGTCGTGATCGTCAACTGCCCGCCTGGCTGCATACCCTGCACCACGATCGGCGCCATCCCCGCGCGCGCGGCATAAATGGCGGCGCTCAGGCCAGCGGGGCCGGAACCGAGGATCAGCATACGTGTCGAATGGGTAGCAGTCATAAGAGGCCCTTAATGCGATTCTGGTCGCTACATAGGGATTGCATACGCATACGCAAATACCCGTATGGGGGGTTAATCGAGGACGCTGGGCAGGGATTCGAAGCCCCGGCGCAATGTTTCGCCCCATTGCGCCGAAATGCGGCCGAATTCCTCATCGTCGGGATAGATGCGGCGGCGCAGGCGAAAGGACAGGTCGTCCTTGGAGATCACCGTCAGGTCCAGCGGCATGCCGACCGACAGGTTGGACCGCAGCGTCGAATCCATCGACACGCACACCGCCTTGGCCGCATCCTCCAGCGACGTGTCGGGGTGGATGATCCGGTCCAGGATCGGCTTGCCATATTTATGCTCGCCAATCTGGAAAAAGGGCGTGTCCGCCGTCGCCTCGATGAAATTGCCGTCGCTGTAGATCAGGTAGAGGCGCAGCTTGCCGTTTTTGCGCTGGCCGCACAGGATCATGTTGGATGACAGGCTGGTGCTGGCCATGCCCAGCTTCTGTTGCATCCGCGACTGGACGGATTTCATCGTGTCGCCCACGATCTGCGCGGCGCGGTGCAGCGTCCGGCAGTTGAGGATCGTTTCGCACTCGACCCCCTCCAGATTATCCTTGATCGCGCGCGACAGGGTCGTCTTGACCTCCTGCGTCACGGACAGGTTGCCCGAACACATGATGGCGACCGCACGCTCGCCCGGACTTTCATAGGTGAAGGTTTTGCGGAAGCGCCCGATATTGTCGACGCCCGCGTTGGTGCGTGTGTCCGACAGCAATACGAGGCCCGCATTGACCCGAACGGCAACACAGTAAGTCACGATATTTTTCCCTGCCCCCCGGCTCAGCGATTCGCGGACAATGGCATTATTGCCGTACGATTGCCATCATTGCTGCTGCGACTGCGCCTGCTTCTGGGACAGGATCGGCGCGGTGGCGACCTGTACATCCACGTTCATGCCGATCCCGCCGGTCAGCGCCGCGACCCCGCGCAGCGGCGCGGAATCGAACGCATCCACGCCCCAGGACAGGCGGACATACTGGTCCGTGACGCAGATTTTGCGCGTGGGATCGAAACCGACCCACCCCAGCCCCTCGACAAAGGCTTCGGCCCAGCCATGGCTCTGGCCGATCTCCTCCGCGTCCATCTCGCCCTCCTCGTCATAAACGTAACCGGCGACATAGCGGGTCGGCACGCCCATTTCCCGCGCGGCGGCGATGAAGACATGGGCAAAGTCCTGGCAAACGCCGCCCCCCATTTCCAGCGCCTGCGCGGCGGTGGTGGCGCTGTCCGTGCTGTCCTTGCGATAGCGCATCCGGCCATGGACGATGTGCGACAGATTGTGCAGGCTGGCCAGCGGCCCGTCCGTCGTCCGCGCCTCCGCCGCCATCTCGACCAGCGCGCCGTCCGCCTTGGTGAAATCGCCCTGCCGCAGGAAGATGCGCGGGCTGGCCGCCTCGTCGGGAAAGCCGATAATGCCGGCGCGGTCGGCCGTCTCCACGATGCCCTCCGCGACCACCACCGCCTCGCTGATCCGCTGGCCGGTCCGCCACAGGGCTTCGGGCACGCCATAGCTGTTGGCGGTGAAATTCTCGACCGGCTCGCCGTTCACGCTGATGCGCCAGTCCTCGATCCGCTGGACCGGGCTGTCCATCGGTTTAAGCCGCAGCCGCATCGTCGCGCCCAGCGCGGTGCCCTCGTAGGAATAGCGGGTTTCGTGGCGGATGCACAGGCGCATGGACGGGGTTTCCTAGGCGAAATGATAGGCTTCGGCGATTTCGCTGCCGAGGCGGTTGCTGTCCGACAGGGTCCGCTGGACCGTCTCGTGCAGACCATGGCGAAAGATGTCGCCGCTGGTCTTGGCCGCCAGGCCGCTCACCATCGCCTCCACACTGTCATGACATTCGCGCCGCTGTCCATGCCATTGCGCCAGCCGCCCCAACCGGTACGACAACTGGTCGTAGCAATAGAGGACGCTGCGCGGGAAGCGCCGGTTGAGCATCAGGAAATCGGTGATCTGCCAGGGCGAATAGACCCCGCCATAGACATGGTGATAGGCCCGGTTGCCGGACAGGGCATACAGCACCGACTGCCATTGATAATGGTCGCGATTGCCGCCCACTACGTCCGTCTCCGGCAGCAGCACATAATATTTCACGTCCAGCAGCCGCAGCACCGACTGCGCCCGCTCCAGCGCGCAACCCGCGCGGATGAAGTCGTGCCGCTCGTCGCGCAGGTGGCCACTTTCGGTCGCCCCGCGAAAGATCATCGCGCGCTGCTTCACCCAGTCGAGGATGGTGGCTAGCTGCGCCCGCGCCTGCGGCACGTCATAGCTTTCCAGGTTGCGCCATCCCTCGTTCAACGCCTCCCACATGTCCTGCGTCAGGGCGGTGCGGACGGACTTGCCGTTCGCCCGCGCCTTCATCAGGCAGGACCGGATCGACACCGGATTGTCCCCGTTCAGGACCAGATGCTCGACCACGTCGCTCTCGCGGATCACGGCGTCCTTGTCGAACAGATGCTGGCTGCCGGTCACGCGGATGATCGACTTCCACTCCTCCCGGTGGTGCGCGCCGGGCAGGATCGCCATGCGCTGGCCCATGGTGATGAGCCGCGCCGTGGCCTCCGCCCGCTCCAGATAGCGCGCCAGCCAGAAGAGATTTTCGGCAGTCCGGCTCAGCATGGGTGCGTCCTTTCCTCAGACGTCTTGTCGATCGGTCCCCTCATATCTGAAGCACCCATGTATCCTTGACGCCGCCCCCCTGGCTAGAATTGACGACCAGCGACCCCTCGGTCAGCGCGACCCGCGTCAGCCCGCCGGGCACCAGCCGCAACTGCGTGCCGACCAGGCAATAGGGCCGGAAGTCCACATGCCGCTCCACGATCCCCGCCTCGCCCAGCGTGGGCACGGTGGACAGGGCCAGCGTCGGCTGCGCGATGAACTCGGACGGGTTGGCGCGGATGCGGTGGGCATAGGCCTCCACCTCCGCCTTCGTCGCCTTCGGCCCGATCAGCATCCCATAGCCACCCGACCCATGCACTTCCTTGGCCACCAATTCATGCAGGTTTTCCAGGACATAGGCACATTCGTCCGGCTTGGCGCAATTCCAGGTCGGGATATTCTCCAGGATCGCGCTCTCCCCCAGGTAGAAGCGGATCATGTCCGGCACATAGGTGTAGATGGCCTTGTCGTCCGCCACCCCCGCACCCGGCGCGGAGCACAGCGTCACCCCGCCCCGCCGATAGGCGTCGAACAGGCCCGGCACGCCCAGCAGGCTGTCGGGACGGAACACCAGCGGGTCGATATAATCATCGTCGATCCGGCGATAGATCACGTCCACCCGGCGCGGGCCATAGGTCGTCTTCATATAGACGAGGCCGTCGTCGGCATAGAGGTCCGCCGGCTCGACCAGTTCCACACCCATCAGGTCGGCCAGAAAGCTATGCTCATAATAGGCGCTGTTGAGCGAGCCGGGCGTCAGCACGACCACGACCGGATCGTCCTTGCACGCGGGCGGCGCCACTTCCTTCAGGCTTTTCAGCAGGTCGTCGGGATAATGGTCGACCGGCGCCACCATCCCCTGATTGAACAGGTCGGGGAACATGCGCGTCATGATCTCCCGGTTCTCCAGCATATAGGAGACACCCGACGGCGTGCGGCAATTATCCTCCAGCACCTGGAACTTGTCCGGCCCGGTCCGCACGATGTCCACGCCCACGATATGGCTGTACACCCGGCCCGGCGGCGTAAAGCCCGCCATCTCCGGCTTGTAGGCGGCGTTCTTGTAGATGATGTCGGCCGGCATGATGCCCGCACGGATGATCTCGCCGCGATGATAGACGTCGTAGAGAAAGGCGTTGAGCGCCCGCGCCCGTTGCCGGATACCCGCCTCCAGCGTGCGCCATTCCAGCGCGGTGAAGATGCGGGGCAGCAGGTCGAAGGGGATCAGCCGTTCGGGGTCGCCCCCCTCGCCATAGACGGCAAAGGTTATGCCGATCTTGCGGAATATCGCCTCCGCTTCCTCCAGGCGGCGGTTAAGCCCGCCTATGCCGGTTTGCTCGACCCAATGCTGGACCGGCGCATAACATTCCCGCACCGATCCGTTGCGGTCCAGCATCTCGTAAAACGCCATTCAGACCGCTATGCCCCCGTTTGTTTGTGCATTGCAGCATAGTGCGCTCGATTCGCGGAAATGCAAGGGGAAAAGTTCGTCTTTCAGGGGCGCAAGATCAGATTTAGTGACAGTTGTGCGACAGCTACAACGCTTTCAAGCGGTTGCGGATATTGGGGCAATGGAAATCCGTTCGCCCTGTTCCTGTCGAAGGGCGGTGCTGCTTCCTGTGGCACCGCGCTTCAAAGGCCGTACAGCCTTTCGATACGCTCCGGGCGGACGGAGCATGAGGAGCCATCGGACTCTCGTCTCTTATCCTCGCAAACCTGCCGCCCCCGACCACCAGCCTTGACCCCGCGACCCATGATGTGCAAAACAGTCGCGCAATGATTGACATGTTCCACCTACTGCGGACAGCGCGACTTACACGCCCTTAGGCGTGCGATACCGGCTGCGCCTGCCCCTTCGAACGGGCGCGCACCATCCGCCTAAGGGACCAGTTCACCGCTTATCGTCAATCGCGACAGCGCAGGACATCTCCATTCCGCGTCGCCTTGCAGAAGATCCATTGCCATGATGCTCACTGACCCCAGCCGCAAATACCGGCCCTTCCCGCAGGTCGACCTGCCCGACCGCCAATGGCCCAGCCGCACCATCACCACGCCGCCACGCTGGCTGTCCACCGACATGCGCGACGGCAATCAGGCGTTGATCGACCCCATGGATACGGAGAAGAAGACCCGCTTCTTCGAATTGCTGACCCGTGTCGGCATCAAGGAGATTGAGGTCGGCTTTCCCTCCGCCGGGGCGACGGAGTTCGACTTCATCTCTGGGCTGGTGCAGGGTGACAAGATCCCCGACGACGTCATCATCCAGGTGCTGACGCAGGCCCGCCGCGACCTGATCGAGAAAAGCTTCCAGAGCCTTGTCGGCGCGAAGCAGGCCATCGTCCATGTCTATAACGCCGTGTCGCCCGCGTGGCGCCGCATCGTGTTCCAGATGGACCGGCCCCAGATCAAGCAGATCGCGATCGACGCGGCCAAGATCATCCGGGACGAGGCGGCCAGGCAGCCCAACACCGACTGGCATTTCGAATATTCGCCGGAAACCTTCTCCACCGCGGAGCTGGATTTCAGCCTGGAGTGCTGCGAGGCGGTGATGGATATTCTCCAGCCGACGACCGACAAGCCGCTGATCCTGAACCTGCCCGCGACGGTGGAGGCGGCGACGCCGAACATCTACGCCGACCAGATCGAATGGTTCGGCCGCCATATTCGCGACCGGGACAAGGTCGTTCTGTCGCTGCATCCGCATAACGACCGGGGCACCGGCGTGGCGGCGGCGGAGCTGGGCCTGATGGCGGGCGGCGACCGGGTGGAGGGTTGCCTGTTCGGCAATGGCGAGCGTACCGGCAACTGCGACATCGTGACCGTGGCGCTGAACATGTACACACAGGGCGTCTCGCCGGGCCTCGATTTCTCGAACATCGACGAAATCGTGCAGACCGTGACCTATTGCAACAACCTGCCCGTGCATCCGCGCCATCCCTATGCGGGCGAACTGGTGTTCACCGCCTTCTCCGGCAGCCATCAGGACGCCATCAAGAAGGGCTTCGCCGCGCAGGAGGAGCGCAACGACGAGCTGTGGGACGTGCCCTATCTGCCCATCGACCCGGCGGACATCGGCTGTTCCTACGAGGCGGTGATCCGCGTCAATTCGCAGTCCGGCAAGGGCGGCGTGGCGTGGGTGTTGCAGCAGGACAAGGGGCTGAAGCTGCCCAAGCGTATGCAGGCCGATTTCAGCCGCGTGGTGCAGGGGCTGGCCGACGACAGCAGCCGCGAACTGCACGCCGCCGACATCTGGGGCGCGTTCCAGAGCTTTTATCATCTGGGCGCGGACCAGCCCTACAAGCTGCTCGACTATCAGGAGAGCGGCCCCGCCGGGAACCGTGTGTTCGTGGGCAAGGTGGCGCTGAATGGGGAGGAGCGGACCGTGTCCGGCAGGGGCAACGGCCTGATCTCCTCCGTGCTGGATGCGCTGCGCGAGGGGATGGGCGTGGACCTCAGCGTCGTGGACTATAGCGAACATGCCGTCGGCGCGGGCAGCGACGCCAACGCCGCCGCCTATGTCGAATGTCGCACGGCGGACGGTCGCACGGTGTTCGGCGTGGGTCTGGACGCGGATGTCGCGACCGCGTCGGTGCAGGCGATCCTGTCCGCCGCCAACGGCCTGCATCGCTCATAATATCATTATATAACAATATGATATGATTGAAATTCGGCTGCGCCGGGCCTCCGGCGCAGCCAAATCGAAAACAGCCTTTTGATTGGTCATGTTGAAATCTCCGGAACGAAGGAGGCAGGCAATGCGCATCCATCGGGCGTGGTTCGTCCTCGCCATCACCTTCGTCGCCCTGCTGGTGACGGCGGGCCTGCGCTCCGCCCCCGGCGTGATGATCCGCCCGCTGGAACTCTCCATGGGCTGGGACCGCGCGACCATCTCGCTCAGCGTCGCCATCGGCATCCTCTTCTACGGCCTGACCGGCCCGTTCAGCGCGGCACTGACCAACCGCATCGGCCTGAAACCCACGATGCTCGGCGGCCTCGTCCTCATGGCCTGCGCGACTTTCGCCAGCCGCTGGATGACGGAGCCGTGGCAGTTCGTGCTGAGCTGGGGCATCGTCGCGGGCGTCGGGTCGGGCGCGGTCGCGCCGGTACTGGCTGCAACCGTCGTCAACCGCTGGTTCGCCCAGCATCGCGGCCTCGCCATGGGCGTGTTGAGCGCCAGCACGGCGACCGGCGCGCTCGTCTTCCTGCCGCTCTTCGCCTGGCTGGCGGGCGACGTGGCGTGGCGTAATGTCGCGCTGGCCGTCAGCATCGCCGCGCTCGCCATCATCCCCATCGTCTGGCTGCTGATGCCCGAAGACCCGCGCTCCGTCGGCCTAACCCGCTTGGGCGAGGAAGCTCTGCCCACCCCCGCAACGCCGGAACCGGCCACCCGCCCCGGCGCGATCGCGACACTGCGCCTCGCGGTCGTCGAGCCGATGTTCTGGCTGCTGGCAGGCACCTTCTTCGTCTGCGGCCTCACCACCAACGGGCTGATCGGCACGCACCTCATCGCCTATTGCGGCGACATCGGCATCGCCTCCGTCGCGGCGGCGGGCATGTTGTCGATGATGGGCCTGCTCGACATCGTCGGCACCACCGCATCGGGCTGGCTGACCGACCGCTACGACCCGCGCAAGCTGCTGTGCATCTATTATGGCCTGCGCGGCCTCTCGCTGATCGCGCTGCCCTTCGCCGGGCAGGATGCGCAGTTCCTGACGATCTTCGCGATATTCTATGGTCTCGACTGGATCGCAACCGTGCCGCCCACCGTGGCGCTGGCCAGCCGCACCTTCGGCGACCGGCTCGCCCCCATCGTCTTCGGCTGGATCATGGTCGCGCATCAACTGGGCGCGGCGACGGCCGCCTTTGGCGCGGGCGTCATCCGCAGCGAGACGGGCAGCTATATCTATGCCTTCCTGCTGGCGGGAGCGTTCGGATTGCTGGCCGCCTTTGCGATCATCTCCCTGGCGCGGACCGGGCGGCGGGCGGCAGTCGCCTGAAAGCGCCAGGTCACATCTCCCTCCCGCTCAATCACAGCCATATCCTCCGCACCCGCAGCCCCATAGCGCGCGGCCAAAAGGTACGGGCGGTCCACCGTCCCGACTTCCCAATGGCCGGGATGTGCCGCGAAAGCTGCCGCTACCGCCGCCACCCCGACGGCCATCGTCAAATTTCGACCTGGCTACCCAGTTCGACCACGCGGTTGGTGGGCAGGCGGAAGAACTCCATCGCGCTTTCCGCGTTGCGCAGCATCCAGGCGAAGATCTTCTCCCGCCAAATCGCCATGCCCGGCCGGGCCGAGGGCAGCAGCGTCTGCCGTGCGAGGAAGAAGCTCGTTTCCATCATCTTGAACGTCTGGCCACAACCCTGCACCCGGCTCAGCGCGTCGGGGACGTTCGCCTCCTCCATGAAGCCATAGGTCAGGACGAGGCGGAAGAAACCATGGCCCAAGTCGTCGATCTTGTACCGCTTCTCCTCGGGCACCACCGGCACGTCCGCGATGTTCACGGTCAGCAGCACGACTCGGTCGTGCAACACCTTGTTGTGCTTGAGGTTGTGGAGCAGCGCATGCGGCACGCCGTCGGACGCGGACGTCATGAAGATCGCCGTACCCGCAACCCGCACCGCGCTGTTGGCGGCGGAGGCGACGAAGACCGGGATCGGCATGGCAGATTCGCGCAGCCGATCCTGCATCAGCTTGCGGCCCCGCGCCCAGGTGGTCAGCAGGGTGAAGGCGATGAAGCCGATCAGCAGCGGGAACCAGCCGCCGTCCGGCACCTTGGTCAGATTCGACGCCAGATAGGCCCCGTCGACCAGATAGAAGACGACCAGCAACGGGATGGAGACCCAGCGCGGCCATTTCCACAGGTGTAGCAGCAGCACGGTCAGCAGCACATTGTCGATGAACATCGCGCCCGTCACCGCAATGCCATAGGCGGCGGTCAGGTTCGACGATGTCTGGAAGGTCAACACCAGCAGGATCACCATCACCATCAACCCCCAGTTGATGAGCGGGATATAGATCTGCCCCACGGTCGACGCGCTGGTATGCGCGATGCGCAGGCGCGGCATGAAGCCGAGCTGGATCGCCTGCTGCGTCACGGAGAAGGCGCCGGAAATCACCGCCTGCGACGCAATGATCGCCGCCATCGTCGCCAGACCGACCAGCGGCAGCCGCATCGTTTCAGGCGCCAGATTGTAGAAGGGGCTGGCCAGCGCCGCCGGATCGCGGATCAGCAGTGCACCCTGCCCCATATAGTTCAGGATCAGCGCGGGCAGCACGAAGAATATCCACGCCACACGGATGGGGATGCGCCCAAAATGCCCCATGTCGGCGTAGAGCGCCTCCGCGCCCGTCACCGCCAGCACGACCGAACCCAGCGCCAGAAAGGCCGCCACGGGCGAGGTCGCAAAGAAGTGGAACGCCCAATAGGGATTCAGCGCGTTGAGCACATAGGGCGTCTGGAGGATACTCAGCACGCCCAGCACCGCGATAGTGGTGAAATAGAGCAGCATGACCGGGCCGAACATGCGCGCCACCAGATTGGTGCCCGCCCGCTGGATCGAGAAAAGGAAAACGAGGATGCCCAGCGCGACCGGCACCACGACCCCGGCAAAGGCGGGGTTGACGATCTCCAGCCCCTCGACCGCCGACAGGACGGAAACCGCCGGGGTAATCATGCTGTCGCCATAAAAAAGCGATGTCGCGAACACGCCCAGCAGGACGATGCCCGCGCTCCAGCGGCGCGGTCCTGCGCTGTTGCGGTTGATGAGCGCCAGCAGCGCGAAGCTGCCCCCCTCGCCCTTGTTGTCCGCGCGCATGATGATGCTGACATATTTCAGCGTCACCACCAGCATCATCGACCAGAACATCAGGCTGATGACGCCCAATATGTGCGGCAGGTCGAGAGCCAGCGGGTGATGGCCCGCAAAGGTTTCGCGAAAGGCGTAGAGGGGGCTGGTGCCGATGTCCCCGAACACGATGCCAATGGCGCCAATGGCCAGTTTCAGCAGGGCGTCCTGTGGATGGCCATGATGGCCAAGGGACGGGTCGTGGCCGGTCGCTCCGGCATTGCCGGATGCGCCCTCAGTCTGGCCCGCGTCACTGCTCATGCATGCCGTTCCGTTCCGACGAAATCGCGGGGAAAACTGCCCGATACCGGCGCCCGTCCTTCGCCGTTGCGGCGCCGCCTAGCATGGCGCGATGGGCGGTGCAACAGCGCTGGAAACGGGCGAGAGTCCGCCCGGTTCCCGCATTGGATCAGGGAGGGGGATCAGGGCGTGGGGGCCGCCGCCCCGCCGCCTTGCGCCGCCAGCAGTCTGTCGATGGCCGCGAGATTGCTTTCCAGCTCCACCCGGAACGGCGACCCCACCGGCAGGCTCGCCGCCAGTTCGCCCCATATCGCCCGCGCCGGCTCCAGCTTGCCCGCCCGCGCAAGCGCCAGACCATAGAAGAACCGCGGCGACGGCGCAGCGGGGGCGAGACGCAGCGCCTGCCGATAGGCATAGTCCGCCGCCGGGGACAACACATCCTCGCCATGCAGCATCAACGCATTGCCCAGGCCGACCCACAGGTTCGCGTCTTTCGGGTCGCTGCGCACTGCCGCGCTCAACAGATTGACCGATCCCTGCGTATCGCCCTGCCGCGCCAGCGCGTCGGACAGCACGAACCATTTGGTCGCGCCGCTGACCCGCTCGCCCATGGCGCGGCGGCGCTGGGCCATGCCCTCGTCGAAATGCACGGTGCGCGCGGCCTTCGCCGTCACGGGCGCACCGGCAAGCCCCGGTCGCCCCTGCCAGGCATACCCCGCAAGGCCGATGAGCAGCACGGTCGCCACCGGTTCCCACCCACCCTTGCCGATGCGCGCGAACAGGCTGATGCCGATGGCGACCAGCAGCGCCAAGCCACCAGCGATGAACAGGCCGGTCATGGGCGCTTTCTCCGCTTCAATCGCGTGCCGACCAACGTCCCGCCGACCAGCAGCAGCACGACCGGCGCGGCCCATAGCGGCCAGAGCACCGGGTCAGCGGTGGGGGTATAGCTGATCCAGTTGCCATAACGCTCGATCAGCCAGCGCCGAATCGCCTCCGGCTCCTCGCCCGCCTTGATCCGGGTGCGGATTTCGGACCGCAGGTCGCTCGCCATGCTGGCATTGCTGTCCGCGATGGACTGGCTCTGGCAGGTGACGCAACGGATGGTGAGCATGAAGTCCCGCGCCTTCGCCTCCAGCGCCGGGTCTTCCAGTTGCGTATCGGCATAGGGCGCAGGCGGCAGGGCGGTCTGCGCGACGGCGCTCACCGGCGACAAAGCCAGAACTGGGGCCAAAATGGGGGCCAGCATAGAAGCCAGCATGACAGGGAACGACAGCCGCCGCGTCATTGCGCCGCCTCGGCCAGCTTCTGCCGGATCACCGCGATATGCTCAGGCCTGATCTCGCCGATATGCTGGTAGCGGATGATCCCCTTGCCATCGACCACGAAGCTCTCCGGTACGCCCGACGACCCCAGCGACAATTGCAGCGCGGACCGGGCGTCGAGGCCGATGCGCCCATAGGGATTGCCCCAGCGTTTCAGGAATCCGTCGACATCCTCCCGCGCGTCGCGGATCGCCACGCCGTCGATGGTGACGCCCTGCCGCGCCAGTTCCACCAGTTGCGGCGATTCGGCCGCACAGGGCACGCACCAGCTGGCGAATATGTTCAGCAGGCGGGGCTTGCCCGTCTTCAGGTCGGCAGTGGACAGGCCCGGCCGGTCGCTCGCCCCCGCGGGTAGGGTGAAGGCGGGCAGAGCCTTGCCCAACATCCCGCTGTGTATCTGCCGATCGTCCGGCTGGAACAGTCCGCTGGCGAACAGGCCGATGAAGATGACGAACAGGCCCAGCGGCGCCCAGAGCAACCACGACCTCATGCATAGGACTCCGCTTGCCCACGGCGACGCAGACGCCGCCAGCCGCGCCCCCAGCGCCCGATGATCGACAGCACGCCGCCCAGCCCGATCAGGCCGCCACCGGCCCAGATCAGCGTCACGAACGGCTTCCACCAGATGCGCAACTGCCAGCGGCCATCATCCAGCGAATCGCCCAGCACCACATAAAGCTGCCCATTCCAGCGGGTCAGCAACGCGGATTCGGTGGTGTTGGTCGGCGGTTCTGCAAAGAAGCGGGCCTGCGGACGGATTTCCTGCACCTTGCCCGTTCCTTGCGACACGTCGAAGCGGCCCTCCATCGCGGTCCAGTTGGGACCGGCCACCGGCTGCACGCTGGTAAAGCGCACGGTCCATCCGGCGGTACGGATCACATCGCCGGGACGGGCCGCGACCAGCTTCTCCACGCTGAACGCGCTCTCCGACGCCATCCCCGCCAGACTGACCGCGCAGCCGAGATGCGCCAGCACCATGCCATAGGTGAACAAAGGCGTCCGGCGCAGGTTGCGGCCCCACAGCGGCGCAAGGCTCGCCACGCCGACCAGCGCCGCCGCGACCAGACCCAGCAACGGCAATATCCCGATCCATCCCCCCGCCCATGCGAGGACCGTCGCCAGCACCGCCACCGCGACCAGCGCGGGCACCGCCACCCGCCTCGCCACCGAACGCAGCGTATCGCGGCGCCAGCGCGTGACCGGCCCGATCGCCAGCACGACCATCAGGCCCAGCGCGATCGGCCCGGCGACGCTGTTAAAATAGGGCGGGCCGACCGAAACCTTCGTCCCCAGCGCCTCCGTCAACAACGGATAGAGCGTGCCGATCAGCACAAGGCCGAGGAGGACGGACAGCAGCAGGTTGTTGATGACCAGCATCGCCTCCCGGCTCACCGCCTCGAAACGATTGCCCTCCCGCACCGCGCCGACGCGCAGCGCGAACAGGGCCAGCGCCCCACCGATATAGAGGGCCAGCAGGATCAGGATGAAACTGCCGCGCCGGGGGTCGACGGCAAAGGCGTGCACGCTGGTCAATATGCCCGACCGCACCAGGAAGGTGCCGACCATCGACATGGAGAAAGCGACCACCGCCAGCATCACCGTCCAGGCGCGCAGGCCATCGCGGGTCGCCAGCACGCTGACGCTGTGAAGCAGCGCGGTCGCCGCCAGCCATGGCATCAGCGACGCATTTTCAACCGGATCCCAGAACCACCAGCCGCCCCAGCCCAGTTCATAATAGGCCCAGTAACTGCCCGCCGTGATGCCCAGCGTCAGCATCACCCACGCGCCCAGCACCCAGGGCCGCATCGCGCGGGCAAAGGCGGCGTCCACCTGCCGCGTCACCAGCGCACCGACCGCAAAGGAGAAGGCGACCGACAGGCCGACATAGCCCAGGTAGAGCGTCGGCGGATGGAAGGCCAGGCCGGGGTCTTGCAAGAGCGGGTTCAGCCCCTGCCCGTCCGCCGCCGCCGGATCGAGCCGGGCGAAGGGGTTGGAGGCGAACAGCAGGAAGGCATAGAAGCCCAGCGAAATCAGCGCCTGCGCGCCCAATGTGGCGATATGGGTGTCGCGGGCCAGCGACCGTTCGAACAGGGCGATGCCCATGCCGGCCAGTCCCATGACCATGACCCACAGCAGCATAGAGCCTTCATGATTGCCCCATGTCCCGGCGAACTTGTACAGCCAGGGCTTCATCGAATGGCTGTTCTGCGCGACCAGCGCGACCGACATGTCGGAGCGCAGGAACAGCAGCATCAACATCAGGAAGGCAAAGCCGGTCAGCAGGCCCTGCGTCACCGCGACGGGGCGCACCAGCCGGACGAGGTCGGTCTCCGCCCGCGCGATCCCCGCCCAGGCGGCGACCAGTTGCAGCGCGGCCAGCGCGGCGGCGAGCCACAGCGCGGCAAGTCCGGTTTCAGCGATCATTGCGGCTTCTGTTCGATCTTGTGGGTCTCTTCGTCATATTTCATGCCCTCCAGTTCGCGGGGCATGTAATTTTCGTCATGCTTGGCCAGAATTTCCGTCGCCTCGAACGTCCCGTCGGGACGCAGCGCCCCGTCCGCGACCACGCCCGAGCCCTCGCGGAACAGGTCGGGGGTGACACCGGCATAGGCGACGGGCAAAGACCCCTTGCCGTCGCTCACCTCGAACCGGATGTTGATCCCGTCACTGGCGCGCTTCACGCTGCCCTTGACCACCATGCCGCCCAGCCGAAAGGCAGTGCCCGGCGCCACGGCCTTGGCCCGCGCCTCGCTGGGGGTGTAGAAATACGCGGCCTGATCCTTCAGCGCCGACATGGCGAGCAGCACCGCACCGATCAGCGCGACGATGGCGACGCTGACCAGGATCAGCCGTTGATGCTTGCCCTTCATCGGGCCACCTGCACGAATGCCCACCTCAGTCACGCTCCCGCCGCAGGGCGTCGGCGCGCGCCTCCGCCGTGCGCGCCTTGCGCCAGGACCACAGGCTGACGGCCACGGTCCCGAACAGCGTCAGGCCATAGGCCGCGATCACGAAAGGCCAGGCGTTCATCTCTCTCCTATCCCCGCGCTGCTGTCAGCCGCGCGCCATGCGGCGCAGGCGGGCCTCTATGCGGTTGTTCGCCAATATCGCCCGCATCTGGAGGATGACAATGGCCATGAACCACAATGTAAATCCGGTCACGGTCAGGCCCAGCGGCCACAACATGCTGGGCGCGATGCTGGACCCGGAAAAGCCGATGCTCGGTGCCTGATGCAAGCTGTTCCACCACACCACCGAACCCTTGATGATCGGGATGTTGATGGCGCCCACGATGCCATAGATGGCCGTCACCCGGCTCACCCCGCCCTGCTCGCCGGACTTCGCGCTGGCGGAGGCAAGGGCGATATAGCCGAGATAGAGGAAAAGGAGGACGAGCATGGAGGTCATGCGCCCGTCCCACTGCCACCATGTCCCCCATGTCGGGCGCCCCCAGATGGAGCCGGTGGCCAGACATAGCGCCGTGAACAACGCGCCCGGCACCGCCACCGCGCGCGCGGCGACCGCCGCCAGCGGATGCCGCCATACGATCTGCATCACGCCGCACAGTGCGATCCCGGTCCAGCCCCCCATGCCCAGCCAGGCCGTCGGCACATGGATATAGAGGATGCGGAAACTGTCGCCCTGGAGATAGTCGGCGGGCGCGAGGAACAACCCCGCCGCCGATCCGCCGAGAATCAGCGCGATCCCGATCCAGAACAGCCAGGGCGCCAGCGGGCGGGCCACGCCCAGAAAGCGCGTCGGATTGGCATAAGCGTGCATCGCGCCGCTCATACTGCCATGCGCCCGCTTATGCCAGCCGCCTTTACACCCGCTTTACGCAGCGGCCATAAGCGCCCGACCGGGGTCCGAACGCGCTGAAAGCCCAGCTATCATCGGCAAAATTTCGTTTTTTATTACAATGGGGCGACAAAGCGTCCGTTCATCCCTATATGCGCGATCACACGGGCGGTGTTGCCGCCCATCCCAAAAATATGACGGGCGCTCCTAAACGATGCTCACAACCCATCCGTTCGACGATGACAAGTTGCGCGAGGAATGCGGCGTATTCGGTGTTCACGGAGCCGAGGGTGCCTCGGCCATCGTGGCGCTTGGCCTCCATGCCCTCCAGCATCGCGGTCAGGAAGCCGCCGGCATCACCAGCTATGACGGCAAGGATTTCCACACCCATCGGGCGATGGGCCATGTGGCGGGCAATTTCGACCGCGACGACGTGATTCGCGCGCTGGGCGGCGATGTGGCCTGCGGCCATGTCCGCTACTCCACCACGGGCGAGACGGCGCTGCGCAACGTGCAGCCGCTCTATGCCGACCTGTCGTCGGGCGGCTTCGCTATCGCACACAACGGCAATATCTCCAACGCCGCCACGCTGCGGCGCGAACTGGTGCGCCGCGGGTCGATCTTCCAGTCGACCAGCGATACAGAGGTCATCATCCACCTCGTCGCCACGTCCAACTACCGGACGCTGCTCGACCGCTTCATCGACGCGCTGAAGCGGGTGGAGGGCGCCTACTCCCTGATCTGCATGACGCGCGAGGGCATGATCGCCTGCCGCGACCCGCTGGGCATCCGCCCGCTGGTCATGGGCCGGCTGGGCGAATCGGTGATCTTCGCGTCGGAGACGGTGGCGCTCGACGTGGTTGGCGCGGACTTCATCCGCAGCGTCGATCCGGGCGAGTTGATCGTCGTGACCAGCGGCAACGAGATCCGCTCGCACCGCCCGTTCGGGGACCATCATCCCCGCCCGTGCATCTTCGAGCATGTCTATTTCTCGCGCCCCGATTCGATCGTGGACGGCACCAGCATCTATTCGGTGCGCAAGGCGATTGGCGCGCAGCTCGCCATCGAAAATCCGGTGCAGGCCGATCTGGTCATCCCGGTGCCCGATTCGGGCGTCCCTGCCGCCATCGGCTATGCCCAGCAATCGGGCATACCGTTCGAACTGGGCATCATCCGTTCGCACTATGTCGGCCGCACCTTCATCCAGCCGGGTGACAAGGTCCGCCACTTGGGCGTGAAGCTCAAGCATAACGCCAACCGCGCGCTTATTCAGGGCAAGAGCATCGTCCTGATCGACGACAGCATCGTGCGCGGCACCACCAGCCTCAAGATCGTGCAGATGATGCGCGATGCGGGCGCCCGCGAAGTGCATATGCGCATCGCCAGCCCGCCGACACGGCACAGCTGCTTCTATGGCGTCGACACGCCGGAACGCGAAAAGCTGCTCGCGCACAAGCTCGACATCGAGGGGATGCGTAACTTCATCCACGCCGACAGCCTGGACTTCGTGTCCATCGACGGTCTGTACAAGGCGCTGGGCGAGCAGCAGCGGGCCGACATCCGGCCGCAATATTGCGACGCCTGCTTCACCGGCGACTATCCGACCCGCCTGACCGACCTCGACGACCATGACACGGGCGACCAGCTTGCCCTGCTGGCCGAACGGGTCGTCTGACGCGCACCTAAACTTCCGGGACCATCATGGCTGACATATCTTCCCCTGCCCCGGCGACCGCCGGGGCGCTTTCCGGTCGCCTCGCCCTCGTGACGGGCGCCAGCCGGGGCATCGGCGCGGCGACGGCCAAGGCGCTGGCGGCGGCGGGGGCGCATGTCATCCTCGTCGCGCGCACCAGCGGCGGGCTGGAAGCGGTGGAGGAGGAAATCCACGCTGCCGGTGGCCATGCCACCATCGCGCCGCTCGACCTGGTCGATGGCGAGAGCATCGGGCGGCTGGCGCAGGCGATCGCGGGTCGCTGGAACGCGCTCGACATATTGGTGCTGAACGCGGCGATGCTCGGCACGCTGGCCGCAGTGCCCGCTGTCGACGCCAAGGAATTTTCGCGCGTCATGACGTTGAACGTGCTGGCGCAGCAGGCGCTGGTCGCCGCGTTCGATCCACTGCTGCGCGCCAGCCCGGACGCCCGCGTCATCGCCCTGACCACCGGGGTCGCCGCCGCTCCGCGCGCCTATTGGGGTGCCTATGGCGCGTCCAAGGCGGCGCTGGAGGTGCTGGTGAGCGCCTATGGGCAAGAGGTCGCGAAAATCTCCCGCATCCGCACCCATATCGTGAACCCCGGCGCCACCCGCACGGCCATGCGGGCCAAGGCTTATCCGGGCGAAGACCCCAAGACGGTCAAGGAGCCGGAGAGCGTGGCCACTACGCTGCTCGACCTCGTCACGGCGGACCATCCCGACGGCTATCGGCTCGATCTGGCGAAGTAGCCCTGCCTGTCCGTCATCCCGGACTTGATCCGGGGTGACGAAATTGCCTGTCCCAAAACCGTCCTGCTGTGCGCGATTCCCGACCCTACCGCCGGACCAGCGTCACCTGATGCGTGTCGATCCCGCCGCCCCGGAATCCGCCCTCGCAATATATGAGGTAGAAGCGCCACAGCTTCACAAATGGCTCGTCAAAGGCATGGGGCAGCTTGCCCGCCATGATCGCGGCGTCGAACCGTTCCCGCCATTCCAGCAGAGTGCGGGCATAATCCTGCCCCATCGACCGTTCATCCCGCCATTCGAATCCCGCCGCCTCCGCCAGCGCACGAAACCGGTCCCGCGCGATCAGGCAGCCGCCGGGGAAGATATAGGTTTGGATGAAGTCCGCGCTGCCCGCATAGCTGTCGAAGATCGCATCGTCGATGCTGATGAACTGGATCGCCGCCCGCCCGCCGGGCGCCAGCAGGCCATGGAGGGTGGCCAGATATTCCGGCCATTGAGCCTGCCCGATCGCCTCCACCATCTCCACGCTGGCGATGGCGTCATAGGGACCATGATCGAAATCGCGATAATCGGCGAGGTGGATCGCCGCCCGGTCCGCAACGTCCGCCTCCGCCAGCCGCGCATCCGCCCAGCCCTTCTGCTCGGTGGACAGGGTCAGCCCGTCATAGCGCAACTCCGGGCACCGCTCCGCCGCGCGCAGAGCCAGCGAACCCCAGCCACATCCCACTTCCAGCAGCCGCTGCCCGGCGGACAGGTCCAGCCGATCCAGCATCGCGTCGATCTTGGCCGCCTGCGCGTCCTCCAGCGCGATCCCCGGACGCGCATACAGCGCGCTCGAATAGGTCATGCTCCGGTCGAGCCACAGCGCATAGAAGGCGTTGCCGAGGTCATAATGATAGGCGATGTTCCGCCGCGCGCCCTTGCGGCTGTTGCGGTTCAGCCCATGCCACAGGCGGATCGCCAGCCTCGGCAGACCGCGCGCCCGCGCCGTCCCGCCCAGCGTCCGCGCATTGGCCATGAACAACGCGAACAGCGGCACCGGGTCGGGGCTGCTCCATTCGCCCTTCACCCAGGCGCGGTACCACCCCACCGACCCGGACAGAGCCAGCCGGGCCAGCGCGCGCCAGCTATGCAGATGCACCACGCAGGCCGGTCCTTCCGCACGGCCACCCAACAAACGGACGCACCCGTCGGGCAGATGCCCCTCCAGACTGCCCGTCGCCAGCCCCGCGTCGATCCGGTCGAGCAGCTCGTGGAAGAGGCGCACGGGCAGCCGGGCCATCAGGCTGGCGCCCGTCCGGGCGAACAGCGAGTCCACGGCATGCAGCCGCGGCGCGGCGCGGGGACCGGGTGCGTTCATAGGACGGGACTATGACTCATGGGGGACGGCCTGTCCAATCCCGCTTTGCGTCTTCATCCCTTCACCTTCGCATAGGCGACCAGCGCCCGCTCCCGCCCCTCCCGATGACCGATCACGGGCGGCGGATAGGCGCGCGGGCGGCAACCCGCGCCGTCTGGGTCATGCACCTGCCGCCCGGCCAGCCCCGCCAATTCCGGCACCCATTGCCGGATATAATCGCCCGCGTCGAATTTCTCCGACTGGACCAGCGGCGCCATGATACGACCAAACATATTGGCGTCCAGCCCCGTGCCCGCCGACCATTGCCAGTTGACGCTGTTGTTGCCGTAATCCGCATCGACCAGCGTGTCCCAGAACCATTGCTCGCCCTCGCGCCAGTCGATCAGCAGATGCTTGATGAGGAAGCTGGCCACGATCATGCGGACGCGGTTGTGCATCCATCCCGTCGCCCATAATTGCCGCATACCCGCATCGACGATGGGATAGCCCGTCAGCCCCTGCCGCCACGCGCACAGGTCCGCCTGCGCCGCCTTGCCGTCGCGCCATGCCAGTGCGTCGAACCGCTCATGACCGTTGCGCCGGCCATAATCGGGGAAGGCGGTGATGATGTTCTGTGCATAATCGCGCCAGATCACTTCCTTGCGAAACGTCTCCGCCCCCTGCGAGCGTCCTGTGGCGGCCTGCCAGACGGTGGCGGGCGACACCTCGCCGAAATGCAGATGCGGCGACAGGCGCGATGTCCCCTCGACCGAGGGACGGTCCCGCGCCTCGCCATAGTCCGGCAAAATATCCGCCAGATCGCCCAGCCGCTCCAGCGCGCCCGCCTCGCCCGGCGTCCACTCCGCCCCGAACCCCTGCGCCCAGTCCGGCTTCGTCGGGAGCAGGCCCCAGTCCGCCAGCGCATCGCTCTGCGGCCAGTGCGCGGGACCAGCGATCGTCACCGGCGCCGGCAGCGGATCGGACGGCGGCATCTGGAGCAGCACCGCGCGGGAGAACGGGGTGTAGATGCGATACGGCTGGCCGCTGCCGCTCGTCACGCTTCCGGGTGGCAGCAGGTAATTGCCGTCATGGCCTATCAGGTCCAGCGCGCCCGCCACCTTGCGCTCCGCATTGCGCCACCAGGGTTCATAATGGCGCAGGCCATGCACCCGCACCGCCCCCGTCTCCGCCGCCAGCTTCGCCAGTTCCGCTACGCTCTCCCCCCGGCGCAGGATCAGCCGCGACCCCTTGCCCCGCAACGCCTCGTCCAGCGCCGTCAGGCTATGGTGCAGCCACCACCGGCTCGCGCCGCCCATCGCCCGATGCCGGGGCGTCTCGTCATCCAATATATAGACCGGAATCACCGGCCCCTCCGCCACCGCCGCGCACAGCGCCGCCTGATCCGACAGGCGCAGGTCACGACGAAACCAGAGGATGGAGGGCGCGGTCATGGTTCAGCCTGTCGAGAGAGAAAGGAAAGCGGAGATCGAACGACGTCTAGCGGCCAGACTCCGCGCGTCAAAGGCTGGTTCCGCCACATACGGCAATTCCACGGACGTATCGCCACACGAACCCTGACGCGCACCCTCCCCCAATGCTGTTCACGCCGGCACGATTTTTGCCGAACCCATGGATGGGCGCTTGAACCGGGGAAGGTCGCTTCTGTACAGGGGGCTTTCCCTTACGATGATCGAACCACAGCCATGACCGAACCTGCCTCCCTTCCCTATCGCCCCTGCGTGGGCATCATGATGGTCAACCGCGACGGCCAGGTCTTTGTCGGGCAGCGCATCGACAGCACGGAAGGCGACGCCTGGCAGATGCCGCAGGGCGGCGTGGACCGGGGCGAAGAGGCGGAACAGGCCGCGATCCGCGAACTCGGAGAGGAAACCGGCGTCCGTCCGGAGCATATCCAACTGCTCGCCCACACCAAGGAAGAACTGTTCTACGACCTGCCCGAAGAACTGGCCGGACGGATATGGGGCGGCAAATATCGCGGACAGCGGCAAATCTGGTATCTGGCCCGCTTTCTGGGCGCGGACAGCGACATCGACATCGCGACCGAGCATCCCGAATTCGACAACTGGCGC
This sequence comes from Sphingobium sufflavum, assembly GCF_021403115.1. Classification (GTDB taxonomy): domain Bacteria; phylum Pseudomonadota; class Alphaproteobacteria; order Sphingomonadales; family Sphingomonadaceae; genus Sphingobium; species Sphingobium sufflavum. The sequence goes on from NZ_JAJSSH010000008.1 coordinate 70,429, forward strand.
TGGACCGCGCCGGATACGCTGGTCGATCTGATCGTGCCCTTCAAGAAGAAGATCTACCGCGACGTGCTGGCGGAATTCCGCGACCTGATCTGATCCGCTGACGAGGCAGTCCATAGGAGCGAGGGGGCAAATGGAAATCCGTTTGTCCTGAGCCTGTCGAAGGACTGTTCGGCCTCGAACAGTTCAAGCCGTCGACCATCCCGAAACGGACGAAGGGCGCACGCGTCACCCTCCCCCAAAGCCGCCGCCCTAAATCCCCGCCGCATCCAGCCGCGCCATCTCCTCCTGCGACAGGTGCAGGGTCAGCGACGGCATCAGGTCGTGCAGTTGCCCGACCGTTGTCGCGCTGGCGATCGGGGCGGCGACCCCCGGCTTCGCCATCACCCATGCCAGCGCCACCGCCGCATGGGACACGCCATGATCCCCCGCGATCCGGTCCATCACCGCCAGCATCCCCGGCCCCTTGCCCTCCATATATTTCTGCACCCCGCCCCCGCGCCTGCTCTGCGACAGGTCGTCGGGCGAGCGATATTTGCCGGTCAGATAGCCCTGCGCCAGACTGAAGAAGGTCACGACCCCGACCCCCCGCGCCATGCACAGCGGCAACAGTTCCCGCTCCAGGTCGCGCTCCAGCAGGTTATATTGGGGCTGGAAAACCGTGTAGGGCGTCAGCCCGCTCGCCGCCGCAATGTCCAGCGCGCTGCCCAGCCGTGCCGGTGTAAAGTTTGACGCGCCGATGCTCCGCACCTTCCCCGCCCGGACCAGCGTGTCGAACGCCTCCGCCACTTCTTCCTGCGGCACGCTCTCATCGTCGAAATGGGCGAAATACAGGTCGACATAGTCGGTCCTCAGCCGCCGCAGCGACGCCTCGACCGCGCGCGGCAGATAGGCCTTGCCCAGTCCGCCCAGACCCGGCCCCATCGGACCGCCCACCTTGGTCGCGATCTGCACATCGTCGCGCCGCCCGCGATGGGCCAGCCATGCGCCGATCATCGCCTCGCTATCCCCGCCTTTACCGTCGGGCAGATAGTTGGAATACATGTCCGCGCTGTCGATCATCGTGCCGCCGCCGTCGACAAAGGCGTCCAGCACCGCAAAGCTGCGCGCGGCGTCCATCCCGTTGACCCCGAACACATTGCCGCCCAGCACCAGCGGCGCAATGGACAGCCCCGTATCGCCCAGCGGGCGGCGCTCAACCATATCGACATCCTTCCAACCGGCGGCAAACCGCGCCTTCAACGCCAGAATGGCAGGGATCGCCCCCACCGCAAGCCCCCGCGTGGCAACAGCCCGCATGGACAAGATTGTCGGGATTTTTTACAACTGGTTAAGAATCATTTAACGTAAAATACGGATTTTAGCCGTTGGCACGGAGGTTGCTTTGTCACTGCGCATGACGTCCCGCCTCACCAAACTTCGCCGCCTCTTCACGCTGAAGACGAAATTCGAGGTCTATCTCGTCATCTATCCGCTGGCGATGGGCGCGTGCGAGCGGGCGTCCAACTATCTGGATCAATATCCCGGCTATGGCGGCGTCCTGCTCGCCCTTGCCTGCACCGGATCGGTGTTCATGGCGGGCGGGCTGATGATCGATTCCGTGGACATGCGCGAACGGCTGTCGAGCAACTGAGAAAATCATGATATTTTAATAAGATGACACGATGAATTCAGACGTTCACGCCAGCGCCTCCGCCGGGTCGGTGACGGCATAGCCATGCTGCCGCGCGACGGGCGCGCAGGTGACTTTCCCGTCCCACACATTCAATCCCGCCAGCAGGTGCGGATCGCGCCGCATCGCATCCCGCCAGCCCAGGTCCGCGACGGCCAGCGCATGTGGCAGCGTCACATTGTTGAGCGCATAGGTGGATGTCCGCGCCACCGCACCCGGCATGTTCGCCACGCAATAATGCACCACCCCGTCCACGACAAAGGTCGGCGCGCTGTGCGTGGTGGGATGGCTCGTCTCGAAACAGCCACCCTGGTCGATCGCTACATCGACCAGCACCGCTCCCCGCTGCATCGTCGCCAGCATCGCGCGCGACACCAGCTTGGGCGCCGCCGCGCCGGGGATCAGCACGGCGCCGATCACCAGATCGGCCTCCGCCACGCTCTGCTCCAGATTGGCCTTGTTGGAAAAGCGTGTCTTGGCCCGTGCCTCGAAATAGGTGCCCAGCCGCTCCAGCACTTCCGGGCTGCGGTCGAGGATGGTCACGTCCGCGCCCAGCCCGGCGGCCATCTGCGCCGCGTTGAAGCCGACCACGCCGCCGCCGATCACCACCACCTTGGCGGGCAGCACCCCCGGCACCCCGCCCAGCAGCACGCCGCGCCCGCCATGCTCCTTTTCCAGCGCGGTCGCCCCCGCCTGAATCGACATACGCCCCGCCACCTGGCTCATCGGTTTCAGCAGCGGCAATCCGCCGCCCGCATCCGTCACCGTCTCATAGGCGATGCACACCGCTCCCGATGCGACCAGTGCGGCCGTTTGTTCAGGATCGGGCGCAAGGTGCAGATAGGTATAGAGAATTTGCCCCGGTCGCAGCATAGCCCGTTCGGCCGGCTGCGGCTCCTTGACCTTCACGATCATATCCGCCCGCGCGAATACGCTGGCGGCATCGTCCAGCACCTCCGCCCCCGCGTGGCGATACTGTTCATCTGTCGCGCCTATGCCCAGCCCCGCGCCAGCCTCCACCAGCACATCATGGCCATGGGCCGACAGTTCATGCACGCTTTCCGGCGTCAGGCCGACCCGATATTCATGATCCTTGATCTCGCGAACCGTTCCTACGATCATGATTGCACGGCCTTTATCCTACCAGTGACAGTCGGGGGCTTTCGTTCGTTTCCATCCGGGCGGATTCGACGCCGTCCAGCCGCTCGATCACCTCCGCCAATTCGGGGTCGAAGCGGAAATCCCGCCCGGCGATGAAGCGCGCCTCATGCTGGCCCGGCGCGGCGGTGACAAAGACGATCTCGCCCTTGCCGCCGCGCGCATCCCGCACCATCGCACCGATTCGCTGCACCGCCTCTGCCTCGCTGACATGGATGACCAGCCGCATCCGGCTGGTCGAGGCGATGCTATCGAACCCCTGCACCCCGCGCACCGTCACGCGCGGCATGTCCTCGCCGCCCTGCCGGTCCAGCTCCACGGTCAGCAGTGCGCATCGCCCGCTGCTATCCTCCGCATTGCTCAGGCTTTCCAGTATCTTGCAGCCGTCATCTTCGAAACAGCTCGCCTGGAACTGGCCGCTGGGGTCGGAGAAGAGGACCAGCGCGTATCGTCCCCCTCGCCGCTTGTCCCGCCAGCGGATCGATTCGACCAGCGCCGCCATGATGGCGGTCGGCTTTTCTCCCACCATCGGTGCCGCGCAAATCTCGCCAAAGGTGCGCGCACCCTTGGACCGGGCGATCTCCTTGAACCGGTCGACCGGGTGATTGGCGAAATAGAAGCCAAAGGCTTCCTGTTCGAACTGCATCGACTCCGACTTGGTCCAACTGACATCGGGCACCTGCACATCGGCATGGGCAATATCCTCGCCGCCGAACAGGCCGCCCTGCCCGGTTTCCCGCGCGTCCGATGCCTTGGACGCGACCGCCAGTATCGCCTCCGCCGCCGCATGCGCGCCCGCCCGGCTCACGCCCAGCGAGTCGAACCCGCCCGCCGCCGCCAGACTCTCGATCTGCCGCCGGTTGAGCATCCGCGGCTCCACCCGGTTGGCGAAATCGTCCAGATCCTTGAACAATCCCTTGGCGCGCCGCTCACCCACCAGAAGGTCCATCGCGCTTTCGCCCACGCCCTTCAGCCCGCCCAGCCCATAACGGACGGCAAAGGGATAGACCGCGCCGCCGGGGTCTGGCTCGACGGAGAAATCCGCCTCGCTCGCGTTGATGTCCGGCGGCAGGATGGTGATGCCCATGCGCCGCATGTCATCGACGAAGACGGTCAGCTTTTCCGTCAGGTGAATATCGAACGCCATGGACGCGGCATAGAATTCCGCCGGATGATGCGCCTTCAGCCACGCCGTCTGGTAGGACAGCAGCGCATAGGCGGCCGCATGGCTCTTGTTGAAGCCATAACCCGCAAACTTGTCGATCAGGTCGAACAGTTCGTTCGCCTTGACCTTGGGGATGTTGCTGCGCTCCAGACACCCCTTGCCGAACCGCTCGCGCTGCGCGTCCATCTCCGCCTGATTCTTCTTGCCCATCGCGCGGCGCAGAAGGTCGGCGTCGCCGAGGCTGTAGCCCGCCAATATCTGGGCGGCCTGCATCACCTGTTCCTGATAAACGAAGATGCCGTACGTCTCGTTCAGGATCGGTTCGAGCAGGTCGTGCGGATAGACGATCTCCTCCTGCCCGTTCTTGCGCCGCCCGAACATGGGGATATTGTCCATCGGGCCGGGGCGATAGAGCGAGACGAGCGCGATGATGTCGCCGAAATTGGTCGGCTTCACCGCCGCCAGGGTCTTGCGCATACCCTCCGATTCCAGCTGGAACACGCCCACCGTGTCGCCGCGCTGCATCAGGGCATAGGTCTTCTCATCCTCCCAGTGCATGCCGTCCAGATCGACGCTGACCCCCCGCTTCGCCAGCAGTTGCACCGCCCGTTGCAGCACCGACAGCGTCTTGAGGCCGAGAAAGTCGAACTTCACCAGACCCGCCCCCTCGACATATTTCATGTCGAACTGGGTGACGGGCATGTCGGAGCGCGGGTCGCGGTACAAGGGCACCAGTTGCGACAGCGGCCGGTCGCCGATCACCACGCCCGCCGCATGGGTGGAACTGTGGCGGGGCAGGCCCTCCAGCTTCATCGCATAGTCGACCAGCCGCTTGACCTGCCCGTCGGCCTCATATTCCGCCACGAACTCGCTGACGCCGTTCATCGTGCGTTCCAGCGTCCAGGGATCGGTCGGGTGGTTCGGCACCATCTTGGCCAGCCGGTCGACCTGCCCATAGCTCATCTGGAGCACGCGCCCGGTGTCCTTGAGCACGGCCCGCGCTTTCAGCTTACCGAAGGTGATGATCTGCGCCACATGGTCGCGGCCATATTTCTCCTGCACATAGCGGATCACCTCGCCGCGCCGGGTTTCGCAGAAGTCGATGTCGAAGTCGGGCATCGACACACGTTCCGGGTTCAGGAAGCGTTCGAACAGCAGGCCCAGCTTGAGCGGGTCGAGGTCGGTGATGGTCAGCGACCAGGCGACCAGCGACCCCGCGCCCGAACCACGGCCCGGCCCCACCGGAATATCGTGACTTTTCGCCCATTTGATGAAGTCGGCCACGATCAGGAAGTAGCCGGGAAAGCCCATCTGGTTGATGATGCCGATCTCGAAATCCAGCCGCTCGGCATAGGTCCGCCGTTCCTCCGGGTCGGTGATCCCCGCCGTCGCCAGCCGCAGGGCCAGCCCGTCCTCGGCCTGATCGCGCAGCGCCTGCTTCTCGCCCTCTATGTCGCCCGCCAGACTGGGCAGGATGGGCGACCGCTTGGGCGCCGCCACGGCGCAGCGTTGCGCGACGACCAGCGTGTTCGCCAGCGCCTCCGGCAGGTCCGCGAACAGGCGGCGCATCTCGTCCGCCGGTTTCAGCCAGCTTTGCGGGCTGCTGTGCTGCCGGTCGGCGCTGTCGACATAGCTGGAGGAGGCGATGCACAGCATGACGTCATGCGCCGCATGGAAATCCGGTTCCGCGAAACAGGCGGGGTTTGTGCCCACGATGGGCAGGTCGCGGGCATAGGCGAGGTCGAGCAGCGCGCCCTCCGCCAGTTCCTCCGCATCCTCGCCGCGCCGGGCCACCTCGATATAGAGCCGATCCCCAAACATCGCCTGCAACCGGTCGAGATACAGGTTCGCCGCCGACGCCTGCCCCTCCGCCAGCAACCGCACCAGCGCGCCCTCGCCCGCGGCGGTCAGGCAGATCAGGCCGTCGGTATGGGCACCCATCCGCTCCAGCGTCACATGGGGGGCCAGCGTGTCGGGCCGCTCCAGATGCGCGGCGGACACCAGGTCGCACAGATTTTCATATCCGCGCATGTCCTGCGCGAACAGCACCAGCCAGTCGATGGCGTCCGTGCCCCCGCCGATGTTCCCCGGCCGCGCCACGCCCAGCAGCGTGCCGACGATCGGCTGCACACCCTCGCCCTTGCACGCATCGGAAAAGGCCATGGCGCCATACAGGCCGTTGCGGTCGGCCATGCCTACGCCCGGAAAGCCCAGTTTTCGCGCGCGCTTGGCAATGGCCTTCGGCTCCATCGCCCCTTCCAGCATGGTGAAGGATGAAAAGACGCGCAGCGGTACGAATTGGGCATGGGACATGCCCCGATGATAGGGTGCCGATCCCCATACGCCAAGGCGGCTGAACGAGTTACCCACAGCCAATATGGACAGATGGCCCTCCCGCCGCGCCGTGCGACGCCAAACGTGGCGCTTGCCTATGACGCCATGAAATGATCCTATCGGGCATATAATTTCCGGGGAGCTGGACCATGCCCAACGACACCGTCACCGCATCCGAGTCGCTGATCGCGCGAGCGAAGGGCATCTTGCTGGCCCCCAGAGACGAATGGCCGAAAATCGCCGCCGAACCAAAGGGCATCGGTCCCATCTTCACGGGCTATGCCCTGCCGCTGATCGCCATCGCGCCGGTCGCGGGGCTGATCGGCGGACAGATATTCGGCTATGGCGCCTTTGGCATCAATTACCGGCCCACTCTGGTCGCGGGCATTTCCTCGGCGCTCGTCGCCTTCGTCGTGGCGCTGATCTCGCTGGGCGTCATGACCGCGCTGGTCGAATTTCTCGCGCCCAAATTCGATGGCGCCGCCACGCGCCTGACCGCCTTCAAGCTGGTCGCCTACAGCATGACCGCGTCATGGCTGGCCGGCATCTTCGCCATCGTGCCCTCGCTGGGATGGCTCAGCCTTGCCGGTCTCTACAGCTTCTACCTGCTCTACACCGGGGTCGTGCCCCTGCTGAACGTGCCGGCGGCCAAGGCGCTGACCTTCACCATCGTCACCGTGATCTGCGCCATCGTCGTGACATTGGTCGTGGGCGCGATCGCGGCGGTCGTCACCACCGCCCTCGTCCCCGGCCCGGCAACGCTGGGCAGCGATGCGGGCGAGGTGTCCGGCAATGTCACCGTGCCCGGCGTCGGCTCCATCGACGTCGCCAAAATGCAGGACGCCGCAAAGAAGGCGCAGGCCGCCGCGACCGGCGCCAGCAAGGCCGCCAGCGCCACCGCGCTCCAGGCCCTGCTCCCCGCCTCCATCGCCGGGTTCAGCCGCACCTCGGTGCAGAGCCAGGCGCTCGGTCAGGCGGGCAGCAATGCCGAAGGCCGCTATGAGAAGGACGGCAAGAGCTTCACCCTCAGCGTGACGGACATGTCCGCCATGGGCGCGCTGGCCTCCATGGGCGCGGCGATGGGCGTCAGTTCCAACAAGGAGGACGCCGACGGCTATGAGAAGACGGCGACGGTGGACGGCCGCCTCGTCACGGAGAAATGGAACAAGACCGCCGGTCGCGGCGAATATGGCACCACGCTGGCCGACCGCTTTCTGGTGAAGGCGGAAGGCGAGGTGGACGACATCGCCACGCTGAAGGACGCGGTCGCCACCATCGACGCCGGGTCGCTCAGCGCGCTGGTGAAATAGGGCGCGCACCTACCGCCTCATCCTGAGCCTGCCGGAGGACAAGCTTGTCGCTGCGGCATCAGGATGAACGGAAAGCGCCTCTCATTAGAGCGTTTTCCAAGTAGGTGGAATCACCGGCTGACTCGGAAAACGCGCCAAACCAAAAACTGAGAGCAGCCGGTCCGATGCAATCGGATCGGAAACGGCTCTGGGCCGCTACGCCAGCTTGCCGTCATGCAGGCGCACCATGCGGTCCATCCGCCCGGCCAGCCGCTCATTATGGGTCGCGATCAGCGCCGCCGACCCCTCACCCCGGACCAGCGCCAGAAACTCGCCGAACACAATGTCGGCGGTCCGCTCGTCCAGATTGCCGGTCGGCTCGTCGGCCAGCACGATGGCGGGCCGGTTCGCCAGCGCCCGCGCCACCGCCACCCGCTGCTGCTCGCCGCCAGACAACTGGCTGGGCCGATGGTTCAGCCGCGCCGACAGCCCCAGCTTGCCCAGCAACTCGCTGGCCCGCGCCCGCGCCACATCCTCGCTCGCGCCATGGATGAGCTGCGGCAGCACGACATTTTCCATCGCGGAGAAATCGGGCAGCAGGTGGTGGAACTGATAGACGAAGCCGATGGCGTCACGGCGCAACCGGGTGCGCCCGTCATTGCCCAGCGTCGTCGCCTCCTCCCCGCCCAGCCGGATCGAACCGCCATAGCCGCCCTCCAGCAGGCCCACCGCCTGGAGCAGCGTGGACTTGCCCGTCCCCGACGGTCCCAGCAGCCCCACGATCTCGCCGCGCGCAATGGACAGGTCCACGCCGCGCAGCACGTCGATCCGGGCATCGCCCTGCTGGAAACTGCGCGTCAGCCCCTGTGTCGAGAGGATTTCATCACTCATAGCGCAGCACCTCGACAGGATCGGTATTGGCCGCCTTGAAGGCCGGGTAGAGGGTGGCGAGGAAGCTGAACAGCACCGCCATCCCGCAAATCACCGCGATTTCCACGGCATCCGGCTTGGACGGCAATTCGGTCAGGAACCGCACCGACGGATCCCAGATATTCTGTCCGGTAAGGAACTGGATGCCGTTCAGCATCTGCTGGCGGAAATACAGGATGACGAGGCCCAGCCCCAGCCCCGCCGCCGTCCCCGCCGTGCCGATCGACAGGCCGACCGTCAGGAAGATGCGCAGCAGGCTGGCCCGCGCCGCGCCCATCGTCCGCATGATGGCGATGTCGCGGGTCTTGGCCCGCACCAGCATGATGAGCGACGACAATATGTTGAACACCGCGACCAGGATGATGAGCGACAGGATGACGAAGGACACCACCCGATCCACCTGCAACGCCTCGAACAGGCTGGCGTTCATCTGCCGCCAGTCGACCACCACCGCCTTGTTGCGCAATTTGTCGGCCAGCGGGGCGAGGATGGCGGCGACCCTGTCCGGGTCCACCGTCTTCACCTCCACCATGCCAACCTGATCGCCCAGCAGCAGCAGGCTCTGTGCGTCCGCCATGGGCAGCACCACGAACGCCTTGTCATAATCATAGACGCCGATCTCGAAGATCGCGCCAATCTCATAGGGCAACTGGCGCGGCACCGTGCCGAACGGGGTGGAGCGTCCCGCCGGGTTCAGGATGCTGATCGTGTCACCCACCGTCACGCCCAGATTCTCGGCCAGCCGCGACCCGATGGCCACCCGCCCGCTGCCCGTCTCGACATAGTTGAGGTTGCCCGCGATCACCTTGCCCTTCAGCGAGGGATTGGCGCGAATGTCCGCCACCGTCATGCCGCGCACCAGCGCCGCCTCCACCCGCCCGCCATGGATGGCCAGCAGCGGCTGCTCGATCAGCGGCGTGGCGGATGTGACGCCGGGCGTGGCCTTCGCCTGCCGGACCACATCCTGCCATCCCGGCAGGCGACCGTCATAGCCCTGCACCACCGCATGGCCGTTCAGCCCTACGATCTTGTCGAACAGTTCCGCGCGAAAGCCGTTCATCACGCTCATCACCACGATCAGCGCGGCGACGCCCAGCATGACCGCGACCAGGCTGATCGCCGCGACGAGGAAGATGAACCCCTCCCCCCGGCCGGGCAGCAAATATCGCCGCGCGACCATTTTTTCATAACGTGACAGGATCATGGGACGGGAAAATGCCTTGTTGAAAGAGGCCGGACAGGGTGGCGATGGTCTATGGTGCCGCGCGGCGGGAGGCAAGCGCCGCAAAGCCGTTGCAAATTTGGCACAGCGTGCGGCGCAAAATCATGTCCCATTGTGAAAGGATCGTGACAGAAGCCGTCGCGTCGCATACTCAAAATCTCACGAAGCACAGGCGATCATAGCAGGGCCGTGGTTCAGGGAGGGTGCATCCCGTTCCAAGCTTTAAGGGGGCTAAGGAGCGCGCGGGTGCCCCACCTAAAGGGGGAGACGCTCAGCGTCACAACGGGCGTCCGGATCAACAGGTCCGGACGCCCTAGTTGTTTTCGGGCCTCCCAATTCCGCCTCCCGCGACTTTCGCCAGCCGACAGGCGTGGCGACACCCGCTCGTTCTTCATCGCACGCAGGCTTGAAAGTGCCTCGCCCTCACCCATCTTTCTCGCATCCGGTCGCCGCATGGGACCGGATAATGCGCCGGGCGCCATTTGGGTCCGGCATGACGTCAACTTGCTCTGATGGAGGATTTGATATGCGTGAATTCGACCTTACTCCCTATCGCCGCAGCACCGTCGGCTTCGACCGGCTTTTCGACCTGATCGAAAATGGCGCGCGGCTCCAGCAGGCCGACAATTACCCTCCCTTCAACATCGAGCGGCTGAGCGAGGATCGCTATCGCGTCACCCTCGCCGTCGCGGGGTTCAAGGCGGAGGAAGTCGACATCACCGCCCAGCAGAACCTGCTCCTCATCTCCGGCCGCAAGGCGGAGGGGGATCAGGACCGCGCCAATTTCCTGCACCTCGGCATCGCGAATCGCAATTTCGAGCGGCGTTTTGAACTGGCCGACTTCGTGCGGGTGGAGGATGCCCGTCTTGCCGACGGCCTGCTGTCCGTCGATCTCGTCCGCGAGATTCCCGACGCCATGAAACCGCGCAAGATCGCGATCAATGGCAAGGGCGCGGTGATCGGCATCGAGGATGCGGACAAGAACGCCGCCTGATTGCAACACCCCCCGATGACAGGAGGGCGCCGGAGCGATCCGGCGCCCTTTGTTATAAGGAACGGCAAGTCACAGCCAAAATCAGGCGTCCCGCCCCACCATCCGCGACAGCCGGACGCCGTTGCCGTTGCCGTTCCGCCACCGGACCGGACGATCGGGCGACGAATCCCGAATCACGACGGCCGACACCCGCCGCCAGTCCTTGCCCCACTTGATCCCCACGCCCTCTGACGCTAGAGGCCGCGCAACTTTCCTCATCCTTACACTTCTGGAGTTTATCGCATGGCTGCGACACGCACTTTCTCGATCATCAAGCCCGACGCGACCCGCCGCAACCTGACCGGCGCCGTGACCAAGGTGCTGGAGGAAGCCGGCCTGCGCGTCGTCGCGTCCAAGCGCCTCCACCTGACCAAGGAGCAGGCCGAGGGCTTCTACGCCGTCCACAGCGAGCGTCCCTTCTTCGGTGAACTGGTGTCCTTCATGACCTCCGGCCCCGTCGTCGTGCAGGTTCTGGAAGGCGAGAACGCCATGCAGCGCAACCGCGACATCATGGGCGCGACCAACCCCGAAAACGCCGCCGAGGGCACGATCCGCAAGCTGTTCGCCGAATCCATCGAGGCGAACACCGTCCATGGTTCGGACAGCGACGAGAACGCCGCCATCGAAATCGCCTATTTCTTCAAGCCCGAAGAAATCGTCGGTTAAGTTTTGTTTCCCGCGCGGTGGATAGAGCGCCGCGCGGGAACTCCCGGTTGATCCATGTTTTATCCAAGGACGCTTCCCTTACGGAGACCTTGAGATGAAACGCGCTATTCTGGCCGCCATGCTGCTGGCCCCCGCCGCCCTGACCATATCGGGCTGCTCCACCCTCAAAGGTGCCGCTATCGGCGGCGTGGCTGGCGCCGGTGTCGCGGCCGTAACCGGCGGCAGCGTCGAAAAGGGCGCGGCGATCGGTGGTGTAGGCGGAGCCGTGGTCGGTACCGTCGCGGACTGACCGTCGCGGTTGGCCGTTATAAGCTGCCCTGTTCGTCCTGAGCCTGTCGAAGGACCGCCCTCCTTCCCTGCCACAAAGGAAGAAGAGATCCTCGACCGCTCAGTCGAACATAGCGTTTAGCCCAAACCGGCCCCCAAATCGACCATCGTGGGACATGATGGCTTTCCCTTGGATCGTCATTGCTAGCGCAGCGAAGCAATCCATCAGCACAGCCCTATGGATTACTTCGCTGCGCTCGCGCTGAAGGGGTGGGTTAATCTAACGCCATACCGCCCAAATCAAAAACTGTCCGCGACGTCCAGCAGCCGTCTCAGTTTCTTCGGCGCGGCGCTGCGCCAGCTCCGTTCCAGCCATTGCCGGACATGATCCCAATCGACGCCCTGCCGGTTGAGCCGCAACCCGATCCAGCCCGACGGGCCATAATAGGCCGGGCGGAAATAGGCGTCCGGCTCCGCGTCGATCAGCGCCGCCATCTCATCCTCGCCGCTCGTCTTGACCAGCAGGCCGATGGCGTCCGCACCATGATGGCGATTGAACAATATCGCGAAGAATTTGCCGGACTTCTCGCCGCCCACGCGCCAGCCCGGCGATCCATGGGCCGCGCGCGCGCTCGTCTCCGGCAAGGCCAGCGCCAGTTCGCCGATCCGCGCCTCAATCCACGCCGGATCGCTCTCGCGTGAGACATACGCCGCCAACACCCGGCTGTAGAGTTGATGCTCCGCGATCAACACCCGCGACGACAGGCTATGCTCGTCATCGCCCGGCAACACCGCCACGCGCGTCTGGCCCAGCACCGGCCCGTCATCAAGGTCTGCGGTGACGAGGTGGACGCTGCACCCGGCATGGCTGTCCCCCGCGTCGATGGCGCGTTGATGCGTGTGCAGCCCCTTGTACAGCGGCAGCAGCGACGGATGGATGTTCAGCATCCGCCCTTCCCACTTGCCCACGAACTCCGGCGTCAGGATCCGCATATAACCGGCCAGCGCCACATAATCCGCCCCGGCCGCGACGATCGCGGCATGCATTGCTGCGTCATGATCGACCCGCGTCATGCCCTTATGTGGCAGCGCATAGGTCGCAACGCCTTCCGCCGCCGCCAGTGTCAGGCCGCCCGCGTCGGGGTTGTTGGATCCCACCAGCACGATCTCATAGGGGCAGTCCTCCGCCCGGCTGGCGTAGAGCAGCGCCGCCATATTGGTCCCGCCGCCGGAGACCAGCACGGCGACGCGCGCCTTTCCCCTCACCGGGATTTCCGAGCCGCCGGACAAGACCGTCCGGCTCGAAATCCCTGTGTCAGCCATGATAGACGGCTTCCCAGTCGCCCTTGCCGCCCCATGTCTCGCCGGACCCGCGCACCGTGCACCCCTTGGTGCCCGCGACGATCCGGCCGATCCGGTGGACCATCTCACCCGCGTCCGTCACCGCCGCCGTGAAGGCCGCGACATCCGCTTCCGCCACGACCACGGCCATGCCGATGCCGCAGTTGAACGTCTTGGCCATCTCGCCCGGCTCGATATTGCCCTGCGCCTGGAGGAACGCCATCAGGCGCGGCTGCTGCCACAGGTCGGCGTCGACGATGGCGTGCAGGCCGTCGGGCAGGATGCGCGGAATATTCTCCAGCAGGCCGCCGCCCGTGATATGCGCCATGCCATGCACCCGGCCCGCGCGCACTTCCGGCAGCAGCGACTTCACATAGATGCGCGTCGGCGCCAGCAGCGCGTCGATCAGGAGCACCTCCTGATCGAACAGGGCGGGCCGCTCCAGTTTCCAGCCCCGATCCGCCGCCAGACGCCGCACCAGCGAATAGCCGTTGGAATGGACACCCGACGAGGCAAGGCCGAGGATGACGTCACCCTCCGCCACCTTGTCGGCGGTCAGCACCTGGTCGCGCTCCACCGCGCCGACGCAGAAACCGGCCAGGTCATAGTCGCCCGCCGCATACATGCCCGGCATCTCCGCCGTCTCGCCGCCGATCAGCGCACAACCCGCCTGCTTGCACCCTTCCGCGATGCCCGCGATCACCGTCTCCGCCACGCCATTGTCCAGCTTGCCGGTCGCGAAATAGTCGAGGAAGAAAAGCGGCTCCGCACCCTGCACGATCAGGTCGTTCGCGCACATGGCAACCAGGTCGATGCCGACCGTGTCATGCCGATTCGTGTCGATGGCGAGCTTGAGCTTGGTGCCCACCCCGTCATTGGCCGCGACCAGCAGCGGGTCGGTAAAGCCCGCCGCCTTCAGGTCGAAAAAGCCGCCAAACCCGCCGAGATCGGCGTTTGCACCGGGCCTGCGCGTCGCCTTGGCGAGCGGCGCGATGGCGCGGACGAGGGCGTTGCCGGCGGCGATGTCCACGCCCGCCTGCGCATAGGTGTAGCCCGTAGGCTTGCTGTCTTTGGAATCCATGGACCGCCCTTACCAAATCGGGCTTGGTTTTCCAGCCCAATGCCGCCAAAAGGACGCCGTGATACGCACCCTGCCCGCCATCCGGCCCGTTCCGATCGTCGCATCGCTGCTCCTCGCCGCCGCTGGCGCGATCCTGATCGCCCAGATAGAGGGCGAACGCGGCATCGCGCCCATCGCCAGCAGCGCGGATTTCGAGGTGCGGGACATCGACGTCGATGTCTATGGCGGCACCGCCGACAGCGCCCGCGTGACCGGCTGGAAACTGGCGCAACGGCTGGCCTGGCGCAAGCTGACGCAGACGACCAATGGCGGCGCGGGCGGCTCGCTCCCCGATTCGGCGCTCGATTCCATGGTCTCCGCTATCGAGGTGCAGAAGGAGCAGATCGGCCCCAACCGCTATATCGCGCGCCTGACCGTCCTGTTCGACCGCGCCCGCGCGGGGCAGGCGCTGGGCGTGTCGGGCCAGTCGATGCATTCCCCGCCGCTCCTCGTCCTGCCGGTCCTGACCGAAGGGGGGACGAGCGCGATGTTCGAATATCCCACCGAATGGCAACGGGCATGGGCGCTGTTTCGCACGGCGGACAGCGCCATCGACTATGTCCGCACGTCGGGCGCGGGCGCGGACCCGATGCTGCTCAACGCCGGGCAGGTCACGCGGCGCGGGCGCAACTGGTGGCGGACGCTCCTCGACCTTTATGGCGCGGCCGATGTCATCATGCCGCTCGCCCGGATCGAGCGGCTGTCGCCCAACGGCCCCGTCGTCGGCCGATTCGCCGCCCGTTACGGGCCGGACAATCGCTACATCGGCGGTTTCACCCTGCGCGTCGAAAAGCCCGCTGACATTCCCGCGATGATGGCGCAGGCCGTCAAGCGCATGGACGAACTCTATACCCAGGCCCTCATCAGCGGCGTGCTGCGCCCCGATCCCTCCCTCGTCATCGAGGAACCGATCAGCAACGAGGCCGTCGACGACGCCGCACAGGCTGCCGGCATCACCGAATATGTGCCCGCCGACACCGGCCCGGCGACCGGCGGGACGACGACGACCTATCTCATCCAGTATGACACGCCCAATGTCGGATCGGTCGGCCAGGGTGAGACGATCTTGCGCTCCATCCCCGGCGTCCGCTCCGCCACCACCACCAGCCTGGCGCTGGGCGGCACGTCCGTGATGCAGGTGGCGTTCGGCCAGTCCATCGAGGAACTGCGCATCGCCCTCGCAGCGCGGGGCTATACCGTGCAGGGGTCGGGCACCACGCTGCGTATCGTCCGCCGCACCGCCGCCCCGGCCGGAGAACTGGAGTGACCCAGCTCCCGCTTCCCATCGACTGGAGAAGCAGCGGCCAGCATAGCGCGATCATCGTGGGGGACGGCAATCGCGACGCGGTGGAGTTGCTCTCCCGCCCGGATTTGTGGCCGTCCCATTGCACCCTGCTGGTCGGTCCGCCGCGTTCGGGCCGCTCCATCATCGCCGCCGGCATCGCCGCACAGGGGCTGGCGGACGTGATCGACGACGCCGACCGGCAGGACGAGGCCACCCTCTTCCACCGCTGGAACGGCGCGCGGGAGGTGGGGCGTCGCCTCATCCTTGTCGCCGCCGACGCGCCGCCGCGCTGGGCCATCGCCCTGCCCGACCTGCGCTCGCGCCTGTCCGCCGCCGGTGTCGCGCGTATCGCCGCGCCGGACGAGGCGATGGTCGAGGCGATGATCGCGCAGGGCCTGTCCGAATCGGGCACCGCCTTCGCCCCCGACGTGCCCCGCTATCTGGCCCCGCGCCTGCCGCGATGCTATCAGTCGGTGGAGGCCGCGGTCACCGCGCTCACCGGCGACTCCTTGTCTTCTGCGCGCAAGATTTCGCTGCCAAGGGCAAAACAGGTGCTGGAGGGACAGATGCTGGAGGGGGTTCCTCTCCTCACCCCGGACTGACAGCCACAGCGCGCCCGCCGGGTTGCCGATGGACCCATGCCGTCGAACGCCCGTTATGCCGCCCGTTATGTAGAAGGAACCGATTGTGGCAGAGGCCGATCCCAACTTGCTCCATGGCGTCGCGGGCGACCGCTATTTCAACCGGGAGCAAAGCTGGCTGAAATTCAACGAGCGCGTGCTGGAGGAGGCGAGCAACCCCGCCCATCCCCTGCTGGAACGGCTGCGCTTCCTCTCCATCTCCGGGGCCAACCTCGATGAATTCTTCATGGTCCGCGTCGCGGGCCTCAAGGGCCAGTTGAAGGAGGATGTCGACCTGCGCTCCGCCGACGGGTTGACCACCTTACAACAACTTGCCGCCATCGGCAGCGAGGCGGACAAGCTGATGACGGAGCAGCAGCGCGTCTGGCACGTCCTGCGGGACGAGATGATCGCGGCCGGCGTCACCGTCCTGACCGAGGAAGCGATCGGCGCCGAGTCCGAGAAATGGCTCCGCACCCATTTCCAGAGCCAGATATTCCCGGTCCTGACGCCGCAGGCGCTGGACCCCGCGCATCCCTTTCCCTTCATCCCCAACCGCGGCCTGTGCCTCTTCTTCGACCTCACCCGCCTGTCGGACGGGGAACAGGTGCAGGAACTGGTGATCCTGCCCCACACCCTGCCCCGCTTCATCCGCCTGCCCTCCGAATCCGGGTGCGACGCGGGCTGCCATATCGCGCTGGAAACGATGATCCGGCACTTCTCCAATCTGCTGTTCCCCGGCTTCCGCATCAACGACAGCGTCCTGTTCCGCATCCTGCGCGACAGCGACATCGAGCTTGAGGAAGAGGCGGAGGATCTCGTCCGCTATTACCGCACCGCCATCAAGCGCCGCCGCCGGGGCCGGGTCATCCGGCTGGAGATCGACAAGGGCGTGACGGCGGCGGTGGAGGATCTGCTTCAGACCATGCTTCAGGGCGACGATGCGACGGCGGTGGAGATCGGCGGCTTCATCGGCGTCAGCGACCTTGCCCTGCTGGTGGACGAGGACCGGCCCGACCTCAAATTCGTCGCCTTCTCCCCCCGCTTCCCGGAGCGCATCCGCGAATTCGGCGGCGATTGCTTCGCCGCGATCAAGGCCAAGGACATCGTCGTCCACCACCCCTATGAAAGTTTCGACGTCGTCGTCGCCTTCCTCAATCAGGCGGCGGCCGACCCGGACGTGGTGGCGATCAAGCAGACCCTCTATCGTGCGGGCAAGCAGTCCGCCGTCATCCGCGCTCTGATCGACGCGGCGGAGGCGGGGAAGTCCGTCACCGCCGTCGTCGAGCTGAAGGCCCGCTTCGATGAGGAACAGAACCTGCTGTGGGCCAGCGCGCTGGAGCGGGCGGGCGTGCAGGTCGTCTATGGCTTCATCGAATGGAAGACCCACGCCAAGATTTCGATGGTCATCCGGCGGGAGGCAGACCAGTTCCGCACCTATTGCCACTTCGGCACCGGCAATTACCATCCGGTCACGGCGCGCATCTACACCGACCTCAGCTTCTTCACCGCCGATCCGCGCGCGGGGCAGGATGCCGCCGCCATCTTCAACTATATCACCGGCTATGTCGAACCGACGAACATGCAGCTTCTCAGCATGTCGCCGCTGACCCTGCGCGACCGGCTGACCGACCATATCGACGCGGAGATCGGCTTTGCCCGCGCGGGCAAGCCCGCCAGCATCTGGGCCAAGATGAACAGCCTCGTCGATCCGGCGATCATCGAGAAACTCTATGCCGCCAGCGCAGCGGGCGTGGAGATCGACCTGATCGTGCGCGGCATCTGCTGCCTGCGCCCCGGCGTGCCGGGCCTGTCGGAAAATATCCGGGTCCGCTCCGTGATCGGCCGTTTCCTGGAACACAGCCGTATCGTCGCCTTTGGCAATGGCCGCGCCCTGCCCAATGACAAGGCCAAGGTGTTCATCAGCTCCGCCGACTGGATGCCGCGCAATTTCGACCGGCGGGTGGAATATATGCTGCCCATCGAAAACCCCACCGTCCATGACCAGATCCTCGATCAGGTGCTGGTCGCCAATCTCCTCGACAATGAACAAAGCTGGGAACTGGAGCCGGACGGCAGCTACAACCGGGTTCCCCTCGACGGAAAGCCTTTCAACCTGCACACCTATTTCATGACCAACCCGTCCCTGTCGGGTCGCGGTGCCGCGCTGCGCAACAGCGAGGCCGTGCCGACGCTCACCCTGCGCCGCCGCACACGGGCGGACTGACCCGCATGAGCCTTCTCGACCGTATCACCCGCGAACCGTCGCACCCGGACATGCGCGATCAGGTGCTGGACCCGTTCCACCGCATCGCCATCATCGACATCGGCTCCAACAGCGTGCGCCTCGTCGTCTATGACGGGCCGCGCCGCATCCCCTTCACCCTGTTCAATGAGAAGATACTCGCGGGGCTGGGCGCGGACATCGGCACCACGGGCCGCATCGGCCAGGCGGCGATGGAGCGCGGCCTGCGCGCCCTCATCCGTTTCCAGCGCCTGTGCCGGGACATGGAGGTGACGGACATTCGCTGCGTCGCCACCGCCGCCGTGCGGGAGGCCAGCAATGGGCCGGAATTCGTCGCCCGCGTGCAGGAAATCGGCCTGCCCGTCCGCATCCTGTCGGGGGAGGAGGAGGGGCATACCTCCGCCGCCGGTCTGGTGTCCGGTATGCCCGACGCCGACGGCATCATGGGCGATCTGGGCGGGGGCAGCCTTGAACTGGTGCGCATCCGGGGCGGACAGGTGCTGCAATCCGTCTCCATCCCCCTTGGCGTGCTGCGCGTGCGGGAAGTGCGGGCGCGCGGCAAGGGCACGCTGGCCCGCACCCTCTCCGCCATGCTGACTGCGGCGGGATGGCAGGAGGAGGATGCCGGCCTCCCCTTCTACATGGTCGGCGGCAGCTGGCGGTCGCTGGCGCGGCTCGACATGCATCTGCGCGCTTATCCGCTGCCGATCTTCCACAATTATGAGCTGACCCCCGCGCGCATCCCCACGCTGTCCCGCACCCTCACCACCATGGACAAGGCCGCGATCAAGGCGCTGCCCTACATGTCCGGCGGCCGCATCCCGACCCTGCCCGACGCCGCCGCGCTGCTGGGCGAAGTCATCACGCGGCTGGGGTCGAGCAAGCTGGTCGTTTCCTCCTACGGCCTGCGCGAAGGATTGCTCTATCAGGATCTGCCGCAGGACGTGTCCGCGCAAGACCCTCTCCTCGTGGCGACACGGGCGGAGGGCGACGCGCAGGGGCGCTTCCTCGGTCATGGCGACCTGATCGAACGCTGGACCGCGCCGCTCTTTGCCGACGATCCCGCTCCGCTGCGCCGCATCCGCCATGCCGCCTGCCTGCTCGCCGATGTCGGCTGGCGCGCCAACCCGGATTTTCGCGCCGAACGCGGGCTGGAGACGGCGCTCCACGGCAATTGGGTGGGAATCACCGCGCCGGAACGGGCGATGCTGGCGCAGGCGCTCTACACCAGCCTGGGCGGCGGCGATGCGGCCACCGCCGAACTGCAAAAGCTGGCGACGACCGAACAACTGGCCCGCGCCGCCCAATGGGGGCTGGCGATCCGTATGGCGCAGCGCCTGTCGGGCGGGGTTGCCTCCGCGCTCAACAGCGTGTCGGTCGCTCTGGACAGGGCCACTATCCTCCTGCGCGTCCCCGCAACCGACGCGGACCTGCTGGGCGAGGCGGCCGAACGCCGCCTGCGTCAACTGGCGCAGGGCATGGGTCGCGACTATCGGATCGAGCGGCTGGCGTAAGGGGTGCTGGAGGGGGGCTGGCGCGCGGTCCCGGTCAAAGCCGGATGCCTCGTTCCAGATGCCTCGTTCCAACAGTGTCATCCCGATAGCGTGGTGATGGCGAGCGTGGCGCGGCAATCCATTGGCATCGTCCTATGGATTTGCCGCGCTACGCTCGCAATGACCAAAGAGGGCAATCTGATGCCAGCGACGCCCATCGCATCCCGGTGCTAAACAGCCGCACAATATCCGGCGCAAAGATCATATGGACGTGCCGACCCGGCACCCCATCGTCCGCCTTAATGGGCCGCCATCGTCCGAAACCGCCATTTCAGCAGCGGCCGGGTCAGCAGCAGCCCCGCGATAAAGCCGCCGACATGCGCCGCCACGGCAATCTGTATGCCGCCCGCCCCGCTCATCGCAAAGCCCAGCAGCGCCTGCAACGCGATCCATCCCGCC
The DNA here is from genome assembly GCF_021403115.1 of Sphingobium sufflavum. Taxonomy (GTDB): domain Bacteria; phylum Pseudomonadota; class Alphaproteobacteria; order Sphingomonadales; family Sphingomonadaceae; genus Sphingobium; species Sphingobium sufflavum. Next base: position 90,725 of record NZ_JAJSSH010000008.1, read on the forward strand.
GCCAGCCACAGCACCCGCACCACGCTGGCCGGGATCGGACCCAGCGGGCGGACATTCTGACGGCTGTACAACAGGGCATAGGTGCCCATCAGGGCGGAGATGGCGCCGCTCGCGCCCACCATGGGCACGGTGCCCATCGGATCGGCCGCCCATTGCGCCGCCGCCGCCGCATAGGCACCCACGACATAGAGGGTGACGAGCGGCCAGCGGCCCAGCACCGTCTCCACCTGCCGTCCGCAGAACAGCAGCATCAGCATGTTGAAGCCGATGTGCATCCAGCCATTGTGCAGCAACGCGGCGCTCAGCGGCGTGATCGCCAGTGGCAACCACGTAAAGGGCAGCCCCTGCGGCGCCAGCACGCCGCCGACCCGCGCCGGGATGAACCCGCCGACGATCGCCGCCACGTCCAGAAACCCGCCCAGCTCCGTCAGGAGAAAGACGAGCAGCGTCGCGACCGCGATGATGTTGGTCGTGCGACCGGAGGGCAGAGTCACAGGGAAACGCCCCCTTTCGCGTATCGCCGGAACCGGCGGCGGATCAGATGAACTCGATCTTGTCGATCAGGTAGAATTTGTCGCCCGACGGCACGGTCACTTCCACCTCGTCGCCGACATTGCGGCCGATCAGCGCACGGCCCAACGGGCTGTTATAGCTGATCATGCCGCGCTTCGCGTCCGCCTCGGCCTGTCCGACGAGCTGATATTTGACCGGCTTGTCGTCCTCGTCGATCAGGGTCAGCGTCGCGCCGAACACCACCTTGTCGCCCGACAGGGTCGACGGGTCGATGACCTGCGCACGCGACAGCTTGTCCTCCAGGTCGGCGATGGTCGCCTCGACCTGTCCCTGCCGTTCCTTGGCCGCATGATATTCGGCGTTTTCGGAAAGGTCGCCATGGGCGCGCGCTTCCTCAATGGCGTCGACGATCAGTGGCCGCTCGGCCTTCAATGCCCGCAGCTGATTGGTCAGCATCTCGTGGCCAATGGCCAACATCGGCATTTTATCCATGGTCGCCATTCATTCCCCTAACCTGATACCGGCGAAAGCCCTGCCGCGGCCGAACCGCGCACCCGCCTCGCCGGGTGGCCCGCCTTCTGAAGTCTCGTGAAGCTGTCGGAAGATCAGACTTGCGGGACAGAATAATAGGATTGCAAGGCCCGTACTTCAAGGGGACGTGCACGCATTGACTCGATCGCGTCCGCAACGGCCACGCTGGCGGCCGCCGTGGTGAAGCTCGGCACCTTGAAGCGCAGGGCGCTCATGCGGATCTGCTCGCTGTCCTTGAGCGACTGCCAGCCTTCCGTCGTGTTGAAGATCAGGGCGATGTCGCCATCGGTGATCTTGTCCACGATATGGGGTCGGCCCTGCGCCACCTTGTTGGCGGTTTCCACGTCGATTCCTTCCCCGATCAGGTAACGGGCGGTGCCGCCGGTCGCCACGATGCGGAAGCCCATGGTCGCCATCTTGCGGACGGCGGGCAGGATGATCGGCTTGTCGCTGTCCTTCACCGATACGAACACCGCGCCCGACAGGGGCAACTTCACGCCCGCGCCCAACTGCGACTTGGCGAAGGCGGTCGGGAAATCATCGTCGATCCCCATCACCTCGCCGGTCGATTTCATTTCGGGCGACAGCACCGGATCGACGCCGGGGAAGCGGTTGAAGGGGAACACAGCCTCCTTCACCGCGACATGGCTGATCGCGTTGCGGTCGATTTTGGGCAGGTTGCGCAGCTTCTCGCCCGCCATCACGCGCGCGGCGATCTTGGCGATGGGCGTGCCGATGGCCTTGGCGACGAAGGGCACCGTGCGGCTGGCGCGCGGGTTGACTTCGATCAGATAGACCTTCTCGTCCTTCACCGCGAACTGGATGTTCATCAGGCCGCGCACCGACAGGGCGCGGGCCAGCACGTCTGTCTGCCGCTCGATCTCCGCGATGATCGCGTCGGAAAGGCTGTAGGGAGGCAGGGAGCAGGCGCTGTCGCCCGAATGGACGCCCGCCTCCTCGATATGTTGCAGCACGCCCGCGACGACCACATCGTCGCCATCGCACAGCGCGTCCACGTCCACCTCGACCGCATCGCGCAGATACTGGTCGATCAGCACCGGGCTATCCCCCGACACCTGCACCGCCGTCTGGATATACTGGTCCAGTTGCGCCTCGCTGTCGACGATCTCCATCGCGCGGCCGCCCAGCACGTAGGACGGACGGGTCAGCACCGGATAGCCGATGCGGGTGGCGACCGCGATCGCCTCCTCCCGGCTGCGCGCGATGCCGTTGGCGGGCTGGAGCAGGCCCAGCTTCTGGATCAGCGCGGCGAACCGCTCGCGGTCCTCCGCCAGGTCGATGGCGTCGGGCGACGTGCCCAAAATCGGGATGCCCGCCGCCTCCAGCGCGCTGGCCAGCTTCAGCGGGGTCTGCCCGCCGAACTGCACGATCACGCCGACCAGCTCGCCCTTCGACTTCTCGACATGCAGGATTTCCAGCACGTCCTCCGCCGTCAGCGGCTCAAAATACAGGCGGTCGGACGTGTCATAGTCGGTGCTCACCGTCTCCGGGTTGCAGTTGACCATGATCGTCTCATAGCCCGCGTCGTTCAGAGAGAAGCAGGCGTGACAGCAGCAATAATCGAACTCGATACCCTGTCCGATGCGGTTGGGACCGCCACCCAGGATGACGACCTTGCGGCGGTCGCTGGGCGCGCTCTCATCCTCCGGCTCACCAAATATCGGCGCTTCGTAGGTGGAGTACATATAGGGCGTCTTCGCCTCGAACTCCGCCGCGCAGGTGTCGATCCGCTTGAACACCGGCCGCACGCCCAGACGGTGGCGCAGCGCGCGCACCTCGTCCTCGGTCACGCCGCCGGTCATGGCGACCACCGCGTCGCGGATCAGGCCCGACCCACGCCGGATCGCGCTTTCCATGCCGGGCTTGAGGTGCGCGGACTGGAGCGCCAGCCACGCCAGCCGCTTGTCGGAAAAGCCCATCGACTTCAGGCGGCGCATACCGTCCGCATCCTGCGGCAGGCCGTTGGAGAGAACCTCCTTTTCCGCGTCGACAATCTCCTCCAGCCGCTCCAGGAACCAGGGATCGAACTTGGCGATAGCGTTGATCTCCGCCACGCTCAGCCCCTCGCGCAGCGCCTGCGCGGCCACCAGCAGGCGGTCCGGCGTCGGCTGGGCCAGCGCGGCGATGATGTCGTCCTTGGCCGCGCCGACCAGATGATCGACCGTGTTGAAGCCGGACAGCCCCGTCTCCAGCCCGCGCAGGGCCTTCTGCATGGATTCGTGGATGTTGCGGCCGATGGCCATCACCTCGCCCACGCTCTTCATCGCGGTGCCCAGCAGCGGCTCCGCGCCCTTGAACTTCTCGAAGGCGAAGCGGGGGATCTTCGTGACCACATAGTCGATGGTCGGCTCGAAGCTCGCCGGGGTGACGCCCGTGATGTCGTTGGTGATCTCGTCCAGCGTGTATCCGACCGCCAGCTTCGCCGCGACCTTGGCGATGGGAAAGCCTGTCGCCTTGGACGCCAGCGCCGACGACCGCGACACGCGCGGGTTCATCTCGATCACGATCAGGCGGCCGTCCTTCGGGTTGACCGCGAACTGCACGTTCGACCCGCCCGTCTCCACGCCGATCTCGCGCAGCACCGCGATGCTGGCGTTGCGCATGATCTGATATTCCTTGTCGGTCAGCGTCAGCGCGGGCGCGACGGTGATGGAATCGCCCGTGTGGACGCCCATCGGATCGACATTCTCGATGGAACAGATGATGATGCAGTTATCCGCACGGTCGCGGACCACCTCCATCTCATATTCCTTCCACCCGATCAGCGATTCCTCGATCAGCACCTCGGTGGTCGGGGATGCGTCGAGGCCGCCGGTGACGATCTTGACGAACTCGTCCTTGTTATAGGCGATGCCGCCGCCGGTGCCGCCCATGGTGAAGCTGGGACGGATGATCGCGGGCAGGCCGGTGAACTCCAGGCCGGCCAGCGCCTCTTCCAGCGTATGGGCGATGCGGCTGCGCGCGCTCTCCAGCCCGATCTTGTCCATCGCGTCGCGGAACTTGATGCGGTCCTCGGCCTTGTCGATCGCCTCGGCATCCGCGCCGATCATCTGCACGCCATATTTCGCCAGCGTGCCGTCGTTGAACAGCGCCAGCGCGGTGTTGAGCGCGGTCTGCCCGCCCATCGTCGGCAGCACCGCATCGGGCCGCTCCTTCTCGATGATCTTCGCCACGATTTCAGGCGTAATCGGCTCGATATAGGTGGCGTCGGCCAGTTCGGGATCGGTCATGATTGTCGCCGGATTGGAGTTGACCAGCACGATGCGATAGCCCTCTTCCTTGAGCGCCTTGATCGCCTGCGTACCCGAATAGTCGAACTCGCACGCCTGCCCGATGATGATGGGGCCTGCGCCGATGACGAGGATGGACGAGATGTCGGTTCTTTTGGGCATTACTTAGTCTCAGCCTCGTATCGTTCGTTACCTACAAACCCCATTTTCATATCGGGGAATTTGGCACGCTTTAATTCGGTCAATGTACAATCTACCACGTCGAATTTCGTCGAAGGATCAGGCTGAAACTGCAAGCCACGCTTGCCCGTCAGTTTCAGACCGGAGCGATCCAGACCGCATTTATCGGCAATTCGGTCCAGCTTGCCCTGAGTAACTGCTTCCTCCACGTGACATGCTGTTGACGCCAGCAAAAGCAATCCGGGCAGCGCATGTTTCAATGCGTTGCCCCCGTCTCCGCCTCACACCCCCAGCCGTCATATTCCACGCCGGTCATCATCTCGATCTGCACGCATTTGCGCGCCAGGCTTCGGATCGATTCCTCGTCCACCGCCTGCTCGCACTCCAGGAACAGGTAGAGTTCGCCGTCCTCGCCGACTTCCCGGTCCAGTTCGACGAAGCCGAACAGGATCGCGATCTCCAGCACGCGGTCGAACTGCTCGTCCGTGCCGCGAAAGCTGACGTCGATCAGGCGCGGGATGTCCGCCCGGTCGCCATTTTCGGCCAGGCTGGCGAGCACCGACCTGTCGGCCTCCCACTCCTCTTCCAGCCGCGCCGGATCGACCTTGGGCAGTTTGGTGCTCATGCGATCAGGCCACCAGACCCGCGAAGGTCGCTTCCCAATAGGGATCGTCGATCGTCGGCGCTTTCGCCACGACGGGATCGGCGGCCTTCAGGCCGGCCAGAATCTCGCGGTAACGGTCGGTCTGGAACTGGTGCATCACCCCGCCGAACTTGTCCTCCTTGGTGGAGAATCCGCCGTCCGCGATCAGCGTGCCGACAAACTGCTCCGCACCCGGGCGCGCCGCCGCGCCGACCTTGCGGCCGAACTTGCGGGTCGCGATCTTCATCTTGTCCTCGACCGAATCGATGATGGCGTTGCGCGGGAAGAAGCGGCCCGCGATGTTCAGCTCCTCCGCCGGGCCGGCCAGATAATAGGCCAGGACATGGCTCTCCAGATCGTTCAGGCTCATGCCAGTCCTTCCACAAATTTCGTGAACAGATAAAAGCTGTCCTGCGGCCCCGGCGAGGCTTCCGGATGATATTGCACGCCGAACGCGCGCTTGTCCGTAAAGGCGATGCCGCAGTTGGAACCGTCGAACAGGCTCACATGCGTCTCCACCACATTGGCGGGCAGCGTGTCCTTGTCGACCGCAAAGCCGTGGTTCATCGACGTGATCTCGACCACGCCATCGTCCAGCCGCTTGACCGGATGGTTCGCACCGCGATGGCCCTGATGCATCTTGCTGGTCTTGGCGCCCGCCGCCAGCGCCAGCATCTGATGGCCCAGGCAGATGCCGAACAGCGGCACGTCGTCGGCCAGCAACGCCTTGATGACCGGCACGGCATAGACGCCGGTCGCCGCCGGATCGCCCGGACCGTTGGACAGGAACACGCCCGCCGGGTTCAGCGCCCGAACCTGCTCGACCGTCGCGGTCGCGGGCAACACGGTCACGCGCGCGCCCGCCTTCACCAGATTGCGGAAGATATTATGCTTCGCCCCGAAATCGAGCGCGACCACATGCGGCGCGTCGGCGGCGCTGGCGTTGAGGTGATAGCCCTCGCCCCGCGTCCACGACCCGTCGGCCCAGGGCCGCTCCGCACCCGTCACCTCGATGGCCAGGTCCATGCCCTCCAGCCCCGGCCAGCCCTGCGCCTTCGCATGCAGCGCGGCGAGGTCAAACGCGCCGTCCGGGTCATGGGCCAGCACCGCATTGGGCGCGCCCTTCTCGCGGATCAGGCGGGTCAGCGCGCGGGTGTCCACGCCCGACAGGCCGATGCGGCCATGCGCGGTCAGCCATTCGTCGAACGGCTGCACGTTGCGGAAATTGCTGGGCGCGGTCACGTCCTGCCGCACGATGCAGCCGAGGGCGAAGGGATTGTCCGCCTCCACATCGTCCAGGTTGGTGCCGACATTGCCGATGTGCGGAAAGGTGAAATTAATGATCTGGCCCGCAAAGCTGGGGTCGGTCATGATCTCCTGATAGCCGGTCATGGCGGTGTGGAAGCACAGTTCGCCCACCGCTTCGCCCACGGCGCCGAATCCACGGCCGAACACCACATGGCCGTCAGCCAGAACCAATACACCCGTCGCTCCCTTGGGCACGGCGGGGTAGGTGGCGTGAGCCATGGCAAGAATCCTTCTGCTTTTGCTTTTAAATCGGTTTTGGGAAGCCGCGCCGTGGCACAGGCTAAACGGCCGGTGAACTAGGCCCGTCGGCCATGCGGGTCAATCTATTAAACGCTCGCGGGATGCGCTATGCCTCCGCCTTTCCGGTTCAGCTTCACAAGGACATAGCCGCCGCCATGATTCGCGACGCAATAAAGGCCGCCCAGATCAGTTCGATGAAGGCCGGGGACAAGGAAACACTGGCCGCCGTGCGCCTGATCCTCGCCAAGCTGAAGGACCGCGACATCGAATTGCGCGTCGCCACGACCCAGCCGGACGACGACACCACCGTGGTCGAGGTGCTGCAAAAAATGGTCAAGCAGCGCCGCGAATCGATCACCATGTTCACCGACGCGGGCCGCACCGAATTGGCCGCGAAGGAACAGGCGGAGATCGTCGTGATCGAGGGCTTCCTGCCGCAGCAATTGTCGGAAGACGAGACCCGCGCCGCGATCGAGGGGATCAAGGCGGAAGTCGGCGCATCCTCGGTCAAGGACATGGGCCGCGTCATGGCGGTGCTCAAGGAACGGCACGGCAGCGTGATCGACATGGGCAAGGCCAGCGGTCTGGTGAAGGCCGCGCTGGCCTGACGCCTCCGCTGACACCGGGGCCGGTCACGGTTGCCTGTCCCGGCGGCCTGTCACGGGCACCCGATATGATTTTTCCTGTGGTTCACCGCGTTTGACCCATCGCGGTGAACCCAATAGTCTGGTATACTTATAGGCATGTCGCTCTCACCCCAGTTTCTTGACGAGGTCCGCGCGCGCACGACGCTGTCGACGCTCATCGGCAAGAGCATCAAGGTGCAGAAGGCGGGGCGGGAATATAAGGCGTGCTGCCCCTTCCATAATGAGAAGACGCCCAGCTTCACGATCAACGACGAGAAGGGCTTCTACCACTGCTTCGGCTGCGGCGAGCATGGCGACGCCATCCGCTGGATGACGGAGCAGCGCGGCCTGACCTTCCTGGATGCGGTGAAGGAACTGGCCGAGGGCGCGGGCCTCGCCCTGCCCGCTCCCGACCCTCATGCCGCCCGCCGTGCCGAGGCAGCGAAGACGCTGCACGACGTGATGGCGGCGGCACAGGCCTGGTTCGTCGAGCAGTTGAACGGGCTGGAGGGTGCGGAGGCGCGCGCCTATCTCGACAAGCGCGGCATGACCGCCGCGACGGTGAAGGATTTCGGCTTCGGCTACGCCCCCGATTCGCGCGGCAAGCTGAAGGCCGCGCTCAAGGAATTCGACGAGAGCCTGCTGGTCGAGGCGGGGATGCTCATCCAGCCCGAAGCGCAGCCGGACGGCGGCGACGCGAAGCGCAAGCGGGAGAGCTACGACCGGTTCCGCGGGCGGCTGATGATCCCCATCCGCGACGCGCGCGGCCGGGTGATCGCCTTTGGCGGCCGCATATTGGGCGCGGGCGAGCCGAAATATCTCAACTCGCCGGACACGCCCCTCTTCGACAAGGGCCGCACGCTCTACAATCTGGACAAGGCCGCACCCGCCGCGCGCAAGTCCGACCGCATGATCGTGGTCGAGGGCTATATGGACGCCATCGCCCTGTCGCAGGCGGGCTTTACCGATGTCGTCGCCCCGCTCGGCACCGCGCTGACGGAGAACCAGATCGAGAAGCTCTGGTCGATGGTGGAGACGCCGACACTGTGCTTCGACGGCGACAGCGCCGGGCAGAAGGCCGCGGACCGCGCCATGCTGCGCGCGCTTCCCATGCTGAAGCCGGGGCACAGCCTGTCCATCGCCTCCCTGCCGGTGGGCGTGGATCCGGACGATCTGCTGCGCCTGAAGGGCAGCGCCGCCTTCCAGATCATCCTCGACAGCGCACAGCCGCTGGCCGACCGCCTGTGGACCTATGAGGTGGCGCAGGGCGAGACGGACACGCCGGAACGCCGCGCGGGCCTGAAAGCCCGGCTCAACGAACGGGTTGGCGCAATCGGCGACACCCTCGTCAAACAGGAATATTCGAAACAGCTTCAGGACAAGTTCTTCGAGAGCTTCGGCTGGGGCTGGCGCAAGTCGGAGGTCAACGGCGTGCGCCGCGCGATCAACGACACCCGCGTGGAGGCAGGCGATTCGCGCATTGACATGCGGAGCCGGATCGAACGGAAAACCTTCCGCGCTGTCCTGCTCGGCGTGTCGCGCTGGCCGTCCCTTCTCTACGGCCACCGGGAACAGCTCCAAACGCTCAGCCTGCCGACCGCGCATCTCGCCCGCTGGCGCGACATACTGGTTTCGGCCTCTTATGAACGGCCCGCGCTTGAAGAAGACCTGATCGAGGCCATATTGGCATCATCTGACATCCAAAATTTGGAACGCAGGGATCTCCAGAACGATCTGGCTTTCTCTTTCTTTTTCAAATCGGGTGACCGCGAGACAGCGGAAGGCGATCTGAAAGAGGTTATTCAGACCTTGGTGGTTGAACAGGATTTGGCGGCAAGGCTTGCAGGCTTGGCCACTGAACCCTATGCGCCCGGACTGGATGACGCGTCATATGGGCGTAAACTGGACGAACACCACGGTCTGCTGAGGGAACTCGCGCAATATCGCGAGCGCTTATCGCTTTTAAGAGCGGATGCGGAACAGGGTCTGGCGGCGGCGTAAGGAAAAGGCATTCGATGGCGAGCAAGGCGAAACAGGTTTCAGGCGGCGACAACGGCGGCGACGACGGCGGCGAAGCGCCTCTGCTCGACCTCAACGAGGCGTCGGTCAAGAAGCTGCTCGCGAAGGCCAAGAAGCGCGGCTACCTCACCTATGACGAACTGAACAACGCCCTGCCGCAGGACCAGATGTCCTCCGAGCAGATCGAGGACGTCATGTCCGCGCTCAACGAAATGGGCGTGAACATCGTCGAGCATGACGAAAACGCCGAGGAAGGCGAAGAAAACGCCGATAACGAGGTCGAGAGCGTCGACGGCGACTCCGAGGATGACGGTTCCGGCAATGTCGCGGAAAAGAAGACCACGACGGTCGACCGCACCGACGATCCCGTCCGCATGTACCTGCGCGAGATGGGCGCGGTGGAACTGCTCAGCCGCGAGGGCGAAATCGCCATCGCCAAGCGGATCGAGGCTGGCCGCGACACGATGATCTTTGGCCTGTGCGAAAGCCCGACCACCTTCAACGCCATCATCGACTGGTCCAACGCGCTCAACAATGGCGAGATGCAACTGCGCGAGATTCTCGATCTCGACGCTATGCTCTCCAAGGATCCCGCGCCCGAAAGCCTCAATGAGGACGGCGAGGAAGCCGACGCCGAGATCAGCGAGAAGACCGCTGGCCCTTCGTTCAAGGAAGAGGAAGAGCCGGAGGAAGAGGTCGCCGCCGACGACGACGAGGATTCGATGGTCGAGCGGCGCACGCCCCGGCCCGAAGCGGACGAGGAGGAGGACAACACCCTCTCGCTCGCCGCGATGGAGGAATTGCTCAAGCCTGACGCGCTCGCCAAGTTCGCGCGCATCAAGGAATTGTTCGAGGAATTCACCAAGGTCCAGCAGGCGCGCCTGACGGCGCTGGGCAATGGCGAGGAACTGTCCAAGGCCAAGGAAGACCTCTACCACAAGCTGCGTGAGGATCTGACGGCGGAGGTGGAGAGCGTCCAGTTCCACCAGCAGAAGATCGAATATCTCGTCGACCAGCTTTATTCGTTCAACCGGCGCCTCACCGCGCTGGGCGGCCAGATGCTGCGCCTCGCGGAACGGCACAAGGTCAGCCGCAAGGATTTCCTCGACCAGTATGTGAACCATGAGCTGGACGACGGCTGGCTGGAGCGGGTCGGCAAGCTCGACAAGAAATGGACCGCCTTCGCCGCGGCGGAAGGCCCGGCCGTGGAACGCATCCGCGTCGAGGTCAGCGAGATCGCGCAGGCCAGCGGCACGTCGCTCCCCGAATTCCGCCGCATCGTGAACATGGTGCAGAAGGGCGAGCGCGAGGCGCGTCTGGCCAAGAAGGAAATGGTGGAGGCCAACCTGCGCCTCGTCATCTCCATCGCCAAGAAATACACGAACCGCGGCCTGCAATTCCTGGATCTCATCCAGGAAGGCAATATCGGCCTGATGAAGGCGGTGGACAAGTTCGAGTATCGGCGCGGCTACAAGTTCAGCACCTATGCGACCTGGTGGATCCGGCAGGCGATCACCCGCTCCATCGCGGATCAGGCGCGCACCATCCGTATCCCTGTTCACATGATCGAGACGATCAACAAGCTGGTCCGCACCAGCCGCCAGTTCCTGCACGAGCAGGGCCGCGAACCGACCCCGGAGGAGATGGCCGAGCGCCTCTCCATGCCGCTGGAGAAGGTGCGCAAGGTGATGAAGATCGCCAAGGAGCCGATCTCCCTCGAAACGCCGATCGGCGACGAGGAGGACAGCCATCTGGGCGATTTCATCGAGGACAAGAATGCGATCATCCCCGTGGATGCCGCCATTCAGGCCAACCTGAAGGAAACCGTGACGCGCGTGCTGGCGTCGCTGACCCCGCGTGAGGAGCGCGTGCTGCGTATGCGCTTCGGCATCGGCATGAACACCGATCACACGCTGGAGGAAGTGGGCCAGCAGTTCAGCGTGACCCGCGAACGCATCCGCCAGATCGAGGCGAAGGCGCTGCGCAAGCTCAAGCACCCGAGCCGCAGCCGCAAGATGCGCAGCTTCCTCGACCAGTAAGCACTGGGCAGCAGACACCGGCAGCAAGCACCGGTCGAACCGACAGATAGGCGGGGCCTCCCAACCGGGAGCGCCCCGCTTTTTTGTGCGCTCGGCGGAGGCGTGGCGGAGAGGCAAGGTTGCCTATGCCGCCAAGGCCCTAAACCAACACCCTGCGCGCCGATCAAAGACACCCGTCATTGCGAGCGCAGCGAAGCAATCCATGCGGCATGACGCCCTCTGGTTACTGCGCTACGCTAGCAATGACGAACCGGGTTCCTCCAACATAACGCCATCGGCAGACCACCCACCCGTCACACCCTCCGCTTGCCTCCTGCTTACCCCGTCACACCCACCGCCACCTGCCCCCCCACCGCCCACGAACCGTTCCCCCATCACGCCCAACCGCAAAAACCATCATTGTGATGATACAACATTACGTTTATCGAGGCCCGACTCATTCAGGGAGCCATTATGCCGACTTTCCACCGGGCCACGGAATTGCACGACCTCCGCCCTGCCCACCCCGCGACCTCAGCCCGCCCCACCAACCTCGCCCGCCGCCGCCGCCGTATCGCCTCTGGCGCCAGCACCCTCGCACTCGGCACCCTCACCCTCGGCGGCCTCAGCCTGCTCCTGCTCACCCCCGCCACCCCGGCCCGCGCCCAGAGCGACCAGACCGCCCGGACCGGCAGGACACAGCCCACCCGCACCGCGCACAGCCATGACGACGGCGCGGAGATCATCGTCTCCGCCCCCATCCGCCAGAGCGAGCGGGACGTGCTGTCGGGCACAACCGTCGTCACCGGCGAGAAGCTGGAGCGGGATCTGCGCTCCACCATCGGCGAGACACTCGCGCGCCAGCCCGGCGTCTCCGCCAGCAGCTTCGGCCCCAACGCCTCCCGCCCCATCCTGCGGGGCTTTCAGGGGGAACGGGTGCGCGTGCTGAGCGACGGCATCGGCTCCATCGACGTGTCCAACACCTCGGCGGATCATGCCGTGGTCATCGACCCGCTGCTGGCGGAACGGGTGGAGGTGATGCGCGGCCCGGCGGCCCTGCTGTTCGGATCGTCGGCGGCGGGCGGCGTGGTCAACGTCCTCGACCGGCGTATCCCCCGCGCCATGCCCGAAAACGGTTATCGCTTCGACGGCATGGCCACTTATGGATCGGCGGCCAGCGAGCGATCCGTCGGCGGCACGGCGGATGTCGCGGTGGGGCCGCATATCGTGCTGAACGCCAATGGCTCCTATCTGCGCACCAGCGACCTGCGGATCGGCGGCCATGTCCTCTCCGCCCCCGCGCGGGCGGCGGCGCTGGCGGCGGCGGCCGGCCCCACGACACCGGATGACCCGGATTTCGCCGCGACCGCCAGCCTGCGCGACCGCCTGCCCAACAGCGCGGCGGAGACATGGACGGCGGGCTTTGGCGGCGCGGTCGTCACCGACACCGCCAATGTCGGCATCGCCTACAGCCATTATGACAGCCTCTACGGTGTGCCCATCCGCTATGCGACCGCATCGGGGCAGGAACAGGAAAGCCCGCGCCTGTCCGTCGTGCAGAACCGCATCGACGTGCGCGCCGACGTGGCCATGGGTGACGGTTTCTTTGAACGCATCCGGGTGCGCGGCGCCTATGCCGCCTATCGCCATTATGAACTGGACGAGGATGGCGCCATCGGCACCACCTTCAAGAGCAAGGGGCTGGAGGGGCGCGTCGAGCTGGTTCAGGCCCATCGCGGCGGCTGGACCGGCGCATCGGGCGTCCAATATTTCAACCGCGCGTTCAAGGTGGCGGGGGACGAGGCCTTCCTGCCCAACAACCTCACCAGCCAGGTCGGCCTCTTCACCCTCCAGCAACTTGACCTGGGCAAGCTGAAGATCGAGGGCGGCCTGCGCTATGAGAAGACGGACCAGCGCGCCACCGCCGACGGCGGCACCGGGCGCTTCTTCGACGGGCGGCGCAGTTTCGATGCCGTCTCCGGCTCGGTCGGCGCCTCCTATGCGCTGGCGCAGGATGTGCGGGCGGGCCTGAACGTCTCGCGCACCGAACGCGCGCCATCGGCGGAGGAACTCTTCGCCAACGGACCCCATGCCGGAACGCAGGCCTGGGAACTGGGCAATCCCGATTTCCGGGTGGAAAAGGCCTGGACGGTGGAGGCGACCCTGCACATCCACAAACCCGGCTTCGGCTTCGACGCCTCCGTCTATCATAGCTGGTTTGCCGACTATATCGGCGAAAATCAGGTGGATCAGGGCATATGCGAGGCGGCGGCGGCCCCCAGCGGGCGCGATGTCGACCTGCCCTGCTTCCAGTTCCGGCAGGGCCGGGCGCGCTATTATGGCGCGGAGGCGGACATGACCCTGCTGCTCGGCCGGGTCGGCGGCTATGCGCTCAATCTCGATCTGGTCGGCGACTATGTCCATGCCAGCGGTCGCACCGACGGCACCGACAACAGCCCCCTGCCCCGCATCCCGCCCGCACGGCTGCTGGGCGGGCTGGAGGCGCAGTCCGACCGGCTGACCGGACGGGTGGAGGTGGAGCATAGCTTTGCCCAGAGCCGCATCGCGCAGTTCGAGACGCGGACCGACGGCTATACGCTGGTCAATGCGTCGGTCAGTTGGCGGCCGGTGGCGGACAACGGCAAATTCTCGCTGCTGCTGTCGGGCAACAACCTGTTCGACGTGGACGCCCGCCGCGCGTCGAGCGTCCTGAAGGACTTCGCCCCGCTGGCCGGCCGTGACATCCGCGTCACCGCCCGCGTCGGCTTCTGATCCCACGGCCAGTCGGACTGGCGGAGCGGGGAAGGCTGTCCCCCTGCCCGCCGGTTCGGCCGGCGAGGAGGAGGAGGAGGCCTTCCCCTCCCCGCATCGCCTTTTGACACCCCGCCGGTCCGGGCATCGGGCTGGCGGGGCTTGGGCGTGCGAGGCGTGCGAGGCGTGCGAGGCGTGCGAGGCGTGCGAGGCGTGCGAGGCGTGCGAGGCGTGCGAGGCGTGCGAGGCGTGCGAGGCGTGCGAGGCGTGCGAGGCGTGCGAGGCGTGCGAGGCCAGACGGGTTGCTGTCAACGCCGTCAACCCCGCCACCGCGTCATTACGCGCATAGCGAAGCAATCCACTGCGCCACCCGACAGATTACGTCACCACGCTCGCAATGAGGCAGCCAGTCGTCTCAATATTGGAATCACAACAGATGCCCCCATCGTCACCCCGGACCTTATCCGGGGTTCCGCTGCCTTCCGCCAAAATCTCCAGAGGAGCAGCGCGATATGCCATCCGCCGCGACACCCCGACAAAAATCCGCCTCCCGTCAGCGCACCCGCGCGACCGGCCCGAAACACCCCGAAAAATGACAAAAACCGACGCCAACCCGCCCAAAAGGCTTCAATATCACCCGACTTAGGCGTTACCGACCACCGCCGAACGATGCCCCGGCATCACCCGGCCCATCATGATCCGCGCGGAACAGAGCGCGCAATCGAGGCTGCTCGCCATCCCACTGCCGTCCGCAGCCTCGCCCACGCAAGGCCGCCATTGCCGCGTCCCGTCGAACAGGCCCAGCAGCAGGCGCTCATCCTCCGACAGCCGATCCGGCTCACCCGTCGCCAGCCCACGGCCCAGCGCCGCCTCCCACAGTGTCATGACGCTGTCCAGCACGGGGGCCAGCATACCGCAGTCGTGCGGGGACAACAGGCCGAACAGGCAGGGCTGCACCGCCGCCCCCGCATCCCGCGCCTCCCGCCAGCAGCGTGCGGCCTGCACCAGCAGCTCGGCAGGCGGGATCGGCGGCGTGCTGGGGGCGGCCTCAGTGGGGAAAGGTGTTTTGGCGGCAGGCGCCCTGGGGATCGACGCTGCGGGGACGGATGCACCGGGGGCAGCTTCGGCGGGACCATCTCCGGCACGGACAGGTCCAGTGGGGACAACGCCAGTGAGAGCAGGCCCAGTGAGCATGGATGCGCCTCGGACAACGCCAGCAAGACCCGGCGCACGGGGAACGGATGCACTGTGGATGGATGCACCGTGGATGGATGCACCGTGGATGGATGCACCGTGGATGGATGCACCGTGGATGGATGCACCGTGGATGGATGCACCAGAGACAGACGACGCCGAAACAGAGGCCGGGGGTACAAAATGGCGTGTCATCATTCAGTCCTTTCAGCCCCTGCCTCGAAACTCTGCCCCGCCGTTTATTGCGAATCATTCGCAAATGCCAGCCCTAAAATGGCCTCCCCCGCCAACCGCCCCCTTTCCCGTCCAACCGACACAGGTCCGCCCAATCAGCACAAGCTTCCCCGACCCTAAAAACCGGATAGCGAAAAAACAGCCTTTTGGTTGGTTATGTTGAAAACCGGACAGGATTCCGGGAAGGCTGAATTCAGCCTGAAATGACCAGATTATGGGAAATCTGGAGCGGGCGAAGGGATTCGAACCCTCGACCCCAACCTTGGCAAGGTTGTGCTCTACCCCTGAGCTACGCCCGCTCTGACGCTGGACGAAGTCGATGACCTCGTCGGGTGAGGCGGGCAACTAGCAGCGGTTTTCCGGGTCGGCAAGCACAAAAGACAGATGATAAAACATGGGGCAAAGATTCCGCCCTTTCTCTTGCACTCCACCGCTCCGTCCCCCCATATGCACGGCCATGCGGGCGCTGCCTCACGGTGGCCCCGCGCACTGGATTATGGGAGACTGACGTGGCGACCTTGGGCCTGGGTGAGCAAGAGAAGCAGGCAATCGCGGAATTCCGCCGCGATGTGGTGGAGCCGTCACAGAACGCTCTCGTCATCGTGGATTTCTGGGCGGAATGGTGCGGCCCCTGCAAGCAACTTGGCCCGGTTCTGGAGAAGGTCGCGGCCGACTATTCCGACAAGGGCGTGATCCTGCACAAGGTGGATGTCGACAAGAACAAGTTCATCGCCAGCCAGTTTCGCGTGCAGTCGATCCCGACCGTCTACGCCGTGTTCCAAGGCCAGCCGGTTGCCGACCTGACGCAGGCGCGCACCGAGGGACAACTCAAACAATATCTCGACCAGTTGCTCTCCCAGTTGCCCATCGAGAGCGATGCAAGCCGACAGGCGCAGGACATTGCGCCCCTGATTGCCATGGCGGAGGACGTACTGGCGGGCGGCGAGGCGGATCGGGCGCTGAGCATCTATGCCCAACTGGCCGACATGGCACCGGACAATACGGAAATCATCAGCGGCCACGCGCGGGCTTTGATCGCGCTGGGCGAGATCACGGAAGCGACCACCCTCCTCGATTCGCTGGATGCGGACCTTGCGAAGGATGCCGCGATCGTGCGCGCCCGCGCCGCGCTGGACATCGCCGCCAATGCCCGGCCTGTTGCAGACCTCTCTGCCATAGAAGCCCGCGTTGCGGCCAACCCCGACGATCTGGACGCACTCTTCGAACTGGCACAGGGCCGCATGGGCAATGGCGACCATGACGGCGCTGCCGACTCATTGCTGGACAGCATCGCGCGCGACCGAAGCTGGAACGAAGGCGCCGCGCGCAACCAACTCCTTATCCTGTTCGAGGCTGTCGGCCTGGAAGATCCATGGGTCGCGGCGCAGCGGCGACGCCTGTCTTCCATCCTCTTCGCCTGATCCGCAGGCGACGGGGATGACCCGGACCAACCCGAGCACCACACGGCGCCTGTCCATCTTCCCGCTGGGCGGCGCGATCCTCTATCCACGCATGCAATTGCCGCTGCACATCTTCGAGCCACGTTATCGAGCGCTGGTGAGCGATGCGATGGCGCGGGACCAGCGAATCGGCATGATCCAGCCGCGCGGCCCCGGCGATCCACCCGCCCTGTTCGACATCGGCTGCATCGGTCGTATCGGCGAGATAGAGGCGCTGGAGGATGGCCGCTTCAACATCGTGCTGGAGGGCGAGGCCCGCTTTCGCTTGGTCCGCGAACTGGACGTGACGACCGCCTTTCGTCAGGTCGAGGCGACGGTCATGACCGACGAACAGGATGATCCCGGCATATTGGCATCGAGCGAACGGGCCGCGCTGGAATATGAATCGCGGATTTTCGCGGATAAGCTAGGCTATAGCGTCGATTGGAATGCGGTCGGACGGCTGGATGACGAGACGTTCGTTAACGCCATCGCCCAAATAGCGCCGTTCGACGACGCGTCCAAGCAGGCCCTGCTGGAGGTCGATAGGCTTAATGAGCGCAGCGAGATGTTGATGCAACTCATGCAGTTCCACGGTCGGGGCGACACATCGGGACAGACGCGCCTGCAATAGGCATTTCAGAAGGATACGCGTGCCAAAGCCAACGCTAGGGCCAGTGCGCTATCCCGGCCTTAGAAAAAATTCTCCCACACCAGTTTCCCGGTCAATATCAGCGAAATGGTGACGAGCAATGGTCGGATCACCCGCGCACCGAAACGGATCGCCACATGGCTTCCGATCCACGCCCCCGCCATCGCTCCTACCGCCATGACCAGCCCTAACAGCCACAGCACATGCCCACCCAGCGCAAACAGGACCAGCGCCGCAAAATTGCTGGTGAAGTTGAACAATTTGGTATTGGCAGCGGCACGGGTCAGGCCCATGCCGCGCAAGGCAACCAAGCTGGTCGAATAGAAACTGCCCGCCCCCGGCCCGAAGAACCCATCATAGAAGCCGATCCCACCCGCCAGCGGTGCATAGGCGCACCATCCCAGCCGATCATGTGAATCATCGTCGGTCATGCGGGGAGAGAGCAACACATAGGCAACAACGCCAATAATCAGCAGCGGCATGACCCGGCCCAGCACCGCGTTGGAAACGCTCTGAACGGCGAGCGCGCCGGCGAAAGCCGCTACAAAGATCAACAACACTGTCCAGACATGCCCACGAAAATCGACGAGGCCCGTGCGCGCAAAACGGTAGCAGGACATGGCAACGCTGAAGCTGGATTGCAGCTTGTTCGTGCCCAGCGCCGCGAAAGGCGGTATTCCCGCCGCCAATAGGGCCGGAACGGTAATCAGCCCCCCACCCCCTGCAATCGCGTCGATGAACCCCGCCGCCGTCGCCGCCACGGTCATCGCGGCATAGATATCAATGCTCAGGGCAATCATCGCAGGCAACCCCAGTTCAGACCATTTCCCCCAACAGAAGGCGGGGACGCGGCCCGGACTCACCTCTGGCTTCGGCCATGAACATGGTCTTGAGTGGTTTGAGGCGCTGAACCGACGACAGGCCGACACGGCGAATGGCGGAGGCGGCACGCCCCGGCACATCGAACAGACGCACCAGCCCATCCATAATCACCGTCACGCTCATGGCGTCCAATGCGCGCCAACGCTGATAGCGGTCGAGCAACTGTGCATCCCCCGGCTGCAATCCAATCCGCATGCCCTCGACCAGCACCTCGCACAGGGCCGCCACATCGCGATAACCAAGATTGACCCCCTGCCCTGCGATAGGGTGAATACCATGGGCAGCATCACCCACCAGCGCCAGCCGGGTGTCGGTAATCCGCGCCGCGCGGTGGAAGCCCAGCGGATAACTGGACATCGGCGCGGCCAGCGATATTTCGCCAAGGAAATCGCCCATCCGCTTCTTCGCCTCGTGCAGCCAGGCTATCTCACCCAGCTTCAGCATGGCAGTGGCGTGTTTCTCCGGAACGGTCCAGACAATGGCGGACCGAGTACCAGGCAACATGGGGAGGAGGGCAAACGGCCCATCGGGATAGAAAATCTCATAGGCCACATTATCGTGCACATGCTCATGGTTGATCGCGGTCACGAGCGCCCGCTGCCTATATTCCCATCGGGCGATCCCTATACCCGCCGTTTCACGGGTCGGACTGTTCCGGCCCTCTGCCGCGACATGCAGGGATGCGAAAATATCCGTCCCGCTGGCGAGGATCATTCGAACCCCGTCAAGATCGCGCACGACGGACACGGCCTTGTCCGGCTGAAAACGGGTGAGGTTCGCCTCCTGCGTGGCCGTGGCATCGAGAGCCCGGCGCAGTTCGCGATTCTCGACCATGAAGCCCAGCGCCCCATCTTCAGCATCCGGCTCGAAATCCAGCGCACCACCGCTAAGGCCCTCGCTGACCCAGATCCGGTCGATGGGACAACATAGCCCTTTCAACCGGGGTGCGATGCCCAGTGCCTCGAACATCTTCCAACTGGCACTACCGATCGACGCAACCCGGCCATCGAAACCGGGGGCGAGGACCGCCTGGGGGTCTGCTGGATCGACGACTGCTGTGGCAAGGCCGTGGCGAGAAAGAGCGATGGCGAGGGTCAGGCCCACCAGACCACCGCCGGAGATGATGACGTCGAACCGCTGCATGCCGGCTGTCTACGCCGCTTGGAGCGACAAGGGAAGCGGCGGTTATCCTGTCGTCGGCGGCTGCCGGCGATCAGTCCGTGTCAGCGGCCCGCCGCACCCCGAAAACGGTAGCTGGCGGCACATTGCGTAAAATGGTGCCGATACGCTCAATACGCAGATCCAGATTCTGGATCACTGGGCGCCGAAAGGGAGAACGCGGCGAATAGGTGAACTGGATGAAGGCCCCGCCGGGCGCGAGAAGACGAAAAGCCTCGCTGAGAATCGCCTCCTGCTGTACGGGGGTGAATGCCAGCATCGGCAAGCCACTGATGACCGCCTGATAGGCACCCTCACCCCCGGCCGCCTGCTCGCAGATCGATTCGGCGGGATGCTGAATAATGCGGACGCCATGGAATCCAGCGTGAAGCTCGCGAGCGAGTTGCTGGTTAATCTCCACCACTTCCAGTCGGTCGCGCGGGAGGCCCGTAGCCAGTATCTCGCGCGTCAACGCACCGGTGCCGCCACCCAGTTCCAGAACTGGGCCAGCATTCGGGTCGATCTGCGCCGCCATCAAACGTCCGAGCCATGGGCTGCTGGGAACGATCGACGCGGTTTGACGCGGCTGACGGACCCATGCCTTCAGGAAACGGATATAATCGGATGCACTGCTGCGAGGCTTGGCATGCGCGTGGCCGGTCATGATCTCGCTTGGACTGTTACGGTTACATGACCGGTCCTAGAGCATTTTCGCGAAAAGGGGAGAGCCGTTTTGCTCCGTTGGGCGAATATCGCCCAAATCGTCCGGTTTTCGGCCACTCGAACGAAAAATCCCCCGGCAGCGGCGATTGCCGCGACCGGGGGATTGAACCGAAGAATAACGCTGGCCGACCCGCAGATCGGGCAATGCGACTTCGTTAGAAGGAGGTCCAGATCGTCTGCTCGTCCGCGCCCGCCATCCGGGCAAGCTGATCCGTCACGCCGTCCAGCATCCGATTGCGCAGGCTCTCCAGCGTAATCATGTCGATTGCACCTTCCATCGGACGAGAGCGCAGCAGGCGCGCGATATTCTCATGCCGTTGCGCCAGTTCGTCGATGCTTTGCAGCAACTCACCATGCGTCTGGACGATGCGAATGTCGGAACAGAACGCCGCCGCAACCTCTTCCAGAGCGCCGCGAATGATGTCCAGTTCCCCGGCGACCAGCGAGAGGATCAGGTCATCGACCTGCCCATCGTCGCCTGTTGGCTCGCCGCATGGTGGGAGTGGACCGCCAAGTGGCGGCCCCTCATCTGTATGTCTTTCCTGATGCATCAGGCGGCAGCCTTATCGAACGACGCATTTTCGAGGATTGCGGCACAGAGCGCATCCAGGGGAAGCTGGCGAATGGTGGGGTCTTTGGCGATGACCGCGTCGATCACTTCTCGCACCAATGCGCTATCCGGCGTCTGGCAGAAAGTCTGTGCGCCCGATATCTTCAGCGCGCCCATTCCCATCGCGCCATCTTCGCCCATACCGGTCAGAATAGCGGCGATTCCCCGCGCACCGGCCGTTTTGGCCAAGGCTGCAAACAGCAGGTCAGCGGACGGACGGAAGCCCTTCACCGGATCGCGCGGCAACAGGCGTAACGTGCCGCCTGGCCAGCGATCGACGACGACATGCGCCGATGGGTCGGCGGCGACATAGACGATGCCCTGTTCCAGCTTCTGTCCATCCTCGGCCAGCTTGACTTCCGGCGTGATCGTCTTGTTCAGCTTGGACGCGAAACTGAGCGCCAACCCCTCCTCCATCTGTTGCAGAATGATCGTGGGCGGACAGTTGGGCGGATAGGATGCCAGACATTCCATATAGGCCTCGACGCCACCGGTCGAGGCCGCCATCGCAACGATGGAACCATTCCACTTGAAACCCGCATCGGCTTCCACCGGACGGGCGGCAGGACGAGGCGCAGGCTTCTTCACATTGGACTTGGCGGCCGCGACGACCAGCTTGCACAGCTTGTCGGAAATCTTGTCGAACTCATCGGGCGATGCCTGCTTGGGCTTGGGAAAGCAGTCGATCGCGCCCAGTTCCATCGCGCGCAGCGATATCTCGGCACCCTTTTGCGTCAGGGTCGAGAGCATGATGACCGGCATCGGGTTGGTGGTCATGATCTCCTCCAGGAAATCAATGCCATTCATGCCGGGCATTTCGATGTCGAGCGTGATGATGTCGGGCTTGAGCTGCGCAATCAGATCGCGCGCCTCATCCGCATCGCACGCGCTGTCCAGCACGATGATGTCACTCGACTTCTCCAGCGCGGACGTGAACAGCGCACGCATGGTGACCGAGTCATCGACGATGAGAACCCTTGTCTTCTCCGACATCTTACTTTCCCTTTAATAACTGCGACTGCCGAGACATTTGACCGATAACGATGGTGCGCGGCCTCAATGGGCGACGCGACGCACCGCAGCGGCCAGCTTTTCCGGGTCGAACGGCTTAACGATCCAGCCTGTCGCACCCGCATCCCGCGCGCGTTTCTTCTTTTCGTCCGAGCTTTCCGTGGTCAGGACCAGGATCGGACGATCGATGTGCCGGGAACTTGACCGCACCTTTTCGATGAGGCCAAAGCCGTCCAGGCGCGGCATGTTGATGTCCGTGATGATGACATCGGCACTGTTGGTTTCGAGCCATTCAAGCGCCTCGACACCGTCCTCTGCCTCCGCCACATCATAGCCGCGCTCCAGGAGTGCGACCCGCAACAGCGCCCGCATGGAGCGACTGTCATCGACCGTCAGGATTTTCGTCGTTTTTTCCATGGTCCGTCCTCGACCCGCCCTTATTTAAAAGAATTCCACATCGCCCACGGCCTTGACCGGTATGGGCGTCGGTTTGGCAGCCGGAGCCGCCGCACCATCGACATGCCGGCACCGGGCCTTGCCCAACGCCGCCAGAAAATCCACCCGCCGGGCGTTTGAACCGCCAACGTCTCTGTGGGTGATGATAATATTCTCAGTGTTGAGAAATCGTTCAGCTAGTTCGGAATTTCTTTGTCCGATCGGCTGCATATTTTTATGGATGTTGCCACCCCCGTAAATATGGGCCTTCATGCGCGACTTGGCCGCGCCCTGCTTGAGCATCTCGTTGATGAGAAGCTCCATCAGATAGATGCCATAATGGGTGTCGGCATTGGTCTGCGACGAGTTTGGCTCAGCCAGCAGAAAGTGATTCATGCCGCCCACGCGAGCGATGGGATCGAACAGGCAGGCCGCGATGCAGCTGCCCAATACGGTCGTCAGAACGACGTCCGACTGGTCCGTGGTCTCAACCATGCCCTGCATGACCGTCACACGCGACCTTTGCGGCGCCGCCTGGAGTTTGGGGTCCATATACATCGATCAGGCCGCCACCAGCTCAAGCGCCTTGTCGGCGATTTTGGAGAGATTGACGACATAGTCCGCCGCCCCCAGCTCCACCGCAGCGCGGGGCATGCCATAGACGACGCAACTGGCCTGATCCTGCGCAATGGTCCGGCAACCGGAATTGCGCATGGCAAGCAGACCCTTCGCACCATCCTGTCCCATACCGGTCAGCAGGATGCCTACCGCCTGTCCCTGCATCGCCTCGGCGGCGGACAGGAACATCGCGTCGATGCTGGGGCGATGGCCGGAAACGAGATCGCCAGGACGCATCTTGCAATAGAGGCGGCCCGGAGCGCCACGCACGGTAAAGTGCCGGTCGTTGCCCGGAGCGATATAGATATGGCCGCGCTTGATCGCGATATCGGAGTCGGCAAGTACGACTTTGGGTGCGCACAGGCTGTCGAGTCGCGCCGCCATGGCAGGCGCGAACTGGCCATTGATGTGCTGCACGATGACGGTCGGCGGGCAATCCTCCGGGAAGCGACGCAGCAAATTGCTGAGCGCCTCTACGCCGCCTGTCGAAGCGCCGATGGCGATGATCGCATCGCCGCCGCTGCTCCGCGCGGAGGTAAGCACCATACTGGCCTGCACATGTGCCGTTTGCGACTTGGCGGGTGCCGCGGCAGTCGCCACCGACGCATGCCCACTCACCTTCACCTGCGCCGCCTCTCGGATCAGATTGGCAAGGCGGCCACCGTCGGCGGTGACGAGATCAGTCGCCACACCGGTCGGCTTAGCATAGCAGTTGATCGCCCCCAGTTCGAGCGCGCGCACCGTCGTCGACGTGCCCTCGCGCGTCAGACTGGACACGATGATGACCGGCATCGGGCGCAGGCGCATGATCTTCTCGAGGAATTCGAGACCGTTCATGCCCGGCATTTCGATGTCGAGCGTCACCACGTCGGGATTAAGCTCCCGGATCATGCCCCTCGCTTCTACCGCATTGGCGGCAGCCCCCACGATTTCGAGGTCGCTCTCCCGCTCCAGCATGAGGCGCAGAAGCGCCCGCATGGTTGGGCTGTCGTCGACGATAAGAACCCTGATTGCCATTATCGTATCTTTCGGTAGATCGTCTTGCCAACAAGTTCGAGACGCGCCGCAGCAGGCCCCGAAACCCTCTCACTATGTCCGATGTACAGGTAGCCACCGGGGATCAGCTGGTCCGCAAAGCGCGCCACCAGATCATCCTTCGTCTGCTGATCGAAATAGATCATGACGTTACGGCAGAAGATGGCGTCAAATGGCTTTTTCATCGGCCATGGCCCCATCAGGTTGAGCGATCGGAAGCGGACAAGCTCCCGGATCGGATCGGCAATGGTCCCTCCCCCCTTGCCGTCTTCCTTCACCCACAACGCCCGGAGATTGGGAGGTACGGGCGCCAGCGCGTCGGCATCATAAACCGCCTTGCGCGCCTTCACGAGCACATGGTCGGCCAGATCGCTGGCCAACACGGCCAGATCGGAGGTCAGCAAGCGCCGCGCCTCCAGCTTGTCCGGACCCAGCAGAGTCATGCACAGGGAGAATACCTCCTCCCCGCTGGACGATCCTGCCGACCACAGCCGCACCGATTGCTTGGCTGCCAGCTTGCGGAGCAGGTCCGGACGCGTGGTTTCCAGGAAATGGTCGAAATGATGGTCTTCGCGAAAGAAGGCCGTATGGTTGGTGGTCAGCGCGCAGACCGCCTTGTGCCGCTCGGCGGGGTCAGCCTTGAGCTTGCCGATATAGGCACTGAAAGTGCCCAGACCACTGTTACGGACAAGGGGAGCGAGCCGGGAATAGACCAGCGTCGACTTGTTCGGCGGCAGCACATTGGCCGACACCTCATAGACCAGTTCCCGCACCGCCGCGAAATCACGAGCCGAGTAGATATGCTCGCTGATACCGGGAAACGGTACGAACTGGTCGAAGGCCTCGTGCTTCATGCCGCCAGCCTCACGCCGCCATTGTAGGACACGGCCGAACCGACGAGCGTGTCGACATCAAGGATCAGCGCGACCTTGCCGTCGCCAAGGATGGTCGCACCCGCGACGCAGGGAACCGGGCGATAGTTGGTCTCAAGGCTCTTGATGACAAACTGGCGCTGGTCGAGGATTGCGTCGACCATCAGGATAGCCGAACCCGCATCTTCCGTTTCGACGACGATCAGCACGGCTTCCTCCGGCCGCAGCGCAGCACCCTGCGCACCAATCGGCTTGGCCAGTTCGATGATGGGCAGGAAGGTGCCGCGCACGTCAAGCATGTTGCGGCCATTGCCCATCGAGCGCAGGTCGCTGGTCGAAGGGCGCAGGCTCTCCACCACATGGGTAAGCGGAACCACCAGAGTCTGGTCGCCAACCTGGACGATCATGCCATCCGAGATCGCCAGCGTCAGCGGCAGCGCCAGCGTAAAGACGCTACCCCGGCCCGGGTTCGACTGGATGGTGATACGACCGCCCAGATCTTTCACATTCTGCCGCACCACATCCATGCCGACGCCGCGGCCGGAGATGTTGGAGACGACGGCAGCAGTCGAAAAACCGGGAGCGAAAATCAGATTGTCGATTTCCTCGTCAGTGAGTTGTGCGTCGGGCGCAATCAGCCCCTTTTCGACAGCCTTGGAGAATACGCGCTCCCGATTAATACCGGCACCATCGTCTGCGATGGAGATGAGTATCTTGCCGGAACGATGCTCCGCCGAGAGCTTGACGACGCCCTCCGGCGACTTGCCGTTGGCGATGCGCGTTTCGGTGCTTTCGAGGCCATGATCGATGGCGTTGCGGATGAGATGGGTCAGCGGCTCGCCCAGGCGTTCCACGACCGTCTTGTCCAGCTCGGTCTGCTCACCGGACACTTCCAGACGAACGCGCTTGCCCGTCTCCGTCTCCAGTTCGCGCACGATACGCGGCACGCGGCTGAACACCGAACCGATCGGCTGTGCGCGGATCGACATGGCGCTATCCTGCAACTCGCGGGTCAGCTGGTCGAGCATACCGATTTCGTCGATCTGGCCGAGACCATGCTCGGAAAGGCTCTGCGCCATCATCGCTTGCGCGATTACCAATTCGCCGACCGTGTCGATCAGACGATCCAGCTTGGCGAGGTCGACGCGAATGGTCTGACCCGAAGCGACAGTCGCCTTGCGAGCGGCATCGGCAGCTGCATTTTCCGGCGTCACAGCAGGCTTTGCCGCAGGAGACGGCGCAGCGGCGACAGGAGTTGCCGGCGTCGGTGCAGCGGGAGCAGCCTTGGCAACAACTGCGACCGGCGTAGGTGCGGCAACCGGCGCAGCGACCTTTACCGGAGCGGCGGCTGGCGCGGCGATCGTCACAGGCGCAGCGACAGGTGCCACGATAGGCCGTTCCTCGCGGACGAGCTTTTCCGGCTCTGGCGCCATCATCTTCGCAAAGCCGTCACCCGCATCACCGCGAATGACCTCAAGTCCACAATCATCGCCGACAAAATCGAAGATGTCGCGGATTGCATCCTCGTCAACCGATGCGGGAACCTGGAAAACAAAACCGAGATAGGCATTGGCCGCATCGAAATCGGCCAGTTCGGGCACATGATTATGATGGACTGCGGTGCATTTGCCGCCGAGTGCCTCCAGTTCGCGCAGCAACAGCAGCGGATCACCGCCATTAGCCATCGCACCAGCACGGGGACGAACCAGCACGGTCCAGTCTGCGCTGTCATTGTCGGCCGGTGCAGCGTCAGATTCCGGTGCAAGGCTGGCTTCGGCAGCCGCCATTTCCGCATCGAACAACGCGTCGATGTCCAGTTCCGGCCCCATTTCGGGTGCCGCTTCAGCCGCTGACGATTCTTCCCCGCCAATGTCGCCCAGCAGGCTGTCCAGATCGAAGTCGAGCAGGATATCCTCGACGGGCGCGGGGATCTCCTCGGCTACCGGCGCTTCTTCCTCAGCCCCTTCACCCGCTTCCGCCCGAGCGGCCATCGCTTCCAGATCGGCACTGACAGCCGTATCGTCCGGCGTATCCGCCTCACCTCGCGCCGCACTGACATGATCGGTCAGCAAGTCGAATGCGCGTAACATCAAGCCATTCAGCGCCTCGCCGAGTGGCAACTGTCCTTCACGAACAAAGGACAGCACCGTCTCGAACTTGTGCGTGAACGCCTGGAGAGCGGTGAAGCCGAAGGCTCCCGCCCCGCCCTTGATCGAGTGGACCGAGCGGAAGATGCTGTTGACCGTTTCCGCCGATGCGCTGCCTTCGCGGCAGTCCATCAGGCCGGTCTCAGCGGCAGCCAAAGCTTCTTCGCATTCGAGGAAGAAGATGTTGAGGATATCGTCGTTGGTCATTGCACAGCACTCCCGGCCGACGGAAGGATGAGGTCGGAGAGGCCACACAGGCGAACAGCGGCGACCAGTTCAGCGGTCGGTTGCTCGACGGAGAAGGCCACCCCGGCCGTCGCTGCGGATCGCGCCGCGCTGGCCAGCATCTGCACGGCGCAGAGGCGAACCCGCGTCACGGCCGACCCGTCAAAGGTCAGCGCACCGACACCGGAGGCCAGAACCTCGGCCCCTTCATGGGCCAGGCTGGCGACGTTGGTGCGGTCGAGGTCTGCAGAGAGCGATATCATCGGTATGTCTTCCTATGTCCCCAAAGTTCCGACGGATCAGAACTCGTTCCAGTCTTCGTCCGTATCCATGCTGAGCGCGAGATTGCCGCTGGTCTGCGGACGGCGCGCGGCAGGAGCCGGTGCTGGTATATGCTGCGGTTTGTGCTGCGGTGCGCTGGGCGTGGCGGCGCGGGCCGCTGCGCGGGCGCTCCGCAACTGAAAGCGCGAGACGAGAGCGGCCAGTTCGTCGGCCTCGGCCGCCAGACTGCGCGCAGCGGCCGTGCTCTGCTCGACCATTGCCGCATTCTGCTGCGTCATCTTGTCCATGTCGGTAACGGCGCCATTGACCTGCTTGAGGTTCGTGGCCTGTGTCTCTGTGCTATTCGCAATGTCGGCGATCAGGGCGTTCACTTCCGAAATCTTGGTCACGATGCGATCCAGCATCTTGCCCGTCTCGCTGACGAGGTTAACGCCATGCGACACCTGGACGGAACTGGTAGTGATCAGCGCCTTAATGTCCTTGGCTGCGTCGGCGGACCGCTGGGCCAGCGCCCGGACCTCGTTGGCGACAACCGCGAAACCCTTGCCCGCATCGCCTGCTCGCGCCGCTTCGACACCTGCGTTCAAGGCGAGAAGGTTGGTCTGGAAGGCGATGCCGTCGATCACGCTGATGATCTGGCCAATTTCCTGGCTGGACTTCTCGATGGCATCCATGGCTGAAACCGCCTCGCTGACCACCTGGCCACCTTCGGTCGCGTCCTTATGAGCCGCGTTGATCGAACCGCGCACTTCAGCCGCACCGCGTGCGGTATCGCCGACCATGCCCGTCACCTGATCCATCGCAGCGGTGGTTTCCTCCAAGGAGGCGGCCTGCTGCTCCGTCCGGCGGGAGAGATCCTCAGACGCCGCGCGGATTTCCGTGGAACCCGCGTGAACACTCTGAGCCGAACCGGCTACCTGGCTCAGGCTGCGCTCCAGACCGGCAACCGTGCTGTTGAAGGTCAGTCGCAGGCCGTCATATTGCCCGGCGAACGGTTCATTGATCTGATAGGTCATGTCACCCGCCGCTACCGCCTCAAGGCCGGTGCCTAGCGCGCGCACAACATGCTCCTGGCGATCCTGCGACTCGTTCTTTTCCAGACCGGCCGCACGGAAAACGCCCATTGCCTTGGCCATATCACCAATTTCGTCGGCCCGATCCTGACCGATGATGGCGACGTTATAGTCACCGTTGGCCATGCGGTTCATAAGCTCCGCCGAATTGGAGAGCGGCTTGACGACGCGGCTGTTCAACATGCGGACGGCTGCAATCATCAGGCCAGCCAGACTGGCCATGACAATGCCGAGAATGACCAGCGTGGTCGCCAATACGGTCGTGGTGGCGGACTGGGCAGCCTCGGCATCCTTGGTCGCACTGGCGGTAAGCGCCGTTACGGCGGTTTTCTGATTGTGATAAGCCTGCGATAAGGCTCCGTAGGAGTCCATCTGCCCGGCGAAATCCTTGCGGGCCAGTGATGGAAGGAACTGACCGTCGATCACGGTCCAGAACTGTTTCGCCGACGCAGCGGTCGCGTCCAGGTTCTTGCGCGTTTCCGGCGACAGGCCCTGCTGCTCGAAATAGGCATCGCTCTTCTTGAAAGCGGCTTCCATCTGCTTCAGCGACTGGACATGCTCGGCTTCCGAACCGTCGCGCTGCATGATGAGATTGACCTTCAGCCACGGCTCCACGACGTAAAGTGCCGGCGTGGCGATGTCATTCCTCAGGTCGTCCATCAGTTTGTTCTGGGTGTCGGCCACACCGCCAACCCGGATCTGGTTGATGCCATAGCCGGAAACGAGCATCGCCACGGCCAGCGTGCCGACGAGTATCCCTGCACCGAGTTGCGTTTGCTTCTTGATGTTCACTTGATCCCTCGCGTCAACAAGGCCTTGGCGCGATGCTCACGACCGCTTTCAGGCACACTCCCATAACCCTCACCCCTTCCTGCGACAGAAGGTGGAAAAAAGGGGTTAACGCGGGATCAGGGATAATAAGAAACCGTGTTTCTGGTCAGATTTCGGCGGAAAACAGCCAATCGTGAAAAATGCGAACAGCCTTGTTTTCCAGTGCGCGATGGCGACACACGAAATAATAGCGGTACGGGCTTTCCACCTGATACTCGAAAAGCCGGGCCAGACGGGGATCGTGAGCGGATTCGAAATGACGCCCGAACATCACTGCCACACCAAAACCCTGAGCAACAGCCTCCAGCATCAACTGGCCCGAATCATAATGTTCGACCGCGCGTGGCTCCAGATCCGGTTCCCCGATGGCCCGTCGCCAGTCCTCGAACAGCATCGGCATGTCCCGATGGATCAGAATGGTTTCTTTCGCGAGACCTGCGGGCGACGTGATGGCATCTGCCCCCCTCGTTCGCTCCTTCGGCGCGATCAGATAGATGTCATCGCGACCCAGTTCATTGAAATAAATGGACATATCGACGTCGCGCGTCAGGATTATTGCCGCATCCAGACTGTCGCCCAACCGCGACATGGCGAGCGGGCTGGTGTCGATATCGACATGGAATTCGGGATAAAGCCGACGCAATTCCCCCATCCGTGGCAACAGGCTCTGGCTGGCGAAGAGCGCCAAGACGCCGAGCCGAAGACGCAGCTCCCGCCGCCCCTTCAAGACCGTGTCGATGGCCATGCCGAGAGCATCCAGTACGGGCGCGATCTCCGTCATCAGCTTCTGCCCGTCGGGGTTCAGTTCCATATGCTGATGCTTACGCTCAAACAGCGTCAGGCCGAGGTAACGTTCCAGCGCCTGTACCCGCCGACTAAGCGCCGGGGTAGACAGCGCAAGCTCCGCCGCGGCCGCCTTTACGGACCCTGTCCGTGCGACCTGTATGAACGCCTCTAGCGCGGTGAGCGGTGGCAGGCGGCGCATTCTCTTACTATTTCCCGATTCCCAGTACGCTGCACCGCACAAATATAACCAAAGCCGCTCAGTGTCGCCCGCTTTGTTGCAGAGTCACGCGGTTACGGACCCATGGGCCAATATTTGCGTTATGGAAACGATTGCCTATCTCTGACCTGAACGACATCGAGGAGAGCACCAGCGATGAGTGAGACGCTGACCAAGGGACGCCGGATTCAGGTCGCTAATGCCAGACCCGAAGACAGCGGCAGCGGCCTGGCCCGCCTGCCCGCCGGCGTCATGCAGGAACTAGGACTGGCGGAGGGAGACGTAGTCGAGATCATCGGCAAACGGTCCACCCCATCGCGCGCGGTCCTGTCCTACCGTGAGGACGAAGGACTGGACCTGCTCCGCCTCGATGGCCTCCAGCGCGCCAATGCCGGGGTCGGATCGGGCGATTTCGTTGAAATAACCAAGGGTGAGACCAAGGCTGCCCAGCGTGTCGTCCTCGCTCCGGCGCAACAGAACCTTCGCCTTCAGGGCAATCCCGATGCTTTGAAGCGCGTGTTCTCCGGTCGCCCCCTTGCGGCGGGCGATGTCGTCGCGACGGCGGGCCAGCAACAGGTCGATCGCGACAATATGCCACCGCAGTTGCGCCGGATGTTCAACGCTCCTGCTTATGCTCTTCAGGAAATCCGCCTGATTGTGGTGTCCACTACACCGCGCGGTTTCGTCCATATTGACGCCACGACAGAGATCGAACTGCGCGAGGAATATGAGGAAGCCCGCGAAAGCCGCCGCGCCGACGTGACCTATGATGATGTCGGCGGCATGTCGGAAACCATCGACCAGTTGCGTGAGATGGTCGAGCTTCCCCTGCGCTATCCCGAACTGTTCCAGAGGCTGGGCGTCGATCCACCGCGTGGCGTGCTGCTGCATGGCCCGCCAGGAACCGGTAAGACCCGCCTCGCCCGGGCCGTCGCCAATGAGAGTAACGCGGAGTTCTTCCTCATCAACGGGCCAGAGATCATGGGGTCCGCCTATGGGGAAAGCGAGAAGCGGCTGCGCGAGATTTTCGAGGAAGCGACGAAGGCCCAGCCCAGCATCCTCTTTATCGACGAGATCGATTCCATCGCCCCGAAACGTGGTCAAGTGCAGGGAGAGACAGAGAAACGACTGGTCGCGCAACTCCTGACCCTCATGGATGGTCTGGAAGCCCGCGCTAACGTCGTCGTCATCGCCGCCACCAACCGACCGGAAGCACTGGACGAAGCACTGCGTCGCCCCGGTCGCTTCGATCGGGAGATTATCGTCGACGTTCCGGACGAACGCGGGCGACGGGAGATACTCGGCATCCATACGCGGGGCATGCCTCTCGGAGATGGAGTCGATCTGGGCGAACTGGCGCGGCAGACTTATGGCTTTGTCGGCGCGGATCTCGCCGCACTGACACGGGAAGCGGCGATTGAGACGGTCCGCCGTTTCATGCCCCGCCTCAATCTAGAGGAAGGCACCATTCCTCCAGAAGTTCTTGACGACCTGAGCGTCACGCGCGAAGATTTCCTGTCCGCTATCAAACGCGTCCAGCCTTCCGCCATGCGCGAAGTGATGGTGCAGACTCCCAACGTCAGCTGGGGCGACATCGGCGGCCTGGATCAGGCACGATTACGATTGCAGGAAGGCATTGAGCTGCCGCTGAAAGATCCCGACGCATTCCGCCGCATCGGCATCCGTCCGGCGAAGGGCTTCCTGCTCTATGGCCCGCCCGGCACCGGCAAGACTCTGCTGGCAAAGGCTGTCGCGCGGGAGGCGCAGGCGAATTTCATCGCGACCAAATCCAGCGACCTGCTCTCCAAATGGTATGGCGAGAGCGAGCAACAGATTGCGCGACTGTTCGCCCGTGCCCGACAGGTCGCCCCAACGGTCCTGTTTATCGACGAACTGGACAGCCTCGTCCCCGCGCGCGGTGGCGGGCTAGGCGAACCGCAGGTGACCGAACGAGTCGTCAACACCATTCTAGCGGAGATGGACGGGCTGGAGGAATTGCAGTCGGTTGTCGTAATCGGCGCCACCAACCGTCCCACGCTGATCGACCCTGCCCTGTTACGACCGGGACGGTTCGACGAACTGGTCTATGTCAGCGTGCCGGATCGGGATGGGCGGCGCCGCATCCTCGGCATTCACACTGCCAAAATGCCACTGGCGGAAGATGTCGATCTGGACAACATCGCCGACCGGGCGCATCGCTTCACTGGTGCAGATCTGGAGGATCTTGTGCGTAGGGCGGGCCTACACGCCCTACGTGAATCGCTGGGCGTAACCCAGGTGACAGGGGAACATTTCGAAAAAGCCCTTGCCGACACGCGCCCCTCCGTCACAGAGGAAGCCGAGCGCGAATATGAAGCCATGGAAGCCACCCTCATGCAAAAAGCACGGTCAGCCGATCCCATTGGCTTCATCACCCCCGGCATGGTGACGCCCAAAGGTGGCGGCAAAGCCTGAACGACCCTTGGCCATGGGCCGAAATGGCCCATGGCTAATGGCATATTAATCCTTTTGCGGCATTCCCCGTTCAAACGGGAGAATGATAATGACGGGTATCGCATCGCAGGCCGTAGCCAAGCGGCTGGATTTCTACGGCATTGGCGCGCAGGACTCGGATTACCGGGCTATCGGCAAGTCGCTCGCAAAATATGCAGACGACGCGCTGGCCGGTTTCTACAAGACAGTGGAGGGTACGCCGGACGCCGCGCGTTTCTTTCCCAATCGCGAAGGCATGGACAAGGCACGCCGCGCGCAAAAAGACCATTGGGTGCGATTGTTCGCCGATGGCGTCACCGACCGCTATGTAGAGAGCGCGAACCGTATCGGCCGAGTCCACTCCACCATCGGTCTTGCGCCGGAATGGTATATTGGCGGCTACGCCCGCATCATGGAGCATATCGTTAGCAAAATGATGGCCCATGGCGCGGGTGCACTTTCACCTGCGCGGCGCAGCGCCGCGCGGCGGGCCGGAAAATTCATCAAGTTGGCGCTGCTCGACATGGACATCGCCCTGGCAACCTACACCGCAGCGGAGGAAGAGCGCCGCACTGCCGCCATCGAGAAGATCGGCAATGCCCTCTCCGCCATGTCCAGCGGCGATCTGACGGTTCGTCTCAGCGGCTTGCCGCAGGAATATGACCAGCTTCAGAACGACTTTAATTCGGCCATTTCGGGTCTCGGCGCAACGCTGTCCGGCGTGACGGACGGCGCGAGGTCCATCTCCACCGGCGCCGCAGAAATCCGCTCGGCCTCGACCGATCTGTCCCAACGCACGGAACAGCAGGCCGCAAGCCTGGAAGAAAGCGCTGCCGCGATGAACGAACTAACCAGCATGATCAGCGACACGACGCAGGCGATGGGCAACCTCAACGCCAGCATCGCACAGACACATCGCCAGGCCATCGACGGCGGCGAGGTCGTCCGCAACGCCATGGCCGCCATGACGGAGATTGAGAAAAGCTCCGGTGCAATTGGGAACATCATCACATTGATCGATGGCATCGCCTTCCAGACCAATCTGCTGGCGCTGAATGCGGGCGTCGAAGCCGCCCGGGTGGGCGAGCATGGCAAGGGTTTTGCGGTTGTCGCCAATGAGGTGCGGTCGCTGGCGCAGCGCTCGTCCGAAGCTGCCGAGGAAATCCGTAAGCTTATCCAGAGCAGTCTGGGTGAAGTCGAGAATGGCGTGCGCCTCGTGGGCGAAGTAGGCCAGGCCCTCAACGCCATCCTCAACCAAGTCGGCGAGAGCAGCGCGGTGGCAGAGCAGATTTCAGGCAGCAGCGTCGCGCAAAGCGAAAATCTCAAGCATATCAACGGCGCCGTCGCCGACATGAACCGCACCACCCAGCAAAATGCCGCCATGGTCGAGGAAAGCACTGCGGCCGCCCGCACCATGGCGGAAGAAGCGCAGCGCCTTTCGACCGCGATCGGCCGGTTCCAAGTGGACGCCGGTCCGGGTCATGGACAAGGCAGCTTCGCACGCGCAGCCTGATCATTTACTTGTCTCTACCTTACCACCCTTGGTCAAGGCACTGACTTGGGACTAGTAATAGCACCTCCTTCAGCCTATTCGCTTTCGGCGCGGCCCCACAGGGATACCGCACCGAAAAAATATGGAGAGGGAAACAGGTGCTGGAAGCCACGTTCAACGAGCGTTTGGGTGTCATTCAGACTGTAGCCCGCGGCATGACGCCCCCTGAAGAGTTGGACCTCTATGTTCAGGAACTGCGCCGCTTACGCGATCGGGAACGAACACGCGGCAAGCGGTTCCTGCATCTGGTGGATGCCCGCGAGGCAGCCGTGCAAAGCCAATGGGCCAGTGAGCGACTGAACAGGCACACATCCTCCGATGGGAGCATTCAGCTTCAGGACAGGACGGCTGTCGTCGTGAACAGTGCCTTGGTCAAGATGCAGGTCGCCCGGCTGACCGGGCATACCCAATATGCCTCCTTCACCGACATGGACGCGGCGATCGCATGGCTCACGGCAACGGCGGATTGACACCGCCTCCCTTGATGAGTTTGATCGCAAGAGACGGGAAGCAAAACAGGGCACCACTCCTATATATCCCGTCTGATCTTCAGCGATAAGGACAGCCATGACTCTGGCCAACAGCATTTTCACCTCGCCAGTCGGCGCACTCCGGCTCGTGGCCAGCGAAACGGGTCTTGTCGCGATCCTGTGGGAGAATGATGATCCGAAGCGCGTGCCACTTGGCCCCTGCGCTAACGCACCGGATCATATGATCCTCAGCGAGGTCGCGCGACAATTGGGCGAATATTTCGCAGGAGAACGGCGGATTTTCAATCTTCCGCTGGATTTTCGGGGAACCGATTTTCAAAAGGATGTCTGGGCTGCTCTACTTACCATCCCGTTTGGCGAGACACGCAGCTATGGCGAGATTGCGCGAGCGATTGGCAGGCCCAGTGCAAGTCGCGCGGTGGGAGCAGCCAACGGGCGCAATCCCATTTCCATCGTCGCGCCCTGCCATCGGGTGG
The DNA here is from genome assembly GCF_021403115.1 of Sphingobium sufflavum. Classification (GTDB taxonomy): domain Bacteria; phylum Pseudomonadota; class Alphaproteobacteria; order Sphingomonadales; family Sphingomonadaceae; genus Sphingobium; species Sphingobium sufflavum. The sequence goes on from NZ_JAJSSH010000008.1 coordinate 126,220, forward strand.
TCGGCGCGAATGGGACTATGACCGGCTTTGCAGGTGGCATCCCGGCCAAGGAATATCTCTTAGCACTGGAAGGCGACGCACGGCTGCTCTAACAGTTCACTCCTCGACGATCATGGCGCCAAAGCGCCAGCCGACCGCCCAGCGCACCTCCGCACATACCTTGCCGCGGTTCGGCAGCACGACCTGCACCACCGCGCCGATGCGGATCTTTTCTTCACACTCAGCTATGAAACCGGCATGCGACACATTGCCGAGCCGGCCCGCCAGTTCCCGACCGCAATCGTCAATGACGACAATGTCGTCGCTGCACTCCCACCGGGGCGGGCGCGGATGGACTGTGGTTTGAACCTGAACCATCATCTCTCTCACAATTGGCATGGCCCCGGCAAAGGTGCCGCAGGCGCGCGGGCGCAGCAGCGCCTTCTTGCCGTCAAGGAAGATGCTCATGCGGTTGGTAACCATCAGTTCCGTACCGGCCTCGAACGCAAAACCCAGGTCATCATCGACCTTCAGATTCTGGAAAGCGCCGTCCTTGGTATCGAAGCGGAAGGTCATGCGGGCGCTGGGCGTTGCTGCGGCAGCCATGATCGCGACCGTTACCACGCTGACCGGACTGCTGGCAGGCTTGCTGCTCTCGCTAGGAGCGGCCAATACAATCATCATCGCGGGTTTTGTAGGCATAAGCGCCTCCGCACTTGCACTGGCCGTCAGTTCCTATCTGTCGCGCCGTATCGCCGCCACGGCTTCGCGCCCGTTGGAAACCCTGATCGGCTACCTAGCCTCGACCGAAGAACCGACGCCCCTCCGACCTGCATTTCTTCAAGGGCAAGGCGATGACGCAAACGGCTATCGATGCCGATCTGCTCGCTCTTGACCGGCGGATGCCCAGCCTTGACCGGCGCGCCCGGCTGACCATCGCCGCGACCTGGAAAAGGCGCGCGAGCAGGCCAATGAGCAGAATCTGGCAAAGTCGAAATTCCTCGCCAATATGAGCCATGAACTGCGTACGCCGCTCAATGCCATCCTTGGTTACAGGCGAGGAAGAGTGCATCGTCGCCGCCATCAGCGCCGATGCCAACGACTATATGACCAAGCCCATAAGCCTGCCGATCCTGCGCGCCCGCATGGCGCAGCATCTGAGCTACGCGCGGTTATCGACACGCTCGACAATGAAAAGGCGCTGGCCGAAAGCAAACTGACCGAACAGCGCCTCGAGATATTCCGCCAAATCGGTGACGACGGACGACAGAGGGCGACACGGCCATGATGGACCGGCGCCGGCGCTCCACCACCCTGCCCCGATTGGACCGCGACAATGGATCCAGACATATGCAAGCATGTTCAGCATCCTGCCCGCCGGGTTCCTTGCGGCCGCTGAATCAGGCATCCTGCCCGTAGTTCTTGCGGGTTCGGCCGGTATAGCGGTTGCCACGACCGCAACCTTAGCATCGGTCGGTGCCGCTCTTGTCAGTGGCAGAAAGGCACGCAAGCACCTCACAGCCAGCGAACGCCAGCGAGAGCATTTCCAGCAGCGCCTGCGCCTCGCCCCCCTAACCGATCTCATGAATCGGGAGGCTTTCACCTATGCGCTCGACACCCTGTCCGACTTGGGCGAGGCGGGCAGCACGGTCATCGTCCTGTTCTTCGACCTGGATCGGTTCAAGGAGGTCAATGACACGCTGGGTCACAAAGTCGGCGACTTGTTGCTACGTCAGGCGGCACAGCACGCAGCAGAACTGACGCCGGAAAATGCCATCCTCGCCCGCCTGGGGGGTGACGAGTTTGCCGCGATCTTGATTCCGGAGGAAGGCACGCGCGCAGACCATTATGGACAGCGGCTGGTTCTGGCGATCAGCGAGCCCTTCGCCGTGGAAGGCCAGATCGTGTCCGTGGGTGCGTCAGTCGGTATCGCCATCGGCGACCCTACACTGGACGACGGGTATGAATTGCTTCGCCGGGCGGACGTCGCCATGTATGAAGTAAAGGGCAACGCGCGCGGCGATGTCCGGGTGTTTGACGATATACTCGACGGCCGCCAAATTCGGGAAAGCGCGATCAGGATCGAACTTGGCCGGTCGCTGGTAGAAGATGAATTCTCCCTGCACTATCAGCCGCTTGTCGATGCACGATCCAATAAGGTGAGCAGTGTCGAGGCCCTGCTGCGGTCCCGGTCCGCCCGGCTGCGCGACGTGCCACCGGGCACCATCATCGAAATTGCGGAGAAAAGCGGCCAGATCATGCCGCTGACCGACTGGACCCTCGACGCAGCGTTGAAGACGATCCAGACGATGGGTAACCTACCCGTGGCGGTGAATGTCTCCCCGGTGTATTTCCGCCATCCCGAATTTGTGCACCGTGTCTTCGACAAGTTGTTGCAAGGCCGTGTGCGCCCCGAACTGCTGACGATAGAAGTCACTGAGGGCGTCCTGATCTCCGACATGGATGGGCACGCAACGCCATCAGCCGCCTGCGCGAAATCGGCATCAACGTCTTCCTCGACGATTTCGGAACCGGCTATTCCTCGCTCAGCTATCTCCAGCATTTCGAGCTGGACTGGCTGAAGCTGGACAAGAGCTTCCTGCGCAACGTCAATGATAAGCGCAAGACGACCCAGATCATTCGCTCCGTCATCGACTTTGGCCATAGTCTTGGCATGCGGGTAGTGGTCGAGGGGGTAGAAAGCGATTGGCAGGCGCGGCTCCTGCAATTGCTCTGCTGCGACCTCCTGCAGGGCTATGATATCGGCATGCCCATGCCGCTGGACGAACTACAAGCTTTCCTCACCATACAGCGCCGCGCACGTGAGCCGGAGCCCCATTTACCGGGAGCTTTGCTGGAGATTGGTACAAAACGTCACGGTTGATCGGTCGATGTGCTGATGCCACCCAAGGCCTTATCCCGAAGTTGGCAAGCTTGCGATTAATCCGCAATTGATTGACCTTACGCGCTTTTCCCTGCTCGCACGTCTCTTTTATGAAGCGGTTCTCAACCAGTTGGTTTAGGACTCCCTCGCGACCCAAAGGGCTCCCCTCATGAGGGAAGAGTTCTTTACTGGCCTGCCCAATTCTACTGGACGGCCATTTTCCTGTAAATGATGCAAAGGAGCTTGGGAGCGGACACCGCCCTGTACTATCAAGTATTGATACCTCCAGCCTGAGAAGGTGCCTCGTTCGCACAATCCGAGCTGACCCATCCTCTGGAAATGGTGCGCCCGACTGGATTCGAACCAGTGACCGCTCGCTTAGAAGGCGAGTGCTCTATCCAGCTGAGCTACGGGCGCGCCTGATCGCCCATAGAGGATTCCAGACAGGCGGCAAACGGCTTTCGTGCCACTTCGTCACGGATTCATTACGGCTCGTTTGCAAAGGCGATATCGTGCGATATGCATCGCCATATGAGCAACCATCCCACAGCCGTCGATGCCGCCACCCTCGCTGGGCGTCCCATGCGCTATTATGATTTTGCGCTGGCGGCTTTCGTTACCATTCTGCTCTTGTCGAACCTGATCGGCGCCGCGAAACTCAGCATCGTCAATGGCTTCGTCTTCGGATCGGGCATCCTGTTCTTTCCCATCGGCTATGTGCTGGGCGACGTGCTGACCGAAGTTTATGGCTATGGCCGGGCGCGTCGCTGCGTCTGGGCAGGCTTCTTTGCCATGCTGTTCATGGCGGTGATGAGTGCGATCGTCGTCGCCATGCCCGCGTTCAATCAATGGGGCTGCTCTGCGAGCGACGCCGCTGCCTTCTCCGCAGTCGTCAAGGCTAGCAGCCCCGGCGCGGTCTGCCAGGCCACCTATGAATCGGTGTTTGGCAGCACCTGGCGGATCGTCGGTGCGTCCGTCACCGCTTTTTGGGCGGGTGAGTTTGTGAACAGCTATGTGCTCGCCCGGATGAAAGTCTGGACAGCGGGCAAGGCGCTCTGGGCGCGAACCATAGGGTCGACGATCTTCGGCGAGGGCGTCGACAGCCTGATATTTTACCCCCTCGCCTTCTTGGGCGTGTGGTCGACCGATCAGGTGCTGACCGTTCTCGTCACCAACTGGGCGTTGAAAGTCAGCTGGGAGGTCGTGCTGACTCCTGTCACCTATCTGGTGGTGGGCTGGCTGAAAAAGCGGGAGGGCCTCGACATCTATGACGAGAACACCAATTTCTCGCCTTTCAAGACCAGTATTTAAGAGTGATTTTTCTAATAGTTCAGTCGAATTAATCACTCTTTAACGCTGGTCGATGCCAACATTCAGGCGGTGACGAAGCGCGACAGGATGCTGTCGAACAAACGGCGTCCATCGGTGCCGCCGTGGCGCGCGTCGATGGCGCGCTCCGGATGCGGCATCATGCCGATCACATTGCCACTCTCATTCACGATACCCGCGATATTACGGGCAGAGCCGTTCACCGTCTCCAGATAGCGCAGGGCGACACGGCCCTCGCCCTCCAGACGATCCAGCGTCTCGGTATCCGCCTGATAGTTGCCATCATGATGCGCGACGGGAACGCTGATCGCCTCGCCAGCCTCATAGGCGGTAGTGAAGAGCGTCTGGTTGTTGGCCACGCCCAACTGGACGTTGCGGCACACGAAATTGATGCCGGCATTGCGCATTAGCGCGCCCGGCAGCAGGCCCGCTTCGGTCAATATCTGGAAACCGTTACAGATGCCGATTACCGCGACACCCCGTGCCGCAGCATCTGCGACCGCACGCATGATCGGCGAACGCGCAGCCATCGCACCGGAACGCAGATAGTCGCCATAGGAGAAGCCACCCGGCACACCGATGATGTCCAGACCGTCCGGCAACTTACTATCCCCGTGCCAGACCATGGCCGGTTCCTGCCCGCTGATCTCGCGAAAGGCGACGGCTAGATCGCGGTCGCAATTGGAACCGGGAAAGACGATGACCGCGCTCTTCATGGCGATCAGCCCAGCCGCTCGATGCGGTAATTTTCGATCACCGTATTGGCGAGCAGCTTGCGGCACATCTCGTCGATGGCAGCGTCACCGGTATCGTCGGCGAGATCCAGTTCGATCACCTTGCCCGCACGGACGTCATTCACCCCGTCAAAGCCGAGACCGGCAAGCGCGTGATGGATGGCCTTGCCCTGCGGGTCGAGCACACCGGGCTTCAACGTGACGAAAATCCGGGCCTTCATGGCGATACTGGTCCTAGCTTAAAATGGCCTGACGATCAGGCTGGGGTGATGCGGTTCGATGCGGCACGCTCTAGGAGCGCCGACATCGAACCGCAAGACAGCTTGCTTACTTGCCCCGCTTCTTGCGGTGCGATTCCAAATCGAGCACGTCGGTGTCCAAACCTTCGGGAAGAAGACCGAGACGGCGGGCAACTTCCTGATAGGCTTCGACTTCGCCACCAAGATCGCGGCGGAAGCGGTCCTTGTCCAGCTTCTCACCCGTTTCCATGTCCCACAAGCGACAGCCGTCTGGGCTGATCTCGTCGGCAAGGATAACCCGTGCGAACTCGCCGTCAAAGACACGGCCAAATTCCAGCTTAAAGTCGACAAGTCGGATGCCGATGGCAGCAAACATGCCGCTCATGAAGTCGTTTACGCGGATCGCCATATCGGCAATATCGTGCATCTCTTCCTGTCCGGCCCAGCCGAAGCACGCGATATGCTCCTCCGTGACCATCGGGTCACCAAGCGCGTCATCCTTGTAATAATATTCGATGAGCGTGCGGGGAAGCTGCGTGCCTTCCTCAATGCCCAGACGCTTGGACAAGGAGCCTGCGACGACATTGCGGACCACGACCTCGATCGGGATGATCTCGCACTGGCGCACCAGTTGCTCGCGCATGTTCAGACGGCGGATGAAGTGCGTCGGCACACCGATATGCTGGAGCAGCGTGAACACATGTTCCGAAATCCGGTTGTTAAGGACGCCCTTGCCGGAGATGGTGCCCTTTTTCTGCGCGTTGAAGGCGGTCGCATCATCCTTGAAATACTGGATGATGGTGCCCGGCTCCGGTCCTTCATAAAGGATCTTGGCCTTGCCTTCGTAAATCTGCCGGCGGCGCGCCATATTGTGCCTACTCGATCAGGAGGAAAAACAAAGCCCCGGAGACGCGAATCGCAGCGGATCAGCGGGCCGGGGCTACTGAGGTGCCCCCATAGACCAGCCGGACGCAGGTTTCAATTCATCCCGCGTCATGCCCTAACCAAGCAGCCCGGCCAGCGCGGAAACTGTGGGGTCTTCATCCGAAAGCGGCCCGACTGCGCGGCGTACCTGCACGCCCGGCAATGGCTCGACCAGCGCCAGTCGCTTCAACCCCGGCCGGGCGGCGAATTGCGCCGCGGTGACGCCGAAGGCCGGGAACACCGCCTCGCCATATTCCAGCAGTTCCGTGGCGATGGCGGCGAAATCATCGGTCTCCAGCACGGTCGGCGCGGGCCATAGCCCAACCTTGACCAGACAAGCCTCGCACAGGGCGCGGAGCGGATTGCTATCCTCGAAAAGGATCACCGGCATGTCCACGCAATCGGCCAGCGTCAGCATGTCGGCCTGCGCCAGCGGATGATCCGCCCGCGCGAACAGGGACCAGCTCTCGCTCCACAAATAGTCGGAGGTCATGCCCGGTACTTCGCCCAGCGCGTAGAAGAGCGCAATGTCCACCCGGCCGGAGGCGAGCGGCGCGGCAACGGCTTCCGGCGTGAAGCGAGCGAAATCGACGGCGATGGGCCGTTCGGGAAAGGCTTCCTGCGCGGCGGCCAGCTTGTCCTGGAAACGGGACAGGATCGCGGGGTGGGATGCGACGGTGATCGGCTTTTCGCGGAGTGGCGGCGCGGCCTCCACAGGTTCCGGCTTGACCGGTTCGATCGCGGCGGGCGGTGCTTCCAGCTCTACGACCTCGACCAGTTCTGCTTCGACAAGAGGCGACGGAACCTGCGGCGAGGGGACGTCCTTGACCGCGTCGAAGAGGCTGACCGTTACAACTTGACCAACCAAATCGACTGTTTCGACCTTGGGTGATTTGCGCCGGGGCTTCGGGATGGCGACGGGTTCCGGTTCCTCCAACACCAAGTCTTCGTCGAAGGAGACGAGGGCCTCCACCGGCTCCAGGTCCATGTCGTAGTCGAGCAGGACGGGAGGCGCCACGTCCCCCACCTCCCCCGCCGTTTCCACCGGGATGCCCGCCGCGCCGCGCGCCGCAGAGATTAAGGAATCGCACGCAAACAAGACGTTACGACCATGTTCCAACACGATTTTGCCGGATGGCGACAGGGTCGGCTTGCCGCCCACATTGCGGACGAACAGGGCGCAGCCGAGGCGGCTCTCCAGTTGCCGGATATGATCGCTGACCGCGACCTGCGACAGGCCGAGGTGCCGCGCGGCCCCGCGAAAGGTGCCGACGCGCGCGACTTCGGCCAAGATTTCGAGCTGGCGCATGGTCGGTCGTTCCATGCAGCAAGCCATAGGGCGATGGCCCGCAGAGGGCAAGGATCGCCGCACCCGATGCCAGTAACCGACGCGCAACCGGCCCACCACCAGCGCGCCACCGGCACGAAGCCGCATTTTTCCGTGGCCAAAGCGAACAAAAGCGGATTGACGCAGGGGCATGGCCGGTGGCAATGGAGCGCCACGCCATCTGGTGTCGCGGGTATAGCTCAATGGTAGAGCACTAGCCTTCCAAGCTTGTGATGCGGGTTCGATCCCCGCTACCCGCTCCAATAATGTTTTCAGACATTTACCCCATTTTGATGAGACTGTTTCCGCAGGAACCTGCGGTACCTTCTGGCGCGAAATGCCCCCGGTGAGCGGTGGCTGTTTCGTCCATGATCGATTCTGTTACGGGACGGAATCAGGCCGGGATTGTGGGGCCGCCCGGCGCATCCCACGCCGGACAGAGACGCGCCGGATAGGGAGAGGCAAGCGATGGGCCAGCATCGAACGACAGGGATGATCTGCCTCGCGGCCGTTCTGCTGGGCCTGATGGTCAGCCTGATCGCACGGGGCACCAGCGACATCTTCCCGCTGTATCAGGTGCAGAGCCAGGACCTGCCCATCCTCATCGCGCTGCCGCCGCTGCTGATCCTGACCATCCTGTTCGCGCCGCGCCTGCCGCTGCCCGATCGCCTGCCCCCTCGCCCCGTGCTGATCCTGTCGGGCGGGATCCTGGTCGCGCTGCTGGGCTGGGGCAGCCATGCGCTGATGGGCGATTTCCCCCTGTCGCGGGACGAGCATATGGTCGTGTTCGACATGGCGGTGTTCGACAAGGGCCGCATCGCGGCACCCCTCGCCCCCGCATGGCGCGCCTATGCCGAGACGCTGGTGCCCGCCTTTCTGGCGAAGATGGACAATCCCCTCGCCCTCGTTTCCGACTATCTGCCGGCCAACGCCTGGTTGCGGCTGGCCTTTTCCAGGATCGCCGATCCGGCCTTCTTCAACCCCATGCTCGTCCTCGTCGGCGCGCTCGCCCTGCATGACATTGCCAAGCGGGCGTTCGGGGCGGATGTCCGGGCGCGCTGGGTCGTCTTCCTGATCTATGCCCTGTCGACGCAGATGCTCGTCACCGCGATGACGACCTATGCGATGACCGCCCATATGGCGCTGAACCTCGTCTGGCTGGCCGCTTTCCTGCGCGGCGGGCGGGCCGGGCATGGCGTGGCGATCCTGACCGGATTTGTGGCGATGGGGCTGCACCAGATCGTCTTTCACCCGCTGTTCGTCGCCCCCTTCCTGCTGTGGCGCCTGCGGGACGGACAATGGCGGCTGGTGCTGCTCTATGGCGCCGCCTATCTGGCGATGACCGGATGCTGGGTCGGCTATTCCCACTGGGCGGCGACAGCGGCGGGCGGGGTTGCAGCACACGGAGCCGCAGGGCCGCCGGACAATTTCTTCGTCCGCCGCGTGCTGCCGCTGCTGGTCGAGCGCGACCCGCTGACCATCCCCTATATGATCCTGAACCTGTTGCGGTTCGTCGCCTGGCAGAATCTGGCGCTGCTGCCGCTGCTGGTCGCCGCCCTGCCGCTGGGCTGGCGGGACCGGGGCGTGGCCGGGCCGTTGCTGTGGGGTGTGGTCCTGCTGCTGGTCTTCATCAGCTTTATCCTGCCTTTTCAGGGGCATGGATGGGGATACCGCTATCTGCACCAGTTGCTGGGCAGTTTCGCGCTGCTGGGCGGGTTCGGCTATCGCAGGCTGGCCGACCGGATCGGGACGAAGGCCGATGGCCTAGTCTGGGTGCTGAGCGCCGCCACGCTGCTGGGCGCGATGCCGGTGCTGCTGGCGCGCGTGGACGGCTTTGTCGCGCCGCATGTCGCGCTGGAACGGACCATCGCCGCGCGGCGCAGCGATTTCGTACTGATCGACACCAGCGTCTCGCCCAGCACAGACGGGCGCTGGACCGCCAATGCGATAGACCATGTGCGCAACCGGCCCGACCTCGACAATCACCCGCTGCGCTTCTCCTCCCGCACGATGACGGCGCCGATGCTGGCCGAACTGTGCCGCCGGGGCACGCTATCGCTGGTCACGCGCGCCGACATGCACCACGCCGGTTTCGCGCCGACCCTGCCGGAGGACAGCCCACGCTTCCGGGCGCTGGTCGGGACGCTGGGGGATGCGCGCTGCCTGCGGCGGCCCTGACGCCCTGCAACCGGTTGTTAACCATGATCGGCGAGAATGGCGGCAAAGGAGTGCCCCATTGCCCGTTCGCACCGAAATCGCAGACCTGATCGCGGCGCGGCTGGAGCCGGTCGTGGATGACCTCGCGCGCGCGTTCCAGACGCCGGGCAAGATCCCGTCCTGCCAGATCGACGACCTGCTGCCGCCCGAGCTGGCGCGGGAGATCCATGACCGCTTTCCCCAGTCCGACCGCATGATGCTCAAGAAATCCATCAAGGAAAACAAGCATGTGGCGGCACAGATGAATAGTTATGATCCACTGCTGGAGGAGATTGTCTATGCCTTTCAAGACCCGCGCATCGTTGCACTGATCGCCCGGCTGACGGGGCTGGAGGGGCTCGATCCCGATGTCGACCTCTATGCGGGCGGGATCAGCGCCATGTCGAAGGGAGCCTATCTGCGCCCCCATCTCGACAATTCGCACGATCGCAAGCGACAGCGGTATCGGGTGCTGAACCTGCTCTATTATGTGACGCCGGACTGGCGGGAGGAATTTGGCGGCTCCCTGCAACTGTGGGATGAGGGGCCGCGTGGTCCTGCGCGGACTTTTCCCAGCCGGTTCAACAGCCTGGTCATCATGGTGACGAACAAGGCGTCCTGGCACTCGGTCAACGAGGTGCGGCATGACGGGCGGCGGTGCTGCGTCTCCAACTATTATTTCTCCCGCCAGTCACCCGATGCGGAGGAGTATTTCCATGCGACATCCTTCCGCGGCGAACCGGGGCAGGTTCCGGCGGATCTGGTGATGCGGGCGGACAATGCGCTGCGCACCGCCGCGCTCAGGATATTGGGGGACAAATGGACCAACCCGCATGTCTATGACCGGGGCCGCGAGGGATAGGCAGGGCCGCGATCAGGACCGCTGGCGTCGCCGGACGGCCCAGCGGGTCATGAGGAAATTATAGACGGTCATGACGACCGTCGCCACCGGCGCGGCCAGCACCATCGGCAGGCGCAGCGCGTCGTGGAACAGGCCGACGGCAAAGGTCGCCATGGCGAGGCTGCTGAGGGAGCCGAGCAGGAACCGGCCGAACGCGGGCCAGTTGACGGTCGCGTCGAACGTCCAGGATGCATGGGCGAGATAGCTCAGCGGCAGCATCAGCACGAAGGTCAGCAATACCGAGACGGCATAATGCAGCCCCGCCGCATCCCCGCCGATCAGGATGATATTGTTGAAGAGGGCGCAGGCCGCACCGACCAGCAGGTAGCGGCCCGGCTCCCGCCGCCCCGTCATGCCGCAAAGACCGTCACGCGGCGAAAACCAGCGTGTAGTTGTTCGTCCAGGGCGCGATATGCCCCTCCTCCACGCAGCGCAGCGCCGGGAGCCGGTCGAGGATCAGGCTCTTTGCCTGATCGGGGACGAGATGGCTGACCCGGTCGCCCGTCAGCCAGCGGTCGCCCGCATGGCACAGCCAGTGGATCGGCGTCGCGGCCTTGCCCCAGTCCTTCAGGATGAAGCGGCCGCCGGGGGCCAGCGCCTGCCCGATGGCGCCCACGATCTCCGCGCGCAGGGCGACGGGGATATGGTGCATGACGTCGGAGAGGATGATGAGGTCGAATGCGCCGGGATGGTCGCGGGCCACGTCCTGCACGGCGGCGACCCGGAACTCCACCCGGTCGCGCGGGCCATCATAGAGACGTCCCACGCGCGGCGTGATGTCGATGCCCAGAATGTCCGCCTGCGGGAAGATGCGGGCCAGCACTTCCGTCACCGCCCCCTCCCCGCAGCCGACCTCCAGAATCTTGCGCGCACCGGGCGACCAGCCGGCAATCTTCGCGGCATAATCGTCCAGGTCGAGGAAGAGGCCACGATAGAGGTCGGAAACCCGTCGTTCATGCGGGCCGAACATCGCGCGAACGGTGGAACCAAGCGGCATGTCACAATACTCCGCAAAGGCGCGCCCGCAAACGCGGGGCCGCCCGTTCGAGGATACGGGATTCATAGAGATAACGCAGGGCGTCGACGGGGCCGAGGCCGAGAAAGCGGCGCAGCGTCGGCCACAGCGAACCGCCCTGCCCCGCCGCCGTTCCGGCAAGGCCACAGTTGATGTCCACCGACGCCATCGCCCGCGCGCGCAGGCGGCGGTCGCGGTTCAGCCCGAATTCGGGGCCGTGACGCTCCAGCACCCGGTCGAACTGGCCGCGCAACGCATCGGCATCGCGGCTGCCGGTCATGGTGAGCGACTGGCCATGCACCCGGAAAGCGGTCGTCGCGCGCGCGCGCACCGCGATCGGGCCGGTGCGGGCGAGTTTCAGGTAGAGATCCCAGTCGCCGGTGTACCACAGCGCATGGTCCATGCCGCCCACCGCCAGCCAGGCGTCGCGCCGCACCACGGGCGAGGGAATGGCGAGGAAATTCTGCACGATCAACCGCCGCCCGAATAGCGCGCCGGGCAGGAGGCCGGGGGCGAAGGGGGGCGACCACTGGCCGATGTCCCGGCCCCGGTCATCGACCAGCCGCGACGCCGCGACATGCATGACGGCGTCCGGCGCGGCGGCGATGCTGGCGCGGATCGCATCGACATGGCCCGCCAGCCACAGATCATCCTGATGCAGCATGGCGACATGGGGGGCCGCGGCCTGCGCCACGCCCAGGTCGGTCTTTTCCGGCCAGGGCAGCACGTCCTGTACCGCGATATGGCGCAGGTCCAGATCGGCGGCGTAGCGCGCGGCAATATCCCGGCATGCGGTGTCGGGGCTGCTGTCGTAAAGCAGGAATTCGATGCCGTCGGTCCGCTGCGCGCGCACGCTGTCCAGCGTGGCGGCCAGATAACGCGCCCCGCCATGGACCGGCAGGATGACGGACAGCCAGGGTTGGGCCATGCGATCAGGCCCCGATGGTCGGGGACCAGGAGTCCGGCAGCCCGGTCGGCGCGGGGGACGCGGACGCGAGGAAACGCGCCTGATGGCCGCCCAATATGGCCATGAGGAAACCGCCCAGCATCGTCTGGATGCCCAGCGTGACGAGCAGCGCGCCCAGCGTGGGCAGGAAGATATTGTCCGCCATGCCATAATGACGCCCCACCCATTGCGCATAGACGGTGGCCAGCACGCCGCCGCCCGCGCACAGGCTGGCCAGCCCCGCGATCAGCGCATGTTCCAGCGTCGCGACGCGCGTCACCGTGCGGGACAGGCGTCCGGGCATACGGTATCCGGTCTTGAGCGCATAGACCTGTCCCGCCAGCGTCAGCAGCAGGGCGAGATGGCCGACGGTCAGCAGTCCCGAACCGATGATCGTCCAGTAATCGCCCACCGCCGGAAAACTGCCCGGACGACCATATTGCAGGGCCGCCTGACCCATGATGATCGTGCCCAGCAGCACCGCGAGCAGGCCCGGAACGCCGAACAGCCAGTTGGGGGCCAGCATCAGCAGATAGCGCAGGTGCCGCCAGCCATCGCGCCACGGGCGCAGATGCGGCGGCCGTTCGCGCAGGTCGGGGGAGAGCGTCGCCGGAACCTGCGCGATGGGCAGGCGGAGAAGGGCCGCCTTGATGACCATCTCGCTGGCGAACTCCATGCCGGTGCCCGACAGGTTGAGGCGCAGGAAGCTATCCTTGCGGATCGCCCGCAGGCCGCAATGCGCGTCCTTGATGCCCGCGCGGAAAAAGAGGTTGAGGGTGCCGGTCAGCACCGGATTGCCGATGTAGCGATTCTTCCACGGCATGGCCCCCGGCGCGATACCGCCGTCGAAGCGCGACCCCATGCACAGCGCATGGCCGTCCAGCAGCTTGCCGATCATCGCCACGCCGTCGGTGAAATCATAGCTGCCATCGCAGTCGCCCATCAGGATGAAGCGGCCCAGCGCGGCATGACCGCCGCCGATCAGCGCCGCGCCATAGCCCCGCTCCGCCACCGGCACGACCCGCGCGCCCAGCGCGGTCGCCAGCGCCTGGCTGCCGTCGGTCGAGCCATTGTCCGCGATCACGATCTCGCCGGTAATGCCATAAGCGTCGGCGATGCGACGCAGCGCCTCATGCGCGTTGGCGATGCAATGGGGAAGCGACTGCACTTCGTCGAGGCACGGCATCAAAATGGTGACGTCGACGGCGGCTGCGTCTGTAAAGACAGCCTTGCTGGACTGAAACATGAATGCATTCCCCGGATGGTCGGGACCAAGCTGTAAAGGGAAATGGTAAACCCTTCCCTAAACCGGCGGTTGGACGGGGCATGGTTTCGAGGGAGGGCCGATGCCCCCTGCGCCATGCGAGACCGTGGATTCAGCGGTTTTTCGGCAGGGGGTGGGTTGCGCGGATCAGGCGCGCGCGATCATCCGCGACATGAAGAAATTGCCGACCAGTTGCGGCGGCGTCACCCCCACCTTTGCCACCACCACCAGCACCGCACCGGGCAGCCGGAGGGGCATCGCGGCCTCCAGCCAATGAACGAGGATCGCCATCAGCCAGGACGCGATCAGGATCACCAGCAGCGTATAGACCAGATAGAGGATGAGACGCGGCGAGGCGACACCGGCCTTGCCGTCATGGATATGGCGCGACGACAGCAGATAGACCATGGCGGCGGTAATCAGCGAGCTGGCGATATTGGCGACCGCCGCGTGCCAGCCCGCATAGGTGAGCGCCAGCAGCAGAGCCATGTCGACCAGCCAGCAGGCACCCGACAACAGGGTGAAGCGCAACAGGTCGCGGTGGACCGGCGAAAGGAAACGCATGGCCTTCAACTATCCAATGCCTCTTGCCCAGAGAGTCGATCCGCCCATGGAATCGACAGGCCAATCATAGCCAAAGCCGGTTAACAGCAGATGGCCCGAAAGACAGTCCCCGCCCCTACATTTTGCGACAAATATCCGGGCGGGCGACAATCGCCTGATACAATACAGCCCTAGAGGAGATGTCAGCGGCGCAGCCTGTCTGCGCCATATCTTTCAGGCACAAGGATGTGGGTTCATGAATCACCGTCTTCTCTCGATACTGGCCGCCGGGACATTGCTGGCCGGGGGTGCTGCGGCGCTGGCGCAATCGCCCGTCGCACCGCCGCCAACGCGCGCCGGCCACCCCGTCCTCGATGCGCTGGACAGCAACAAGGACGGGGTCATCACCCGCGCCGAATTCACCGCCGCCCTCGACCAGCGGTTCGCCGCGCTCGACACCGACCGCAACGGCATCATCACCCCGGCCGAGCGGCAGGCGCAGCGCGACACGCTGCGCGACCAGAGGCTGGGCGCGCGGTTCGCCGCCATCGACAGCGACAAGAATGGTCAGATCAGCCCCGCCGAGTTCCGCGCCGCACACGACCGCAAGTACGCGCCGGGCAAGGGAGGGGCATCCGGCAAGGACGCTGGCGCCCCGCCCCCGCCGCCCGGTGGCCCGCGCTTCGGCAAGGGACCGGATGGCGGCCCCGATGCCGGTCCGCACGGTGAAGGCCGGGGCGACCGGGATCAGGGCGGTCACGGGCGTGGCGGCTGGGGCGACCATGGTGGCCATGGTGGTCATGGCGCGCGCGGTTGGGGCAAAGGCCCCGGTGGCGTGTTCGGCGATGGCTTTGCCGGTGGGCGCGATGGCAGCGTTCAGGGCGACATCAGCAAGGCCGACTTCGTGAAGCGCCCGCTCGCCCTGTTCGATCGGATCGACAGCAATCATGATGGCAAGATCACCGCCGCAGAGCGCGACGCCGCCGGTGGATTGCGGGGCGGATGGCGGGGTGGCTTCCGGGGCCACCATGGCGGCCCCGCGCCGGAAGGCAGGGCCCCGAACACGGCCCCAAACAAGGCTCCGGCCAAGTAATCCGCCGTCCCGCCCGGCCCTGGACTTGCTTTCCGGGGCCGGGCGGCGGCACAAGGGGTTGCGAACAGGTCGCAATAGAGGCACGGAATTTTCATGACGCAAAAGCCGCATATTCTTCTGGTCGATGACGAGCGGTCGATCCGCGATCCGCTGACCAGCTTCCTGACGAAGAACGGCTATCGCGTCACGGCCGCCGCCGATGCGGAATCCGCCCGCCGCACGCTGAACAGCAGCGCCATCGACATGCTGATCCTCGACATCATGATGCCGGGCGAGGACGGCCTCAGCCTGTGCCGCCATGTCCGGGAAAAGGGCGAGATGCCCGTCATCCTGCTGACCGCCCGGTCGGAGGAGACGGACCGTATCGTCGGGCTGGAGATGGGCGCGGACGATTATGTCGTAAAGCCCTTCTCCCCGCGCGAACTGGTCGCCCGGATCAAGACGATCCTGCGCCGTGCGGGCGCGGGCGCGGCGCGCGAGACCGCCCCACCCACCCGCGCCTTCCTCTTCGCCGACTGGGCGCTCAACACCGATGACTGGACATTGACCGGCGCGGACGGCGTGGCCATTCCGCTCAGCACCGCCGATTACCGCCTGCTCATCGCCTTTCTGGAGCGACCGCGCCAGGTGCTGACCCGCGACCAGTTGCTGGACCTGACACAGGGGCGCGAGGCCAATCCCTTCGACCGCGCCATCGACAACCAGATCAGCCGCCTGCGCCGCAAGATCGAACCCGACCCCAAGTCGCCCAGCCTCATCAAGACGGTGTGGGGCGGCGGCTATATGCTTTCTGCGGATGTGACGCGCTCATGAAATCCTTTCTCGCCCGGTTCCGGCCCTCCACCCTCGCCTCCCGGCTGGTCGTGGTGGCCGCGCTGCTGCTGCTGGTCGCGCAGCTCATCAGCTTTGCCCTGCTGGTGAAGGAAAACCGGCGGCAGTGGGTGACGGTCAGCGCGGCCCCGGCGGCGCTGCGCATCATCGACACCATCGAGGGTGGGGACGAAGAACGGACCCGCGCCTTTCAGGAGCATGGCCGCATCGCCATCGCCACCCGCGCGCCGGCCTTTGCCGGGCGCAGCGAGCCGGCCATCGCCGCCCGCGCCGCCGAGATGTTCGAAAATGCCGGCATCCATGTGCGCAGCGTCGTGGCGACCGTCGAACAGGTGGTGGACCAGGAACAACGCCCGCCCCGGCCGACGAAAACCGCCCGCCCGCGCGGGATGGACGGCCTGGACGGGCAGGACAAGCCGCGCGCCCGCAACCTCCTGCGCCTGACCGTGCAGACCGGGGACGGCCGCTGGATCACCGCCATGGGCCGGGTGCGCGATGGCGGACCGCCGCTGGCGCGCCTGTTGATCTGGCAGACACTGCTCATCTATGCTGCGGTGCTGCTGCCCCTGCTGCTGATCGCGCGCCGCCTGTCCGCGCCGCTGGGCGCGCTGGCCGTCGCCGCGCGCGATTACAGCCCGCATCGCCAGACCGTCCCGCTGGAGGAGCGCGGCCCCGCAGACGTGCGCGAACTCAGCCGCGCCTTCAACGACATGCAGACGCGGATCGGCGCGATGCTGGCGGAGAAGGACCATATGCTGGGCGCGATCGGCCATGACCTGCGCACTCCCCTCGCCTCCCTGCGCGTCCGGGTGGAGTCGGTCGACGACGCCGATGAGCGGGAGCAGATGGCCGCGACCATCGAAGAGATGAACCAGATGCTGGAGGACATCCTCTCGCTGGCCCGCGCGGGCGCCGACCGCCAGCCGCCGCAGCGCGTCGACCTGACCGCGCTGGCCGAGGCGGTGACGGAGGATTTCGAAGCGATGGGCGCCGACAGCCGGTTCGAGGAGTCGGAGCGCGCCATCGTGCTGGTCCACGCCCCGGCCATCCGCCGCGCGGTCCGCAACCTGATCGACAATGCCATCAAATATGGCCAGTCCGCCCGCGTGTCCGTGGCGGTGGTGAACGGTCATGCCCTGTTGCGGGTGATCGACAGCGGCCCCGGCATCGCGCCGGACCGTATCCCTGAAATGCTGGAACCGTTCACCCGGCTGGAACAGTCGCGCAACCGGGAGACGGGCGGATCGGGCCTGGGCCTGGCGCTGGTGCGGGTGGTGATGCGGGCGGAAGGCGGCGAACTGACCCTCTCTAACCGTTCACCCGAAAGCGGCCTGATCGCGGAAATACGCCTGAAACTGGCGTGATTGCCGGGGATGGCGGGGTGATGCCGGGGGCTGTCCGATAGGGTAAAACCTATCTCATGATATACCGTTCTTCGCTCGCCTCCTCCGCCCTGTGACTGGTGGAGTTGACGGCCGTCCTCGCGATGGGGTGATTGGGAAAAGCCTGCCATGTGAGGAAGCTGGACTGCAATGGGCCGCTTTCAATGGAGCGCGCGCATAGGGATACCGCCCGCCACAAGAGGGGCCGCGCCCCGCTCCCCGATCCGGGTGAACAGCGCGACATCATTCTGTTCGATGAGGCGTATCCTGTCATGGCCCGTGCCGAGCCACGGGCCGCTGGTGCCAGCAGAGCCTCATATATGTGCTGAGGCGCGGCCTATCTCGCAAGGCAAAAAAACGGCTGCGGCATGGGCATATCAAAGGATTAAGAGGTATTAACCATAAATATTATGAATCAAATATGCACTTCATATTATTGTTTTTATGATATTTTTAATCAAAATAACCGACATTCTCTGCGAGCCACGCAGAGAGCCGCCAAACTGGCGGAATCCTATGGTTGCCCTCTGCCCCATGCCAACTTGCACAAGGCGCTCCACGCCAGCGCCTGTAACAAGCGGCCTTGAGACTACTGCGCCGCCTGCCGACATCCCTTCGCAAATGGACTTGCCATCAGAAGAGCAGCTACGGTCTTCCCGCCACCGACACAGCAGGCCGCCATCCCAGACACTGAACGCACCCCATCCCGTGAGACAAGGGCCTTCAAGCAAACAGGTTCAACCGATCAGCGTGAACCATCGTCCAGGGAAAGACGTAAGGGAGGGCGATAGGATAATCCCGTTCAATCCCTGCTCCATCCGCAAGAGTGAGGGGAACAGGAACTGCGTCCACCGACTGGCCGCAACAGGGGCAGGCTGCCGCATCACGGCTCCGACGTGGCAGAACGCGACAGCCCATGAACAGGGCCGGTCGCACCACCGATGACGACCATACCACCGGAACGCAGTCTGTAGCGAAACCATATCACCCCACGCCATCATCCCTCCCAAGGCACGGGGAGACCAACGATCGTGGCCGACCGTATCGATAAGTGATAACCTATCACATCCAAGAGGAAATCCGCCCCTAAACCGCCCCGCCTTTCTCTTTCGCCCCCCTCGCCCTCACGCGGAAACATCGGCCGGGACAAATTGTCTACCAAATCACAAGAAATGGGAAATTGGCCCGTTCCAACCAGAAGTTTGTTTACCCCCCGGCCCACTCTGGGCCATGGGGAGCGCCATGCAGCAGGCCAATCCCTCGCCGGAAAAACCCTTTCCGTCGCATCCACTCCATGTACCCGCTTTCCGGGCCTATCTGACCGTGCGGTTCGCCGCCGTCATCGCGCAGCAGGGCATGACCCTTATCATCGCGTGGCAGACCTATAATATCGCCCGGCTGACCATGTCGCCCGCGCTGGCGGTGACGCAACTGGGCCTGATCGGCCTGATCCAGTTCGTCGCGCTGTTCCTGGCGACGCCCCTGTCCGGCCTGCTCGCGGATCGCTACAACCGGCGTGTCCTCGCCATGCTGACCATTTTGGGGCAGTTGGCGAGCGCGCTGATCCTGGCGGTGTCCAGCTATGAACAATGGATCGGATTGCCGCTCATCTTCACGCTGGCGGCGCTGCTGGGCGTGTGCCGCGCCTTTCAGGGGCCGTCGCTGGGGTCGCTGACCGCCAATATCGTGCCGCTCCCGATCCTGCCGCGCGCCTTTGCACTCAGCAGCATCGCCTGGCAGTCCGGTTCCATCATCGGCCCGGCGATCAGCGGCTATGCCTATGCGATCCAGCCCCATTTCGCCTATGCCGCCAGCGCCATCCTGTTCCTCGTCTCGCTGCTGATGCTGGCGCTGATGGGACCGGTGAAGCAGGCGCAGCCGGACCGCAAGCGCCACCCCCTGCGCCAGATCGTCGACGGCCTCGCCTATGTGAAGCGTAACCGGCTGGTGCAGGCGACGATCACGCTGGACCTGTTTGCCGTCCTGCTGGCCGGCACGACCGCCCTGTTGCCCGTCTATGCCCGCGACATCCTGCACGTAGGGTCCAAGGGGCTGGGCCACCTCGCCGCCGCACCCGGCATCGGCGCGGCGGCCATGGCGCTGTTCTTCTCCATTTTTCCCATGACCCGCAATGTCGGCGTCAAGATGCTGGCGTCCGTCGTGATATTCGGCGCGGCCACCGTCTGTTTTGGCGCCACCGCCTTCATGCCCGCGATGATCCAGATGCCCGTGGCTCTGGGCGCGATGATGGTGTGGGGCGCGGCGGACATGGTATCGGTCTTCGTGCGCCAGTCCCTCGTCCAGTTGCACACGCCGGACGAGATGCGCGGCCGGGTCAGCAGCGTCTCCCAGCTCACGATTTCCGCCTCCAACGAACTGGGCGAGGCGGAGTCGGGCTTTCTCGCCGCCCTGATCGGGCCGGTCAGCGCGGTGATACTGGGCGGCGTGGGCGCCATCGCCGTGACCCTGCTGTGGTCGCGTCTTTATCCGGAACTGCGGCTTGCACGCAGCTTCGATCCGCCCGATGTAGCGAACAACTGACGAAGCGAAGGAATCGAACCGCCATGCGTGCATCTTCAATCCTGGAGACGATCGGCCGCACCCCCCATGTCCGCCTGTCCCGCCTGTTCCCCCACGCCGAAGTGTGGGTGAAGAGCGAGCGGGCCAACCCCGGCGGGTCGATCAAGGACCGTATCGCTCTGGCCATGATCGACGCGGCGGAGGCCAGCGGACAACTCCAGCCCGGCGGCACGATCATCGAGCCGACATCGGGCAACACCGGCATCGGCCTGGCCATGGTCGCCGCGGTCAAGGGCTATCGCCTCGTCCTCGTCATGCCGGAAAGCATGTCGATCGAGCGGCGGCGGGTCATGCTGTCCTATGGCGCGACCTTCGACCTGACGCCCCGTGAGAAGGGGATGAAGGGCGCCATCGAGCGCGCGCTGGAACTGGTCGCGCAGACGCCCCATAGCTGGATGCCGCAACAGTTCGAAAATTCTGCGAATATTGAGGCTCATGTCACGACAACCGCTCAGGAAATTCTGGAAGAGTTCGCGAACGATCCGATCGACGTCCTGATCACCGGCGTCGGCACGGGCGGGCATCTGACCGGCTGCGCCAAGGTGCTGAAACAGGCATGGCCCAAGCTGAAGGCCTATGCGGTGGAGCCGACGCTGTCCCCGGTCATCTCCGGCGGCGCGCCCGGCCCGCATCCCATTCAGGGCATCGGCGCGGGCTTCATCCCCACCAATCTCCAGACGCAGCATATCGACGGGGTGATCCAGGTCGATCCCAACGACGCCAAGGAGTTTGCCCGGCGCAGCGCGCGGGAAGAGGGGCTGCTGGTCGGCATTTCGTCCGGCGCGACACTGGCGGCGATTGCGCAGAAACTGCCGGACCTGCCCGCCAACGCCCGTATCCTGGGCTTCAACTATGACACGGGCGAGCGGTATCTCTCCGTGCCGGACTTCCTGCCGGAATAAGGGCGACGGACATGGACCAGCAGCCCGGAGCGGCCGGCGGGACGGCGCGGGACGACAGGCGCCGCTGGCCGCTGCTGCTCTGGGCCGCAATCCTGATCGGCATACCGTTGCTGGTCGCGGCGCTCAGCACGCCCTTCTCCAACCCGTCGCCACAGGCCGGGATCGCGTCACGCACGGCGCAGGGCCATCCCTCCAGCCCGCCGCCCGCCGTGGAGCCGCTGGAAATCCGACAGATCGCGCCGGAGACGGCCCGCGCGGTCAACGCCGCCATCCCCTTCTCCACCGCGCCCAATCCCGCCGCCCGGCCCTTTGTCATCGGCGGCGACCCGGACGACCGCGCGCGTGCGACCGACTGCCTCGCCGCAGCGGAACTTTATGAGGCCGGGGACGACAAGTCCGGGCAGGAGGCGGTGGCGCAGGTCATCATCAACCGCATGCGCCACCCCGCCTTCCCCAAAACCATCTGCGGCGTGGTGTTCCAGGGGGCGGAGCGGACGACGGGCTGCCAGTTCACCTTCACCTGCGACGGTGCGCTGGCGCGTATCCCGTCGGCCGCCGCCTGGGCACGGGCGCGGGCGCTGGCGAGCCGGATGCTGTCAGGCGCGGTCGACCGCCGGGTGGGATATGCCACTCATTATCATACCAACTGGGTCGTGCCCTATTGGAGCAATTCACTCGACAAGATAACATCGGTCGATAGTCATTTGTTTTTCCGTTGGAAAGGGTGGTGGGGAACACCCGGCGCCTTTCGCGGCAGACAGGGGGGTGCGGAGCCTGCCATCGCGCGGCTCGCCTTTCTCTCACCCGTCCATGCCCGCGCCGCGCCGGTGGGGAAGGGCGCGCTGCTCCCGCTCGCCAAACTGCCGGATTTCTCCGATCTCGCCACCCCCGCAGCCGCCATCGGGCGCGACCGGATCGGCGAACGCTTTGGCGCGGCGCGGCTAGGCGCAATCAATTCGGCGGGGGACGCCTTCATCATGCTGATCGACCCCAAGGCGACACCGGACGCGCTGGAGCAGCTCGCCCGCCAGATGTGCGGGGGACGGGTCAAATGCCGCCTGCTGGGCTGGACGCGCACCGCCGACATGCCGGAAGCCTTTCCCATCGCCGACGCAAAGCTTGCCAGCATGAGCTATGCCTATATGCGTATGACGACTGAAGGACTGGAACGATCCCTTTATAATTGCAGGGAATTTATCGCTGTTCCAAAAGCGCGCTGTATGCGCGAACGCGCGCCGGTGGCGCGTGCGGTGCCCTCCCCCACCGGGGAAGCGCCGCGAACCGGCACCGAAACCGTCACGCTTGGCCCATAGGATCACGCCCCCAGGAATCAGGCCCCATACAGGCCCCACCCACATCAGCCACCGGGCAGGAACGCCTCCGCCGGCAGCGCCATCAGCGCATCCGCACCGCCCTCGATCTCCCGCCGCAGCGCGCCCGCGCGGGGCATCATCCGCTCGGCAAAGAAACGCGCCGTCACGCCCTTGGCCGACAGGAAGGCCGCATCGCCTCCCCCCGCCTCCGCCAGTGTCGCCGCCGCGCTCGCCATGCGGAGCCACATCAGGCCCAGCGCCACGATGCCGGTCAACTGCATATAGGCGGTCGCCGCCGCGCCGGCATTGTCCGGCCGGGTCAAGCCATTCTGCATCAGCCACAGGGTTGCGGCCTGCATCTGGCCCGTCGCCTTCTCCAGCGCGTCGGCCAGCGGGACGAGAGTGCCGCCCCGGCCCCGCGCCTCCGCCACCTCCGCCGCGATGGTGGCGAAGAGGAGCTGCACCGCCCGCCCGCCATTCTGCGGCAGCTTGCGCCCGACCAGATCCATCGCCTGCACGCCGTTCGCCCCTTCGTAAATCATCGCGATCCGGGCATCGCGCACATATTGCTCCAGGCCATTTTCGGCGATGTAGCCATGGCCACCCCAAATCTGTTGCGCGATGACGGTGACATGGAAACCCTGATCGGTGCCATAGCCCTTTATCACCGGGGTCAGTAGGGACAGCAGGTCAGCAGCGTCCTGCCTTTCCTTATCACTGTCGCCATGATGGGCGAGGTCCGCCTGCAACGCGCCCCACAGGCACAGCGCGCGCAGCCCCTCGGTCAGCGCCTTGCCCTCCATCAGCATCCGCCGCACATCGGGATGGACGATCAGGGGATCGGCGGGCTGGTCCGGCTCCGCCGCGCCGGTCAGCGCCCGCCCCTGCCGCCGTTCCGTGGCGTAGAGGGCTGCGTTCTGATAGGCGATCTCCGCCTGCGACAGGCCCTGAAGCCCCACCCACAGGCGCGCCGCGTTCATCATGATGAACATGGCGGCCAGCCCCTTATGCTCCTCGCCCAGCAGCCAGCCGGTCGCGCCGTCATAGTTCATGACGCACGTCGCGTTGCCATGGATGCCCATCTTACGCTCCAGCGCGCCACAGGAAACAGCGTTGCGCGCGCCCGGCGTGCCATCCGCCTGCACCAGGAATTTGGGCACGATGAAAAGCGATATGCCTTTACTTCCCACCGGCGCACCCGGCGTGCGGGCCAGCACGAGATGGACGATATTCTCCGTCAGGTCATGCTCGCCGGCGGAGATGAAGATCTTGGTGCCGGTGATGCTGTGGCTGCCGTCCGCCTGTGGCTCGGCGCGGGTGCGGATCAGGCCCAGGTCGGTGCCGCACTGCGGTTCCGTCAGGTTCATCGTGCCGGTCCAGCGGCCCGCGACCATCGGCGGGACGTAGAGCGCCTTCTGCGCCGCCGTCCCCACCGCGAGGATCGCCTCCACCGCACCCTCTGTCAGGCCGCTGTACATGGCGAAACTGTGGTTCGCGCTGTTGAGATATTCATTCGCCGCCGCCGACACCATGGCGGGCAAGCCCTGCCCGCCAAACGCCTCCGGCGAACCCAGCGTCGTCCATCCGCCGGCGATCATCGCCGCATAGGCTTCCCGAAAGCCGTCGGGCGTGGTGACGCTGCCATCCGACTGCCGGGTGCAGCCCTGCACGTCCCCCGTGCGGTTGAGGGGCAGCAGCCGTTCCGCCGCGAACCGGCCCGCTTCCTCCAGCACCGCGCCCACCACATCCGGCGTGGCGCCCGCAAAGGCCGGTATCCGCGCCGCCAGCGCCTCCATCCCCAGCACCTGCTCCAGGATGAAACGGCTGTCTTTGACGGGGGCGGTATAGGAAGGCATGTCTCTCTCCTCGATCCGGCCCGGTTGCCGCGGGTGCCGGTTGGCGAAAGGCGCGGGTGGAGCCGCGCCCGTCACGGAAACGCGGACACTGCGCCCTTCGCTCCCGAACCGGATGATGGCGCGTTACGCCGCCGGATCAAATCGAAAAATGGCGGGAGAGCGCGGTCAGCCGCCGCAGAGCGCCGCGCCATCATTGGCCATGACGCCATCCGCCGCCGCCCGGTCCATGCCGATGCGCGGGAAACTGACCCCGGCGAACGACCCGCGCGCGCTGCACAGGCTGGCGCAACCGCGATCCACCGCGCCCGGCATGGCGATGCGGTCGCCGTCATAACGGGCGGTGACGGTGCAGCGGCCGCCGTCGAACCGCAGGATGAGGAGATCGCCCGCCCGGCTGGCCTTGCCAGACCCCCGGCAATATTCCTCCTCCCCGATGCGGATTTCCACGCCGAAGCGATAGGATTTTGCTTCACCCCCGGAAGGCAGGACACACAGCCGATCCTCCCCGCCATCATAGGCGCGGCCATAACTGCCGACCGGTTCCACCGATCCGTCTTCCCCGATCACCCCGCTTTCGGTGGCCAGCGCCTCCA
This sequence comes from Sphingobium sufflavum, assembly GCF_021403115.1. Taxonomy (GTDB): domain Bacteria; phylum Pseudomonadota; class Alphaproteobacteria; order Sphingomonadales; family Sphingomonadaceae; genus Sphingobium; species Sphingobium sufflavum. Next base: position 151,051 of record NZ_JAJSSH010000008.1, read on the forward strand.
GCGCGTCGGCCGCCGCATTGCCCCCGGCGACCGGCTGCGCGTCATTCCCGGCGCCGGGCACCGGACCGCCACAGGCCGGGAGGATGAGAAGCATTGCCACCGCCATCTGGCGCACGGCGTCATGCGTCGTCCGCATGCACCCATTCCAGCCCATCGCCGACGACCCGACGGTAGAAACAATCCTTGCGCCCCGTATGGCAGGCTGGCCCCGCCGGACGGCAGATCAGCCAGATCGCATCCTGATCGCAGTCAATGCGAATATCCTCCACATGCAGGATATGGCCGGACGTCTCGCCCTTCTTCCACAGCGCCTGCCGGCTGCGCGACCAGAAATGGGCGATGCGCGTCTCCACGGTCAGCGCCAGCGCCTCCGCGTTCATATGGGCAAGCATCAGCAGCTCACCGGTCGCGGAATCGCTGGCGACGGCGGTGATAAGGCCGTCTCGGTCATATTTGGGATCGAGGACCAGCCCCTCGTCGCGTGCGTCTGTCATAATCCGGCTATAGGAGCGGCAGGCGACGGGGAAAAGCCTCCATCATCGAGCAGATTGGCAAATGGGGCGGAACCATAACCCTGACGGGTGATTGCCTGCATAGGCGGTAAAGACTATGGTAAACATCCCGCGTCAGGAAGAGACATGGCCAGAGACTCGTCATCTGCATCGAAGAGCCGGGCGCTCGTCGCCCGCGCAGAGCGGATGCCCAGCCATTATGTGAGCGCGATCACTGGTCCCACCGTGCCGCCGTTCCGTAGCCGCATCCGCAACATCTCCACATCGGGCATGTTGATCGATGGGCCGCCGCAGATCAGCATCGGCGATGTCATCAGCGCCTCCATCCCCGGCAATGGCGACGTCCTGGGCACCATCGTGCGGAAGAAGGATGGCACGGCGGGGGTAAAGTTCATCCAGGAGCTGGATCTGGCCGCTTTTCTGGAACATGCGCCGCCGGATTAGGGGCGTTTGGTTGGGCGGGAAAGCGGTCGCTCCAAGGCATGGCGTCGTTCTAAGGCAGGCGCGTTGGTCGGCATTGCACTGGGTGCAGCGAGCGGTGATTGGCCGGGGACAAGCCGGTTTCCGTTAAGATGGGCACGGGTGGCATAGTCCTGGGGTGCGCAGAACATGTCCGACGTCACCCCTGCCCTTGGCGAGCCGGCAATGGCAGGCTTATCCCCGCCCGATCAAACCCTGCGCGATACAGTCCGCCACCACCGATGGCGGCAGGCCGCTTTCGGCGCTGTCCGTCCAGATCGTCCGCAACCGGCCCGGAATTTCCGCCACCCGTCCCAGGATCGCCTCGCGCGTGATCGGGCCGAGATAGGCGAGCGCGACATTGATGATGCCACCCGCGTTGATGACATAGTCGGGCGCGTAGAGGATGCCGCGATCGTGCAGGCGCGCCGCATCGCCGGGCGTCGCAAGCTGGTTGTTCGCGCCGCCAGCGACCGCACGCACGCGCAGGGCGCCGATGCTGCCCTCGTTCAGGATGGCGCCCAGCGCATTGGGGCTGAGGATGTCGGCCTCGACCGTCAAAATCTCCCGCGCGTCGACCACCGTCGCGCCCAGTTCCCGGCCCAGTGCCGCCGCACGGGCCGTGTTCACGTCCGCCAGCGTCAGGATCGCGCCATCGGCCGCCAGCCGCCGCGCGACGCCGCCGCCGACGCTGCCCACGCCCTGAATGGCGACGCGCACGCCCACCATATCCTCACTGCCACCGCCGATCCGGCCCGCCGCGGCCCGGATGCCCAGATAGACGCCCTGCGCCGTTACCGGGCCGGGATCGCCCCCTGCCTCCCCGTCCGCGACGGGCAGGCCGGAGACATAGGGGGTGCGTTCCGCGATGTGCAGCATGTCCGCCTCCGCGATGCCCACATCCTCCGCCGTGACATAGCGCCCGCCGACAGAAGCGATGGCGTCGCCAAAGGCGCGCAGCAGGTCGGGCGTCTTCACGCCATCCGCCGGGGCCAGGATCACGCCCTTGCCGCCACCCATGGGCAGGCCCGCCATGGCGTTCTTGTAGCTCATGCCCCGCGACAGGCGCAGCGCGTCGGTGATTGCATCCTCGTCGCGGGCGTAGCGCCAGAAGCGCACGCCGCCCGCGCCCGGTCCCAGATGCGTCGAATGAATGGCGATGATCGCGCGCAGGCCCGCCGCCCGGTCGTGGAAGAGGTGCACGCCCTCATGGTCGTCGAAGTCGGGCAAGGACCAGGGCGATGTCACGGCGGGCCGCTCCCATATGGGGGCCAGGCATGCCGCCTGGCAGATGTGGGGAAAATGGGGCGACCGAGGAGGCTTGAACTCCCGACCTCCGGTACCACAAACCGGCGCTCTAACCAACTGAGCTACGATCGCCACCGACGCGCGAAGCGTCAGAGCGCGGCTCATAGGGTGGGTCCGCCCCCAGCGTCAAGCCAGTTCTGGCGCGAAATGTGGTTGGACCGGAAAAAGGTCGGGCAGGAACACCCCGGCAGGGCCTTTTCCCATTACGTGAAAACGCTCCTGTTTCTTGGTCGGGCATTTTCCGGGATGATGATCGTCAACGGCCAGTTCGAAAATGCTCCCGAGCAGGGTCCGGCCCGATTGCATCGGCTCGGTTGCTACAGCCTTTTGATTTATCGCATTTTCCGAGCCAGCAGATGGTTGCATCCGCTTCGAAAACGCTCCGGCCTTTTGATTTATCGCGTTTTCCGAGCCAGAAAATGACTCCATCCCTTCGAAAAGGCTCCAGCGCCATCGACAGGGTTTCGCGCATGAAAAAAGGGAAGCAGGCACCCTGCTTCCCTCTCCTAATGCTGCTCGTCCGGACGTTGCGTCGCCCGATTACGGCCCTGTTGTACGATAGATGGTCAGTTGACGCTGTCCTTGAGACCCTTGCCGGCCTTGAACTTCGGCTGGTTCGACGCCTTGATGGTCATCGCTTCGCCGGTGCGCGGGTTGCGGCCCGTCGATGCCTTGCGCTTGGAGACGGAAAATGTCCCGAAGCCGACCAGACGAACCTCGTCCCCCTTCTTCAGCGTGGCCGAGATCGAGTCGAACACGGACTCGACCGCCTTGCCCGCATCGGCCTTGCTCAGCCCGCTGGCCTCCGCGACCGAACCGATCAGATCCTGTTTATTCATGCCTTGGGAACCCCCTTCTTATGTGTTTGCCGGGAATCGCTCTGTTAAGGACTCGCAATAAGGCGCAGCTTACCGCGCGAGTCAAAGCAAAATCGCGAAAACACCCCGCAAATCGGGGACTTAAGAGGGTCTGGCTTCGGTCATAGGACAAAACAGACATGTTGGCCAGACCGTGATCCGATCATTCCGATCGGCATCATGGCCCTTCTCCCGTCAACCGTGCGTTCCGGGGCGAGCAAAAAAGGCTGCCCACCCCCGGAAATGCGGCGTCAGTGGCGGATGGGAACCTCGCCATCCACCGGGGTGCCGATGGCGGGCTGAGCGGCCAGATCGTCCGCCTCCGACCAGTCGATCGGGGTGAGCGGCGCGGTCAGGGCGCGGGCCAGAACCTGATCCACATGGCTGACCGGGATGATTTCCAGCCCTTCCTTCACATTCGCCGGAATCTCGGCCAGATCCTTCTCATTCTCCGCCGGGATCAGCACCGTCTTGATGCCGCCGCGCAGGGCCGCCAGCAGCTTTTCCTTCAGGCCGCCGATGGGCAGCACGCGGCCGCGCAGCGTGACCTCGCCGGTCATCGCGACTTCGCGGTTCACGGGGATGCCGGTCAGCGTGGAGACGATGGACGTCACCATGCCGATGCCCGCCGACGGGCCATCCTTGGGCACCGCCCCTTCGGGCAGATGGATATGGATGTCCTTGCGCTGGAAGATGCTGGGCTTGATGCCATAGGCCGGCGAACGCGCCTTCACATAGGAGAAGGCCGCCTGGATGGACTCGGTCATCACCTCACCCAGCTTGCCGGTCGTCTTGACCATGCCCTTGCCCGGCACCGTGACGGATTCGATGGTCAGCAGCTCGCCGCCCACTTCCGTCCAGGCCAGGCCGGTGACGGCGCCGATCTGATGCTCTTCCTCGCCCACACCATAGCGGAATTTCCGCACGCCTGCGAAATCGGCCAGATTGTCGGGCGTCACGGTGACGCTCTCGTCCTTGCCTTCCACGATCCGGCGCAGCGCCTTGCGCGCCAGACGCGCAATCTCGCGCTCAAGCGTGCGGACGCCCGCTTCGCGCGTATAATAGCGGATCAGGTCGCGCACCGCATCCTGCGTCACGCTGAACTCGCCGTCCTTCAGGCCATGCGCCTCGACCTGCTTGGCCATCAGGTGCCGCTCGGCGATCTCGACCTTCTCATCCTCGGTATAGCCTTCGAGGCGGATGATCTCCATGCGGTCCAGCAGCGGCTGGGGCAGGTTCAGCGAGTTGGCCGTGGTGACGAACATGATGTCCGACAGGTCGACATCCACCTCCAGATAATGGTCCTGGAACTTGCTGTTCTGTTCGGGATCCAGCACCTCCAGCAGGGCCGACGCCGGGTCGCCCCGGAAATCCTGGCCCAGCTTGTCGATCTCATCCAGCAGGAACAGCGGATTCATCGTGCCCGCCTTCTTCAGGTTGGACGCGATCTTGCCCGGCATGGAGCCGATATAGGTGCGGCGATGGCCGCGAATCTCGGCCTCATCCCGTACACCGCCCAGCGACTGGCGGATGAATTCGCGCCCGCACGCCTTCGCAATGGAGCGGCCCAGCGACGTCTTGCCGACGCCCGGAGGGCCGACGAGGCACAGGATCGGCCCCTTAAGCTTATCCGACCGCGCCTGCACCGCCAGATATTCGATGATCCGATCCTTGACCTTGTCCAGCGCGAAGTGATCGGCGTCGAGCACCTCCTGCGCCTGCACCAGATCCTTCTTCAGCTTGCTCTTCTTGCCCCAGGGAAGGCCCAGCAGCGCGTCGAGATAGTTGCGCACCACCGTCGCCTCGGCCGACATGGGCTGCATGCCCTTCAGCTTCTTCAGCTCGGCGTTCGCCTTGCTGCGCGCTTCCTTGCTGAGCTTGAGCTTGGCGATCTTGGCGGTGAGTTCCGCCAGCTCGTCGGCTTCCTCGCCCTCGCTGTTGCCCAGCTCGCGCTGAATCGCCTTGAGCTGCTCGTTCAGATAATATTCGCGCTGGGTCTTTTCCATCTGGCGCTTCACGCGACCCCGGATCTTCTTCTCGACCTGAAGCACGCCCAGTTCGCCCTCCATGAAGGCAAAGACCATCTCCAGCCGCTTCATGGGATCGCCCTCGACCAGCAGCGACTGCTTGTCGGACACCTTCACGCTGATGTTGGCGGCGACGAAATCTGCCAGACGGCCCGGCTCCTCAATCTCGCGCAACTGCACCGGCGTTTCGGCGGGCAGCTTCTTGTTGAGCTTGGCATAGCCCTCGAACTGGTCCGCGACGGAGCGCATCATCGCCTCGATCTCGGTGCCCGTCGCCTCGACATCGACATGCTCGTCCACCTGCGCGGAGAGATAGCTCTCGGCCTCCTCCACCGCCGCCAGCGTGGCGCGGTTGCGCCCCTCGACCAACACACGCACCGTGCCGTCGGGCAGTTTCAGCATTTGCAGCACCGTCGCCACGACGCCGATGTCATAGAGGTCGTCGCGCGCTGGATCGTCCATCGCCGGGTCGAGCTGCGTGACGAGGAAGATATCCTTGTCGGCCTCCATCGCCTTTTCGAGGGCGACGACGCTCTTGTCGCGGCCAACGAACAGCGGCACGATCATCTGCGGGAAAACCACGATGTCGCGCAGGGGCAGCAAGGGAAGGGTCTGGGTCATTCTGGCTCCACTTCGGCCTCGAACACGGCCGTCTTGCCACGGAATATCGGTGCGCCGCGTCCAGATTCAATCGTTACGCGACAGATGGGCGGTTTTCCTACCGCCACAAACATGAGCAATAGCTGAATCCGACCAGCGAAATTCGCATCAGAACGGCAGCTTGAAACCGGGGGGCAGCGGCAGGCCGGCGGTCAGCTTGGCCATTTCCGACCCGCTGGCCTCGTCCGCCTTTTTGCGCGCATCGTTGAACGCGGCGACGATCAGGTCTTCCATCACGCCCTTGTCCGCCACGTCGATCAGGCTGTCGTCGACCGACAGGCCGATGATCCGCCCCTTGGCGCTGGCGCGGACCGTGACCAGACCGCCACCGGACTTGCCCTCCACCTCGATGGCGTCCAGACCGGCCTGCGCCTTGGTCAGTTCCTCCTGCACCCGGCTGGCCATGCCGAGAATGTCGTTCAGGTCTTTCATCCGTTCATGCTCCCATATTTGCGGGGTTCGATACCGGCGAGTTCGGCGTTGGGAAAGGTCTCCCGTATCGCCTGCCCGACCGGCGACGACCAGACCGCATCCTCGCGCGTCTGGACCGCCGCCCGCTCCTGTTCCAATAATGTCGGCTGCGCATTGCCGTCGCTGAGCCTGACGGTCCAGCTTTGCCCGGTGATCGCCTTGAGCGCCTCCGCCAGATCGCGCCCGAATGTGGCGCTGAGCGGCCGCATCAGGCGCAGGTCGATCATCGGCGGGGCATAGGCGACCAGCCCCACGCAATCATGCAGGTCGCTCGCCAGCCCCGCATGGTTGTGAAACAGCCATTCCACCAGCGTCGGGAAATTGGGAGGAAAGACGCCGCCCGCCACTTCGGGCGCGGCAACGGTGGCGACCGGGGCGACGGGAGCCGTCGCGATCGCTGCGGACTGGGCCATCGCCGCCTGCCCCTGCGGCGCGGAGGGCGCCGCCATGGGGGCGCCCGGCACCGCTGCCGGGACGCCGCCCGCCAGCAGGCGCGCCAGTTCCGACGGATCGGGCATGGTCGCGGCATGGACGACACGCAGCAGGGTCATGTCGCACGCATCGCGCGAATTGACCGCGCCCACGACCTCGCCATGCCCCTTGAGCAGAAGCTGCCAGAGCCGGTGCAGGTCGGCAAAGCCCAGCTTCGCCGCCCATTCGTCCAGCGCCTGCCGCTCCTCCTCCGACCGCGCCGGGTCGTCGTCCGACCGGCCCGACTTGGTCAGCGTGATCGCATGGATCAGGTCGAGGAGGTTTGAGAGGATACCGCCCGGATCGACGCCCATCCGATATTGCCCGGCCAGCCCGTCCAGCACCGCGCCGGGATCACCCGCCAGCACATGGCCCAGCAGCCGCCGGATATTGCCGCGATCCGCCAGCCCCAACATGTCGCGCACCTGATCGGCGGTGACATGCGGCTGCTCCTCCCCGATCATCTCCGCATGGGCGATCGCCTGATCGAGGATCGACAGGCCGTCGCGCGCCGACCCTTCCGCCGCCGACGCGATCAGCGCCAGCGCCGCCGTGTCGGCCTGCACGCCCTCCTGCTCCGTCACATGCGCGAAATGCGCCTGCAACGCCTCGCCGGGGATGCGGCGCAGGTCGAACCGCTGGCAACGGGACAGGATGGTGACGGGAATCTTGTTCACCTCCGTCGTGGCGAACAGGAATTTCACATGGGCGGGCGGCTCCTCCAGCGTCTTCAACAGCGCGTTGAAGGCGTTCTTGGAGAGCATATGCACTTCGTCGATGATGTAGATCTTGTAGCGCGCGGAGACGGCGGCGTAGCGCACCGCCTCGATAATCTCGCGCACATCGTCCACGCCGGTATGGCTGGCGGCGTCCATCTCCACCACGTCGATATGGCGGCCCTCGGCGATGGCCTTGCACGGCTCGCACACGCCGCAGGGGTCGATGGTCGCCTCGCCCTGCCCATCCGGCCCGATGCAGTTGAGCGCCTTGGCCACCAGCCGCGCGGTGGACGTCTTGCCCACCCCGCGCACGCCGGTCATCACGAACGCATGGGCGAGCCGCCCGCGCTTGATCGCGTTGCCGAGCGTCTGGACCATCGCTTCCTGTCCGATCAGCTCGGAAAAGGTCTGCGGCCGGTATTTGCGCGCAAGGACGCGATAAGGCTGCTGGGAATCGGACATGGGCACCCTCTTAGCGGGTCGCGGCTCGCCTGTCGAAGGAAGCGCGTTCGGCGATAGGGGAACAGGGGGAGGAGAAGGTGGAAGCCGGAACGACCCGCAGCGAATTCGTTGTGGCTGCTTCCGTCAGGACCTGACCAGGTTGGCGAAGACTGCGCCCGCCCGACTTCCGAGGGCGCATATGGCGGGATTGGATGCGCTTTTCAAGCGGCATCGCGCAACGAAGGCTTCGCCCCCCTCACACACCCTGCATATTATGGCTTTCGCTGGGGATACGCACAGTCAGGCCCTTCATCACCGTCTTGAGGGTGATCTGGCAGGACAGGCGGCTGGTGCGCGTGGCGGCGGCGGCAAGGTCCAGCATGTCCTCCTCCGCCTCGCTGGCGCGGGGCAGCTTTGCGAAATCCGCCGCATCCACGATGACATGGCAGGTGGAGCAGGCCATCTGCCCCTCGCATGTGCCCTCCAGCGGCTGTCCCGCCGCCTGCCCCACGTCGAGCAGCGTGTCGCCGTCGCGCGCCCATATCTCCTGCACGCTCTCGCCATCCGCGCTGATGAAGCGGATGGCAATGTCGCCGGTGTCGGTTCCACTCATGCCATAGGCTCCTGCTCGCTGGCGCTTTCGAGGATGAGGAGCGCCCCCTCCTCCACGTCCGACATAGTGGTATAGCGCCCGAATCCAAGCCTGATCGACGAGCGTGCCTGTGCATCGGTCAGGCCGATGGCGCGCAGCACATGGCTGGTCCGCCCCGATCCGCTGGCGCAGGCCGACCCCAGCGACATCGCCACCCGGCGGCAGGAGGAGAGGATGCGCGCCGCATCCACCCCGTCGCGCCGGATGTTGAGGTTGCCGCGATAGCGATGCTCCGTGCCGCCGTTCACCGTCCAGCCCGCGAACAGGCGCCGCGCCGTCTCCCACAGGGCGGCGACATGGGCGGCATCCTCCGCCCGCCGTTCGTCCGCAACCTTCGCCGCCACGCCGAACCCAGCGCACAGCAGGGGCGAGAGGGTGCCCGACCGCACGCCGCCCTCCTGCCCGCCGCCGTGCATCAGCGGCGGCAGCGACAGGCCATCGCGCAGCCAGAGCGCGCCGATCCCCTTCGGCCCATGGACCTTGTGCGCGCTGATCGCCACCATGTCCGGCGTCACGGGCAGCGCCAGGCGCCCGAAACCCTGTACCGCGTCGCACAGGAAGGGCGCGCCGACCCGCGCCGCCAGGGCGGCCAGCGCCTCCAGCGGCTGGATCACGCCAATCTCGTTATTCACCTGCATCGCGACGAGCAGCGCGGTGGAATCGTCGATCACCTCCGCCGCGCGGTTCAGGTCGACCAGCCCGTCCGGCCCCACCGGCAGCAGCACCGCCTCCATGCCCCATCGCGCGCAGGCCAGCGCCGTGTCGATCACGGCGGCATGTTCGGTGGCAAGGGTGACGATCCGCGTCCGCCCGCCGCCCGCCGCGCCCTGCGCCATCCCCTGAATGGCGGTGTTGAGCGCCTCCGTCGCGCCGCTGGTGAAGACCAGCCGCCCGCCGCCCAGCCCCAGCGTCCTGTGCACCCGGTCCCGCGCCAGTTCGACCTCCGCCGCCGCCTGCCGCCCCATGGCATGGGCGCTGTGCGGATTGCCATGGCGGTGCAGCCCGTCGGCCATGACGGCAATCACTTCGGGCGCCAGCGGCGTGGTGGCCTGATAGTCGAGATAGATCATCGCGTTGGGGCCATTTCCATCAAGGTCATGATAGCAAATATCGCTTCCTAAATCCCGGCAATTCGGCGCCATTGCGCGATGAAGGCCTCCACGTCCGTCGATGTCGTGGTCCAGCCGAAGCTGACCCGCACAACCGCCGCCGCCGCGCCCTCGTCCCACCCCATCGCCGCCAGCACCGGGCTGGTCTTGAGCGTGCCGGAGGAGCAGGCGCTGCCCGCCGACACGGCGATCCCCGCGCCATCGAAGCGGATCAGTTGCGCCCGCGCGCTGACGCCGGGCATACGGTAGGAGGCGATGGTCGCGATCCGCGCCGCATCCCCCGCCACGACCTCGCCGCCCATGGCGCGAATGGCGGCGTCCAGCGTCGCCCGCAACGCCGCCGCGCGCACCAGCCAGTCGCGCGCATCCTCCAGCGCCGCCGCCATGCCCAGGATCGCGGGCAGATTTTCCGTCCCGCCGCGATAGCCCAGTTCCTGCCCGCCGCCCGCGTTCAACCGGGCAAGGTCGCGCACCAGCAACGCGCCCACACCCACCGGCCCGCCCAGCTTGTGCGCGCCGATGGCGATGAAGTCCGCATCCGGCAGCGGCAGCTTGCCCGCGCTCTGCGCGCAATCGCACAGCCACAGGCCGCCGCCGCGGCGAATGGCCGTGCCGACCGCATCCACCGGCTGGATCACCCCCGTCTCGCTGTTCACATGCTGGATCGCGACCAGCGCATCGGTGCAGTCGATCCCGTCAGTCCCGACCAGCCCGTGCGAATCGACAGCCAGCCTATCCGCATGTCCGATATGGCGCAGCACCGAATCATGCTCCGTCGCCGATGCGATCCGCCGCGCCGCCTTCGCCTGCCGCAGGGCGATGGCGATCGCCTCGCTCGCGCCACCGGTCAGCACGACCGACCCGCCCCAGCCCAGCGCCGCCGCGATCCGCGCCCGCGCCTCCTCCAGCGCGGCCTTGGCCCTGCGCCCCGCCGCATGGGGCGATGACGGGTTGGCCCAGCCGTCCAGCCCGCCGATCACGGCCTCGCGCGCCACCGGCAGCACCGGCGTCGTCGCGGCATGATCGAGGTAAATGAGGGGGTTTGCACGGGTCACGAATCGGGCACTTCAATCCAACATTGCGAAAAAGCAACAGATACCTATATAGAGCGCGCTTCCGCCCGTGCCGTCCGGCACCGGGTAAGCCCCATTCCCCCAGCTCATCAGGTGCCATGCCCGACGTCATTTTTCCCGGTCCCGAAGGTCGCCTGGAGGGGCGCTTCAGCCCCCCGCCGCGTCCGCGCGCGCCTGTCGCCATGATCCTTCATCCGCATCCGCACGGCGGCGGCACGATGAACGATCATATCACCCAGGCCCTGTACAAGACGTTCGTGAAGCGCGGCTTTGCGGTCCTGCGCTTCAACTTTCGCGGCGTGGGCCGCAGCCAGGGCACATTCGACAATGGCATCGGCGAATTGTCCGATGCCGCCGCGGCGCTCGACTGGGTGCAGAGCTTCCACCCGGAGGCGCAGACCACCTGGATCGCCGGTTTCAGCTTCGGCGCATGGATCGCCATGCAGTTGCTGATGCGCCGCCCGGAAGTGCGCGGCTTCATCTCCGTCGCGCCGCCCGCGAACATGTATGACTTTTCCTTCCTCGCCCCCTGCCCGGCCTCCGGCATCATCGTGCAGGGCGCGGCGGACGAGGTGGTCAGCCCCAGCTCGGTGCAGCGTCTGGTCGACAAGCTGCGCACGCAAAAGGGCATCACCATCCATCATGATGAGATTCGAAACGCGAATCACTTCTTCGAGCATGAGCGGGACCAGTTGATGATGTCGGTCGACAATTATCTCGACATGCGGCTCGCGCCCGACTCGCCTATCAAATGATTATGAGGGTCTGGTTCCATGCAATTGGAATCAGACCCTTTTACATTGCGGCCTGCGCGATCAGTGCACGCCCTCGCCCGGCGCGCTCAGGCTCTCGCCCGATGAGGTCGGCGCGATCCAGATCGCGACATTGGCGAACATGACCACCGCCGCCAGCAGCATCAGCAGCCCGCGCTTCGTGTCCCGCATCCGAAAGATCAGATAGAATCCGCCGCTGAGCAGGGCCACGCCCGCCAGCATCAGGATCGAAAGAATGGTTCCAGCCATGCCGCCCTATAGGTAGCGCAGGGTCGCGCTGGCAATGGGCCATGCAATATTGGGTGGGCGAGTGCGGACGGGGCGGCCTGAAAGCGTCAGGCCCTCTTCTCGTCCCCGAACCATTCGATGGCGCCATCATAGCTCTTGTTCTCGGCAGCGGACATCATCTCCGTCGCCTTCACCGTCGCCGCGCGCGTGTCCGACGCCAGTTTCTTGACCTCGCTCGCCACTACGGCGAACCCGCGCCCGGCCTCACCCGCCCGCGCGGCCTCTATCGCCGCGTTCAGCGCCAGCAGGTTGGTCTGGGAGGCAATATCGCGGATGCTGGACACGATCGCCGCCAGACGGCCCACCGTCCATTCCAGCGTATGCTTCTGGTCCTCCACGTCCATGCGGTACCGCTGGACCTCGTCCAGTTGCCGCTGCACCTCACGCTCCAGTTCGACCTGCGCGGTCACGTCGCTGGCGATCTTGACGATGCGGATGGTGCGCCCCTCCCCATCGAAGACGGGGTTGTAGCTGGCCTGTATCCAGATTTCCCGGCCATCGCTGGCCCTGCGGCGGAACCGGCCCGTTTCGAACTGGCCTGTCGTCAGCCCGCCCCAGAAACGCCGATAATCGACACCCTGATCGTCCCCCGCCATGCAGAACATCCGGTGGTGCCGCCCCACGACATCGTGCCGCGCATAGCCGACCAGCGTCAGGAAATTGGCGTTGGCGTCAATGATCGTGCCGTCCAGTTCGAACTCGACCACCGCCTGGCTGCGATCCACCGCCGCCAGCAACGCATCGGACTCGACCAATCGGCCGCGCGACCCGGTGATGTCGGTCACCAGCAACAATATCTGGGTCAGCTCGCCCGCGCCGTCCGCCATCGGCATGGCGCGGACATGGACCCACAACAGGCTGCCGTCGGCGGCCCGCAACCGCCGCATCCCGCCGCTGACATCGCCGTCGATCAATTCGGCCCGGCGCACCGCAGGGTCGGCGCCGCCACCCTCGCGGATCAGGACATCCGCGCCATTGCGCCCCGCAAGGTCACCGACAGGCACGCCGATCCTGTCGCAGAAACCGGCATTGGCCCAGACGATTCTGCCGTCGGGATCGAGATGCACAAGGAGAGTGGCTCGGCAGATGGCCTCATAGGCCGCCCCTGTTCCAACGGTCGCAGTCAACCAGCCTCTCCTGTTTTTTCGTTGGCGGGTCGATAATCCATAATGGTTGATGGAAGATTAGCTGCAAGACGAGCCGAGTTTCGGCAAGTCGCTATCCCATCGACAGGGAAAATTCGCCACTGACGTGCAAGGTTTTGCCGGTCATGCAAGCGGCCCGGTCCGACGCCAGATACAGCATCGCCTCGACAATATCCTGCTCCGCCCCTTCGCGATCGCTGAATTGCTGGGACTTTATACGTTCGATGGTGCTCTGCGGCAGTTCGGACCGGATCGTATCGGTCAGGATGATGCCCCGCGCGATGGCGTTGACGCGGATGCCGTCCACCGCCAGTTCGCGCGCCAGGCTGATCGTCATGCCCCGCACCGCCAGCTTGGACACGCCATAGCCCCGCCGCAGAATATGCCGCTGTGGAGGAGATGGTGATGACCGAAGCGCCCGACCGCCCCGCCATCGCCGTGCGCGCGGCCGGGGTGACGCTGGCCACCGCCATCACCTTCACCTCGAACAGGCGGCGCAGCGTCGCCATGCCCCGTTCAGCCATCGGGCGGCTACAGGCCTGCGAATGAAGCCCGGCGTTGTCGATGAGCGGGTCAATGCCGCCGTGCGTCGCCACGACCTGCGCGATCAGCGCCGCCACCGCGGCATCATCGGCCACGTCGCAGGGGACAGCGCTCGCCTCGCCGCCCGCCGCCCGCCGCCCGGATTTACGCCACTGCCGCCTCACCCGCCGCCGCGTCCAGATCGACCCACACGAGCCGTGCCCCTGGTGCAAAAATGGATGCCGACAGCCTCTCCATCCCCATTGTCAGGCCGCCAGCAGCATCGTCTCACCCCATAAGGCAGGTCCGGTTGCGAGGCACAACATCGTCCCCAGCGGCAATCGCCTGTCCCGCTCCACCCCACCGTACCGCACCGCCAGCCATCCGGCCCAGCCCAGCCCGGCCAGCGAAGCGACCAGCAACAGGAAAGGCAGCGCCTGCCACCCCGCCCATGCCCCGATGGCGCCCAGCAGCTTGGCATCGCCCCAGCCCAGCCCCTCTCGCCCGCGCATCGCCCGATAGGCCAGCGACACCGCCATCAGCACGCCATAGCCCGCCGCCGCGCCGATCCCGCGATCTGGCATCGCCACATCCGTCGCATAAGGCCCGACCACAAAGCCGAGGAAGGCGAGCGGCAGGGTCAGCGCATCCGGCAACCAGAAATGCCGCGCATCCAGCAGGGCGAGGGTCAGCAGCCCCCAGCCCAGCAGGCACCAGGCTGTCGCCGCGAGCGTATCCGGCGCAAAGGCAAAACCGATCGCTCCGATCGCCGCCGCCCCCACTTCCATCGCCATATGCACAGGGTCGATCCGCGCGCCGCAGGACCGGCAGCGCAGTCCCGCCAGCAGCGCGCTGAGCACCGGCACCAGATCGCGCGGGCGCAGCGCCACCCCGCATGTATCGCAGCAGGACCGGCCCGCCGCCACGCTCCGCCCGGTCGGCCAGCGCGTCACCAGCGCCCCCAGAAAGCTGCCGAGGATCAGGCCCAGCCCGACACCGATCCCGGCCCCGACCAGCATCGGCAAGCCGACCCCGTCAGCGATAAGCGAAAGCTTCACAGGGAGCCGCTGACGTCCAGCCGCTGGTTCGCCCCCACCGGACGGAACCCGGCCGCGCCCAGCGCCACGGCCACCAGCGGATCGCCGCCCGCCACGGTCATGCCGCCCCGATAGCGGCCCGCGCCATCCACGCGCAGTTCGATCCGCTCGACACCCGACTGGCTGACCAGCGCGATCAGCAGGTCGGTCCCGTCGCACCGCACCGCACCCGACAGGCCATTGGCCAGGTCCATGCCCGGCAATCCCGCCGACAGCATCGCGCGCATCCGCCCCTCCGCCCGGACGCAGCGCGATCCGCTGAAGGCGATGCTCACATCCTGCATCTCCACGGTGGAGACAGGCAGGGGCGACAGCGCGCCGCCCATCGGCAGCGTCCCGGTCATGTCGTCGATGCCGCGCGTGGCGACCCCGGCGGTCAGCGCGCCCTCTATGTCGTCCGGCAGTCCCTTCTTGCGACGGATGTCGAGCCGCGCCCGGCCCAGCAGCAGGTGGAGGGGCGAGAGCATGACGTCGACCGTGCCGATCCGCACCGGTCCCGCCTGCAACTCCTCCGCCGCGCCCCACCACACCGGCCCGCGGACGGACCGGGCGGCGATGCCCATCTCCCCCGCATCGACCAGGGCAAACAACATACGCAGCGGCATCGCGCCGACCAGCGCCAGCAGCAGGGCCACGGCAAGAATATTCCGCCCGCGCGGCGACAGATTGAGCCAGCGCATCATTTCACCTCCCGCAGGACGGCCTGCACCGCCACCGTGCCGGGGGTCGCGCCCGGCGTCATGCTGATCGTCTCGACGATGATGCCGCGCGCCTCCAGCCCGGCCAGCCAGGCCAGCGCCGCGCTGGCCCGTGCCGATGCGATGGTCACGGCCATCTGCCCCGCGCCCTGCGCCGCGCTGCGATCCAGCGTCAGGCCCGCCTCCGATGCGGTCTGCGCCACGCTCTGCCCGATGGGGGCCACCACCCCCGTGCCCGACGCGCGCCGGATCAGCCGCAGCCTGGCCCGCACCGATGCATTGGCGTCCACCGCCGCGCCATAGCGGGCCCAGCCGCTGGCGATCCCCGCCTCCACCGGCCGCCACACGCCCAGCCACAGGACCAGCCCGCCAACCAGCAGCAGCATGATCGTGACCAGCCGCCGCTCACGCCCGCTCAGGCCGCTCCACCATTGTTTCAACGCCGTCATGACGGCACCACGCTGATGTCGGCGATGGTCTGCGCTCCCTGTTGCTGCACGCTGTTGGCGGCGACCCGCCACCCCATATTCTGGAGCGCGATCAGCACCACATTGATATCGTCCGGCCGGGGTCCGGCCAGTTGCACCCGCACCGTCCCGTCGGCCAGTTGCGACAGGCCGGTCATGGTGACGCCCGGCGCACCCTGCATCGCCGCCAGCAGCCCCGCCGCCGTGCCGGTGAAGCCGCCGCCCGCGCCGCCTTTCGCCGCGACACGCGCCGCCAGCCGCATCTCCGCATCCGCCACATCGCTGGCCTCCGGCACCACGTCCCGCGCCAGCGCCAGCGTGGCCGCGTCCAGCGACGATGCCTCCCCATGCAGCCGCACGACCGTCACCAGCGTCACCAGCAGCCCGGCCAGCATCACCGCTCCCGCCAGCACCGCCACCCGCCGGACCCAGGCCGGATCAATGGCCGACGCCGCCCGCACGGCATAGCCGCCCTGCCGCAAATCCATCGGCGGCGCGGCGAGTGCGGCGACCAGTCCCGCCTCCACCGTCGCACCGTCCAGTTCCCGCACCGGCGCATCCCCGACGATCAGGGGTGCATACGCGTCGCCGCCGCCCAGCGCGCAATCGGTTCCGCGCAGCACCGCCTCCCCGCCGACGCGCCCGGCGACAAAGCCGTCCTCGACCGGGGGCAGCAGCAGCGCCGCCGGGACCAGCGCCGCATCGGGCACGCCCGCCGCCGCGCACCAGCCGATCCACCGCTCCATCGCATCGCGCGCCGCCACCGCGACAATATGCGGCCGCTCCGGTTCCAACGCCGGGGCCACGGCGGCGTGCAGCGTATCGGGCGTGCCGATGCTGGCCTCCACCGCCATCAGGGGGGCGGCGACCGCGCCCTGCCGCACGGTCATGCCGGGGCACGCGATCCAGTGGAGCGCGGCATCGCCGCTGGGCACGATCAGCATCGCCGTATCTCCGGCGGGCAGCGCCACCAACCCCGTCGCCGCGCGCCAGTCCGCTCCGCTCCGACTTCCGGCACCGGCACCGCTTTCGCCGCCGCGCTGCACGACATGGCCACCGACCACGCGCAACCAGCCGCCCGCCGCCCCACCGTCGGGCGACAGCCAGAATATCATGCCGTCTGGCAATATCGTGCCGGTCATGCTCAGCCTTCATCCCCCCACCGCCGGCGCACCAATCGCGCGGGCGCATCCTGTGCATCGAACAGCACCGTCTCGCTTACATCCGTCCCGGCGAGGTCCACCGTCAGATCCACCTCGAACCAGCGGCTCGTCAACTTCGCCTGCTCCGTCACCGCCGGGGTCAGCCCTAGCCCGGCCAGCGCCGGTTGCGCCCAAAAGGTGACGAGGCTGCCATAGCCGTCCATCGGGCGCTGCGCCAATATCTGCCGCGCCGTCTCCGCCCCGATCCGCCCGTCCGCCAGCATGGCCAGCAGGATCGCCTGATCCGGCAGCAGAGTGTTGATGTTGACCGGCGACAGTTCCGCCACCGGCAAGGCGCACAGCCAGGGCCGCACCCGGTCATAGACGGGGGCGGTCATCCCGGCCACCGTCCGCAACTCGCTAGGATCGGACAGCAATCCGCCCGCCGTGCGATAGGGCAGCGGCAACTGGCCATAATGGGCATCCTCCGCACCGCCCGGCCCCGGCACGTCATTGCTGTCGATCCAGTCCGCGCTGGCCATCGCAATCTGCTCCGCCAGCCGCGGGTCCGTGCCCAGCAGGCGCAACAGGCCCGCGAACTGCGCGATCCCTTCCGGTCGCGCGCTATAGCTGTCCGCGCTCTCGGCCTTGACCAGGCTGTTGATATTGAAACAGTTTCCGGCGTCGCGCACCCGCGCCACCACCATGCCGCCGGGCACGGGAAAGGCCTGCGGCTTGCCCAGCCAGCCGCCCGTCAGCGTCGTCTTGCCCGTGCGCGCCGTCACCAGATCCGCCAGCCGCAGGGACGCCACCGCCTCCCCCGCCATCAGGAACGCCCGGCCCTGATCGGCGCTCACGCCATTTTGCGCCATGCGCGTGGCCAGCGTCAGCCGGTCCAGCGCCACGGCGGTAATCACGGCCATCACCGCGACCAGCATCAGCACGGTCAACAGCGCCGCGCCCCGCTCCCGCGCCGGGGGTATGAAAGCCGCCTCAACCACCGGTCGCTCCCGTGGTTGCTGCCGGGGCCGCAGCCTGCACCGGCTTCTCCACCCCGCCCGGCCCGACAAGGAAGCGCAGGACCAGCGGCGGACGACCCTTGCCCGTCACGCTCATCTCCACCAGCCGCGGCATCAGGTCGGGCTGTGACGGCGCCCAATCCTCCCGCCAGTCGCCCCGCGCATCGCGAAACCGCAGGGTCAGCGCCGTGACGCCGGACAGCAGCACCGCCGGCTCGCCCGCCGCAGCGCCATCGACAAAGGGATAGCCAACCCGCTCGACCCGCCCGTCGCGCCACCAATATTCGACCTTCTGCACCGACGCGCGCGGGGCATTGTCCAGATTGGTCCACCCCGTCCGCACGAATTGCAGCATCGGCGCCTCGCCGCCCGGCGCCCGCGCGAAAAAGGCGGGGGCAAGCGTGCCCGTCTGCGTCCGGCTGATCCGCACCGTCGCCTGCGCCAGGTCGCTCTCCAGCGTGGCGAGGGCGACCTGCACATCGGCCAGCCCGTCAAGATGCGTCCGCACCGCCCCCTGCGCCGACACGCTGCCGCGCAACAGGGCAACGCCCGCCATCGACAGCATGGCGAAGATCATCAGCGCGACGAGCAGTTCGATCAGCGTGAAGCCGTGTTCGGCGGAACGCCTCACTGGGGTGAAGCCGTGTTCGGCGGAACGCCTCACTGGGGTGAAGCCGTGTTCGGCGGAACGCAACGAGGACTCAAAGCCCTGTTCACGAGACGAAACCATCATCGCACGACCCTGCCATCCAACCCGACCGACACGGGCAGCGAGCGCCCATCCCGCTTGAGCGTGAAGGCCATCGGCTGATCCGCCCGCCCGATAGTGTCGAACCACAGCCGCGCCCGGCCAGCGCTGGCCGCGCCCGCCTCCGCCCGCGCCCCGCCGTTCCAGTCGGCGTTCACCAGCGGCTTTGCGTCGAGCGGCACCCAGCGCCCGTCCCGCCGTTCCTCGAACCCATAGCCGGCCGGCGACACCCACAGCGCCACCGGGCGCGCCAGCACCACCGCCCGGTCACGCGCCGCGCGCACCCTTCCGGCAAAGCGATCCACCTCCTCCGTCAACCCGCCGCGCGGATCGCGCATGGTCAGCAACACCGCCCCCGACATCAGCCCGATGATGACCAGCACGACCATGAGTTCGACCAGCGTGAAGCCGTGTTCGGCGGAACGCCGAAAGGGCGTGAAGCCGTGTTCGGCGGAGCGAGAGCGCACCACCCTCCCCCCGTTCGGGCCGAGCCTGTCGCAGCCCCGCCCTTCCTTGGCCAGCACGACGCCACCCCGCGCCTTCAACGCGCGGCACCCGCCCCGGCCCATCCGCGCGAGGAGGACCATATCCTCCAGCCTCATGTCGCGGGCCTCATAAGGCTCACCACCGCGGGCGATTGCCCGGCCCCGGCCTGCACCATGACCGTCACCATGACCAGTCGCCGGTCGTCGGCGGGCGTCACCACCTGCTTCCAGCGAAATTCGCGGCCCGCATTGGCGATGCGCCCCTCGCTTTCGCCCTTCGCGGGCGGGGTGGGGTCGGTCAGCCGTTCATAGGCCAGGTTGCGCGCCGTCACCTGCGCGATCAGGCGCGCGTCGAGATCGCTCGCCGTCCGTACGGAGACCGCCTGCAAGCGCACGAGCGCCAGCCCCGCGAGGCTGAAAATGGCAAGGGCCACCAGCATCTCCAGCAACGTGAAGCCGTGTTCGGCGGAACGCCCCTCCGGCATCAAACCCCGTTTAGCGGCCGCTGCCACAGGCGCAGAAGCCCCCTGGACGGCCCGTCCGGCGTGCGCCTTACTGGTCGCTGGAATAAATATCCGCATTCTCACCCTCGCCGCCCGGCGCGCCATCCGCGCCCAGCGAGTAGATGTCGAACGCCCCCTTCTTGCCCGGCGCGGTATAAAGATAGGGCTTGCCCCACGGATCGTTCGGCAGCTTCTTGATATAGCCGCCTTGCCGGTAGCGTTCCGGCTGCGGCAGGCCGCCCGGCGCGGAGAGCAGCGCGTTGAGGCCGTCCCCGCCCGACGGATAGGTCATGTTGTCGAGCCGATATTGCTCCAGCGCCTGCTCCAGCGTGGCGATGTCGGCCTTCGCCTTCTCCACCCGCGCGGTGTTGCCCGCCGGGATCACGTTGATCGCGACGATCGTCGCCAGCAGGCCGATGATGACGATCACCACCAGCAGTTCGACCAGCGTAAAGCCGTGTTCGGCAGAACGCCGAGGGGGCGCGAAGCCATGCTCGGCGGAACGGCGCAGCGACCGATAGGCCTGCCGCCGCGCGAAATCCGCATCGAACGACCGCCGCACGAAGCAGAAGGCCCGCTCCACATAACCCGGCGTGCGCTCCCCCTCCCCGGCGGACAGGGTCGCGGGCCGGATGAAGTCTTCGGCATCGCCGTTCTGGATCAGAAAGTCCTGCTCGGCCAGCGGACGACGGCTAAAGGCATATTTCAACATGGGTCAGGCTCCCGCCCCGGTGAGGCTTTGCAACTGCATGATCGGCAACAGGATCGCGAGGATGATGACCGCCACCACGCCGCCCATCAGGATGATGATGAGAGGCTCTAGCAACGACAACATCGCCGCGGTGAAGGCATCGAACTCCCGCTCCAGATAATCGGCGGCACGCTCCAGCATGATGTCGAGCTGCCCCGCCTGTTCGCCACTGGCGGCGAGATAGACGAGCAGCGGCGGGAACACGCCCGCCCGGCGCATGGCGGTGGACAGGCTGCCGCCGCCGCGCACCGCCTCCACAATCTCGTTCGTTGCGGCGCGCAGCACCCGGTTGTGGATGGTCGGCACGGTCAGGGTCAGCCCCTCGACCACCGGCAGACGGCTCTGCACCATCGTCGACAGCGTGCGCGCCATCCGCGCGGCATGCAGGTCGCGCATCAACCGCCCCAGAAAGGGGATGCGCAGCAGCGCGCCATCGAAGCGGATGCGAAATCCCTCGCGCTTCAGCGCCCGCCAGAAACCAAAACTGCCCAGCGCCAGCAGCAGCGCCAGCAGCCACCACCATCCCGCCAGGAACAGCGACAGGCCCATCACGATGCGCGTCAGCAACGGCAATTGCTGGCCCAGCGTATCGAACTGCTCCACCACCAGCGGCACGACGAAGATCATCAGCGCCATGGTCACGATCATCGCGAACAGCGCCAGCACGGTGGGATAGGCCAGCGCGGTCAGCACCTTCGCCCGCATCTCCGCCTGCCGCTCCAGCAGGACGGACAGGCGCTCGGTCAGGTCCGGCAGCGCGCCCGACCGCTCGCCCGCCGCGATCATCGCGCGGAACAGCGGCGGAAAACTCTTCGGCTCGACGGACAGCGCATCGGCCAGCGTCCGCCCCTCCATCACCCCCGCATGCACGCGACCGACGATGGCGCGCATATGGTCCTTCTCGCTCTGGCGGGTGATGGTGCGCAGCGCCTCCTCCAGCGGGCTGACCTGCGCCAGCGTGGAGAGTTGCCGGGTGAACAGCGTCAATTCCTTGCCGGACAGGCGCTTGCCACCCACCGACCAGGGCATGGCCCGCGCCGGACCCGTCGCCTCCGTTGCCTCGCCCATTTTGACGACGAACAGCCGCCTGTCCTCCAGCACGGCCCGCGCCGCACCGGGGGTTTCGGCGCGCAGCCGTCCCCTTTTCTCCCGCCCGCCGGGGTCGATGGCGGTATAGGCGAATTCAGGCATCCAGCACCTCCGACCGGGAGATGCGGATCGCCTCCTCCGCGCTCGTATCGCCCTGCCGCACCAGCGCGCGAGCCGACGAACTCAGGTTGGGCGCATTCAGGAAGGCATGGCGGGAGATCAGCGATTCATCGCCGCCCTCATTGATGATCCGGCGCAGCGTATCGTCGATCCGCACCGCCTCGAACACGCCGATCCGCCCCTTATATCCGGTGTGATTGCACGCCTCACACCCCACGGAGCGATAGATCCACGTCCCCGCGTCAAAGCCCAGTAGCGCGCAGGCGGACTTGTCCGCCACCACCGGCTCCCGGCATGACTGGCACAACCGCCGCACCAGCCGCTGCGCGATCACCGCGCGCAGGGTGGAGGCGAGCAGGAACGGCTCCACCTTCATGTCGCGCAGCCGTGTGATGGCGCCCACCGCGTCATTGGTGTGGACGGTCGACAGCACCAGATGCCCGGTCAGCGACGCCTGCACCGCAATCTCCGCCGTTTCCCGGTCGCGGATTTCACCGATCATCACCACGTCCGGGTCCTGGCGCAGGATGGCACGCAGCCCCGCCGCGAAGGTCAGGCCGACCTTGGCATTGACCTGCGTCTGGCCGACGCCCTCCACCGCATATTCGACCGGGTCTTCCACGGTCAGCAGGTTGCGCGACCCGTCGTTCAACTGCCGCAGACCGGCATAGAGCGTCGTCGTCTTGCCGCTGCCGGTCGGCCCGGTGACGAGGATGATGCCGTTCGGCTCGGCCAGCGCCTGCCGGAACACCGTGTCGACATGGCTCGCCATGCCCAGCACGTCGAGGCCGATGCCCGTATTCGCCTTGTCGAGGATACGCAGCACCACCCGCTCCCCGGCCCGCGCGGGCAGGGTGGAGACGCGCACATCCAGCAGCTTGCCACCCAGCGACAGGCCGATGCGCCCGTCCTGCGGCACGCGCCGTTCCGCAATGTCCAGCCGCGCCATCACCTTGATACGGCTCACCACCACCGGCGCGACATGCGGCGGCATCCGCAGCGTCTCGGTCAGCACGCCATCCATCCGCATCCGCACGACCAGACCCGTCTCATAGGGTTCGATATGGATGTCGCTGACGCCCTGCCGCGCCGCCTCCGCGATGATGCCGTTGATGAGGCGGATGGCCGGCGCATCGTCGGCGCTGTCCAGCAGGTCGTCGGCGGTCGGAATATCCGACGCGATCAGGTCGAGGTCGTCGTTGCCGATGCTCCCCGCCATCTCCGCCGCCGCGCCGCCCGCCCCCGCAATCAGGGCATAGCGGTCGGACAGATGCTTCTCGAACGCCGACTGGTCCGCCATCTCCACGTCGAACGGGCGGGCGAGGTGGCGGCGCACCTCCACCAACATGCGCGGATCGGACCCTTCCTTCAGCGCGACCCGGATCGCCCGGCCCTCGCCATCGTCCACGATCACGACGCCATGCCGCCGCGCAAAGCCATAGGGTATGTCGACCGGACGGCCCGGCACGGCCTCCCAAGGGGTCATTTCCACAGGATCGTCGACCGGCTCGTCACCCGCCTGCCCGAACGGATCGCCGGGCGCGCCGGTCACTTCGCGGCTCCCGGCGCAGAGATCGGCAGGGGAGTCGGCGGCACCCGTTCATCGCCCGGTTGCGGCGTCGACGGCGCCGGGGGCACCGCGCCCATATAATCGCGCACCAGCTCGTCCAGCGCAGGCTCCTGCCCCGGCGAAAAGGCCGCCTGCCGGTCACGGATATAACCGTAACGCTGGGCGGTCAGCTTTTGCGCCTCCTCCCGGCTCCGCAATATGGTCGGGCGGATGAAGACCATCAGGTTGGTCTTGGACCGCGACTTGCTCTTCGACCGGAACAATTGCCCGATGGCGGGAATATCGCCCAGCAGCGGGATCTTCTCGATCGTCCGCCGCTCATTATCGTCCAGCAGGCCGCCGAGCGCGAGGATGTCGCCGTCATCGACCGTCACCGTCGTCTCAATCTCGCGCTTGTTGATGATGAGGTCGCTGCTGTTGTTCGAAACCGGCCCCGCCACGCTGGACACTTCCTGCCGCAGAAACAGCTTGATCGCGCCGCCGCTGTTGATCTGCGGCTTCACCTCCAGTTGGATGCCGACATTCTGCCGCTGCACGGTGCGGAACTGGTTGTCGAAATTCTGGCCCAGCGCCTCGCCGCTCGTCACCGGCACTTCCTGCCCGACCAGGATGCTGGCCTTCTGGTTGTCCAGCGTCATCACGGACGGGGTGGAGAGGATGTTGCTGTTCGTGTCGCTCTTCACCGCGTTGATGATCGCGCCGAAAATGCCGTTGTTGCCGATGCCCGTCGCGACGCCGCCAAAGCCGCCCGTCGCGCTCAGCAGCGAACTGACCGCTGCGGACTGCAACTGACTGGACAGGTCGCTGTTCGTCCGCGTCGTCGTCTCCGTCCGCGTGCCATCAGGCGCGACCACCGTCGTCGTCGTGGAGCCAAGCTCGTTCGCGCCGATCGCCCCCGCCAGCGACAGGATATTGGGCTGCGCATTGCTGTAATTGGTCGCGGCAAAGCCGGTCTTGGTGCTGCCGA
Source organism: Sphingobium sufflavum (assembly GCF_021403115.1). Classification (GTDB taxonomy): domain Bacteria; phylum Pseudomonadota; class Alphaproteobacteria; order Sphingomonadales; family Sphingomonadaceae; genus Sphingobium; species Sphingobium sufflavum. The sequence continues at coordinate 175,194 of NZ_JAJSSH010000008.1, forward strand.
TCAGGAATTGCACGCCCAGCTTCTGCGCCGCCGCATCACCGATCTCCACGATGATCGCCTCGACCAGCACCTGTTCACGCCGGGTGTCGAGCTGGCGGATCACCTCGCCCAGCATCCGCTGCGTCTCCGCGCTGCCCGCGATGACGATGGCGTTAGTGCCTTCATAGCGGGTGACGATGGCCGCCCCGCGCCGCGCGACGCCATTGCCGCTGGAGGAAGACGCCGCAGGGGCCGCGCTTGCCGCAGCCGCCGCCATGGCGGGCGAGGCGACATCCTTGCCGCCCCCCGTCGCGCCGGAACCGCCGCCGGACGACACCGGCGTCGATACCGACTGGCCCAGCAATTGCTGCAACACCGGCAACAGCTTCTCCGCATCGGCATGTTCCAGCCAATAAACGCGGATTTCCGTGCCCGCCGCCGCCCGCTTGTCGAAATCGCGCGCCATCGCTGCCAGCCGCGCGACGGAGGCGCTGTCGCCGCGAATGGCGATGCTGTTCGAACTGTCGATGGCGACGACGGTCGCCCCGCCGACATTGCCATCGCCCCCGCCGCCGGCCATCAGCGTCTGGAGCGAAGTCGCGATCTCCCGCGCGCCCGCATTGTGCAGCATGATCGTTTCCGTCCCCATGCCTTCCCGGTCGATGCGGGTCAGCACCTGCCGGATACGCGCGATATTATCGGCATAGTCGGCCACGACGATGCTGCGCCCCGCCCGGTTGGCGGTGATCGCCCCCTCCCGGCTGATGAGCGGGCGCAGCGTCTCCATCGCGCTGGTCGCGTCGATGGTGCGCAGGCGGATGACCTCGGTGATGAACTGGTTGCGGCTGGACGCCCGGCCCACCGCGCCCGGCTGTCCGGCAAGGCCATCGACCGGCTGGATACGGAACGCCCCGCCCGGCGCGGGCACGGCGACCAGCCCGTTGGCGCGCATCGTGGACAGGAAAATCTCGAAATATTCGGACTTGCTCAGCGGTCGGTCGGTCACCACCGACACCTTGCCCTGTACCCGCGCGTCGATGATGAAGGTCCGCCCCGTCACCCGCGCCGCATCCTGGATAAAGGCCCGGATGTCCGCATCGCGCACGTTCAGCGTCTGCTGCGCCGCCAGCGGCCCCGCCGCCACGACCATCGAAAGAGCGCCCGCCATCAGCAGCGATCGAAAACCCGTCACTTATTGTCCCCCGCTCAAGGTCACACTCACCGGCACCGTCGCCGCTCCCCGCTCGATCATCAGCGAGAGGCGCGCGCCGGGGCGCAGTTGCGCCTGTATGCCGGCCAGATCGCCCATCGACGTGACGGGTCGGCCGTTGACCTGCGTAATGATGTCGCCGGACTGGAAACCGGCGGCCTGAAAACCCGCGCCCTTGGACGAGAGGATGATGCCGGACACCCGCCCACCCTCCGACCGGGGCATGAAACCGATGTCGCGCTGGACCATCGCGGCGGTCAGCGCGGCCGGACCGGCGGGGGCCGGACCGCCGCCGCCATCCGCCGCAGCCGGAGCCTGTCCGCCCTCGACAGGCGCGCCGCCCTCCGTGCCCGTGGGCGCGCCGCCGGCCGACTGGTCGAGGAACAATGTCTCCGCCGCGCCGCCCCGGTCGATCACCACATGGTCATAGGATACGGTCTTGAGCGTGACGCCCGGCAATATCTGGTCGCCCACCGCAAAGCTGGACTGCACGCCGTCGGGCGTCGCGATGATCGCGGAAGCCTGCCCCGACCCCTCGTTGATGCGCGTGCCAAACAGTTGCAGCGCCAGCCCCGTCACCTGCGTCGCGGACAGGTCGGCGGCTTGCCCGCGCGTGAAGGGGTCGAACGCCTGGAACAGGGCGATGCGCGCGGCGGCGGGCAGGATGGCGGGCCGCTTCGCCTGCCATTCCCCCACCATGCCCAACGGCGTCACCACCGCCCACACCAGCCGCGCGACCTGCACGACCAGCATCAGCAACAGCGCCGCCTCCGCGCCTTTCGCCAGCATCGCGGCCACCGGATAGCGTGGCAGGCGGCTGCGAAAATTCCCTATCCTGTCGAGCATCAGCGCCTTCGATCCCATCATCGTCGGCCCTGCCTCTATGGAGGGGAGTTGACCGCAAGATTACCATTTTATGACAGAAATATTTCACAGGGGGCCGCCGCCAATCGGCGCTTGCACGGCACGCTGGCTTTCGTATCACCGGCGGCATGACGCCCGGCCAGCCCCTCGACGCGCGCCCAGACGCACATCTCGATCCGCAGCGCCTGCCCGGCGTCCAGCGTTTCCCCGGACGCGCGGTCGACCTGTTCATCGCCCGCGCCTTCCTTCCGCCCGACGACTGCGCCGCGCTCATCGCCCGCATCGACGCGGCGCGCCGCCCCTCCACCATCGCGGACAGCAATGGCGATGCGGCGTTCCGCACCAGCGAGACGTGCGACCTCGACGGCGCGGACCCGTTCATCGCGGACATCAACCGGCGCCTGTCCGCCTTCATCGGCATCGACCCCGCCCATGGCGAACCCTTGCAGGGCCAACGCTATGCCGTGGGGCAGGAGTTCAAGGCGCATACCGATTATTTCGAGCCGGGCGGCATCGACTATCCGCGCTATTGCACGCTGTCGGGCAATCGCACCTGGACGCTGATGGCCTATCTCAACCTGCCGCAGGCGGGCGGGGCCACGCGCTTTCCCCGGCTGGGCAAGAGCATCCAGCCGGAACCGGGCAAATTATTGTGCTGGAACAATCGCCGCACCGGCGGCGGCGTCAATCCCGATACGCTGCATCACGGGATAAAGGTGCGCGCGGGCACCAAATATATCATCACCAAATGGTTTCGCGAAAAACCCTGGGTCGGTTGAATAAATTGGGGAAACGGTGGTGGTGACGCCCCCATGGACACCCGACACCACCCCCTGGATCAGAACTTCATGCTCGCGCCGAACGAGAAGAGCGCACCCTGACGGTAGCTGTTCACGCGCACGACATTGCCGTTGCTGAACGATTGTTCTTCCCGATAGTCGGTGCGCGTCAGGTTGCGCGCCTCCGCCTTCAGCTCGATCTCGCCGAAGGTGGTGCGGATGCCCTGCCGATACACGATATCCAGCCGCACGCCCGGTTTCTCGATATAGTCCACCTGATTGCCCGGCCCGCGCGTCGTCACCCGGTCGCTGGCATAGTTGAACAACAGGGTCAGCTGCGACAGATGGTCGGTATCCTCGACGCCCAGTTGCAGGTTGACCAGATGGTCCGACTGCCCCGTCATCGCCGCGCCATCGCGGAACACCGTGTTGGCCGCCACCCGCGTCACCGCGCCCGCCGTGGGGAACGGGTCGAAGATCTGCTGATTGCCCACCTCCAGCTCCGAATTGGAGTAGGTGTAGTTGGCGATAATCACCGCCCGCTTGGTGGCGAACAAATCCCCCTTGAACAGACCGTCGAGCGGCAGATATTTCTGGAACTCGACCTCCGCACCATACAGCTTGGCCTTGGGCGCGTTGGCGAAACCGTACAGCAAGGTGCCGCTGGACGTATCGAGGAAGCCCACGCCCTCGATCGGGTTGCTGATGTCCTTGTAGAAGGCGGCGACGCTCATCCGCTGGTCCCGCGCAAAGAACCATTCGAACCGGCCCTCCGCATTTTTCAGCTCGCTGTCCTGCAACAGGGCGTTGCCGACGAAGGTGCGGTTGGTCGTGAAGTCCTGATACTGCTGCGGCGCCAGTTCGCGGAACTGCGGCCGGGCGATCGTCTTGGACCCGTGCAGGCGAAGCTGCATATTCTCCCGGAAATTCCAGGTGAAGGTCAGCGACGGCAGCCAATAGTCGTTGCTCAGCGCGGTGGGGGTGAAGCCACCGCTCGACCGCACCGTCTGGTCCGCCGTCTCATACCGTGCGCCGCCCTGTATGCGGAAGCCGTCGAACAGTTCGATCTCCGCCATGCCATAGCCCGCATGGATGCGCAGCTTGGCGTCATAGGCGGTCGCGCCCGCCGCGCTTTCCGGCGAGAGCGAGAGATTCTGGTTCAGGATCACGTCGCGCGACAGCAGCAGGTCGGGCCGCAACTGCGCGATGGGGGCGCTGACCCGCGGCGTGTAGCGGAAGAAGTAGCGGCTCGATGTCCGGTCCATGTCGGTATAGGCATAGCCCGCCGTCACCTTGATCGACCGTTCCGTGGGCAGGCTGTAGCCCACGTCGATGCCCGCGCCGTACAGATCTTCGTTGAGGTCGCTGAACGCGATGGTCGCGCGCTGGCTACCGCCGCTCAGGTCGTTCACATAATCGTCGGCGGCGACATTGTAGATATAGGAGAATTCCCGCTCATAGGGCGACGTGCGCTTGGTGTTGGCATAGGTGCCGCGCAGGTCTACGCTCAGCGCGCCGAAGCGCAGTTCCGCCGCGCCTTGCAGGTCGTACAACTGCCGTTCCGCCCAGGACGTGCCCTGGATCATCTGCGGGTCCGGCGAACCGGGCGCGGGATCGAGGCTGGCGAAGCGGTTATAGCCCGATTCCAGACGCCCCTGCTTCACCGTGTCATGAATATAGAGGTTGGTGAGGCGCACCTTGTGCTGGCCGAACTCGAAGCCCAGCCCGAACAGGCCGTTCACCAATATGCGGTTGTCGGTCGATACCGTGCGGAACGCCTTCTGGATGTCGCCATCGTCGTCGCCCGTCTCGCGCGCGGAATCGCGCGTGATCCAGGTGTTGCTGATGCCCGCGCTGGCGATCACGCCGACGCGCACCCCGCCCAGGTCGAAGCGCGTGCCGCCGCTGATGTCCGCCGACCAGTTGGCGGGCGTATCGGTCAGCCGCTGCAACAATGTGGTGCGGGTGTTGGAAAGTGTCGCGGCCTGCGCGGCGGGGATGACGGCGTTGGCGTCGCCCGCTTCCTTGATGAAGCCGGGCGCATCGCGCGTGCCGCTGTCATAGCCGAGCCAGTCGCTCTTGCTGCCATAATAGGTGTAGCCGAGCAGACGGGTCGTCTCCGTGTCATAGGCGACCGATCCGCCGACCTGGAGGAAGCTCTCCTTCGGCGTGGACAAGGTGGTCAGGTTGATGACGCCGCCGCCATATTCGCCGGGGAAATTGGGGGAATAGCTTTTCTGCACCATGCCGCTGGCGATCAGGCTGCTGGGAAAGATGTCCAGCGGCACGACGCGCTTGAGCGGGTCGGGCGACGGCAGCGGAGAGCCGTTGAGCAGCGACAGCGAATAACGGTCGCCCAGGCCGCGCACATAGACGAAGCCTTCGCCCACGACGCTCAGGCCGGTCACGCGCTGCAGCGCGCCCGCAATGTCACCCTCGCCGGTGCGCGCAATGTCGCTGGCGGACAGGACCGACACCACTTCGGACGTCTGCTTGATGATGTTGGGGATGTAGCGGCCGGTCACGACGATGTCGTTGCCCGTGTTGCCGCCACCGCCGGGGATCGAAACCTCGACCTGTTCCTCGGCCGGAGCGGACGCGGAGCCGGCGGTGTCCGGTGCCTGCGACCTGGCGCCCGTGGGCGCGGATTGCACGGGGGCTGCGTCCTGCGCAAGGGCAGGCGCGGTCAACGCTGTCGAGAACAGCAGCATCGAGCCGAAAGCGGACGCTTTTCTCATCATTATGTCCATCCCTGAAAAAGGCGCGTGGGCGCGCTGGCCTGAAAAAGGCACATGGGCGCGCTGGCATATGGCCGCGCGCCCATGTCGGTCTGAAGATTAGGAGTAGGTCGGAATGGAGGTGCAGTTGCCCAGACCGCCGAGGTTGCTCACATAGCTGGGCGTGCAGGTCCAACCCTTGTACCAGTTGTCGGTCGCATCCTTGACCGCACCGATATAGGTGGTCGTGACCAGGAAGCTCTCGCCCGTCCGGTTCAGCGTGGCGGCGTTGAACGCGACATTGGTCGCCGCCGCGCCGGTCGGCAGGAAGATGGACGTCAGCGCCGTGTTGCCGACCAGCACATTGTTGGTGCCGGCGGTGAACAGGGCCGTGACGGCCGCCGCGGTCAGATTGCCCGTCTCATTGTCGTTGTTGACCGCCACCGGGCAGTCGAAATAGTTGGAGTGGAACACGGGCGCGCCCAGTTCCTGCAACGGGCCGGGGGCGGCCAGCGTGCCGTCCGCCGCCCGCACCGTCTGCGACTGGTCGAGGTCGATACAGGCCTTGGTCGAGGTCTTGACGATGCCGTTCACCAGCGTCGCATCCGCACCGCCGCGAATATACAGGGCTTCCTGGCTCGCGGTCGAATTCGCCAGATTGTTGACGAAGGTGTAGTTGGCGAGGCGCAGATACTGGCGGGGCAGCGCGTCCTCGTTGCCGGAGGAGTCCACCTCGATGCTGCGCGGGTCGGAGCTGCCATTGTCGGTGCGCTTGATACCCAGCACGAACTGGACCGCGCCCTGATAACCGACGTCGGTGTCCAGATCGTCATCGTCCGATCCGGTAATGACCAGATGCTTGGCGTTGACGCGGCCACCAAAGATTTCGACGCCGTCGTCCGCGCTGTTGTGGACCTGCACATTGTCGATAATCGTGTCGGAACCGACGCCTGCGGGGGTCAGGCCCTGAAGCTCGTTGCCCTCCGAAATGGCGATGCCCGAATAGCGGATCTGCACATAGCGCAGCGTGCCGCTGTTATCGGCGGCCACGTCGCCGCCATAGCGGGCGGTGCCGGTGCCCTCGACGATGCGGAAGCAGTCGGCCGAGCCGCCCGCCACGCCTGCGGTCGTGCAATCGCTGATCGGTGCACGACCCGCCATGATGAGACCGCCCCACAGGCCCTGCGAATTCGCCGTGCCGGTGTCGGTCGCCACGCCTTCCAGGTTCTGGCGCGCGGTGAAGATGACCGGCTTGGCCGCCTCGCCGTTCGCGAAAATCTTGGAGCCACGGTTGACGATCAGATAGTCGGGACCGGTCGCGCTGCTGAGCGAGCCGCGATCCGTGCGGGTCAGCGCGCCGGTGGCGCCCACTGTCACGCGCTGCATCTTCGCGCCCACGCCATTGTCGGCGAACAGGATCGCGCCCGCCTGAACGGTCAGGTTGGCCGAACGGCCGGTGGAGTTGCCGGCGGACGAACCGCCCAGGTCGATGCCGACATTGACCGTGCCGTCGATCAGATAGGCGACGCCCGGAATATAGGGGAGCAGCGTATCCTTGTCGATCAGGCTGGGCAGGCGGATGACGCGGAAGCCGGAAACCGCCGGGGTCGCCGCGGTGGTGCCGGATGCGGCGGTTGCGCCGAATTCGATCACGCCCTCGTCGACGAAGCCCTGCGTCTGGACCAGCGTGTTGAGCTGTGCGGAGATGGAGGCGATGGTGCCGGTCGGGGCCTGGTTCGGGCCGACGCTGGGCGATGTGGGCGTCGGCGTACCCGTGCCGCCACCGCCGATCACCGTATTGTCACCGGGCGATGCAATGTCGGACGCGCCACAGGCGGCCAGCATCGGCAGGGCAGCGCCAGCCAGCAAAATCGTCGTAATCCGTGAAATACGTCCCATTATCGTCTCCGCTTCCGGTTTGGTCGGCGGATGATGTGCCGACCCAGTGAGGAAGGGATTGACGGCACCGTCGTTGCGGCCGTCCCCCCGATCCCTGTTCCCGGAGCCGCCCCTAGGGAGCGGATGTGACAGCCGAATGGAATTTGGGCGTCTTTTAGATGACATGATTATGACGATTATATTGCACGGCCTGCGCCATGGCGGGGATCGCCTCCCCGCCGTTGCAGGCGCAAAACCCAGGCACCATGGGCTTGCGGGCGGGAACGGACGCCCCTGCATCGCCCCCACGCCCTCATGCAAAAGGGACGCCGTCCTTTCGGAAAGCGTCCCCTTATGCGACGGACCGCGCGATCGCGCGGATCAGGATCGATCAGCGGGTGGCGAACGCCCGGCTGTCCAGCATGGCGATCTGCTGCCGCGCGACCTGCCGGCTCGACACCTCCCGGCCATCCGACAGGATCAGGTCACATTCGGGGGCATTGCCCGCCGCCACGAACGCGCCGCGCGCCTCCGACGCCTTGCCCGCCCGTGCATAGACGATACCCAGGTTGATGAGACGCGCCGGGTCTTGCGCATCCTCCGCATAGCGCGGTTTCAGGACCGTCTCGGCCTGCGCCAGCCGTCCCTCGCCAATGGCGGAAACCGCCAGCCCGTCCCCCGGATAGACGATTTTTGCGGGATCGTGCGCCCATGCGCCACCCCCCAGAAACACGCCGGCGGCCAGTACCAGACCACCCGCGAAGAAACCCGAAATGCTTTTCATGATGCCTTCCACCTCCTCTCCGAAGCTGCTCCGATTATGGCACAGATGCGCCATTCCACAACGGAAAACCATCGTCCAAAACCGTTACATCCCTTTGAAATATAATAATAGTTTTATGACAGTGAATATGACAATTGTCACAATTCCCTAAATGTCATCATGCTGTAACAAAACAGGAAACTGAAAAACGAATCGGAAAGACCATCGCGCTTCGGGGACACATGCCCGTCACAGCCATGGACAGCACGCCGCCTGCGCGCGCAGCCACAGGCCATCCGCGCGCGATCCTGTGCCGTTGATACACACAGCGGACGCCATCCGGCGCGGACAGCCAGACGCCATCCGGCGCACACGCACCAACTTCGGGTAAAAAGGTAGGGAAAGGTGGGGAGCTTCTGTTGCCCGGCGCTCCCCGTGCCGCTGGAATCCATTCTGTTGCCCGGCTGGCCCAGCCGCGTTCTGTTAGGATAATGTCAGGCCGTGAGGCCCTCAATTATGCTGCGAGAGCAAGTGCTTCGTTATCGTTGGCACTTATTGGGTTTTGAGCCTTATGCGGGTTACTCAGCCCGGGCGAAAATACCGTCTTTGAACACACGTCGATCCTAGTTCGGCCCCATCAGGACCGGCGAGAATCTGAAAGATCCGCCGTTTCTGGTGGAGCCGCCGGGTACCGCCCCCGGGTCCGCTGCGTCTATTACACGGCACAATTTATCGCCATAGTCGGACAAGCCGACAGAATGGATATAGGGCATGGCGCGCAAAAGAAAAGGGCGTGGCCATCATGCCACGCCCTCTTTTTTGACCCGGCGGACTGTGCCGCCGTCAGTCGAGCCGATCTTAGTGGGCTTTCGCCTTGTCGATCGCGTCGGCCTTCGCATCGCCCAGTTCGCGGGTCGCGTCGGCCTTGTTCTCCAGCGCGTCCACCACATTCTCGTTGGCGTTCGCGGCGGCGCCGGTCAGATTGTCGCCAGCCTGCTCGATATTGTCGGCACGGTTGTCGATCGCATCTGCGGCGTTGTCATATTTATTCTCGACATTCTGCGCCTGCTTGCTGTCGCACGCCGAAAGGGCGGCAAGTGCGGTCGCCGCGACGATGATGAGCGGTGCCTTCACGGGGGAGTCCTCCTGTTATTACAAATGAGCAGGGGTGAAAGCCGCCACGCCCCGAAAAGGTTCCGCCTGCGATGCAAATGCCGCGCAACAGGCTGAATTCACCCGTTCTTTTGCAACGAATCCCGTATCTCGCGCAGCAGCGTGACCTCGGCCGGCTCGGCGGCGGGCGTGGCGTCGGGCTTGGGGAACAGTTTGTTCGCCTGCCGAACGATCAGGAAAATGATGAACGCCAGAATCAGGAACTTGATGATCGCGGTCACGAACGCGCCCAGGCCCAGCATCGCGACGCCCGCCTTCTTCAGGTCGGCATAGCTGTTGAGGTCGCCCTTGAAGTCGCCGGGAATGGTGCCGAGCTGGATGAAATGGTTCGAAAAATCGACCCCGCCCGTCACCGCGCCGATCACCGGCATGATGAGGTCGTCGGTCACGGAGGACACGATCGTGCCGAACGCCCCGCCGATGATGACACCGACCGCCAGGTCCAGGACATTGCCCCGCGCAATGAAAGACTTGAATTCACTCACCAATGCCATCGTCAAACCCTTTTACTGCCGGATGCAATACTGCGATGGCCCAGGCTAAGACCATTGCGGCCTCTCGCGCAACGTCCTATTTACCAGCCCGTCCGGGCGACACCCGGAGTTTAAGGGATTTTACATCATGGCCCGCACCCGCCTGCCCGCTTTCCTCCTCCTGACCGTCGCCAGCCTCTCGCTCGCCTCCTGCGGCATCAACAGCGTACCCGCGGCGGAGGAAGTGGCCAAGGCGAAGTGGGCGGACGTGCAGGCGCAGTATCAGCGCCGGGCCGACCTGATCGGCAACCTCGTCGCCACGGTGCGCGCGGCGGGCAAGCAGGAGCAGGATACGCTGGTCAAGGTTACGGAGGCCCGCGCAAAGGCCACCTCCGTGCAGGTCAGCGCCGACGACCTCGACGACCCGGCCAAGGTCGCGCAGTTCCAGGCGGCGCAGGGCGCGCTGTCCCAGTCGCTCGGCCGCCTGCTCGCCACAGTGGAGGCCTACCCCGACCTCAAGACCAACCAGAATTTTCTCGCGCTCCAGTCGCAACTGGAGGGGACGGAGAACCGCATCACCGTCGCCGTGACCGATTATAACGAGGCGGTGCGCGCCTATAACACCCGCATCCGCACCTTCCCCGACATGATCGGCGCAAAGTTGATCCACGGCGCGCAGCCCATGGCCCCCTTCGCGGCCAAGGCCGGGGCGGACAGCGCGCCCGACGTCGGCGCGATGTTCAACGGAAACTGACGGGGGACCGGAGGGCGCGGCCCATGTCCCCTGCCCGGATATGCTCTGACCCGGCGCGCCCGGCCCCTGCCCCTGCCCGTCGCCCCCCTGCGCCCTCGGCCCCCGCGCTTCGCCCCCTCCTCCAGCGGCTGGCGCTGCTCTTGCTGCTCGCGCTGGCGACGGCGCTCGTGCCGACACTGGCCCATGCGCAGGATTTTCCCGCGCTGACCGGCCGGGTGGTCGATGGCGCGAACCTGCTCGACCCTGCCGGCGAACAGGCGCTGGACGCCCGGCTGGCCGCGCTGGAAAAGGACACGGGGCGCCAGCTTGTCGTCGCCACCATCCCGGATTTGCAGGGCCGCGACATTGCCGACTATGGCTATCGCCTCGGCCGCGTCTGGGGCATCGGCGCCAAGGGGCGCAACGACGGTGCGCTGCTGATCGTCGCGCCCAACGAGCGGCGCGTGCGGATAGAGGTCGGCTATGGGCTGGAGGGCGTGCTGACCGACGCCACCTCCGCCCTCATCATCGCCAACGCCATCACGCCCCGGTTCAAGGCGGGCGACTTTCCCGGCGGCATCACGGCGGGCGTGGAGGAGATTGGCGCGCTCCTGAAACTGACGCCGGAGGAGGCAAAGGCCCGCGCCGCCGCCATGGCCGCCGAGGCCGACCGGCAAGAGGGCAGCAGCGACGTGATGAGCGCGGTCATCGTCCTCCTTTTCGTCGGCCTGTTCGTAGTCCTCCCGCTCGTCTCCCGCGCGCGGGGCGGCAAGCGCTATGGCGGGGGCGGCATCGGCGCTGCGCCCATCATCCTGTGGGGGCCGGGCCTGGGCGGTGGCCGGGATGACGATCATGGCGGCGGCTTCGGCGGTTTTGGTGGGGGTGGCAGCGGTGGAGGCTTCTCCGGCGGGGGCGGCAGCTTCGGCGGCGGCGGCGCGAGCGGAGGCTGGTAATGGCGCGCATTTCCCTGACCCCGGCGGACAGCCGCCTCGTCTCCGACGCCGTGGCGCTGGCGGAGGCGCAGACGGATGGCGAGATCGTCACCATCGTCGCGCGCCGCTCCGACGCCTATCATGATGTCGGCCTGCACTGGGCGATCGCCGCCGCCTTCCTCGTCATCGCGCTGGCCGCCGCCCTCCCCGACCTGTTCCAGCGTGTCTATGGCTGGCTGCTCGGCGCATGGCATCATGAGCTGCCGCTGCGCCTCTTCCTGCTGATACTGCTGGGCCATGCCATCGCCAAGTTTCTGGCGGTGCGCTACCTGCTCGCCATCCCTGCCCTCCGCATGGCGATGACGCCCGCCGCCACGCGCAGCCGCCGGGTGCGCCGCCGCGCCGTCGCCCTGTTCCGCGCGGCGGCGGAGGCGCGCACGACCGGGCGCACCGGCGTCCTCCTCTACCTCTCCCTCGACGAACATCGGGCCGAGATCGTGGCGGACAGCGCCATCGCGTCCCGCGTCGATCCCGATGAATGGGGGGAGGCGATGGCCGCCCTCCTTGCCGAAGTGCGCGGCGGTCGCGTCGGCCCCGGCATGGCCCGCGCGGTGGAGCGCATCGGCGCCATCCTCGCCCGCCACCTGCCCGCCACCGGCGCTAACCCCAACGAACTCCCCGACAGGCTGATCCTATTATGAGCGCACCGACCCACGACGACATGACCCTGCCGGAGGAGGTCCGCTGGGAGGGACGCTTCATCATCGCCAAGCAGCGCGGCCGCTGGGAATATGTCAGCCGTTCGCGCGGGATCGGCGCGGCCGTCATCCTCGCCATCGACGAAGGGGCGGATGCCAACCCGCACGATCGTCACGTCATACTGGTCGAGCAATTTCGCGTGCCGCTGGGCCGCCCCTGCATCGAATTGCCCGCCGGGCTGGTCGGCGACGGGGCGGAGGCGGACGAGGCCCCCGCCCTGGCCGCGGCGCGCGAGCTGGAGGAGGAAACCGGCTATCAGGCCGCGCGCATGGAGGATCTCGGCCAATATCATTCGTCGCCAGGCATGGTGTCGGAGAGCTTCACCCTGTTCCGCGCCCATGGCCTGACCCGCGTGGGGGACGGCGGCGGCACGGCGGGCGAAGGCATCACCGTCCACCGCGTCCCCCTCGACGGGCTGCAACCCTGGCTCGCCGAACGGCGGGCGGAGGGCTATGCCATCGACGTCAAGCTGTTGCTGTTGCTGGGCGAGGGATTTTCGGCGGTTTGACGGGGAGGAGTAAAGCCACCACCTCTCGTCACCCCGGAGGGTCCAGCCTCTTTTCAGATCGCGGTATCAAGTCCGTAAGCGGAATCCCGGATCACGTTCGGGATGACGCAGAAAATGACCGCGACAACCATCCACGCCTCGCAAAACCCGTTCGCCCCGTTCAAGCGAGGCGCGCGCCGCTCGTAAATGTCGAAGGACCATAGTGTCTTCGGGAACCGCGCCTGCGCTTCAAACCAGCGCAGGCCAAACGGCAGCCGGTCGCCAATCGCCCCGGCGCACCGCCCTTCACCCCCTCACCTCAGCGAAAATTATCCGCATAGGCCTGGATCTTCAGCGCCCGCGGCGGCGTCGCCACCACATGATAGGCGATGCCATAGCGTTCGGCGTAGGCGCGCGCGGCGGCTTCCGTGGGAAAGCCCAGCTTCACCTGCTCGCGCGTATCGCCGGAGCCGGCCCATCCGGTCAGCGGGTCGGGCTTCTTCGCCTCCGCCGGTTCATAGTCCAGCATCCAGGTGGATGTGCGGGCACGGCCGGACTGCATGGCGTTCTTGGGTATCTGATAGATTCGCGCGGACATCTGCTTCACTCCTGACCGTCCCAGCCCGGTCGCGCATAGCGCCCCGTCTGTCAAGATTTTGGATGGCGCGGCGTCCCGTCGGCGGTCGAATCTCACGCCCCCAGCACATTCACCCGCGCGTCGAAAATATCCTGCAAATGATTGACCGGGTCGCCCGCCGTCACCCCGGCCTCCACCGGCATGGCGATGCCCGTCACCTGCCGCGCCCGGTCGCTCGCCAGGAACAGGGCGACCTCCGCCACATCCTCCGGCAGGCCGCGCCGTTTCAGCGGCTGGTTGGACAGATAGACCGCGTCGATCGCCGCCTCCAGCCGCGCCGCCGTGGCATCGGTCACGCCATCGCCGAAACTCGACAGCGGCGTGCGGATATGCCCCGGCACGATGCAGTTCACGCGGATACCATATTGGGCCAGGTCGATGGCGGCCGACTTGCTGAAATGGATCAGCCCCGCCTTCGACGCGCGATAGGTCATCATCGCATTGCCCGCCAGCATCCCCGCGATGGAGGCGTTGGTCAGGATGACGCCGCCGCCATGGTCCTTCATATGCCGCGCCGCGCGCTGCGTGCCGATCATCGGGCCATAGAGGTTGACCGCCATCACCCGCTGGAAATCGTCCAGCCGGTCGTCAATGAACTGCGGATAAGCGCCGCAGGACATGCCAGCATTGTTGAACATGATGTGCAGGCCGCCGAAATGATCGACCGCCCTGTCCACCGCCGCCTGCACCGCGTCGGCGTCCGCCACATCCGTCTCCAGAAAGACCACCGCATCGCCCAGCCGTGCGGCCAGCGCCTCGCCCGCCGCCACGTCCCGGTCGGCGATGACGACCTTCGCCCCCTCCACCACGAACAATTGCACCGTCGCACGGCCGATGCCGCCCGCGCCGCCGGTGACGACCGCGACCTTGCCTGCCAGTTCCTGACCCACTTGCCGTTCCTTAAACCGTGCGCCGCGTGAATGTGATCGGCAGACGCTGCATCGTGCGCGTCGCCACGCTGGGCAGGTATGTGATGTCCTCGATGGCGATGTCCAGCGTCAGATTGTCCAGCCGCTTCACCAGCTCGCGCGCGGTGATCTTGATCTCCATCCGCGCCAGCGCCAGCCCGATGCAGCGATGCACGCCGCCGCCAAACGCCACCTGCCGCCCGACATTGGGCCGGTTCACGTCGAAATCGCGCGGGCAGGGAAAGACATTGGGGTCGTCATTGCCCGACGCATAGAGGTTCAGCATCATCGAATGGGCGGGGATCAGCGTACCGCCCAGTTCCACGTCGCGCGTCGTCATGCGCGACAGGCCCCGCACCGGCGGCTCGACCCGCAGCAGTTCCTCGACAAAGCGGTTCAGATACCGCTCGTCATCCACATTCTCCTTCAACTGCTGCGCGATGGCGGGCTGCGTCGCCAGGATGAAGATCAGGTTGGTCAGCGCCGTCGCCGTCGTGTCGTTGCCCGCAATCAATATGGCGCGCACCAGCGACACCGCCTCGGCAAAGGTCAGCGCGGCGCCGTCGCCATCGGGCGAGCGGGCATGGACCACATCGGAAATCATGTCCTCGCGCGGATTGTCCTCCCGCTCCTTCATCCGGGCGATCAGGTAATTTTGCAGGTCGCAGATATGCGCCGCATTCTCCACCATCGCGGCATGGTCCTGCATCGCGCTGATCTGCGCGGTGACCGCCTGCGACCAGCGGCTGACCTTGGCGGCGTCGAAATGGTCGAGGCCCAGTTGCTCGCAGATCACATGGATGGTGATCGGCACGGCGAAATCCTCCACCGCGTCGGCCCGCCCCTTGTCGGCGATCCCCTCGATGAAATCGGTGATGACCTTGGCGATCCGCGGTTCCAGTTCCTTGACCCGGTGCGCGGTGAACGCGCTCTCCATCAGCTTGCGGACGCGGGTGTGATAGGGCGGATCGCTCATGATCGCGTCGGGAAAGAACCCGCCGCCGTCCCGCTCCATGATCGCCTTGAATTCCTCGAAATAGGCGCCGCCATAGATATGCTTGAAGCCCTGCTCGACGGAAAAGGTGATCGGATCGGCAAAGACCTTCTGCAAATCCTCGTAACGGGACACGAGGTACATCCCCAGCTTCTCGTCATAATGGACCGGCGCCTCAGCGCGCATCGCCGCATAATAGGCGTTGGGATGCGCCAGGATCGCCGGGTCTTTCAGCGTGGCCCCGGCCAGCACCGCTCCATGATCCTGTGCACCATGATCCACCGGGCATCCCCCCTTCACCAGACCCTCGGCCTCGACAGACGCCATCGCGCTTCCTTCCTCTCATATGTCGTCACACGCCCCTTGGACGCGGCAGGCCATCATAGTGGAGGGGTGCGCCGCCCGGCACCATGACCCGCCTCGACATGGCCCTTGCCCGACGGGGCAATGGTGGGCGTCAGGGGGGTCGTTGCCCCACCCTCCGCCCTCCCCCTCGTCATTGCCAGCGCAGCGAAGCAACGCCGAAAATCGGCAAAGCGGCGGCCGAACCGCTCCACCACCCCGTCAATAGCCCGGCAGCGGCGCCACCGTCAGCCGCAGCCCGTCCAGTTCCTCGCGCATCCTGATCTGGCAGGACAGGCGGCTGTTATCCCGCTGCACGTCCGCCACCATATCCAGCATCATATACTCGATGTCGTCCGGCGCGCCGACCCGCTCCAGCCAGCTTTCATCGATATAGACATGGCAGGTCGCGCAGGAACAGGCACCGCCGCAATCGCCCATGATGCCCGCGATACCGCTGTTCCGGGCCACTTCCATCAGGGACGGCCCGGCATCGACATTGTCGATCGCCCGCTCCGTGCCGTCTGTTTCGATGAAGGTGACTGTCAACGCTGCCATGGGAAATCCGCTCCTGATTGTCCCCTCGCAATGCCCCATCCCCGCCCCGCTGGAAATCGCTCGCCCGGCGCGCAGACTTGACCGGAGGCGCAGCAATCCGCCCGCCGTCACCGTCAGGGGACACGCCCCCTGCGCGTCCAGTCATTGGGTCGCCCGCCCCGATCCCCTAATTTCGACGCTCCAATACGGCAGCCCGGACCCCAACCGGCGCGGAGGAGGGACTTCGGTGGCAACGACATGCATCGCGAACGCGACGATCTTTGACGGCACGGGCGCTGCGCCTTTCGTCGGCGACCTCATGATCGACGGCAACCGCATCACCTCCGTCACCCCAGCGGGAAGCGCCTCCCGTCCCGCCGCCGACACGCTGATCGACGCGCAGGGGCGTTTCCTGATGCCCGGCATGACGGAAGGGCACGCGCATCTGTCGTTCGAGAATGTGTGCCGGACCGAGGATCTCATCACGCCGACGCCGGAGGAACAGGTCTTCACCGCCGCGCGCGGGGCAAAGGCGCTGATCGACGCCGGTTTCACCTCCGCGTACGGAGCGTCGGAGGCCAAGCTGCGCCTCGCCGTCGCGGTGCGTAACCAGGTCAACGCCGGCCGCCTCCCCGGTCCCCGCATCCGCGCGGGCGGGCTGGAGATCAGCGTCACCGGCGCGATGGGCGACGAGGGGCGCGAACATGATCCCCGCCCCGGCGGCCCCGCCACCATCGTCGACGGCGCCGACGAAATGCGCCGCGCGGTACGCCTCCACTGCCGGGAGGGAGTGGACAATATCAAGCTCGACGTGTCCGGCGACCCCTTCTACCCCTCCACCCCCGGTCACACCACGCCGATGACCTTCGAGGAAATCCGCGTCGCGGCGGAGACGGCGCACGCCTATGGCCGCCGCATCAACGCCCACACCCGCTCTATCGAAGGGTCGAAGCATTGCGTCCGCGCGGGCGTCGACGGCCTGTTCCACACCGAATATGCGGATGAGGAACTGCTCGACCTGATGGAGGAAGCGCGCGAGCGCATCTTCGTCGTCCCCACCGTCGGCCTGTTCCACCAGATCATGAACGGCGAGGCGTCCGCCCACGGCCTCAGCCCCGAAGTCGGCGGCCATATGAACATCCCGGACCTGCTGGAGAACAGCATCAAGACCCACACCGAACTCCGCAAGCGCGGCATCCGCCACCTGATCGGCGGCGACTATGGTTTCGGCTGGAGCAAACAGGGGGAGCAGGCGCGCGACCTGCAATTCTTCGTCCGCTATTATGGCTATGCCCCCGCCGACGCGCTGCTGTGCGCCACCCGCAACGGCGGCCTCGCCATGCGGGCGGAGGGCGATCTCGGCACGCTGGCGGCGGGGCAACTGGCCGACCTCCTCCTCATCGACGGCAACCCGCTGGAGGACATCGCCCTCCTCACCGAGCACAGCCGTCTGGCCCTCATCATGAAGGACGGCGCGATCCACAAACTCGCCCCCGCCCTCACCCTGCCCCCCGCCAGCGAACCGGCCCGCACGCCCGCCCATTCCGGCATCGCCGCCTGACCCGACACCACGGAGACCGACCCCATGAACCTCGAATCCGGCACCCTCGCCCCCGGAACGGCCCGCTGCCCCGCCGAAAGCACGCAGGAGATCATCGCCCGCGACCGCGTCCCCGCCCCCGCATGGGCCGCCTCCGAATCCTACGAATATCTGGGCAGCGCGGACGTGTCGAAGGACCGCTACATCGACCCCGCCTTCCAGCGCGGCGAGTTCGATCGCCTTTGGACCCGCACATGGCAGATGGCCTGCCGGGAGGAGCATATCCCGGAGGTCGGCGACTATTATGTCTATGACATCGGCCCGTACAGCTTCATCGTCACCCGCGTCACCGATACGGAAATCCGCGCCTATGTGAACGCCTGCCTGCATCGCGGCACAAAGCTGAAGCCGTCCGGCACCACCGGCTTCGCCAACGACCTCAAATGCCCCTTCCACGGCTGGACATGGAACCTCGACGGCACCAACACATCCATCCCCTGCCAGTGGGACTTCTCCCATGTCGATCAGGCGAAGGCCACCCTGCCGGAAGCGCGGGTGGAGACGCTGGGCGGCTTCGTCTTCCTCAACATGGACCCGGACGCACCCACCCTTGCCGACTATTTCGGGCCGGAGATCATGGCCCATTTCGCGGCATGGAAGCTGGAGAACCGCTACATCTATCTTCATGTCCAGAAAAGCTATCCCGCCAACTGGAAACTGGTGGTGGA
This sequence comes from Sphingobium sufflavum, assembly GCF_021403115.1. Classification (GTDB taxonomy): domain Bacteria; phylum Pseudomonadota; class Alphaproteobacteria; order Sphingomonadales; family Sphingomonadaceae; genus Sphingobium; species Sphingobium sufflavum. The sequence continues at coordinate 193,627 of NZ_JAJSSH010000008.1, forward strand.
GGCGTTTCAGGAGGCCTATCATGTCGGCGACACCCACCCGCAGGTCGCGCCCGCCAATGGCGACGTCAACTCGCAATATGACGTCTATGGCGAGCATGTGAACCGCTTCATCTCGACGCTGGGCGTAGTCAGCCCAAAGCTCTATGGCCAGTATAGCGAACAGGACATCATCGACAATTTCACCATGGGCGACAGCAGCGCCATGGGCGGCACCAAGCCGCAGTTGCAGGAGGGCGAACGCGCACGACAGGTGATGGCCGACATGTTCCGGGGCCTGTTCGAGAAAGCGGCGAACACCAGTCTGGCCCATGTGTCGGACACCGAATTGCTCGACACCTACAGCTACACCATGTTCCCCAACCTCTATCTCTTCCCCGGCATCTCCCTGCCGATGATCTACCGCTTCCGCCCGGACGCCCGCGACCATCGCCGTTGCATCTTCGAGGTGATGTTCATGCGCCCCGTGCCCGACGGCGCGGACCGGCCCGACCCCGCCGAACCGGAAATCCTCCGCGATGACCAGAGCTTCATGGAATCGGTCGGCATGGACCCCGGCTTCGGCAAGATCCTCGATCAGGACACCGACAATCTCTACGCCCAGCAGGAGGGGCTGGAGGCCAGCGCCAAGTCCGGCATCACCCTGGCCGATTATCAGGAGATCCGCATCCGCCATTTTGAGCGGGCGGTGGACAAATATATGGCCCTGCCGCCCCTGCCCCTCGACGGGGAACGTATGCGGCGCCCGTGACCCAGGCACCTATCACCTCCGTACAGGACAGGACGATCCTCGTCGCCGGCGCCTCATCCGGCATCGGTGCGGGCCTTGCCCGGCGGCTCGGCGCGGCGGGTGCGCGCGTCGTGCTGGGCGCGCGCCGCACCGACCGGACAGAGGCCCTCGCGCAGCGGATCATCGCGGCGGGCGGACAAGCCCTCGCCATCCCCCTCGACGTGACCGACGAACCCTCCGTCATCGCCGCCTATGACGCGGCGGAGGCGCATTTCGGCACCGTCACCGGCATCCTCTGCAACGCGGGCACCGGCACCGGCGGCCGCTCGACGGACGTGCCGGTGGCGGGCCTGCGCAGCGTGATCGACACCAACCTGCTCGGCACCTATCTGGTCGCGCGGGAGGGCGCGCGGCGGCTGATCGCATCGGGCAGCGCGGATCGGCAGGATGGCCGCATCCTCCTGATCGGGTCGATCACGGCGCAACAGAATGGCACCGGCGACGCCCTCTATGCCGCGACCAAGGCGGGCCTTGCCCATCTCGCTCGCCAGTTCGCGCGCGAATGGGTGCGGCAGGGGATCAACGTCAACATCCTGCAACCCGGCTGGATCGCGACGGACATCAACGCCGACTGGTTCGCCTCCCCCCGTGGACAGGCGGATGTGGCCGCCACCCATCGCCGCCGCCTGCTGGACGCGGACGCGCTGGACGACATGGCGCTCTATCTCCTCTCCGACCGTGCGCGCCAGATCACCGGCGCGACCTTCACCATCGACGACGGACTGTCCTTATGACCGGCGCGCTCAACGGCCTCACCCTCATCGAAATCGCGGAGCGCCCGGCGGGGGAATATGCGGCCAAGCTGCTGGCCGACCTTGGCGCGACGGTCATCAAGGTGGAGCGGCCCGGCGGCGCGCCCACCCGGCACATGGGACCATGTCATCGGGGGGAGAGCACCCTTTTCCACTATCTCAACACCAGCAAGCAATCGGTCGTCCTCGACCTGGCCGACAGCGCCGACCGCGCCCTGCTCGACCGGATGCTCGCTCGCGCCGACGCGCTGGTGGACGATCATGACGAACGGTGGGGGGCCGCGCATGGCCTGACCTCCACCGCCATCGCCGCGGCGCATCCCCGGCTGGTCCATGCCATCGTCACCCCCTTCGGGCAGGGCGCGCCGCCGGAATGGCAGATCGCCCGGTCGATCAACGTCATCAATGCGGGCGGATGGGCCTATCACTCGCCCAGCGAGACGCCACCCGACAAGCCGCCGCTCAAGGGGGCGGGCCGGTTCCTCTCCGACTATGAGGCGGGGATCGACGCCGCCACCGCTCTCCTCGCGTCGCTCCTGCGCCAGCGCCGCACCGGGCAGGGCCAGTTCATCGACATTTCGGAGGTGCAGGTGCAGGTGAACCGCACCGACGCCGTGCTGGGCCGCATGCTGGCGGGCGAGGCGGAGCCGGGCGCGGATCGCGGCGCCTATGACATGGGCGGCCCCGGCACCAGCTTCCCGGCGCGCGACGGCCATGTCTTCCTGTTCATGACCACACAGGCGCACTGGCTCGGCCTGCTGGACCTGATGGGCCAGCCGGAATGGGCGCAGTCCTTCCCGGACGACTGGCTGGAGTTTCATTGTACAAGGGAGCGCGTGGCCGAGTTCCGCGTTCATTTCGCGCAATGGAGCGCCGGTCAGGCGAAAGTCGCCGTGTCGGAAGCCGCGCAGAAACGGGGCGTCGCCATGGTCCCGGTCAACATCGCCGCCGATCTGGTCTGCAACGAACAATTCGTCCACCGCGGCTTCTTCCAGACGATCCAACACCCCGTCTTCGGCCCGGTCGCCTGCCCCACCGCACCCTACCGGATGAGCGCTACGCCCATCCACCTTACCCCCGCCCCGTCCTTACCCCCTTTCGGTTGTAAAACCTGTAAAAGCGAACCCGCCTGATGCCCCTCCCCGATCGCGGCGGTCCCCTCGCCGGCATCCGCATCCTCGCCCTCACCAAGGTCTGGGCCGGCCCCTATGCGGGCAAGCTGCTCGCCCATCTCGGTGCGGAGGTCATCAAGGTGGAGAGCGCCACCAACCTCGACGAGATGCGCGCCTATGGCGGCGTCGACAGAGACAGCGCCCCCTATTTCCAGTCGATCAACCAGGAAATCCTGTCGGTCCAGCTCAACATGAAAACCGCCGAAGGGCTGACCCTCCTGCGCCGCATGGTCGGGCAGAGCGACGTGGTGATCGACAATATCCGCCCCGGTGCGATGGAACGCTCCCACCTCGGCTATGAGGAACTGCGCCGCATCAAACCGGACATCATCCAGCTCTCGATCAAGATGTGGGGCAATGACGGTCCGCTGGGCTATCAGAGCGGCTACGCCCCCAGCTTTGCGGCGTTGAGCGGCCTCACCGCGCTGGTCGGGCATGAGGGCGAGGTGCCGCGCGGCATGAACATCCGCTATGGCGACAGCAGCGTCGGCGCTTGCGCCGCCCTCGCCATCCTCGCCGCGCTCCACCACCGCGAAACCACCGGCGAGGGCCAATATATCGACCTTTCCGCCGTCGAGACGATGACCAGCCTCGTGGGCGACAGTCTCTTCGCGTGGAGCGTAACCGGTGCGGTGCCGGAGGCCGACGGCAACCATCACCCCGACATGGCGCCCCATGGCACCTACCCCTGCGCGAACGGCGAATGGATCAGCATCGCGGTGGCCATCGACCCAGAATGGCAGGCGCTATGCCAGACCCTCGGCGCTGGAACACTGGCCGCGAACCCGCGCTTCGCCACCCTCCCCGACCGGCTGTCCAACCGCCACGCCCTCGACGCCGCCCTCTCCGCCGCCACGGCGTCCCAGGACGCCAGCCATCTGGCCGACCGCCTCCGCCATGCGGGCGTTCCCGCCTTCCGCAGCCAGAGTTCGCTCGACCTCTGTTCCGACGATCATCTCTGGGGGCGGGAGGGCTATCGCATGGTCAGCGACCATCGCAACGGCAGCCGCCCGATCATCGGTCCAAGCTGGCGCATGACCCCCGACCCGGCAAAGGTGGAACGCGGCGCGCCCCTGCTCGGCGAACATAACGATTATGTGTACCGCGAACTGCTCGGCCTGTCGGAAGCGGAACTGGCCGACCTTGCCGCCCGCAGGGTGGTGGATTAGGCCGCACCGCCGGTCACCCGGATCAGCCCAATTCCCCGAACAAGGGGAACAGGCCCGGCTCGCACCGCCGCACCGCCTCGGCCAGTGTCACCCGGTCCAGCGTTTCGATAAACGCCCGCATCGCATCGCCCAATATCGGGGTCAGGCCGCATCCCGCGCGGATCATGCAAGCGCCACAATCGGCCGCCTGCAACTCCGGCTCGGTCCGCCGCACCACCTCGCCAATGCGGATATCTTCCGCCGGGCGCGCCAGTTGCAGCCCCCCGCCCCGCCCACGAACCGTCTTCAAAAAACCATCGTTGGCGAGCTGGTTCACCACCTTCATCACATGATTTTTCGAAATCGCATGCCGCTCCGCAATCGCCGCGATCGACGTGCGTCCATCCGGCGCGGTGGCGGTGTGCAGCAGGATGCGCAGTGCATAATCGGTGTAGCGGGTCAGGCGCATTTGGGATCGTTTCTGGCATCCAATAACATGCACCATCTTTACATGTTTAAACGACTCTCGTATAGATGCATCCATAATACATGTTTAGAGGAGTCGTCCCATGAGCACTGCAGCAGCCCTCAGCCCCGAAACCATGGCCATCGTCAAGGCGAGCGCACCCGCCCTCCAGAGCCACGGTCTCGCCATCACGCAACGCATGTATGAGCGGCTGTTCGTGGACACGGACATCAAGGCGCTTTTCGATCAGGCCGCGCAGGAAAGCGGCGAACAGCCCAAGCGGCTGGCGGCAGCGATCCTCGCCTATGCCCAGAATATCGACAAGTTGCAGAACCTGACCCCGGCGGTGGAGCGCATGGTCGCCCGCCATGTCGAAACAGGCGTGAAGGCGGAACATTATCCCCATGTCGCCAACGCTCTCCTGCCCGCCATCCGCGATGTGCTGGGCGCGGAAGCCGCGACCGACGAACTGCTCGCCGCTTGGGGAGAGGCATATTGGTTCCTCGCCAACATCCTGATCGGCAAGGAACGGGAACTGTACGACGCAGCGGCCTGACCCAGTTCTTTTCCGCAATCCACCTTGCGGAAATCGGTTCGCCTTTGTAACCAACGCCCTGCCCGGTCGGCCGGGCATGATCGCGTCGGTGCCCCGCAAGGGGCTTGAATGGGAATGTGGTGCGGATGCCACCCGATACGGGGGCAACCAAAGCCACGGCTGTCCCTGCAACTGTAAGCGGCGAGCGAAATGCATATCGGCGGCGGACCATCGTCCTGCCGCCAGCCACTGGGTCGGACGCTAAATCATGCGAGACCTGGGAAGGCCATGTATCGAGCGACGACCCGTGAGCCAGGAGACCTGCCGGCGTCTGGTCGCTCTTGCCTGGGTCCAGGGGATGGCCGCGGCACGGTGAACTCCGTCTGAGCGACGAACGAGCGGTGGAGGCCGCATCGGTTCGCGTACCGGTCGCCCGTGGCGTCCGGCCGGTGACGCGCGTCGACCGTCGCAGGACGGCACGCCTCCGCCTCCAGTCGCTTGGCGCCCTGAGTGTTTTTCCCATGACATCGATAACATCGACACAGGCTTACCGCCTGCCCACCACGCGCCTGCTGACCACGGCCTGCGCGTTCGCCCTCTTCCTCCCGGCGCATGCGGCCTATGCGGAGGAAACGGCAACCGCCAGCGCAGGCAGCAAAACCACCAGCGAAGCCGGCACACCCGAAATCCTCGTCTTCGGTCGCGGCGAGGCCAAGATCGGTATCGCCCATGCCGCCAGTGAGGGCACCGTCAGCGGGTCCGACCTGCTCGTGCGTCCCCTGCTGCGCGTGGCGGAACTGCTGGAGGCCGTGCCGGGCATGGTCGCCGCGCAACATTCGGGCAGTGGCAAGGCCAATCAATATTTCCTGCGCGGCTTCAACCTCGACCATGGTTCGGACTTCACCACCTATATCGACGGCGTGCAGATGAACCTGCGGACCCACGGCCATGGCCAGGGCTATCTCGACCTCAACGGCCTCATCCCGGAAATCGTCGCGCGGGAGGATTATCGCAAGGGACCGTATCGCGCCGATGGCGGTGATTTCGCGCTGGCGGGCGCCGCCTATATGTCCACCATCGACGGTTTCGACCGGCCCTGGATTTCGGCGGAAGGCGGCTCCTATGGCTGGCGGCGCGTCGCGGCGGGCGGCACCGCCCATGATGTCGGTCCCGGCGACCTGACGCTGGTGGTGCAGGCAAAGGCTTATGACGGACCTTGGCAGGAACCGGAAAATCTGCGCCACTATAGCGGCTTCGGCAAATATCGCGTGCCCACCGGCACGGGAGAGGTGGCCGTCACCCTGCATGGCTATCACGCCAGCTGGAATCCCACGGAGCAGATCCCCGAACGCATCATCGGCTCCGCCCTCTGCCCCGACGCCTATTGCTCGCCCGATCCCTCCGCACGTGGCGAGACGACGCGGTTCGTCGGCAATGTTTCGGTGGTCCAGTCGGACTGGCGCGCCAACGCCTATGCCCAGTTTTACGACTGGTCGATGTATTCGAACCCCACCTATGCCAACACCGACGGCACCAGCGCGCAGATCCGCCAGTTCGACCGGCGCTGGGTATTGGGCCTGCGCGGCGAGAAGAACTGGGAGGTCACGCCTGCCCTCGCTGTCACCCTCGGCACGGAGAACCGCTATGACGCGATCGGCAATGTCGGCGTCCATCGCACCGCCAACCGCGCCTTCGTGGACTCGCTCGGCGGCTTCCGGGTCAATGAACTGTCAGCGGCCCTTTATGGCGAGGCGACGTGGAAACCGGTGACGGGGGTGCGCGTGATCGGCGGCCTGCGCGGCGACTATTATCATTATGACGTGCGGGCCAGGGACGCCGTGGCCGCCACGCTGGGCAAAGGCAGCGGCCATGATTCCATCCTCTCGCCCAAGGCATCGGTGGCGTGGCAGGCACTGCCCATCGTCGAACTCTACGCCAGTTGGGGCCGGGGCTTCCATTCCAACGACGTGCGCGGAGCGGTGAACCGTGACACGCCCGTCCCCACGCTGGTGCGCGGCACGGGCAAGGAATTGGGCGCGCGCATCCAGACGGCGGGCGCAACGCTGACCGCCGCCTATTACTGGCTGGATGTCGGCAGCGAGTTGCGCTTCGTCGGCGATTCCAACGCGGTGGAGCCATCGGGGGCCAGCCGCCGCCATGGTTTCGAACTGGCAGGGTTCTGGCGACCGCTGCAGTGGCTGGCGCTCGACGCCAACTACACCGCCAGCCACGCCCGCTACGACAATGGCGACCATATCCCCAACGCGTTCGAAAATGCCGCATCCGCCGGGGCCGCCATCGTGTTCCCGGCGTGGGAAGCCAGCGTCCGCGTCCGCCACCTCGGCCCCTATCCGCTGATCGAGGACAATAGCAGCCGCGATTCCGGCAGTACCATCGTCAACGCCCGCGCCGCATGGAAGGGCAAGCGGGTGGAGATTTATGGCGAAGTCCTCAACCTGCTGGCCAGCAAGGATAAGGACATCGCCTATCAATATGAATCCTACATCCCGGCCTTTGACTCCGGGCCGGTCGAGGGACGCCTGAGCCGCGTCATCGAACCCCGCACCTTCCGCGTGGGCACGAAGTTCCACTTCTGAGCCACCGATACGACAACGCCCGCCTGAACAATCAGGCGGGCGTCATCCTTATCACCATGCTGGAAACCGCGATCAGGCCGCAGCGCCCCACAGCGTATCCGCCGCCGCCAGCGCCTGCTCCCCGCGCCCGCCCAGTTCGCCGGACAGCGCCTTGAGCCGGTAGGTCCACAGGTGCAACGGATGCTCCAGCGTCATGCCCATCGCGCCCAAGAACTGGTGATAGTCATAGGCGACGCGCTTGGCCGCTTCCTGCGCGTGCAGCGCGGCCAGCGCCGCATCGCCCGCATCGCCGGTCCCGGCAGCCCGCATCGCCAGCCAATAGGCCCCGTTGGTCATCACCTGCGCTTCCGCCAGCCGGTGCCGCAACGCCTGGAATGTCGCGAGCGGACGGCCGAACTGCTTGCGCTCCGACAAATAGGTGGTGACGCTCTGCAACGCAGCCGCCAGCAGACCCGCCGACTCCGCCGCCAGCCCCACGCGCCATGCCCGCAGCACCTCGTCCGCGCTGACGTCATGCGTCCGCACATCCGCCGGAATGGCGGTCAGGAACGCCATGGGATAGGCGTAAAGCACCTCATCCCCCGCATCGCGCACCAAGTCGTCCGTCACGGTGAAACTGCGCACCCCGCTCTTACCGACGACCACGACCGTCGCCCCGGCTTTCAGGAAGCGCACCGGCTTGCGAAGCTGTCCCTCCTCGATCAGGCACAGCGGACGCGGCAATTCCGGGTCGAGCAAGGGCCGCACGAGAGCCGTCGCGGCGGACTCGACCGCGAACGGCAACCGCGCGAGCTTCTCCACCAGCAGAGCGGCGGTGACCGCGCCCAGTTCCGGAATGGCCGCCACGTCGAGGAAGCCGCCCTCCACCAGTTCCGCATCCAGCGCATCGCTGGTCAGCGCGAGGCTGGTGTCATGCAGCGGTACGCCCGCATAGGGCTTGGTCAGCGTATCGACGAAATCGAGAATCTGGTTCTGGTCATCGGTGAGTGACAGCAGCATCAGCGCGGTTCCCTCGGCAGTTGCAGCACGTCGCTGGCAATGATGTTGAGCTGGATTTCGGCGGCCCCTGCGGCAATGCCCGCGACGATGCCCCGCTGGTGGTGCATCTTAAGGTAGGGCTGCCCCTCGGTCAGCGCTTCCGGCACGAATTCCACGATGAATTCCGCGACGGCCCGCTCCGCCATCACCGTATTATAACGGGCGGAGCTGGATTCGCCGCCAACGTCGAGGCCATCGACGCGGCGTTGCACGATGGCGTAATTCGCGGTCCGCGCCGCCTCGCACAGGGCGGCGCATTTGCCCGCCTCTATCCGCACGGCGTCGCGCGAAAACTCGCCCGCCTCCTGCAGCAGCGCCACCGCCCGGTCGAGCGCGGTGCGCGCGAGATGGTAGCGGGGAATGCCCAGCCGCTCATTCTTGAGGGAGAAGCCGATGATCTCCCACGCCTGCCCTTCCTCGCCGAACCGCTGGCTGGCGGGCACGACCACATCGTCGAAGAACACCTCATGAATGTCGCCCTCCCCGATCAGGCTGGGGATCTGCCGCACGACGATGCCGGGCGTGTCCATGGGGACCAGCAGGATGGTGATGCCCTTCTTGCGGTCGTCGCTGGTGCGCGTCAGCAGGAAGCAGGTGTCGGCAAGACCGGCATAGCTGGTCCATATCTTCTGCCCGTTCACCCGGTACACATCGCCGTCAAGGACCGCGCGGGTGCGAAGCGAGGCAAGGTCGGACCCGCTGTCAGGCTCCGAAAAACCCTGGCACCACAGCATCTCGCCGCTGGCGATCTGAGGCAGATATTTCGCCTTTTGCGCTTCGGTGCCGTACTTGACCAGCGTGGGGCCGATCCAGTTGACGTTCATATATTGGCCGCCGCGCGGTTCGCCCCACTCCCACATGACCTCGGCCAGAATCTGCTGCTCCCACGGACCAAGGCCCTCGCCACCGATCTCCTTGGGCCAGTGCGGAAAGAGCATGCCATTTTCGGCAAGCTGGCGGCAGAAACCGCGCGCGAACTCGGTCAGCGCGGGGCTGGCCGGACCATGTTTGGAAAACTCCTCCCAATCGTCCGGCAGCGTGCTTGCGAGGAAATCATGCAGCTTCTGGCGAAAGGCCTGCTGATCCTCGGTCCAGTTGAAATCCATGTCCGTCTTCGCTCCACAAGGCCTTGGTCAGGCCCAGCCTTGGCCCAACCCAGCCTCCGGGCTGCGTTAGACCAGCCTGCGCCCCATAAACAAGGGGCGTCACATTCAGGGACATGGCATAGCGCCCCCGCGCTACCGGCGCTGCGCCGCAATCGCCTCCGGCGCGACATAGCGGGTGGTGGAGATACCGCCGTCCACCGCAATGGTCTGGCCATTGATGAAGCTGCCCTCGTCCGAACAGAGGAACAGCGCGCTGTTGGCGATATCCTCCACCGTGCAATCGCGGTCGAACGGGGTCAGTTCCTGGTTGGTCCGCTGAAAGAAATCGGACTCCCAGAAGGCATCGGTCATCTCCGTCCGCACCACGGTCGGTGCGATATAGTTGGTGCGGACGCCACGCCGTCCATATTCCGCCGCCATCGTCTGGGTCAGGCCGATCAGGCCCGCCTTCACCACGCTATACGCCCCGCCGCCCGGCGTGCCGTAAATGCCCCAGGTCGAACCGATGAACAGTACCGACGCCCCCTTGCCGAGATGGGCCAGCGCCTCGCGGCAGAGGCGGAACGGCGCGGCCATGGACACCGCCAGCACTTCGGACAGCATGTCGTCCGTCGTGCTGTGCACCGGGCCGAAGTTGAACGAGCCGGCATTGTTGACGAGGATGTCGAGCCTGCCGAAAGTCGCAAGGGCATGGTCCACGATAGCCTTGGGCGCATCCGCGGCGGTGATGTCCACGGCGATGGCCGACAGGGCGAAACTGTCTCCCACCGATGCCGCGAGCCTCTCCAGCTTGGCGGGGTTGCGGCCGACCGCGACCACCTTCACGCCCCGCGCGCCGAGCGCGCGCACGATCGCCTCGCCAATGCCGCCGCCACCGCCGGTAACGATCGCTACCTTGTCCTGCATCCCGCTCAATCCCTCTGTCATAGTGCCGCTCAAGCCCCTCACTCCGCCGCCCGCGCATTGCCCGTGCGCTCGGCAATGTCGTTGGCCGCGACATAGCCAAAGGTCATGGCCGGACCGATGGTACCGCCCGCACCCGGATAGACATTGCCGAACGGGTTGCCGGAGCAATTGCCTGCCGCATAGAGGTTGGGAATCGGCTTGCCTTCCCCGTCCAGCACGCGGGCGCGGGCGTCGGCGCGGATACCGCCCTTCGTACCCAGATCGCCATTGTTGATCGGCACCGCATAATAGGGCGCGGTGTCGATGGGGCCGAGGTTGGGGTTGGGCGTGACGGTCGGGTCACCAAAAAACCGGTCGTAGATATTGCCGCCCCGACCGAACTCCGGGTCGACGCCGGTTTTCGCATAGCCGTTCATGTTGGCGACTGTCCGGGCCAGCGCCGCCACCGGCACGTTGATCTTGGCCGCCAGCGCCTCCACCGTGTCGGCGCGCCAGACATAATGGTCCCACCAGTCGGCGGGGATTTTCCGGTCCGGCGTATGGACGGTCGGCATCAGGCCGCCCGCGCTGAACTTGCGGCGGAACTTGGCGTCGAAGATCAGCCAGCAGGGCATGTTCGTCCCGGTCGCCAGATGGTCGCGCACCATCGCCTGTCCGAAACTGTCATAGCCCGTCGCCTCGTCCACGAAGCGCACACCGTTGCGGTTGACGCACACGCTCCACGGACGGCCCACGTCGAACGCCGCCTGATGGATTTCGTGGAAGTTGGAGGCATTGGGCATGGGCAGGGTCATGGTGGGTATCCACCAGCCTTCCTCCGTATGTTCGGTCGACGCGCCGATCTTTTCCGCGGCGATCAGGGCCTCACCGCGATTCGCGTCTTCGGGCGTGCTGCTGTGCCGGGTCATGCCGGGCACCGGATAGAAACGATCCCGCAATTGCTGGTTCCACTCGAACCCGCCCGCCGCCAGGATCACACCATGGCGCGCCTGAATGTCGTACCGCCGCCCGTGGCTGCTGACCGTGACGCCGGTGACGGTGCCAGACGCATCCACGGCCAGTTCCTCCAGCCCCGTCTCCAGCCGCAGTTCGATGCCCCGGTCGAAGACCTGCTTGAACACCGCCCCCATCAACGCCGCGCCCTGCGTAAAGCGCCGGTCGCGGCCCGACAGCCTGCGCGTCGAAAAATCCGTCCAGTAGCGGGTGATCATCTTCGCCGCCGTGCCCCGCCAGCCCTTGTGCTGCATCATCAGCGAGAAGGTCTCGGTCAGGTCCATCGTGTAGCGGTGGAACAGCTTGAAGCGGTTATATTGCTCCCGCATCAGATAATAGCGGTCGTCGCCCAGTCGCCGCCCGTCGAATGTCGGCGCAATGACGGAACGGTCGGCGCGGGCGCCGGGCTTGTCCGGGAAATAGTCGGGCCATGCCGCCGCCATCACCTCCACGCCCGTGCTCTTCAGATAGCGCAGCATCTTCGGCGCTTCATCGACATAGGCGTGCAGCCGTTCCGGATTGACCGGGCCGCTGGTGACGGCGGCCAGATAGTCCAGCACCTGCTCCCGGCTGTCGCCTTCCTGATTGAGGCCATGATTGGGAATCCACATCACCCCGCCGGACGTCGCGGAGGTGCCGCCGAACTTGTGCGCCTTTTCGATGAGCAGCACCGACAACCCATTGTCCGCCGACCGCAGCGCCGCCATCGCGCCCGCCGCCCCCGACCCGACGACCACCACGTCATAGCTTTGCGCTTCGCTCACGACTGCCTCTCCCCTGCCGGTACGCCCGGCGATGCCCGCCGACATATCGACGCTGGGCCGATCAATCGAAATGACCCGCGCGGCAGCGGCTTTTGCTTTGGCGGGCGAGAGTGCGCCCAACGCATTGCGCCAACCCGCCGGGCACGCAAGGTGGGACCGAACGACCCCGATGAGAGCAGGCGATGAGCGATAGACATTATGTCCCGGTGGCGAATGTGGAGGATGTGCCGGCGGGCAAGGTCAAGCTGGTGGAGGTAGCGGGAAAGCCCATCCTGCTATGCCATACGAAGGACCGCATCTTCGCCGTCATCAACAAGTGCAGCCATGCGGACGAGAAGCTGGAGTGCGGGCGGATGAAGGCGGGCTGGATCGCCTGCCCCGTCCATGGCGCGCGCTTCAACCTGGAGACGGGCGCGCCGATGAACCCGCCCGCGACCCAGCCGATCGAGACGTTCGCGGTCAGGATCGTGGGCGACAGGATCGAGGTGGAGGTCTGATCCGGCCCCTCCGCCCGGCCTCCTTTCCCGCTACGCCATGGCGTTTATGGAGGACGAAACCCTCCCCACTCTTGCCAAAGGCCCCCGGTCCGTGAAACAGGGCGTCAGTTGTCGGCCAGAGGGAATATGGAGGAGTGATGGCGGAGGCTTCCGAACTCGAAACGCTGCGTAATGAGGTGCGTGCATGGCTTGTCGCCAATGCGCCTGCGACGTGGCGGCAGGAGTCCATTGACCCGGACGCCTTCTTCCGTATCCAGCGCGACTGGTTCCTGAAACTGGTCGAGGGCGGCTATGCCGTGCCCCACTGGCCCGCGGAATGGCCGGGCGGCGGACGCTCGCTGGCCGAGCAGAAGGTGATCTATGAGGAGATGGCCCGCGCCGACACGCCGCGCCTCCTCCTGTCCTTCGTCTCCACCTATCATGCCGCCTCCACCATCCTGGAATGCGCGAGCAAGGAGCAGCAGGAACGCTATCTCCCCGCCATACTGAAGGGCGAGACCTGGTGCCAGGGCTTCTCCGAGCCGGGCGCGGGATCGGACCTTGCGGGCCTGCGCTGCCGTGCGGAACGGCGCGGCGACGTCTATGTCATCAACGGCCAGAAAATCTGGTCCACCATCGCCCAATATGCCGACAAGTGCCTCCTCCTCGTCCGCACCAGCAACGAGAAGGCGAAGCAGGCGGGCATGACCTTCCTGCTGTGCGACATGAAGACGCCCGGCATCACCGTGCGTCCGATCAACCAGATCCATGGCGACGAGGAATTTGCCGAAATCTTCTTCGACGAGGTGGAAATCCCCGTCAGCGAGCGGATCGGCGCGGAAGGCGATGGCTGGGCCGTGGCACAGGCGACGCTGGCGTCCGAGCGCGGCCTGACCCTGCTGGAACTGTCGGAGCGGATGCGCGGCGCGCTGGTGCGTATCGCGACCTTGATCCGCGACACCGGGCGGCTCGACGATGCGGGCGTCATGCGCGATTTCGGTCGCCTCGCGACCAGCGTGGACGCCACCTGCGCCCTCGCCGACCAGTTCCTGGCATGGCGCATCGCGGGTGAGGAGCAGGTCGGGCAGGCGAGCCTCATCAAGCTGCGCTACTCCCGCGTGCTGCGCGAGTTTACGCTGCTGGGCCTGCGCCTCGATGACATGGACGCGCAGTATCATGCGCCCATCACCTTTGGCGGCGGCATGGAAACCGGCAACTGGATGGCCGATTTCATGAACAGCTATGCCTGGACCATCGCGGGCGGCAGCGACGAGGTACAGCGCAACATCATCTCCGAGCGGATGCTGGCCATGCCGCGCGAACCGAAGAACTGGACGATTCAGGGAGACGCCGCATGAGCGACGACAGCATCGGCCGGGCGGAATTGCAGGACGCCGCCCGCAAGGCTTTTGGCGAGGGCGGCCTCGGTCAGGATCCCGCCACGATCTGGGATCTGATCGTGGAGATGGGCTGGCTGGGCATGACCGTGCCGGAGGAACTGGGTGGTCTGGGCCTTGGCGCGGAAGCGCAGGGCGTCATCCATTTCGAACTCGGCCGCATCCTCGCCCCCGGTCCCGTCGCCGCGCATATGATGGTGATCGAAGCGCTGGTGAAGGCCGGTCGGCAGGATCTGATCGAGCGGGCCGTGGCCGGTGAACTGATGACCGGATCGCTGCGCTTCGCCACCGCGACCGAAGCCGGCGGCACCCTGTCCGGCACGCTGAACGCCGTGCCCGACGCCGACACCGCCAGCGAACTGCTGGTCGTGACGGATTCGCGCGTGCTGCTGCTCCCCATCGGCACCAACGGCATCACCCTGACCGAGCGTCCGCTGTGGGACAAGAGCCGCCGCCTGTTCGACGTCACCCTGTCCGGCGTCAGCGCGGACGCGGGCGTGGAACTGGCCGGCAGCAACACGGCCAGCGACCTTGTCGCCGCGCTCAAGGCGCACCTGCTGTTCGCCCTGTCGGCGGATTCGCTGGGCGGCGCGGAGGCGGCGCTGGACATGTCGGTCGAATATCTCAAGACCCGGCGGCAGTTCGACCGCCCGCTGGCCATGTTCCAGGCGCTCAAGCATCGCGCGGCGGACATGAAGACCATCCTCGCGAGCGCGGAAGCCCTGTTGTGGACCCACGCCAGCGAGGGCCGCACCGCCCCCGTCACCCAGCCGGTCAAGGCGGGCGCGCTGAAGGCGCATGCCGCCCGCGTCTATCATGCGATCACGGAGGAAGCGGTCCAATTCCACGGCGGCATCGGCCTGACCGAGGAGCATCAGTGCCACCTCTACCTCAAGCGCGCGACGCTGAACGAGGCGCTGGGTGGCGGCGCGGACCTGTGGGAGGAACAGGCCGGACGGCAGATCGCGGCGGCCTTGCTCGCCACTGCCTGACTCTTTCGCGACGACAAACAGAGAAAGGCCCGCCCTCGCAAGCGAGCGGGCCTTTCTCATGGCCGGATGACCATCCGTGCCGGACAGGACGAAACGCCCTCTCCGTCTACAAGTCAGGCGTCACTCGCCCGCGACCAGCTTGTCCTGCGTGCGCGTATCGAAATCGCTGGCGTCATGCCGCTCATGCAACTGGAACTCTTCCGGCCCGGTCGCGCGATTAACCATGCGGCCGCGCTGCACCGCTGGCCGCGCCTTCACCTCTTCCGCCCAGCGGACGAGATTTTTGTAGCTGCCCGTGTCGAGGAATTCCGACGCGCCATAACTGTTCTCGGTATGCAACTGGCCGTACCAGGGCCAGATCGCCATGTCCGCGATGCTATACGCCTCGCCCGCGATATAACGGTTTTCCGCCAGTTGCCGGTCGAGCACGTCCAGTTGGCGCTTGGCCTCCATCGCATAGCGGTTTATGGCATATTCGATCTTGGTCGGCGCATAGGCGTAGAAATGCCCGAAGCCGCCACCCAAAAAGGGCGCGCTGCCCATCTGCCAGAACAGCCAGTTGATGACCTCCGTCCGGCCGTCGAGGTCGGCGGGGATGAAGGCGCCGAACTTGTCCGCCAGATAGAGCAGGATCGACCCGGATTCGAACACCCGGCGCGGGGTCGGGCCGCTGCGGTCCATCAGCGCCGGAATCTTGCTGTTGGGATTCACGTCGACAAAGCCACTGCCGAACTGCGCGCCCTCCGCGATGCGGATCAGCCAGGCGTCATATTCCGCCCCCGCATGGCCCGCCGCCAGCAATTCCTCCAGCATGATCGTGGCCTTCACCCCGTTGGGCGTGGCGAGCGAATAAAGCTGGAACGGATGCTGGCCCACCGGCAGGTCCGCATCATGCGTCGCACCGGCGACCGGGCGGTTGATGGCGGCAAAGGCCCCGCCACTCTCGCTGTCCCAGGTCCAAATCCGCGGGGGTACATAGTCGGTCTGTTCGCTCATCGGGAAGACGCTCCTGCCTGAAATCGCGCCTCATGTGGGATCGCAGGCGGGTCGGGAAAAGGCCGTCGTGCAAATTACTGCCAGACAAGCAACGACCCGCCCCGCCAACAGGCGCAATGTCCTTTTGACAAGCAGGCAGCGGGGCAATAGGCGACCGCCCATCCAAGACCAGCCATGCCGATGCGGCGGCTCAGGGGAGCGACGAGAATGAAACAACTGATCGCCTTCGATCTGGACGGCACCCTGGCCGAGAGCAAGCAGGCGCTGAAGCCCGACATGGGACAGGCGCTGGCCGACCTGCTGACCGTCGCGCATGTCGCCGTCATCTCCGGCGGCGACTGGCCGCAATTCCAGAAACAGGTCGCCAGCCAGTTGCCGGACCGCGCCGACCTGTCCCGCCTGTGGCTGATGCCCACGACCGGCACCAAGCTCTACACCCATCGCGACGGCCAATGGTCCACCGTCTATGCCGAACTTTTCTCCGACGAGGAAAAGGCGACGATCATACGCGAATTCGGGGCCTCGCTCGACGCGACCGGTTTCCAGCCGGAGCAATTGTGGGGCGAACGGATCGAGGATCGCGGCAGCCAGATCACCTTCTCCGCACTCGGCCAGCAGGCCCCCATCGAGGCGAAGGAAAGCTGGGATCCGGACTTTGCCAAGCGCAAGATCATCCAGGCCGACCTGCGCACCCGCTTGCCCGGCCTCGCCATCAACATGGGCGGCGCGACCTCCATCGACATCACGCGCGAAGGCGTGGACAAGGGCTATGGCCTCAAGAAGCTGCGCGACCATAGCGGCATTGCGCTGGACCGGATGCTCTTCATCGGCGACGCCATCTTTCCCGGCGGCAATGACTATCCCGCCAAGGAAATCGGCCTGGACACCGTGCGCGTACGCGACCCGCAGGATACGCTGGGCGTGATTGCCGCCATCGTGGCGTGCCAGAAGGACTGACCGGTCTGCGGGCGGAAAGCGGGGCTTAGGCGGGGCTGCTCAGGCTGGCAGCCAGCCCCCATCCACGCCTCCCCCGAAATGACGGTCAGGGGAACAGGAAACCCCGTCCCCAAAACCGATCAGATCAGCCGTCGGCGTCAGCCTTCTTCGCGGCAGGCTTCTTCACCGCCGCCTTCTTCGCCGCAGGCTTTTTCGCCGGGGCCTTTTTCGCAGCCCCGGTCTCACCCGTCGCCTTCTCGGCGGCGGCCTTCTTTGCCGGAGCTTTCTTCTTCGCAGGGGCCTTCTTTTTGCCCTTTGGCGGCCCCTTGGCGGCGCGATCGTCGATCAACTGGGCCGCCTCCTCCAGCGTCAGCGCCTCTTGGTCGATGCTCTTGGGGATGGTCGCGTTGGTTTCGCCATCGGTGACATAGGCGCCAAAGCGGCCCGCCATCAGCTTGATCTCCGCCTCCGTGCGGGGATGGTTGCCCAATATCTTGAGCGGCTCCTGCTTGCTCCTCCCCGGCCCGCGCGCGGCGGCCTCGGCCAGCTTGACGACGGCCGCGTTCATGCCCGTCTCGAACACCTCCGCCGTTCCCGACAGCTTCGCATATTTGCCGTCATGCGACAGATAGGGGCCGAAACGGCCGATGCTGGCGGTGATCGGCTTACCAGATTCGGGATGGTCGCCGATGGTCCGGGGCAGGCTCAGCAGCTTGGACGCCCAGTCCAGCGTCAGTTCGCCATCGGGCAAGTCCTTGGGGATGGACGCGCGCTTGGCCTCCTTGCCCTCGCCCATCTCGATATAGGGACCGAAGCGGCCGGATTTCCTGGTGATGTCCTGCCCGGTCACCGGATCCTGACCCAGTACTTCCGGCCCGGCATCGGCGCCGTCGCTGCCGCCGGGCTGGCCGAACTTGCGGGTGAACTTGCACTCCGGGTAGTTGGAGCAGGCGATGAACGCGCCGAACTTACCTCCGCGCAGGGCCAGCTTGCCCTGATGGCACAGCGGACATTCGCGGGGATCGACCCCGTCGCCCTTGTCCGGGAACAGCATGGGCGCGAGGAACGTGTCCAGCTCCGCCGTCACCTCCGACGGCTTCTTGTCCATGATCTCCACGGTCTTGGGCTTGAAGTCGCGCCAGAACGCCTCCAGCACCGACTGCCAGTCGGCACGGCCGCCGGACACATCGTCGAGTTGGTCCTCCAGCCCGGCGGTGAAGTCATAGCTGACATAACGCTCGAAAAATCGTTCGAGGAAGGCCGTCACCAGACGCCCGCTCTCCTCCGCAAAGAAGCGGTTCTTCTCGACCCGCACATAGTTGCGGTCCTTGAGCACCTGAAGCGTCGAGGCATAGGTGGACGGACGGCCGATGCCCAACTCCTCCAGCCGCTTGACGAGGCTGGCCTCGCTGAAACGCGGCGGCGGCTGGGTGCTGTGCTGATCGGCGGTGACGCTCTTCTTCGCCGGGCTGTCGCCGGAGGAGAGGCGCGGCAGCAGCTTGCTGTCGTCATCCTCCGCATCGTCGCGGCCTTCCTCATACAGCGCCAGAAAGCCGGGGAAAAGCACGACCTGACCCGTTGCGCGCAGGCCATGCTGCCCCGTGCCGTCGAGCAGTTCGATGGTGGTCCGCTCCAGCCGCGCGGCCGCCATCTGGCTAGCCATCGCGCGCTTGAAGATCAGATCGTACAGGCGCGCATGGTCGCCGGTGCCGACATGATCGCGGCTGAACTCCACGGGGCGGATCGCCTCATGGGCCTCCTGCGCATTCTTCGCCTTCGTCTGATACTGGCGCGGCTTGTCGGGCAGATAACCGCCGTCATAGCGCGCCTCGATCGCCTTGCGCGCGGCGGAGATGGCGCTGCCGTCCATCTGCACGCCGTCGGTCCGCATATAGGTGATCGCGCCATCCTCATACAGATTCTGCGCGACCCGCATGGTGTGACTGGCCGAGAAGCCGAGCTTGCGCGCCGCCTCCTGTTGCAGGGTAGAGGTCGTAAAGGGCGGCGGAGGATTGCGGGTGAGCGGCTTCGTCTCGACACTCTCGACCGTGAAGCGGCCCGCCTCGACATCCGCCTTGGCCTTGGCCGCGTCGCCGCCATTGCCGATGGACAGCCGGTCCAGCTTCTCGCCGCGCCAGCGGGTCAGCCGGGCGGTGAACTCCTGCCCGCCCTGCTCCATCACGGCGGCGACGGACCAATATTCCTGCGGCACGAAAGCCTCGATCTCGCGCTCGCGCTCCACGACCAACCGCAACGCGACGGACTGCACCCGGCCCGCCGACTTGGCGCCGGGCAGCTTGCGCCACAGCACCGGCGACAGGGTGAAGCCCACCAGATAATCGAGCGCCCGCCGCGCCTTATAGGCGTCGATCAGGTCGGTATCCAGTTCGCGCGGCTTGGTCATCGCCTCCAGCACCGTCGCCTTGGTGATGGCGTTGAAGGTCACGCGGTCAACGACGGACGGCAAAGCCTTCTTGGCGCGCAGCACCTCCTGCACATGCCAGCTGATCGCCTCCCCTTCGCGATCAGGGTCGGTCGCGAGGATCAGGCGCGTGGCGGTCTTTGCCTCGTCGGTGATCGCCTTCAACTGGCGCGCCTTGTCGCCATAATTTTCCCAGGCCATCGCAAAGCCATCGTCGGGATCGACCGACCCGTCCTTGGCCGGCAGATCACGGACATGGCCATAGGAGGCGAGGACGCGAAAGTCCTTGCCCAGATATTTTTCGATGGTCTTGGCCTTGGCCGGCGATTCTACGATGACGAGTTGCATGTGGCCCCGATACAGTCCCTTACGTGTACGCGCGAGGGTGAATGGCTCCGGGGCCACCCGTCAAGCGCATCCTGATCCACTAGTTCAGGCTGACCCGCCCCCCGGCGTGTCGCGTCAGCCTTCCGGCAATCTCCAGTTCCAGCAGTACGGTCTGCACCGCGCCGGGCGCGCAGCCGGACTGGCGGATCAGTTCGTCCACCGCGACCGGCGCCATCGACAGCAGCCCGACCACCCGCTGGCGCTCCCCCTCCGCCAGATCGGCGGGCGGCGGCGCGGCATAGGGCAGGCCGGGCTGGCGCACCCTGCCCTCGCCGATCCGCCCGACGCTTTCCAATATATCGTCCGCCGACTGCACCAGCGTCGCGCCCTCGCGGATCAGCGCGTTGCACCCCTGCGCTCGCGGGTCGAGCGGGAAGCCGGGCACGGCCATCACCTCCCGCCCCTCTTCCCCCGCCAGCCGGGCGGTGAGCAGCGAGCCGGAACGGGGCGCGGCCTCCACCACCACTGTCCCCTGCGCCATCCACGCGATGATGCGGTTGCGCGCGGGGAAATGGCGGGCGAGCGGATCGGTGCCGGGCGGATGCTCGGTCAGCAGCAGGCCCTCGGCCGCGATCCGTTCCTGAAGCGCGGCATTTTCCGGCGGGAAGACGACATCCAGGCCGCAGGCGATCACCGCCACCGTGCCGCTGCCCAGCGACCCCATATGCGCCGCCGTGTCGATACCCCGCGCAAGGCCGGAGACGACGACCCCGCCGCGCGCGCCCACATCCTGCCCCAGCATCCGGGCAAAGCGGCAGGCGGCGGCCGAGGCGTTGCGCGCACCGACCATCGCAACGACCGGCCGTTCGGCAAGGTCCAGCGTCCCCATCGCCATCAGCACGGGCGGCGCGGCGGTCGCCTCCGCCAGCAGCGCGGGATAGCCCTGCTCCCCGATAAAGATGTGACGCCCACCCAGCCCCTCGACCGCCTTGATCTCCGCCCAGACGGCGCGCTCGTCCGCCACGCGAAAGGCGCGCGCGCCGCCCCGTGCCGCCATGTCCGGTATCGCCCGGAGCGCCGACCCGGCCGAACCAAAGCGCGCGATCAGCTGGCGAAAGGCGACCGGACCCACATTGGGGGAGCGGATGAGGCGGAGCCGGTCGAACCGATCCTGACCGTCGGAATTCATGCAGGCCCGGAACCTTCACCCGCGCCCTTGCCCGCACCTTTGCCGACACGCGGCTCCGTGCCCTTGGCCAGCCGCTGGATATTCGCCCGATGCCGCCACAGCACCAGCGCGGCCATCGCGCCCAGCCCGGACAGGAGATAATGCTCACCCAGCAGAAAGGCCGCCACGGGGGCCGCCACCGCCGCCGTCATCCCGCCCATGGAGGAGATGCGCGTCACCGCCAGCATACCGATCCACACCGCCGCAAAGATCAGGCCGATGGGCCAGGATAGCGCCAGCGTGACGCCCAGCATGGTCGCCACGCCCTTGCCGCCCTGAAAGCGCAGCCACACAGGATAGCAATGGCCGATGAACGCCATGACACCGCCCAGCACCGCCCCGCCGCCACCGGGCAACAGCCGCTCGCCGATGGCGACCGCCACTGCGCCCTTCGCCCCGTCGAGGATCAACGTCGCCGCCGCCAGCCCCTTGCGCCCCGTCCGCAGCACATTGGTCGCGCCGATGTTGCCAGAACCGATGGCGCGCAGGTCGCCCCCGCCCGCCAGCCGTGTCAGGAGCAGTCCGAACGGGATCGAGCCAAGGAGATAGCCGATCGCCATCACCACTGCCGGCATTTGCCACTCATCCACGCATTGTCTCCCCTGATCGAACCGGCCTCCCTCCTAGCCGTTCCGGGCGAGCGCCGTCGAGATGCCTTGATGCAGGACAGACCGAACCCGACCATTCTGCCCCGACCGTCCTGCCATCCTCTCGACACCCCCTTGCCGACATCCAAATCGTCCCCCGGAGATTGTTACGGTTGACGTGCCCCCCATGGAGGCGGCAAGCGGCTGTGATGACGGTTTCGCCCGACGCTCCCCTATTATTCTTCGACTCCGGCGTCGGCGGCCTGTCGATCCTGCGGCCCGCCCGCGCGCTGATCCCCACCATGCCGGTGATCTACGCAGCCGACCGGGCCGGATACCCCTATGGCACCAAGAGCGAGGCGGAGATCGCCGCGCGCGTGCCCGCCCTGCTCGGCCGCCTCGTCGAACGCTATCGTCCCCGCATGGCGGTGATCGCCTGCAACACCGCCTCCACCATCGCCCTCACCGGGGTGCGCGCCGCGCTCGACGTGCCGGTGGTCGGCACGGTGCCCGCGATCAAGCCCGCCGCGCTTCAGTCCGTCAGCCGCGTCATCGGCGTGCTGGGCACCAACGCCACCGTCCGCCAGCCCTATGTCGACCGGCTGGCGCAGGAACATGGGGCGGACTGCATCGTCCTGCGCCATGGCAGCGCCGCTCTGGTCGACCTGGCGGAAGCGAAGCTGCGCGGCGAACCGCTCGACCCGGCCATCGCGCGCGACGCACTGGCGGGCCTGCTCGACCAGCCCGGCGGGGACAGGATGGACATTGTGGTCCTTGCCTGCACCCATTTCCCGCTGGTCGAGGAGGAGTTGAAGGCCGCCGCCCCGCGCCCGCTCGCCTTCCTGCACGGCGGCGACGGTATCGCCCGGCGCATCGCCCATCTGAACGGGGACAATCCCTGGCCCGCGACGGCGACGCCCGGCACCGCGGTCTTCACCAAAAACGATCCCGATGTCGCCGCGCTGCGCCCCGGACTGGCACAGTTCGGACTGGAGCGTATCGAGTTTCTCTGACCATGGCCGCCCGCTGATCGGCTTGCCCGATCAGTCTCAGACCTATCGCTAATTTCCCCACCGCATCGGGATGTCCTATCCTGCCAGCCATGCCGGATAGGACATTTTGTCGCATCGACTGTGCGGACGCAGAGAGGCACGGGTCGATAGCGAACGGCACGAAGAGGCGAGCCACATGACCAGTTGCGAGCCGTTATCAGTGGCCTTGGCCACAGTGAAACGCTATGGCGCGCCAAAGGATTTACGCGCCGGGAGGCGGGGAAACGCCAGAATGAACTATACGCAGGTTTTCGAGCAAGCGATTGACCGCCTTCACAGCGAGGGTCGCTACCGGGTTTTCATCGACATTCTCCGTAACAAGGGGATGTTCCCGAATGCCCGTTGTTTCGCCGGGCATAACGGGCCGAAGCCGATTACCGTATGGTGCTCCAACGACTATCTCGCCATGGGACAGCATCCCAAGGTGATCGCCGCGATGGAAGAGGCGCTGCACGATGTCGGCGCGGGTTCCGGCGGCACGCGCAACATTGGCGGCAACACCCATTATCATGTCGATCTGGAGGCGGAACTCGCCGACCTGCACGGCAAGGAGGGGGCCCTGCTCTTTACCTCCGGCTATGTCTCGAACGAGGCGACGCTGGCCACGCTGGCCAAGATCCTGCCGGGCTGCATCATCTTCTCCGACGAGCTGAACCATGCCTCGATGATCGCGGGCATCCGCAATTCGGGCTGTGAGAAGCAGGTCTTCCGCCACAATGACGTCGCCCATCTGCGCGAACTGCTGGAGGCTGCCGATCCGGCCGCGCCCAAGCTGATCGCGTTCGAGAGCGTCTATTCGATGGACGGCGACGTCGGCCCCATCGCGGAAATCTGCGATCTGGCCGATGAGTTCAACGCCATCACCTATTGCGACGAAGTCCATGCCGTCGGCATGTATGGCGCGCGCGGCGGCGGCATCACGGAACGGGACGAGGTCGCGCACCGCGTCACCATCATTGAGGGTACGCTGGGCAAGGCGTTCGGCGTGATGGGCGGCTATGTCGCGGCGGACAAGGTCATCATCGACGTGATCCGCAGCTATGCGCCCGGCTTCATCTTCACCACCAGCCTGTCGCCCGTACTGGTCGCGGGCGTGCTGGCCAGCGTGCGCCACCTGAAGCAGTCCAGCGTGGAGCGCGACGGGCAGCAGGCGTCCGCCGCGACGCTGAAGCGGTTGATGCGCGAGGCCAGCCTGCCGGTCATGGACACGGTCACGCATATCGTGCCGCTGCTGGTCGGTGACCCGGTCAAGGCCAAGCGGATCAGCGACATATTGCTGGCCGAATATGGCGTTTATGTGCAGCCCATCAACTATCCCACCGTCCCGCGCGGCACAGAGCGCCTGCGCTTCACCCCCGGTCCGTCCCATACGGAGGCGATGATGGTGGAACTGGTCGAGGCGCTGGCCGAGATCTGGAACCGGCTGGAACTGGAAAAGCGCGAGGCGGCCTGACGCCTTTACGGGGCGGGCGGAGCCTGTTGGTTCCGCCTGCCCTCCCCCTGCCGCTCCTGAGCAGCGGAAGCGCCACCCCCGACTCCCAGCCTGCCGTTACCCGGTCTTGTGGCATCATGGCCTGCATACCCCAGTCCTGCATCCCAATGACCCGTGCAAACCCCTGAAAATAGGCACGCGCTGCAAACGCCCATGCCTCCGGCACGCCCTCCTGCTGCCTCTTTCCCGCACGCCATTCTCTCCTTTGCAACACCGGTCTTTGGGCATAGTATCCCCAAAAATAGGGGAGAGATGCGATGTGGCTTTTGGTCACCGTGGCGGAGTCCATCCTGCTGATTTTCGGCAGCCTGTTGTGCGCGATCCTCTTGTGCCTCGCCGCCTGGCGGCTGATGCGACCCGTCCATCATCCTGAATTTGCAGCCTTCTTCATCGGCGCACTCACCATCCTCGCCGTGACCATGCCCATCGGCCACAGCCCGTTCCTGCGCATGGTGATGCTGTTCGCCGCGATCGGCGCTGTCCCGCTGTGGATCATGGGTCGCCAGTGGCGCGCGAACGAGCGGCTGAAACACCGCCATCACCACGGCCCCGGCGCGATCTGACAGGCGGCAAATCCCGCCTGTCGGCATCGTTACCATCGGTTAACGGATATTCTTTACCATATCGCTCCTGAGAAGGAGATGCGGGTGAATACCATCGGTCAGGACATCGCCGCCATGGCGCGGGTCGAGGCGGAGCGGATGAAGGCGGCCGTCGCCAATGCCCAGCCGAATGTGGAGATCGCCATGTCCAGCGCGCAGTTCGCCCGGCTGGCGGACCTGATCGCCGCGCTGGCCGAACCCGTCGAGCCAACCCCGCCCGTCGAACCGGCCGAGTCCGCCAGCACCACATGGGCGGCAGACTCCTTCAACGACACGCGCCATTGGGTGCCGCTCGACCATTTCCGGCGGGTGAAGGCGCAGGCGGACATGCTGCAAGCCGCCTACGACCGGCTGACCGGACCTAAAGACGACTTTGATTTCTTTCGCCACTGATCGCGTCGCCTGACACCCCCTCCCCGTCCAGGGGGCGCTCCAGCACCATGGTCCAGGCATAGCCGCGCAGGCTCGGCGATGCGCTGAAACGCAGCCCATGCCGCGCGGCGCAGGCCCCACCCGCCGCGAAAAGGTCGGCGCGCGGCGTGACATGGAACCGCGCCAGCCAGCCCATCAACAACCGCCGGAACCAGCGCGGCAGGCTCTCCTGCTGACCGAAATCGACGACATGCAACCGCCCGCCCGGCGCGAGCAGCCGGGCCGCCTGATCCAGCGCGCCCTGCCAGTCCGGGATCATCGACAGCGTATAGCTCATGAAGATGCGGTCGAACCGCGAGCGACTCAGCAACAGCGCGGCGTCGAGCCGGGTCGCATCCCCCCGCGCCAGCAGGGCGGTGGGCGCATTGCGGCGGGCGTTCTTCAGCATCTCCGCCGATATGTCGATGCCATGGAGGCAGGCAGCGGGATAGCGGCGCGCCACCAGCGCCAGGTTGCGCCCGGTGCCGCATCCCAGTTCCAGCACGGACCCGCCATCAGGCACGTCCAGCGCGCGGATCATCCGGTCGCGGCCCAGCAAATAATATTTGCGGCTGAGGTCATAGACATGCCGTTGCCAGCGATATTGCGCATCCATCAGCCTGCCATGCGCGCCCGGCCCCGACGCGATACCCGTCTCCAACATCGGTTCAGCCCCGCAGCGAATAGAGGTGGACACCGCCATAGATGGAGGAACGATCCCGCCGGGTATAATTCAGCGACTCCTCCGCATGATAGTGCCAGCGGTCCAGCAGCGCGCCGGGCAGGCGACCGGGCAACAGCGTCGGTTCGGCGGCGGTGCGGAACAGGACGCGCGCACCGGGCCGGGCCGTACGGCTGATCTGCGTCCAGATCGCCGTCAATTGCGCGTCGCTCATCCAGTCCTGCGCGTCGAGCAGGATATAGCGGTCGGCGCTGGCGTCCGGCTGCGTCGCCAGCCAGTCCGTCATATTGGCGTGATTGACCGAGACGCGCGGCGCGCGAGCGCGCACGATCTCGTAATTCGCCTCGTCCAGATAGGGCGGCACCGGGGCATCCGGCCCCTTGCCATAACCGCGGCCGAACGCCTGCCAGGCGAAATAGTTGGACTTCAGGTCATAGTCGCAGGCCAGCCGCTCCAGCCGCTGGCGCAGCACCGCCGCCATCTTCGCATCCCCGGCCAGCGCGTCATATTGGGCAGGCGGGATGCCGAGGCCGAAGAGGGAGGCGGGCTGGTCCGTCAGCCAGCGCACGAATTTCCGGTCGAAGATCGGGGCGAGCCGTTCCTCGAATATCGCGCGCTGCTCCTCCCGGTCGCGGGCGGCCAGCAGGTCGCGCGGGTCGATCCGGTACAGCTTGGCCACCAGATGCGCCGCGCCGATAAAACCGCCCAGCAGTCCGCGCTTATAGGCGCCCTTGCCGAACATGGTGATGCGGCGGCGGCCCACCATGTCGCGCCCCTCCCAGTATCGGCGCGATGTCTCGTCCAGATGGGGGCGGATATGGGTCCGATAGGCGTCGATGTTCTCCGCCCGGTCGGCATCGCCGAAAAAATGGCGGAAATGGGCATAGTCCGGCAGATGGACCGCCGCCACGCCCTTCAGCCTGTTGAGCGCGATATGGGCGGTGTTGAGGTCGACGGCGGTGATCCGCTCCGGGTCCGCCACCAGATAGGACAGGACATTGCATCCGCCGCTGGCGATGGTGACGATATGGCTGTCGGGCTGGATCGCCAGCGCCTCCATGTCCACCACCGGGTCTTCCCATATCTGGGCATAGACCAGTCCCCGGAAGGCGAAGGCAAAGGCGCGCTCCAGCAGCCCTTCCTTCGTCATGCCGTCATGGTTGATGACCGCCCGGTCGATCGCCTCTGCCCGTGTCTTGCTCATGCGCCCTTGCCCTCCGTCTGTCGGCCCGTCTGTCGGGATTGTCCTTGGCCCAGGATTGTCCTCGGAACGTCATGAAGGCCCGTTAGAGGGCGGCAGTGACCATGGGGTGACAGCGCGATGGCGCTTTTATGACCATGGGGTCGGGACGGTTGTGCGGGATGGGGTCGATGCCTCGCTACGCATTGCGTCCCGGTGAGTATGGCCTATATCGCGCCTTTCTCCGGCGCATGACGCCGGGACGGATTTGAAGCACAAGGGAGTGCATCGAGGATGAGCAAGATTCTGGTGATCGGCGCGGGCGGCGTTGGATCGGTTGCGGTTCACAAGATGGCGATGAACCCCGGCATCTTTCCCGACATCACGCTGGCCAGCCGCCGCGTGGGCAAGTGCGACGCGATCGCGCAGTCGGTGCTGGAGCGGACCGGCCAGACCATCCGCACCGCGGAAGTCGACGCCGACAATGTGGACGAGATGGCCGCGCTGATCGACCTCGTAAAGCCCAAGCTGGTCGTGAACCTCGCCTTGCCCTATCAGGATCTGTCGATCATGGACGCCTGCCTGAAGACGGGCGTGCATTATCTCGACACCGCCAATTACGAACCGCGCGACACCGCCCATTTCGAATATAGCTGGCAATGGGCCTATCAGGACCGCTTCAGGGAAGCCGGCCTGATGGCCGTCCTCGGTTCCGGCTTCGACCCCGGCGTGACCAGCGTGTTCGCGACCTGGCTGAAAAAGCACAAGTTCGACCGCATCGACACGCTCGACATCCTCGACTGCAACGGCGGCGACCATGGCCAGCATTTCGCGACCAACTTCAACCCGGAAATCAACATCCGCGAAGTGACCGCGCCCGCCCGCCATTATGAGAATGGCGAGATCGTCACCACGCCCGCCCTCTCCACCAAGCAGAGCTTCGATTTCGAGGGCGTCGGTCCCAAGAACATGTACCTCATGTATCATGAGGAACTGGAGAGTCTGGCCACGCACTTCCCGGAGATCAAGCGGCTGCGCTTCTGGATGACCTTCGGCGATGCCTATCTCAAGCATCTGGAAGTGCTCCAGAATGTCGGCATGACCCGCATCGACCCGGTGATCTATGAGGGCCGCGAGATCATCCCGCTGCAATTCCTGAAAGCCGTGCTGCCGGAGCCTGCCTCGCTGGGCGAGACGACCAAGGGCAAGACCAACATCGGCGACATCGCGACCGGCGTGGGCAAGGATGGCAAGGACCAGACCCTCTACATCTACAATATCTGCGACCATGAAGAGGCGTTCGCGGAGACCGGCAATCAGGCGGTCAGCTACACCACCGGCGTCCCCGCGATGATCGGCGCGGCGCTGGTCATGCAGGACGTGTGGAGCGGCGCGGGCGTGTTCAACATCGAACAGCTCGATCCCGATCCTTTCATGGACATGCTCAACCAGCATGGCCTGCCATGGCAGGTGAAGGAGCTTGAGGGTCCGCTGGACTTCTGACGGCCCCAACCCCGTTCGGGCCGAGCCTGTCGAAGCCTCGTACTTTACTTCAAGGAAAAACAGCCCTTCGACAGGCTCAGGGCGAACGGGGGTAGGTCATCATGGAAACCAAGGCCGGTGATCCGGGCGCTTTCGCCCATTTCGACCTTAACAGCGTCCCCACCCCCGCCTTCGTCGTGGACGAGGCGGCGGTACGGCGGAACCTCGCCATCCTCGCGGATGTGCGGGACCGGGCGGGCATCAAACTGCTCGCCGCGCTCAAGGCCTTTTCGATGTGGTCGCTGGGTCCGGTGGTTGCCGAATATCTCGACGGCGTCTGCGCGTCGGGCATCTATGAGGCGAAACTGGGGCGGGAGGAATATGCCGGGCCGGACGGTGACCGGGAGGTCGCAACCTATTGCGCAGGCTACAAGGCGGAGGATCTGCCGGAAATCTGCGCGCTCTCCGACCATATCATCTTCAACTCACCCATGCAGCACGCGCGGTTCCGCCCGATCCTCGACGCGGCGCGGGCAGCCGGGCACAGCTTCGACGTGGGGCTGCGCATCAACCCCCTTCATGCGGAGGGCGAGGTCGCCAAATATGACCCCTGCCAACCGCACAGCCGTCTGGGCTTCCCCATCGACCAGCTGACCGCCGATCATCTCGACGGCGTATCGGGGCTGCATTTCCACAGCCTGTGCGAACAGGATTTCCTGCCCCTGCAACGGACATGGGCGGCCATCGAATCGCGGCTCGCGCCCCATTTCGACCGGCTGAAATGGCTCAACTTCGGCGGCGGCCACCATATCACCCGCGCCGATTATCAGCGGGACGCGCTGGTCGCCTTCCTGATCGCGATCCGGGAACAGACCGGCCTTGCCCTCTATCTGGAACCGGGCGAGGCCGTGGCGCTGGACGCGGGCATATTGATCGGCGAAATCCTCGACGTGATGGACAATGGCATGCCCGTTGCCATCACCGACATTTCGGCCACCTGCCACATGCCGGACGTGATCGAGGCGCCCTATCGCCCCGCCATGCTGGGCGAGCGCACGGGTGAGCCGGTGACGCGACTCGGCGGCCCCTCCTGCCTCGCGGGTGACATCATCGGCGACTATGCCCTGCCGGTGCCCGCCGCACCGGGGGCACGCATCGCCTTCCTCGACCAGGGCCATTATTCGATGGTCAAGACCAACACCTTCAACGGCGTCCCCCTCCCCTCCATCTGGCTGTGGAAGAGCGATTCCGGGGCGTTGCGGGAGGTCCGGTCCTTCTCCTACGCGGATTTCAAGGCGCGCCTGTCCTGAACAATATGTGACAGTTTCATGACAGGGAATATTTAACCCCCATACTTTACAGGCCCCCCTCGTAGCCATATATCGCGCTCTCTCGCTGCCCCATGGGACTTCCACCGCAAGGCAGCACAATTGGCTGAACTACACTGGAGGTCCCTTGAATTGTACAAGCATCATAGCGCGCTGGGGGTAGCTCTCTCCCTCAAACCGGCAGCACCGGTAACGCTTATTCGCCCGCAGGCCGCCGCCCGCGCCGCACGGTTCTTCGTCGAGAAGTTTCCGGGCAAGTCGCTGTACGCAGTCAAGGCGAACCCGTCTCCTGAGCTTCTCCGGACGCTCTGGGACAGCGGCATTACGCATTATGATGTGGCCTCGATCACCGAGGTCCGCCTTGTCCGTCGCACCCTGCCCGATGCGAAGCTGTGCTTCATGCATCCGGTCAAGGCCGACGAGGCGATCAGCGAAGCCTATTTCCAGCATGGCGTCCGCACCTTCTCCCTCGACACGATGGAGGAACTGGACAAGATCGTTCGCGCGACGAAGGGCGCGACCGATCTGGAGCTGTGCGTCCGGCTGCGCGTCTCCTCCGACCATGCGCAGATCAGCCTGGCCTCCAAGTTCGGGGTCGATCTGGTCGATGCCAAGGAACTGCTGATCGCCACCCGTCAGGTCGCGGACGCATTGGGCATCTGCTTCCATGTCGGCAGCCAGACGATGAGTCCCCACGCCTATACGCAGGCGATGGAGCGCGTGCGCGCCGCCATTGTCGCCTCGTCCGTCACGGTCGACATCATCGACGTCGGCGGTGGCTTCCCGTCCGTCTATCCGGGCATGGAGCCGCCCGCGCTGGAGCTGTATTTCGATACGATCCACCGCACGTTCGAGAGCCTGCCGGTCAGCTACTCGTCCGAACTGTGGTGCGAGCCGGGCCGCGCCCTCTCCGCCGAATATAGCTCGCTGATCGTCCGCGTGGAGCGGCGTCGCGGCAATGAGCTGTACATCAACGACGGTGCCTATGGCGCTCTGTTCGATGCCGCCCATGTCGGCTGGCGCTTCCCGGTGCAGTTGCTGCGCCCCGAAGCGAACGACACGGAGATGGAGGCTTTCAGCTTCTATGGTCCGACCTGCGACGACATGGACCATATGGCTGGCCCCTTCATGCTCCCCGGCGACGCAAGGCCCGGCGACTATATCGAGGTCGGTATGCTGGGCGCCTATGGCTGTGCGATGCGGACGGCGTTCAACGGCTTCTCTTCGGAGCATGTGGCCGAAGTGGCCGATGAACCGATGGCCAGCCTGTACCGTGACGAAGTCGTCGCACCGCGCGTTTCGAACGTCCTGCGGTTCGGCAAGTCGAGCAGCTGATCGACCATCGCCTTCTTCTCATCCAGTCAGAAAATCCCCCGGAGGCCAACTCCGGGGGATTTTTCTTATGACCCGGCCGCTCCGGGCGATGCGCCACGTTAACTTTTGCAATGCAGAACAAATGGCTACCGCTCAGCTTCGGGTTTGCATCTGTCGGACGACGCCTTATTAGGGTGCCCGGCTCATGCCGCATTGCACCATCTTCCATCAACTATCCCGGAAAGTCGCAACTTCATGAGAATCACGATGATTGGTTCGGGCTATGTTGGCCTTGTGTCCGGGGCCTGTTTTGCGGATTTCGGTCATGACGTGATCTGCGTGGACAAGGACGACCGCAAGATCGCGGCGCTGAAGGCGGGGCAGATCCCGATTTTCGAGCCGGGGCTGGATCATCTGGTGGCGGGCAATGCGGCGGCGGGTCGGCTGTCCTTCACGACCGACATCGCATCGGCGGTGGCGGGCGCGGACGCGGTGTTCATCGCGGTGGGCACGCCCTCGCGTCGCGGCGACGGCCATGCCGACCTCAGCTATGTCTATGCCGC
>NZ_JAJSSH010000009.1 GCF_021403115.1 Sphingobium sufflavum
GCCATAGAGTTGCGCCTCGCAATAGGTGCGCGCTTCGCTCATGCCGCCTGAGAGATAATGGTTGAGCGACCCCCAAGGACGGTCTTGGAACGCGAGTTCCAGATCGGCGTGCAGTGCAATATATTCCTCTGGATCAAAGTCCAAGGGAACGAAGCGCCCTAATGTCTTGCTCTCCGCCAGAAGCACTGCAAGGGATGCAACACGCTTCTCTGAACGCCCATGGCGCTCATAATGTTCGCGCAGTTCCACATCCCCCAGATGCGCAAGATCCGGATTGTAGGAACGGCAGAAAACCGGATCGAAATCGTTGATCGACCCTCCTTCTGCACCCGAGAAAAAAGCTTGGACAACCTCGGGAAGGATCGTCACCTTCTCCGGGTCTACCGGCAGTATCCGCTGAGGATAACCATGCTCCCAATAATGAGCAACCAGATCCCGCGACGAAATCGCTGACGGAACCTGGCTCTTGTACCATTCATGGTCGAACAGCCGGTGTGTGCGCAATTGCTCCGCCGCCCCGCCAGACAGATAGTGCTGGACCATGTCATCCTTGAACGACAGCTTGTTGGCCTGGCGATAATATTCCGGGTCGAACAACGGATTGGGCGATATGTTGAGAGAACGGCTCCTCTCATAATAATGCTTCGCAACCTTCTCCCGGTCCCGGCTCTCCGCGATCGCCAACTGCTTGCACACATAGGCCGGATCAAAACCAGACCAGCGCGCCAATGCCAAAATATCAGCCGACGTGAAAGCCTTCGCAGTGGCGTCTGCCACAATAGCTTCGTCAGTGCTGGCCGGCTTGCCATTCCTTGCCATATCCTCGTGGGCTATCGGCAATGCTCGTCGAACAGATTTGCGCTCTACCAAGAGGTTATGCGCATCCGCATCGAGATGGCCATAGAGTTGCGCCTCGCAATAGGTGCGCGCTTCGCTCATGCCGCCTGAGAGATAATGGTTGAGCGACCCCCAAGGACGGTCTTGGAACGCGAGTTCCAGATCGGCGTGCAGTGCAATATATTCCTCTGGATCAAAGTCCAAGGGAACGAAGCGCCCTAATGTCTTGCTCTCCGCCAGAAGCACTGCAAGGGATGCAACACGCTTCTCTGAACGCCCATGGCGCTCATAATGTTCGCGCAGTTCCACATCCCCCAGATGCGCAAGATCCGGATTGTAGGAACGGCAGAAAACCGGATCGAAATCGTTGATCGACCCTCCTTCTGCACCCGAGAAAAAAGCTTGGACAACCTCGGGAAGGATCGTCACCTTCTCCGGGTCTACCGGCAGTATCCGCTGAGGATAACCATGCTCCCAATAATGAGCAACCAGATCCCGCGACGAAATCGCTGACGGAACCTGGCTCTTGTACCATTCATGGTCGAACAGCCGGTGTGTGCGCAATTGCTCCGCCGCCCCGCCAGACAGATAGTGCTGGACCATGTCATCCTTGAACGACAGCTTGTTGGCCTGGCGATAATATTCCGGGTCGAACAACGGATTGGGCGATATGTTGAGAGAACGGCTCCTCTCATAATAATACTTCGCAACCTTCTCCCGGTCCCGGCTCTCCGCGATCGCCAACTGCTTGCACACATAGGCCGGATCAAAACCAGACCAGCGCGCCAATGCCAAAATATCAGCCCCATCGCCAGCAATGCGGCCATTCTCCGCCTGACCGCTCACCGCACGGATCGCAGCTCCACTTTTCAAAGAGTCACTGCGCGGGCGGCCAGGTCGACCCAGCCTACGTCCCAGCCAAAGATAGTGTTCGGCCGGAGCCATCCCAAGCAACGCCACGTCGGGATAAGTCGCTTGATACCATTCGGCATCGAACATACCGGATTGTCCCAAGCTTCGGATATCGGCTTCGCTGATTGCAGTCATGGCCTTAGCGGATTCCACTCTCATTTACCGGTCGACCTTCGGCCATTCCATGCATCATATAATGCTTAAGTGGATCGACGCCGGAATAACCAACATCAGGATTGAGCGCGACATAGGCTTGTGCGTCGAATAGCCCCCGTCGCATCAAGCGACCGTAAGTCCAGCGTTGCTGCAATTTATGCGGGACGAAGGCCCACCAGCGAGGCCGATTCATCAGCAACGCACTGACCCGTCGTAACCATTCACTTTTGCTGGCTGCAACAGCTACATCCTCTTCCCGCTCCCTCAAAAAACGCGCCACAATCGCGAGTTCCGCAAAGCGCTCCTGAAGATTTTCCGTACTGCTGGTGAATTTCTCCTCCAGTCCTGCGGCCCTTTCTTCGGCGGCGTGGAGTGCAGATTGCCCCTCAGCCAAAGCCTGCTGTGCCCGCGCATGTTCAGATAGCGCCACTGACAACTTACCTTCGAGACGCAACACTTCCGCACGCGCAGCCTGCCCATCCGCCAGTGCTGACGCAGACTGCTCCTTCACCGCCTCCGCTTCATTCAGAGTGATGATCGCCTGCGATCGAATAACCTCGGCGGCGTGGCGCACGGCAGCGGCTTCATCGCGTGCCAAGGCAATAGAGATGTCAGCCGCAGCCAGTTTGCGGTCGGCCTCCAGAAGCTTCTGGTTTGCCAAAGCCTGCCACTGCTCCAATGCCCGGCGTTCGCCAGCCAGTTGGAAAACCCAGCCATTCGCATCGACCAGCTTTTCGGAAGTCAACGACAGTCGGCCCGACACCTCGGCCAGTTCCACCTTCAAGTCGGCAGCTGCGACACGATCCGCTGCCAGTTCCGCCCAGAGTTGCTCCAACTCCTCCTGACGCTGCCGCAAGGTGCTTTCCGCGGTAGCTATGGCATGGCGCAAATCCGCCACCTCCGTGGACACCCGTACGAAATCCGCTTCAAGTTCAGCGCCTCGTGCAGCCTGCTGGTCATTTTCCTGCGTTTTCAGGCTCAGGCTGCCTTCCAGATCATGGATACGCAGCGCACTCTGTTCGATCGCTGCTTCATGATGGGAGCGGAGCGCCTGCAATTCGTGGGTCAAGCCCTGCAATTGCAACTCCTTGTCGGCAAGATTGCCCTCAAGGCCGTGCACACGCTGCAGATCTTCACCCCCTGCTTGGATTAACCTCGCAAACGCCGGAGCAGCCCCGTCGAACTGCGACCTGATGTCATCCAGCCGCTGATAATCCTCAGGATTCTCGCCCCTTACTGCCCATTCAAGCATGATGGCATAAGTCAGCCGCAACCATTCCGACACCTCCGGATTGGCCAGAACCGCCTGTGTGGACCGGACATGATGACGTTCGATGGGGTCCAAGAAGCGACCAATCTCTACCGATGCATCCGTTTTATCTATTGGCCACGACAGGCCGAAATCAATCTCCATGCGGCTTATCAAACGCGACCAGTCATCCAGCAATTCACTATAGGTAGAGAATAACCGCGACCTTCCGCGCGAAGCATATTCCGCGTCCAGCACATGCCGCAGCCACAGCAATTGCCCCAGCTCTGGGTAAAAGCTATCCCGCAAGTGCAAAGATTCAGCCACTTCCAATGGATTACGCAGCGTAATCACAATGTGAGGCGTGACCTGTTCACTTTCCAAAACATCGAGCCAGAAGGGCGCAAGCCTACAGTTGCGGGGATCTTTCAGCACAAACAAGGCTGAATCGCCATATTCAGCGCGCAACACATCCACAGCACGTGCCTTGTAGCCAAGAGAGGCCACGGACTCACGCCAAGAAGAACACATCGGTCGCCAATCATTCCAGACACTGCCGACGGAAGCCAATACAGCCTCATTGAGACCCACGATTGCGGCCGATTCCCAATGGCCACGAGGATTAGTTGGATTATCGTCCAACAATGTCGCAGGCAAATCGCACCCAAGCAAACTCAAGACACGCGACAATGCACTGGTACCGGTCCTGTGCATGCCAAGCACTACAACAGCTTCGCGAGTCTTTTTGCCGGTTTTAAGTTCCCTGCCCGTCATCTTCATTTCCGCAAGCCAAAAAAATTTGGAAGCTCAAAGAAATCATTCACAATAGGCCAATCCGACCCGCTGCTGACGCCCCCGGGGCCTCTCCTATGATGCTGCGCACCATAACGTCAAATGCTTTCACTAGGCCGCGTTGACAAAGTGATACAGTCATTTGTGAACGTAGCGAGGCTCAGGAAGCTGCCGAAGGATAAGGCCGTTTTATGCTATCGAATTGCGAAACGGCAGCCAGCCTGAGGAGACCGACCATGAGCTCGATGCCATTGCGATCACGACAGCGCTGGAAGTCGCAGAAAATAGGTCCGTGACGGAAACCGCACAGACCACCGACCATAGCGTTCACGCATGTCCCGCCACCACACCGACCCACAGAACATATACGGCAGCAGCCCTGCGATCGCCATCCATCCTCGTATATCAGATTTGACGCGCGACATCCTCACTCCTCGCCAAGAGAAGCGGTGAATCAGAAATCAGACCGATTGGGAAGCGACTTAGTCAATACAACTTAAGACAGCACCGCCGCCGCATCAACTTCATAACGATCCGTGGACCGGCGAGCGGGGGCTTCGACTCTGGAGCAAACATTCTGCCCGGAAAAGGCAATATGAAGCGGGCCAGGTCAGGCCATCGCGACGAAAAACGCCGTCACCAAAGCTCGACTATTGATGTAGCTGCTGGCTATAGAGGGTCCATTCAAGCCACATTTTCCGCCGATGCGTCTCTGGGCATCCGCGAGCCGTGGCTATTGGCGGCGAGGTATTAGATGCGTAAAGAGCGAGCCAAAATCATAGGCTGCGTGGATACATTTCATCCAGCACTCGGATTCTCAGGCTGGGCAGCATGCACCGATAGCCCTGAGGCTGAGATCGATCTTTCATTGCACATCAATGGCGTCGAGCAGGACATTCTTGTTCAAAAATCCAATCGCAGCGATTTGGCGCATCTCGGCGCGGGCAAGCATGGCTTTGAGGTTACCACACAGAAAGAATTGGATTACCAAACACTGATCACACAACCTTTTGAAATTATAGCAAAGCTGCGAGACAGCGACAGTCTCGGATACAATTTGGAGCTAGGAGGCTTGCTACTGGAGCAAATCGCGCGGTGTGAGTGGAGCGATCGCCTTTCCCGTCTGGACGACAATCAGTTAAATATCGCGATCAAGGAATTAGCCCCCTTTATTGAAAAATCTCGAAACATCGGGCAAAACAATCGCACAGAATTGCCGCCAGGCAGGCTGAAGGGAACGCCAGCTTTACTCCCTGTCGGACTAAAATCTCTCGACGAAGCCATCATAATGGGTGAAAAAGGCCATGCTTTTTTGATCGGCGGATCAAACAATGTCCTTGCCAACATGCAAGATGCTCCTTCCAACGATGACACCGAACTCGCCTTGCAATGGGTAGATCTTTTTTTGGCCCGCAATGCCCGCTGTTCGAAGCAGAATATTCTCTATGCCCAATGCGTGATACCAGAAAAAATTTCGGTCATGCCAGAAATATCAGGATTAAATATTTCGACACCTGGCGGAATGCTGAAAGTCATAGAAAATGAAATGTCGCTTTATTCTACACCCTACCCTTCTATGCTTTCAACATTGGTCAAATCAGAGAATCCGCACGAAACATTTGATCGAATCGACACTCATCTTTCGGCCAGCGGAGCTTTTTTATGCTTCAGCGCGATAATGAACGCACTGAAGATTGAATTACCCATCAAACCTGAGTTCATCGTGCCGGATACGCCTATCATGGGCGACGTCTCGGATCGTTTCTTTGACGCCCCCATCTTGTGCACCAGCGAAATAGTAGCCTTTGTCCCGGTTCCGTTGAACGAGGATCAACTCAAAGTGATCGACCGACACGAGCCAAGCGGCGGCGGCCATATCGGTACGCGCTATGTTTTCAAAAATCCGGGAGCACCACTCCCCATGAAAGCTGTCGCCTTCGCAAACTCCTTCTTCGAGCGCGGCGGGGCGCCCAAAACACTGACATGGTGGTTTGCCCGCGCTTTCCAAGAATTTCACTTCATCTGGAGTCCTAATTTTGACTGGAGCTATGTTGACAGGATCAAGCCTGACATCATTATTGGGCAGACTATCGAACGCTTCCTGACAAAACTGCCGAATGCTTGACAGGCGCCATACAGGAAGACCGACAACAGGCGGGGCAAGGACACTCACCTTCGACATACGAGGGTAATCCTATATAACTCAGGGATATAGATTCAGATTTGCAGGACAGCCCTCCTTTGACCGAATGGAAGTGGCGATCGGCATTTTCCAGAGCGTCGAACCTTCACGCTATTGCTCCGGGTCAAAGTCTCCGATAACGCACTAAGTCCCGCGGGTGTAGCTCAATGGCAGAGCAGCAGCTTCCCAAGCTGACGACGGGGGTTCGATTCCCCTCACCCGCTCCAGCCCTAAGCTGGTTTACGTTACTGCGTTAGTGCCGCCGCCTAGATCCCATCGGCCACAGCGGGGAAGCCGTCCGCCTCCAGTCCATCCGACAATGCCTTAACGCAATCATCCAGCACAGTCTGGCTGGTCGAACGAATGACGAAATTCGCACCCGTTTTTCCTTCCCGGAAAAATGGATAGCTGCCGATCTGCACCCCTTCATAGGCACGCTCGGTACTGGCAAGCAGGTCAGCAATTTCGCTCTCGGCGACCCAACATCCAACCGTCGCAGACAGGACAGGCAGTCCACCCTCCAGCGTGCCGGTAAGCGAATCCAGCATGGCCGCCGCAATGTGGGGCACGCCCGCCATGATGAAGATATTGCCGAATTGGACACCCGGCGCGCCGGAATAGCGATTCTCGATCAACACCGCACCTTCGGGCACGCGCGCCATGCGGAGCCGCGCTTCGGTAAGCCCCCCGCGCGTGAGATAATAGTCTTCCAGCACAGCCCGTGCTTCGGGATGAACGATCACTGGCACACCAAACGCCGCCGCAATGGCGTCTACCGTAATATCGTCATGCGTTGGCCCGATGCCGCCGGTAGTGAAAAGATAATCATGCTGTCCACCAAGCGACCGCACCGCATCGCCGATCGCGTCCATATTGTCCGAGACGACACGTACTTCGCTCAGGCGAATGCCCTGTATATTAAGCCATATTGCAACCTGCGCGACATTCTTGTCCTGCGTCCGGCCGGACAATATCTCGTCGCCGATAATGAGCAGCGCGGCTGTCCAGACCCGTTCGTTCGCTCCCGCCGTCATTGTCTGTCGTCCTTTATTCCGCTCGCTGGCGCCTCGCCCGCGCGACAATGGCCTCGTCGCCGCACGGCATCAACCCCTGTCCTGCGCGGAGCAGAAAACCGTTGCTCCAAGGCTCAACGGCCTCTTGTCGAGCGAATCTTGCGAATCACAGTCTCGTCAACCCACGCCAAATTCTCTATATTGAGCGATATGACGACTTATATGACTCCCACCGCCGACACGATCACCACGCGCACGACCGCAATCAAGCTGCATGGGCCGGAGGCGTTCGAGGGGATGCGTCGGGCCGGACGGCTGGCAGCGGAGATACTGGACGCGCTGGCGCCTTTCGTACAGCCGGGCGTGACCACCGGACAGATCGACGACATCGTGCGCCAGATGACGCTGGACGGCGGCGCAATCCCCGCGACGCTGGGCTACCGCGGCTATGCCCATAGCTGCTGCGTCAGCCTCAACAATGTCATCTGCCACGGCATACCGGGCGACAAGGTGATCCGTGACGGCGACATTCTGAACATCGACGTCACCCCTCTGCTGGACGGCTGGCATGGCGACACCAGCCGCATGTTCCTGGCGGGGGATGTGCCGATCAAGGCGCGGCGGCTGGTCGAGGTGACCTATGAATGCCTGATGCTGGGTATAGAGC
The DNA here is from genome assembly GCF_021403115.1 of Sphingobium sufflavum. GTDB lineage: Bacteria > Pseudomonadota > Alphaproteobacteria > Sphingomonadales > Sphingomonadaceae > Sphingobium > Sphingobium sufflavum. Next base: position 7,809 of record NZ_JAJSSH010000009.1, read on the forward strand.
AGGCGAAGCCGGGCAATTTCCTGGGCGATGTCGGACATGTGATCCAGAGCCATGCAGAAAAGCACCGTTATGGCGTTGTGCGCGATTTTTGCGGCCATGGCCTGGGCCGGGTGTTCCATGACGCGCCGGAGGTGGTGCATGTCGGTCGCCCCGGCACTGGCCCGGAGTTGCGCCCCGGCATGATATTTACGATCGAGCCGATGATAAATGGCGGGAAACCGGGCATTCGCATGCTGGACGATGGCTGGACCGCCGTGACCCGCGACCGTACCCTTTCGGCACAATTTGAACATAGCATCGGCATCACCGAGACGGGTTGCGAGATTTTTACGCTCAGCCCGACCGGCCTGCATCAGCCACCCTACGCCTGACGGGGCTGTAATCTGTCGGCAGAGACGATAAAGCGTGCGTTGCGGCGCGGGAATCGCCGCAACGCAGCATGAATTGCACAAATTTTGGGCACAACGCGCCAGAAATGCCCGATTTCCGGGCAATATCGACAAGGCCGGTCAAAGGGGTCAATGCTTGACTGGTGATTCGCGTTGGGTCGGGATAATCAGGGAAACGGGCGTGCGATTTTTCGCGCGATAATGACCTTACAGTCCATCCGCGGACGCGAACTAGGGGTGATTCACACATGAAAAAAATCGAAGCGATCATCAAACCGTTCAAGCTCGACGAAGTGAAGGAGGCGCTGCACGAAGTGGGTGTGTCCGGCATCACCGTGACGGAGGCCAAGGGCTTCGGTCGCCAGAAGGGCCACACGGAATTGTATCGCGGCGCGGAATATGTGGTCGATTTTCTCCCCAAGGTGAAGCTTGAGGTCGTGGTCGCCGATGCATTGGCCGACCGCGTCGTTGAGGCCATTGCAAACGCAGCGCAGACCGGGCGTATCGGCGATGGCAAGATTTTCGTGATCCCGGTCGAAAAGGCTCTCCGTATCCGCACCGGCGAAACGGACGAGGCTGCTGTCTAAAAAACCGGACGGCGGGGGCCGGCACGGTATTTCATATTCACACCGACGGACAGGAAGGTAACGTCATGGCGAATACGCCCCAAGATATTCTGAAGATCATCGAGGAAAAGGAAATCGAGTGGGTTGATGTCCGCTTCACCGATCCCAAGGGTGCCTGGCACCACTTGACCATGTGCGCGGGCGCCATTGGCGAGAATGAACTGACCGACGGCCTGATGTTCGACGGTTCCTCGATCGAGGGCTGGAAGGAAATCAACGAGTCCGACATGATCCTGAAGCCGGATCTGGACGCCGTCTATGTCGATCCGTTCAGCGCGACCCCGATGCTGATCCTGGTCTGCGATATCGTGGAGCCGGAAGACGGTTCGCTCTATTCGCGCGATCCTCGCTCGACCGCCAAGCGCGCCGAGACCTATCTGCAGTCCACCGGCCTGGGCGACACCGTCTATATCGGCCCGGAACCCGAATTCTTCATGTTCGACAACGTCGAATTCGACAACACCTACAATCAGAGCTTCTACAAGCTGGACGATGTCGAACTGCCGACCAACACCGGCACGAAGTATGAGCAGGGCAACCTGGGCCACCGCCCGCGTGCCAAGGGCGGCTACTTCCCCGTCGGACCGGTCGACGTGACCACCGACATCCGCGCCGAGATGGTGTCGACGCTGATCGAAATGGGCCTGCCCATGGACAAGCACCATCACGAAGTCGCGGGCGGCCAGCACGAGTTGGGCCTGACCTTCGGCAAACTGGTGGAAACCTGTGACCGTATTCAGGTCTATAAGTATGTCGTGAAGATGGTAGCTCAGGCCTATGGCAAGACCGCGACCTTCATGCCGAAGCCGATCAAGGCCGACAATGGTTCGGGCATGCACACGCATATCTCGATCTGGAACAAGGGTGAGAACACCTTTGCCGGCAACGGCTATGCCGGCCTGTCCGACACCTGCCTCTACTTCATCGGCGGCGTCATCAAGCATGCCAAGGCGATCAACGCCTTCACCAACCCGACCACCAACAGCTACAAGCGTCTGGTGCCGGGCTTCGAGGCTCCCGTGCTGCTCGCCTATTCGGCGCGCAACCGCTCCGCATCCTGCCGCATCCCCTATGGTGCGGGCACGAAGGCGAAGCGCGTCGAGTTCCGCTTCCCCGATCCGCTCGCCAACAGCTACCTCGCCACGGCGGCGCTGCTGATGGCTGGCATCGACGGTATCCAGAACAAGATCCACCCCGGCGAGGCGATGGACAAGAACCTCTATGACCTTCCGCCGGAAGAGCTGAGCCAGGTTCCCACCGTCTGTGGTTCGCTCCGTGAGGCTCTCGACGCGCTGGCGGCCGATCAGGAATTCCTGCTCAAGGGCGGCGTGTTCACCAAGGACCAGATCGACGCCTATCTCGAACTTAAGTGGCCGGAAGTGTATCGCTGGGAAATGGCGCCCAGCCCGGTCGAGTTCGACATGTATTACAGCGGCTGATCGACTGCTCGATTGGTTTTCGGGAAGGGGCTGGTGGCGACACCGGCCCCTTTTTCTTTGCTATCCGCTTTTCACAAAGTCACGAAGCTATGCGATTAGGGGACATGGGCTCGCCCCTCTGTGGGCGGCGCCATCCAGGTCTGGCAATGATCCCCGAGCTGGGGGATACGCTCTTGCCCGAACCGGAATATTGCTCGGCCAAGGGCCACGGCCCGGTAAGCTGGCGGCCTTCTGCTTTGCCGAACTCCGCCATACGGGTTGTTCATTTGGAAGAGCGGCAAGCGGTGATGTGCTTCTTATCGCCGTGAATCTGAATAGCGTGCTTCCCTTGAGAAACGCCATCGACCGTCAGCGGTTCGCTTCAACCCCGCTGGGCTCAGGGTTGCAATGTCTCCGATCCTGCTCCGTCCCCTTACCCCACCACACTTAGCGCAGCGTCGCGCAGACCACGCCAGACCCGCACTGATTGCACACTTTCCGCCACATCATGCACGCGCAATACCGCGACACCAGCCCGCACACCCTCCAGCGCCAAGGTCAGTGAACCACCCAGCCGCTGGTCAGCGGGAGCCTCGTTGGACAGCGCCCCAACGATCCGCTTACGGCTCGCGCCCAGCAACAGCGGCAGGCCCAGGGACTGAAAGGTCGCCAGCCGGTTGAGCAGCGCCATATTGTCCGCAAGCGACTTGCCGAAACCTATCCCCGGATCGACCATGATACGGTCACGGGCGATCCCCGCCGCGATACAAGCCGCTACCCGCTCCTCCAGAAAGGCATAGGTCTCTGCAACAACGTCGCCATAAGGCGTCGCCCGTTCATGGGGGTTCTGCCCTGTCGAGGGGGAGTGCATCACCACCACCGGGCATCCCGCCGCCGCGACGACATCCAGACTGCGCGGTTCATGCAACAGGGCGCTGATGTCGTTGACGATATGTGCGCCCGCGGCCAGCGCCGCCTCCATCACTGCCGCCTTGCGCGTGTCGATGGAGATGATGGCGCCACTCCGTGCCAGCCGCTCGATAACCGGCACAACCCGCCTGATCTCGTCACCCTCCCACACCGGATCAGCGCCAGGCCGGGTGGACTCCCCACCCACGTCGATGATCGTCGCGCCCGCCAGCCCCATGGCGAAGCCCGCATCCGCCGCAGCTTCAACATCGTCGAGATGCTTGCCGCCGTCAGAGAAGCTGTCGGGCGTCATGTTGAGGATGCCCATCACCTGCGGCACGTCGAAGCGGATCGTCCGCTTGCCTAGCGTCAAGACCGGGCGATGCGCGGCAAGGCCCGCGAGTTGGGCATCGGCACGCGCTCGCTGGTCGTCGGGAAGGCGCGTCAGAAAATCGCCCAGCGCCGCGACCGGAACATGCTCTACCGGTTGCCCTGGACGGCGGACCTCTACCCCCTGATACCAGAGCAATGTATTGGCGAGGCGTGCCCATGTGCCGTCCGGCAGGCCCACGGGCGAATCCACAAAATGGATGGGGCGGAGGAGGATGGTCATCACACCGCCGTAAACCGGAGCAGGCGGGAAAGTCGAGAGGTGGCCATCGTTATGGCTCCGACGGTGCGCCGGTGGCCGTCACCGACAGTATCACCGCCGAAAGCTGATGCGCCGCGTTCCAGCACCGATCGAGCAGAGGCCCTCATGCGCTGCCCCCCCCACAACAAGGGTGAGGGTTACATGAGTATCGAGGTTAGGCACCACCAGCAGCGGCAAGCGGGATCGCTTTTCTTCGGTCAGACAGGCGCCCGACCATAGGCCATCCGTCATGGCAGACGCCCTGTTGCAATCAGGCCGCGCCGCTGAGCGGGGTCTAGCGTCCCGGCCTGTTCCTGGATTCGCATCTCGCCGATCGGCTGTTCGCGCCGGATGAAAAGGCCGTCATCAAGGGTGACAGACACGCCGCTGAAGCCCCACGTACCACCCGTTTCCACCACCACCCGGTCCCCCGGTCTCGCCAGCACAACGGTCGGAACCATGAGTGCACCGAGCGCCAGCCATCGTGATAGTTGGCGCCCCACCTGTTTATGGCTGTGTCGCGAGCAAATACATCTGCCGCAGGCTGTCGATCGGCTCCAGCCCGTTCTTCCCCTCGATATGCCAGAAGGTCCAGCCGTTGCACGAGGGCGCGCCCTGCAAGGTCGCGCCCAGCTTGTGGATGGAAGCGGCCACGCCGTCCTCACCCATCAGGGATCCGTCCGCCCGCACGCTCGCCTTCCAGCGGCGCTTGGCGTCCATCACCACCGTACCCGGCTCCAGATAGCCCGTCTCGACCAACGTGCCAAAGGCGACGCGCGGTTGCTGCTTGGCCGACTGCATGATCGTCAGCGAGGATTCGTCCAAGGGCAAGGCTGCGGAAATCCGCTCCAGCGCGGCCTCGCAATAGACATCCTCCCGCTCGCAGCCGATCCAGTGACGGCCCAAACGCTTGGCCACCGCACCGGTAGTGCCGGTGCCGAAGAAGGGATCGAGCACCACATCCCCCGGCTTGGTGCAGGCCAGCATCACGCGATAGAGCAGCGCCTCCGGCTTCTGCGTCGGGTGGACCTTGTGCCCGTCGTCACCCTTCAGCCGTTCCTGCCCGCCACAGATGGGCAGCACCCAGTCGGACCGCATCTGCAGTTCGTCATTGAGCGTCTTCATCGCCTTGTAATTGAAGGTGTAGCGCGCACCCTCGCCCTGACTGGCCCATATCAGCGTTTCATGTGCGTTGGTGAAACGGGTGCCCTTGAAATTGGGCATCGGGTTGGCCTTGCGCCAGATGATGTCGTTGAGGATCCAGAAGCCCTGATCCTGCAACTGCGAGCCGACGCGGAAGATATTATGATAGCTGCCAATGACCCAGATGGTGCCATTGGGTTTCAGGATGCGGCGCGCTTCGGACAACCATGCCTTGGTGAAGGCGTCATAGACGGCCAGCGTGTCGAACTTGTCCCACGCATCGTCCACGGCGTCCACCCGGCCACCTTCCGGACGGAACAGGTCGCCGCCCAGTTGCAGGTTATAGGGCGGGTCGGCAAAGATCATGTCGATACAGGCATCGGGCAACGAACGCATAGCCGCGACGCAATCGCTGCGGATCAAGCGATCGACCTCCAAGGCCTCCCGCGTCGCCAGAGCCTGTGCCGCAACTGCCTTCTTCGTCCGCCGCACTGGCGGAACGCGCTCGATAACGCCCATAAAAACTTGCCATCCCCGTTGAGTTATCCACAGGCATGAGTCCTCGCGACTCGCGCGTCAAGCCGGGTTAATCATGGTAAACAGAGTTTTAAGAGACAAAGTTAACGGCCCGATCAAGCGGGCGACTCGGCAGTTCCTGACTCCAGCGCGAGCCAGACTCCTTTTGTTCCCGCCTCGAAATTTTTTTATGCGAGCGCGCCCGGAGTCTCGCCCAGCATGAACTCCGCCCCCGCCAGCGCATGGATGGTGGTGCCGTCATAGATGGGCAGGACGTTCGCCTTGACGTCCACCACCATCTCCAGTTCCGTGCAGGCCAGAACGACGGCCTTCACATCCTCCTTGGCGATATCGGTCAGTTCCGACTTCATATAACGTTCAGCCTCACGGCTGGACTTGCCGGTGGACAATTCGTCATAGACGATGCTGTCGATGCGCCGTCCCAGTTCCGGGTCGCCGGGCAGCAGGGTGACACCCTGTCGGACGAGGCGCTGGCGGTAACTCTTGTCCAGCATCACATTGCTGGTGCCGATCAAGGCGACGGATTTAACCGCATCGGCGCGGAGCCTGGCGCCAATCACGTCGACGATATGGATGACGGGAATCTTAACCGCCGCCACCACCGGATCATAGAGGCGATGCAGCGAATTGGCGCAGATCAGCAGCGCCTCCGCCCCGCCATCCTCCAGGCGACGCGCCGCGCCGACCACATGGCTGCCCGCGCACTCCCAATCGCTTTCCGTCACGCAGCGCGCGACATCCGCGAAGTCGAGGCTTTCGATACCCAACCGCGCGCTGTGCAATCCGCCCAGCCGACGATGCACCGCCTTGTTGATGATTTCATAATAGCGGGCGGTGGACGCCCAGCTGACGCCCCCAATGAGGCCGAGTTTACGCATAAATCCCCCAAGGCTGCCGTCGCCCTGAGCGACATCGACGGTCCGTCCCCCTCTTTAGGAACAAGCACTGCCTTTCGACAAGTTGGAACATGCTCCGTGCGCTGCACCGTCGTCCGTTGCGGCCGTTTCAGCGCCCTGCCTACCCATGAAAACCGACAAGAGACTGCGGTTCATCCCCTTGCACATGATGCAGGCAAGGAGTGCTCCCGATGACCCGGCAAGCGCGCCCGTGGCAACCAGCGCCACATTTTGCAGCGCAAAGCCCAGCACCGCAGCCGCCCAACCGGAAGCGCTGTTCACCATCGACAGCGCGACGGGCATCTCCGCCATCCCGATGGGGATGAGGACGAGAAAACCGAGAAGCAGGCCAAGACCTGCGACTACCCAAAGGACGCAGAACATGGCGCTGGGTGCAGGCAGAATAGAGAACCAACCGATCAGCCCGATGATCGACGCCAGCAGGATCAGATTGATCGCATGGCGTGCAGGCAGCAGGATCGGTCGGCCGGGCAGGTTGCCGTTCAGTTTCAGAAAGGCGATAGCCGACCCGGAAAAGACGATCGCCCCGATAGCGATGGCAAGCCCCAGTGCAATTCGGCCATGCGCAAAAATCTCGCCCACCCGTTCATCGAGGATACCGAAAGCCGCCGGGTCCAGACAGGCCGCAGCGCCCACCAGTACGGCGGCAAGGCCGGCCAGACTATGAAAGACGGCAATAAGTTGCGGCATGGCAGTCATCGCGATGCGCCGCGCAATGACGAGGCCGATGGCCGCACCGACCAGCACCGCAATGCCAATTTCCGGCAACGACACCGCATCATAGATATAGAGGGTCGTGCCGACAGCCAGCGCCATGCCCGCCATACCCATCCGATTGCCACGGCGGCGGGGCGGCTGACTGGACAGCCCGCGCAGGGCAAGGATGAACAGGATAGTGGAGAGCAGATAGGCGAGGCTGACACCCCAGCGGATACTGGCCGCATCGACTCCGGCCTCCAGAACCAGCATCGACATCACAGGCGGTCGTTCCTGCGATACAGCGCCACTATCCGCTCCGTGATCGCAAAACCGCCGAAGATATTCACCGACGCCAGCACGACCCCTGCCAGCCCCAGATATTTCGCCAGCGCGCCTGACGCTTCCGCTGTCGCGACCAGCGCGAAGATGATGACGACGGAACTGATCGCGCTGGTCATGGCGATCAACGGCATGTGCGCCGCGGGGCTTACCGACCGGACAACATAGCAACCGATGAAACAGGCCAGCACGAAGATAGGCAGCATGCTGACGAAGTCCATCGGCCGCCCCCTTATCGGTAACTGGTATAGGTGAACACGCCGAACGGCTGCGCCGGTATCGCCTTGTCCACGCGCAGCCGGATACCCTTTTCCTGCGCTTCCAGCACGGAAAACTGCGAATCCAGCAATGCAAATGTCTGCGGATAGGGACCAGCCGACTTGAACTTGGCGAAATCGGTCAGGGACGTCATCTGCCCCTCCGGCCCGAAGTCGATAAAGAACATGCGGTTACCGTAGATGTTGAAATATTGCTCGTAGCGAATGCCGACCCAATAGCTGCGCGCCATCTCCCCGACAGGCCGTGTCGCATAGCCAATGTCGATGGCTGCCCGCTTATCCGGCACCGCTCCTTGCACGATCACACCGCCGCCCGGCACCTCGAACAGCGATTCAAAGCGCCCGTCCTTGTTCGCATCCAGAAAGCAGAGGGTAACGCCGCGACTATTGGCGATCTGTGCACCCGCCTTGTCGAGACGATGCGTCTCCAGCGCGCAATAAGCTTCTCCCGCATCGGACGATGCCTTGACGAGTTGCGCTCCTGCTTTCGCGTGCAGCCTGTTGCCCGTCGTCAGCGCGGCCGGACCATCCAATGTCGCCAATCCCATAGGCAGCAACTTTTGCCGCAGGACATATTCGCCATCCAGAACCGTTCGTTCCGAAAGGTCTGGATTGTCAAGCGCCTGGATGCTCCACAGCACCGCCACGCTGTCGCGCGCCAGCGCCATGGCAGGCGAGAGGAACACCATCCCCGCGACAAGACCGGACGATAACTTCATCCAGCACCCTCTTCCTGCGTTTAGCAATTCAGGCGACATGGGCTAAAGCGCTGCGTAGACCCATGGCCAGCAGCGTGCACCGCCTTCCGCGTGGAGGCAGCGCCCATCACGTCATCCGCTTGATCGCGCACGACGACGATGACCTTAATGCGACGCTTCCGTCCGATAGCTAATGCAGGAGCGACGCCGGAAATTATTGGGCGATCAGCAGGACGACCAGAGCCGCCACGATGATGGTGGCGATCGTGCCCCATTTTACCAGACCAATGAAGCCGGCATAGGTCTGCTCGGCGGCGCGATAATTTTGATCCGAACTCACGTCGAAATTCCCTTTCATTCTCTGCGCCCCCTTTGCGACATACCTCGTCAAATCGCAAGAGCATCCGCACGTCGATGCACGCTTGCATCCCATCAAACCCCTGCATCGCCACGGGAAAAATGCCACGTCCGACGAAAAGCGCCACAGCGTGACGGCACGCTTAAGCCCGTCTTTACCTGAAACCCTTATGCAGGCTTCGGGACTACCGGATGGACACATGACAGACGCCGAACAGCCTCTTCTTCTTCTCGTCGACGACGAACCGGCCCAGCGCCGCCTGACCACTGCTCTTGCCGCGCGCGCCGGTTGGCGCACGCTCAGCATCGGTGATGGCGACCGTGCGATCCAGACGCTTGGCACACGCGACGGCATGCGCGTCGCCGCCGTGCTGATCGACGACTGGACGCCGGGGCTAGAGATGGCGGAACTGGTCCGCACCATCGCCGTGCGCCGTCCCAACCTGCCCATCCTGATCCTGACCGCGAACGACAATGCCCGCGCCGCCGTGGAAGCGATGCGGGCCGGCGCCAGCGATTTTCTTATCAAGCCGGTGACGCCGGAACGGCTGGCTCATGCGCTGGCGACAGCGGCGAGCAAGAAGGACGCGGGCGAACTGCGCCGCCTGACCACCAAGATTCAGGCCCCGCTGGACTTCAACTCCATCATCGGCTCCTCAACCGCCTTTCGCAGCGCACTGTCCATCGCCGCACAGGCCGCCCGTTCCGGCGTGCCCATCCTGATCGAGGGCGAAAGCGGCGTGGGCAAGGATGTTATCGCCCATGCCATCCACGCAGCCTCCGCCCGCGCCGCAGCGCCGATGGCCGCGATCAACTGCCGCGCGATCCCCGAAAAGCTGCTGGACTCCGAATTGTTCGGCCATGAACGAGGTGCCTTCACCGGCGCGTTCGACCGGCATGTCGGCCGTCTGGCCACAGCGCATGGTGGCACCATCTTTCTGGATGAAGTCAGCGAACTGTCGCTCGACGCGCAGGTCAAGTTGCTGCGGCTGGTCAAGGATCATGAAATCCTGCCACTCGGCGCACGTCATCCGGTGCATGTCGATGTGCGCGTCGTAACCGCCGCCAACAAACCGCTGCTGGGCGAAGTAGAAGCCGGCCGCTTCCGCGAGGATCTCTATTATCGCCTCAACACCGTCCAGATCGTGGTGCCGCCACTGCGCGAGCGGATCGGGGACATCGCCGCACTGGCGCGGCACCTGCTCGCCCGCATCGCGACACAGCCGGGCCTGCGCGACATCGGCATCACCGCCGACGCTATCGCCCTGCTGACCCGGCACGACTGGCCGGGCAATGTCCGCCAGCTCCAGAACACCCTCTTCCGCGCCGCCGTGCTGTGCGAGGGCGACGCGCTGACACCCACCGACTTTCCGCAGATCGCCGCGCATCTGGCGGAGGGCGCGACCGGTACCGCCACCCGATCCTCCGTCACGCCGATCGAGGCATTGCGCATGGGCCATGGGCAGGATCGGGAGGCGGCCGTTCCCCTCTATGAACCGAACGGCCATCTGCGCGCGCTGGCGGACATAGAGGCTGACGTCATCCGGCTCGCCATCACCCATTATCGCGGGCGCATGACGGAAGTCGCCCGGCGCCTCGGCATCGGTCGCTCGACCCTGTATCGCAAGCTTGCCGAACTGGGCATCGACACCGCGGCCTGAGACCGGCCGCACCGGACACCCATGCGGATGATCCAGAGGTATCTTTGATGGTTATGTACAAGAAGATCGCGCTGGCCACGATTGTCCTCGCACCGCTCATCACCGAGTTCGCATCCAATTTCACCCAGCCCCCGGCAGCGACATCCGCGTCCACGCCGGAGCATGTGGCCGCACTGGTCGGCAATGCGACGGAAATTCCCGCACCCGGCCCGGAGCCGATACAATATAGTCCGATCAAGCAGCCGGGGACGCAAGCCGCCCCGTCCGGGCCGCTCGACCCCGCCCCAACCCTCGACCCCAATGCATTCGCCAGCGCCAACGCCCCGGTCAGCGCCTCCGTCGGCACGGGGTCGGATAGCCCGCCGCCCGCGCCGTCCCTCTCTCCCATCCCGGCCCTTGCGCCTGCACCGTCAGGGACCCCACAGGCCGCCGCCGCAGAATTCACGCCCAACCCCAGGCGGAGCAGCACTCCCGAACGCTTCTAGGTTAGCGACGTGACACAGCCTCAGGGGTTCTTCTTCAATATCTCCAGCGCCGCGACAGTCAGCGCCCGCGCGCCCGTTCCCACCACCGCCTCGGCATCCGGCGCCCAATAGGCGCTGTGCAATGAGGGCAGCGTCGCCTTACCATCCCGTGCCGCCGCCATCCTGGCAGCCGGCACGCCACCGACCCAGAAGATCAGGCTGCGGATCGACTTGTCCGCCCGGACATATTGGCCGAAATCCTCGCCGCCCATCGACGCCTGCGCCCGCTCGACCCGCACATCCCCGAAATGGCTGCGGAAGACGCCGCCTATCTCCTCCGCCAGATCGGGCGTGTTGAAGGTTGCCGCCGTATAACCGTCCTGCACGGTCATAAGAGGCATGCGATCCTCCGGCACGCCGGCCGCGATCGCCTCCCCCTTCGCGATGCGGGCGATCCCGTCGAGCAGGCGCTGGCGTGTCGCATCGGAATAGCTGCGCACCGTGATGAGCAGCTTCGCCTCGTCCGGCACGATATTATGCTTGGCTCCGCCGATGAAGCTGCCCACCGTGACCACTGCCGGATCCTGCGGCTCCTGCTCCCGGCTCACCAGCGTCTGGAGCGTGGTGACGATGCGGCTGGCCAGCACGATGGGATCCTTAACCGTCTGCGGATAGGCGCCATGCCCGCCGACCCCACGCACGGTCAGATCCACGCTGTCGACATTGGCCAGCGCGAAGCCGGGGGTATAGCCGATCCGTCCCGCCTCCAGATTGGCGGCGTCATGAAAGGCGATGGCATGGGTGGGTTTCGGAAAACGGGTGAACAGCCCGTCCGCGATCATCGCCCGCGCGCCCCCCCCAATCTCCTCCGCCGGTTGCAGGATCATGACCAGCGTGCCCGACCATTGGTCCTTCATCGCCGCCAGCGCCCGCGCCGCGCCGATCCATGCGGCCATATGCGTGTCGTGGCCGCAGGCATGCATGACGCCGCTCTCCACCCCGTCGCGGGTCGTCGCGCGGACCGTGGAGGCGAAGGGCAGCCCCGTCTTCTCCACCACCGGCAGACCGTCCATGTCCGCCCGGACCAGCAGCACCGGACCAGCGCCATTCTTCAGCACCGCCACGACGCCGGTGCCGCCGACACCCTCCGTCACCGTGAAGCCCAGCGGCCTGACCAGCGCGGCCAGCTTCGCCGCCGTCGCCTTTTCCTGGAGGCTGAGTTCGGGATGGGCATGGAGGTCGCGGTAGAGGATCATCAGCGCGGGCATCTCCGCCGCGATGCGGGCGTCGGCTTGTGCGCCCGCCGGCCCCGCTGCGGGCGCCGCACCGGCTGCCATCGCGATCACCGCCGCCACTGCCATCGTCCCCACCATCAACCGCATCGCCCTACCTCCCGTCGAGGGGTCGAGCATAGGGGGAATTTCGGCCCGCGCCAGAGCGATGGCGGAGCGGAGCCGGTTTCAACATGACCAACCGGAAGGGTGTTTTTCGCACAAGTCATAAGTTCTAAATACAGAATTGTTGTTCTTTAAAAGGAATTGAAATATAGCAAGAGGCGACTCATGGGCCGGAGCGCCCGCCGGCCTCGCCCGCCACCCCGCCACCGCCCCCGCGCGCATGGCAGGAGCGCAGGCGCGGCACAGGCGATCCGCACCCCGGAAAGCCACCGGTGTCCACGCCGGGCCAGACGATGATGGAGAGAATGTCGTGACGTTTCTGAAACATGCCTGGTACGTCGCCGCCCATGTCCACGAACTGGCCGAGGGGCTGGTCAGCCGCACCATCTGCAACGAACCGATCGTGATGTACCGGACGGAAAGCGGCGCGGTGGCCGCCTTGCAGGACCGATGCCCCCATCGCTTCGTGCCGCTGTCGATGGGCAAGCGCGTCGGCGACACGCTGCAATGCGGCTATCACGGTCTGGCCTTCGACACGACGGGCGCCTGCGCCTCCGCCCCCAACGACCCGCAGCAGCAGGCGCGCATCTGCGTCAAGGCCTATGCCGTGGAAGAGCGGTACAATATCGTCTGGCTGTGGATGGGCGCGCCCGAAACCGCCGATCCCGCGCTGATCCCCGCCTTCGACTTCCTGTCGGACACGGAGCATTATGCGGTCGCGCGCGGCTATTCCCATATCAAGGCGAATTACGAACTGCTGACCGACAATCTGCTCGACCTCAGCCATGTCCATTATCTGCACAGCGGCGTCCATGACGAGGTCCATTTCTCCCAGTTCGACAACAAGCTGAAGGTGGAGGGCGACACCGTCTGGTCGATGCTGTGGCGGAACAATTACCCGCTGAACCCCGCCAAGCAAAAGATGATGGAACTGCCCTTCCCCATCGTCGACGGACAGGGTCACAGCCGCTGGAACCCGCCCGCCAACATCCTGGTCGACACCGCCTATTGGCAGCAGGGGACCAGCGCGCAGGACGGGCTGCGCTCCCCCTCCGCCCATCTGTTCACGCCGGAGACGGAGAGCACGACCCATTATTTCTGGGCGTCGGGCCGCACCAACGACATCCACAACGAACCGCGCACCCGCGTCACCGAGGAACGGATGAAGCTGCTGTTCGAGACGGAGGACGGCCCGATGTGCGAGGCGCAACAGGCCTATCTGGGCACGGAAACCGACTTTCTGGACGCCAAGCCGATCATCCTGAAGGCGGACGCCGCCGGCGTCGCCGCCCGCCGCGTGACCCGGCGCAAGCGGCGCGAGGAAGCCGCCCTGTTCGCAGGGGGAACGGGTGGTGCGGCGGTGTTGCCAGAGCCGGACGCGCGACCGGTGAGCGGGGATAAGCTGCGGGTGGAGATTTAAGGGGCTTGGTGGGCCGGTTTGCGCCACTTCTCGCCGTTCGAGGACAGATTTTCTTTTCCCGAAAGCTGCCGTCCGTTCATATATCTGTCGGACAGGAGGAGACGGGAAAGCTGCCGGTCGGCCGCCGACCATTTGTTGCCATTTCATCGACGCTAATGACTGCCCGGTAGCGGACTGTTGTTAGTCTGTTAAACCAACCTGCCTCGGTGTCCGCCGGATACGCCCGAGGCTATCCAAGACCCTGAGACGCTTTAGCGGAATGCCCGTATATTCTGTCGTTGAGCTATCGCCGTTTCGGTCGGTCACCAGAAGAAGTACCCGTCGATCGAGGGCAGTAGCGTCAAAGATCACCGACAGAGCCTTGAAGTCCGTCGCCTCTGCCCCGTTCTTCCGACAAAATTCTGGAAACACCTCTCCGAAACGAGCAGCGGCGGCTTCAAGGCTATCGGAGGCCGTCCCTTGTGCAATGCGGCCGTTCAAGAAATCGACTTCAATGAAACCATCTGGAGATGATGCAGCTTCACCGAACACATCCATCGAATGGTAGCCGATCACAAACCCTAAGCCGCTAGCCATCGAATCTGCGAGATTATGCCCTATGGCACATAGCTGGTCGTGCTTCATGCTTAGACAATGCCAGATTTTTAGTCGGCTTTCCATTCGCGCTCGCTTCAAACCGGACGTTCCGCTTCCCACCCCTTCGAGCCGCTGGGGCGAAAGGTAGGCTCGTCCCATTGCCCCGATGCTGCCGGTCCGCTCCGCAGTCTCGCCATATCAGCGGTCGGAGTGGCGCAAAGGGGTGGATTTGAGACTGTCAGCTTTCGGTGGGAGGCGGGACCATATAAGACGTAGCAAATGAGGCTGACACTCCCAAAGGCTGCTGCTCTCGTAGCACTGTTCGCTATGGTTGCGTGGGTTCTGTCCGTGGTGGGCTGGCCAAACGCGATCTTCGCAGTTTTTGCCTACTTCATGATGAGCCTGATTATAGCCCGGTGGTAACGAAGCGTGGGGAGGAGACTGGCCGCTGCCGGGCGCACTTCCCGTAGTAGCTGACATTTCTTTTCAACGGAAAGATGGCCACAGCAAGATGTATTGCTCTTGATCCGATACCCCGTCACAAACAGGGCATGGATGGAGCTACCGACCGCCTCAGAGTTTTTGGGAGAGTTGCTGCGGCCCATATTTTCGGGCTTTCAGTGACGGGGTCTTATGGCACGATAGGGACGACCGCAGGGTTCAACGTCATAACAGGTAGTTTTCTTGGGATTTTCCTAGGTGGCCTGCTTTCTGTGCCGTGGATAATCGCGTTATCGATCTTGATCTGGTTCCGAGCATCATGGATTGAACGGCATCCTCTAATATTTTCTATTATCGGACCTCCTCTGATAATCGCATCCTACGCCTTGCTGGGTGGTGCGTTTCTCGATGCCATCACCCTTGCGACGATCAGCGCAAGCATCTTCTATCTATCGATATTCGTGTTCCAGCGATGCCTGCTGCCTCGATTGTTAAACGTCCGCTATTGAGCGTCGCAGTATCCCAGATGGACGTCCACAAATGGTCGAGGGCCGACCGGCAGCTATCACCCCCTCGCATAGTGTAGCGGCATGACAGCGGACCGGCAGCTATCCCCGTCTGTCTGCCCGAGACCGGACAGTCTGAAATCGGCCATAACCTTCCCCACGCATCGTGGTCATGACCGCAAGTGGCAACCACCCCACCGCCCCAACGAAAAAGGGCGGACCCTTCGGCCCGCCCTTTCCCTGTTCATCATGCCCGAAAGCGATCAATATACGCGCGCCTTGGGCTTCACATATTCTGCTTCGTCGGTCATCGTATAGTCGTGCACCGGACGATAATCGAGCGTCACCTTGCCGCCCGTGCCGCCCCAGCCTTCGAACCAGCTGATGGTGTGCTTCATCCAGTTTTCGTCATCGCGGTTCGGGAAATCCTCGTGCGCGTGCGCGCCGCGCGATTCCTTGCGGTTTTCCGCGCCGGTGATCGTGCAGATCGCCTGGCTCATGAGGTTGTCCAGCTCCAGCGTCTCCACCAGATCGGTGTTCCAGATCATCGAGCGATCCTTGATGCCGACATCCTGGAGCCGCTTGTTGACGACCTGCATCTTGGCCACGCCCTCGGACAGCAGCGCGCTGTCGCGGAACACGGCGGCATGTTTCTGCATGGTGTGCTGCATGTCGAGGCGGATTTCCGCCGTCGGCGTGCCGCCCGTCGCGTGGCGATACTTGTCGACGCGGGCCAGCGCGAGGTCCGCCGAATCGGCGGGCAGCGGCTTCTGCTTGGCGTTGGGCTTGAGCGTATCCTTGAGGTACAGGCCCGTCGCACGGCCGAACACGACAAGGTCGATCAGCGAGTTGGAGCCAAGCCGGTTGGCGCCATGCACCGACACGCAGGCCGCTTCACCGACAGCGAACAGGCCGGGCACCGGCACTTCCGGATCGTCGCCGACCTTCGTCATCACCTGACCATGATAGTTACAGGGGATGCCGCCCATATTGTAATGGACCGTCGGGGTAACCGGCAGCGGCTGGCGGGTCAGGTCGACACCCGCGAAGATCTTGCCGCTCTCGGTGATGCCGGGCAGACGCTCGGCCAGCACCTTGGGATCGATATGGTCGAGGTGGAGGAAGATATGGTCCTTGTTCGGACCCACGCCCCGGCCTTCGCGCATTTCCATCGCCATCGACCGGGACACGACATCGCGCGACGCCAGATCCTTGGCCGACGGGGCATAGCGTTCCATGAAACGCTCGCCTTCGGAGTTGGTCAGATAGCCGCCCTCGCCCCGTGCACCCTCGGTGATGAGAACGCCCGCGCCATAGATGCCGGTCGGGTGGAACTGCACGAACTCCAGATCCTGAAGCGGCAGGCCCGCACGCAGCACCATGCCGCCGCCGTCGCCGGTGCAGCTGTGCGCGGAGGTCGCGGAATAATAGGCGCGGCCATAACCGCCGGTCGCGAGAACCACCGACTGCGAACGGAAACGATGGATTGAGCCATCGTCCATGCACAGCGCGATGACGCCCCGGCACTCGCCATTTTCCATGATGAGGTCGAGCGCGAAATATTCGATGTAGAAGTCCGCGTCATACTTCAGGCTCTGCTGATAGAGCGCGTGGAGCATGGCGTGGCCGGTACGGTCGGCCGCGGCGCAGGTGCGCTGCACCGGCGGGCCAGCGCCCATATTCTGCATATGGCCGCCGAAGGGACGCTGGTAGATGGTGCCTTCCGCATTGCGGCTGAACGGCACGCCGGCATGTTCCAGCTCGTACACGGCAGCCGGCGCCTCGCGCACCATATATTCGATGGCGTCCTGGTCGCCCAGCCAGTCCGACCCCTTGACGGTGTCGTACATGTGCCAGGTCCAGTGGTCGGGCGAGTTGTTGCCCAGCGAGGCCGCGATGCCGCCCTGCGCCGCCACGGTGTGCGACCGGGTCGGGAACAGCTTGGTGATGCAGGCGGTGCGCAGGCCCGCCTCGGCGGCGCCCATGGTGGCGCGCAGGCCGGAGCCGCCCGCGCCGACGACGACACAGTCATAGCTGTGGTCGATGATCTTATAGGCTTGGGTCATCAGCCGGCGGTCCCCGTGAATGCGATCTTGGCGATGGAGAAGATGCCCAGAGCGGGCGCCCCGATCGCGTAGAAGTTGAGGAGCAGGAGGGCGAACAGCTTCGTCGCTTCCTCATGCAGATAATCCTCGATCAGCACCTGAAGGCCGAGCTTGAGGTGCCAGAAGATGCTGATGAGCATCAGCATGGCGGGCACCGCGACCAGTGGCTGCGCCAGCCAGCCCGTCACCGCGCCATAATCCAGACCGGGCAGGACCAGCAGGCTGGCGATCAGCCAGAGCACCAGCACCAGATTGCCGATGGCCGTGATCCGCTGCACGATCCAGTGATGCGTGCCCGTCTTGGCCGAGCCGAGGCCGCGAACGCGACCGACGCGAGTTCCGCCGCCCATCAGATCGTCCCCCAGAAGACATAGCCCCAGATCGCGGCGGTCACGAACACCGCTGCGAAGGGAATCGCCAGCGCCCACAGGCGGTTGGCGCGCAATTCATAACCCGCGCCCGTATCCAGCACGAAATGCCGCAGGCCGGAGAAGAGATGCTCGAAAAAGGCCCAGGTCAGGCCGATCAGCACGACATAGCCATACCAGCTGGTCGCGTGATGCTGGAACGACGCATAGGCGTCCGGCCCGCTTGCGGCGGCGAAAAGCCACCAGATCAATCCGATGCCCCCCACGACCGCCAGGCCATCGCCAGCGATACGGTGAAGAATGGAAACCGTCATATGCGGTCCCCAGCGCCAGATGGTGAGATGCGGCGATAACGGGCGCTGCCCTGTTCCTGCCATGATGAGCAACCCCCAAATTATCCAGAAGTGCGCCTCCCTTAGCCGAATCCTGCCGCCATGCAAATTCTTCCGCAAGCCCCGGCCTTGCTGCAAATCACTCGCAAGAATAGCGGCGGAAAATGCGCTATTGAAAACGCATCGTTAACCAACCGGGGTTATTCCCGACGGAGGTTTGTAGCAAAGCTCCGCACGCGGGCGGCGATAACAAGGGTTGGACCATGATCGAAGACGTATCGATGAGCGTGAGGATCCAGGAGTTCGATCAGACGGGCACCCTTGTCGACAATGCTCGCAAGCTGCTGGAAGCCATTGGCGACGATCTCGACACCGTCGCGGACGCCTTTGTCGACTCCTACATCCCGGCCGCCGGGCTGGCGCACAAGCTGGACGCCGTCAACATCGCCAACATGCGCCATAGCGCCCGCAAATATCTGACGACCAAGCTCAGCCGGCTGGACGGCGAGGAATGGCGCCTGATGGTCCGCGAATCGGTGGAATTCGCGCACCGGCAGAAGGTGCCGGTACGGGTGCTGACGTCCTGCCTCAACGCCCAGTCGCTGGCGTTCAACATCACGCTGATCCAGAAGCACGGCTTTGCGCTGGACGACCCCAACACCCATGTGATCCTGCGCGCCAACTGGCTCATCAGCCTGCTGGAGACGGAAGTCGTCTATTCCTGCATCCATGAAATCGACCTGCGCGAGGCGGAAGCCCAGCGCCGCGCGCTGAGCGACCAGTTCGACCAGAGCATCTTCAACCATCTCGACGGGGCGTCCGGCCTGGGCCTGCGCCTGCGCGATCAGGCGCGGGGCGCATCCGCCGCGACGCGCGGCATGTTGGACAAGGCATCCGAAGTCGCCGCCGCCGCCGAACAGTCCGCCATCGCCATGCGCGAGGCGGCGCAGACATCCGCCGGCCTGATCCGCGCGATCGAGGAAGCCCGGACCGAGGTCGAGGGTTCGGCCGAAGTCGCCGCCCGCGCATCGGCGCAGGCGATCGAGGCCGTGGCCATGTCCGCCACCCTGTCGGACCATGCGAAATCCATCGAATCCATCCTGGGCCTGATCCGCGACATCGCGGGCCAGACCAACCTCCTCGCCCTGAACGCCACCATCGAGGCGGCGCGCGCGGGCGATGCGGGACGCGGCTTTGCGGTGGTGGCGCAGGAGGTGAAAAGCCTCGCCAACCAGACCGCCCGCGCCATCGACGACATTGCGGGCAAGATCGCGGCCATCCAGTCGTCCACCCGCCAGTCGGTCGAGACCAACGAGCGCATCCGCGAGACGGTGGAGGAAGTGCAGACCATGGGCCTGCGCATCCGCAGCGCGATGGACGCACAGGCGCAGACCGTGACCATGATTACCGCCGCCGTGGACGAAACCGCTCTGGCCGCCGACTCCATGTCCAGCAACATCTCCGCCATCCGTCAGGACACGGAAATCGTCGCGTCGGAGATCGACACGCTGGAAAGCGGCTTCGCGGACGTGGCGGGCACGCTGGCCGCCCTGCGCGAGGCCTCGGACCAGTTCAGCCGCAAGGTGGGGTGACGGGCTACGTCGGGCGATGCGCCTGACGACGCCCTGATTTTCCGGTTATAGTAGCCGCGCGTCATCCGTATCCGTTCGTCCTTGCGGGAATATCGACCTTTGCATGTGGGAGGCGCGGCTGTCGGCGCGCGCCCTGCCCTCTCCCCGCCCAGAGCAAGCCTCCGCTTGGCCCCGCCCCCATGCTGCGCTAGACGGCAGGGATGAGCGACACAGAGAATGACGTATGGATGGCCACCCTGCCCTGCGCGCGGGTGGATGCGGAGCGGATCGACGCGGAGGCGGAGATATTGTTCGCCGACAGCGCCACGCCGCCCATCTTCTCCTTCGTCGAGGCATCGCCCGACAATCCCGACGACTGGCTGCTTCAGGTCTATTTCCATGGCAAGCCAGGCCGCGCGCTGCTGAAGCAGGTGCGCGACCTGCTGCCCGGCGCCGCCGCGCCAAAGGTGGAGCAGGTGGTGGCGCAGGACTGGGTCGCGGTCAGCCAGGAAGGGCTGCCGCCGATCACCGCGGGTCGCTTCCATGTCCGCAATGGGGTGGATGACCCGCCCTCCACCGGCCATGTCAATTTCCTGATCCCGGCCAGCCGCGCGTTCGGCACCGGCCAGCATGAGACGACCCATGGCTGCCTGGAGATGCTGGACCGGCTGCGCGCGCGGGGCCAGCGGTTCGGCAATATCGCGGACGTGGGCACCGGCACCGGCCTGTTGGCGTTCGCCGCGCTGGCGCTGTGGCCGCGCGCCCATGCCATCGCGTCCGACATCGACCCCGCCTCCGTCGAGGTGACGGTGGAGAATATCGCGCTCAACGGCCTGCGCGAAGGCGGCGGCGCGGGCGAGATGGCGGTGGTCGAGGCGGCGGGCATGGACCATGAGGCGCTGGCCGCCCGCGCGCCCTACGACCTGCTGATCGCCAACATCCTGGCGGGTCCGCTGATCTCGCTCGCCCCCGCCTTTGCCGCGCATCTGGCGGAGGGCGGATCGCTGGTCCTCGCGGGACTGCTGGACGAGCAGGCGGACGCGGTGATCGCCGCCTGCCAGCGCGCGGGCCTGCGCCTCGCCGCGCGGACGCAGCGGGGCCAGTGGCCGACCCTCCACCTGCGCAAACGCCACCGCCACGGCCATCGCCGCCCCGAACGGTGGGGCGACAGCGGCGACAGCGTCGCGCCGGGGTTCGGGAGCTGGTGACATTGGCGCGGGGCGGGATGATCGGCCTCGCCCTTTTCGGATTTGGGGAGAGGAACGCCCCTCATCCCCGGACCTGATCGGCAATGATCCCTTGGGAGGCTGTACCCCCTTCCCATTCGTCCTGTTCGAACGAGGCGCGGGACTCGCCTGAACAGGGCCAACGGTGATTTCGATCCTACAGGTTCAGGCGGGATGATCGCCCGCCAGAGCCGGGAGGGCGATCGATGCCGCTGGCCCCGTCCGCCCTGCCCTGTCCCGCGCTTCTACGCGGACCTCATTTTAGGCCCAGACCCATCGCACCACGATGGCGGCCGCGCCGCAGATCGCCAATGTGCCCGGCACGCCGATCCGCGTCCTGAACAACAGGCCGAACGCCAGCAGGGCGAGGCAGAGCGCCAGACCGTCCACGCTGCCCGGATCGGGGACGTGGAGACGCAGCGGCCCGGTCCGCACTATGGCGACGCTGCGGAACAGGACGTGCAGGCCGAACCAGACCGCCAGATTGGCGATCACCCCCACTACGGCGGCGGTCAGCGCCGCCAGTCCGCCCTGCAACCGGCGCGCATGTTCCAGCCGCTCGATCCACGGCGCGCAGGCGAAGATGCCGAGGAAACTGGGCGCAAAGGTCGTCCATGTCGTGATGGCCGCGCCCAGCACGCCCGCCACCATCGGGGAGAAGGGCGCGGGCAGACGGTAGGCGCCGAGGAAACCCACGAACTGCGTCACCATGATGAGCGGTCCCGGCGTCGTTTCCGCCAGCCCCAGACCGTCCGCCATCTCGCCCGCGTTCAGCCAGTGGTGCGCCTGCACCGCCTCCTGCGCCATATAGGCCAGCACCGCATAAGCCCCGCCAAAAGTCACAACGCCCAGCCGGGAGAAGAAAGCGCCGATAGCGAACAGTGGATGGTGGATGCCGAGGGCCAAGGCCACCGCCACCATCGGCACCGACCAGACCGCCAGCCACGCCAGCACCGTCCCCGCCGTCCGGGCGACCAGCACCCAGCCCGATTCCGACGGCGGCGGGGGCGCGGCCTGCACCTTCAGCCGCAGCCAGTGCGGCGCAAAGGCCGCGACAACCATGCCCAGCGCGCCCGCGCCGAGGACGACCAGCGGAAACGGCAGGTCGAAGAAGAACAGGGCGATAAACGACAGGGCGGAGAGCAGATATTTGAACGGGCTGTTGAGCGCCCGCTTGCCGATGCGGATCAGCGCCTGCGCCACCAACGCCAGCACCGCCGCCTTGATCCCCAGGAACAGCGCCGCGAACCAGCCAAGCTGCGCCGCCTGTACATAGAGGATAGACAGGCCCAGCATCACCAACGCGCCCGGCAAGACGAACAGCCCGCCGCCGACCAGCCCGCCCCGCACGCCATGCAGCCGCCAGCCGATATAGGTGGCGAGCTGCTGCGCCTCCGGGCCGGGAAGCAGGTGGCAGAAGTTCAGCGCCTGAAGAAAACGCTCCTCGCTGATCCACGCCCGGTCATCGACCAGTTCCTTGTGCATCAGGGCGATCTGCCCGGCAGGCCCGCCAAAGCTGAGCAGGCCGATACGGCCGAACACACGGGTCAATTGCTGAAAAGTCGGTCCAGACATAGGCTCCCCAACGGCGCATCGCGCCGCCCCTTGACGCAACGCTTGGGCGGGGAACGCCTGAACGGGAGGTTGCCTGACCCCGGTTCCAGCGTGCTGCCACAGGATGGGGAGCCGGGCAAGGGCCTGCGGAGCGGGATGGCGCGCGAACCCATCGCCCGCGCGCCAGCCATGGGGTTTATCAGTCGTGGAGCAGGGTCCGATGCGATTACGTCGGCCCGGCTACGTCCGTCCCAGGGCTTTCCGCATTGTCCGGGTCAGCCGATGATCCCGTCGGCTGACCCGGCAACCTCCTAGCGGCGCGACGCCGCCAGATCGGCCTCCGTCACCGGCACCAGCTTGATCTCGACCCGGCGGTTCGCCGCCTTGCCGTCGGGCGTCTCGTTGCTGGCGATCGGCTGCATCTCGCCATAGCCGCGTGTCGCCAGCCGCGCGGTCTGCACGCCATGGCTGCCCAGATAGCTGGACACCGCGCCCGCGCGCCGCTCCGACAGGGTCTGGTTATACGCCTCGCTGCCGTCCGAATCGGTGTGGCCCATCACGTCGATATAGGTTTTGGGATATTCGGACAGCACCTGCGCCACGTCGTTCAGAACCGGCTGGAACTGCGGCTGCACCGTCGCGTCATTATAGGCGAAGGTGATGCCCGACGGCATACGCAGGAGGAGATTGTCGCCGTCGCGCACCACCTCCACGCCGCTGCCCGCCGTCTGCTGGCGCAGCTTGCGCTCCTGCGCGTCCATATAGGCGCCGATGCCCGCGCCCGCGAGCGCGCCGATGCCCGCGCCCACGATCTTCTCCGTCCGGTCGTTGCGCCCGCCGAGGATGTCGCCCAGCAGATAGCCGCCGACGAGGCCGACGCCGCCGCCGATCGCCGCCCTCGACACCTTGCGCTCGCCCGTCACCGGGTCGGTGGTGCAGGCGGTGGTCGTCGCCAGCAGCATGGCCAGCGACGCGGCGGCGGTGAATGTGCGGATGGTCATTGTTGTCTCCCTCAAATCTCTCTGGTCCGGCCCGATGGTCCTGCCAGCCCGTGGGACGGGCCGCGCCGCGCGGAGCCTGCCCCCCATAATGCCCCGCGCAACGCCCTTGTTCCGCATGTGAACTGAACAGGGGCTGACGCACCCATCGGCGGCTTTTCCGGTCAACGCCCTTGTCGTGGACCGAAATTGACGGCAATAGGGGTTCGGCCATCATGTCACCCCCAGCATCCCTGCCCCCTTTCCCCATCGCCGATGTCGCGATCATCCTCGCGCTCGTGGTGCTCAATGGCGTCTTCGCCATGTCGGAGCTGGCGATCGTCTCCGCGCGCAAGCCGCGCCTTCAGGCGATGGTCAATGCGGGCAAGAAGGGCGCGGCGGCCGTACTGAAATTGCAGGAAGACCCCGGCCGCTTCCTGTCGTCCGTCCAGATCGGCATCACCGGCATCGGCATTCTGGCGGGCGCCTATTCGGGCGAGGCGCTGGGCACGCCGCTGGCCGCCTATATCGCGGTGCTGGGTGTCTCGGCGGATACGGCGCACACCATCGGCTTCACCCTCGCCATCGTCGCGACCACCTATGTCTCGCTCATCATCGGCGAACTGGTGCCGAAACAGATCGCGCTGCGCAACCCGGAGCCGGTCGCCGCCCTTGCCGCGGCGCCGATGATCCTGCTGGCGAAGGTCACGTCGCCGCTCGTCTGGCTGCTCGATGCGTCAAGCAGCGCGATCTTTCGCCTCATCGGCCTCAAGCGCGAATCGCAGGAGCATGTGACGGCGGAAGAGTTGCACCTGATCGTCGCGGAGGCCAGCAAGTCCGGCGTGATCGAGGAGAGCGAGCGGGCCATCATCTCCGGCGTGGTACGGCTGGCCGACCAGCCGGTGCGCAATGTGATGACGCCGCGCACCGATGTCGACTGGATCGACGTGGATGCGGACGCGGATGTGATCCGCGACGCGCTGCTCGCCACGCCGCACACCCGTTTGCCGGTGGCGGAGGGCCATGTGGAGGCGATCATCGGCATCGTGCAGGCGCGTGACGTGATGACCACCCTGCTGCGCGGCGAACATCTGGACCTGCGCGCGCTCATCCGCCCGGTCGCCATCGTGCCCGATCAGGTCGACGCGATGGACGCGCTGGAAACGCTGCGAAAAGCGGACGTGCCCATGGTGATGGTGCATGACGAATATGGGCATTTTGAGGGCATCGTGACCCCCGCCGACCTGTTGTCCGCCATCGCGGGCGAGTTCGCGTCCGACCTCGACCTGTATGACGAGCCGATGCTGGTCGAGCGGGAGGATGGCTCCTTCCTGATCTCCGGCCAGATGCCGATGGACAATCTGGCCGACCGGCTCGACGTCAGCCTGCCGGACGAGCGCGACTATGCGACGGTGGCGGGATTCTGCCTCTGGGCGTTCAAGCACCTGCCGCAGGTTGGCGAATATTTCGAGGAGCAGGGCTGGCGCTTCGAGATCGCCGATCTGGACGGGCGGAAGATCGACAAGCTGCTGGTGACGCGGGTCGGGGAATAGGGGGCAGGAAGGCGGGGCTTATGGCCGTTGCCCCCCGTCATCCCGGACCTGATCCGGGGTTCCGCTTTTGCCTTGCCCGCTGTGCCTGATGAGGACGCTGGACCCCGGATCAGGTCCGGGATGACGAGAGGGTGTATGTCGACGAGCCTTCACGCCAGCAATTCGACATCCCAATAGAGCCAGTCCCGCCAGCTATCGTGCAGATAGTTGGGCGGAAAGGCGCGGCCATGGTCCTGCAACTGCCATGTCGTGGGGCGGATGGGTTCCTCATGCAGCTTCATGCCCGCCTCGCGCGGGGTGCGTCCGCCCTTGCGCAGGTTGCAGGGCGCGCAGGCGGTTGCGACATTCTCCCAGGTCGTGCGCCCGCCCGCGCGGCGCGGCACCACATGGTCGAAGGTCAGGTCGCTGCCCGTCCCGCAATATTGGCAGGTAAAACGGTCGCGCAGGAACAGGTTGAAACGGGTGAAGGCCGGGTGCTCCGACGGCCGCACATATTGGCGCAGCGCGATGACGGAGGGTATCCGCATGTTGAAGCTGGGCGAATGGACTTCGCGGTCATAGCTGGAGACAATATCCACCCGGTCGAGGAACACCGCCTTGATCGCGGTCTGCCAGGGCCAGAGACTGAGGGGATAATAGCTGAGCGGGGTATAATCCGCATTCAAGACCAGGGACGGGCAATTATCCGGGTGTCGTATTCGTTCGGGATGGTACATGCGTGAAGCAACCCCCTCAACAGCCTGTGGCCGTGATCCTGCTGCACGGATCGTGGCCCAGTGACGTGACAGGGGCATGACACATCAGCCGAGACCCTGCGTCAACCCCTCCCATGACTTCGCCCACCCCGCCCATCACCCGTTTCGCCCCCAGCCCCACCGGCGCGCTGCACATCGGCCATGGCTGGTCCGCGCTGCTGGCGCATGACGTGGCGCGGGCGCAGGGCGGGCAGTTCCGGTTGCGGATCGAGGATATCGACGGCGCGCGATCCCGGCCGGAGCATGTCGCGGGCATCCTCCATGACCTCGACTGGCTGGGCCTCGTCCCCGATGGGCCGGTGGTGATGCAATCGGAGCGGCTGCCGCTGTACCGTGCGGCGGTGGAGCGGCTGGCGGGGGATGGCCTCGCCTATCCCTGCTTCTGCACCCGCGCCGACATCGCGCGGCAGATCGCGGCGAGTGCATCCGCGCCGCATGGGCCGCCAACCGCCGACAGTCCCGACGGTGCGCCCTATCCCGGCACCTGCGCCCACCTGTCGCCGGACGAGCGGGCGCGCCGGATCGCGGCGGGCGAGGCCCATGCCTGGCGACTGGCCATGGCGCGGGGGGCGGCGCGCGCCGGGCCGCTGGCGTGGACGGACATGGACCGGGGCGAGATCATCGCGGACGCCCTGCCCTTTGGCGACATCGTGCTGGCGCGCAAGGAT
Source organism: Sphingobium sufflavum (assembly GCF_021403115.1). GTDB lineage: Bacteria > Pseudomonadota > Alphaproteobacteria > Sphingomonadales > Sphingomonadaceae > Sphingobium > Sphingobium sufflavum. The sequence goes on from NZ_JAJSSH010000009.1 coordinate 34,324, forward strand.
GCGCCGGGGAGCTATCATCTGTGCGCGACGATGGACGATGCGGCGATGGCCAGCCATGTGGTGCGGGGCACCGACCTGCGCCCCGCCACCCATGTCCACCGGCTGTTGCAGGCGCTGCTTGGCCTGCCCACCCCGCTCTATCGGTTCCATGGCCTGTTGCTGGACGCCGACGGCAGGCGGTTGGCCAAGCGCAGCGGCGGCCTGTCGCTCGCCGAATTACGGGCGGCGGGTCAGGCGCCGGAGCGGCTGGTGGCGGACCTGCGCGCGGGCCGCTTTCCTGTTGGAATCCATGTGGGCTGAGCCTACATTATCGGCATGACCGTCTTTCTCACCATCCTCATCATCCTCGCGGCGCTCGCGACCCTGTTCATGTTCATCCGGGGCCTCGTCACCTTCCTCAAGACGACCGAGGCGGAACTGAACAGCACCGATACGGGGCCTAGCCCGTCGAGCCTGAAGCAGAACAAGATGATGATGGGCCGCATCGCCTTTCAGGCGATCGCGATCCTGTTCGTGGCCGCGCTGCTGCTGCTCAACAGCGGCAAGTAAGCCCCCTTGGTCAAGCTCAACAAAATCTACACCCGCACCGGCGACAAGGGCACGACGGGTCTGGTCGACGGATCGCGCGTCGCCAAGTCGGACGCGCGCATGGTCGCCATCGGTGACGTGGACGAGGCGAACAGCGCCATCGGCGTCGCTGTGGTGGCGGTGGAGGGCAATGCCGGCCACGCGGTCCATGCCGCCGGACTGCGCGTCATCCAGAACGACCTGTTCGACCTTGGCTCCGACCTCGCCACGCCGATCAGCGACGCGCCCGACCCGACATGGGCGCTGCGCATCGTCGCCAGTCAGGTGGAACGGCTGGAACAGGAGATCGACCGGCTGAACGAACGGCTGACCCCGCTCGACAGCTTCGTGTTGCCTGGCGGATCGGCGGGTGCGGCGGCGGTGCATCTGGCCCGCGCCATCACGCGCCGGGCGGAACGGGCCGCGGTGCGCGCGGGCGAGGAGCAGGCGATCAATCCCCATGCGCTGACCTATCTCAACCGCCTGTCCGACCTGCTGTTCGTGCTGGCCCGCGTGCTGAACGACGATGGCCGCGCCGATGTAAAATGGGTGCCGGGCGCGTCACGGTGATGGGGCGATGGGCGGGCAGGCTGAGCCGGCGGCCCGGTCTCTTCGCCATGCGCAGCGCCATCTGTGCGGGGGCGGGTGAGAGTTTCGCCATGATGGCGTTGATGGATGGGTTAGGCTTTGCCCGCCTGCGGCCCGCTGCGCTCGCAAGGGCAATTCAAGGGAAAGTCATCCCGCTCCAGCCTTTTGATTTGCCGCATTTTCCGTGCCGTCACACCGGGTTGACGGCCCGGCGCTGATACGTCCCGACCGGCGTCAGCGTGACCCGACCGGCGTCAGCGTGGCGCAACCACCGCCGCGACGGGGACCAGCGGCGCGCGCTGCGGTTCCGCCTCCCACAGCCGTATCCATTCCCACGCGCCCCGGCAGACATGCATCGCCCGGCTCTCGATCAGGCGGAACAGCGTGCCGTCCCACACATAATTCTCCGACGCGCCGCAATCGCCCACGCCGCGTCCCTTCGCCAGACTGGACAGGATGCCCCGGCGCGCATCCCACAGCGCGTTGACGACAAGGGGCGGCTTGCCCGGCTCGCCCGTGAAGCCCGGCGCAAAGTCGAAGCGCGCCACCGACAGGGTGCGCCCACCCGCTGCGCCGCGCGCGATCAGCGGCACGGCGGAGACATTATAGGCCCCCGCCTCGCACGGCAGCAGCAGCAGCGCCGCATCCGCGTCCAGCGGGAAAAGCTCGACCGCGCCGTCCGCCATCAGGCTGGCATCGCAAACCGCGAGGCGGCGCGCCACCGCCAGTTCCATGGCATTGAGGCCGGGCGCGGCGTCGGCATCGGGCGATGGCACCTGCTGCACCACCGGCATCGCCGGGCGCGCGGGGACAGCGGTTTCGGGCGCAACCCCGCGTGCGACAAAGGCCATGGCGGTCCCCGTCCGCCCCTGCCGCGTATCGACAAAGCGCAGGCTGTCCGCCAGCCCCGCGCTGGACAGCGACAGGAGGCGAGGCTGCCCCCGGTTGCGCCGTCCGGCGGCGCGCACCTCCAGCGTCGCGGCGGCGGCCATGGCCTGCACGGCGCGCAGGGCGGCGTCCCCCCGGATCAGCGCCTCGTCCGACCGGCTGGAAAGGCGCGCGACCTCCTGCCCGTCCGCCACCAGCGCAATCTCCGGCGGCAGCGTCGACAGGGCGGTGACGCCCAGCATCACATCCCCGCCCGGCCCGCCGGCGCGCACGATTCGCACCAGAATCGGCTCGCTGTCGTCGCCGCCCGCGCCACCGCTGCCCCCCACGTCCGGCTGGAGCGCGATCGCCTCGCACTGGAGCAGGTTGTCGCATCCCACGGCCCAGTCGCCGTTATACTGGAGGAGGCCGGGTTGCGGCGCGGCGGTGCGGGGCGTAACTCCACCAGACAACGCAGGGGTCGACAACACACGGGCAGACGGGGCACGGGCCGCCGTTCCCGCACCCGCTGGAGCAGCCGTCGAAACCGGGCGCGCCCGAACGGTCGCCGAAGCCGACACCGACGGCGCCTGACCCGTCGCCAGCAAGATGGTCGCGGCCCATGCCCGCGCCATTGTGGTGAGTACGCCCCTTGTCATCCCCATCTGCATAATGCAGTTCAACAGGCACGGGTAGGAATTTGGTCGGTTAGCGACCGCGAAAGGATAGGAAAAACCATGACGGCTATCGGCGGCAGCATCGGGATCGTTGGCGCAGGCCAGATGGGCGCGGGCATCGCGCAGGTTGCCGCGCAGGCCGGATATAAGGTCATCCTGTCCGACGTGGACGTGGAGCGCGCGACCAAGGGCAAGGACGGCATCGCCAAGCTGCTGTCCCGCGCGGTGGAGAAGGGCAAGCTGGAGCAGGCCGCCGCCGACGCGACCCTCGCCAACATCACCCCCGTGGGCGACGCCGCCGCCGTGGCCGACTGTGCGCTGGTGATCGAGGCCGCGACCGAGCGGGAGGACATCAAGCGCAAGATTTTCGAGACCATCGGCCAGCATCTGGGCGCGGACGCGATCCTCGCCACCAACACATCCTCCATCTCCATCACCCGGCTGGCGCAGGCATCGCCGGACCCCAAGCGGTTCATCGGTATGCACTTCTTCAACCCGGTGCCGGTCATGCCCCTGCTAGAGGTCATTCGCGGGCTGGGCACCAGCGACGCGACGCTGGCCCATGTGCGGGAATTTGCCGAGAATATCGGCAAGACGGTGATCGTGGCGAAGGATTCGCCGGGCTTCATCGTCAACCGCATCCTCGTCCCCATGCTGAACGAGGCGTGCTTCGTGCTGAGCGAGGGCATCGCCAATGTGGTGGACATCGACAATGGGCTGAAACTGGGCTGCAACCATCCGATGGGTCCGTTGACGCTGGCGGATTTCGTCGGCCTCGATACCTGCCTCGAAATCTGCAAGGTCTATCTGGATGCGACCGGCGACCCCAAATACCGCCCCGCCCCGCTGCTGGTGAAATATGTCGAGGCGGGCTGGTACGGTCGCAAGACCGGGCGCGGCTTCTATGACTATTCGGGACCGGAGCCGGTTCCGACGATCTGAGGACCGGTGGTGGCGCCGGGGTTCGGCTCCCTCCCTTTTCGCGATAATCGTCTTTGAGGAGAGGGCGGCACCATGCCAGCGCCGCCCTCCCCGTATCAGTGCCCGTAGCTGTTGTTCAGCGCCTCGAACGTCGCGTCATAGCGCCCTTCCGCCTCCGCATGGCGCAGGAAAGGCAGCGTGCTGACCTGAATCTCCGCCGGGGTCGGCGTCAGGGCGAACAGGGCCATCACCTCGTCGGTGAACTGCTGGAGCGGCATATAGGCGGCGTTCGTCGCCTGTCCGGGGGTCAGGTCGGTCTGCACGGCGGGCGGGGCCAGTTCGATCACCTCCACCTTGCCGCGCAACTGCCAGCGCAGCGACTGGCTATAGCTGTGGATCGCCGCCTTGGTCGCGCTGTAGGTCGGCGTGGCGGCGAGCGGGACGAAGGCGAGGCCCGACGACACCGTGACGATGGCCGCATCCGCCTGCGCCGAGAGATGATCGACCAGCGCGTCGATCAGGCGGATGGGCGCGGTCAGGTTTGTCGCGATCATCTCCTCCGCATCGGACAGGTCGCGGCGGTGGCTGGCGTCCTCCGCGCGCATGATGCCCGCATTGGCGATGACGATGTTCAGCGCCGGATGATCGGCCAGCACCCCCTGCACAAAGGCGTCGGTCGCGGCCCCGTCCACCATGTCCACCGCATAGCCCGCAATGCCAGGGTTCGCCGCCGTCACCTCGTCCAGCAGGGCCTGCCGCCGCCCGGCGATGATGACCTTGTTCCCGGCGGCGTGGAAGCGTTCAGCCAGCGCGCGGCCGATGCCGCTGGTGCCGCCTGTAATGAGGATGGTGTTTCCGGTCTGGCGCATGGTCTTTCTCCCTCGATGCTGTGGACCGCCCCGATGTACGTCACCGCTCTCCAACTTGAAGAAGGCACCAGAAAGATTTATACACACCTTATGGAAAGTGACTTACCACAAAGCATACGTCCGCTCGATACCGCGACGATGGAGGCGGTGGGCGCGAGTAGCTGCCCTCTCTCCACCGGTCCTGTGGACCCGCGGGTCGAGCGCCTGGTCAACGAGTTGATCGGGCGGGTCGCCGACAAATGGACCATGCTGATCCTGGAGGTGCTGGAGGAGCATGGCGAATTGCGCTTCACCCGCATCGGCAAGCTGGTGGAGGGAATCAGCCAGAAGATGCTGACCCAGACGCTGCGCCAGATGGAGCGGGACGGCCTGCTGATCCGCACCGTGCATCCGGTCATCCCGCCGCGCGTCGAATATCGGCTGACCGATCTGGGCAACAGCCTGAGCGCCGCCTTTTGCGGGGTGTGGATGTGGGCGGCGGCCAACCTGGATCGGATCGAGGCGGCGCGGGAGGTTTTCGACACGGGCAGGCGGTGAGGAGGCCGCCTTCGATGTCATACATGGGGATCGCCTGAACAGGGCAGGCGGGCCGTATCGAGCGGCGTCAGGCCGCTCGCAGCTTTTGCGTGAAATGCGATGCCGCATCCTGAAGCGTAGCCACCTGTCCCAGCAGTCCGTGCGCTGCGGTCTTCACCTGCGCCGACACCGATCCCGTCTCGTTCGCGGCGGCGGAGACGCGCGCCAGACTGGCAGCCATCTCCTCCATCGCCGCCGCATTGCCGCGGGCGTCATCCTCGATCATCGCGGTCGCCTGCCCCTGATCCTGCGCGGCGCTGCGAATCCGCGTGCTGGCTTCGGTCAGGCGGGCGACGGCGGTGGCGACCTCGTCAAAGCGGCCCTCCGCATCGCCAGCGCGGGACGCGATCGTCTCCACCAGACCCACGATGTCGCCGGTCGCCCGGCCGATCTGGCCCGCCAGCGCCTTTACCTCCTGCGCCACCACGGCGAAGCCCTGCCCCGCCTCGCCCGCGCGCGCCGCCTCTATGGAGGCGTTGAGCGCCAGCAAATTGGTCTGGCGCGCGATGGCGGAGATGAGGTTGGCGATGCTGGCGACCGATTCCGTTGTTTCCGCCAGGCTGCGGATGGCCCGCGCCCCGCCCGACGAGCATTGGCGCGCCCTGTCGGCCAGTTCCGCCTGTTCATGCGCGGTGTCGACCACGCTGTCGGCGGCCCGCGCCAGCACGGACACCTCGCCCGCGACCTCATGCGCCGCCTCCGACGCGCGGTGTGCGGCGCTGGCGACTTCACCCGCCTTGCTGCGCGTACCCTCGGCCAGCACGTTGAGCGATCCCGCCGCATGGTCCAGCGTCTGGGCGGCGTCCACGACCGCCGCCGCGATGCTGGCCACGGACTGTTCGAAATCGGTCGCGACGTTGCGCAGATCCTCCGCCCGCGCCTCCCGCGCGCGCTTCTCGGCGGCGCTGCGCCGTTCGCTTTCCTTCTCGGCCCGTGCCTCCGCAGCGCGGGCGGCGAGCAACGCCTGCTCCGCCTCCATCCGCGCAGCCTCGGCCTTTTGCGTCAGGTCGCTGCTTTCCTGCCGCGCGCTTTCCTGCCGTTCCAGCAGGTTGCGGAAGCGTTCCGCGAAATAGCCCAGCACACCGCACTGGATCACCACAGCCAGCGCGTGGATGAACACTCGTACGACACCGCCGCCGCCGGAAAAGACGAAGTTAGGCGCAAAGATCGACAGCACCAGATGATGCACCGCGACCAGCGCCGCCGCCGGGATGATCGCCCAGACGTCGCACAGGATCACCAGCGAGGCCAAAGCGACGAAGAAATACATGTGCATGTCCACCTGCCAGGGCGAGTGGTTCATCGCGAACACGAACAGGGCAGGCTCCAGCGCGACCATCAGGCCGGTGGCGATACGCGCCGCCCGGTCGGATCGCCCGGCCCATGCCGCCTGAATGGGCATGAGCGTGGTGGCGATGCCCGCGCCCAGCGCCAGCCAAGCCTCCGGCCGCCGCAGGATCAGGGCGAGCACGCACAGCGCCGCCATCGCCAGGCAACTACCGACGGCCAGCAAAAAAATGCCGCGCTTCCTGAGCCGGTCGACTTCCGTCATAACGCCTGTCCCTTGTCCCCGCACCCGCCCGCAGCCGCCCGCAGGACGAGCATATGCCCATCCCGCATCGCAGCCAGCAGAGCGGAGCGTTCGCCCGATACGATCAAACTATTGCGAAATGGCCCGGCGTCTACCAGCGCCGCGCCCGCGCCCAGCGCGACCCGCGCCAGCCCGTCGCGCCCGCCCCCATCCAGCGGAACCAGCAGAATGCGGCCCTTTGCGGGCGGCGCCACAATCATTGCGCCCGCCAGCACAAGGACGAGCACAAGCTGGACAATGGCGATGCCGTAGCGTCCGGTTGCGGTCGCACTCCCGGCCCCCGGTCCCCGCGCCGACAGCGCGACGGCGGCGCTGCGCGTCGGGTCGGGAGCGAGGCGGCCATGGGGTCGCGGCAGGAGGGCAGGCTGGTCCATTTCCCCCAGCGGATAGGCCGGTTTCGCTAATTTGGCGTAAACCTTGATCCAGAAACTACCGATTTTCTGGAAAACACGGGTTTCAGCCCGCGCGGGCCGCGGCGACGATGGCGGCCCATCCGGCCTCGTCGATCACCTCTATGCCCAGTTCCTGCGCCTTCTTCAGCTTCGACCCCGCACCCGGCCCGGCGACCAGCAGGTCGGTCTTGGCCGACACCGATCCCGCCGCCTTTGCACCCAGCATTTCCGCCTGCGCCTTGGCCTCATCGCGGCTCATCGTCTCCAGCGCGCCGGTGAAGACGACGGTCTTGCCCGATACCGGGCTGGCGCGCGTTTCCACGATATAATCGGGGGGCGACACCTGGGACAGGAGGTCGTCCCACGCCTTGCGATTATGCGGTTCGTGGAAGAAATCCGCGAGCGCATGGCCGACCGCCGCGCCGATATTCTCGACCGAGATCAGCTCGGCAATGGCCTTGTCCAGCCGGTTGCGGAACCGCGTCGGCTCCTCCCCCTCCACCGGCTGCGTCGCGTCGCGCAGGGCGATGATCCGCTCCGCCAGTTGCCGCACGGCATCAAGGGTGGTGTACCGTTTCAACAGGTCGCGCGCGGACACCACGCCGACATGGCGGATGCCCAGCCCGAACAGCAACCGCGCGACATCGGGGCTGCGCTTGGCCTCTATCGCGTCGAGCAGGTTCTGGACGGATTTTTCCTTCCACCCCTCCCGGCCCAGCATGGCCTCCCGATGCGCGGCGAGGCGGAAGATGTCGGCAGGCTCCGCGATCCAGCCGAGGTCCAGAAACTCCTCTATGCTCTTGTCGCCCAGCCCCTCGATGTCCAGCGCACCGCGACTGACGAAATGGCGCAGCCGCTCGAACCGCTGCGCCGCGCAGATCAGGCCGCCAGTGCAGCGAACATCGACCTCACCATCCTCTGCCACCGCTTCCGACCCGCAAACCGGGCAGTGATCGGGATAGAGGAAGGGCACGCGCGCCTCCTCCCGCGTCAGATTCTCGGCGATCTGCGGGATGACGTCGCCCGCGCGCTGCACCACCACCCGGTCGCCGATCCGCACGCCCAGCCGGGCGATCTCGTCGCGGTTGTGCAGGGTGACGTTGGAGACGGTGACGCCGCCCACGGTCACGGGTTTCAGGCGACCGACCGGTGTCAGCTTGCCGGTGCGGCCGACCTGTATGTCGATGGCTTCAAGAGTGGTTTCCGCCCGCTCCGCCGGGAATTTATGCGCGATGGCCCAGCGCGGCGCCTTGGCCACGAAGCCCAGCCGCTCCTGCCAGTCCAGCCGGTCGACCTTGTACACCACGCCGTCGATGTCATAGGCGAGGTCGGCCCGGCGCTGCTCGATCGCGCGATATTGCACCAGCATCCCCTCGACAGTCTCCACCCGGACCAGATCGGGCGACAGGGGAAAGCCCCAGCCGCCGATGGCGCGCATCACGTCATGCTGCGTCTCGCCCGGCACCGCACTGGCCACGCCCCAGCCATGCGCCATGAAGCGCAGCGGCCGGGTGGCGGTGACGGCGGCGTCCTTTTGCCGCAGCGAACCGGCGGCGGCGTTGCGCGGATTGGCGAACTGGCGGACGGTGGCGGGATCGAACTCCAGCCCGCGCTGGGCGGCCAGCGCCTCCCCCTCCGCCAACAGCCGGGCGTTGAGGGCGAGGAAATCCGCCTTGGCCATATAGACTTCGCCGCGCACCTCGAACAGGGCGGGCGCGCCCGATGGCAGGCTCTGCGGAATATCGGGGATATGGGCGACATTGGCGGTCACATCCTCGCCCACCTGCCCGTCGCCGCGCGTCGCGGCCCGGATCAGGCGACCCTGCTCATAGCGGATGGAGAGCGACAGGCCGTCGATCTTGTCCTCCGCCGTCACCGCGACGACCACATCCTCCGCCAGTTTCAGGTAGCGCCGCACCCGCCCGACGAAGTCCGCGACATCCTCGTCCGCGAAGGCGTTGTCGAGGCTCATCATCCGCTTGTCATGCGCGATCTTGGCGAGCGGGGACGCCTCCACCGATGCGCCGACCAGCGCATTGGGGCTGTCGGCGCGGATCAGGTGGGGGAAGGCCGCCTCTATCGCATTGTTCTCGCGGACCAGCGCGTCATACTCGCCGTCGCTGATCTCCGGCGCGTCCTTCGCATGATAGAGCGCATTGTGGCGCGCAATGGTGCGCGCCAGGCGCATGAGGCGGTTGGCCGCATCGGCTTCGGTCAGGCTGGCAATGTCCGTCATGGGATCAGAATTCCAGCGCGACGATCGGCGCCAGCGCCGCCAGCGCCGACACCGCCACGATGGCGAGACCGGGCCATGTCGGGACGACCACCAGCTTCATCGCGCGATAGCCGGTCCACAGGGTCAGGACGAAGCTGAGCGGCAGCGCCACGCTCTGCCGTGCGGAAATGCTGCCGTCGAGAATGTCGTAGCAACCGATCAGCACCAGCGCGATGAGGCCGAATCCGCAGGCGAACTCGACCGCCGTGGTGATGACCATGATCGTCACCTGATCGCGAATCCTGGGTTCCGCCTCGTCCGTCATCATACTCCTTCCAGCAGGCGGTCGGCCTGCGCGCGCGCCTCCGGCGTGATCGCCGCGCCGGACAACATGCGCGCGATTTCCTCCCGCCGCTCCGCATCGTCAAGGGCGCGCACGCCGGTGCGGGTGATCGTGCCCTCGCTGGCCTTTGCGATCAACAGATGCGCCGCACCGCGCGCCGCAACCTGCGGGCTGTGCGTGACGACCAGCAACTGGCCGCCGGACGCAAGGCGCGACAGGCGATCCCCGATGGCGGAGGCGACAGCGCCGCCCACGCCCCGATCAATCTCGTCGAAGATCATCGTGGTCGCCCCGCCCCGCTCCGCCAGCGCGACCTTCAGCACCAGGATGAAGCGCGACAATTCGCCGCCCGATGCGATCTTGATGAGCGGAGCAAAGGGCGCGCCGGGATTGGTGGAGATGAGAAATTCCACCCGGTCCATGCCGCCCGGACCCCATTGCCCCTCGTCCAGCGGATCGACCGCCGTGCGGAACCGCGCCGCGTCGAGCTTCAGCGGGGCCAGTTCGGACGCCACCGCCTCGTCCAGCCGCTCCGCCGCCGTCCGCCGCTGGTCGCCGAGCGCCTTTGCCGCCGCCAGATAGGCGGTGCGCGCCGTGGCTTCCGCTTTTTCCAGCGCCGCCAGACCTTCCTCGCCCGCGTCGATGCGAGTCAGCTTGTCGGACAGTTCGGCGGCCAGCGTCGCCAGTTCGTCCGCCGCCACCGCATATTTGCGGGCCAGCGCGCGCAGGTCGAACAGGCGCACCTCGATCGCGTCGAGCCGGGCGGGGTCGACCGCCAGCGCCTCCGTCGCGGCCGCGACATGCTCCTCCGCCTCGCCCGCCTCGATCAGCGCGCGGTCGAGCGCGGCCAGCGCATGTTCGAGCGAAGGATGCTCCGCCGCGATCCGGTCCAGCCGCCGCGCCGCCTGTCGCATCTGGGACAGGCCGCCATCGGAGCCGTCGAACAGGCCGGACAGCGCCGACAGGTCGTCGGTCAGCCGCGCGCCTTTCTGCATCGCGGCGCGCTCCTCGGCCAGTTCCTCCTCCTCACCCACGACGGGGGCGAAGGCGGTGAGTTCGGTCACGGCATGGGCGAGCCATTCGCGCTCCGTCGTGGCCGCGGCGAGGTCCGCGCGGGCCGCCTCCAGCGCATCGCGCGCGCCGGTCCAGCGGGCATAGGCGCCCGCCACGCCGGCACTGTCGCAGCGGCCATAATGGTCGAGCAGCAGGCGATGGCCGCGCGGGTTCATCAGGCCGCGGTCATCATGCTGGCCGTGGATCTCGACCAGCGCCGTGCCGATCTCACGCAACAGCGCGGCGGAACAGGGCTGATCGTTGATGAATGCGCGGCTACCGCCGTCCGCCTTGACCATGCGGCGGACCAGCAGAGGTTCGCCGGGTTCGGCATCGAGGCCATTGTCCGCGACGGTCGCGAGCACGGGGCTGTCCGCCGCCAGTTCGAAGCTGGCGGTCACGCTCGCCTGATCGGTGCCCTGCCGCACCAAGCCACTGTCCGCGCGCGCCCCCAGCACCAGGCCGAGCGCGTCGAGCAGGATCGACTTGCCCGCGCCGGTTTCACCCGTCAGCACGGCAAGCCCCGGTCCGAAGTCGAGGTCAAGCGCCTCGATCAGAACGATGTTGCGAATGGAAAGCCGGGTCAGCATGGGCGCCCGTCTGTCACGCCGCCGGGGCGTGCTCCTTCATGAGGTCATAGGACCGCTGATACCATTGGGTGCCGCGGTAATTGGTGCCCAGCACGGCGGCGGCCTTCTTCGCCTCGTCCACCAGACCCAGCGAGAGATAGGATTCGACCAGACGGTGCAGCGCCTCCGGCGTGTGCGTCGTGGTCTGATATTTGTCGATCACCGTACGGAAGCGCAGGGTCGCGGCCAGCCACAGCTTGCGCCGTTCGTAGAAGCGACCGATCTCCATCTCCTTGCCCGCCAGATGGTCATTGACCAGATCCAGCTTCAACCGCGCATCGGCGGCATATTGGGTGTCGGGATAGCGGCGCGCCAACTCGCTGAGCGAGGAGCGAGCCTGATCCGTGATCTTCTGGTCGCGGGTCACGTCGCTGATCTGCTCATAATAGCAAAGCGCGATGAGATAATAGGCGTAGGGCGCTTCCTTGTTGCCCGGATGGATCGACAGGAACCGCTGCGCGGTCTGGATCGCCTTCGTATAATCCTTCGCGCCATAATAGCTGAACGCCGCCATCACCTGCGCGCGGCGCGCCCAGGGCGAATAGGGATGCTGGCGCTCCACCTCGTCGAACAACTGGCCCGCGAGGCGATACTGGCCCCGGTCCAGACGATATTTGCCCGCATTGTAGAGCGTGCTGACATCGCGGGCGACATATTGGGTGTCCGCCTTGTTCTTGGTTGTGGCGCAACCCGACAGCAGGAAAGCGGTCGAGCCAAGGGCGATCAGGGCGGCGGAGCGCAGGACAGTGTGACGCATGCCCGTGCCATAGCCGAGCCAATCCGCCGCGCCAAGCGATGATCGTCGCCCCGGTCGAGGAAGATGCGGCGGGCGCGGAAACAGGCGGGGAAAGGACGGGCGGGGAAAGCGCGAGCGAATATGGGGTCCGCGCACCTGCCCCGCCCCGCCCGTCATGGCAGGGTCAACGCGGCCTTGATGTCCGCCCAACTGACCAGCTTGAAATTCTGCGCCTGCGGCAGGTTATCGCCATCCTGCGCCACGAACAGACCGGCGGGATAGTCCGGCCCGAAATCGCCCAGCGCCAGTTCGATGCCGTCTGTCTCATAGGTGCCGTCGATCGCGCCGCCGTCGATGCGGAAGCGGCCGCGCAGCGCGCCATCGGCAAGGTCGAGCAGCGCATAGGCATTGTCGCCCTGGCTGGAGACGACGAGCAGGCCGCCCTTCTCCCCCGACGGGGCGAGCGCCAGCCCCTCCACATCCGCGACAAGGCCCTGTGCCGCACCGACCTTTGCAAAGGGAATGGCCACGGGTTGCGCGGCGTTGAGGTCGAAGCGCCAGATGCCGACATCCTCCTCGCCCAGATAGAGCTGGCCGGTGCGGTCATCGACGACGCAGCCCTCCGGCTGGGTCGCGACGCCGAACTGGCGCAGCAAGGTGACGGGCTTTGCGGGATCGGCGGACAGGGCAAGTTCGAGGACCATACCCTGCTTCGTCACCACATAGGCGCGCGGGATGCCGTTCCCGTTCTGCCCAGATGCGTGACGACCGAAGCAAAAGCCATAGGCCTCCCCCTTCGCGCCGCTGGCGTAGCTGCCGATCTGGCTGAGCGCGCCGGTGGCGCCGTCGAGGGTGAACAGCGCGACCTTGGGCGTGGCGCGATCGGTGCGGTCACTGGCCCCGATCAGGACCACCGGTTTTCCGGCCCATGTGACGCCATCGCGCAGGTCGACATTGTTGAGCTGCCCGGCGGCCACGAAGCTGCGCTTCCTGCCATCCAGCCCGTAGGAATAGAGACCCGCCTTCTTGTCCGTGCCCACGATCAGGCTGGCGGCGGGATTGGCGGTGTTGCGCCAGATGGCCGGGTCGTCGGCGGCGTCGGCCAGCGCGGTGCCGACCGGGTCCGTCTCCGCCTTTGCGGGCACAGTGGTGGCGGGCAAGGGTGGCGGCACAGCGCCCGCCGAGGGCGTGGCGGCGGGCGGCGTGGCGGCGCAGGCGGCCAGCAGGATCGACAGGGACAGGACGGCGGTCAGCCGGGGTGAGAAAAACATGGCAGCATCTCCAAAAACGGACAGGGGACCGGACGACATGCGCCCGGTCCCCCGCGAGAAAGACGATCAGAAGGCGTAGCGCGCCATGATCTGGAACACCGGTCCCGCCGTTTCCTTCTCAATCTCATATTCGTCGAAGCTGCGGCGGAACTGGTCGTTCAGGCTGCCGAACTTGTTGAACACCTCATCCTTGCTGCCGTTGAGCAGGTTGGACGCCACCGCGCGCACGGTGAAGGACTTGGCGAACCGCTTTTCCACGAAGATTTCGAGGTCCGCGCCGTAGCGGGTCTTCACTTCCTCCGCGATCACCCGGTCGAGGGCGTTGCCCTGCTTGCGGTAGGTCGCGCCCAAGGCGATCCCAGCCTGCGGGAAGTCCTGGATGAAACCGAAGTTATAGACATAGCGCGACTGACCGTTGAAACGACGCTTGCCGAACTGGTCATAGGCCTCACTGCCCAGCCAGGACAGGTTGCCGAAGATGCCGGTGTTGGGCAGGCCGACGAAGACGAGGCTGGTCGACAGGTCGAACTCGACGCCATAGACCTTGCCATTGCCGACGTTGCGCGGCTGGTAGATGAAGGTGCCAGCCCCCGCCGAACCCTGTGCGCCGGTGTTGGTCATCTCGATCAGGTCGCTGATCTCGCGGTAGAAGGTGTTGAGGCCCACCACGCCGGTCGCGCCGATGCGATGTTCATAGCCAAGGTCGCCGCCCCATGCCTTTTCCGGGCGAAGCTGCGGGTTGCCGCGCAGGTCGTTGTCGCCCAGTTCCTCCTCCAGCGTGGCGGGCGTGATGAAGTTGAAGTCCGGGCGGCGCACGGTGCGAGCCACCGATGCGGTGATGCGGTCGCGCGGGCTGATGTCGAAGCGGATGGAGGCGGAGGGCAGCCAGTTGCCATAGCTGACCTTCTGGTCGCGCAGCGACGCGGCGACGGTATAGTCGTTGACCGTCACGTCGGTATGTTCATAGCGCACGCCCGCTTCCCAGCTCAGCGCGCCGCCCTTGCCCTCGACGAGCGCGAAGCCGTCGCGGCGCTGTTCCTTGATGCGGTTCACGCCGCCCGCGTTGGCGACGGCCACCGGCGTGCCGAACGCGATGGCGAGGTCGGTGGGGTTGCGCGCGCCCGTGTCCCAATTGGCGGTGCCGCCGACGTTGAAACGGTTGCGGGGCGATTCCAGCAGGTGCGACCGGCGGGATTTATCCTGCGCATAGCCGCCGAAGGCCAGGTCGATGCCGTCGACCAGACCGATCTGATGCTCCAGACGCAGGACGATTTCCTCGTCGCGGATGCGCGTGTCGGTGCGGTCGCTGGTCAGCCGCGGCGTGGCGCGGTCGAACTCAATCTCATGCTCCGTCTCGATGCTGTCCTGGTTGAAACCGGCATAGCCGACCTTCACCGTCGTCTTGCCCAGCGACCATTCATGGCTAAGCTTGGCGTCGAAGCTGTAATTTTCCTGGTCGATGTCGTTCACATTGGCATTGTCCACCAACAGGCCGCCCACGGGGATACGGCTGGTCGCGGTCGCGCCGTTGAACTCGTTCGACCGCTCGTCTTCCTTGCGGTCGGTGCGGACATAGAAGCCGGTCAGGGTGAACTTCGTATCGTCACCCTCGATCGTATAGGTGGCGTTGGCGCTGTAATCCTTGCCGTCGCGCGTGTCCTTCTGCTCCTCCCGGTTGACGAGGGGACCGCCGGGACGGTCATAGCGCCAACTGGTCTTACGCTTGGGATTGTGGCGGCCCTGAAGGTTGAGGCCCAGCAGCAGTCGGCCCGGACCAACCTGCCCGCCATAGACGAAGCCAAGGCTCGGCTCGATCTCCGCATCGCGATAGCTGAGGCCACCGATGCGGATATAGCCGCCGTCGAGTTGCAGGCCGTCGCGCAGCACGATGTTGAGCGTGCCGGCGATGGCGTCGCCGGTGCGGCGCGCGGAGGAAGAGCGGACGATTTCCACCCGGTCGATCAGTTCGGCGGGGATGCGGTCCATGAAGAAGCTGCGGTCGGCGCTGGAACCGGGCACGCGCTCACCATTGATGAGGATCTGCGTGTAGGCGGGCGCGAGGCCGCGAAGGCGCACGCCGTCGCTCTCGATCACGTCGGACAGGAAGGTGACGGACGGCACGCGCTTGAGCGCGTCACCGGCGGTCAGCGGTTCGAACCGCTGAAAATATTCATTGCCATAGGAGAGGGTCGGCTCGGCGGCTTCGGTGCGGTTGCGATAGCCGATGTTGGCGAGCACGACGATGTCGCTGGCGGAGCGCATCTCGCCCGCTTCGGCGTCGGCGGCATCGGCCACGGTCGCGGGCGCATCCGCCGCCATGGCGGGCTGGAACGCGGCGGACAGGAACAGTGCGGACAGAACGCTGGCAAGGCCAGCGCCGTTCAGAACATGGAATTTCATGAAGACCCCCTTTTGTGTCGGGGGGCGGTTACGAGGCGTTCGTTACCCGCAAATGTCAGGCTGACGGCATTGGGATGACAATATCATGACGATTGGATGACAGCCCGGACAAGGCGCCGGAACAAGGCCGGTCGTGTCGGTCAGTCTGCGAGCACGTCCTGCGCCAGCGCGTCCACATCCAGCCGAGCCACGGTGCCGCGCGTGTCGGAGGTCAGGGTGTAGCTGCCGTGCAATTGCCGGGCGAGCGTGGTCGCGATCTTCAGGCCAAGGCTGGACGACTGGCTGGCGTCGAAGCCCGAAGGCACCCCCTGCCCGTCGTCGGTGATGACGATGTGCACCCGCGCGCCCGCGCCCTTGCGCACCACAATGTCGATGCGGCCATTGCCGCGCGCGCGAAAGCCATGCTCCAGCACATTGCTGATCGTTTCGGCGACGATCAGGGCGATGGGAACCGCGGCCTCGCTGGACAGTTCGATGCCCGGTTCCGCATCGACAGCAAGCTGCACATTGGGCGCCCCGCTCTGCTCCACAATGTCGTGCCCGACCCGGTCGAGAAAGGCCGCGATGCCCAGTCCGCCCCGGTCGGGATCGTGCAGCGCCCGGCTGATCCGGCCGATCATGCCGACCCGCAACGCCGCCTCCTCCAGCGCCTTTTGCGCGTCCGGGTCGACGATGGTGCGCCGCTGGAGCGTCAGCAGCGAGGCGATGATCTGAAGCTTGTTGGAGACGCGGTGCTGCAATTCCTGGAACATCGCGTCGCGCACCTCATGGCGGCGGAGCGACTGCTTGCGCTGCTCGTTGAGCAGCCGGTTGGCGCGCTGGACCAGATGGATGATGCCGATGTCGATCAGAATGACCAGCCAGAAGAACAGGCAGGCCACCACCACGCCCGGCCCGAAAGCCAGCGTCCCCACCGGCGCGATGAAGAAATAGCGCGCCGCCAGCCAAGAGGCCAGGCCCGCGACAAGACCCGCACGCGACCCGAACAGGAAGGCGGACAGGATGACGGCGGGGAAGAAGGTGACGAACGGATAGCCGCCGGGCAAATAGCCTTCCGCCGCGATGCGGACGAGGAGCGCCACCGCCGATGCGAGGATGGCGAAGGCATAGCCCACCGCCGGCCGCTCTTGCGCCGCCGGCAGCCGTTCCATCCATTCAAGCCACCCGGATGTCATCTATCATAGTTTTCCACGGAGGAGACAGACTGCCAATAGCAGATAGTTACGCCCACGCTCTAATCTCAATCAAGGGGGACGTGCCATTATTCAGGCGAAACGATGCGTTTCGTCGCAGAACGGGCGGCGGCGATGCGGGCGGGAGTGAGGCACGGATGGCCAGATTGCGGGGGTGGATATACCGGCGCGCGGGAACCGGAGGCCCCACGCGCCGGCGCGCGCACTATATCAGGTCCGACGAATCGGCGATATAGGCGCGCATCCGCGCGGACCCGAGGGGCGTCAGCCCGACCGAACGCCGCCCCGGCATTTTGCCAGTAACGACGACCAGTCCCGCTTGGACAAGAGTATCGAGAAGCGTAGCGCCCGCCAGCGGCGCGACCCGGTTGGCCAGCAGCAGACTCTGTTCCCCGGCGGCCATGTCCTGGCACGCGCTGATGAACAGGGTCAGCATCAGGCCCATGGCGTCGTCGGCCATGGCGGGGCTGATGAAGTGGCGCTGCCGCAATCTGTAAAGATTGTGCAGCGCAACAGCCCGCGCCTCGACCGGGACCGCAGCCGCCATGACCGCACTGTCGGCGGCCGGGTCAGGCTGGGAAACGTCCCGGTCAGGGCTGTCGGTTACGGTCACGCTGTCTCGAAAATCCCGAAAAATACCAAAGAGCGCCGCCGGAAACGACCGACGGCGTCCATGCCATATGCTGGTGGAATGGGGGTGCCCTAGGCCGCCTTCGCACCTGCGTCATGTCCCGTAATTGGACGACACGCGAATACGGGACGTTTCCCCGATGCAACGAAGCGCAAGAAAAACCGGCCGGAGGATGTCCCCCGGCCGGTCCGAATGTGTGTGGGCGGGCGCGCCCTGTGGATCGCGCCCCCTGGATCGCTGAAGCGATCAGTCCTGCGTGATGAAGCTCGGCAGGCCGATATCGCCGCCGTCATCGTCATTGCCACCACCGTTACCGGCGCTGCCGCCGCCGTCACGACGCGGGCCACGACGATTGCGGTCGCCGCCACCGCCGCCATCACGACGCGGGCCGCGATCGCCGCGCGGGCCGCGATCGCCACGGTCGCCGCGATCACCACGGCCTTCGCGCGGTTCGCGGGCAGGACGGGTATCCTCCAGCTCAGCGCCGGTTTCCTGATCGACAACGCGCATCGACAGGCGAACCTTGCCGCGCGGGTCGATTTCGAGAACCTTGACCTTCACGTCCTGGCCTTCCGACACGACGTCGGTCGGCTTCTCGACGCGCTCGTTGCGCATCTCGGAGACGTGGACGAGGCCGTCCTTGCCACCCATGAAGTTCACGAAGGCGCCGAAATCGACGATGTTGACGACCTTGCCGTCGTAGATCTTGCCGACTTCCGCTTCCTGCACGATGCCGAGGATCCACTTCTTGGCCGCCTCGATCTGGGCAATGTCGGACGAGCTGATCTTGATCAGGCCCTCGTCGTCGATGTCGACCTTCGCGCCCGTCTCCGCGACGATCTCGCGGATGACCTTGCCGCCTGTGCCGATGACGTCACGGATCTTGGACTTGTCGATCTGGATCGATTCGATGCGCGGGGCATGGGCCGACAGTTCGGTGCGGGTGCTGTCCAGAGCCTTGGCCATCTCACCCAGGATGTGGGTGCGACCGTCCTTGGCCTGCGCCAGCGCGACGCGCATGATCTCTTCGGTGATGCCGGCGACCTTGATGTCCATCTGCATCGTGGTGATGCCTTCGGACGTGCCAGCAACCTTGAAGTCCATGTCGCCGAGGTGATCCTCGTCGCCCAGAATGTCCGACAAGACGGTGAAGTCCTTGCCTTCCAGGATCAGGCCCATGGCGATGCCCGAAACCGGACGCGCCAGCGGAACGCCCGCGTCCATCATCGACAGCGAACCACCGCAGACGGTCGCCATCGAGGACGAGCCGTTCGACTCGGTGATGTCGGACAGGACGCGGATGGTGTAGGGGAACTCGTCCTTGGTCGGCAGAACGGGGTGCAGCGCACGCCATGCCAGCTTGCCATGGCCGACTTCGCGGCGGCCCGGCGCGCCGAAGCGGCCGACCTCACCGACCGAATAGGGCGGGAAGTTATAGTGCAGCAGGAACCGCTCGTACGACAGGCCGGTCAGGCCGTCGATCATCTGCTCCGCATCCTTGGTGCCAAGGGTGGTGGTGCAGATCGACTGCGTCTCGCCGCGCGTGAACAGGGCGGAGCCGTGCGTGCGGGGCAGGAAGCCGACGATGGCCTCGATGGGGCGGATTTCGGTGGTCTTGCGACCGTCGATGCGCTGGCCGTCCTTCAGGATGGCACCGCGAACGATTTCCGCTTCCAGCTTTTTGGTCAGCTTGATGCCGGCCATCACGGCCTGCGGGCTGAGGCCCTGCTCGGCAAAGCTCGCCTTCGCCTTGTCGCGCGCGGCGTTCAGGGCGTTGGAACGGGCCGACTTGTCGGTCAGCTTGTAGGCTGCGGCGATGTCCTTGCCGATCAGCGTCTTCAACTTCTTCTTCAGGTCGCCCAGATCGTCCTGCGCCGCGATGGTCCAGGGATCCTTGGCAGCCTTCTCGGCCAGGTCGATGATCGCGTCGACGACCTTCTTGATCTCGTTATGCGCGAACACCACGCCGCCGAGCATGACGTCCTCGGACAGCTCCTTGGCTTCCGATTCCACCATCATCACGGCGTCATAGGTGGCGGCGACGACGAGGTCGAGATCGCCCGACTTCACTTCGTCCATCGACGGGTTCAGCGAATATTCGCCGTCCTTGTAGCCGACGCGCGCCGCGCCGATCGGACCCATGAAGGGCACACCGGACAGGGTCAGCGCAGCCGACGCCGCGATCATCGCAACGATGTCAGGCTCGCTCTCGCCGTCGAACGACAGAACCTGCGCGATCACGTTGATCTCGTTGTAGAAGCCCTCAGGGAACAGCGGGCGGACCGGACGGTCGATGAGACGGCTGGTCAGCGTCTCCTTCTCCGTCGCGCCGCGCTCGCGCTTGAAGAAGCCACCGGGGATGCGGCCGGCAGCCGAATATTTTTCCTGATAGTGCACGGTGAGCGGGAAGAAATCCTGCCCGTCCTTCACCGACTTTGCAGCCGTCACGGCGCACAGCACAACGGTTTCGCCATAGGTCGCCAGAACGGCGGCGTCGGCCTGACGGGCGATGCGGCCCGTTTCGAGCTTCAGCGTCTTGCCGCCCCACTCAATCTCTACAGTCTTTACGTCAAACATGGGTTTTTCCTTCCACCCGCGACGCCCTATTGCGTGGCGGGGCTGGCTTCGCGGACAAAAGCCGGTCCGCGGCGGCACAGGGCATTTGCTGCCCTTCAACTGAGGCTCCCTCCCCGCCGGATTGCGAGGCCGCCCCTTCCGTTCGCCATTTCCCGTTCAGGCGGCATGCCTGCGTAACCGGGAAATGCGACAAACTCGATGACTCCACGCTCCATCCAGGGAGCCAGAATCAGAAACGGCCCCGCGAAGGGGCCGTCCCGTCAATATGGGCTTACTTACGCAGGCCGAGCTTTCCGATGAGAGCGGTGTAGCGCGCTACATCCTTCTTCTTCAGATAGTCCAGCAGGCTGCGACGCTTGTTGACCATCATCAGCAGGCCGCGGCGGCTGTGGTTGTCCTTGTGGTGGCCCTTGAAATGCTCGGTCAGGTTCGAGATACGCTCGGTCAGGATCGAAACCTGGACTTCCGGCGAACCGGTGTCACCCTCAGCGCGGGCATGTTCCTTGATCAGCGCTTCCTTGCGCTCGGCAGTGATCGTCATATATCGTTTCCCTCGAACATCCTTAGAGATTGAAACCCCGCACGACCCGGATTTCCGGGCCAAGGGCGTCCACCAGCGCGACGGGCAAATCCCCTTCTATCGCCAGCATCAGACCCTGTTTGCAGGGATCCCCGGACAGCACCTTCCCCTGACGGAGCATGAGTGCCTCTTCCGAGGAGACGGGGAGAGCCGGGATGTCGTCCAGCCCCGCCGTCAGGGGCAGCATATGCCGCTCCAAGCCGCGCTCGTTAGCAGCATCGGACAAATTGTCCAGTGAAATTGAGTCGGCCAGCCTGAACGGACCCGCCTTCACCCGGCGCAGCATGGTGACATGGCCGACCGTCCCCAGCGCCAGCGCAATGTCGCGCGCGAGGCTGCGGATATAGGTGCCCTTCGACACATGCGCGGTGAGGGTGATCTGGTCCAGTGCGTTCTGCGGCGCGTCATGACCGGCGGCGATCGTCAGGCCGTGGATCGTTACCGAACGCAGCTTCATCTCTACCGCCTCCCCTGCGCGGGCGAGATCATAGGCGCGGCGGCCGTCGATCTTGATGGCGCTGTAGAGCGGCGGGGCCTGCTCGATGGGACCGGTGAAGGCCGGGAGGGCCGCCTGCACCGCCGCCAGCGTGGGGCGGGCGTCGCTGGTCGCGATCACCTCCCCCTCCGCATCGAGGGTGCTGGTCTGCTCCCCGAAACGGATGGTGAAGTCGTAGATCTTGTCGCTGTCGAGCATCCGCCCGGCAAGCTTCGTCGCCTCCCCCAGCGCCACGGGCAGGACGCCGGTCGCCAGCGGATCGAGCGTGCCGCCATGGCCGACCTTGACCTTGCCCAGCCCCGCCTGACGGCAGGCGCGCTTGACCGCGCTGACGACCTGGGTCGAGCCGAGGCCGAGCGGCTTGTCGATGATGATCCATCCATGCATGGGGCCGCGCCCTACACGGTGGGGGCGGGACTGTCAGCCCCGGTCGGCGGGAACGGGGCGTGGAGGACGGCAGATGGCGGTCGTTACCCGGCCTTGCCCTGCCCGCCTACCTGCTGGAGTGCGTGCTTCGCACTTCGCTTCGATGGCCGATCGCTCGTCACCAGCGTGGAGAAAGCGCAGCGTTGCCCCTGCACCGCGACGGACGAATATTTGTCGAGCTGGTCAGCCCCCTGCGTCAGGAAGGCGATCCGGCTGGCGGTCGGCAGGTCGGTGCAGGGCGCGATCAGGGTCGCGCGATACCAGTGGCCGCGCTGATCCTGCACGAAGAGAGCGCTCGCGCCGTCCGGTTGCCAGTCGCGGATCGCGCCGCTGTTGGGAAAGGGGATGGTCGCGTCCCGGCCCGGCTGGATGGCGAGGCGTGTCGCGCCCTGCTCCTCCGCCCGGACAGCCTGTTCCGATGCGCGGATGCCGCCCGTGACCGCAAAGACCATGAAGGCCGCCGCAAACGCCGAGGCGTAGATGCCGATCCGTCCGCCAATCCGTCCCATGCCGTCCTCCTCGTCCCGGCCCTCCGCGTGCGCCACCCTATAAAGGGTGGATGAGCGGAGGATGAACCATGCGGCGAGCGGGACGATGGAAAAGGCCACCTGCCCTGCATGAGGCGCGCGGACGCGGTGAGGAGGATCAGCTGGGGTCGAGATCGAGGTCGCGCTGGACCTTGGGATCGCGCAGCAGCTTGTCGATATGACTGCCCTCATCGAAGCTGTCATCCGCCAGGAATTTGAGCCGGGCGGCGTATTTCAGCTTGGTACGGGTCGCGACCTCCCGCTGGAGATAGGCGGTGTTGGTGCGCAGCGCCTTGAGCACCGCCGCCTCATCCTTGCCCAGCAGCGGCTTGATGAACACCGTGGCATGGCGCAAGTCGGGTGACATGCGGACTTCAGTGACGCTCACCACATGCTTGTCCAGGACATCGTCATGCACATCCCCGCGCGCGAGGATTTCGGAGAGGATATGCCGCACCTGCTCACCCACGCGCAGGACGCGGACGGAGGGGCCTTCGGTCGGTGCACTCATTTCAAAATCCCTAGGCTATCCGAACCGATCAGTCTGGAACCACCCTGACACCATCGTCTGTGATTTGCAGGATACAATGTTTTGGACAATCGTCCGCCAGTTTGTTGAGGGAAGCGCCCACATATCGAAAGCGTTTTCCCGTGCTGGTCGAGATGTCGATGAACTGACGCTCATCAACCCGCCAGACCGACCACGGACCATGTCTGAAGTCAGCGCGACGGGCAGGCTGGATGCGTATCCCGCTGGCTTCTCTTCCAGTTGCAACGGATCGTTTATGAAAACGGTGCCGCTGGTGCGATTCTCGAAAACCGCTCCGGCACGCTCACAGCCTGCCGTCCCGCAGAGCAGGACAGCAAGGGGAGCATATCGACGCGCGATTGCTCCCCTTGCCATATCTTACAGCACCCGTGCGCGTTCCTCGACCTCGAACAGTTCGAGCATGTCGCCCGCCTTGATGTCGTTGGTATCCTGCAACATCACGCCGCATTCCAGACCGGCGCGCACTTCGGCGACGTCGTCCTTGAAGCGCCGCAGCGAGGCGATGACCGTCTTCGACACGATGACGTCCTGCCGCGTGAGGCGGGCACTGAAGCCCTTGCGGATGACGCCGTCCACGACGAGCAGACCGGCAGCCTTGTCCTTCTTGCCCGCCGGGAAGACCTCGCGAATTTCCGCACGGCCGACGACGGTTTCGATCCGCTCCGGTCCAAGCTGGCCGGCCATCTCGTTACGGACTTCCTCCAGCAGGTCGTAGATCACGTCATAGTAGCGCAACTGCACCCCGTCGCGACGCGCCAGCGCCTGCGCCTTGGTGTTCGGACGCACGTTGAAGCCGATCAGCGGCGCCTTGCTGGCCGCGGCCAGAGTCACGTCGCTTTCCGTGATCGCGCCCACGCCGCTGTGCAGCACGCGGACCTTGATCTCGTCGGTGGAAATGCGGTTGAGCGAGTTGACGATCGCCTCGACCGAACCCTGCACGTCGCCCTTCACCACGATCGGATATTCCATGACGCTGGTGTTCAGCGCGGAGAACATATGCTCGAAGCTGGTCGGCGCGGACGTGGTGCGCTTGCGCGTCGCCAGTTCGGCACGATAGGCCGCGACTTCGCGGGCGCGCGCCTCATTCTCCACCACCGACATCTGGTCGCCCGCACGGGGAACGCCGGTCAGGCCCAGCACCTCTACCGGGGTCGAAGGACCGGCGAACTTCACCTGCTGCCCCTTGTCATTGACCAGCGCGCGAACCTTACCACTCTCCTGACCGACGACAAAGATATCGCCGACCTTGAGCGTGCCACGACTGACGAGGATGGTCGCGACGGGGCCACGGCCCTTGTCCAGCTTCGCCTCGATCACGCTGCCTTCGGCGGCGCGGTCGGGATTGGCCTTGAGTTCGAGGAATTCGGCCTGAAGCAGGATCTTCTCGATCAGCTCGTCAAGACCGGTCTTCTTGAGCGCGGACACTTCGACGTCCTGGGTGTCGCCACCCATTTCCTCGACCTGGATGTCATGCTCCAGCAGCCGCTCGCGCACCTTCTGCGGATTGGCCTCATGCTTGTCGACCTTGTTGATCGCCACGATCATCGGCACGCCGGCCGCCTTGGTGTGGTTGATCGCCTCGATCGTCTGCGGCATCAGGCCGTCGTCCGCCGCCGCGACCAGAATGACGATGTCCGTCACATTGGCGCCGCGCGCGCGCATTTCGGTAAAGGCTTCATGGCCCGGCGTATCGAGGAAGGTGATGGTCTCGCCACCCTTCGTCTTCACCTGATAGGCGCCGATATGCTGGGTGATGCCACCCGCCTCGCCGCGCACCACATCGGTGCCGCGCAGCGCGTCGAGCAGGGAGGTCTTGCCATGGTCGACATGGCCCATGATCGTGACCACGGCCGCACGCGGCTCCAGCGT
The DNA here is from genome assembly GCF_021403115.1 of Sphingobium sufflavum. Classification (GTDB taxonomy): domain Bacteria; phylum Pseudomonadota; class Alphaproteobacteria; order Sphingomonadales; family Sphingomonadaceae; genus Sphingobium; species Sphingobium sufflavum. The sequence continues at coordinate 58,868 of NZ_JAJSSH010000009.1, forward strand.
CTCCTCGGGATCGACGTCGATGGACGTGTCGATTTCGACGTCCGAGTCCGACACGCGCTGGATGCGGTGGCCGAATTCCTCGACCAGCAGCTCCGCCGTATCCTGATCGATGACATCGTTCTGCGTGACGGGCGTGCCCATCTTGAACAGCGCCTTGACGAGGTCCGCGCCCTTCTCCGCCATGCGGTTGGCGAGTTCGGCGACGGTGATCGCCTCCGGCACGACAACGTCGCGCACCTGCTTCTCACGGTTGACGGGGCCACCGGTGTGCGTGCGGCGATATTCCTTCTCCCGCGCACGCTTGAGCGCGGCGAGGCTGCGCGCACGGGCGCTGTCGTCGTCGGCGAGGGCGCGGGTGACGGTCAGCTTGCCCGCCTGACGGCGATCGTCGCCAGCCCCGGCGGGACCGCGCTTGGGACGCTCGACCTTGGGTTCGGGACGCTTGGGCGCGGCGACCGGGGTAAAGCGGCGCGGTGCGGGACGCTCGTCGGTCGCAGCCGTGGTGGCCGCAGGCGCAGCCGATTCGGCCGGAGCAGCGGATTCGGCTGCAACAGCACCCTCAGCGGCAACAGGCGCGGCGGCGGGAGCAGCGTCCGCCTGCGGGGCGGCCGGCACGTCGACGGGCTGAGCCGGCTCGACCTTGGGCGCGGTGGCGGCTTCCGCCTCGGCCTTGCGGCGAGCGTCGGCTTCCTCGGCGCGGCGCTTCTCATCCTCGACAGCGGCCAGACGCTGGGCCGCATCACGGCGGCGCGCATCCTCCAGGGCGGACATGCGGGCTTCCTCGGCCTCGCGCAGCAGCTTGGCCTGACGTTCCTGACGGGTCAGCAGGCTGTCGGCAGGCTGGGCAGCGCGCGGCGGTGCGGGACGCGGGGCGACCGGCGCGGGCGCCGGAGTCGCGACGACGGGCGCAACCGGTGCGGGCGCGGGGACAGTGGCGACGGGCTCTGCCGCCGCCTCTTCCACGGGCGCGTCGGCGCGGGGCGCAGCCTCTGCCTCGCCGGGCTTGCCGATCATGCGGCGGCGCTTGACCTCCACCACGACCGTATTCTTGCGGCCATGGCTGAAGCTCTGCTGCACCTGCCCCGACTCGACCGTCCGCCTGAGGCCAAGCGGCTTACGACCCAGAACCGGCTTATCTCCGTTATTTTCGCTCATCGACCGAACTTGACCCTTCAAAAATACCCAATGCCCCGGCCCGGCACCCAAGCCGCCAGCCAGACATGCTGTCCCAAAATCCTACCGCACCACATCGACCGCGCCCGCCGGATTCCCCGACGTCGCGGCGTTAGCGCACCCCAAATAGCTTTGCCAGCGGTCGAGCAGGGTTCGCACTCGCTCCCCCGCCCGCGCGTCAATCATCGCGATGTGGACGACATTATCCCTGCCCAATGCCATAGATAGGGCCTCGCGGTCCACAGGCAAGCGCAGTCCGCCAAGATCGGTGCCTTCCAGCTCCTCCCCCACGCGCCACGCCTGATCCAGTTTCCGTACGCCATCGTCGCGCGCATCGGCGGCGTGGAGGAGCAGTTTGACCTGCCCCCGGCGCGCCGCCGTATCGATCTTGTCGAACCCGTTGATGAGGGTGGAGGACCGCGCCTCCAGTCCCAGCCGGTCGACGAACTCCCGGCGCAGTGCATCGTCGATGCGCGCCGCCAGATCGTCGGGAATGGACAGCGCCTCGCCCTTGAAGGCCCGCGCCAGACCGCCCTTCAGCTTGCCCTTCGCCTGCGCCGTCTCCAGCTCGGCACGGGGGACGCCCAGCCAGGCGCCCCGCCCCGGTGCCTTGCCGCGCACGTCGGGCAATATCTGGCCATCCGGCCCGATCGCCAGACGGATCAGCGTAGCCGGGGAGCCTCGCTCGCCCGAAATGATGCAGCGCCGTTCGCTGTCCTCCGCCATGCGTCGCTTCTCCCGCATCTGCTTGCGCGTTGGCGGCAAGTCGGCAGGTCCGTCGACATGGTCGGTGGCCGGCGCGTCGACAGACTCAGGCAGAGCCTCAGACACGGGCGCGACGATCCCGGCCCCTGCATCGGCAGGAGCAGCGGGGACCGCTGGCGCTATTGCAGCACTTACGCTGTCATTGGGAAGTTTCCGCAACATCTGCGTCCTCCCCTGCTGAGTCGACACCATCTTCGTCCGCGAACCAGTGCGCGCGGGCGGCCATGATGATCTCGTTGCCCTGTTCGTCCGACAGGCCATATTCGGCGAGGATGCCGCCCTTCTCCTCCGGCGCATCGCGGCGACGGCGAGGGTCGACACGCTTCTTCTGCACCAGTTCGTCGGTGGCGAGGTCGGCCAGGTCGTCGAGCGTCTTGATGCCCGCCTTGCCCAGTGTGACCAGCATCGCTTCGGTCAGGTGCGGGATTTCGGCCAGCGCATCCTCGACGCCCATCTCACGGCGGGTCTCGCGGGCAGCGGCCTCGCGGCGCTCCAGCGCTTCGAGCGCGCGATTCTGAAGCTCTTCGCCCAGTTCGTCGTCAAAGCCTTCAATGCCCGCCAGTTCCTCGATGGAGACATAGGCGACTTCCTCCAGCTCGGTGAAGCCTTCGGCCACCAGCAACTGGGACAGCGTCTCGTCCACGTCCAGCTCGTTCTGGAACAGTTCGGACCGCTCCACGAACTCGCGCTGGCGCTTCTCGCTCGCGTCCGCCTCGGTCATGATGTCGATGGCCTTGCCGGTCAGCTGGCTGGCGAGGCGGACATTCTGGCCGCGACGACCGATGGCGAGGGACAGCTGGTCCTCCGGCACCACCACTTCGATGCGGCCCTCATCCTCGTCGATGACGACGCGGGCGACGGTGGCGGGCTGGAGCGCGTTGACGACGAAGGTCGCCGTGTCTTCCGACCAGGGGATGATGTCGATCTTCTCGCCCTGCATTTCCTGCACGACGGCCTGCACGCGGCTGCCCTTCATGCCGACGCACGCGCCGACCGGGTCGATGGACGAATCGCGGCTGATGACGCCGATCTTGGCACGGCTGCCCGGATCACGGGCAGCGGCCTTGATCTCGATGATGCCGTCGTAGATTTCGGGCACTTCCTGCGCGAACAGCTTCTTCATGAACTCCGGGTGCGCGCGGCTCAGGAAGATCTGCGGCCCGCGATTTTCGCGGCGGACGTTCAGGATGATCGCGCGGACGCGGTCGTTGACGCGAACAACTTCGCGCGGGATTTGCTGGTCGCGGCGGATGACGCCCTCGGCCCGGCCCAGGTTGACGACGACATGGCCGAACTCGACCGACTTGACGACGCCGGTGATGATCTCGCCCACGCGGTCCTTGAACTCTTCATGCTGGCGCTCGCGCTCTGCATCGCGGACCTTCTGGAAGATGACCTGCTTGGCCGACTGGGCGTCGATGCGGCCCAGGTCGATGGGAGGCAGCGGATCGACGATGAAGTCACCGACGACGGCGCCCTTTTGCAGCTTGTTCGCCGCCTTGACGTCAACCTGCTTGAAATAATCCTCGACCGCCTCGACCACTTCCACGACGCGCCACAGGCGCAGGTCGCCGGTTTCCGGGTCCAGCTTGGCGCGAATGTCATTTTCCGCACCGTAACGGGCACGGGCGGCGCGCTGGATCGCGTCCTCCATCGCCTCGATGACGATCGCCTTGTCGATCATCTTCTCCGACGCGACGTTGCTCGCGATCGCCAGCAGCTCAGCCCGGTTTGCAGAAATGGCGTTGGCCATGGTCAGTCTCTCTGTTCTTCGGTTTGAATATGGTCGGCACCCTCGGCAGAGAGCGGCACGGTAGCAGAAATCAGGCGGTCGGTCAGCAGCAGCTTGGCCGTCGCAATATCGGCGAAAGGCACGGACACGCGACCCGCCTTGGGATCGTCGAGCAAAACCGAGTCGCCGTCCACCCCGGCAAGGTCGGACTTATACTGCTTGCGCCCGTTGGCGTCGGCCTCGGCCAGGTTGATCCGCGCCTCATGCCCGACCCAATCCGCATAATCCCGCAGGCGGGTGAGCGGACGGTCGATGCCGGGCGAACTGACCTCCAGCCGATAAGCCTCGTCGATGGGATCGCGGCCTTCCGCCTCCAGCGCATCGACCAGATCGGAGATGCGGCGCGACAGGGCGGCGCAATCGTCGATGGTGAGCTGGCGCGTGGCCGGACGTTCCGCCATGACCTGCAAGGTGCGATCACCGTCGCCGCCGAACCATGCCACGCGCACGAGATCGAATCCCAGCGCCTGGGCCTCTGGTTCGATAAGCTGCGTCAAGGCGGCCATATCCGGCAACCGCGTCTCCCGTGAAAAATGCCAAGCGCCCCTGTCGCCGGAGCCTTTCGGCGCCGACCTGCCATTTTCAACGATGTCAGGAGGACGACCGCCATATATGGTGGTCGGCGTCTGTATGCAACCCAATTCGCGCGACCCGCGTTGCGCCCCTATCGCCAGCTCCCGGAGACACAACCCATGCGCGCCATTCCCCTGCCCCTCACCCTTGCCCTCCTGCTATGCGGTTGCGGCCAGCCGTGGGATGCGCGGGCGGACAGTCGAGCCGATGGAGGAACACAAAGCACCGCTGCGCCCTTCACCCGCACACAGGTCGCGGATTTCGATGCCCCCTGGGCAATGGCGTTCCTGCCGGGCGGCGAAATGCTGGTGACGGAAAAGGCGGGGCAGTTGAAGGCCGTCTCGCCCGATGGCCGGATCGTGCAACTGGTGACGGGCACGCCCAAGGTGGACAGCGCCGGACAGGGCGCTCTGATGGACGTGGTGCCCGCCCCCGATTTCGCAAAGAGCCAGCGCCTCTACCTGAGCTGGTCCGAGGCGGGCGAAGGCGGCAAGGGTGTCGTGCTGGCCACCGCAACCCTGGCGCGGGACGGTGAAGAGGGGTCGCCGCGCCTCAAGGATCTGAAACCGATCTTTCGCGCTGCCCCGCTAGTGTCGGGCAATGGCCATTATTCGGGACGGATCGCCTTTGCGCCTGATGGCCAGCATCTGTTCTTTACGGCGGGCGAGCGGCAGGCCTTCACACCGGCGCAAGACCCCAGGGCGACGCTGGGCAAGGTGTTGCGCCTCAACCTCGACGGCACGGCGGCGGCGGGTAATCCGCTGGCGGCGAAGGGCTTTCATCCCGCCGTCTGGTCCTATGGCCATCGCAACCTGCTGGGCATCGCCTTCGATGCCAAGGGACGCCTGTGGGAGCAGGAGATGGGGCCGAAGGGCGGCGACGAGATCAACCTGATACAGCCGGGCCGCAACTATGGCTGGCCCAATGCCTCCAACGGCAGCCATTATGATGGCCGCGACATTCCCGACCATAAGGCAGGCGACGGCTATGAAGCGCCGAAGCTGTGGTGGAACCCGTCCATCTCGCCGGGCGGGCTGCTCTATTACGACGGGGCGATGTTCCCGGCGTGGAAAGGGTCGCTGTTCCTGGGCGCCCTGTCGGGCAAGGCGCTGATCCGCGTCGCCCTCGACGGGGAAGCGGCGCGCAAGGCCAACCAGTGGGACATGGGCTTTCGCGTGCGCGACGTGGAACAGGGACCGGACGGCGCCCTCTGGGTGCTGGAGGATGGCGGACAAGGCAGCCAGGGGCGGCTGTGGAAGCTGACGCCGCCGGAGAAGTGAGGCGCGGGATGCCCCTATCCGGCCGTAGCCCCGCCCCCGTTTCCTGACCGGCACCCTGTTATCAGGGCAAAGCGTCATAACGGATCAGGGTTCGGGGTGACGGTCGGGCATGAGGCTACACCACCCGGCATCATACCGCACAACCGGAATGCTCACGCAGCAGGACGTCGGCACCGGGGCATCCGTCGCCCGGTACGACAACACCCCGGATGCAGGCTTCACCTACCCCCGTGCTTCAGTCGAACTCCCACGCCCGCTCGCCATGGCTGGAGATATCCAGCCCCTCGCGCTCCGCATCCAGCGAGACACGCATCGGCGCGATGACCGCGACGATCAGGCTGATCGCCAGCGTCACCACGGCGGACCACAGTGCCACAGCGCCCACGCCCACCGCCTGCGCCACGAATTGCGAGGTGGCGTTCGCGCCGCCCTCATAACCCGCACCGCCCAGCGCGGCGCTGGCAAAGGGGGCCAGCAGCAGCGAGCCAACGATGCCGCCAACGCCATGCACCGCGAACACGTCCAGCGAGTCGTCGATATGCCATTTGTGGCGGACGAGGATGACCACGCCGAAACAGACCAGCGCGCCGATCACGCCCAGCGCCATCGCGCCCAGCGGCCCGACCATGCCGGCCGCCGGCGTCACCGTGGCAAGTCCCGCGATCGCGCCGGTGGCGATGCCGACCGTCGTCGCGCGGCCCAGCTTGATCCGCTCCACCGCGATCCAGGTGAGCGCCGCCGAGCAGGCCGCGAAATGGGTGTTGAGCATCGCGCTCGACGCGCCATCGCCCGCGCCCAGCGCCGATCCGCCGTTGAAACCGAACCAGCCGACCCACAACATGCCCGCCCCAACCATGGTCAGCGCCGGGCTGTGCGGCAGGATCAGCTTTTGCGGGAAGCCGTTGCGCCGTCCGATCAGCAGCGCAATGACCAGCGAGGACACGCCCGCTGTGGTGTGCACGACGATGCCGCCCGCGAAATCCAGCGTGCCCAATTGCGCAAGCCAGCCGCCGCCCCACACCCAATGAGCGACGGGCGCATAGACCAGCAGCGACCAAAGCGCGGAAAAGCCGAGCAGCCAGCCGAAGCGGACACGCTCCACAAAGGTGCCGATCATCAGCGCGGGGGTGATGATGGCGAACATCATCTGGAACAGGGCGAAGGTGGATTCAGGCACCGTCATCCCCTCCCGCAGCAGAGCGAGGTTGGACAGGCCGACGTTCAGCGCGCCGCCTGTCCACGCCGTACCGGGCGCAAAGGCGATGGAATAGCCGACCAGCCCCCACAGGAGCGAGGCGACCGCCGCCACCGCGAAACAGTGCATCATCACCGACAACAGGTTACGCGCCCGCACGAGGCCGCCATAGAAAAGCGCAAGGCCGGGCAAGGTCATGAACAGGACCAGCGCGGACGCGGCCAGCATCCAGGCGGTATCGCCGCTATCGGGCACCAGCGTCGCCGCCTGATCCTGCGCCAGCGCGGGCGCCGCCAGCGTGGCGCCCACGAGGAGGAAAGCGGCGCGCATCCCGCTGCGCGTCAAAGCCAAAGCGTCCCGAATCATACATCCCCCACAGCGCATCCCGCCCCGTCCTTAATCGGGGGCGTGTCGCAAAATGATTAAGCCCAGCCTTCCAGCACCTGATCCGGGGGCCGGTCGCCGCCCACCCACAGACGGATATTGGTGATGACCCGGGTGCCCATGTCGTCGCGCCCCTCGAAGGTCGCGGACCCCATGTGGGGCAGCAGCACGACGTTGGCGAGCGCGAGGAGACGCGGATCGACCGCCGGTTCATGATTATAGACGTCGAGACCCGCACCCGCGATGCGGCCCTGCTCCAGCGCGCCGATCAGCGCGTCCTCGACCGTGATCTCGCCGCGCGAGGTGTTGATGAGATAGGCGCTGCTCTTCATCAGGGCCACGCGGCGCGCGTCGATCAGCCCCTCTGTCTGCTCCGTATGAGGACAGTGGATGGAGACGATGTCGGCCTGTGCCAGCAGCGTGTCGAGATCGGTATGATAGACGGCGTCCGTCTCCGCCTCCACCGCCGAGGGCAGCCGGTGGCGATTGTGATAGCCGATGGTGAGGCCAAAGGCGCGCGCGCGCCGTGCGACCGCCTGCCCGATCCGTCCCATGCCGACGATGCCCAGCATCTTGCCGCCGATGCGGTGACCCAGCATGGCGGACGGCCCCCAGCCGCTCCAGGCGCCGGACCGCACCAGCTTCTCACCCTCCGCCAGACGGCGCGGTACGGACAGGATCAGCGCCATCGTCATGTCGGCGGTATCGTCGGTCAGTACGCCCGGCGTGTTGGTGACGATGATGTCGTGCGCCCGCGCGGCGTGCAGGTCGATATGATCGACGCCATTGCCGAAATTGGCGATCAACTGGAGCCGCTCCGCCGCCGCCGCAATCAGGCCCGCGTCAATCTCGTCCGTGATGGTGGGGACGAGCACGTCGCAGGCTCGCATCGCCTCCGCCATGCGCTGACTGTCGAACGGCGTGTCGGTGACGTTGAACTGCACATCGAACAGCGACGCCATCCGATGCTCGACCGCCGCCGGGAGACGCCGGGTGACGATGATGCGGGGGGTCGATGGACGAACGCGCTTTGGCATGAGGCGGACTTCGTTCAAGGCCGGAAAAAGGTCAAGCCCCATTGGCCATTCCTGCCACATCACGCGCCCATCGTCGTCGCCCCTCTGTCGATGGTTGAAGCGGGCCGGGCGTCGTGGCAAGGGGAAGCGATGATGGCCCTCCCCCTTCGATCCGGCGTGAAATTCCTGTGTTGCGCGGCATTGGCGCTGGCCTTGCCCGCCGTCGCCCCCACACCCGCCACGGCGCAGGCCCAGAAAAAGCTGCCCTATTGGGTCGCGATTTCGAAGGATGAGGCGCGGATGCGCGTCGGCCCCAGCATGGATTATCCCGCCAACTGGATTTATCGCCGCAAGAACCTGCCGCTCAAGGTGATAGAGGTCTATCCCAACTGGCGCAGGATCGAAGACCCGGACGGCACCAAGGGATGGATGCATGTGCGGCTGCTGAAGGATGACCGCACCGCCATCGTCATCGGCGAGACCGTCGCCCTGCGCGCCGACCCGTCGAACAGCGCCCGTGCCCTCTATCGCGCCGAGCCGGGCGTCGTCGGCCGCGTGACCGATTGCGACGATGGCTGGTGCATGTTCGACGTCCACGGCCAGCGCGGCTATATCCCCACCCGCAACCTGTGGGGCGCGACCAGCGAATAGAGGGCCATCAGGGCGGCGGGCGTTCGTAATCGCTTAGGACCTGGCCGGTAAGACGGGAGCCATGAGCATGACGCCCCCTGCCCCATCCAGCGCATCCGCCATCGTCGCGGAGGGACTGGTCAAGGATTTCAACGGCTTTCGCGCCGTCGACCATATCGACCTGACCGTGCCCGCGGGCAGCATCTTCGGCATCCTCGGTCCCAATGGCGCGGGCAAGACGACGACGCTGCGCATGTTGCTGGGCATCATCGACCCGGATGAGGGGCGCTGCACCCTGCTGGGCCATGACCGCCCGCTGTCGGTGGCGAAACAGGTCGGCTATCTGCCGGAGGAGCGCGGTCTCTATCCGTCGATGACAGCGGGGGAGGCGATCGCCTTCATGGGTGCGCTGCGCGGTCTGCCGCTGGCGGAGGGGCGTCGCCGCGCCCGCGACCTGATGGAGGGGCATGGCCTCGGCTACGCGCTGAAGCGGCAGGTCCGGCAATTGTCCAAGGGGATGGCGCAAACAGTCCAGCTCCTCGGCACCATCGTCCATGAGCCGCGCCTCATCATCCTCGACGAGCCTTTTTCCGGCCTCGACGCGCTGAACCAACAGAGGCTGGAGGAGATGATCCGGGCGCAGGCCGCCAACGGCGTCACCATCATCTTTTCCACCCATGTCATCGCCCATGCAGAACGGCTGTGCGAGGACATTGCGATCATCGCGGGCGGCAAGGTGCCCTTTGCGGGGCCGGTGGAGGAAGCGCGCAATCGGCTGCGCCCGCGCGTGCGGCTGGAAACCCGCGCGGCGGATGGGCCATGGCGCGCCGCCCTGCCCCCCGGCACGGTGCCGCAGGGCCGCCACTGGCGTTTCGACCTGCCCGAACAGGGCGTCGAGCCATTGCTGAAGGCGCTGATCGAGGGGGAGGCCGGCATCATGTCCCTCTCCATCGAGCGGCCCGGCCTGCACGATGCCTTTGTCGCCATCGCCGGGGCCTCGGCCGCCGCCGATCTGGCGCGCACCAGCGGATCGCAGAACGCAGCGGAGGCACGGCCATGAATGAGATCGTGCGCGCCGCACTGGTCATAGCCCGCCGCGACTTTACCGCGCTGGTCCGGTCAAAGGCCTTTATTTTTTTCCTGCTGACGCCGATCGTCATGCTAGTCGTGGCGGTCGCCGCAGGCGGGATCGGCGCGCGCATGGCGAAGCCGCCCGCTACCCCGGTCGTCGCCGTGCTCATGCCCAGCGACGACAGCGCCCGCCTGATTGCGGCACGCCAACGGCTGGACGAAGCGGTGGACGGCCTGCCCGCACTGGAGGCCGTCCGCACGGCCACGAGTGCGGAGTCCCTGCTGCGTGGGAGCAACCCTCCAGTGGCGGTCCTGTCCGGCACGCTCGACGCGCCGCGCCTGTCCAGCGACGGCGAAGGGGCACGGCATTGGCCTGACCGGGTACGGCTGATCCTCGATCAGGCGCGACACGATGCGGATTATCGCCGGGTCGCGCTGGACGTCCGCACCATCGCCCTGCCCGCCACGCCCGCCGCCGACGCGGAGGTCGACCGGAGCACGACCGCGCAAATGGGGCAAATGGCGCTGTTCCTGACCACCATGTTGCTGGCGGGCATGGTCCTGTCAAATCTGGTGGAGGAGAAGACCAACAAGATCATCGAGATACTGGCCGCCAGCATCCCCATGGAGTCCATCTTCCTGGGCAAGTTGTTCGCGATGCTGGCCATGGCGTTGATCGCCATTGCGGCATGGGCGGCGTTCGGGGCGGCCATCGGCCTGGCGGCGGGGTCCGCCCTGCCCAGCCTGCCGCCGCCCGCCGTGGGATGGCCAGTCTTCATCCTGCTCGGCATCCTCTATTTCTCGACCGCCTATCTGCTGTTCGGCTCCCTCTACCTCGGCATCGGTGCGATGGCCGCCACGGTACGGGAGGTGCAGACGCTCGCCATGCCGGTCAACATGGGGCAGTTGGGCGTCTTCCTCTTCGCCAGCTATGCCGTGACCCATATCGGCGACGGGGTAGAGATGGCAGCCTGCATCATTCCGTTCAGTTCGCCCTTCGCCGCGCTGGCCCGCGCCGCGCAGGCGCCGGACATCTGGCCGCACCTGGTCCTGCTGCTGTGGCAGGGGCTGTGCACCTGGGCGATCATCCGCATCGGCACGACATTGTTCCGGCGCAATGTGCTGAAGTCCGGCGGGGGCAGGCGGCGGCGCAAGGCCACGCGCGCGGGCGCTGGCGGACAAGGGCAAGTGGATCGTTCGGGGCCATCATAGCGGGGGCAGAACAAGTGACTTGCGGAACCGGGCGCAGCCGTGCTCCAAGTCCAAGTCACAGCAAGGACCGAGGAAAAGCCGATGAACCCGTGGACACACAGAGCCATCCTGCTTTTCTTCATGATCCAGATGCTGTTCCAGACCATATTATCGTCGAGAGTGACCGAAGAGGTCCGGTGGAACCTCTACTGGATATTCTTCGGTATGGCGTCAGTCGCCCTGTTAGACTTCATTATCGGCAAGCTGCGGGCGAAGCGCACGTCCGCCTGAGCAGCCTGCCCCCGCCCTATCGCGCCAGTTGCGTGTCCATCGCCGCCAGCATTGCCGATGCACCCTGCTCCGCCAGATCGCTATGGTCGCGGAACAGCGCGAACAGTTCGCGACCAGTATCGTAAATGTCCGGCGCGGACTCGGCGAGTGGCCGCGCGGCCCACTCCGCCGCATCGACCAGCGCCTCCAACTCGCCCGTCTGCGCGCAGACCCGCACCACATCGCCGTCGCGCAGCCGCGCGATGGGACCGCCGCCAATCGCTTCGGGTGACAGGTGGATGGCGGCGGGCACCTTGCCGGATGCGCCCGACATGCGGCCATCCGTCACCAGCGCGACCTTATACCCCTTGTCCTGCAACACGCCCAGCGGCGGGGTCAGCTTGTGCAGTTCCGGCATGCCGTTGGCGCGCGGCCCCTGAAAACGCACGACGACGACCACGTCCCGGTCCAGCTCGCCCGCCTTGAAGGCGCGCAGCACATCATTCTGCTCGCTGAACACGCGGCACGGCGCCTCTATGGTCCAGCGGACGGGATCGACCGCGCTGGTCTTCATGATCGCCCGGCCCAGATTGCCCTCCAGCAGCGCGATGCCGCCATCCGCGTTGAACGGATCGCTGACCGGGCGCAGGATGCTGTCGTCGCGCGTTTGCCGGTCATAGGGTTTCCACGCCAGCGCATCGCCCTCCAGCACAGGTTCCGCCGCATAGGCGGTCAGGTCGTCGCCCTCGACCGTCAATATGTCGCGGTGCAGCCGGCCCGTTTCCAGCAACTCGCCAATCACCCAGCCGATGCCGCCCGCATGGTGGAAGTCGTTCACGTCGCGCGCGCCATTGGGATAAACGCGCGCGATCAGCGGGATCACCGACGACAGTTCGGACAGGTCGGTCCAGTCGATGCTGATCCCCGCCGCCCGCGCGATGGCGGGCAGGTGGATGGCATGATTGGTCGATCCACCCGTCGACAGCAGGCCGATGGCCGCATTCACGATCGCCTTTTCATCCACGCACAGGCCCAGCGGGCGATAGTCATTTCCCTCCCAACTGATGTCAGTCAGCCGGTGCGTCGCCGCCCGCGTCAGTTCCTGCCGCAGCTTAGTACCCGGATTGACGAAGGCCGCACCCGGTATGTGCAGGCCCATCATCTCCATCATCATCTGGTTGGAGTTGGCCGTGCCGTAAAAGGTGCAGGTGCCCGCCGAATGATAGGAGGCGCTTTCCGATTCCAGCAGCTCCGCACGGCCGACCTTGCCCTCCGCATAGAGCTGGCGGATGCGCTGTTTTTCCTTGTTGGCGAGGCCCGACGGCATCGGCCCGGCGGGCACGAAGATGGTCGGCAGATGGCCAAAGCGTAGCGCGCCGATCAGCAGACCCGGCACGATCTTGTCGCAAATGCCCAGCAGCAGCGCTCCCTCGAACATCGCATGGGACAACGACACCGCCGTCGCCATAGCAATCACGTCGCGGGAGAAGAGCGAGAGGTCCATGCCGGACTGCCCCTGGGTCACACCGTCGCACATGGCGGGCACGCCGCCCGCGACCTGCGCCGTCGCGCCCTTCTCGCGCGCGAACAGCTTGATCTGGTCGGGGTAGCGACCATAGGGCTGATGCGCGGACAGCATGTCGTTATAGGCGGTGACGATACCGAGGTTCAGCGCCTTGCCGCCCATGATCGCCGGCTTATCCTCGCCCGACGCGGCAAAGGCATGGGCGAGGTTGCCGCACGCCAGCGCGGAACGGTTCGTGCCCGCGTCCCGCCCCCGCTTGATGAGGTCGAGATATTTGGTCCGCGCGGGCGCGCTGCGCTCCACGATCCGCTGCGTGACCCGTGCGACGACGGGGTGAAGATCAGTCATGCCAGCTTGCTCCATCCCGTTCGATCAGCGCAATCGCCGATGACGGCCCCCAGTTCCCGGCGGCGTAGCTCTGCGCCTTCTGGCCGCTGTCCTTCCAGCCGCCGACAACGGAATCGATCCATTGCCATTGCGCCTCCACCTCGTCGCGGCGCACGAAAAGGGTGGTGTCACCCTCCAGCAGGTCGAGCAGCAGCCGTTCGTAGGCGATGCGGCGGCGCTGGCCGTCGAACGCCTTGACCAGCGACACGTCGAGATCGACCTCCTGCAACTTCACGCCTTCGCGATCGAGGCCCGGTTCCTTCGCCATGATGGACAGGCGGATATTCTCCTCCGGCTGGAGGCGGATGATGAGCGTGTTGGCCTCCAGCCGCGAACCCGCGCCATTGCCCTTTGCGCCCTTGCCAAAGATGCTGTGCGGCACCGGCTTGAACTGGATGAGGATTTCCGACTGGCGGCTGGGCAGCCGCTTGCCCGTACGCAGGTAGAAGGGCACGCCCGCCCAGCGCCAGTTGTCGATATGCGCCTTCAGCGCCACGAACGTCTCCGTATTGGACGGCTTGCCCAGTTCGTCGGCATAGCCGGTGACGATCTCCCCCTTCACCGCGCCGGGCGCATATTGGCCGCGCACGCTGTTGGCGCCGACGCTGTCCGCGTCCATCTTGCGAAGGGACCGCAGCACCTTGACCTTCTCGTCGCGCACCGCCGTGGAATCGAGCCGCGCAGGAGCCTCCATGGCGATGATCGAGAGGATCTGGAGCATATGGTTCTGTACCATGTCGCGCAGCGCGCCGACCCCGTCATAATAGGAGACACGGCCTTCCAGCCCAACCGTCTCCGCCACGGTGATCTGCACATGCTCGATGGCGTTGGCGTTCCACAAGGGTTCGAACAACATATTGCCAAAGCGCAGGGCGAGCAGGTTCTGCACCGTTTCCTTGCCCAGATAATGGTCGACGCGGAAGATATTCTCCTCGTCGAACAGCGCGCCGATGGCGTCGTTCACCACCTTGGACGAGGCGAGGTCCGTGCCGATCGGCTTTTCCATCGCGATGCGCGTATGGTCGTCGATCAGGCCCGCATCGGCCAGCGCCTGCGCGGTCGGGCCGAACAGCGATGGCGGCGTGGACAGATAGACCGCGACCGGGCCGCCATTACCGCCCTTCATCCGGTCCGACAGGCACTGGACACTTTCCTTCGCGCTCACATCGACCGCGCAATAGCTGACCATGTCCATGAAGGCCGCAATCCGCTCCGCATCCCAGCGGTCGGCGGGCAGATAGTCCTTCAGGCTCTTCTCGATGCTCTTGCGAAAGGCACCATCATCCATCGCCGTCCGGCCCGACGCCAGGATCGAAAAACTTTCCGGCAACAACCCGTCGGAGAAAAGGTTATAGAGCGACGGAAACAACATGCGGTGGGCCAGATCGCCCGTGGCACCGAAAAGGACGAGATTGGTTGACTTGTCTGGCAAAGGACCATCCTTTTCGCACGGGCGAGATACTGAAGCGCCGGTTCCCATTCCTGTCGCCCTCGGGGAGTGGGGCGGAAATCGTGCCGGTCGGGATATAACGTAATTCCCCCCGCTGATAAAGAAAGGCCGTTTATGCGTGCACGCCGCCAGAAGCCCCTTTTCCTGACCTTTGTTGCGGTAACGGCACTATCCGCCTGTTCCGGAGGGCACCCGGACGAGGAGCCCACCGCCAATGGCATGACCAGCAACAGGGCCGCACCCGCGCCCAATGCTGCACTGGCGAATGATACCGCTCCCATCGATAAGCCGCAAAAGCTTTCCGCCAAGGTCGACGGTTTCGAGTTTGAATATCAATGGCCGGGTGAGGCCGCCGCCATCCCAGCGCTGGATAGCTGGCTGCGCGGAAATGGCGAAAGCCTGCGCAAGAGCAACCAGTCGGACGCCATGGCGGCCAAGGCGGAGGCGAAGAAGGATGCGTTCGTCTTCAACGGCTACAGCTATCAGGAGGATTATACGGCGGCGGCAAACACGCCGCGTTTCCTGGTCCTTATCAGTGACGGCTATGTCTATACCGGCGGCGCGCATGGCATGCCGATCAACACGGCGATCCTGTGGGACAAGGCCAGTGGGAAGCGCCTTGCGACCAGCACATTGATCGACCTGCCCCGCTTTGCCGCTGCTGCGCGTAAACGCTTTTGCGATGCGCTGGACAAGCAGCGGGAGGAAAAGCGCGGCGAGCCGGTACGGCATGACGATCCCAACGACATCGTCGATTTCAACAGTTGCGTGGACCTGACCAAGCAGCTTGTGGTCCCCATCTCGCACGGTGGCCGGGCGCTGGACACGGTGCAGGTCATTATCGGTCCCTATGAGGCCGGTCCTTATTCGGAAGGGCGCTATGTCATCGACCTGCCGCTGGATGCGGGCCTGCTGGCGACGGTCAAGCCGGCCTATCGGGATGCCTTCGCCCCGGCGGACTGAACCGGGGACGCGGCTCGGTCGTCAGGTGGCCGGTCGTCAGGTGGACAGATACCAGCGACCCGTCCCCTGCAAGCCGATGGCAGTCAGCCGGTCGCTGGCATAGGCGCCGGTGTCGATACCGATGCGGTTGGGCTGCTCGTCCACGAACTCACTGATGCTATGGCCATGGACGACCATGTGGGAGTGCCGGGTCGCGCTGCCGAGGAACTCACCGCGTATCCAGCGCAGGTCGCGCCCGTCCTGCGACTCCAGAGCGACGCCGGGCCGGATGCCGGCATGGACGAACAGATAATCGCCGATCACCAGACTGTTGGGCAGCTCTTCCAGGAAGTCGCGATGGGCGACCGGCACCTGCGTCATCATAGCCTGGAACAGCGCCTCGTCGCTTCCTCGCTCTATGGTCGCGGCGTCCACGCCATAGCTGAGCAGCGTCTCGCGCCCCAGCCGGCGAAACAGGGACAGGCCATGCGGGTCGCCGCGCAGCGCCAGCAGGAACATCTCCTCATGATTGCCCATCAGGCAGGTCATGCGCGGCCAGCGATCCGCCATGGCCATCACAATATCCACCACCCCCGCCGAATCCGCACCCCGGTCGACCAGATCGCCCAGCATGACGAGGCAGAGCCGGTCCACCGGTCCGCGCGCCTCGCTGTCGGTGACGATAGTTTCCAGCAACCGGCGCAGCAGGTCGCAGCGGCCATGCACATCGCCGATGGCGTAGACGCGCACGCCCTCCCCCACGCTGGGGGCAAAGGAGGCGGCGGAGGCGTCAGTGGATGACCCTTCCCCGCCACTTCCAAAAACAGACCGTAACTGCCTGAACATCAGCGCATTGTCCTACCGGCGCGCGACGCTGGCAAGGCTTGTGTGCGATTTCCCCCTGCGGCGGCCTGCGCAACCGGTGACCGCCAGCCTCAAAGCCGGGGCAGTGTCACCCCGCGCTGGCCCATATATTTGCCCGCACGGTCGGCATAGCTCGTCTCGCACGGCTCATTACCTTGCAGGAACAGGAACTGACACGCGCCCTCATTGGCGTAGATGCGCGCGGGCAGCGGCGTGGTGTTGGAAAATTCCAGCGTGACATGCCCTTCCCAGCCCGGTTCCAGCGGGGTGACGTTCACGATGATGCCGCACCGCGCATAGGTGGACTTGCCAAGACAGATGACCAGCACATCGCGCGGGATACGGAAATATTCCACTGTGCGGGCCAACGCAAAGCTGTTGGGCGGGATGATGCAGCAATCGGTCTTGCGGTCGACCAGGCTGTCGCCGTCGAAATTCTTGGGATCGACGATGCTGCTGTTGACGTTGGTAAAGATCTTGAACTCGTCCGCCACCCGCGCGTCATAGCCATAGGAGGACAGGCCATAGCTGATGACGCCGTCGCGGCGCTGTGACTCCACGAACGGCTCGATCATGCCGTTTTCCTGCGCCTGCGCGCGAATCCATTTATCCGATAATATCGCCATGCCTGCCCCTTACCGCGCCCTTGCGCGTGTTTCTACCGATTTGGCCGCTACAGGTTACCCGGTCCAAAAGCATGGGGCAGCAGGTCCGCCACCGCATGACGCACCGCCCCCTCCAGCCCCGATGCCGAAGCTGGCGCGCTATGGATGGCGAGCGCCCGGCCCGCGACATGCTCCGCCTCCACCAGCATCTGGCGGCAGCGACCGCAAGGCGTCACCGCCACGCCGGAGGGAGCCGAAGCCGAATCGCCGACCACCGCCAGGGCCAACGCCCGGCCCATCACGCCGCTGGCATGGGCCGACGCCAGCGCCACCGCCTCCGCGCACAACGACAGGCCATAGCTGGCATTCTCCACATTGGCGCCGCGCACCACCGTCCCGTCGTCCAGCGCGATCGCCGCGCCGACGGTAAAGCCGCTGTAGGGCGCATAGGCATGGCCCCGCGCGGTCCGCGCCTCCTCCAGCAGGGCGGCCACGTCGACAGCGGGAACCGCAGCGGTCATTCCTCGACGCTCGCCTGAGGCTTCACGACCGTCCATTCCACCGTCTCCTCCGCCCCGCGCAGGCGCTTGCGGCGGTTCGCCGTCCACAGCACCCAGGGATGGCTGGCATAGGCCGGGACCAGCCAGTCGCGGTCCAGCCAGATGGTCCGGTTGATCCCGCCGCTGACGGTATAAGCCTGCTCGAACGGTTCGGTGATGCGCAGGATGGCGGGCTTGCCACTGTGCGCCTCAATCTCGTTCAGGAAGGTGTTGAGTTCGGACAGGACCACGTCGCGGTCCGGCCGGGACGCGCAGCCCGGTTCGAAATCCAGCGCGACGACTGGCGGCAACGCGCCATTATCCCGCGGCACGCTGGCGATGAACAGCCGCGCCTGATCGCTGGCGGCGCGACACAGGCTATAGGCGTGGATCGCGCCATAGCGCAGCCCCGTCGCGCGCGCCTGCGCCCAATTCGCACCAAAGCTGGGATCGCGCCGGTCGCTACCGCCCGTCGCCGCCAGATAGGCGAAATCCACACCCTGCGCACGCAGGGTCGGCCATTCCACCGCGCCATTGCGCGCACTGACCGCAACCCCCTGCAACGGATAGCGATCCCGTCCGGGTGTCCAGCGGCCCACGCCCCAGTAAAGCAGGCCCGCGCCCACCACCGCCACGACCAAAATCGCGACCAATATCCGAAAAGGAGTCCACATCGCGCGACGCCCGATACGCCCGCTGTCCGCCCACACCTGCGCCATTATTATCTTATCCCTTGATGTGCAGTACGCAGATGAGCGTGAAGAGGCGGCGCGCCGTGTCGAAATCGACCGTTATCTTCCCCTCCAGCCGCTCCTTCAGAAGCTCTGCCGCTTCATTGTGGATGCCGCGCCTGGCCATGTCGACGGTCTCGATCTGGGCCGGGGTCGCCTGCCGGATCGCCTGGAAATAGCTGTCGCAGATGGCGAAATAATCCTTGATGGACCGGCGGAACCGCCCCAGCCCCAGGATGATCGCCTCCAGCGGTTCGTCATTCTCCCGGCGGATCTCGATGGCCAGCCGCCCTTCCTCGACCCGCAGGAAGACCCGGTACGGCCCGGCATAACCATCGGCATGCACCCGCTGCGGCGCGAAGTGATTCTCTTCCAATATGTCGAAGATGGCGATCCGCCGCTCCTGCTCGACGTCCGCGTTGCGCCACAGGATAGTCTTGTCATCCAGCGCGATGTCGATGATGCGGGGGTCGGCCATAATCGCCTTGTTCCATATGTCCGACTGCGGCCAAGAACAAGCATGGCGTGCAGGAACGCCGCCACTCGTCCACAGCTTTTCCATCCCCATTATCCACAGGCGCTTCGACCAACGTCCCCTTGTGCGAACGGCCGGATGAGAGGATGAGGGGCCATGGTCGAATTGAAACTGGCAGCGGACAACGCAACCGCAAACGAATCCCTGCGCCTTCCCCGCAATATCGAGGCGGAGGCCGCGCTGATCGGCGCGCTGCTGATCGACAACCGCATCGCAGAGGATGTGCAGCAGAAGCTGAAGCCCGACCATTTCCACGATCCGCTGCACGGACGTATCTATGAGCTGATCCTGCGCCTGCTCGACAAGAATATGGTCGCCAATGCGGTGACCCTGCGCCCGATGCTGGAAAATGAACCCGGCATGGCGGATCAGGGCGGCGCAGGCGCCTATCTGGCGCAGATCAGCGCCAACAGCATCTCCGTCATCGGCGCGCGCGATTTCGCACGGCAGATCTATGACCTTGCCCTGCTGCGCGAACTGATCGGCGTGGGGCGCGGGCTGGTCGAGGGTGCGCTCGACACCAGCGAGAGCATCGACCCGCTGGGCCAGATCGAGGCGGCGGAAGTCGCGCTCTACAAGGTGTCGGAGGGCGAAGGCGAAAGCGGGTCAGTGAAGACCTTCGTCGCCGCCGCGACCATGGCGGTGCAGGTGGCGGAACGGGCGCTCAACAGCGGCGGCCACCTCTCCGGTATCACCACCGGCATCAACGGCATCAACAACAAGATCGGCGGCCTGCACAACTCCGACCTTATCATCCTTGCCGGTCGTCCGGGCATGGGCAAGACGTCGCTCGTCACCAACATCGCCTATAATGCCGCCTCCCGCTGGCTGCGCGACAAGGCGGATGACATCCCCGACGAGCGCAACATGGGCGCGGGCGTCGCCTTCTTCTCCCTCGAAATGTCGGCGGACCAGCTTGCGACCCGTATCCTTGCGGAACAGTCGGGCATCAGTTCGGAAAACCTGCGCATGGGCAAGATCAGCCGGGCGGAGTTCCAGAACCTGAGCCGGGCGGCGCGCGATCTTCAGGAACTGCCGCTGTTCATCGACGATACGCCGGGCCTCACCATCGCGGCGCTGCGCACCCGCGCCCGCCGGTTGAAACGCCGCCATGGCATCGGCCTCGTCATCGTCGACTATCTCCAGCTTCTTCAGGGTTCGAGCAAGAATGACGGCAACCGCGTCAACGAAATCTCCGAGATTTCGCGCGGCCTCAAAACGCTGGCGAAGGAACTGCACGTCCCCGTGATCGCCCTGTCCCAGCTCAGCCGTGCGGTGGAGCAGCGCGAGGACAAGCGGCCCGTGCTGTCCGACCTGCGCGAATCCGGCTCGATCGAGCAAGACGCGGACATGGTGTGGTTCGTGTTCCGCGAGGACTATTATGAGATGTCCAAGCAGCCGCGCATCGAGGAAGAGGCCGCCTATCAGGCATGGGCCGACCGCATGGAGCAAATCCACGGCATCGCGGAACTGATCGTCGCCAAACAGCGCCACGGCTCCACCGGCAAGGTCCGCATGAAGTTCGAGGCGCAGATCACCAAGTTCAGCGATCTGGCCGACGATGGCCAGCAATATGACGACAGCTATGAGTGAGGCCCTTGCCCAACCCGCTCGCGCACGTTAGTTCATTACGCGTTCAGCGCGAGGAGCCGAAGCCGCTGCCACTATAATCAGTGGTGGAAATCAGATGCGGAACATCCTGTACGGGCTGGGACTGGCCCTGTTGCTGCCCCTTTCGGCGCACGCCCAGAGCGGCAGGCCCAGTGACATGGGAGGCAGTATGGATGGCGAACGCATGGGCGGAATGGGCGGCCGGGGCCGGGGCGGCGGCATACCGGGCGGCGAAGACGGCATGGGACCGGGACGCGGCGGCAATCATCCCGCCGAAATGAAGCCGATCAAGCGCGAACGGCTGGACCAGATGGTGGAGGCGATGGCCGCATCCGCCGACACGGACCGCGACGGCATCGTTACACTGGACGAATTGCGTGCGGTTCTGGCCGCCAGGCGCGACGCCACCATCCGCGCCCGCTTCGAGAAAATCGACACCAACCACAACAAGCTGATCGAACCGCAGGAATTTCTGGCGTGGCAAAGCTCGCTGGGAAGCGCCGCCATGTCAGACCGGCAGGCGCTGGGCGATGAGGGTGGCCCCATCGCGGAATCGCTGCCCCCGCCAGACATCGACAAGACGGAGGACCGCATCCTGCGGCGGCTGATCGAACCGCTCAGCGCCACGGTGATCGTCAATGCGAACAGCAATTATGACAAAGGCGCATCCCTGTCCGAACTGATCGCCTATGAACGGCAGAAGTTCGACGCGCTGGATGGCAACAAGGACGGCTTCCTGGTTGCCGAAGAATTGCATTCGCTGGAGCCGAAGGGCGCGCGGGGGCCGGGTGCCCCCGGTGGCGGTGGCCCCGGCATGCCGCCGCCGCGCGGACGCGCACCGGACAGGAATCCAGCCGACAGGGACGAAAACTAACGGCAGGGGCGCTTCAGGCCCCTGCCCCGACGCCCTCGGTGGCAACCGCAAACGCCTCCGCTGCGATGGCGGTGCTGCGCTTGCGGGCCTGATGGTCAAAAATCTGGCTTGTCACGATGATTTCATCCGCCTGCGTGCGGGCGATGAAGGCGCTCAGGTCTGCCGCGACCCTGTCCGGCGTACCGACCGACGTCACCGCCAGAACATCGTCCAGCATCGCCCGAACCGGCGGCGCCAGCGTATCGGCATAGTTGCGGACCGGCGGCTTAAGCTTGCCCGGCTGCCCGGTGCGCAGGGCGACAAACGCCTGCTGCATGGAGGTCGCCAGATATTCCGCCTCCGCCTGATCGTCGGCGGCAAAAATATTATAGCCGACCATCACGCGCGGCTCCGCCAGAAATTCAGAGGGGCGGAAATGCTCGCGATAGATAGCGATCGCCTGATCCATCTGGCCCGGCGCGAAATGGGACGCGAAACCATAGGGCAGGCCCAGCGCGGCGGCCAGTTGCGCGCCGAACGTGCTCGACCCCAATATCCACATCTCGACATTCGCGCCCGCACCAGGCGTGGCTATGAAGCCAAAGTCGGGATCGCCCGCGAAATAGGCCTGCAATTCCATCACGTCGCGTGGAAAGGCGTTGGGATCACTGTGCAGCGTCCGCCGCATCGCCTTGGCGACGCGCTGGTCGGAGCCGGGCGCGCGGCCCAGCCCTAGGTCTATCCGGCCCGGAAACAGCGCATCCAGCGTCCCGAACTGTTCGGCGATCTGGAGCGGGGCGTGATTGGGGAGCATGATACCGCCCGACCCGATACGGATGCGGCTGGTGGCGTGGCCGACATGGGCCAGCACGACAGACGTCGCTGCCCCGCCGATGCCCGGCATGCCATGATGCTCCGCCACCCAATAGCGGTGGTAGCCCAGCGCATCGCAGTGTGCAGCGATATCCGCCGCTCCTGCGAGCGCTGAGCGTAACGAACTGCCTTCCGCGACGGGAACCAGATCGAGGAAAGACAGTCTCGTCATGCAACGGATATGGGAGCGCGGCGCGCGCTTACAAGAACCCTATCGAGCGGACGGGCGGATCAGCCCTTGGCGCCGCGCACCGTCCGCTCTTCAAGGCTCATCGTGCCACAGCTGGTGAGGCGGGCGGACTGATAGGCTTCCAGCGACGACAGGCTGAAATCATGGGCGGTCACGTCGAGCAGCGCGGCCCGGTCACGGGCGCGCATTTCCGCCTTGGCGGTCAGAACCTCGGCCTGACTATAGGTGCCGCCCTCGTTGAGAACGATGGAGGCGACGGCGCGCGGGCTCATCTCGGCCAGGTCGATCTTGCCCTTGCCCTTCTGCTTATAGTGCGCGTCCAGCGCCGCGCGAGTGTCGGCCGACAGTTCGGTCGCGGTCTTTTTCGCATCCGCCTTCGTCGCTGCCGCGATGGTGGCGTTGACCGAGATGCTGACGCCCGATGCCGAGGTGGCGGAGGAATTGCTGCTCGCCAGATTGGCGGTGGTGGCGGTCAGTTGCTGAAGCGCGGTGGTGTAGGCCGATCCCAGCGAACCGGTCGAATTGCTGCTGCTGTCATAATTGAGGTAGGAAATCAGCGACATGGCTGCATCCGATCAAAAAGAGAAGATGCATCATCCGATAAAGGCTTATGGTTAACAGTATCTCAACAGGCCGGGCCGCCGCCCGCTCCGGTCAAAAGGATGCGCCGTCCACCTGCTGCACGGTCAGGCCGTCGATGTCGCAGGCAGGGACAGCGCGCAGATTGATCGCCCGCATCGCCGCGCCGTCCGCCCCCTGCCCCTCCGCAAAGGGCTGAACGCCGCAGGTTGGACAGAAGCGATGGGCCAGCTTGTGCGTGTTGAAGCGATAGGTGCCCAACGCTGCCGCGCCCTGCGTCAGGGTAAATTGCCCGGCGGGTACGAAGGCGAGGAGGAAGCCCTTGGCCCGGCAATGCGAGCAATTGCAGCCGATTGCCTGCTCCGGCATGTCGGCATCCACCCGAAACGCCACCGCCCCGCAATGACAACCGCCTTCAAACGCCATGATCCTGCTCCTGTGCCGATGAGCGCGCACTATGGCGGGATGGGTTGCGCGGGTCCAGAGCGACGGATCGGCAGGAGCAACCTATCCGCGCGTAAAGGTCCATCCCGCCCAGAGCCAGCCGACGATCATCAGCGTGCCCCCGATCGGCGTGACCGCGCCAAGGATGCGCGGGCCGCCAAAGGCCATGGCGTAGAGCGTGCCCGCAAAGATCGCCGCGCCGACCAGCATGAGCCATGCAGGACCGCGCATCTGGCCACCCAGCGCGATGATCGCGACCGCATGAACCATCTGGTACAGCCCTCCAGTCTTGAGATATTCGGCGGCCTTCGCCTCTGCACCATGCGCGCCAAAGGCCCCCGCGGCGATGGCGATGGCGGCGGACAGGGCGGCCAGTGCGAACAGCATCATATCATCCTTCTCTGCACGGGCGGGGGTCAGCCCGGAAATTATCGCATTATCGCGCCTGCAACTCAGGCATTGTCGCCGACCGGCTCGTCCACGGTCGCGGGGACCGGACGCACCGAGGTGGAGCGCGCCCCGAAATTCATGCCCTTGGCCGCCATCAGGCTCCCCTCCGCAATCTGGCGGTCGAGGCGGGCCTTGTCATTGGCGCGATAGCGGGTTTCGGTGTCGCGTATATCCTCCTCCGCCACGCCCAGCGTCGCCAGCACGTCCAGCCCCATGAGGATGGCGGATTCAAACACTTCGCGGGTCACGCCGAACACTTCGGCGCCCTCCAGCGCGATCAGTTGCCGCCGGTCGAACGCGCGCACGAAGACCGCCGCCTGCGGAAAAGCTTCGAGGATCGGCTGCACCGTGGCCGCGTCGAAACTGGGGTCGTCCATGCAGAAGGCGATGACGTTCGCCTGATCCGCATCCGCACGGCGCAGCAGGTCGAGACGAGTCCCGTCGCCATAATAGACCTTCGTATCGAACTTGCGCGAAATCTCGATCTGTGCGGGCTTCATGTCGATCAGAGTCACACCGCAACCCGTCCCCTGCAACAATTGCGCGACCGTCTGGCCGAACCGGCCATAGCCGACGACGATGGCGCGCGAGGGCGGCGCATCGTCCGGACCGGCCAGCGCCGCGACATCGGCCGTCCGCGCGAACTCCAGCCGGCGGGCGAAGATCATCAGGAACGGCGTCGTCACCATCGACAGGGTGACGATGGCGCTGAACATCGTGGCCGCCTCCGGTGCGATGAGCAAGCCCGCGCTGGCCTGGCTGAACAGGACGAAGCCGAACTCGCCGCCCTGGCTGAGGAGCATACCAAGGCCCAGCGACTGCGGCCAGGACACGCCGAACAGGCGGCAGACAAGCGCGATGATGCCCGCCTTCACCGCCACCAGCACCAGCGCCATGGAGAGAATGAACAGCGGGTGGGCAAGGATGACGCCAATATCGAGCACCATGCCGACCGCCACGAAGAACAGGCCGAGCAGGATGGTGCGGAACGGCTCCACATCCGATTCTATTTCGTGCCGATAGGGCGAATCGGCGAGCATCACACCCGCGATAAAGGCGCCCAGCGCCGTCGACAGGTGCAGCGCGTGCATCAGCGCGGCGGCGGCCAGCACGGTGAACAGGCCGACCGCGACGAACAATTCCCGCTCCCCAAAACGCCCGACCAGCCGTAGCAGCGGACGCAGGACGAAACGGCCCGCCAGCACGAGGCCGGCAATCGCGCCCAGAGTTTGCAGCACCGCCATCCATCCGGGCGGGCCGGATGCCGCGGCGGGATCGCGCGACAGGCTGGCGATGATGGTGATGAGCGGGACGATGGCGAGGTCTTGCAACAGCAGGATGGAGAAGGCCCGCTCGCCGAACGGGGAGTTGATGCGACCGCTGGACTTGAGCATCGGCAGCACCTGCGCGGTGGACGACAGCGCAAGGGGCAGGCCGAGCGCGAGCGCCGCGCCCCAGGTGAAGCCGGTCAGCAGGATCACCGCCGACAGCGCAAGGCCGCACAGCACCACCTGCGCGACGCCCAAACCGAAGATATCGCGCTTCAACCGCCACAGGCGCGACGGGTGAAGCTCCAGCCCGACGAGGAAGAGGAGGAGGACGATGCCGATCTCCGCGATCGCCATCTTGCCCGCACCGCCACCGACAAGGCCGAAACCGAACGGCCCGACCGCCGCACCCGCGACCAGATAGCCCAGCACCGCACCCAGACCGAGGCGACGGAAGGGAATGACGCAGGCGAGCGCGGCAGCCAACAATATGACGCCATCGCTCAGCAGGATTTCGATGCCGCTTGTTTCATCCATGGGCGCGATCCTGATCCTGCGAGTCTGTGGCGGCAGCCTCCAGCGCGGCGAGGGCCGCGTCGAAGGCAAGGAGAATGGAGGCATGGCGTGCGGGATAGGAACGCGCGGCCGCCAGCGTGTCGATATTCGGCCAGTCGGGCAGGCGGTCATCCTCCCCGCGCAGATAGGCGGCAAGGCCCGCCTGCGCCGTACGGATGGCGGCGACGTCTCGGCCCGGCGCGGCGGACGCCAGAATCGCGGCGGACGCCTGCCCCAGCGCACAGGCGCTGACCGTGACGCCGATCGCGGCGATGGAACCGCTAGCATCGCGTGTCACATCGACCCCCACCCGGCTGCCGCAAGTCGGCGAGCGCCGCTCCGCGCTGCCATCCGGCGCTGCCAGAGGCGGCCATTGGGCGGTGGAGGCCGCGAGGCGCAATATGTCGATGGTATAGAGGGCTTCGGCCATGCCCGCCTTCCTCTAGCCGGGTAGCGCCAGAAACGAAAGGCGGGGATGACATGCGCCGTGCATGATGGGCAAAACGGCCTTCCGGGGTGTCACCGGGCGTTTCATTCCGAATCAACAATCTGGCGGGCTCGGCGGCGGGTCCGCCGCATCCGGTACGCCCCTCGACACAGGCTATTCGCCGCCACCTTCATTTGCGGCGTCCCCGGCATCCTCCACGCTGACCGGTCCCATCAGGCCGCCATGCACGCGCCGTTCCGCCAGCCATTCGCTCATCGCGCGGCCGCTGGCGTTGAGCAGCGGATAGGTGCGGCTGTGGCGCATCCAGTCCGGGCGGGCGGTATCCTCACCGAAAAATGTATCATAGACCATCGCGAAACCGACAAAGGCGACGGTGGCGATCAACAGGCCCTTGAGCGCGCCGAATCCGAACCCCAGCACCCGGTCCACCGGGCCAAGCAGCGAGGTCTTGATCGCCCCGCCGATCCTTTGCGCGGCGAAACGCCCCACGAACCAGGTGATGCCGAAGACAAGGATGAGGCCGAGCAGCGCCGCGCCTCCTTCCGTGCCGACAAAGCCGGTCAGCATCTCCGCCACGGGCGCGTGGAACAGGCGGACGGCGGTCATGGCGACGGCCAGGCCGACCATCGACAGCACCTCGCACACCAGCCCGCGCCGAAAGCCGAGGATGCCATTGCCGCCCATCAGCAGCAGCACGATGATGTCCATTGCGGTCATGGAAAGGCTGGCTATCCGCGCCCGAGCATCTGGTCAACCAGCGCGGCTAGCGAACCATAGCCGTTGAGCGTCAGGCCGGGCGGTGGATCGCCGACCGATGCGGGCACCCAGGCGCGCGAAAAGCCCAGCTTGCTGGCCTCGCGCAGTCGCAGCGCGCCATGGGCGACCGGACGGATTTCGCCCGACAGCGCAATCTCCCCCAATATCACCGCGTCGGCGGGCACCGACCGCTCCGTCAGGGCGGAGATCAGCGCACCCGCCACCGCCAGATCCGCCGCCGGGTCTTGCAGCCGGTATCCGCCCGCGACGTTCAGATAGACTTCGCAGGAAGAGAAGCTGAGGCCGCAGCGCGCCTCCAGCACCGCCAATATCATCGCCAATCGCCCGCTGTCCCAGCCGACCACCGACCGGCGCGGGGTCGCGCCGCTGGCGATGCGCACGGTCAGCGCCTGTATCTCCACCAGCACGGGGCGCGTCCCCTCCATAGCCGGGAAGACGGTCGCGCCCGTCACCATCTCGTTGCGGTCGGTCAAGAACAGGGCGGACGGGTTCGCAACCTCGGACAGGCCCAGTTCGCCCATCGCGAAGACGCCGATCTCGTCCGTTCCGCCAAAGCGATTCTTGACCGCGCGCAGGATGCGATACTGGTGGCTGCGCTCCCCCTCGAACGCCAGAACGGTATCGACCATATGCTCCAGCACGCGCGGCCCCGCGAGGCTGCCGTCCTTGGTGACATGGCCCACCAGGATGAGCGCGCTCCCCTGCCCCTTGGCAAAGCGGATCAGTTCATGGGCGCTCTCGCGCACCTGGCTAACCGTGCCGGGCGCGGAATCGATGACGTCGCTGTGCATCGTCTGGATGGAGTCGATGATGACCAGCGCGGGCATGGTCCCGGTCGTCAGGGTGGTCAGGATGTCGCGGACCGACGTTGCGCTGGCCAGCAGCACCGGCGCATCGCCAAGGCCGAGGCGACGGGCGCGCAGCCGCACCTGATCCGCCGCTTCCTCGCCGCTGACATAGACGACCGGCCGCCCGGACCGCGCGACATTGGCCGCCGCCTGCAACAGCAGGGTGGACTTGCCGATGCCGGGGTCGCCGCCGATCAGCGTCGCCGAGCCGCTGACCAGCCCGCCGCCCAGCGCGCGGTCGAACTCCGCAATGCCGGTGGGCAACCGTTCGGGCAGCGCGATATCGCTGTCCAGCCCGACCAGACTGATCGCCCGGCCGCCCGTGGCCAGGTCATGCCGGGCGGAGAAGACGGTGACGGGCGCCTCCTCGATCAGGCTGTTCCACTCGCCGCAATCCTCGCATTGCCCCTGCCAGCGCGCCGCGACGGAGCCGCATTGCTGGCACACATATTTGCGTTTCGCCTTTGCCATGACAGGCTCCATATCAGAACGGATAGGGAACGCCAGAGGCTAGATAACCAGTCCGCCTGTTGCCGGAAAGTCGCGGCGGTGGCACGCGCCGACACAGCGCCCGGCAAACTTCGCTTTGCGCGCCCGACAAAGGCCATTATGGGCGACGACGGACCCGCGCTGCGGCACGGGTTCGAAAAGATCGCGCCGGTGCCCCGCAAGGGGCTTAAAACGGGAAGGCGGTGCGGATGCGCCCAGCATCCAATTCCGCGGCTGTCCCTGCAACTGTAAGCGGTGAGCGCGATGCACAGGCCCCTCCCCTCCCATGGAGAGAGGCAGCCACTGGACCCACGCCGCGAGGCACGGTCTGGGAAGGCGTGCATCAAGCGATGACCCGCGAGCCAGGAGACCTGCCGGCGCAGGGTCGCTCTTGCCTTGGTCCAGGGGATGGCCGCGGCACGGTAGATTCCGTCTGAGCGACGAACGTCACGCGGCAGGGGCCGCATTGCCGTGAGCGCGGCGGGTGCGATGCGCCCATCCGACGCGCGCCCGGCGACCGTTCGGCGGACTCGACGCGAAAGCGAGCACCGGACGACAGCCCCCGTCGCGATCGCTCAGGCGCGCAAAGGGGATTACAAGATGACCAACCAAATGATAGTTTTCGCAACCCTGCTGGGGACGACCATGGCCACGCCTGTGCTGGCGGCAGGGGCAGCGGGAGAGGCGGGGCTGGACAGCGCCGCCGCCACCGACATCGTCGTCACCGCCAGCCGCATCCCACTGGAACCGCGGCAGGTCGGCAGCGCGCTGACAATCGTTACGGGTAAGGAATTAAAGCGGGCACAAACCCTGTTCATCAAGGATGCGTTGCAGGATCTGGCCGGCGTCCAGATCACCAGCGACCGGCCCGGCGACCAGGTGAATGTCAGCATCCGCGGGTCCGACAACAACCAGGTGCTGTGGATGATCGACGGCGTCCGCATGGGCGACCCCAGCCTGATCAGCACCGAATTCCAGTCCGACAACATGATTACCGCCGACATCGGCCGGGTCGAGGTGCTGCGCGGCAACCAGAGTTCGCTTTATGGTTCGGACGCGATCGGCGGCGTCATCAACATCGTCACCCAACGCGCGACCGAGGACGGCATCCGCCTGAGCGCGGAAGCGGAGGGCGGCTCCTATGGCACGGTCAGTGGCGGCGCGTCGATCCTGGGCAAGAGCGGCCCGCTGGACTTTCGCCTGACCGCCACCGGATACTCCCATGACGGCCCGTCCGCCGCCGACCCGCTGACCGCCCCCGCAGGCGCGGCGACCGAGCAGGACCGCTACTGGCGCTATGGCCTGAGCGGCCGGGTCGGGCTGGCGCTGACCGATACGCTGAGCGTACAGGCGCTGGGATTCTGGCAGAAGGCCCGCACCGATTTCGACAATGACAGCGATTTCGACAATATCCCCGACGACACCAACGACGTGGCGCGCAAGCGGGAATATGCGGTCGCGGTGAAGGCCGACTATCTGAGCCTCGACAAGCGGCTGCGCGCCGACGCCACGATCAGCCGCTTTGCCACCAACCGCCTCTATTTCGGGCCGTTCAACGATCCGTCGGTCGGCGATGTGTTCAAGGGCACGAAGGACGCCGCCAATGTCAATGTCGGCTATGACGGCGGCATCTGGAGCGTCGCGCTGGGCGGCAGCCTGGAACGGGAGAAGACCGACCAGACCACTTTCTTTTCCGGTACCTTCGCCCAGCGGATCGACACCAAGGCGATCTATGGCGAGGTGGCGCTGCACCCGGTCGAGAACCTGACCCTGACCGGCGCGGCGCGGGTGGACGACAACAGCCGCTTTGGCACGTTCGACACCTATCGCGGTACCATCGCCTATGTCGTGCCCGGCATCGGGGGGGCGGACAGCGTGAAGTTCCGCGCCAGCTATGGCAGCGGAGCCAAGGCGCCGGGCCTGTACCAGTTGTTCGACCCCAGCTTCGGCAACCCCAACCTCAAGGCGCAGACCAGCGAGGGCGGCGATGCGGGCGTGGACATCCTCTTCGACCGTTTCACCGCGCAGATCAGCTATTTCTTCAACCGGACGAAGAACAAGATCGGCTTTGAGGATCTGGGCGGCTTCAACTTCAAATATGCCCAGTTCGACCGGGCGCGGGAGCAGGGCGTGGAAGTCGCCTTTACCCTGAAGCCGGTGGACGGGGTGGAGGTGAACCAGAGCTTCACCTATCTGGACGCGAAGAAAAGCGACAATGGCGGCCTGTTCGTGGACATCGGTCGTCCCCGCCATTCGGGCAGCACCGCCGTCACCTGGACGCCGGTCGAACCGCTGACCCTGACCGCCCGCGCGCGCTATCGCAGCCGTAACGCGAACAGCTTTGGCGGCGTCACCGCACCCTATGCCGTGGTGGACCTGCTGGCGGCTTACAGGGTAAATGACCGGATCGAGCTGTATGGCCGCATCGTCAATCTGCTGGACAAGCCCTATCAGATGACGTTCGGCACCAATGCGCTGGACCGTGCGGCCTATGGCGGCGTGCGGGTCCGTTACTGATTGATGCGCGAGGGGCGCCACCGCGGCGCCCCTTTGCCCCTGTTTGCCCCGAAAGGATGACTATGGTCGAGCGCACCGACGAACAACATGCCGACAAGATGAAGAAGATGCAGGCCGCGAAGCATAGCAACATCGCGTCCAAGACCCATGAGAAGGGCCTGCTGATCGTCCACACCGGCACCGGCAAGGGCAAGACCACCGCCGCGCTGGGCATGGTGGTGCGCGCCATCGGCCATGGCATGAAGGTGGGCGTGGTCCAGTTCGTAAAGGGCGCGATGACCACGGGCGAGAAGGTCGTGTTCGACGCCTTTCCCGCACAGGTCGAATTCAAGCCAATGGGCGAGGGCTTCACCTGGGACACGCAGGACCGCGCCCGCGACATCGCGGTCGCGCGGGAGGCGTGGGACGAGGTGAAGCGCATGATCGCCGACCCCGCCTATCATATGGTGCTGGCCGACGAGCTGAACATCGTGCTGCGCTACGACTATCTGCCGCTGGACGAGGTGCTGGAGGTGCTGCGCGCCAAGCCGGAGGACAAGCATGTCATCGTCACCGGCCGCAACGCCAAGGAGGAGCTGGTGGAACTGGCCGATCTGGCGACGGAGATGACGCTGTTGAAGCATCCGTTCCGGTCCGGGGTGAAGGCGCAGGCGGGGATCGAGTTCTGAGCGCGGAGCGCGCCCCCGATCCGGCCCCTGAGCCGGCCGGCGATCCGGCCCCGCTTGCGGCCCCGGCTGCGGCGGAGGCCCGTTTCGATGCGGGCTTTCGCGAGACGCTGGACGCGCTGATCGGCTGGCGGCGCGACGTGCGGCGCTTTCGCCGCGACCCGTTGCCGGACGGCGCGCTGGAGGAACTGTTGCAACTGGCGCAGCAGGCTCCGTCGGTCGGCAATTCGCAACCATGGCGGTTTGTCCGGGTGCGGTCGGACCATCTGCGCACCGACCTTGCCAATCATGTCGATGTGCAGGTCATCAGCGCGGGCGAACGGATCGCCGACGCGACCAAGCGGGCCGCCTATGCCGCGCTGAAACTGCATGGCCTGCGCGAGGCGCCGGAGATTGTCGCGGTCTTCTGCGACGAGGAGACACAGGCCGGGACCGGGCTGGGCGCGACGACCATGCCGGAGGCGCGCCGTTACTCGGTGGTGCTGGCCATCCACACCCTCTGGCTGGCCGCGCGGGCGCGGGGCATGGCGCTGGGATGGGTGTCGATCGTCGATCCGGCCCATGTGAAGGCGCTGCTGGCGGTGCCGGACGGCTGGCGGCTGGTCGCGCTGCTGTGCATCGGCTGGCCGGAGGCGAATAGCAGCGTGCCGGAACTGGAGAGGCTGGGCTGGCAGAAGCGGATCGACTGGAGGCAGAATGTCAGCGAGCGTTGAGGGGGGGGGCGCTGTCCTGCCTCCTGCCCGGTCCCCTGTCCGCCGCCGCCCGGCTCGGCTGTGCGCGCGCCTGCTGCGCCCCGACCTGCCGCACCAGTTGCTGCGCTGCCTGCACATAGGCGGGGCCGCCGCACACGGTCCAGGCCTGCGGGATGGTGATGCGCTTCATGCCCGCCAGCGCGGGATGGTGCAGCATCTCCGTCCCCTGATCGGTGACGCGCTGCGTCGCGCTTTCCATGATGAGATAGTCGGGACGGGCCGCGACCATCTCCTCCAGCGGCACTTGCGCCATCACCGGCTTGTGGAGCCGGGCGGCGAGGTTGACGAGGCCGACGCGGTTCATCAGCTCGTCCACCAGCGTGCCGGTGCCGGTCATATAGCCGCGCCGCTGATAATAGGCCGCGACCTGTCCGGGGGCTATCCTCGGCAGGGCGGCAAGGTCGCGGTCCATGCGCGCGATCATCGCCTCGCCCCGTGCCGGATGGCCGACGGCGACGGCGACGGCGCGGATGGATGCGCGGATCGCGTCATAGCTTTCCGCCTGCGGCACATCGACGGCGCGGAAATTCTGCTTCGACAGCACGGCGAGCGCGGGGTTGCGCCGGGCGGGCATGCCGACGACGAGGTCGGGGTCGAGCGCCAGTATCTCCTCCGCCGAACTGCCCATGATGCGCAGGCCCCGCGCCTTTGCCGCCTCCGCCGACATGTCGGCGTTGTCGGCGTTGCGGGTGAGGCCGGCGATCTGCGCGCGGTCGGCCAGCGCCAGCACGAGCTGGTCGGTGCACAGGTTGAGCGAGACGATCCGGCGCGGCCGCGCCTCCGCCGGGACCGCGAGCATCGCCGCCACAGGACAGGCCATTATGGCAATCGGGCGGAGGAGGGTGCGGGCCATGGTCATGCCCCGTTCCATAACGCCGCAACCCCGCGATACAAGGTGCGCGGCGATGGCCGGGAGGGTGCACGCCATGGCGCATGAACCATCGGGGGGCGTCGCCCCGCCGCAGCCCGGCCAGTCCTACACCGTCGAAGCCCACTCCGCCCAGTCGCACTCCGACCCGTCCCGCTCCCTAGAGTCCCGGCCCGTCGCGCCCGACCCTGCCCCGCCCCATTGTCTTACGCCCGGCCCCGTCCTGCGGCGTCGCCATCCCTTGCTGATGCCCGTGCTGCTCCTGCTGGTCGGGGCCGCCGCGCTGGCGTCGCTGGGGCTGGGCGCGGTGATGCTGTCGCCCCTGCGGCTGCTGGCCGCGCTGGCCGACGGGCCGCAGGGACAGGCGGACCGGATCGCGAGCGTCATCCTGTTCGAACTGCGCCTGCCGCGCGCGCTGCTGGGCCTGCTGATCGGCGCGATGCTGGGCCTCGCGGGGGCGGTGTTGCAGGGCTATCTGCGCAACCCGCTGGCGGAGCCGTCCGTGCTGGGCGCGTCCAACTCGGCAGCGCTGGGCGCGGTCGCGGCGCTCTATTTCGGGCTGGCGGAATGGCATGCGGCGATGCTGCCGCTGATGGCCATCGCGGCGGGCATGGGCGCGCTGCTGCTGCTGTTCGCCCTGTCGGGCCGGTCGGAAAGCCCGCTGGGCCTGATCCTGGCGGGCATTGCCGTCTCCACGCTGGCGGGCGCGGGGATCAGCCTGGCGCTCAACCTCTCTTCCAACCCCTTTGCGGCGATGGAGATCATGAACTGGCTGCTCGGCTCCATCGAGAACCGGTCGAGCGAGCATGTGCTGATCGCCCTGCCCTGCATCATCGTCGGCGCGGGGCTGCTGCTGCTCGACGGGCGGGCGCTGGACGCGCTGTCGCTGGGCGAGGATGGCGCGCGGTCGCTGGGCGTGGACCTGACGCGCACGCGCACCCGGCTGTTGTTCGGCCTCGCCATCGGGGTGGGCGGCGCGGTGGCGGTGTCCGGCTCCATCGGCTTCGTCGGGCTGATCGTGCCGCACCTGATCCGGCCGCTGACCGACCGCGCGCCGTCCTCCATCCTGCTACCCTCGGCCCTGGGCGGGGCCGCGCTGCTGACCCTGTCGGACGTGATGGTGCGGCTGGTCCCCACGCGGGTCGAACTGAAGCTGGGCGTGGTCACGGCCTTCCTCGGCGTGCCCGTCTTCCTGTTCCACCTGCTGCGGGAGCGACGGCTATGGTGACGGTGCGGGTCGATCACGTGTCCGTCCGGCTGGGGCGGCGATGGGTGCTGGAAGATGTCGGCATGACCCTCTCCGCCGGTAGCCTCGTCGGGATCGTCGGTCCCAATGGCGCGGGCAAGTCCACGCTGGTCCGGGCGATGCTGGGGCTGGCGAGGCCCGATGGCGGCGCGGTGCATATCGACGGGCGGGCCGTGGCGACCATGCCGCCGCGCGACCTGGCGCGGGCCATCGCCTATCTGCCGCAGGGGCAGACGCTGCACTGGCCGCTGAGCGTGGAGCGGCTGGTGGCGCTGGGCCGCCTGCCCCATCTGGCGCCGCTGTCGCGGATCGGGGAAGCGGATCGCGCCATCGTGGCCGCCGCCATGGCGCGGGCGGACGTCGCCCATCTGGCGCAGCGCATCGCCACGGAATTGTCCGGCGGGGAGCGGGCGCGGGTGCTGCTGGCCCGCGCGCTGGCGGTGGGCGCGGCGGGACTGGTGGCGGACGAACCGCTCGCCTCGCTCGACCCCGGCCACCAGATCGACGTGATGACCCTGTTGCGGCGCGAGGCGACGGCGGGCGGGCTGGTCGTCGCGGTGCTGCACGACCTGACCATGGCCGCGCGCTATTGCGACCGGCTGATCCTGATCGACCGGGGGCGGCTGGTGGCGGACGGCACCCCTGCACAGGTGC
This sequence comes from Sphingobium sufflavum, assembly GCF_021403115.1. Classification (GTDB taxonomy): domain Bacteria; phylum Pseudomonadota; class Alphaproteobacteria; order Sphingomonadales; family Sphingomonadaceae; genus Sphingobium; species Sphingobium sufflavum. The sequence goes on from NZ_JAJSSH010000009.1 coordinate 93,873, forward strand.
TGACACCCGACCGGCTGCGCGCCGTCTATGGCATCAGCGCGCTGGTGGAGACCGGCGGCCCCGCACCGATGATCGTACCGCTGGACCGTATCGAGAACCGAGGAACTGCCCCATGCTGAAACCCGTCGCCACCGGCCCGGCGGTCGTCGCCTGCAACACCTGCCGCCTGTCCGCCGACGCGCGCGAGGATGGCGAGGGGGTGCGCGGCGGCGCGCGACTGGCGGAGGCGCTGCGCACCGTCAAGGCGTCGGACGCGCGCTATGACGGGGTGGCGGTGCAGGAAATGGCCTGCCTCTTCGCCTGCACCGACCATTGCACCATCCACCTGCGCGCACCGGGCAAGGTCAGCTATGTGCTGGGCCGCTTCGCCCCCGACGAGGAGGCGGCGCGCGCGATATTGGACTATGCCGTCCATTATGCGGACAGCGAACAGGGCCGCGTGCCCTTCAAGCAATGGCCGCAGGGCGTGAAAGGGCATTTCATCACCCGCTCCCCGCCGGTGGATTTCGTGGCGGAGTGAGGGGGTTGGGGTGGACGGCGGGCGTTGCCGTCGTCCTCTTGGTCCATGTTGCCATCGTCATTGCGATCATAGCGAAGCAATGACGAATGTGGGTGGGGAGCCGACTGTGTGGATATAAAAGAGAACATGGCGAAGCAGACGTTGCGCGTGGTCCGTAGGGCGCGCACATTACGAAAATGCGCGGGTTACGGATTCTTAGTAGATTAGTTAACATGTGCGGATTCGCCGCATTAGCGGCGATAACGGCCTGTGATTCCGAGGGCGAACAGCAATCTACTAAGACGCTATCGCCTGCGAGGACTGTTACGAAATCAACCCCGCCTCAGTATATCGGGATGACTGAGGCCGATATTCTTCGATCGGTTGTGGGTTGTCTCGAAGATCCTCCATATCCAATGGATGGGGGGCCAACATGTTTGCGGCGTGATGGAAGCTGGATCACTTATAACGGTTGGGGCGATCAGCGCGGCGTCTTTTGGATCACTGGCAACCAAGTGATAATGGAGAACCGCCCTTGGAACCAAAAACCCGCCCCGCAGAGGAGGATTAGCTTTTTTCGAAACCGCGAGGGTGCGAGGTTCGTCCGTTCAGAGCAAGTCGGTGAGCCTGACCAGCTAAGGCCTGTCAAACCCTATCCTGAAGCTGACTATCTTCGGATGTATGCCCATCAATGAATGGCGGGTTTGGGAAGAGCCATAAGGGTCATTGAATGACGACGTTGGGTCGCTTACCGCCACCCCCGCACCATCCCAACCCAAACCGCTACACCTCAACGGAAGCGCGACAGCCTCCCCGCTCCGCCCATGACTCCCCCGTTATGCTCTTTCCCGGCGCGCGCGCGTTCTCTACCGTCGGACCATGATGAAGATCGCAAGCTATAATATCCACAAGGCGGTCGGCACCGACCGGCGGCGCAGCCCCGAACGGATCATCGAGGTGCTGAACGAGATCGATGCCGATGTGATCGCGCTTCAGGAGGCGGACATGCGCTTTGGCCAGCGCCACGCCGTGCTGCCCGACTGGCTGCTGGAGGCGCGCAGCCCCTATCGGCGGGTGCCGCTGGCCATCCAGTCGGGCAGCATGGGCTGGCATGGCAATGCGATACTGGTGCGCGAGGGGGTGGAGGTGACCGGCCATGACGTGCTGCACCTGCCCTGCCTGGAACCGCGCGGCGCGGTCAATGCGGCGGTGTCGGCCAATGGCGTGGCGCTGCGCCTGTTCGGCATGCACCTCGACCTGTCGGGCCTGTGGCGGCGGCGGCAGGCGGCGGCACTGCTGCATCAGGTGGAGGTCGCCAACAGCCATGGCGCGCCGCTGCCCACCGTCTTGGTCGGCGACACCAATGAATGGACGCAGAATGGCGGATGCCTGCGCGACTTTGCGCGGCAGTTCACCATATTGTCCTGCGGGCGCAGTTTTCACGCGCGGCGGCCGGTCGCGAGCCTGGACCGCATCATGTACAGCGCGGGCCTGACCCTGAACGAGGCGGGGGTGCATAGCTCCCCCCTCGCCCGGCGCGCGTCGGATCATTTGCCGGTGTGGGCGGTTCTGGAGGCTGGATGACGGCGGCCCTTCGCCGCCCCGTGCCGAGAGAGAGATTGTGTATGCGCCCCTTCGCCTGCCTGACCCTGCTGCCCGTCCTCGCCCTCCTTATCCCGGTCGCCGCGCAGGCCCAGACGCGGTTCGAGGGCGCGGGGGAGGAGGTCGCGCTGGATTGCAACGGGGGGACCATCCATGTCGCGGGGGCCAGCAACCGGCTGACCATCGGCGGGGCGTGCACCGAATTGCAGGTGGAGGGCGCGAACAACCAGATCCGCATCGACCTGGCCGCCCGGTCCGGCATCAGCGTGCAGGGCGCGGGCAATGTCATCCGGTGGACCGCACCCGGCTCCGCGAAGCCGAAACTGGCGATCAGCGGCGCGGGCAACCGCCTGTCCCGCGCGCGCTAGGCGGGCGCGGCATCCAGTCCGAACGCCTGCGAATGGCTGGAGCGTGATGATTGTGCCTTGAATCGCCCTTGCGAGCGGAGCGAACCGAAGGCGGGCGAAGTCCAAAGGACGGCGCCATGGATTGCTTCGCTGCGCTCGCAAGGACGAGGGGGGCGCGCAATGATCTGGCCCGCGACTCGCTTCGAAACTCGTGGGAACCTGCCTTTTCGGCACCCATCTTCTGGAGGACGGCCTGTCCTGTCCAGGAAGCCGCCCGGCGCGCCGGTCACTCCGGGTCCTGAAACCGCTCCGCCGTCGTGATCCCCTCCATCGCACGGCTGAGGTCGGCGTGGAAATCGGCGAGGCGGCCGAGCCGGTCGGCGGCCTTGCCGGACGCCACCGCATCCTTGCGCCGGGCGATCAGGCTGGACATCTGGCTGAGCAACGTCACCTGCTTGATGAGCGGCGTGCCGGGATGCGCGCCCACCACATAGAGCACGCGCTTCGTCCCCCGTTCCCCCAGCCGCCGGACATTGCCATAGGATTCCAGCATACGCGCGGCGGTGGAGACATGGCTCTTGCTCACCTCCAGCTCCGCCACGATCTCGTCCAGCGACACCGGCTCCTCCTTGAGTTGCAGATAGCCATAGAGGCGAGCCGCCGTGATCGGCATACCCCATGGCACCAGCAGGACGGCCAGCTCCTCGATGAAGTGGCGCTGCGCCGGGGTGAGGGTGGAGGCATCGGCGGCCTTATCATTTGACATATTCGGCATTTACCGAATATACATTACGACAACGGGCGAATCAAGCGATGTTATGCAGGACGAAGCCCCGTCAAAAAGCCCCGATGAACCCTGTGGAAGGATGACCCGATGACCACGCTTTCCGACACCGACACATTGGCCGCGCCGTCGGTGCTGCCCGACGCCCTGCTCTACATCGACGGCGTGCTGCGCGGTGCGGAGGGTGGCAAGACCTTCGACAATATCGGCCCATGGACCGGCGAAGTCGTGGGCAAGGCGGCCGACGCCTCCCCCGCCGACGTGGAGGAAGCGATCGTGGCCGCGCGCCGCGCCTTCGACACCACCGACTGGTCCACCAACCATGAAAAGCGGTTCGCGCTGGTCAAGAAACTGCATGAGCTGTTTGTGGCCAATCAGGACCGGCTGGCCGAGATCGTCCGGCATGAGGCGGGCGCGGCGCTGGTCGCGGTCCACCGCGCGCAGCTCGCCCAGTGCCTCAACAGCTGGCGCGACCTGATGGACGTCTATCCGCAGCTGGAGTTCGAGAAGGATTTCGGCCCGCGCGAAACCTATGGCTTCACCACCCATCGCCGCGCCTATTATGAGGCGGCGGGCGTCGTGGGCGCGATCACGCCGTGGAACTTCCCGCTGTACATCAATGCGGAGAAGGTCGTCTCCGCATTGCTGACCGGCTGCACCGTCATCCTGAAGCCCGCGCCGGACACGCCGTTGGCCGCGTCCATCTTTGGCGAACTGGCGGCGGAGGCGGGCTTCCCCGCCGGCGTCATCAACGTCATCACCAGCAGCGACCCGGCGATGGCGGGCGAGGCGCTGGTCACGGACCCGCGCGTCGACCTCATCACCTTCACCGGCTCCACCGCCATCGGCAAGCATATCCAGCGGCAGGGTGCGGAGACGATGAAGCGCGTCTTCCTGGAACTGGGCGGCAAGTCGGCCGCGATCATCCTGGAGGATACGGAGAATTTCGCGCAGGTCGTCGCCCAGTCGATCCTGGTCTTCCACGCCGGGCAGGGTTGCGCCGTCACGTCCCGCCTGCTGGTGCCGCGCAGCCGGTACGAGGAGTCGAAGGCGATCCTGAAGGCCAGCTATGACGCCTTCTCCACCAAATGGGGCCATTTCGACGATCCCGCCTGCCCCATGGGTCCGGTGGTGTCGAAGAAGCAGCGCGACCGGGTGAAAGCCTATGTCGACCTGGGCGTGGAGGAAGGCGCGACCCTGTTGTCGGGCGGCAATATCCGCACCGACCTGGGCACCGGCTGGTTCATCGAGCCGACCTGCTTCGTCGACGTGACCAACGACATGCGGATCGCGCAGGAGGAAATCTTTGGCCCCGTGCTGGTCGTGATCCCGTTCGAGGATGACGAGGACGCGATCCGCATCGCCAACGACAGCGTCTATGGCCTGTCCGGCGTCGTGACCTCCGGCAATCTGGACCGCGCCATCGCGGTGGCCAAGCGCATCCGCACCGGCACGATCAGCGTCAACGGCGGCGTGCCGATCAACGGCGACCTGCCCTTTGGCGGGTACAAGCAAAGCGGCGTCGGACGCGCCTGGGGCGTCGAGGGATTGCAGGATTATCTGGAGACGAAGGTGATCGGCTGGCGCGACTGACGCGGGCGGAGAGGGAGAGATCGGGGGGTCGGGGATCATGGGTTCCCGGCCCCTTTTTGTTGGGCGGTGGGGGGATGTATCCGTCCGTCAGACCGGACCTGATCCCTTGGAACATGTAGCACCCTCCCGTTCGTCCTGAGTTTGTCGACCCGAAGGGCGGGCGAACGGTGTTTCCATCCTCCATGCGCAAGGGGGATAAGCGTCGACCCGATCCGGGGTGACGGTCACGACAGGCGTGTATCGCCTGTCCCCACCCCCTCCCCGCCAATCGCCACTGGCGCCCCGGCCCAACCTCTGCCATCCCTCTGTCCATGCGGGAGAAGGAACTTCGGCTGGCGCTGGTCTGCTATGGCGGGGTCAGCCTGGCCGTGTACATGCACGGCATCACCAAGGAAGTGTGGCACCTTGCCCGCGCCAGCCGCGCCTTTCACGCGGGCGAGGCGGTGGCGGGGGGCAGCGCGGCCATCTATCGCCAGTTGCTGGACGACGCGCTGTGCGAGACGGGCACGCGGCTGCGCGTCATGCCGGACATATTGGCGGGCGCCAGCGCGGGCGGGATCAACGCCATCTTCCTCGCCCATGCGCTGGAGACGGGCCAGTCGCTGGAACCGCTGACCGCGCTGTGGCTGGAGCGGGCCGATGCCGATGTGCTGCTGGACCCGGATGCGCGGCCGATCAGCCGCTTCACCAAATTCTGGGTCGCGCCCCTGCTCTGGCTGCTCGCCCGGCGGCGCGGCGACACGGTGGAGCGCACGGTCGCGCCCGAAACGCGCGAGGAAGTGCGCCGCAAGCTGTCCAACTTCGTGCGCGCGCGCTGGTTCGCGCCGCCGTTCGGGGGCAAGGGCTTTTGCCGGGTGCTGCTCGACGCCTTCGACGCGATGGCCGCCGCGCCCGCCGGGCCGCCGCTGCTGCCCGATAGCCACCCGCTCGACCTGTTCGTCACCGCGACCGATTTCATGGGGCATGAGGAGACGCTACGCCTCAACAGCCCGCGCGCCATTGCGGAGACGGAGCATCGGCTCGCGATCAGCTTTGCGGTGCGCGGCGACCGGCCCCGCAGGCTGGCGGACGCCACCGAACTGGCCTTTGCCGCGCGGGCGACGGCCAGCTTCCCCGGCGCCTTTCCCCCCTTCACCCCGCGCGAGCTGGACGAGGTGCTGGCCGAGCGCGGGCAGACGTGGCCGGGGCGCAGCGCCTTCCTCGCCCGCATCCTGCCGCGCCAGTGGATGCGCGGCACGGCGGACGACGCGCCGATCATCGACGGGTCGGTGCTGGCCAACGCCCCCTTTGCACAGGCGATCCCGGCGCTGCGCAACCGCCCCGCCCGGCGGGAGGTGGACCGGCGCTTCGTCTATATCGAGCCGACTCCGCATATGTCGCTGCTGGGCGGGGCGCGGCCCCGGCAGCGGGACGAAGGGAGCGCAACCGGCACCCCCGGCTTTTTCCGCACCATCTTCGGTGCGATGAGCAATATCCCGCGCGAACAGCCGATCCGCGACGACCTCGACCAGATCGCCCTGCGGTCGGAGCGCATCCGCCGTATGCAGCGGGTCGTGGACGCGATGCGCCCGACCATCGACACCACAATCGAACAGACCATCGGCCAGCCGCTGTTCGCGGACCGCCCCACCCCCGCGCGGCTCGCCAGCTGGCGCGGCAAGGCGCATCGCAAGGCGGCGCGCGCGTCCGGCTTCGCCTATGTGAGCTACGCCCAGTTGAAGCTGTCGGGGATCGTGTACGACCTCGCCGGATTGCTGGGGGAACTGGCCGGAGACACGCCCGCCGGGCATGAAACGCCGCCGGGGGCGCTGGACGGCGATGCGGTGCGGGCCGCGCTGTGGCAGCATATCCGCATCAGCGGGGCGGACATCATGCCCGCCAATGGATCGGCGGGGCGCAACGATGCCGCCCTGCTGTTCCTGCGCGCGCACGACACCGCCTTTCGCATCCGGCGGCTGCGCTTCCTGACGCGGCGGCTGGCGGAGACGGAGGAAGGCGAGGCCATCCCGCCCGGCGAGGAGACCGAGGCGGAGGGGGCGCGCATGGCGATGCGGGCGATGATCTATGAGGCCATCGACCTGTATGCCGCGCGGGAGGCCCCGGATATTTTCGACGCGGGCGCACGGGCGGCGGCGGCGCGGGTGCTGAACGCGCCGGGCGTGGCGCTCTCCACGCTGGCGGAGGCGCGCGGGCTGGCCGCGCTGGACGCACAGGTGGAGGTGCGCCTGTCCGACACGCTCTCCGCGCTGATGGTGTCGGACCGGCGGCGGCTGCTGAAGGCCTATCTGGGCTTTCCCTTCTACGACATCGCCACCCTGCCCATGTTGCAGGGCGAGGGGCTGGACGAATATGACCCGATCAAGGTGGATCGCATCTCCCCCGACGATGCGGTGGCGATCCGCACCGGCGGGGCGCTGGCGACGTTGAAGGGGATAGAGTTCAACAGTTTTGGCGCGTTTTTCAGCCGCTCCTATCGCGAGAATGACTATCTGTGGGGGCGGCTGCACGGCGCCGACCGGCTGGTCGACATCATCCTGTCCGCCGTGCCGCCGGGCAGTGCCATCGACGTGGCGGGCGTGAAGCGGGCGCTGTTCAACGCCATACTGGACGAGGAAGAGGAGCGGCTGCCGGGCCAGACGGCGCTGATCGCCAGCCTGCGAACCGAACTGGCGGGGGGAAAGCCATGACGGATGCGGCACGATGCGGCTGGGCGCAGGGCGACGCGCTGATGGCCGACTATCACGACCGGGAATGGGGCGTGCCGGTGCGCGATTCCCGGATGCTGTGGGAAATGCTGATGCTGGAGTGGTTTCAGGCGGGCCTGTCGTGGCGCACGATCCTGTATCGGCGCGAGGGATTCCGCGCGGCCTTCGCGAACTTCGATCCGGAGGTGGTCGCGGCCTTTGGCGAGGCGGATGTCGAGCGGCTGATGGGCGATCCCGGCATCATCCGGGCGCGGGCCAAGATCGTTGCGACCATCGGCAACGCCCGTGCCTATCTGGCGATGCGCGACGCGGGGGAGGATTTCGCGGCCTATGCCTGGGGCTTTGTGGGCGGCACGCCGATCCGGGGCGACGGGATGACGGTGCCCGCGAAGACGGCCCTGTCGGAGCATATCTCCAAAGACCTCAAGAAACGGGGGTATAAGTTCGTCGGGCCGGTCATCACCTATGCGTGGATGGAGGCGGTGGGACTGGTGAACGACCATCTGGCCGACTGTTTCCGGCGGGATGCGGTCTGACGGGATGCCGTGCGCTAGCGCTGGCCCAAGGGGGCGGCGATGGGCGACACCACTTTTTGCCGCTTAGGGCAGGAAGAGAATGTGGTCGTGCGCGGGCCTGCCGCCGGTGGTGCTGCATCCGTTGTCTTGGAACGAGCCCCCCGTTCGGGCTGAGCTTGTCGAAGGGCTGCCCTTCACTTTTGCAGCCACATTGAAGGGACGAGGGCAGTCTTTCGACAAGCTCAGCCCGAACGGGATATGCCGATCAAGTCGGGGGACGGAATGTCCGGAGTGACAGGGGGCTTGCGGAGCGACAGGGGAGCGTGCCGGGCCGATTGTCCGGCCCGGCGGTCCCCTCCCGTCATCCCGCCGCAAAGACGGGATGACGGCGCAGAATGACCGCCGTCCGTCCTACTGGAACAGATCCTTGATCTTGCTGAAGAATCCCTCGCTCTGCGGACATTCCTCCCCGGTTTCGGTGGAGCGGAATTCCTCCAGCAATTCCTTCTGCCGCGCGGACAATTTGGTCGGCGTTTCCACATCGACCTGAATCACCAGGTCGCCCCGGCCCCGGCTGTTGAGGACCGGCATACCTGACCCGCGCTGGCGCAATTGCCGCCCGGACTGGATGCCCGCCGGGATGGTGATCTTCGTGCGCTGGCCGTCGATGCCCGGCACCTCGATGCTGCCGCCCAGCGCCGCCGTGGTGAAGCTGACCGGCACGCGCGCGAACAGGTTGGTGCCCTCCCGCTCGAAAATCGCATGGCGGCTGACGTGCAGGAAAATGTACAGGTCGCCCGCAGGCGCCCCGCGCGCGCCCGCCTCGCCCTCACCCGACAGGCGGATGCGGGTGCCCTCGTCCACGCCGGGCGGAATGTCGACCTTGAGCGCCTTGGCCTTGTCCACCCGGCCCTCGCCGCGGCAGGCGCGGCACGGCGATGTGATCTTCTGGCCCGCGCCATGGCAGGCGGGGCAGACCCGCTCCACCACGAAAAAGCCCTGCTGCGCGCGCACCTTGCCATGGCCGTTGCAGGTCGTGCAGGTCTCGACGCCGGTGCCCGGCTCCGCGCCCGTGCCCACGCACGGCTCGCACGCGGCGGACACCTCGACATTGATCGTTTCCGACTTGCCGTGGAACGCCTCGTCCAGCGTGATTTCCAGATCGTAGCGCAGGTCCGCGCCGCGCCGCTGCTGCTGACGCCCGCCACCCTGACCGCCGAAACCGCCGCCGCCAAAGATCGTCTCAAAAATATCGCCGATGTCGGAGAAACCGCCGCCGCCAAAGCCGGCGCCCGGCCCGCCGCCCGCGCCGCTGGCCGCATTGACGAACGCCTCATGACCATACCGGTCATAGGCCGCGCGCTTTTGCGGATCCTTGAGGACGTCATAGGCCTCATTCAACAGCTTGAAGCGATTCTCGCTGTCCTGACATCCCGGATTCTTGTCCGGGTGATATTTCATCGCCAGCTTGCGATAGGCGCTCTTGAGCACCGTGCCGTCCGCATCCCGCGAGACTTCCAGCCGCTCGTAAAAATTGACTTCTGCGCTGCTCATGCCACCCCAGCCCGGCTACAGATAAGAAGGCGCCCGCGCCGCCTGTGAAGGAGCGCGGGCGCCATGGCCGTCATCAGGCCTTGTTGTTCTCGTCGACTTCGGAGAATTCCGCGTCGACGACATCGTCATCCTTGGCCGCCGCCGCAGGGCCTTCCGAACCCGGAGACGCCGCATTGGCCTGCTCCTTTTCGTAAATGGCCTGACCCAGCTTCATCGCCACGGTGGCCAGTTCCTGCGCCTTTTCCTTCATCGCTTCGGGATCGCCACCCTCGACCGCCGACTTGGCGGCGGCGACAGCGGTTTCGATCTCACCCTTGAGCGATGCGTCCACCTTGTCGCCATGCTCTTCGAGCTGGCGCTCGGTCGTGTGGATCAGGCTCTCGGCGTTGTTCTTCGCCTCGGCACCCTCGCGACGCTTCTTGTCTTCCTCGGCGAAACGCTCGGCATCCTTGACCATCTGGTCGATGTCGGCGTCGGACAGACCACCAGAAGCCTGGATTTTGATCTGCTGCTCCTTGCCGGTGCCCTTGTCCTTGGCCGACACGTTGACCAGACCGTTGGCGTCGATGTCGAACGTCACCTCGATCTGCGGGACGCCGCGGGGGGCAGGCGGGATGCCGACGAGGTCGAACTGACCCAGCAGCTTGTTGTCCGCCGCCATTTCGCGCTCACCCTGGAAGACGCGGATCGTCACCGCCTGCTGATTGTCGTCAGCGGTGGAATAGACCTGCGACTTCTTCGCGGGGATGGTGGTGTTGCGGTCGATCATGCGCGTGAACACGCCGCCCAGCGTCTCGATGCCGAGGCTCAGCGGGGTCACGTCGAGCAGCAGCACGTCCTTGACGTCGCCCTGAAGCACGCCCGCCTGAATGGCGGCGCCCATGGCCACGACTTCGTCCGGGTTGACGCCGGTGTGCGGCTCCTTGCCGAAGAAGTCCTTCACGGCCTCGCGCACCTTGGGCATGCGGGTCATGCCGCCGACGAGGACAACTTCGCTGATCTCGGCAGCGGTGACGCCCGCGTCCTGAATCGCCTTGCGGCAGGGCTCCAGCGTGCGCTTGATGAGATCCGCGACGAGGCGCTCAAGGTCCGAACGGCTGATCTGCTTCACCAGATGCTTCGGCCCGTTGGCGTCGGCGGTGATGAAGGGCAGGTTGACCTCGGTCGTCTGCGCCGAAGACAGCTCGATCTTCGCCTTCTCGGCCGCTTCCTTCAGACGCTGGAGAGCCAGCTTGTCCTTGGTGAGGTCGATGCCTTCCTGCTTCTTGAACTCTTCCGCGAGGAATTCGACGACCTTCGAGTCGAAGTCTTCGCCGCCCAGGAAGGTGTCGCCGTTGGTGGACTTCACCTCGAACACGCCATCGCCGATTTCGAGGATGGAGATATCGAAGGTGCCGCCGCCAAGGTCATAAACGGCGATGGTCTTGCCGTCCTGCTTGTCCAGACCATAGGCCAGAGCGGCCGCCGTCGGCTCGTTGATGATGCGCAGCACTTCGAGGCCCGCGATCTGGCCGGCGTCCTTGGTTGCCTGACGCTGGGCGTCGTTGAAATAGGCGGGAACGGTGATGACCGCCTGCGTCACCGTCTCGCCCAGATAGGCTTCGGCGGTTTCCTTCATCTTCTGGAGCGTGAAGGCGCTGATCTGCGACGGCGAATAATCCTTGCCGCCGGCCTGGACCCATGCGTCGCCGTTCGGTCCCTTGGAAATGTCGTAGGGGACGAGTTCCATGTCCTTCTTGGTCAACGGATCGTCGAAGCGGCGGCCGATCAGGCGCTTGACCGCGAAGATGGTGTTGTCGCCGTTGGTGACGGCCTGACGCTTTGCAGGCTGGCCGACCAGACGCTCGCCGTCCTTGGCGAAAGCGACGATGGAGGGAGTCGTGCGCGCACCCTCCGCATTTTCGATGACCTTGGGCTTGCCGCCATCCATCACCGCGACGCAGCTGTTGGTCGTTCCCAGATCGATACCGATAACTTTTGCCATTATGCCCTCTTCAAACCCCAAAAATGTTTCAGCGGTTTGCGGGCCCCACCCCGCATATAGCCGAGGCCGACCCGCTTCGAACGCCGATATAGGGGGGCTTTCGCCGGGAACAAGCCGGGTTTCGACTCAAGCGTGCACAGACGCCGTCCCAATGTGACAAGCGGGTGGCATTTGGACGCGTCCCAAACTAGATAGCGGGCCAAGCCGACTCGCGCCATTTGCTACACAGGGCGCGGGCATATTCACTGTCTCCAGAGATAAGAGGGACCCGATGCGTATCGCCATCGCTTCCGATCATGCCGCCGTGGCATTGAAGGCCGACCTTGCCACATGGCTGCGCGAGCAGGGCCATGCTGTGGACGATCTGGGACCGGACACCACCGACAGCGTCGACTATCCCGACTATGGCTACAAACTGGCCGCCGCCATCGCGGAAGGCCGCGCGGACAAGGGTGTTGCGCTGTGCGGATCGGGCATCGGCATTTCCATCGCGGTCAACCGCAACCCGGCCTGCCGCGCCGCGCTCGTCTCCGAACCGCTGTCCGCCGCCCTGTCGCGCGAGCATAATGACGCCAATGTCGTCGCGCTGGGCGCACGGCTGGTCGGGCCGGACATGGCCAAGGCCATCCTCACCGCTTTCCTCGCCACCGAATTCGGTGGCGACCGCCATGCCCGCCGCGTGGGCAAGCTTTCCAATCCTCCCGTTAGCGCCTGAAAGGACCGACGATCATGGCCACCACCGCCACCCAGACGACGCAGAGCGGCTTCTTCTCCGCCGACCTCGCTACCGCCGATCCCGAAGTCGCGGACGCCATCGCCCGTGAACTGAAGCGCCAGCAGAACAAGATCGAGCTGATCGCGTCCGAGAATATCGTGTCGAAGGCCGTGCTGGAGGCCGCCGGTTCGATCTTCACCAACAAATATGCCGAGGGCTATCCGGGCAAGCGTTACTATGGCGGCTGCGAATATGCCGATGTGGTCGAGACTCTGGCGATCGAGCGCGCCAAGGCGCTGTTCGGCTGCGATTTCGCGAACGTGCAGCCCAATTCGGGCAGCCAGATGAATCAGGCTGTGTTCCTCGCCCTGCTCCAGCCCGGCGACACGTTCATGGGCCTCGACCTCAATTCGGGCGGGCATCTGACGCACGGATCGCCGGTCAACATGTCGGGCAAGTGGTTCAAGCCGGTCGCCTATGGCGTGCGCGCCGACGACCATCTGATCGACATGGACGTGGTCGCGCAGATCGCGCGCGAGAACAAGCCCAAGCTCATCATCGCGGGCGGCACCGCCTACAGCCGCATCTGGGACTTCAAACGGTTCCGCGAGATCGCAGATGAAGTCGGCGCCTATCTGATGGTCGATATGTCGCACTTCGGCGGCCTGGTCGCTGGCGGCGCGCACCCCACGCCCTTCCCGCACGCCCATGTCGCGACGACCACCACGCACAAGACGCTGCGCGGTCCCCGTTCCGGCATCATCCTGACCAATGACGAGGCGATCGCCAAGAAGATCAACTCGGCGGTGTTCCCCGGCATGCAGGGTGGCCCGCTGATGCACATCGTCGCGGCCAAGGCGGTCGCCTTTGCCGAGGCGCTGCGCCCTGAGTTCAAGGCCTATGCCCATCAGGTCGTCGCCAACGCCCGCGCCCTCGCCGCCGCGCTGGCCGACACCGGCCTCAACATCGTGTCGGGCGGTACCGACAACCATTTGATGCTGGTCGACCTGACGCCCAAGGACGCCACCGGCAAGGCGGCGGAAAAGGCGCTGGATCGCGCCTGGCTGACCTGCAACAAGAATGGCATCCCGTTCGACACCCGTTCGCCCTTCGTGACGTCGGGCATCCGCCTCGGCACGCCCGCGGGCACGACGCGCGGTTTCGGTGAAGCGGAATTCCGCGAGATCGCCGGGCTGATCGCCGAGGTGGTCGAGGGCATCAAGCGCAACGGCGAAGAGGGCGATGGCCAGGTCGAGGCGCATGTCCGGGACAAGGTCGCCGCGCTGACCGAACGCTTCCCGATTTACTGAACATGACACTCCGGGGCCGCTACACCGGCCCCGGCAGTCCGGAGAGTTTTGCCAAATGCGCTGCCCCTTCTGTGGCCATGATAACAGCCAGGTGAAGGACAGCCGTCCAACCGAGGACAATGCCGCCATCCGCCGCCGTCGCCAGTGCGAAGGCTGCGCGGGCCGCTTCACCACCTTCGAACGCATCCAGTTGCGCGAGATCATGGTGGTGAAGTCGGAGGGCAAGTCCGAGCCGTTCGACCGGGAAAAGCTGGAACGGTCCATCACCCTGGCCTGCCGCAAGCGCGCCATCGACGCGGTGCGGATCGACCGGCTGGTGTCCGGCATCCAGCGCCAGATCGAGACATCGGGCGAAGGCGACGTACTGACCCGGCATATCGGCGAACTGGCGATGGAGGGGCTGAAGGCGCTCGACAGCGTGGCCTATATCCGCTTCGCCAGCGTCTATAAGGATTTCACCGACGCGCGCGATTTCGAGGAATTCGCAGGCTCCATCCGGGAGGTCAGCGGAGAATGAGTGCGACCCTGAACACGAACCCGGCGTCCCTGCCCCCCGTCATCGTGCTGGTGCGTCCCCAACTGGGCGAGAATATCGGCAAGGCGGCGCGCGCCATGCTCAATTTCGGGCTGGTCGAGATGCGGCTGGTCACACCGCGCGACGGCTGGCCCAACCCGGATGCCGGCCCTGCCGCCGCCGGGGCCGACGTGGTGCTGGAGAAGGCCACCGTCTTCCCCACCCTCGCCGATGCGGTGGCCGACTGCGCCCATGTCTATGCCACCACCGTGCGCAAGCGCGGCGTCACCAAGCCGGTCGTCACGCCGGAGGAGGCTGCGCGCGAAATCCATGGCCAGACGGGGCGCAGCGCCTATGTGTTCGGGCCGGAACGGTCGGGGCTGGAGACGGAGGATGTCGCCCTCGCCCGCAGCATCGTAACCGTGCCGATCAACCCCGAATTCGGCTCGCTGAACCTGGCGCAGGCGGTGATCCTGTGCGCCTATGAATGGTCGAAGGGGGTCAGCCTCGCCCAGCCGCCGCGCACCGAACTGCACGAACCCGCCCCGCAGGAGGAACTGGAGGGGATGATCGCGCAACTGGACGAGATGCTGGTCGCCACCGGCTATTTCTTCCCCCCCGACCGCGCGACCGCCACCCGGCTGACATTGCGTAACGTGCTGACCAAGCCGGCGTGGAACAGCCTGGAGGTACGGACCCTGCGCGGCGTGCTGTCCACGCTGGACAAGCCGCGGCGGCGGTCGGAGAAGGCCGGGAAATAGCGGAACCTGCGGTGTTGGGAGCGATCCCCGGCGTTCCTTTCCCTTCTCCCGCCAACCATCTGGCGTCATCCCGCAAATGCTGTAGCCTGTGGCCATGGCGGACACCCCCTCTTCCCCCGAACCCATCCCGCCCCAACCGGTGCCTGAACCGGTGAGCGAGGACGGCCTGCTGGTCCGTCGCCACCGGCTGTCGACGCGGCTGTGGCACTGGCTCAACGCCGTCACCCTCTATGTGCTGTTCACCAGCGGGCTGGGCATCTTCAACGCGCATCCCCGACTCTATTGGGGGGAATATGGCGCGAACTTCGATCCGGCATGGCTGGAACCGGGCCGTTTTTCGGGCTGGCTCACCCTGCCCGCCCATTACAGCCTCGCCCTGTCGCGCCGCTGGCACCTCAGCTTTGCGCTGGTGCTGGGCTTCTCGCTGCTGGCCTATATGCTGTGGAGCCTGCTGAACCGTCACATCGCCCGCGACCTCGCCTTTCGCAGGGGCGAGTTGAAACCCCGTCATGTCTGGCGGGAGATCAGGGGCCATGCGCGGCTGCGCTTTCCCACGGGCGCGGCGGCGCGGCGCTATAATGTCCTGCAAAAGGCCAGCTATATCGGCGTGATCTTCATGCTGTTGCCGCTGATGATCCTGACCGGCCTGACGATGTCGCCGGGGATGAACGCGGTGCTGCCCTGGCTGACCGACCTGTTCGGCGGGCGGCAGTCGGCGCGGTCGATCCACTTCATCCTCGCCTGGACGCTCGTCGCCTTTTTTGTCGTGCATATCGTCATGGTTATCGTCGCCGGGCCGTTCAACGAGATACGGTCGATGATAACCGGCTGGTATCGGCTGCCCGGTGCAAAGACGGGCGCGAAGAGGGGCGGGGAGCGGCCATGAGTCTCCTCCTCTCCCGCCGCGCGCTGATCGGCAGCCTCGCCGCGTCCATGCTGGCGGGGTGCGACCGGCTGGCCGACACGGCGGATGTCCGCGAAATCCTCTTCTCCGCCGAGAATTTCCACAAATGGAGCCAGCGCGCGCTCGGCGATCGCAACGCCCTGGCCCCGGAATTTCGCGCGGACCAACTGTCCCCCATCTTCCGCGCCAATGGTACGCACGATCCCGCCACGGACGAATATCGCGCCCTGTGGCGCGGCGGCTTTGCGGACTGGCGGTTGCAGGTCGACGGGCTGGTCGGGCGGCCGCTGTCGCTCACCCTCAACCAGTTGCGCTCCATGCCGCATCGCACCCAGATCACCCGCCATGATTGCGTCGAGGGGTGGAGCGCGATCGGCCAGTGGCGCGGCGTGCCGCTCGCCACCATCCTGCACGCGGCGCGGCTGAGCGACCGGGCGCGCTATATCGTCTTTCACTGCGCGGACCGGATGACCGCGACCCGTCCCTATTATGAGAGCATCGACCTGATCGACGCCTTCCACCCGCAGACGATCCTCGCCTTCGCGCTCAACGACCGGTTGCTGTCCGTGCCCAATGGCGCACCGCTGCGCCTGCGGGTGGAGCGGCAACTGGGTTATAAACAGGCCAAATATCTGATGCGGATTCAGGCGGTCGAGAGCCTTGGCAACATCCATGGCGGCAAGGGCGGCTATTGGGAGGATGTCGCGGTATATGAACATTATGCGGGAATCTGAAAGCGCGCGCGAACGCCCTCACCGCAAGGGGGTGGCGGGCCGAGGATAACCCCGGCCCGCCACTGATCGGTCAGATCAGAAACGGACGCCCACGCCCGCCACGACCTGATGCCGGTCGATGTCCACATCGGCGTTGAAGCGGCCAATGTTGAGGTTCGAATAGTTGGAATAGCGATATTCCGCCTTCACGAAGCCGCTGGGACCGAACAGGTTGAACTTCTGCTCGATGCCCGCGCCGACGCGGTAACCGTCGAGATTGTTGCCCGTCTCGAAATAGCCGTTGGCGTCATAGGCGCGCAGGTTGAGCCGGGTGTTGGTGTAGCCGCCCTTGAGGTAGATCAGGGTGGAGGGCGTCGCCGCCACGCCGATGCGGCCACCGACATAGAGGTCACGCCCGGCGCGCAGTTCCGCACCGTCACCGGGGGCGAAAATGTCCCGCCCGCGCGCCTTGGTGGTCGAACCGGCGAATTCGCCCTCGATGCCCGCGATCACGCCGCCGAACTGGAAGTCATAGCCCGCGCCGATGCCATATTGCAGGCCATCGACCGAGTCGTCGACGCCATCGTCGCCGCCGGACAGATTGTCGTAACCCGCCAGCGCCTCGATATGAGGACCGGTAAAGGGCGCCGTTTCCTGCGCCAGGGCGGGTGTCGCCGCCGCGATCAGACCGCCCGCGAACGCCAGGGAAAAGAGATACCGCATAAATAGACTCCTGCTTTCTTGCCCCCCATCGGGGGAACGGTTGAAAAGCATGAGGAGTCAGTCGGTTGCACGGTTCGCCGCTGCGGCCAGCCGATGTTGCAATGCCGCAACAGGGGGTTGAACGGAGGCAGGCCATCCCCATGCAGGCGCGCGATCCGCCCGCGATGCCCCTCCCCCCGCCGATCCGGCTACCGATCCCGGTTGCGCTTCGTCGCCCCTCCTGTTAGCGGCGCGCGCTAATAGACCCTGTCAGCAAAAGAGACTGCCGCATGTCCGAACCCATCAAGCGCGTCGTCCTCGCCTATTCCGGCGGCCTCGACACCAGCGTCATCCTGAAATGGCTCCAGCAGGAGTATAAGTGCGAGGTCGTGACCTTCACCGCCGACCTCGGCCAGGGCGAGGAACTGGAGCCGGCCCGCGCCAAGGCCAAGCTGATGGGCGTCAAGGACGAGCATATCTTCATCGACGACCTGCGCGAAGAATTCGTGCGGGACTATGTGTTCCCGATGATGCGGTCGAACGCGCTGTACGAGGGCCTCTATCTCCTCGGCACCTCCATCGCGCGGCCGCTGATCGCCAAGCGCCAGATCGAGATCGCCAAGATGGTCGGCGCGGACGCCGTATCCCATGGCGCGACCGGCAAGGGCAACGATCAGGTGCGGTTCGAGCTGGGCTATTATGCGCTCCAGCCGGACATCAAGGTGATCGCGCCGTGGCGCGAGTGGGATCTGACCAGCCGCACCGCGCTGATCGAGTTCGCCGAAAAGCACCAGATTCCCGTGCCCAAGGACAAGCGCGGCGAAAGCCCCTTCTCCACCGACGCGAACATGCTGCACACCTCCTCCGAGGGTAAGGTGCTGGAAGATCCGTGGGACGAGGTGCCGGACTATGTCTATTCGCGCACGGTGAACCCGGAGGACGCGCCCGACACGCCCGAAGTCATCACCATCGACTTTGAGCGCGGCGACGGCGTGGCGATCAATGGCGTGGCCATGTCGCCCGCCACATTGCTCGAAACCCTCAACGACTATGGCCGCCGCCATGGCATCGGCCGCCTCGACCTCGTCGAGAACCGCTTCGTCGGCATGAAGTCGCGCGGCATGTATGAGACACCGGGCGGCACCATCTATCAGCTCGCCCATCGCGGTATCGAGCAGATTACGCTGGATCGCGGCGCGGCGCACCTGAAGGACGAGCTGGCCCCGCGCTATGCCGAACTCATCTACAACGGCTTCTGGTTCTCGCCGGAGCGCGAGATGCTGCAGGCCGCCATCGACCATAGCCAGACGAAGGTGTCCGGCACCGTCCGCCTCAAGCTGTACAAGGGCAGCGTGATCGTGACCGGCCGCAAGTCGCCCAATTCGTTGTACAGCGAGAAGGTCGTGACGTTCGAGGACGACGCGGGCGCCTATGACCAGCGCGACGCGGCGGGCTTCATCAAGCTCCAGGCGCTGCGCCTGCGGCTGCTGGGCCGCCGGGACCGCTGATCGCGCTCCGGTAAGGACGGGATAGTGCGAGGGGCGCCTCTTCCGATGGGAGGGGGCGCCCTTTGTTTTTGCGTCGTGCGGTGGTGGGGCAAGAATGGAGAGCGGATGGACCCGCCCCGTCATCCCGGATCACGTCAGCCATTGTCCCTCAGGAGCATGTAGCCCCTTCCGTTCGCCCTGAGCTTGTCGACCCGAAGGGCGGGCGAAGCCCAACGGCTGTACTATCCGTGAAGCGCGGTACCACAAAAGAAGACCAGCCCTTCGACAAGCTCAGGACGAACGGTATTTCTACCTACATGGTCAAGGGGGATACTTGCCGATCAGGTCCGGGGTGACGAGAATGTTAAGAGCTTGCCGAGGGTGAAGCGCAATACCCAAATCTCGTCTGCCCTCCCACATCCGTTCGCGCCCCTTCCACCCGAAACCCGTTGCAACCCGCCCGATTTGCCCCACAGTCGCGTCATGCCCGATACGCCCTCCCCCACGCCCCGCTTCCTCCCCTGGCGGTTCCTGCTGTTCCTCGCGCTCTGCCTGAGCGTGCTGCCGCTGGCGGCGATCCTGCCCGCGCATAGGGCGGTGATGGCGGGGTTCGACATCGCCGCCGCCGCCTTTCTCCTCAGCACCATCCCGCTGCTGCGCCATGACGAGGCGCGGATGCGGGCGCATGCGCGCGCCAATGACGCCAACCGGGTCGTCATGCTGCTCATCACCGGAGTCGTGATGGTCGTGCTGCTGGTCGTGGTCGCCGCCGAACTGGCGCAGCGGCAGGGCGCGCCGTCCATGGCGAGCATGGCGCTGATCCTCGGCACGCTGGCCATCGCATGGACCTTTTCCAACATGGTCTATGCGCTGCACTATGCCTTTCTCTATTACCGCGGCGACGCGAGCGGGCGGGATCGCGGCGGCATCGCCTTTCCGGGGACGGGCAAGCCGGACTATACCGACTTCTGCTATTTCGCCTTCACGCTGGGCATGACTTTCCAGACATCCGACGTGGAGATCGAAGCGCGGCCTGTGCGCAAGGCGGTGACGGTCCATTGCCTCGCCGCCTTCGTCTTCAACCTCGGCATCATCGCTTTCACCATCAATGTGCTGGGCGCGGGATAGCGGTGGCGCTCCCGGCATGACGGGACTTTAACCATTGCGCGCTAGGACGGCGACATGGTGGACTCTCCTACATCCCGTCCCGCCTCCGCCGTCAGCACGGGGGTCGGCCTTGCCGGTCTCGCCGGGCTGGCCGCCTGGGTTCTCGTCGCGCGCCATTATGGCATGGACGGACCGAGCGCGGGCATCTGCGCCGTCATCGCCTGCGGCGTGCCGATGGTGCTATGGTCGCTGCTGGTCGACAAGGTGCACCGGCGACCCAGCACCGGCATCGACTGGTCCAATGCCCGGCCATGGCGCGAGACGATCGAGACGAGCGCGGTCAAGCTGCTGGGCCTGTGGGCGACATGGGGTCTCATCGCCTTCGCCTATATGGCGCTGAACTGGTATTGGCAGGGTCCGTACCCCTATGTGATGAACCTGCTCGGCACGCTCGCGCCCTGGCTGGTCGCCCTGTCCATCCCCTATGTGCTGTGGCTCGACCGCTATCTGGTGCAGCCGCGCGACGGCGCCCATGCGGCGGGGCTGTGGATATTGAACGGGGCGGACAGGCCCGCCCCCGGAGCCGTCGCCGCCCATGCCCGCGCCTGGGGCGTGAAGGCCTTCTTCCTCGCCTTCATGCTGGCCGTGGTGCCGGGCAATTTCGCGGAGATGATCCACTGGCGTGACGCCGACATCATCGGCCACCCGGTCAATTTCGCCTCCTTCCTAATCGCGCTGCTCTTCACCATCGACGTGGCCTTTGCGACGGTCGGCTATGTTCTGACCTTCCGCCCGCTCGACGCGCATATCCGCTCCGCGACGCCCCATCTGGAGGGATGGGTGGCGGCGCTGATCTGCTACCCGCCCTTCGCCATGATGGGCACGGGCGGGCCGCTCAACTATCAGGACGGCACGCGCGACTGGGCCTATTGGCTGGCGGGGCATGACGGGCTGCTGTGGGCGTGGGGCGGATTGCTGGCGCTGCTGACCGGCGTCTATGCCTGGGCGACGGTGGCGTTCGGCCTGCGCTTTTCCAACCTGACCCATCGCGGCATATTGACCCATGGTCCCTATCGGCTGACGCGCCACCCGGCTTATTTGTCCAAGAACCTGTTCTGGTGGCTGTCGATCATGCCCTTCCTCGTCACGACGGACAGCCCGGCGACAGCGGTGCGCAACACGCTGCTGATGGGCGTGGTCAGCGCCATCTATTACTGGCGCGCCCGGACGGAGGAAAAGCATCTGTCCGACGACCCGGACTATCGCGCCTATTCGGACTGGGCGGTACGGCACGCGCCGATCACCCGCCTACTGACCGGGCTGGCGGGGAGCCGCCCCCGGATGCACGCGCAGGTCGTCCCGTCCGAATGAGCTGAAGCGCCCTCCCGACCGGCCCTCCACAGCCCGGCCCTCGACAGCGATGCCGCGCCACGGCTAGAGCGTTTGCGAAGCGGATGGACTCATCCGCTGGCCCGGAAACGCAATACATCAACAGGTGGGGGATAGGGCGCATGACCGATCATGACATGGCCGTGGCGCGCGATCAGATCCGCCACCTCATCGCCTGCTACAATAATATGGCGGACCGGGGGCGCATCGTGGAGTTCACGGGGCTGTTCGCGGAGGATGGCGTGCTCCAGATCACGCATCAGGCGCTGGAGGGTCGCGCCGCGATCCTGCGCGAACTGACCAGCATCGCGTCCGGCACCCGGCCCGACGTCAACCTGCACGGGTCGCGCCACCAGATCACCACCTGCCGCATCGAGATGACGGGCGCGGACAGTGCGGAGGGGTGGACCTATTTCTTCGTCAGCCGCCGCGGCACGATCATCGAGGAAGGCACCTATATCGACCGTTTCGTACGGACGTCCGATGGCTGGCGCTTTGCCCACCGCCGGGTGAAGATGCTCTACACCATCCACAATCCGGACATGTAGGCTTGGCCCCTTTCCGCCATCCCGACAGGATCAGGATGGCGGAGGAGACATTTCGTCAGTCAGGCAGGATTACCCGCCCGCCCGCTCACGTGCACTTGATGAATTTGCCCTTGGCGTCCTTGCACGGCGCCTTCTTGACGACCGGCTTGGGCTTTTCGGGGCATTTGGTGAACTTGCCCTTCGCATCCTTGCACGGCGGCGCGGCGAGCGCGGGGGCCGCGCCGACGGTCATCAGGGCGAGGGCGGCAAAGGCAGTCGCGATCCGGCTCATCTCTTCTCTCCTGCTTCCAGCCGCACCGGGGCAGCGCGCCCGGTGAAAACGGCTGCGTCACAATGACAAAGCCCTGATCCTCTTTCCAGCCTGAATAGGGGCTGAAATGAGGATCAGGGCTTCATTCTCTAACGCCGGCCACATGGCCGCATCATGACTGGCGGATTACATATGCCGCCGTATCGGAGGTCAGGCCAGCGCGGCCTTCAGGTCGTCCGCCAGGTCGGTCTTCTCCCAGGGGAAGAAGTCGCCCTCCGCCTTGCGACCGAAATGACCATAGGCGGCGGTGCGCGCATAGATGGGCTTGTTGAGGCCCAGATGCGTGCGGATACCGCGCGGGGTCAGGCCGCCCAGCTTGGCGATGGACTGGATCGCTGTCTCGATCCGGTCGTCGCCGACCGTGCCGGTGCCATGCGTGTCGACATAGAGCGACAGCGGCGCGGAGACGCCGATGGCATAGGCGATCTGGATGGTGCAGCGCGTGGCGAGGCCCGCCGCGACGACATTCTTGGCAAGGTAGCGGGTGATGTAGGCCGCCGAACGATCGACCTTCGTCGGATCCTTGCCGCTGAACGCGCCGCCGCCATGCGGCGATGCGCCGCCATAGGTGTCCACGATGATCTTGCGGCCGGTCAGGCCGGCGTCGCCATCCGGGCCGCCGATCTCGAAGCTGCCGGTCGGGTTGATGTGATAGACGGTCTCGTCGGAGAGCAGGCCCGCGGGCAACGTCTCGCCGATGATCTTCTTCACATAGCTCTTCAGCTCGGCTTCCTTCTCCCCCTCGTCATAGCCCTTGGCATGTTGGGTGGAGACGACGATGGCGGTCGCGGCGACCGGCTTGCCATGTTCAAAGCGCAGCGTGACCTGGCTCTTGGCGTCCGGCTCCAGGAAGGGCGCGGCGCCGCTGTGGCGGTCGGCGGCCATACGCTCCAGTATCTTGTGGCTGTAATCCAGCGTCGCTGGCATCAGGTCGGGCGTCTCGTCGCAGGCATAGCCGAACATGATGCCCTGATCGCCGGCGCCCTCGTCCTTGTTGCCGGACGCATCGACGCCCTGCGCGATATGCGCGGACTGGCCGTGCAGGTTGTTCTCGAACCGCAGCGTCTCCCAGTGGAAGCCCTCCTGCTCATAGCCGATCTTCTTGACGACGCCGCGCACCGTCTTCTCAATCTCTTCCAGCGCGCCCGGCGCCCATTCGCCATTCTCATACACGCCCTTGCAACGGATCTCGCCCGCCAGAACGACCAGCTGAGTCGTGGTCAGCGTCTCGCAGGCGATGCGCGCTTCGGGATCCTTGGACAGGAACAGGTCGACGATGGCATCGGAAATCTGGTCCGAAACCTTGTCGGGGTGCCCTTCGGACACGGACTCGGACGTGAAGAGATAGCTGCTACGCATGGGGTATTTAACGCCTTTCCTTCAGGGATACGGCAAGGGGAACCGCATCCATATAAAGAATTCCTTATGTGCGCCTTAACGCCTGACCCGCGCCAAGGCAACGCCGCTGACGATGAGAGCCAAAGCCAAAATCATGGGAAGCATATTGCCGAAACGGGCAAAGAGCGTGGCCGGGGCGGCGGGCGGCAGGACGGTTTGCAGCGCGGACGCCTGATGCGGTCCCATGGCCGCCGTCACCCGGCCCGATGCGTCGATGATCGCGGAAATGCCGGTGGGGGTGGAGCGGATGACCGGCATCGCCTCCTCCACCGCGCGCAGCCGCGCCTGCGCCAGATGCTGCGGCGGTCCCCAACGGCCGAACCAGGCGTCGTTGGACGGGTTGAACAGGAAGTCGGGCCTGTTAGCCCGCTCCACCACTTGGCCGGAGAAGATGATCTCATAGCAGATCTGCACGCCCATCTTGAGCGGGAGGCGCGTCCGCCCGCCCGATGCCCCGGCGGGCAGCGCCAGCGTGCGCGGACCGGGACCGGGCCAGAAATCCACATCACCCGGCACCAGCCGCGACAGGCCGATGGCGGACAGCAACGGCCGCATCGGCAGATATTCGCCATAGGGCACCAGATGCGCCTTGTCGTACCGGCCCGCGATGCGTCCTTCCGGCGTCAGCACCCACAGGCTGTTGTTCGCGCCCATCAGGTCGCCCTGCGCGTAGAAGGCGGAGGTCGTCTTGCGGAAATAAAATTTGTCGCCGCCGGTCATCAGCACGTCGCCCGGTCCCAGCAGCGCGGCAAGGCGTGCGCGCCAGTCCGGCTCCATGTCCAGCAGCGCGGAAATCGCCGCCTCCGGCCAGAACAGCAGGCGCGGCGTGGGCGACGGCGCGCCGCTGAGCTTCGCCAGCTTCAGGAAATTGCGGCTCTCCGCCAGCGGATCATATTTCTCGTCCTGCGGGATGTTGGGCTGGACGACCTGGACCATGACGGGCTGCGCTGCCGGGCCGGGCCGCGTCCAGTGGCTGTGCAGCCAGCCCAGCGCCACCACGGCCAGCAGCTTCAGCGCGAACAGCAGCGCCAGCTTGCGCTGCCCGCGCAGGAACATCCACAGCGCGCCGCCCGCCATGATCGCGACGGTCGCCAGCCCATAGGTGCCGATCAGCCGCGCCATATGGTCGACGCCCGTGCCCAGCCAAATCACGCCCAGCGGATTCCACGCAAAACCGGTGAACAGGGTCGCACGCAAATATTCGGTCAGCGCCCATCCGCCCGCCAGCACCAGCGTCAGCGCCATCGCACCCCCGCCGCGCGGCCCCGCACCCCGTGCACAGCGCCACGCCAGCAGCGTCGCCGCCGCCGGATAGACGGCAAGATAGACGCTGAGCAGGACGACGCCCAGATAGCCGAACCAGTGCGGCATCGCGTCCTGAAAGGTGAAGCTGTAGGCGATCCAGTTGAGGCCGACGACGAACTGCCCCAGCCCATAGGCATAGCCGAGCGCGAACGCCTTCCGCCCCGTCCGCGCCCGGTCCAGCAGAGCGAGCAGCAGCGCCAGCGACAGCAAAGTGACCGGCCATAGCCCCAGCGGCGCGAAACCCGTGGCGGACAGCGCACCCGCGACCAGCATGATCGGGAAGGGCCGTCCCTCGACCCATGCGGGCAGACGTGCGCTCGTCATGCCCGTCCCTCCCCTATCGCGCGGGCGCGGTGGCGGCAGATGGGGCGGCGGCGGCAGGAGCGGCGGCGCTGCACGCATCGCTCGGCTTCTGCCCGCCGGTCAGCAGGCCCGCGGCGATGAAGCCGCCGACGACCAGCACCAGAAAGGCGCCGCTGACCCACACCAGATATTTCTCCAGAAACGCCTTGATCGGCGCGCCGAATTTCCAGAACAGCACACCCACCAGCATGAACTGGAAACCGCGCGACAGGATGCTGGCCCACAGGAAGGTGAAGAGCGGCAGGCCGATGAAGCCCGCCGTGATGGTGATGAGCTTGAACGGGATGGGCGTCGCGCCTTTGATGAGGATGATCTCCGCCCCGAATTCGCGCAGGTAGCAGGCGGCGACCGGGAAGCTCTTGGCCAGTCCCAGCGCGTCGAGCAGCGACTGCCCCACCGTCGCGAACAGGAAATGGCCGATGGCATAGCCCAGCAGGCCGCCCAGCACCGACGCCGCCGTGCAGATGAAGCCATAGCGCAGCGCCTGCTTTGGCCGCGCCAGGCACATCAGCCCCAGCAGCGGATGCGGCGGGATGGGGAAAAAGCTCGATTCCATGAAGGATATGACGAACAGCCATACCTCTGCATGGCGATGGGCGGCCTTGGCCAGCGTCCATTGATAGAGGCGGTTCAGCATGTCGCGGCGGGCTTTAGCGGGTTTGGGATCGTGTCGCCAGCGGATTGATAGGATGGATGAATTGTGGGAGTTCCCAGCCAGTTCGCCCTGAGCCTGTCGACCCGAAGGGCGGACGAAGCCCAACGGCCATATTTTCTCCCAACGTCGCGCCCCCCTTAGAAAAACAGCCCTTCGACATTCAAGCGAGTCACGCGCCCAGCCTGAACAGCGCGACCGGATGCCTTCTCCCCGTCCATGTCGGCAGCGGGCCGCTGCACACCGTCAGTGTCCGAGCAGCCTCAGACCCCGCCCACCGCCACGCAGGCCGCGAACATCAGCAGTCCGGCGAACCGGTTGGAGCGGAACTTGACGAGCGGGTCCGCCCCATCCTCCCGCAACGTCGCCACCTGCCACAGCAGATGCGTCGCCATCGGTACGAGCGCCAGCAGCGCCAGCCCATGCGGCACCACGGCCCAGAAAGCCGCCGTCCACAGCAGGATCGCGCCGGCATAGAATCCCGTCACCCCGGCGCGGACATGCCCGCCCAGCGTCAGCGCGCTCGACCCGATGCCGACCAGCGCGTCATCCTCCCGGTCCTGCAACGCATAGATGGTGTCATAGCCGACGACCCACAGGATCGCCCCGGCATAGAGCAGCGCGCCCGCCAGCGTCATGCTGCCGCCCGCCATCTCCACCCACGCCACCGGCGCGGCCCAGGAGAAGACGAGGCCGAGCCATGCCTGCGGAAATCCGGTGATTCGCTTCATGAAGGGATAGGCCGCGACCAGCGCCAGACTGCCCAGCGCCACCAGTTGCGCCTGCCAGCGCAACTGGAGCAGCACGATCAGGCCGATCAGACACAGCGACACCAGCCACACCCACGCCGTCCGCACGCTGACCGCGCCGCTGGCCAGTGGACGGCTGGCGGTGCGGGCGACCTGCCGGTCGATGTCGCGGTCCACGATGTCGTTGAACACACACCCCGCGCCCCGCATCGCAATGCTGCCGGCCAGGAACCACAGCAGCATGTCCCAGCGGACCCACGCCTTGCCCGACAGCGCAATCGCCCAAGCCCCCGGCCAGAACAGCAGCCACCAGCCGATCGGCCGGTCGAACCGGGCCAGCAGGGCAAGATTGCGCGGCAACGCCGGCAAGCGGGCGACAAGGCCGCGGGCCTCGCTGTCGGGGACAATGTCATGGGAGGATGGGCCATGGGGAAATGGGTCATGAGAGGATGGAGGGGTGGGCGTCATCCGCCCTTCTTTAAAGCGGTGGCGGGATGAGTCTAGGATAGGTGGACAGAGAGGGGTTCCGGCATCACCCCGCATCAGGTCGAGGATAGCCCGCCCCTAACCGCTCCCTCACCACCCCCGTCATCACTCCACCCCACGCCACCCTTGCGGCCCTCCCCCACCCTGCGCTAGTCGGCGGGGATGCCCGCCACTCCCGCCTGGCCCCCGCGCAGTGCGCCGCGCCTCCATGTTCCCGGCCCGCTGGCCGAGGGCGTCGCCGTGCCCGTGGACGGCAATGCCGCCCATTACCTCCTGTCCGTCATGCGGATGGCGGATGGCGACGCGGTGCTGCTGTTCGACGGGCAGTCGGGCGAATGGGCCGCGCGCGCAGGGTCGATCCGCAAGCGCGACCTGATCCTGACCTGCGAGGTACAAACAAAGCCGCTGGAGCATGTCCCCGATTTCCGCCTGTGCGTCGCACCGATCAAGAAGGGGCGCATCGACCTTGTCGTCGAAAAGGCCTGCGAATTGGGCGTCGCGGAAATCCAGCCCGTGCTGACCCGCCGCGCCGTGGTGGACAAGCTGAACGCCGACCGCCTTCGCGCGCAGATGGTGGAGGCGGCGGAGCAATGCGGCCGCACCGGACTGCCCACCCTGTCGGACATGGTGCCGCTGCCCAAATTGCTGTCGGGATGGACGCCCGGCCGCCACCTCTTTTTTGCCGACGAACAGGGCGGCACGCCCATGGCGGACGCCTTTGCCGCGCATCGCGGCCCGGCGGCTCTGCTGGTCGGCCCGGAAGGCGGCTTCACCGACGAGGAACGGGCCGCCATCCGGGCGTGCGACGGCGCGGTGCCGATCAGCCTCGGCCCGCGTATCCTGCGCGCCGAAACGGCGGCGATCGCGGCCACCGCCTGCTGGATGGCCGCCAATGGCGACTGGCAATAATCCGTTGCGTAATGAAATCAATTTGCTCGATGGGCGCACCCGGATTATGGCGTGCCGCTTCACCGGTATGACGAACAGGGATCGCGCATGAGTACGAGGAAAGAATCGGGCAGCGACGACCCGATCATCGAGCGCCGCGACCAGCTGATCTCCGTCTTCGAAAACGGGGAAAAGCCCGCCGACCGCTGGAAGATCGGCACGGAGCATGAGAAGTTCGTCTATGCCAAGGGCGATCGTCGCGCGCCCCCCTATGAAGAGAAGAGCGGCATCCACACGCTGCTGATCGGCATGACCCGCTATGGCTGGGAACCGGTGTATGAGGGCGAGAATATCATCGCCCTGTCCGGCAGCGATGGCACGATCAGCCTGGAGCCTGCGGGTCAGCTCGAACTGTCGGGCGCGCCGCTCGACAATCTGCACCAGACCTGCGCGGAAACGGCACGGCACCTGGAACAGGTGAAATATGTCGGCGACCATCTCGGCCTCGGCTTCCTGGGCCTGGGCATGTGGCCGGACAAGACCCGCGAAGAACTGCCGATCATGCCCAAGGGCCGGTACGACATCATGCTGCGCCACATGCCGCGCGTCGGCACCATGGGCCTCGACATGATGCTGCGCACCTGCACCATCCAGGTCAACCTCGACTATTCGTCGGAGGCGCGGATGGCCAAGATGTTCCGCACCTCGCTGGCCCTGCAACCGCTGGCGACCGCGCTGTTCGCCAACTCGCCCTTTACGGAAGGCAAGCCTAACGGATTCCTCTCCTATCGCAGCCATATCTGGTCGGACACCGACCCCGCGCGCACGGGCATGCTGCCCTTCGTGTTCGAGGATGGCTTCGGCTATGAACGCTACGCCGACTATGCGCTGGACGTGCCGATGTATTTCGTCTTCCGCGACGGCAAATATATCGACGCGGCGGGCCACAGCTTCCGCGATTTCCTCGACGGCAAGCTGTCGGTGCTGCCGGGCGAGAAACCGCGCCTGAGCGACTGGGAGGATCATCTCTCCACCGCCTTCCCGGAAGTGCGGATGAAGAGCTTCCTCGAAATGCGCGGCGCGGACGGCGGACGCCATGGCCAGATTTGCGCGCTGCCCGCGCTGTGGGTCGGCCTGCTCTATGACGATGCGGCGCTGGATGCGGCGTGGGACGTGGTGAAGGGCTGGTCGATGGAGGAACGGCAGGTGCTGCGCGATTCCGTGCCCAGGCTGGGCCTCGACGCCCCCATCGGCGGCGGGCGGCAATTGCGCGCCATCGCGGGCGAGGTGCTGGACATCGCGCGCATGGGCCTGACCAACCGTGCGCGGCTGGACGGGGCGGGCAACAGCGAGGCGGGCTATCTCGCCCCGCTGGACGATGTGGTGGCGAAGGGCAAGACCCATGCCGAGCAGATGCTCGACCGCTATCATGGCGAATGGAGCGGCGACGTCAGCCGTGTCTATGCCGAGGAAAGCTTCTGATTCCCATCGCCTGCCGATAGGGACCAGGCCGGGGGCGACTCAGGCGGCGGCCGCACCACCGACGCTGAGCCATGTCAGCGCCGCATTTTCGGAGGCGAACAACTGGCTGGTCGCGTCCATGCTGGGCCGCGCCCGCGCCTTGGCCATGCTGTCCGCGACGACCACGGCGATGCGATCCTGCGGCGCCCCGGCCCCCACGAAGATGGCCCGCACCGCCGCGGCGGTCGCCGGGGCGAGGACACGCCCCGCACGATTGTCCCACAAGGCGCGCAACGGCCCCGCCGCCCGCGCGCTGTCGACCAGCGGCCCCAGCTCCCGGCTGAGCGCGGGCAGTTGCTCGTCGCGAAAAGAGGGCGAAATACGGCACAGGACGATTCCCCGCGCGGCGTCGAACGATACCGAATAGCCGGTCATGCGCCCGCACCCACGCCCGCACCCACAGTCGCCACCTGCAACAGCAGCCAGGCCTGCGCCGACGCCCGGTCGTTGAAGAATTTCCGGGTGAAGCTGTCCGGCATCCGGTCGATCTGCATCCGGGCGAGCGCCGAATGGAGCACCACGGCGCAGCGATCATCCTCACCGATCAGCCCCCTGGACGCATCCGCCATATGGTCGAAGGCGTCGCGCGTCTGGATGGGATTGTCCTGCGCGTCGACCAGATGCAGGGACCGTCCGTGCCGGGCGCGGCTGCGCGCCAAAAAATCTACGCAGCGCGGCGCATAAGCGTTGAAATCCTCGACGGAGGCCAGCCCGTTGGCCACAGTGCAGACGATACCGCTCGGCTCGTCATAGCTGACTGAAATCATTCACTCTCTCTTGTTGCGGCGCCGCTAACCCGTGGGCCATGTGCGAACACCCTAGGTATCCAAGAGTTTCAGATTGGTTTGCGGCCCCAGCGGCTTATCGCATTTGCGCCGAGGCGAAGGCGGCGGTTGGCAGGCCGACCGGCAGGCCCTTGAGCGCCGCCAGCTTCGCCTTGAACGCGGCCAGCGCCTGCCCCGAAAGCTGGGACGTCTGGGCGAATTTCACCGACAGCGGATTGATGGGCACGCCGCCGCGATACACCTCATAATGGAGATGCGGGCCGGTGGACAGGCCTGTGGACCCGACATAGCCAATCACCTGCCCCTGCCGCACATAGTCGCCGACATGGGCGGCGATGCGGCTCATATGGCCATAGCCGGTGCCGATCCCGCTGCCATGGTCCAGCCGCACATAATTGCCATGGCCGCCATGGCGACCGGCGAAGGCGACGCGGCCCGACGTGGCGGCATAGATGGGCGACCCCCATGCCGCGCCGAAATCGACGCCCGCATGCATGCGCGAATAGCCGAGGATGGGATGGTAGCGCATGCCGAAGGAGGAGGTCATGCGGCCCGCGACCGGCGCCGCCATCATGCCGCGACGCTGACCGACGCCCGATGCCTCGAACCACTGGTCCTGCCCCTGAATGGTCCAGCGCAGCATGTTGAGCGCCTTGCCGCTGGCCCGGTCCAGACCGGCGAACAACAGCTTGCCCGTCTCCGTCTCCCCCGTCGCGGCGCGGCGATGGGCGACGACAATGTCGAACCGGTCGTCGGACGCCACGCCGGTTTCCACCGATGTCTGCTGCGCCAACACCTTCAGATAGGCCTGGATGGTCGAGGGATCGGCGCCCGCCGCACGGGCCGACGCATAGAGGCTGCCCCCCACCCGGCCCCGGATGCGCAGCGGCGTGTCATCCACCGCAATGGGAAGCTCGCGGATGGACAGCGCGCCATTCTCCCGCCGGATTTCGAGCGCGAGGTCGAGCCGGGCGCGCACCGACAGGGCGTCGAGCGGGCGCGGCATCGCGCGGCTGGCGCGGCGGCCCAGCGTCACGCCGACCCGCGTGCCTGGCTGGATGCTGTCGGGATCGACCGCATTGCCGACGAGGCCGAGGACGGCGGAGGCATCCCGCCCGCTGACGCCGGCGCGCTGGAGCATCCGCCCGAAACTGTCACCGACGCCGATCACCGCGTCGAGGCTGATCGTCGGGCGCTCCGGCGTATGGGTCAGCGCGGCGACCGCATCGGTCGGCCCCATGCGCCCGCCGGTGTCCGCGCCCAGCGCGAGCGGTGTGATCATCTGCGAGCGAAGCTGGTCGAACTGCACTTCGCTGAGCGGCGCGCGGCTGTGGCCGGGCAGCGGGTCGAAACCCGGTGCGGCGAGGAGGACGGTGGTGCACAACGTCGTGCAGGTCGCCAGGCCCCGCCACCACGTCCGGCTGAACGGCGCGCGGCCGAGGTCGGGGGTCAGGTCGACGCGATGCGCCCAGTCGGAAATCGCCTCACGCCATGTCGGCTTTTGCGCGGGCTTGTGCGGGAGCTTATGTGGCGCACGCGCAGGACGGACGAACGCATCAAGGGCCACCGACCCTGCGCCATCCACCTGACCGATACCGAAATCCGACTTCTGAAACACTTGGGCAACGACCCCCGCAGGTCTTTCCATGTCCGGCATGTCGTGCGATGCCGGACTTGCGCGAATGTCTGTAAACCAGCCCGGTTAAAGTCAATTTAACAGATCGCTTACCATGTCCCGGCACGACGAATGGTGGCCGGGACCAGACGGACCGCGGGAACCCTCGCCATTGGCCTGATGTCGATCAGCCACCGGCCAAGGATCGCTTGCGCCCGCCCCGCCCTTGCGCCATCACTTGCCTATCATGCCCTTCACGTCGCGCGCCACGGTCACGGCCGTGCTTGGCCCCACCAATACGGGCAAGACCCACCTCGCCATCGAGCGGATGTGCGCCCATTCCAGCGGCCTCATGGGCTTCCCGCTGCGCCTGCTGGCGCGGGAGGTCTATGACCGGGTGGTCGCCATCAAGGGCCCGGCGCAGGTCGCCCTTATCACCGGGGAGGAACGGATCGTCCCGCCGGACGCGCGCTGGTTCCTGACCACCGCCGAATCCATGCCGACCGGCGGTGCGGGCAGCCTGAAGGATTTCGCCTTCGTCGCGCTGGACGAGGTGCAGCTCGCGGCTGACCCGGAGCGGGGCCATATCTTCACCGACCGGATGCTGCATGCGCGCGGGCGGGACGAGACGATGCTGCTCGGCTCCGCCAGCGTCGCGCACACGATCCGCGACCTGGTGCCGGAGGTGGAGGTGATCGGCCGCCCCCGCTTCTCCACCCTGCGCTATGCGGGCATGCACAAGCTGTCGCGCCTGCCCAAGCGATCCGTCATCGTCGCCTTCTCGTCGGAGGAGGTCTATGCCGTGGCGGAGATGCTGCGCCGCTTTCGCGGCGGCGCGGCGGTGGTGATGGGCGCGCTCTCCCCCCGCACCCGCAACGCGCAGGTCGCGATGTTCCAGGCGGGCGAGGTCGATTATCTGGTCGCCACCGACGCCATCGGCATGGGCCTGAACATGGATGTGGACCATGTCGCCTTCGCCTCCCTCTCCAAATTCGACGGGCGGCGGCAACGGCGTCTGACCGTGGCGGAGATGGCGCAGATTGCCGGGCGCGCGGGGCGGCACCAGAAGGACGGCACGTTCGGCGGGATCGGTGCGGCGGACGCCCGCCCCCTGTTCACGCCGGAGGAGATTGAGCGGATCGAGGAGCATCGCTTCGATCCGGTCGAGAAATTCTTCTGGCGGGAGGGCGACCCACCGATGGACAATATCGCCGCGCTGATCCACGCGCTGGAACGCCACCCCGCCCACGACCGGCTGCGCCCCGCGCCGCAGGCGACCGACCTCGCCGTGCTGAAGGCGCTGGCCGACAATCCCGAAGTCATCGCCCGCGTCCGCCACCCCGCGCAGGTGCGGCGATTGTGGGACGCCTGCTCCCTGCCTGATTTCCGCAAGTCGGGGACGGAGCATCATGCCCGGCTCGTGCTGACCATCTGGCAATATATCAGCCAGGGCAGCGGCCATATCCCGCATGAATGGTTCGCCGGGCAGATCGCGCGACTCGACAATGTGCAGGGCGATGTGGAGACGCTGGCGGATCGCATTTCGTCGGTGCGGACATGGGCCTATGTCTCGCAGCGGTCGGACTGGCTCGCCAACCCGGTGGAGATGGCCGCACGCACCGTGGCGCTGGAGGAAAAGCTGTCCGACGCTCTGCATGGCGCTTTGACGCAGCGGTTCGTCGATAAACGCACCTCCATCCTCTTGCGCGATATTGGGCGCGATGCATCGCTGTTGCCGGTGGACGTGGACCCCTCCGGCACTGTAACGGTCGACGGGCAGACTATTGGCCGCCTCAAGGGCTTTCGCTTTATCGTCGACCCGCAAGCCCGCGCGGTCCAGAAGCGAATGTTGCTGGCGGCAGCGGAACGGAGACTGGGCAAGGTGTTGACGGAGAGGGCGCAAGCGATCCTGACGGCGAGCGATGGGGCAATACGCCTCCATGCGGAGCCGGGGACGGAGCCTACGATACAGTGGGAAGATGTGACGCTGGCGACACTGAAGCGGGGTCAGCGGCTGCTGGCGCCCGATGTTCAGATGGACGCGGGCCTCGCCGCCCTGCCCACCGACCTGCAAAATGCCGTCAAGGCGCGGGTGGAGGCGTGGATGGACGCGCAATTCGCCCGCCACATCCCGGCCCTGCAAAAAATGGATGCGGGGTCGCAGGATCCGGCCGTCCCCGCGCAGGTGCGCGCCGTCCTGGCGCAGCTCACCGATGCGGGCGGCGTCGCGGACCGGGCCGCGCTGGACGATGCGCTGGGCGCGGTGGAGAAGACCGACCGGGGCCAGCTTCGCAAGTCGGGCGTGGTGATCGGCGTCCTCGACCTCTATCACCCCGGCCTGATGAAGCCGGGCGCGGCGCTGTGGCGCATGGTGCTGCTGATGCTGCGCGCCAACAAGCCGCTGGTGCCCCTGCCGCAGGCGGGCGCGGTGCTGTTGCAGGCGGAGGGCGACGCCGCCCCCGATCCGGCAGGCGCGACCATCGCGGGCTTCCGCCGCTTTGCCAACCTGTGGCTGCGCATCGACATTGCCGAGCGCGTCGCGCGGGTGGGGCATGAGGCGATTGCCGCCAATCGCCCCTATCATGCGACCGAACCGCATGTCGTTTCCATCGGCCTGTCGCCGGAGGGCTTTGCCGACCTGATGCGGCAGGCGGGCTTCCGCCCGATCACGCCGCAACCGCTCCCAGTCACTCCTGCGGCTGCCCCGGTCGACGCATCGGCGGACACGGCGGCACAGGCCCCTGCCCCGTCGGACGAAGCCGCGCCGCAGGACAGCGACGCCACGCCGGATACGGATACGGATACGGATACGGACGCCAACACGCCGGAAGCGGTAACGCCGGAAGCGCAAACCGACGTCGCGCCCGCCGGTGACGTCGCCGCAACGGACGATGTCGCCCCCGCCGCCGACGAACCCGTCGCGGAAGAGGTCGCCGTCGAACCGGTCATCGTCACCACCCAAGCCGTTGCGACCGAAGCCCTTGCCGACGCCCCCCCCGCCGACGGCGAAACCACGGACACACCGACCGCCGAAACCCCGGCGACGGACGAAGGTGTCGCCGCTGACGCGCCCGCGCCCGAAGAGGTTCCGACCGGCACCAACTGGGTCTTCCGTGGCCGTCCCAAGGCCCGCCCTCCGCGCGGCGACCGCCGGCCCCAGCGCCATGGCGGCCAACGTCGCGAGGGCCAGCAGGGCCGCGACGGCGAACAGGCCCAGCCGGGCGATCGCGCCAAGCGCGCCTCCCGCCCGAACCGCGAAGGCGACCGGGGCGGCCCGCGCGGTGAGGGCGACCGCCCGCAGGAACGGAGTGGCCAGAATCGCGAAGGACAGAATCGCGAGGGGCAAAATCGTGACGGCCAGCGTCGCGACGGTCCGCCACGGCGGCAGGATCGCGGTGATCGTCCCGACCGGGCCGGTGGCGAACGGCGCGAGCAGCGCCAGCCGGTTCCGGTGGGCAGCGCGACGTCCAAGGCCCTGTCCGGCCTCGCCGACCTTCTGAAACGCGATGGCTAGGCCCCATCGGGGCGCGGGGACCGACAACGAAACGGGCAGGGCGGCGTCCGGCACCACGCAGGTGCCGTCGCAGCGCATCGACCGTTTCCTGTGGTTCGCGCGCCTCGCGGGCAATCGCGGCGCGGCGCAGGCGCTGGCGGAGCGCGGCATCGTCCGCCTCAACGGCCGCCGGGTGGAACGCGCCCATGTGCCGGTGCGACGCGGCGACCTCCTCACCCTGCCCATCGGGCCGGACGTGCGGGTGATCCGCATCGTCGAACTGCCGGTGCGGCGCGGTCCGTTCGCGGAAGCGCAAACCCTCTATGAAATGATCGAGACGGGCGACCCTAACCTCGGCTTTCAGCCCTGAAAGCCAATCATTATTGACGCTGGCGCGGGTCGGGCATAATGGCGCGATCACATACGGGAATATAAGGCCGATCTGATGACCTATGTCGTGACCGATGCATGCATACGCTGCAAATATATGGACTGCGTGGAAGTGTGCCCGGTCGATTGCTTCTATGAAGGCGAGAACATGCTGGTCATCAACCCCAGCGAGTGCATCGACTGCGGCGTGTGCGAACCGGAATGTCCGGCCGAGGCGATCCTGCCCGACACGGAGAACGGCCTGGAAACCTGGCTGGAACTCAACGCCAAATATTCCGCCGAATGGCCCAACATCACCGTCAAGGGCGAAGCGCCCGCCGACGCCGACGAGATGAAAAGCGTCGAGGGCAAGCTGGAGAAATATTTCTCCCCCGCGCCCGGCGAGGGCTGATCCCGGCCGCAATTGCGCCGCCGTCCCGACATGGGAACGGCCATCGACCAGCGTTTTGGTGCATTATCGCCGAAACGCTGGTTTTTTTGTGACGAATCTGTTAAGAGAGACATACGGCGTGCGCCCTGCGCGCGCATAATTTCGGAGTATTCATTCGGATGTGATGCCAACGGCTGCGCTATCGGGCCGTTCGTGCCCCTCTAGCGCACCCTATCCTTATGGCTTCATCCCAATAGACAGAAAGGTTGCAAATGGCTGCCAAGGCGCTGTCGTTCGACGTCGGTGATTATGTTGTCTACCCCAAGCACGGCGTAGGCCGCGTGATCGAGCTCCAAAGCCAGCAGATCGCGGGAATGGAACTGGAGCTGTATGTGCTCCGTTTCGAGAAGGAGCGTATGACGCTGCGCGTTCCCACCAACAAGGCCGAAAGCGTCGGCATGCGCAAGCTGTCGTCCAACAAGACGCTGGAAGAGGCGATGGAGACGCTCAAGGGCAAGCCCAAGGTCAAGCGCACCATGTGGTCGCGCCGCGCGCAGGAATATGAAGCGAAGATCAATTCCGGCGACCTGGTGTCGATTGCCGAAGTGACCCGCGACCTGTTCCGCGCCGACGATCAGCCGGAGCAGAGCTATTCCGAGCGCCAGATCTTCGAAGCGGCCTCCAGCCGCCTCGCGCGCGAACTGGCCGCGATGGAAGAGACGGACGAGCCGGGCGCGCTCAAGAAGATCCTGGAGATCCTCAACGAGGCCGCCCCCAAATATGCCAAGGAACGCGCCGAGTAAGCCCGGACCCCTTGCGATGACAATCGGCCGCCGCGATGCGCGCCCGCCCCTCCCGGCAACCGCTGATCGTTCAGCATCGGGGACAGGACGGGCCACCCGCATCGCGGCGGCTTTTTCATGGGCGATGCTGGTGGCGACCGGCCCCGCCTTCCTGCCCCAACCTGCGCTGGCCGCGCCGGCTGTGGCGCGGCAGACCTATACGCTCACCGATTTCGACACGGTGCGCGTCGATGCGCCGATCGAGGTTGTCGTGACCAGCGGCAAGGGCGCCTCCGCCCTCGGCACCGGCGACCGCGCGATATTGGACGCGCTGACCCTCGACACGTCGAGCGGTATCCTGACCATCCGCCAGCGCAGCGGTGTGATTCTGGGCGGCAGCGGCGGCAAGGCCCGCGCACCGACCCGCCTGACGCTCACCACCGGCGACCTGCGGCGCGCGATGTTGAACGGCGCGGGCAGCCTGACCGTCGACCGGCTGAAAGGCGGACGGACGGAGGCGACGGTCCGGGGCAGCGGAACGCTGACCATCGCGCGCGTCGAGACCGACCGGCTCGACATTGCGCTCATCGGGGCGGGGTCGATGATCCTGACCGGCAAGGCGATAGAGATTGTCGCGGCGGTCGGCGGTTCGGGACGGCTGGACGCGACCGGCCTCGACGCGCAGCGAATCCGCATCGACACGGAAGGCAGCATCGACGCCCGCCTCACCGCCAGCGGCACGACCACCGCCACCTCCAACGGCACCGGCCGCGTGACCATCGCGGGCAAGGGCCAGTGCGTGGTGCGCAAGACCGGCAACGCCAGCATCCGTTGCGGCGGGGCGGACTATTAGGGGCGGGTTGACCGGCGAAAAGAGGCGGAAGGTGTGGCCCGTTCCACGGCTCCGGAGCGATTGCAGGCTTTGGGTGAAGGATAGCCAATAGCCCGGCGGAACAACGTCATTCCCGTCTCCAGTCTGGGGACGGATATCTATGGCATTGGAGGGCGGACGCAAAAGCGCCCCTCCCCTTGGCCTATATTTCTGGGTCATATTTCCAGCGTCATTGCGAACGCAGCGAAGCAATGACGAATGTGGGTGGGAAGGGGACTGTCGGGTTTCGATGCCACTCTGATGAAAAGCGGACGGTAACAAAGGAACCGGGCTTACTGGCTTCCCGGCGGGTCGTATCGCTCATTCTCGACCCGACTTAGCGTTGTCTGGCCAGTGGCTTGTAGTGCCTTAATAATACATCCAGTGATGTTAATGTCTTTTGCAGGATAGATTATCAGATCGCCATTTTCGACCCTCACCATTTCTGGATTTCCGCCGCAACTGTGCACGATGGCGTTAACTTGCATCTGGGTGAGCTTGCCCGCGCGGGTTTTGATGGGCGCATTGGGGTCAGCACATCCCACCATGGAAAGAATTCCGCCAATCAATGCGAAAAAGCGGGATTTCATCTTTGCACCCATCAACGACGTTTCGCCCGTATGGAGGCTTTATTGCGCACTTCTGTTGTCTTCAATGGTGGAGGGCAAAGGAAGGCTTGAATGGCCGCGACCGCATTACCCCCTCACCCACCGCTCCCCACTCGCTTCGGCTCCACCCGGTTGCGTTCGCGCCAGACCGCAGGCGCCTCGAAGGTGCCGCCCCAGATGCCGCGCCGGGCATCGCGCGCCTGCTGCTGGAGCGCGGCATAGCGAGCGCCGTCCGCTACGGCCCATCCCGCCATGACCAGCGCCGCGCCCACATCGCCCGCCCCGTCGACGGCGCAACGCGCCACCGTCCGGCCATAGCGGTCCCGCTCCACGGTCGTGCAGCGCAGCCCGCCCTTCGCCACCAGCCCGGCCAACGCCTCCCGCGCCGACTGGCCGCAACTCCAGCCATCGCCCTGCGCCCCGACGCAGAATTGCGCGCGCTCCACCGCGTCCAGCCCCGCCAGCCGAACCGTCTCCGTCCCGATGCGCAGCGTGTCGCCGTCCGCGACGAACACCCGCCGCCCTTGTGCGTCGATCAGCCGCCCCTCCTCCCTGCGCCCGCCGAACATCGTCCAGCAAAGCGCAAGGAGCAGGACCAGCACAGGCACCGCCCCCCGGCCCAGCAGGCGGCGCATGATGGCAGCCTATTTCCGGGGTGCGATGGACTGGACCGCCGCCAGCGTGCCGCTGACATGCTCCTTATAATTCAGGTCGCTATGGACATAGGCGATGCGCCCCGACTTCGCGATGACATAGGATGTGCGGTTGGTCTTGCCCGCCAGCATCGGCCGTCCCTCGATGGGGGGCAGCGCCACGTCATAGCCCTTGATGATGTCCGGCCCGGCCGACGCCACGGCGAATTTGTCCCGGCATTCCTCCTTGGAGAAGCGGGCAAGCGTATCGACCGGATCGTTCGACATGCCGATGATGGTCGCCCCGGCCTTGGCAAAGGCGTCGCTCTGGTCCGCAAACTCGCGCGCTTCCGCCGTGCAGCCGGTGGTGAAGGCGGCGGGGAAGAAATACAGGACGACCGGTCCCTTCTTCAGCGCGTCCGACAGGTGCAGGGTGAAGACCTTGCCGCCCTTTGCCCCGCGCGTGGTGAAATCGGGCGCCTTCGCCCCGACCGCCAGAGACGCGGATGCCGGTGCCGCCGCCAGCACGACCGCCGCCGTCATCGCGGCCAAACCCAATATAGTGCGCATAATCCACTCCCAATACAGCCGCCCCGACGCGCGTGTGCCACCCTAAGTGCCACGCCCCCCTTCCCTTGTCACGCGCGGGCGCATAGCAGGGCGCATGCCTGTCGAGCGCCTCGCCCTTACCGACTTTCGCAATCATCGCGACGCGCTGATCCTGCCGGGCGCGGCGCTGCCCGCCAGCGCGATGATCGTGCTGACCGGGGACAATGGCGCGGGCAAGACGAATATATTGGAGGCCGTGTCGCTGCTCGCGCCCGGACGGGGCCTGCGCGGCGTGGCGCTGCGTGACATGGCGCGGCAGGACGGGCCGGGCGGTTTCGGTATAGCGGCGGATGTCGCGGGCGCGCGGATCGGCACCGGCACGCTGGCCGCGACGCCCGACCGGCGGCAGGTGCGCGTCAACGGCACGGCGGCGGCGGCCACCGCACTGGCGGAGCATCTGGCGATCAGCTGGCTGACCCCCGCCATGGACCGGCTGTTCATCGAAAGCCCCGGCGGGCGGCGACGCTTCCTCGACCGGCTGGTGCTGGCCCTGCGTCCCGACCATGGCACCCACAGCGCCCGTTATGAGGCCGCGATGCGCGCGCGCAACGCGCTGCTGGCGGAGGAACGCCCCGCCGACCCCGAATGGCTGGCCGCGCTGGAGGCGCAGATGGACGCCCATGGCCATGCCATCGACATGGCGCGGCGGCATGTGCTGGCGCGGCTGGGTCAGGTTCTGGGCCAGACGGACGAGGATATATTCGCCCGGCCCCGGCTGGCGCTGGACGGCTGGACCGGGGCGCCAGGCGCGCTCGCCGCCGCCCTGCGATCCGGCCGGGGCCGTGACGCGGGCGCCGGACGCACGTTGACCGGGCCGCACCGCGCCGACCTCATCGTCACCCATGCGGACAAGGGACAGGCCGCCGCGCTCTGTTCCACGGGTGAGCAGAAGGCGCTGCTTCTCTCCCTCATCCTCGCCCATGCCGCCATCGTCGGCGGCGACACCGGACGGCCGCTGGTTGTCCTGCTGGACGAGGTCGCGGCCCATCTCGACCCGGCGCGGCGAATCGCACTGTTCGACCGGCTGCGCGCCACCGGTGGGCAGGTGTGGATGACCGGCACGGAAGCCGCCCTGTTCGACGGCATCGGTGCGGCCGCACGGTTCATCGTCGATGAAGGGCAGGTCGTCGCAGGATAAGGAACTTCTTCATACCGCACCGCACAACTCACCCCATCGCCCAATCGTTTCGCCGCTGATCCATTTCTTTTCACCGGCCTGCCGGGCATCCAGCCTCCAAGAAAAAGGTGGGGTCGCATTTCCCGATGATGAAGTTCAAAGGCGCGCTGTTCGCGCTTGCTCTGACGTTCAGCCTGGTTATGGGCGGCCTGTTCGCAGGCACCCCTGCACAGGCGGCCAGTGGTGGCGTCCTGCAATGCGCGCCCTTCGCGCGGCAGGTGTCGGGCATCCAGCTTTTCGGTCGGGCCGCCAACTGGTGGCATGACGCCGCCGGCAAATATCTGCGCGGCACCCTGCCCCAGGTCGGCTCCGTCCTCTCCTTCGCCGCATCGCGCGCCATGCCCGCCGGTCATGTCGCCATGGTCAGCAAGGTCGTCAGCGACCGCGAAGTCCTCCTCACCCACGCCAACTGGTCCTATCGCGGCGGTATCGAGCGTGATGTGCGCGCCGTCGATGTCTCGGCAGCGGGCGACTGGAGCAGCGTGAAGGTCTGGTACGGTCCCATCGGCAATCTGGGCCTGCGCCCCAATGTCGCCAACGGCTTCATCTATGCCGCCGCCGCGCCTGCCCCCGCCCTGCCCGTCAGCGGCGTTCAGATGGCCTCGCTGCGCTGAACAGCGCATATTTGTCACGGCTCATCATGCTGAGCGGACAATCCTAATTCATTAACCAAAGCCGTTAAGCCCGTTTCGACCTCTTGGCTGTACCTCCCGTCGCGGGACATCACACGCGACCAAGGGAGTTGCCGTGCGGATCGTGAAACGCCTGATTCGGGGCGTCGCCGTGCCTTTGTTGGCAATGGGCATCATCATATCGCCGTCGCTGGCGGCGGACGTGCTGCAATGCGTGCCCTATGCGCGCGAACTGAGCGGCATCCGCATCCATGGCGACGCCTGGACCTGGTGGAATCAGGCCGAGGGGCTGTACCGGCGCGGCAACGAGCCGAAGCCGGGCGCGGTCATCGCCCTCGCCAACACCGACGCCATGCCGCTGGGCCATGTCGCCGTCGTCTCCCGCGTGGTGGACGACCGGCGCATCCTGCTGCGCCACGCCAATTGGTCCGGGCCCGGCCTGATCGAGCGGGACGTGCTGGCCATCGACGCCTCGGCGGAGAATGACTGGAGTCAGGTGCGGATCTGGTGGGGTCAGGGGCAACAGATGGGCGCGCGCCTCAACCCCGTGAACGGCTTCATCTACCCCCGGACCGTCAACCAGCGCGCTGTCTATGCGGCGACGCAAGCGGAGAGGGATGAGGGTGAGGATGACGCACCGACCGGCCACTTTGCAAAGCCAGTGGTCGTGGCGCAGCGCGACACCCTACCCCGGCCTTCCGGCGACCGGCCCCGGCTGACCATCGATCCGGCCCTGTTCCGCATGGCGCGCGATTCGTCGGTCACGACCGGCAGACCCAACCGGACGCTGGCGATGATCGTGCGCGAGGTAAAGCGCGAGGCGCGACTGAACTAAGGCCGCGGGGAGGCCCTGCCGAACGGGCCTTTCCCTCCGCGATCACAATTGGCGGGACCGCCACACCGGCGGCACCGCCACACCGGCGGCACCGCCCCTTGCGGCTTATTCGCCTGCGGGCTGGTCCTTATCGGCTGCGGCTGCGCCTGCCTCTGCGCCCGCATCCGCCGCGCCGTCAGCGCCCTCAGCCACATCCTCGAACCATGCCTCGACCGGGCCGGACAGCTTCAGCGTCATCGGCTGGCCATGGCGGTCCCGGCTCTTGCCCGCGGCGACCCGCACCCAGCCTTCCGACAGGCAATATTCCTCCACATCGGTCCGCACCCGGTCCTTGAACCGGATGCCGATGCCCCGCTGGAGCACCTCCAGATTGAAATGCGGGCTGCGCGGGTTGGTCGACAGGCGATCGGGTGGGGTATCGGTGCTCATCCCGCCCGGTTAGCGCCTTGGCCCCCGTGCCGTCAACAAAAGCGGCGCCAATCGCTTCCCACCCATTTGGTTCCGGCCCCCGACACTTTTTGGCGCGGCGCGGCACGCCATGCTGCGCCGCACGATATGTCGAACTATTGCTGCCCCGCAAAAGCGCAGGAAGACCATGGCCTTGGCCCCTGCCCAGACGGCCCGCGCACCCGAAATCGGCGCAGGGCACTGTTGCTCATGCGTCACGCTCGCCCCGGCCAACGCGGGATGCGCCCGCACCGCCTGCAACTCCTTCCGCCCAGCCCGGTTTTGCACCGCGTAACCGCCGACGGTTCCCAAGGGGGAACGCACCGGACAAGAGTAGAGAAAGGGACATCATGCAGCGCAAGACAACCATCATGGCCGCGCTGGCCACCGCCACCATGCTGGCCGCGGCGCCCGCCATGGCGCAGGACACCGGCGAGCGCGCCACCCATTTCAACGGCTTCTACATCGGCGCCGGTGGCGGCTATGACGTGCAGAGCACCGGCGACGGGACGGTCGAGTTCGACACCGACCGCAACGGCAATTACGACAACACCGTGCTCAACGCCGGCGGCGGCAACGCCTTTGCCCCCGGCTTCTGCGACGGCTTTCCCCGCTCCAACACCCCGTCCAACCCGCCTCCGGGCTGTAAGGGCGACAAGGACCGCGGCGAATATTTCGGCCGCATCGGCTATGACCGCCGCATGGGCAATTTCGTCCTCGGCGCCGTGCTGGAAGGCGGCAAGACCGACGCCGTCGACCGCACCACCGCGTTCAGCGGCACACCCCATAACTACAGCTTCACGCGCGGCGTGGACTGGATGGCGGCGGCCCGTCTGCGCGCGGGCTATACGCCCAATGGCGGCATCCTGTTCTACGCCACCGGCGGCGGCGTCTATGCCAATATGAAGCATGGCTTCTTCACCACCAACACCACCTCCACCTTCACCCAGCAGGGCAGCGACGACGCCTGGGGCTATCAGGCGGGCGGCGGTATCGAGGCGATGGTGACGAAGCAGATCAGCATTGGCCTGGAATATCTCTACACCGACATCAACGACGACAAGACGTTCGTCACCGCCGTCACCCCGGCCAGCATTGCCAACCCGACCGGCGTTCCCTTTGGCACGGGCGGCACCAACCTGCGCCCCCGCGACCAGAGCTTCAACTATCATGCGATTCGCGGCACGGTGAATTTCCGCTTCTGATCCGATCGGCGCGTGGCGCAACAGGGGGCGGTCGCAGCGATGCGATCGCCCTTTTTGCTGCGCGCATTTTCTGTGATTGCCCCAGCCCAACGCCGGAACCGCTGTCACAATATGGGGTTAGAGCGTTTGCCAAACAGATGGCTGGAGCAGCCGGACCGATGCAATCGGATCGGAATCGGCTCTGGCATGCCATAACCCACCCGCGCCGCGAGGATTTCGACACCCATGCCGAACCGCCCGTCACCCGTGCCCATGGCCCTGTGGCTGGGCGTCGCCGCCAGCCTTCTCCTACCCGCGGCGCCCGCCGTCGCTCGCGATCCCGGCGGCGCAAGAACGGCAGCCGCAAAGCGCGCCGCCGCCCGGCTGGTCGAGCAATATCGCAAGGCGCGCCTGCACAGCGAATGGAGCGGCCCCGTCGATGCCCATGCACACCGCGAGGCGCCGCCTGCGGATGGAACCGCCACCCTCGTCGCCGCATCGGGCACGGCCCGCCCCGGCACCTGCTGGGACTGCGCCTATACCGTAAAGCCCGTCCGGCAATTTCGGCCGGGCGACATGACGTTCACGTTCCGGCCCGTCGGCGGCACCCTCAACTATCATTTCTAGAGTGCGATGACTTTTCCTTGAATCATCATTGCGAGCGCGGCGACCCGCAGTAGATTGGTTGGGCTTCGCCCGCCTGCGGCTCGCCGCGCTCGCAATGACGAGGTTGTGGATCTCACATCATACGCTTCAGGCGCGGCCATTTCCAGACGCACACCCGCCAGCAAGAAAGGCGGCCCCTGCGGACCGCCCTCCCCATCCTCAGCGACAGATGCGCACCGGCACCCGGCCATCGTAACGGCTCCACCGCCACTCGGTCCAGCACCGCTCACGGCCCCGCCAGTTGCCATTGCCCCGCCAGCCGCTGTCCCCGCGCCAGCCGCGACGGTCGCCATAGCCCCATCCGCGCCGATCCCCGCCGCGCCAGTTATCGCGATACCCGTCGCGATAGCGCCCGTCCCGATAGCGCCCATCGCCGTACCGATAGCCGTCATCCCGCCAGCCGACATTCTGATAGCCGCCATAGCC
This sequence comes from Sphingobium sufflavum, assembly GCF_021403115.1. GTDB lineage: Bacteria > Pseudomonadota > Alphaproteobacteria > Sphingomonadales > Sphingomonadaceae > Sphingobium > Sphingobium sufflavum. The sequence goes on from NZ_JAJSSH010000009.1 coordinate 138,800, forward strand.
GGTGCCGACACCCACATAAACCTGCGTGCGCGCTGCGGCCGGGGCCGCCGTCACGGCGCCCGTACCCGCCAGCGCGAGCGCGATGCCGAACATCATAGTTTTGCGTGGAAACTGCCCAAAGAACTGCATGGCCTCATCCTCCATTTGCCTGTGCGGGCGATGCTGGACGAAAGACCGTCACCGCCGCGACATGCAGGAGAGAATGGCCCATGCCCTCTGAACCGGGCGCGAATGGATGGTTAATAAGGGGTTCAGCGCCGCAAGGCCGGGGTCAGGCCGCCGGGACGGGACCAAAGCGATTGTCCCCGCGCGTCCCCTCCAGACACATGAACAGCAGCACGATCAGCCCACCGACGAACGGGATGAGGTTGAGCAGGACGAACCAGCCCGACCGATCCTGATCGTGGAAACGGCGGACCTGTATCGCGACAAGCGGGATCAGCAGGACGATCTGCACCAGCGCCCTGAGCGAATAGGCCGCCGTCCAGCCATCGCCGCCCGACAGCCTGACGAACGGCACGACAAGGACCGCAATCAGCAGATAGAGCAGGAACAGCGCCAGCTGGAACATCCAATATTGCATGCGCTGCGACCGCCCGTTGAAGTCGGCAGAACGCCGCAGCGCCATCGCCACCCCTTCCATAAGGAAACTCCCCCAAATCACCGTCATGGTGACTTGGGGGAGGCTATTCCTATTCCTTACGGGTGCAAGGGGCGATTATGCCGCCTCCGCGCTCCGCTTCATGCGCTTGCGCTCGTTCGGGTCGAGGAACCGCTTGCGCAGGCGGATGTTCTTGGGCGTGACTTCGACCAGCTCGTCATCGTCGATATAGGCGATCGCCTGCTCCAGCGTCAGCTTCCACGGCGGGGTCAGGCGAACGGCGTCGTCCTTGCCGCTGGCGCGGAAGTTGGTCAGCGCCTTCGACTTCATCGGGTTGACTTCCAGATCGTCCGGCTTGGCGTTCTCACCGATAATCATGCCTTCGTAGAGCGCCTCACCCACGCCGACCATCAGCACGCCACGCTCTTCGAGCGGACCGAGCGCATAGGCATTGGCCTCGCCCGCGCCGTTGGAGATCAGGACGCCATTCTTGCGGCCCTCGATCTTGCCCTTGTGGGGACCATACTTCTCGAACAGCCGGTTCATGATGCCCGTGCCGCGCGTGTCGGACAGGAATTCGCCATGATAGCCGATCAGGCCGCGCGACGGGGCGGAGAAGGTGATGCGGGTCTTGCCGCCACCGGACGGACGCATGTCGGTCATCTCGGCCTTGCGGATGTTCATCTTCTCGACGACCGTGCCGGAGAATTCGTCATCGACGTCGATCATGACGGTTTCATACGGCTCGGTGCGGTTGCCCGCCTCGTCCGTGCCGAACAGCACGCGGGGACGCGAAATGCCCAGTTCGAAACCCTCGCGGCGCATCGTCTCGATCAGCACGCCCAGCTGAAGCTCGCCACGACCGGCGACTTCGAAGCTGTCCTTGTCCGCCGATTCCGTCACCTTCACGGCGACGTTGGATTCGGCTTCGCGGAACAGGCGGTCGCGGATCATGCGGCTCGTCACCTTGTCGCCTTCACGGCCCGCCATCGGCGAATCGTTCACGGCAAAGCGCATCGACAGCGTCGGCGGGTCGATCGGCTGGGCCTGAATCGGAACCGAAACGCTGGTGTCCGCGATGGTGTTCGCCACGGTCGCGACGGCCAGACCGGCAAGCGAGATGATGTCACCCGCCTGCGCCTCGTCCACCGGAACCCGCTCCAGGCCGCGGAACGACATGATCTTGGACGCACGGCCGGTCTCGATGACCTTGCCGTCCGAATCCAGCGCATGGATCGCCTGATTGACCTTCAGCTTGCCCGACGTCACGCGGCCCGTCAGCACGCGGCCGAGGAAGTTGTCGCGGTCGAGCAGCGTCACGAGGAAGGTGAAGGGCGCGTCCACGTCCAGCGCCGGCGGCGGCACATGGTCGACGATCTTCTGGAACAGCGGGGTCAGCGTGCCCTCGCGGCGCGTCGCGTCCTCGCTGGCGTAGCCGTTACGGCCCGACGCATAGAGCACGGGGAAGTCGAGCTGCTCGTCGCTGGCGTCCAGCGACACGAACAGGTCGAACACTTCGTCCAGCACTTCCTGAATACGCTCGTCCGGGCGGTCGACCTTGTTGACTACCACGATGGGCTTGAGGCCGAGGGCGAGGGCCTTGCCGGTCACGAACTTCGTCTGCGGCATCGCGCCTTCCGACGAATCGACCAGCAGGACGACGCCGTCGACCATGGACAGGATGCGCTCGACTTCACCGCCGAAGTCGGCGTGACCGGGCGTGTCGACGATGTTGATGCGGACGGCTTCCGTCGCGCCGGGCGGGGTCCACTCGACCGATGTCGGCTTCGCCAGGATGGTGATCCCGCGTTCCTTTTCCAGATCGTTGGAATCCATGGCGCGCTCTTCGATGCGCTGGTTCTCGCGAAAGGTGCCGGACTGGCGGAAAAGCTGGTCGACCAATGTGGTCTTGCCATGATCGACGTGCGCGATGATCGCGATATTACGCAGGGACATGTGATGCCTTTGGGATATGAGGGCCTCCGCTGACATGACGCCGCGCAGAGGTTTCGGGCGCGCCCTTAGCAGAATATCTCCGGCGCAGGAAGAGCCGCACGCCACACTTCCGCGTGAAGGACGGGACAAGCCGCCCCGCCGTCCCCGCATGCGGCGACCGATGGACCGCTCCGGCCCCGTCGCCCATCCCGTCCTGCCGACTTATATTCCGGTTACAGCAATGTGCCCTCTGGCGCGGCGCACCGCCCGTCCTAATGTCCTGTGCATGACCAGCAGCCTCCCCACCCCGCCCGCGTCGCCCGCCACTGCGGGCCTCGCTCGCCAGCCCGCCTTCTACCTGCCCCATGGCGGCGGCCCCTGCTTCTTCATGCCGGACCCGCGTGGCACCTGGACGGGGATGGAGGCGTTCCTGCGCGGTATCGCCGCCTCCCTGCCCCAGCGCCCCCGTGCCATATTGATCGCGTCAGGGCATTGGGAGACGGACGGGTTCGCCTTCACCGGCCATTCTGCGCCCGATCTCATCTTCGACTATTATGGCTTTCCGCCCAGCACCTATGAACTCACCTATCCCGCGCCCGGCGATCCCGCGCTGGCCGCGCAGGCCCGCGACCTGCTGCTCGCCGCCGGGCTGGAGGCGCGGGTGGACGATGCGCGCGGCCTCGACCATGGCGTCTTCGTGCCGATGCTGGTCGCCTTTCCCGATGCTGACATTCCGGTGGTGGAGATGTCGCTGGACCGCCGCCTCGACCCCGCGCTGCATCTGGCGGCGGGCCGGGCGCTGGCCCCTTTGCGCGACGATAATGTGCTGCTGGTCATGACCGGCATGAGCTTTCACAACATGCGCGGCTATGGCGACCCGCGCTCGACCGAACCGTCGCAGGCGTTCGACGCCTGGCTGGTCGGCGCGGTGGGACAGGACGAGGCGCAGCGCGCCACCCTCCTCGCCGACTGGGCCGCCGCCCCCGCCGCACGATACAGCCACCCGGAGGAGGAGCATCTGCTGCCCCTGATGGTCGCGGCGGGCGCATCCGAAAGCGCGGGCGAACGGATCTACACCGAGGAAGTGATGAAGACCGCGCTATCGGCCTTCCGCTTCGCATAGGGGGGCGAGTGGGTGGGACATCTGCCCAACCCTCTCGCGTTCCTGCGGAACCAGTCGAACGGACGCGGCACTATCCGGGATCGGCTGAATCAGACCCAGCCCCGTTCGTCACGCCCGGCCCTTAATCCTCCGCCTGCCCCTTGAACCCCTGCGCGATCACATACCATTCGCTCGATTCCTTGCGGGACGCGGGCGGCTTGGCATGTTTCACCGTCTTGAAGTGCTGCTTCAGCACCTTCAGCAGCGCACCGTCCGTTCCGCCCGCAAACACCTTGGCGACGAAGCCGCCGCCGGGGCGCAGCGTCTCGATGGCGAACCACGCCGCCGCCTCGACCAGCCCCATGGTGCGCAGATGGTCCGTCTGGGCATGGCCCACCGTGTTGGCCGCCATATCCGACAGGATCAGATCGGGCGCAGCGCCCAGCGCCTCGATCAACTTGTCTGGCGCAGCGTCGTCCATGAAATCCATCTGGAAGAAGGTGACATCCGGCAGGGCATCAATGGGCAGCAGGTCGATACCGACCACGCTCGCCTGCGGGCATTTCTTCTTCGCCACCTGTGCCCAGCCGCCGGGCGCCGCCCCCAGATCGACAACATTCTTCATGCCTTTCAGCAGGCCGAACTTCTCGTCCAGCTCCAGCAATTTATAGGCGGCGCGGCTGCGATAGCCCTCCGCCCGCGCCTTGCGGACATAGGGGTCGTTGAGCTGCCGCTCCAGCCAGCGGGCGGACTGGGCGGTGCGGCCCCGCGCGCTCTTGACGCGGATGTGCAGGCCCCGGCCCGGATCGCCCCGGCTCATGCGCGCACCTGTGCGGCCTGGGCCAGAGCGGATGGCGGCGGGGCCGATTGCGGCAGGGACGCGTTGCCATGCATCAGGCTGCGCAGGATACCCTCCCTGATGCCCCGGTCCGCGACGGACAGCCGGTCGGCGGGCCACACGTCCAATATCCCCTCCAGTATCGCACAGCCGGCCACCACCAGGTCGGCGCGCTCCGGCCCGATACACGGCAGGGCGGCGCGGTCGTCGATGCTCATCCCGGCCAGCCGGGTGGCAATGCCACGTAAAGTTTCGGTCGGCATCATCAGCCCATCAATGGAGGAACGGTCGTAGCGCGGCAGGTCGAGATGGACGCTGGCCAGTGTCGTCACCGTGCCCGACGTTCCCAGCATACGCAATGTCGTGCCGCCCGGCAGGCGCGTGACAAAACTGCTGAGCGCCTCCGCCACCCGCTCGCGCATCGCCCGATAGGCGGTTTCGCGGGTCGCGGGATCGGGCGATCCGGTGCCGGTGATGCTCTCCGACAGCGACACCACGCCCCAGGGCGCGCTGTGCCAGTCGAGGATGCGGGGCGCGTCCGAACTGGTGTCCAGCAACACCAGTTCGGTCGATCCGCCGCCGATGTCGAAGATCATCGCCGGGCCGTCGCCCGTCTCCAGCAGGCTGTGGCTGCCCAGCACGGCCAGCCGCGCCTCCTCCCGCGCGGAGATGATGTCCAGCTTGATCCCCGTCTCGTCATAGACGCGGCGGACGAAATCATCGCCATTGTCGGCCCGGCGGCAGGCCTCCGTCGCGACGGAACGGGCCAGCGTCACCCGGCGGCGGCGCAGCTTGCCCGCGCAGACGGACAGGGCGGAAATCGCGCGGTCGATGGCGGCCTCGCTCAGCCGCCCCGTCGCCTCCAGCCCCTCGCCCAGCCGCACGATGCGCGAGAAGGCGTCGACCACGACGAATCCATCCTCGGCCGGGCGGGCGATCAGCAGGCGGCAATTGTTGGTGCCCAGGTCGATGGCGGCGAAATTGCTGCGCGGCGGGCCAGAATGGCGATCGGGGCGGAGGAGGGAAATCGCCGTCGCCCCGGCCCGCGGATCGCCCCGTGGGGGCACGACCGCCCTGTCCGGCGCGGCGCTGGCGGGCGCACGCGACCGATGTGTCGAAACCTTACGCACCATGGTCTTGTCTTCTTTTCTGTTCTTCCACCGGTCGCAATGGAGCGCCGGGACTTGGGCACAGGCTATGAAATGCCGGGGCGTTAGGCAAGCCCCGTGGCGGATGGCCGCGATTGCAAGGACGCGGTTTGGCGCCAAAGGGACTTGACCCATGGCAAAGCTACGCCTAGATGGCCCGCCTACGCTTGATGCGCTATGCGCTGCCCGATCGTCTAAAGGTAAGACAGCGGACTCTGACTCCGCTAATCGAGGTTCGAATCCTCGTCGGGCATCCAAATCCCCCATCGCCAGACATCACCACCACCGGACGCCTGTGTTTTGCGCGCGCAAACCGTGCGGCCGGGCGATAGGGATGGCGGGTTTCCCCAAAAGCATGTGCACGTTGATCGTTGACGGCCAGCGGCCCGGTCCAGGCGGCATCCAAAAAAACAGCATGTTTTCGCGGGATTTGACAAGGCTCCAGCCGCCCGCCGCTCCTGTCGGCCCCGCCGCCAGTCCGGTGCCGGATTCGGCAAAGCGGCGCCCCGGCTTTCTCCGCCTGCCCCTCCCCAGCCCCTTCGCACCTGCGTCCAGAACCAAAAAAAAGGCCGCTCTTTTCAGAGCGGCCCGATGAGTTTTAGGAGAGGATGCCTGAAAGGCACGTCCTTTGTGCACCGCATCATTCCTCTTCGCAAGTGCAAAATTAACATTTCGGAAATAATCTGACGCAATCGCCCTGCACGCCCGCGTCACCCCGGCTCGCCGTCCCTCTCATCCACATATTTCAGCTCCAGATAGCGACCGTGCGCCGCCAGACTGTCCAAGTCGCCGCGCGCCAGTTGTTCCGTCATCTCGCCCATCTCCCGCTCGATGACGCCCAGCCCCTCGATCAGTTGCCGGTCGGGCACGCGGCCGTTGCGCTCCACCCGGCGCAGGTCGGCGGGAATGGACTGATAGCCCACGACCAGTTGCGGCAGATGTTCGGACAACAGCGCCCGCACCTCCCGCGCGGCGGGTTCGCCGGGGTTCAGCCGTTGCAATTGCGGCGCCATCGCCTCCAGCCGCTCACCGATCCGGTCGAGCAGCAGCATCGCGGGCGCGGGCAGCGACCGGCGCTGCCCGTCCAGCCAGCGTTCCGTCGCTATCGGCAGGGCGGACAGCTCCATCCCGCCCAGCGCCTGCACGGGCGGCGTCCGCTCCGCGCTCAGCAGCACCGACAGGACGACCGCGCCGAACAGGGCCAGCGCCGCGATCAGCACGCCTTGCAAGCCGATGGGCGCGATGATCGCCCAGCCCAGCGTGATGACGATGATCGCCGTCACGCTCCACACCGCATATTTCACCGCCCGCTTCGCCCGGCGTCCAGCGGAACGGGCACGACGGCCGATCTGGCGCGCGCTGACGCGGGCGAGCAGGTCCGCGCTGCGCTGCACCTGGCGATCCACCTCGGAAAAGCGGCTGTTGCGCATCGCCCGCCCCGTCATTCCACCACGTCGAGCAGCGTCCCGCCACCGCCCGCCGCCCGTGATTCCAGCGCACCGCGCTCCTGCCCCTCCGCCCGCGCGATATAGCCGCGCGACTTCTCCACCTCGCTGGAGAGGGTCGCCACCGTCACCTTCATGCTGTCCAGCGCCTTCAGCTTGAACGTGTCGATGCTGTCCATCGTGTCATAGATATTCTGGAAGGCGCGTTGCAGCGTCTCGATGGGGATGGTGGAGGCCGCCGCCTGTTCATGGATGCGCGCGGTCTGGGTCTTCAGCATCTCGCCGGTCGAATCGATCAGGCCCGCGGTGGTCGTGTTGAGCGCACCGATCTGCTCCAGTACCAGCTTCTGCCCCATCAGCGCCTGCGCCACGGTGACGGCGGTGCGCAGCGCGGCGACGGTGGTGGTGGACGCCCGGTCCACGCCCTTAACCAGCTCGACATTATTCTTCTTCACCAGATCCAGCGCCAGATAGCCCTGGACCGTCACCGCCATCTGCGTCAGCAGATCCTGGGTGCGCTGCCGGACGTAGAAGAGCGCGCTCTCCCGGATCGCCTTGGCCTTGGCCGGATCGGCGCTTTCCAGTTCGAACGCCTTGGCCTCCAGCCGCCCGTCCATGACCTTGGCGATGTGGATCATCTGTTCCAGACGGCCCATGGTCGCCCACATATTCTGCCGCTCCACGTCGATGGCGGCATTGTCCTTCAGCAGGCTGTCCTTGCCGCTGGCCAGACTGGTCAGGATCGCGTTGATATGGCTCTGGCTGCTCTTGTAGCCGTCGAAATAGCCGCGCATCCGGTTGCCGAACGGGATGATGCCGAACAATTTGCGCGGCGCGGTCAGCCGGCCACGACGACCGGGGTCGAGGTCTTCCACCGTGCGGCGCAACGCGGCGAGGTCCGCCCCCACCTTGCTGTCCGCGTCCATCGCGCGCACCGGCCGGTCGAGGAAACGGCTGGAATGGCCCGCCGCATCCGCGACCTCCCTGCGCCCCATGGCGGTAATCTGATCAACCTTCGCCCCGAATTCCGGGCTGTTGGCGTCCAGCGCGGCCAGTTCGCCCACAAAGGCGTCGACCCGCTCCTCCAGCTTCGATCGTGTCTCCGCGTCGATGGGGACGAGGCCCGCCGCCTTCTCCGGCGTCACCGGCGCGACCGGCTCCGGCGGGGTCAGGGTCAAATCCTCACGGGCTTGCGTAGGGGCGTTGGTGGCCATCAAATCCTCCTGGAGGTGTTATATGTTAATAACGCACCTTGTCTTCAAGACGCAAGCGGGGCCTTCCTCTCCCGCCCCAGATACAGGCATAAGAGGCGGGCGATCCGGCCGGTTCCCGACGCACCTTTGCAACGGGACGGGAACATCATAGCATGGGCCGGACAGAGGGTGTCGGGGGTTCGCGGCCATGGTCCTTGATCGGGGACATGGGGATGGCCGCATTGGGGGAAAAGACGCCATGGAAAAATATGATCTCGTCGTGATCGGCAGCGGCCCCGCCGGGCGCCGCGCCGCCGTGCAGGCGGCCAAGCTAGGCAAGTCCGTGCTGGTGGTGGAGGGGCGCAAGCGGGTCGGCGGCGTCTCCGTCCACACCGGCACCATCCCGTCCAAGACGCTGCGCGAGACCGCGCTGAACCTGTCCGGCTGGCGGGAGCGCGGCTTCTACGGCCGCTCCTACCGCGTCAAGAAGGACATCAGCAGCGACGACCTGGGCATGCGCCTGACCAAGACGCTGGAGCATGAGGTGGACGTGCTGGAGCATCAGTTCCAGCGTAACGGCGTGCACACCATGTCCGGCTTCGCGCGCTTCGTCGATCCCAACCATATTGTCGTCTTCGCCCCGGATTCCAGCGAGATGGTGGTGCAGGGCGACCGGTTCCTGATCGCGGTCGGCACCATCCCCTTCCATCCCGACGGCATAGATTTCGCCGACCCGGACATCATGGACAGCGACGAGATTGTGGAGATGCCCCGCCTGCCGCGCACCATGACCGTGGTCGGGGCGGGCGTGATCGGCATCGAATATGCCACCATCTTCTCCGCGCTGGACGTGGCGGTGACGGTGATCGAGCCGCGCTCCACCTTCCTTGATTTCGTCGACCGGGAGATTATCGACGAGTTCGTCCACCAGTTGCGCGACCGGGGCGTGACCTTCCGGCTGGGGTCGCCGGTCGTCTCCGCGGTCAGGGACGCCGGCGGGCGCATCTGCACCACGACGGAGGATGGCCGGTCGGTGCGCACCGAAATGCTGCTCTATTGCGCCGGGCGGATGGGCGCGACGGCGTCGCTGGGGCTGGCGGAGTGCGGACTGGAGACGGACGCGCGCGGGCGGCTGACCGTCGATGCCAAGACGTTCCAGACCGCAGTGCCGCACATTTATGCGGCGGGCGACGTGATCGGCTTCCCCAGCCTCGCCTCCACCTCCATGGAGCAGGGGCGCATCGCCGCCTGCCATGCGTTCGACCTGCCGGTGCCCCCCGCCCCCGCCTATTTCCCCTATGGCGTCTACGCCGTTCCCGAAATCTCCACCGTGGGAATGAGCGAGCAGGAGGTGCACGACCGCAAGATCAATTATGAGTGCGGCATCGCCCGCTTTCGGGAGACATCGCGCGGCCATATCATGGGGCTGGACCATGGCATGTTGAAGATGATCTTCTCGCTCAAGACCCGGCGGCTGCTGGGCGTGCATATCATCGGGGAAGGCGCGACGGAGCTGATCCACATCGGGCAGGCGGTGCTGAACCTGAAGGGCACGATCGACTATTTCATCGAGAATACCTTCAACTATCCGACGCTGGCGGAGGCCTATAAGGTCGCGGCGCTGGATGCGTGGAACCGTATGCCACGGGTCGGATGATGGCGCGGGCGTGACGACATCAGATTGCCCCACCTCGCCCGTGCCAGCGCAGCGAACCGACGGCGGGCGAAGCCCAACCGACTCCCTTCGGCGCTCCTGGATTGCTTCGTTACGCCCGCATGACGACTCAGGGGGAAATCATCACGCCCTGATCCCGCCCCGCCCTAATCCCGGCCCCTATTGATCGCGTCTATATCCTCATCCGAAAAGCCGAAATGATGGCCGATCTCATGGATGATGACATGGGCGATCAGGTCGTCCAGCGCGACGCCCGTATCCACCCATTCCTCCAGCAGCGGCCGGCGGAACAGGCGGATGCGCGGCGGCAGGTCGCCCGATTCCCAGATGCTCCGTTCGGTCAGCGGCCGCCCTTCGTACAGGCCGCTCAGCTCCCACGCATCCTCGATGCCCAGCGCGGCGAGCGCCTCCTCGTCCGCAAACTCCTCCACCCGAAAGACGATGCCGTCGAGGTGCGCGCGCAACGCATCGGGTATGCGGTCGATGGCGCGCTGGGCCAGCGCCTCGATCGCGGCGGCGTCGGGGGCGTGGCGGTCCATGTTCAGCCGCGCCGCACGGGATCGGGCATCACGCCCCATATCATCAGTAGCACGGCCCTCTTCCTTCCGTTCACCGACCCGCTCCCCGTCCTCCGCAACGGTCGGGAGAGGTCAAATGTCCACGCCTCGGCACCACCGCGGATTCAGGGTTTCTTCTTGCTGGCCCGCGTCTTCGCGATGGCCTCTTTCAGCGCGTCATAGCCCACATCGCCATGCAGGATCTGGTCGCCCACCACGAACAGCGGCGTCCCCCGCGCGTTGAGCGCCTGCGCCAGCCCGACATTCTTGCCAAATTCGTCGGCGGTGCCGCGCGACGACAGGATCGCCTGCACCTTGGCCTTGTCCAGTCCAGCCTTGTCGGCGGCGCTCAGGATGCCGCCCTTGTCCACCTTCTCGCCATCGTACATCGCCTTGTGAAAGGCGGGATATTTGCCGCTGTCCGCCGCCAGCAGGCCGACACGCGCCGCGACGATGCTGTCCTCGCCCAGGATCGGCAGCTCGCGATAGACGACCTTCAACCGCTTGTCCTCCGCCACCAGTCGGGCGACATAGGGGGCGGACGCCCGGCAATAGCCACAGGCATAATCGAAGAATTCGACCAGCGTGACATCGCCGTCCGCCGCGCCGTCCCACGCCCCGGCATAGGGCGTTTCCAGATCCTTGCGATTGTCGTTGACCGACTTGGCCATCTCCTGCCCGCGCAGTTTCTCGATGGCTTCGGGGATGATCTCCGGGTGGGCGAGGATATAGTCGCGCACCACCGCCTCGATCCGCGCCCGTTCGGCGGCGGGCACATCCCCGGCCTTGTCGCCGGTCAGCGCCGCGCCCGCGGCCGCCCCCACGCCCACCACCGCGACCATCGCCAGCGGCAGGGTAACGCGCGAGCGCAGGGGCCGACGCGGGCCGGTCCGCGTAAAGATGGCGCCCAGCATGGTGCGCCCCGCGCGAGCCAGCGTGCCGGGGGTGATCGTGTCGGTCATTTCTTTTTCTTCCTGCTGCGTTCCATCGCGCCGCGCGACACCATCACGATGTCCTGAGCGCGCAGATAGTCATTGGTGCCGGGTTTCAGGCCCGCCATCGCCCGTTCCGCCTGCCGCAGCGCCTGCGGCTCGTCGCCGGACAGGTTGGACTGCTCCGCACTGGCCAGCGCGGCGCGCGACAGGTCGCCCTTGCGCGCATAGACGGTGCCCAGCACATACCAGGCAAAGGGATTTTCCCGATCACGGGCCAGCGCGCTGCGCAGCACCCGCTCCGCCTCGTCGAGATGCGACGGGTCTTCCGTCGCGACCAGCGCATGGCCCAGCATCCCCGCGATCAGGCCGTTGTTCGCCGTGCCCGCCGCCGCGCGCCGCAACGGCGCGATGGCGTCCGCCGGATGGCCGTTCTCCAGCAATATCTGGCCCTTCAACTCCAGGAAATAGGGGTCGTTGGGCAAATATTGCAGCAGATTGTCCGCCGCGCCCAGCGCCTGTTCCGGGTAGGCGCCCTTGTGCCAGGCATAGGCGCGGGCATAGAGGGCGGGCGCGGTCATGTTGCTGGGCGGATATTTGCGCAGCGTCACCGGCGGGTCGGACACGAAACCGATCAGCTTGGCCTTTACCCGCTCGAACCGCGCCTCCAGCGCCGGGTCGATCGGGCGGTTCCACGCCGGGTCCGCCTTGTACAGGTCGGTCAGCGTCGCAATCCGGTCGCCGGACATGGGGTGGGTCGTGGCATAGCCATCGTCCGCCGTCTCCGCGACGCGATAACGATATTCGAGGTTCTGGAGCTTCTTGAAGAACTCCAGACTGCCCTTGCCGGTGATCCCGGCGGTGTGGAGATAGCGCGCGCCCGCCAGATCGGCACTGCTTTCCTGCGTTCGGCTGAAGGCCAGATATTTGCCCATCGCCGCCTGCTGCCCGGCGGCCAATATGCCCATCCCCGCCTCGCCGCCGCCCGCCGCAATCGCCGCCGCGCCCAGCACGAGGCTGAGCAGGGTGATTCCGGTCGCGACCTTCATCCCCTCCGACGAGCGGATGATATGGCCGCCCTCGATATGGCCCAGTTCATGGGCGATGACGCCCTGCACCTGGTTGATATTGTCCGCCTCCGCCAGCAGGCCGGTGTGGAGCCACACGATCTGGCCACCCGCGACAAAGGCGTTGATGCTCGGATCGTTGATGAGCAGAACCTGCACATTGCGCGGGTCGAGACCCGCCGCCTTGATGAGCGGGGCCGACGCCTCCGCCAGCAACGCCTCCGTCTCCGCATCGCGCAGCATCTGTTGCGCGCTGGCGGGTGAGAGGCTGAGGTGGAGCAGCAGCGCCATGGCGACCGCCCCGCGCAGGGCGCGCAGGGGACGGCTGGCGAACCTGTCGGCATCGCGGCGGATAGGGGCCTCGCTGCGGACAGCGAAACGAGGGGCGCCGACAAGGCGTGCGTCGCGGATGCGGGTGTTGCTGATGCGGGGATCGCGGATGGGAGCGTCGCCGTCCGATGCGTCGCCCGTCCGGCCACGGCCAAGGCGCTCCGCACAGGCGGAAAAAACGCCCGACAGTCGGCGAAAAAGGCGGGGCTTCAGCGGTGCCATGATGCCGTCATACTGCCTCTGCCTGAACGGGCCCTGTCTGTATGGCCCATCTGTCTGGCCCGTCTGCATCGCCTGCCTATACTCTGATCCGCTATACTCTGGCCCACCTGTCTGGCCCAATATGCCCTGCCTGCATACACCGTTCCTGCCGCGTGATGCCGTTGAATGCATCAACCCCGCCCTTGCGAGCGCCCTGAATTGAAGGCGGGCAAAGCCCCACCCATCATGCAGGGGTGCCGTGGATTGCTTCGCTGCGCTCGCAATGACGATTCAAGGAAACCTGATCGCAGTCTAACGCGATCGTGCGGCCTGTCCACATGCCCCACCCGCTTATCGGTGCGGCGCGATCATCCCGCTGCCGTCCAGCCCGGACAGCGCGCCCCGACAAACAGGTCTCGGAAAAACCCGCCTTGAAACCCTGTCCCGGACTCGACGGCCCGGAGCCAGGACACCGGCACCGACCGGCCCGGAGGGGCACTCCCCAACCCGATGGTCCCGCCGCCCGGCATCGGGCGACCGGATCGGCGACGACCACCGCACAGGAGCGGGGCCGTCGCCGGTCTGGATCAATGACTGCCGGTCCACATAGGGACCGCCGGTCCTGCCTCAGTTGCCGAAGGTGCGCTGCCACCAGCCGCGACGAACCGGCTCGCCCGATTCGTTCACTTCGCCGGCTTCGCCCTGATCGGACGATGCCTCGGCAGCGGCCGGAGCCTCCGCCGGAGCAGGCGTCGCCGCCTCGGCGGCGGGTGCGCCGGCCTCGGCGCCCTCGTCCGCCTTCACCTTCTTCGCGCGGGTCCGGCGCGGCTTGGGTGCGGGCGCGTCCGGCTCGGCCTCGACAGCCGGGGCTGCGGCGGGCGCGGCGGCCAGTGCCGCTGCCTCCGCGGCTTCCGCTTCGATCTGCGCCTTGGTCCTGCGACCGCGACGCTTGGGCTTCACCTCTTCGGCTGCATCCTCTGCGACAGGCGCTTCGGCTGCGGGCGCTTCGACAACGGCGACGGGCGCGTCCACGGCGACAGCCTCCTCGGCACCCTTTCGGGCGCGGGGACGGCGGCGCGTCTTGCGCTCCGGCTCGACGGCCACGTCTGCGACGGGCGCTTCGACGACGGCGTCCGCGACGGGGACGATGTCACCGGCATCGCCTTCGCCAGCCACCGCATCCGCTGCGACCGACTCGCCATCGCTGTCAGCGGCACCAGTCTCGGAACTGCCATTCTCGCCACCACGACGGCGACGGCCACCCCGGCGACCGCGACGGCTCTTGCGGGGCTGGCCATCGTCGCCAACCGCTGCGGCGTCGCCTTCGGACGCGGTGGGGGCAGCGCCGCCCTCCTTGTCGCCAGCGTCGTCGCCCGCATCGCCATTGCCGGCCTCGTCGTCGCCCGAACCTTCGCCCGAACCGTCAACCGAACCATCGCCATTGCCCTCGCCCGGCTCGCCATCGCGGCGGCCGCGACGGCCACGGCGGCGGCGCTTGCGCTTGCGGTTGCCGTCGTCGCCCCGGTCTTCGCCGTTCGAACGCTCGCGCGGTGCGCGCTCGCCCTCGTCCTCGACCTCGACCTCGGCTTCTTCTTCCTCGACCTCTTCCTCGTCGTAGATTTCGTCCTCTTCAGGCTCCTCCACGACGGGGGCGTAGGTCACGACCTTTTCAGGACGCGGCCCGGTCGCCTCGACGGACATGCGCGCGCCCTCGTCCTCGCCATCGGGCAAGATCTGGACCAGCACGCCATAGCGGGCCTCGATCTCGTCGATCTCGCGCCGCTTGTTGTTGAGGACGTAGAAGGCGGCTTCCTGGCTGGCGCGCAGCGTGATGATGGAGCCGCGACCGCGCGCGGCCTCTTCCTCCAGCAGGCGCAGCGCGCTGAGGCCCGCCGACGATGCCGTGCGAACCAGTCCGGTTCCCTCGCAATGCGGGCAGGCGCGCGTGGACGCTTCCAGCACACCGGTGCGCAGGCGCTGGCGGCTCATCTCCATCAGGCCAAAGCTGGAGATGCGGCCGATCTGGATACGGGCGCGATCGTCCTTCAGCGACTCCTTCATCGCCTTCTCGACCTTACGGACGTTGGAGTTATGCTCCATGTCGATAAAGTCGATGACGACCAGGCCGGCCATGTCGCGCAGGCGCAACTGACGGGCGATCTCGCGCGCCGCCTCCAGGTTGGTGGCGGTCGCCGTCTGCTCGATATTATGCTCGCGGGTCGAACGGCCGGAGTTGATGTCGATCGACACCAGCGCCTCGGTCGGGTTGATGACCAGATAGCCACCCGACTTGAGCTGCACGACCGGATGATACATGGCGGCCAGCTGGTCCTCCACGCCGAACCGCTGGAACAGCGACACGGGGTCGGCATAGGTGCGGACCTTGCGCGCATGGCTGGGCATCAGCAGGCGCATGAAATCCTTCGCCGCCTTATAGCCATGCTCGCCCTCGACGATCACTTCCTCGATGTCGCGGTTGTAGATGTCGCGGATCGCGCGCTTGATAAGGTCGGAGTCGTTGTGGATCAGCGCGGGCGCGGTCGCGCCCAGCGTGTTCTCGCGGATTTCGTCCCACAGCCGGGCGAGATAGTCGAAGTCGCGGCGGATTTCCGGCTTCGTGCGGCTCAGGCCCGCCGTGCGGACGATGCAACCCATGGACGACGGCAGCGCCAGTTCGGCGATGATCGACTTCAACCGCTTGCGGTCGGCGTTATTGCTGATCTTGCGCGAAATGCCGCCACCATGGCTGGTGTTGGGCATGAGGACGCAATAGCGACCGGCCAGCGACAGATAGCTGGTCAGCGCCGCGCCCTTGTTCCCGCGCTCTTCCTTGACGACCTGCACCAGCAGCACTTGACGGCGGCGGATGACGTCCTGGATCTTGTAGCGGCGACGCAGCGCCATGCGCTTGCGGCGCAGCTCCTCGGCGGCGGCGTCGATCTTGCTGCCGCCCCGGCGGCGCGGACGGCCACGGCCACCCTCTTCGCCCGAACCTTCGCCTTCGCTCTCGCCCTCGGCGCGCTCGCCCGTGTCGGTGCCGTCCTCGGCGCCCTCTTCGGCCGACGCATCGCCATGATGGCCATGATGGTCGTCGTCCTCGTCATGATGGGCCTGGTCGTCAAAGCCATGCTCATGCCCGTCATGGTCATGATCCGGGCCGTCATAATCCTCGTCCTCGGCCTCGCGCAAAGCCGCTTCCTCGGCGGCATGTTCCGCCTCCTCGGCCAGCAACGCCTCGCGGTCCTCGCGCGGGATCTGGTAATAGTCGGGATGGATTTCCGAGAAGGCCAGGAAGCCGTGACGGTTGCCACCATAGTCGACGAACGCCGCCTGAAGCGACGGTTCGACGCGCGTTACCTTGGCGAGATAGATGTTGCCCTTGAGCTGCTTGTGCTCGGCGGACTCGAAATCAAATTCCTCGATCCGGTTTCCCTTGACGACGGCGACCCGGGTTTCCTCCCGGTGGCGCGCATCGATCAACATGCGAAGTGTCATTCAAATATCTCCAGCCATCCCGCCTGTCGGGGCGTGCCCGATGCTGCCGGATGGACTTGTTGGCGGAGTCCGCCGCGCGATACAGCGATGGGCGCAAAATTGCGCCATTCTGTCGCGAACGGGTCCAATGGGGTGAAAAAATAGATGCGTCTGCTGCATCGGCCGCGCCGGTCGTCCCCAATTCGATGGGGTCATGCCCGATTGTCCATCGGGCGCGCCGGTCAGCTGTCCATGCCATCTGCCGCTCAAAAGCGCGCTGACGGACGGACAAATCATACCTCATGCAGCATCAACCTGTGGCATCGCTTTGAAAAAGGGAGCGATGAAGAAAACCCGGTCAAGTCCATGCACCGATATAGTTAACGGACACTTGCCAGACACCTATGGCTAGCAGCCCTTTGTCATGGGGGCAACGGCGAATTTTACGGCTGTATGACAGGCGACAGGACCGGCACAGGACGTCATGCTGGCGTCGACGGCAAAAAGCGGTGGACCGGCGGCAGGCGGACAGCGCAATATAGGGCCAATGCTTCTCCTCCTCGCCGTGATCGCGATCGCGCCCCCTGCCGCCGCCCTTCCGTCCCCCGCCGCACCCCGCGCGGCGGGCCTGATGGATGTGCGGGTGGACGGGCGGGCAGCCCCCCTGCCCGCGCGCATGGCGCGGCGCGCGCGCCAGACGCACAGCATCACCGTCGCCATACCGGCGTCCGCCCCCGCCATCGGCCTGCCGCCGGTCGCCGGGCCGGACAATCCCGACCGCCCCCTCATCATGATCGACGCCGGGCATGGCGGGCATGATCCCGGTGCGGTCAACGCCACCCATGGCTGGCGGGAGAAGGACGTGACGCTCTCCATCGCGCGCGCCATCCGGACGGCGCTGCTCCGCACGGGCCGCTTCCGCGTCGCGCTGACCCGGAACGAGGATGCCTATCTGATCCTCCAGGAACGCTATGACCTGGCCCGGCGGCTGGGCGCGGACCTGTTCCTGTCGGTCCATGCGGACGCCGCCGCCAATCCCGACGCGCGCGGGGCCAGCATCTACACCCTGTCGGAAGTCGCCTCCGACCGGGAGGCGGCCCGGCTGGCGGCGCGGGAAAACCGCGCGGACATATTGAACGGCGTCAACCTGTCCGGCCAGTCGTCGGCCGTCTCCAACATATTGATCGACCTGACCCAGCGCGACACCATGGGCCGGTCCAGCCAGTTCGCCCGCATCCTGGAGCGGGAGGGCGCGTCGCTCATCCCCTTTCAAAAGCCCGCCCACCGCTTCGCCTCGCTCATCGTGCTGAAATCGCCGGACACGCCCTCCGTGCTGCTGGAAACCGGCTATATCAGCAATGACGAGGATGGCGGCCTGATCCGCAGCGCCGCCGGGCAGCGGCGCATCGCGGACGGCGTGGTGCGCGCCATCACCGTCTATTTCGCGCGGGCATCGGCGGACTGACGCGCCATGAAGCGGGGCAGCTATCTGGGCGGGTCGACCATCATAGGCCCCGGCGCGACACGGCGCAGGGCCGCCGAAGGGGACGAGGCGGCATCGGCTGTAAAACACCAGCGCGACGCCCGCGCGCGAAAGGCGGGCATCAAGACCGTGGGCAAGAACCGGATCGCGATCCAGAAGGCCCTGCGCGCCATGCCCCCGGTGCCCCCGTCCCCCAATGTCGCGGCCGGACGGCTCAACCGCCGCATGGGCGGGGTGGAGGTGCTGGTGCGGCAAAAGAACGGCGTGGTGGTCGTCACCCGCCCGGCCCCGGCCGGCGCATCCGCAGCCCCGCCCAAGACCGTGCCCAAAGCCGGTCCCAAAACCTCGCCCCGCACGCGACTCGGCCTGAAGAAGCCCGGCAAGAGCGGTTAGGCGGACCTGGCGAACGCCGTCCCGCCACCATCTCCACCGTCGTCATGCCGGACCTGATCCGGGATCCCGCCTGTGCCTGATCGCATCCACCTGAACACCCCGGATCAAGTCCCACTTGCGCCAGGAGGATATAATCACCGTTCGCCCTGAACTTGTCGAAGGGCAGTGCTTCGCTTTTGCAGCCGCATTGAAGGGACAGGACAGTCCTTCGACCAGCTCAGGACGAAGGGGAGCACGCAGACATACTCAACCGGGACAACTGCGGACTGGATTCGGGTGACGAAAAAGCCGATGCCTGTGTTGCAAGGCGAGCGGATCATCGGCCTCCCAACGCGGGTGGCCAATACCCACAACCCATCACTCCGCCACCGCGCCACCCTCGACACCCGGCAAACCGACCCTCCAAAAATCCGATTGCCGATTCTTGCGCTTTTCCGCCATCCTCCCGACCATTCGGCACCACGGGCGCCGAACAACCCCAACGCCCCGGCACCCTAGCCACCCAACCACCCACACACCCTTCGCGAAAGCCCTCCCCCATGCCCCTTCCCCGTCGCCCCATCGCCATCGTCTTCGACATGGACGGCATCCTGTTCGACACGGAACGGCTCTACCGCACCGCATGGTTCGCCGCCGCGGCGGACGAAGGGCATGTGATGACGGAGGCGCTGCTCCTCAGCAGCATCGGCAACCCATGGCCCACCACCAGCGCGCGGCTGGTCGAACATTATGGCCCGGATTTCGCGGCGGACGCCTTTCGCACGAAAGTGCTCGCCCGCTTCGACGCCCTGCTGCCCGACGAACTGGCGCTGAAGCCGGGCGTTGAGGAACTGCTCGACGCGCTGGACGCATGGGGGCTGCCCCGCGCCATCGCCACATCCTCCGCGCATGCGGCCGCGCGCCACCATCTTGCCGCCCATGCGCTGACCCATCGGTTCGATCATGTCGTGGCGTTCGGCGACTATGCGCAGGGCAAGCCCGCGCCCGATCCCTTCCTGACGGCGGCGGCGCGGCTGGGCGTCGATCCCGCCCTGTGCGTGGCGGTGGAGGATTCGCACAATGGCGTGCGCTCCGCCAGCGCGGCGGGGATGATGACGATCATGGTGCCCGACCTGCTCGACGCCAATGACGAGATGCAGGCGCTGTGCGTGGCCATCGCACCCGACCTCCACGCCGTGCGCGACCTCCTCCACGCCACGCTGGCGCACGGATAGGCCGACCTTGGCGCACGGATAAGCGGCGTGCGCCCGCAAAAGCGTTTCCAACTGACCACGGACAGGTTACAGGCCGGAACCTATGGCGGAAGACGCGAGCGAGAAGCAGAATTTCCGGATCGTTCGGGACGATGGGGGCATCAGGGGACGGCTGCGCGCGCTCTGGGCGGGGCGCTTCGTGCGCTGGCTGGCCTTTGCGGCGGGCGGGCTGCTCATCCTGTTCGGCCTGTTCTGGCTGGTGTTCGCGCGCGACCTGCCCGACGCCGACGCCCTGCTGACCTATGAACCGCCGCTGCCGACCATCGTGCGCGACGGCAATGGCCAGCCGATCCACAGCTATGCCCGCGAACGGCGCGTCCAGCTCCAGTACAGCGATTTCCCGCCGCAACTCATCGCCGCCTATCTGTCGGCGGAGGACAAGACCTTCTTCGATCATCATGGCGTCGACTTCCCCGGCTTTGCGGGCGCGGTCTTCGACTATGTGACGAAGATCGGGTCGGGCCGCCGGGCCAAGGGCGGCTCCACCATCACGCAACAGGTGGCCAAGAACCTGCTGATCGGCGACGCCTATTCACCGACGCGCAAGGTCAAGGAGATGATCCTGGCCTGGCGGATGGAGGATGCGCTGACCAAGCATCAGATCCTCGAACTCTACCTCAACGAGATTTTCCTGGGCCGCAACGCCTATGGGGTACAGGCCGCCGCCCGCGCCTATTTCGACCGGGACGTGGCCGACCTGACCCTGCCGCAGATGGCCTATCTCGCCATCCTGCCCAAGGGGCCGTCCAACTATCGCCCCGAATCCCCGACCGGCCTCGAACGGGCGCTGGACCGGCGCAACTGGGCGCTGGGGGAGATGGAGAAGAATGGCTATATCACCGCCAGCCAGCGCGCCGCGGCACAGGCGGAACCGCTGGGCACGGTGAACCAGCGCGCCGACGGCTATGAGCGGATCGGCGGCTATTATATGGAGGAGGTCCGCCGCCGCCTGATCGACAAGTTCGGGGAGAGCGCGAAGGACGGACCGAACAGCATCTACGCGGGCGGCCTGTGGGTCCGCACCCCCATCCAGCCGTTCATGCAGGCGCAGGCCAGCAAGGCGCTGCGCAACGGCCTGCTGCGCTATGACGCGGGTCATGGCTGGTCCGGCCCGCTCGCCACCATCGACCCCGGCGAACGCTGGGCGTCGGAACTGGCGACCAGCAACAAGGGCGTGGATCATGAGGACTGGCGCGTCGCCGCCGTCCTGTCCAAGAACGGCGACAGCGCCACCATCGGCTTTCGCGGCGGATCGACCGGCACCCTGCCCGCATCGGCGGCGCAAATGGCCTATCGCAAGGCCGGGACCAGCGCCTTCGTGGCGATGAAGCCGGGCGACCTGATCGTGGTCAAGCCGGTGGGCGGCGGCAGCTATGCCCTGCGCAACATCCCCGCCGTGTCGGGCGGCATGATGATCGAGGATGTCCATCATGGCCGCGTGCTGGCCATGCAGGGCGGCTTCGATTCCCGCCTCTCCTCCTACAACCGCGTGACGCAGGCGATGCGGCAGCCGGGATCGACGATCAAGCCGTTCGTCTATTCCGCCGCGCTCGACAATGGCATGACGCCCGCGTCGATCGTCCTCGACGGTTCCTTCTGCATCGACCAGGGCGGGCGGCTGGGCCGCAAATGCTTCCGCAACTTCGACAGCCGGGGCATGGGCGGCTCGCACACCATGCGCTGGGGCATCGAACAGTCGCGCAACCTGATGACGGTGCGCACCGCGTCGCAGACCGGCATGGACCGTGTCGTACGCCTTATCAAGCGGATGGGAATCGGCGATTATTCCCCCTATCTGGCCGTTGCGCTGGGATCCGGCGACACCACGGTCGAACGGCTGGTCAACGCCTATGCGATGCTGGCCAATCAGGGCCGCCGCATGGTGGCGCGGCCCATCGACTATGTGCAGGACCGCCATGGCCGGGTGATCTGGCCGGACAACTGGCGCCCCTGCGACGGCTGCAACAAACCGCAGTGGGACGGGCGGGCCATGCCCCGCTTCGCGCCGACGTCGGTGCAGGCGATGAACCCCATGACCGCCTACCAGATGGTACACATCACGGAGGGAGTCGTGCAGCGCGGCACCGCCACCGTGCTGGCCGACCTCAAACGGCCCCTGTTCGGCAAGACCGGCACCACCTCCGGCCCGACCAACGTCTGGTTCGTGGGCGGGTCGCCGGACATCGTGGCGGGCGTCTATCTGGGTTATGACCAGCCGCGCAGCCTGGGCGGATACGCACAGGGCGGCCGCATCGCCGCGCCGATCTGGAAGGAGGCGATGAAGCCGATCCTCGACCCCATGCCGGTCAAGCCCTTCGTCGCGCCTGCGGGCATCCGCATGGTCCGCATCGACCGCCAGTCGGGCCGCCGAATCTTCAGCGGCTGGCCGACCAACGAGCCGAAGGCGGCGATCATCTGGGAAGCGTTCAAGCCCGATACGGAACCGAAACGATCCATGCGCCTTGACGAGATGACGGCGGGCAAGGCGCAGGCGACCGCCGCCCGGCGCAACGCAGGGCCACAGGCCAGCTGGGATTTCGCGGGCGACCAAGGCGGCATATATTGATATTCGCGCACGGGCGGTCCGACACGGCCCCCGCGCACAGGCATTTGGAGAAAGACGATGCGCGCCGAAGCGCAAGCCTATTGTGACCGTATCAACGCCGCCCTGGCCCTCCTGCGCACCGCGCTCGACTGGGACCGTGCGCTGCGCCGTCTGGACGAGCTGAACGCGCGGGTCGAGGATCCGACGCTGTGGGACGACCAGAAGAAGGCGCAGGAGGTGATGCGCGAGCGCACCCGGCTGGACAACGCCATCACCGCCACCCGCTCCATCGAGACGGAGATGACCGACACCGCCGAACTGATCGAGATGGCGGACGAGGAAGGCGACAGCGCGCTGGGGGACGAGGGCGTGGCCGCCCTTTCCGCGCTGGCCGACCGCGCGGACAAGGACAAGGTGACGGCGCTGCTGTCCGGCGAGGCCGACGGTTTCGACACCTATATCCAGATCAACGCCGGCGCAGGCGGCACCGAATCGCAGGACTGGGCCGAAATCCTCCAGCGCATGTATTATCGCTGGGCCGAACGGCGCGGCTACAAGGTCGAGATCGTCGACTATCATGCGGGCGAGCAGGCGGGCATCAAGTCCGCCACCATGCTCATCAAGGGCGAGAACGCCTATGGCTATGCCAAGACGGAGAGCGGCGTCCACCGCCTCGTCCGCATCAGCCCCTATGACAGCGCGGCGCGGCGGCACACCAGCTTCTCGTCCGTGTGGGTCTATCCGGTGATCGACGACAGTTTCGAGATCGACATCAAGGAGAGCGACCTCAAGATCGACACCTATCGCGCGTCGGGCGCGGGTGGCCAGCACGTCAACACGACCGACTCCGCCGTCCGCATCACCCACGTTCCGTCGGGTATCATCGTCGCGTCGCAGAACGACCGTTCGCAGCACAAGAACCGCGCGACCGCGATGAACATGCTGAAGGCCCGCCTGTACGAGGCGGAGATGCAGAAGCGCGAGGCCGAGGCCAGCACCGACTATGCGGCCAAGACGGAGATCGGCTGGGGCCACCAGATCCGCTCCTACGTCCTCCAGCCGTACCAGCTGGTGAAGGATCTGCGCACCGGCGTCACCTCCACCTCGCCCGACGACGTGCTGGACGGCGCGCTCGACCCCTTCATGGCCGCCGCGCTCAGCCAGAAGGTGACGGGCGAGAAGGTCGAGGTCGAGGACGTCGATTGATCGGTCGGCCTGCCTCTGCCCGGATGAACCCTGACGCGGGGAGCGGCGCAATCGGCGCCGATCGTCGCCCCCGCGCCATCGCGCCCCTGTCTCTGCCACCGCTGTCCCTGTACCCGCTGTCCCTGTACCCGCTGTCCCCGCTGCCCCCTATGCAGCCCCGTGCACAGGCCAGCGCGCAGCCGCAATCGTGGAACCCTGCACAGACGCAGGCGCGGGGCGGGACAGCCCCCCGCCCCCGGCGCGCGAAGGGCTGAATGGCCATGCTGGCCCGCCGCTCCCGCCTGCTCCTCGCGCTGGCCGCCGTCGCGGTCACGGCGGGCGCGGCCGTCGTGGCGGGTTGCGACGGCATGGGCGCGGACGAGAGCGACGGCCGCACCCACAGCGCCCGCGCCTTCCCCGCCGCCGACCGGCCCGTCGCCGCGATCATCTCCACCCGCTGGTCGGACGAGGAAGCGCGCGACCGGCTCAACGAATCCGACCAGATCATGACCATGGCGGACGTGCGCCCCGGCATGACCGTGGCGGACATCGGCGCGGGCGAGGGCTATTACACCGTCCGCCTCGCCCGGCGCGTGGGGCCGGAGGGCCGCGTGCTGGCCGAGGACATCGTGCCGGAGATCATCGACGCGCTGGGCCGCCGCATCAACCGGGAGAACTGGCAGAATGTCAGCGTCAAGCTGGGCACGCCCGACGACGCCAAACTGCCCGCCGCCAGTTTCGACCGCATCTTCCTGGTCCATATGTACCATGAGATTGCGGAGCCTTACGCCTTCCTCTGGCGGCTCTACCCCGCGCTGAAACCGGATGGGGAGGTGGTCGTGGTCGACGCCGACCGGCTGACCGGCAACCACGGCACCCCGCCGCCCCTCCTCAAATGCGAATTTGAGGCGGTCGGTTTCCGCCAGTCCCATTTCCGCGACAGCCCCTTTGCCGGCGGCTATATGGCGCGCTTCCGGATCAGCGGCAAACGCCCCGCCCCCGAAGCGATCAACCCCTGCCATGTGCAGGTGTTCGCGAAATAACCCCGCCCGCCGTCAGCCCAGCAGCCGATCCTGCAACCACAGGATCGACGGATAGGCGCAGATCCAGATCCAGAAAAACCGGTTGAGGCCGAACAGGCAGGCGTTCGCGCCATGGAACAACGCCGCCATCGCCAATCCCGCCAGCAGCGTGGGATAGGACAGAAAGCTCAGCGGAAAGATCAGCTCGAACGCCATCACCGCCCATCCCGCCCAGAACAGCAGGCGGGGATGCCCGGCCCATCGGCGGACATTCTCCCCCGCAGGATAAGCGGAAAAGCCGAACACATCCCGCAACGCCCGCCCGCTGCGCCAGTCCGGGTTCATGACCTTCACCCACCCCGCCATGAAATAGGACAGCAGCAGTTGCAGGCCCAGATAGCCAAAGGCCATCTCCCGCCAGCGCGCATCGGGCAGCGCATGGGCGCCGGTGACGCAGCACAGGATCAGCAGGCTCATCTTGTCCGCCCCGCCATTATAGGGGCCGTTGAAAAAGGGCAAAATGAAGAGGTGGTTCACCACCAGCGCCACCAGCAACACCCCCGCCAGCGCGCCCGGCACGCCAACCCCCATCATCGCGCCCGCCGACACCGCCAGCAACGCCAGCGACAGGATCAGGCGCGGGACGAACAACAACCTCTCGTGCAGGCGCGCGGCGGGGCGCAGATGCTCCAGGCTCTGCTGGATGAACGCCATCGCCATCATCGCACAGCTCAGCGTCAGGGCATGGTCCAGCGTCATCGCGTGACCAGTCCGGCCATCGGACGCGCGCCGGAGAGATAGACGATCTCGCTCGCCCCCTCCTCCGCCCCACCCGCACAGCGAACGAGGCGCAGCCGGATTTGCAGATAGCCGCCCGGATCACAGCCCCCCTCCCGGTCCAGATGCCGCGCCACGCGCAACATCAGCTCCAGCTCGCTGGGACCGGCGGCCTCCACCGTGGGCGCGCGCATGATCCGCTCCGCCAGGCTGACCAGGAACAGGCTCTCGTTCCACTGCGGATTCCACAGCAACCGGCGCAGCATGACCCCCGGCGTCAGCACGGCGGGGCGCGGCCGAAACTCCCGCCACGGCCCGGCCTCCTCTCCCGGCGCGGCCAACAGGGCATAGTCCACGCGCGGACTGGCCGTCACCGCGTCGAAAAAGCGCCAGGACGGCATCAGCGCGGGCAACAACAGGCGCAGGCCCGTCAACGGGGAGGATGCCATGCGCGGTGCCTTTCTTCGCTCATGATCGTCGGGACCACAACTCTGGAGCCAGATCGCCGGGGCAAGTCAACCGCTTGTAGAGCACAAGCCCCCGACGGCAGGTCATGATTTTCGGCGATCCGCACGGCCCCCGCGTCATGTCCGCCACGCTGGCTTCCCGCCCCCCCCATCCGTCACCCCGAATGACGGGATATGTCCGTCTTCAGGAGCAGGACGCCGAAGCTCCCGTCTCGCTTCACCCCCTGTTTTCGCGGTCATGCTGTCCTCGCGATGACGAATTGGGTGGATAGAGGCCTGACGGCCGGGGATTGCGCCGGGCGCATGGCGCGGCCACATGTTTCCGCAACGTTCCAAGGGAAGGAGGCCATGATGTCGATGAACTATGGGATGATGGGATCGAACGACGTGGCAAAAGCGCGTCCCTGTTAGGATGCCCTGTTGCCCTGTTGCCCGTGATCGGCGGAACGATTTTGGCGGATTTCATGCCGCACGGCTTGCGCTGCCAAATGCGCGATGGCGGGCGCATCTGGGTTGCCCGACCTCTTAATCCGGAAGCGGCGGTGCCGGGCCATGGCGCCATGGCCCGGCCTTTTGTGCGAGAGTGAGGCTGAAATCTGCGCCGCCCATGCCGCAGCGTTCGCGAACGGCGGCCATAACGAAGGCGATCCCGGCCCGCGTCCGCAGCAATATGGCCCTAATGCTTACGGTGCCTATGCGCGCGATCTGGACGGCAACATGATGCGCTTCGTGTCTTTCGGTGAGCCGTCTTAAATCCTGTCATGGAGGCGGGTTTGAGGGGTTGGCAGACCCCTCGGATTTCCCTTTTCAGGACAGACCGGCGCTCAGGCGTTTCCCGGCATCCTTCGCGGACGGTCGCAACGCAAAACGTCAGGCATGACCGGCTATGGTTGGCTTGCCACCCGCCACGCGCACCCCGCCGAACGCCGAACGACGCACAACACCCGCATCCAGCGACCCTATCGCGCGCAAAACAGGCACAAAGCTGGCGCAACCTTGCCCCGTTTCGACCATATTGGTCCCAAAACCGCGCCATGGCTTAGCAGCTTCCTAACATTTCCCCTGTACCCGCGAAGGCATGAAGCAGGAGCCGGTCGATCATTGGACGCAAGCGGGCGCGACGCCGGCGCAGGGCGCCGCCATGCCCCCCGCCTCCCTGTCCGCTCCCTCTCCCCCCCCTCCCGCCGACCCCGTGTCTCCCGCTCCCTGTCCATGGGCGGAGGCGAACAGCTTCTACGAACCCGCCATGCTCCATGCCGCGCTGGCGCAGTTCGATCCGGCGGGGCAGGTTCGCCGGCTCGATGTGACGGAGGATAGCGGCGATGGCGGCGAAGCCACGCTGTTGGCCCGGCTGCCCGTCGCCGCGGCCACGCGCCATGGCCGTTATCCGGCGCGGCATGTCGCCAACTGGGTCCATCCCCATTGCTATTATGGCGCGCCGCTGCTGCGCGCCGGGCGGGAGGAGGATGGCTGGCGCGGCCTGCTCGCGCAACTGGACGCGGCCGACTGGTCGGGGGATTTCCTGCACCTGCGGCTGGTCGATGGCGATGGACCGGCGGTTCGTGCGCTGGCCGCGCTGTGCGCCGCGCAGGGCCGGACCATCGTCGAGATCGAACGTTATGAGCGCGCCCTGCTGCGCAGCCCCCTCTCGGCGGAGGATTATTGGACGCAGAATGTCCGGTCCAAGAAGCGCAAGGAATTGCGCCGCCAGCAGAACCGGCTGGCCGAATGTGGCCGCATCGAACGGCGGGTGCTGACCGATGCGGCGGACCTGTCGCCATGGTGCGACGCCTTCCTCGCGCTGGAGGCGCTGGGGTGGAAGGGGGCGGAGGGCACGGCGCTGACCGCCGATCCGGCCAATGCGCGATTCTTCCGGCAGGCGTGCGCCGACGCTTTTGCCACGGGCGGGCTCGACATGCTGCGCATCGACTGCGACGGGCGGGCCATCGCCATGCTGGTCAATTTCGTCGGCGGCGGCGGGGGTTTCTCGTTCAAGATCGCCAATGATCCCGCCTTTGCCCGCTATTCGCCGGGCGTGCTGGTGGAGATGGACAATCTCGCCCGCGTGCTGGACGACCGGCGCACGCCCTGGATGGACAGTTGCGCCATGCCCGGCCACCCGATGATCGACAGCCTGTGGGCGGAACGGCGCGCGATCGTGCAATATCGCGTCGCGCTGCACCGGCCGGGGCTGCGCGGGCTACGGGGTCGGGTAACTCGTTACGCTATCGACACAATAGAGGCACTGGCCGCCCGCGCGCGGCACCGGAGGAGCGCATGACCACCCTGTTGGATTCCCCCGCGGGGGCCGCCGTCGAAAACACCCGTTCGGTTGGTCATCCTGTAACTTTCGCCCCCGCCGCCCTGGCCGCCTTCGCCGCCGCCTACCCCGATTTTCCTGCCCCGCTGACCCATGGGCTGGCCGATCATCCGCTGCTGACCGTGGACGCCATCGCCGCGCTGGCCGACCGGCTGCCGGGCGCGCAGGTCGAGTACAATCCAGGCAAATTGCCGCTGAGCATCACGGCGGAGGACACCCCCCGCCCCACCCTCTCTATCGCCCAGACCATCCGCACCATCGGCGACAACGGGTCATGGATGGTGCTCAAGAATGTCGAGAGCGACCCCGCCTACGCCGCCCTGCTGGACGCGGCCCTAGAACCGCTGCGCGCCGTGGTGGAGTCCCGCACCGGCCCGATGGCGCACCGCGAGGCGTTCATCTTCCTGACCTCACCGGGCAGCGTGACCCCGTTCCATATGGACCCGGAGCATAATATCCTGCTCCAGATCGCAGGTGGCAAGGTGATGACGGTCTTCCCGGCGGGCGACACCATGCTGGTCCCGGCGGAAAAGAGCGAGGGCTTCGCGCTGGGCGCGCACCGCAATCTGGTGTGGGACGAGGTGTTCCGGGACAGGGGCACCGCCGTCCCGCTGGAGCCAGGCGACGCAATACTGGTGCCGGTCAAAGCGCCCCATTTCGTGCACAATGGCGACCGCGTCTCGATCAGCTTCTCCATCACATGGCGGTCGGAACGCAGTGTGGCGGAGGGGGAATTGCACAGCTTCAACCGCCTGCTCCGCGCGTGCGGCCTGCCGCTGGTGCGCGTGTCCGCGCGGCCGGAGCGGCAGAAACTGGCGCGGCTGGGTTATCGGCTGATGCGGCGGCTGGTGGCCTGATCGCTCAGCGCCGCAACAGCCGCCGCAGCCAATATTCCGCTTCCAGCGCCGGGCTGAACCGTTCCAGCCTCCACCATTCCAGCACCTCGGCCCCGGTGGACAGCGACTGCTTGTAACGGTCTTTGCCCGCCAGCAGCGAATAGAGGTCATGACCCCGCTCCGCATAATGGCCGATGGCGGCGGCATGCGCCATGAGCCCCGGCTTGGCCTTGGCGGTGGGCGGTTCGGCAAAGGCGGACTGATAGTTCATCGCCCGCCCACCCGCCAGGAGGGTGACGAGATAGCCCAGCAGAACCTCACCCGCGGCGATGCGCAGCAACTCCACCGATCCATCTACGCGGCCCGTGCGGACGATCTCCGCCGCAAAGGCGCGGAAGCTCGCATGGTCCCACGCATTATCGGCGTGACGCCCACTGTTGAGCGCCTCCATCTCCGCCAGCCATGCCGTGGCAGTGGCGTCGTCGGGCGCGATCTCGACGCGAGCAACACCGGCATAGTCCTTTGCCGACCGCCTGATCTGGTTACGGCTATTGGCGGACAGGAGAGAGAGGTAGTCACCACCCGCAACCCGCACCGCGTTCAGATCCACATGATAGGCAGGCGAACTGTCGAGCAGGATGCGGCGGCGCGCCGGGATCGCTGCCACCAGCGGATCGCCGGAGACCACACCGGAGAGGCGGATCGCGCGCCAGTCGCCCCGCTGATCGAGCGCGGTGGCGATGGCGGTGGCAACCGCTTCCTCCTGCCCCTGACGACAGAGCGGCGCATTATATTCGATGAAAGCGCGGTCGGCATCGGCGTCGCCCGCCTCGTTCAGGCGCAGGGTGGCGACACGGCCCAGCAGCCGCCTATCCCGCGACCGCCCGATCAGCGCGAGGGCTACTTCAGCGCCCGCAGCATCCCGTACCGCCAGCAGCACGGGACGCGCGCCGGTCGCGCGCAACCAACTGCCGATCCATGTCCAGCCGGTGAAGATATTCGGCGCGGCCTGCGCCTCCAGCGCGCTCCAGCGCAGTTCGAGCTTAGGTAGGCCCGGCAGCGGCTCAAAACGGACGGTTAGCGCGGCGGACCCCATGGCACAGCGTCATGTGGCGCGGCGACGGGGGCGTCAAGCCCGCTCGTCAACCCGCCACGCACAGGCGGGCGTCGCTCCGCCGCTCGACCGCGACGGAAACGCCCAGCAGCATGAGGCCGCCCAGCGCCAGCAGGCTGCCCACCCAGCCGGTCGAGGTCCAGCCATAGCCCGCCGCAATCGCCAGTCCACCCAGCCATGGGCCGAGCGCATTCGCGAAGTTGAAGGCGCTGTGATGCAGCGCCGCAGCCAGTGTCTGCGCATCGCCCGCGACATCCATTAGTCGAATTTGCAGGATGACGCCAAAGCCACCGCCAAAACCGATCATCAGGACCGACAGCGACAAGGTGCCGATATTGCCCGCCATCGCCGGATAAAGGGCGAGCGACACCGCACTCCACAGGATCATGCCGGCCGCGGTCGGCAGCATGGCCCGGTCGGCCGCCCATCCCGCGAACAAATTGCCCAGCGTCAGGCCCAGCCCGAAAATGCCCAGCACCAGCGGCAGCAACGCTGGTGAAACATGCGTCACCTCCAGCATGGTGGACGCAACATAGGTATAGACGGCGAACAGCCCACCGAAACCGATCGCGCCGGTGGCGAGCGTCAGCCACACCTGCTTACGCCGCAGTGCGCCCAGTTCCCGCAACGGGCTGGCCCCTGCTGCCGCGCGATCCTGCGGCGCGAACCGCCAGACCATAGCAGCGGTGAGCAGCGCCAGCACCGCGACGACGCCGAAACCCCAGCGCCAACCGATAGCCTGCCCCAGCGCATTAGCGAAGGGTACACCGATGATCGTCGCGGTGGTCAATCCCGCCATGACCCGTGACACCGCCTGCGTACGACGGTTGGGCGGCACCAGCCCCGCCGCGACCAGGGCCGAGACACCAAAATAGGCACCATGTGGCACGCCGCTCAGGAATCGGAACAGCAGCATCCAATGATAGTCCGGCGCGAGCGCACTCAGCCCATTGGCGACCGCGAACATCGCCATCAGGCCGATCAAGAGAGTGCGGCGCGGCACTTTCGCGGCCAGCACCGCGATGATCGGCGCGCCGACCACCACGCCCAGCGCATAGGCGCTGATGACGTGCCCCGCCGTGGGCGCGTCTATGCCCAGGCTTGACGCGAAATAGGGCAACAGGCTCATGGTCGCGAACTCGGTCGTGCCAATGGCGAAGCCGCCCATAGCGAGGGCCAGCATCACGAGACCGGGATGCACGGTGCGAGGGGATTCGGGCAAGAGCGTCTCGGTAAACAGGAGGAAGCAAGTACAGCAAATAGGGACACCGGCTCACTGTCGCTAATGCCTTTTGCCTCTTCGCAGTTGCGAAAACTGCATGTGGTCAGCGGATGCGACTCAACCGCTGATCGAGCCAGAGCAGAAGATGGCCAGCACTTACAAACCCCGCCGCCATCACGACGGCATGGACGGCCACATGCGTCCAGCCATGGGCGGGGAAATCGAGGAAGGGGTAAGCGAAACGCCCCTCTACAGCGCCGCGCACCAGAGCATAAGCGAAATAGGCCAGCGGATAGAGCGTCCACAGCCATGGGTCACGCCGGGTCAGGCCGCCCTTGGGCGCGGCGACCAGCCAACCGAGCGGCGCCAGGACAGGCGTTGCCTTGTGCAACAGCCCGTCCGCGATCAACGCGCCTCCCCTCAGCGGGTGGAGACCCGTGAGCAGCAGCGCATAGACAATGCCAACCAGCAGGATCGCGAGAGTGATTCCGCCCAGCCGTCCCGGCGTGGCGATGTCCCTGCGTCCCAACGCCAGCGCCCCAAACAGGATGGCCAGCAGCAGATTGGTGACGATCGTGAAGAAATGCACCAATATCCACAGCGTCGCGGGCACGGACTGTTCGACCGCCAACGTGGCCGCAAACTGCACGGCCAGCCCGGCCCATGCGGTGAGCGAGACGATCCCCGCGACGGCACCGGACACGCGCGGCACCCTATTCCCTTGCCGCGAAGAGACGTCGACCGAACCGCCGCCACAGCCAGACCAGCAGCCCCGCCAGCACAGCCCAGGGCAGCAGCGTGATGAGGACTGTCAGGATAATGGCGAAACCCGCCACGATATTGGCCCAGCCATCCTTGATCGCGCCGATAATCGGCCCATCGCTCAGACCCGGATCGACATTCCCGGAGACATAGGTGAAGGTCATCGGCGTACTGGCCAGCTTGAGGGCGGCCGTTTCGCGCACGGCCACCGATTGCCGTTTCTGGTCGGAC
Organism: Sphingobium sufflavum; assembly: GCF_021403115.1. GTDB lineage: Bacteria > Pseudomonadota > Alphaproteobacteria > Sphingomonadales > Sphingomonadaceae > Sphingobium > Sphingobium sufflavum. The sequence goes on from NZ_JAJSSH010000009.1 coordinate 170,908, forward strand.
AGGCCGTCCAACCGTGCCTGCAATTGTGTGCGCTCAGCGGCACTCAGACCCGGCCTGGCGGGTTGTTGCACGATGCGGCTGCGCTCTTGTTCCACGGCGGCGTTGTCCCGATCGACCGCTTCGACCTCCGCACCCGATTCCTCGCTGTCGATGCGTGCACCGGACAGCATGCCGCCGCGCTTCACCACCGTCTCCACGCCCGTCTTGCCAAATCCGCGCGCGATCTCCGGGGCCAGCTTCATCTGAAGCGATGCCGTGATCGTGCGGTTGCGCTGCACCTGATAGTCCATGCCGGTGATCCGGCAGCGCGCAGGCGTCAGAACCTCGCACTGGGCGGCATGCTCTTCCTGCACCATCGCGAGCCGCTCCGCAGGCAGGCGAAAGCCATATTGGTAGGTGAGCGACATACCAGGCACTCGTGTCACCGCGACATTGGGCATCAGGGCCTGCGTGTCGGCAAAGCCCTTCTCCTCGGCAGCCTCCGGCTTCCGCCCGCAAGCCGCCAGCAGCAACAGGGTCGTAGCCAACCATATCCGTCGCATCGCTTCTCCCGCCCGCTTCCATCGGCACGCCTTGTTCTTTCACGACATTCCGACGAGCGCAACGAAAGACGTCAGCCGCCCGGCGGTATGCGCAGGTCGAGCGTCACGGGAAACTCACCCGCCCTTTCTTCTGACGGCATGTCGACCGGACCAGGCGTATGACCATAATCCTGGAACCGCGCCTTGCGCCGCGCCTCCGCCTCATATTCATTGACCGGCACGATGTCATAATTGCGCCCGCCCGGATGGGCGACATGATAAACGCAGCCACCCAGGGACCGCCCGCTCCAGCTATCCAGCACATCGAAGGTCAGCGGCGCATTCGCCTTGAGATAGGGATGCAGGCAGTTGGCCGGTTCCCACGCCTTGTAACGAATGCCCGCCACGCCCTCGCCGGGAGTGGCGGTGGCCTGCATCGGCACGCGCCGGCCGTTACAGGCGATGACGTGCCGCCCAGCGACAAGGCCGGTGGCGCGCACCTGCACCCGCTCGGTGCTGCTGTCCACATAGCGAACAGTGCCGCCGATGGCCCCGGTCTCGCCCAACACGTTCCAGGGTTCCAGCGCATGGGCGATTTCGAGGGTGACTCCACCCGCCTCAATCGTGCCATGCACGGGGAAACGGAACTGGCGCTGCGCCTCGAACCAGGCTGGGTCGAAATCATACCCAGCCTGCCGCAGATCGGCGAGCACGTCGAGGAAATCGGCCCACACATAATGGGGCAACAGGAAGCGATCGTGCAGCGACGTGCCCCAGCGGACAAGACGCCCCTGCTGCGGATCGCGCCAGAACCAGGCCACCAGCGCACGCAGCAGCAATTGCTGCGCCACGCTCATCTGCGCGTCTGGCGGCATCTCGAACCCGCGAAATTCGACGAGGCCAAGACGGCCGGTCGGGCCATCGGGCGAGAACAGCTTGTCGATACAGATTTCGGTGCGATGCGTGTTGCCGGTGGTATCGACCAGCAGGTTGCGCATCAGCCGGTCGAGCTTCCAAGGCGGTAATTCACCAACCTCGGGACCAGGGATCTGCGCCAGCGCGATCTCCAACTCATACAGGCTGTCATGCCGTGCCTCGTCGATGCGGGGCGCCTGGCTGGTCGGACCGATAAATAGGCCGGAGAAGAGGTAACTGAGCGAGGGGTGACGCTGCCAGAAAAGCACGAGGCTCTTGAGCATGTCCGCACGGCGGATGAAGGGCGAATCGAGCAGTGTCGGCCCACCCATGACGAGGTGATTGCCGCCTCCTGTGCCGATGGATCGGCCATCCACCATGAACTTGTCGGCGGTCAGGCCGACCTGCCGCGCTTCCTCATACAGGATCGTGGTGATCTCCACCGACTCGCGCCATGTCGTCGCGGGATGGATGTTGACCTCTATCACGCCGGGGTCGGGCGTAATCTTGAAGACGCGCAGCCGCGGGTCGGGTGGCGGCGGATAGCCCTCGATACGGACCGGAATACCGGTCTTCTCGGCAGTCGCCTCAATCTCCGCGACCAGTTCCAGAAAATCGTCGAGCGTCTCCACCGGCGGGATGAAGATGGAGAGATAGCCCTCGCGCGGTTCCACGGTGATAGCGGTGCGGACCGCGCCGTCGATGATGCGCTGCTCGACCCGCTCCTGCGCGTCATGGCCACCTTCCGCCGCCTCGACACGCTCGGACCGTTGCTCCCTTTCGCGAGGAGAGTGGGCCTCCGCATCGCGTTGCCCCCGGAAATCGGCCAGCGGCTCCCGCGCTTCGCTGGTATCGCGGGCATGGATATAGGGGAAATCGGACGGCGGCACATAGGGCAGCGATCCCAGCGGCAGGCGATAGCCCAACGCACTGTCGCCCGGCACCGCGAACAGGACGCCGCGGCGCACCTTCCACTTCTCGCTCTTCCAACGGGGCACCGCCGCCACCTTGCTGTTCCACCGCTGGATAGGCAGGACATAGCCGACCGGATTGGAGAGGCCGCGCTCGAACGCGCGCACAATGCGGCTGCGTTCCTCCGGGTCGTCTATCTTGGGATCGGTAGGGGAGACATTGTCGGGCAGTTCGGCTTCCTTGACCGACCAGCTCAACGCATCCTCATAAACGGCATCGACATAGTCCGTCTCGACGCCCAGCGCCTGCGCCGTCGCGATCAGAAACTCCCGCGCGACAGCGACGCTGAGTTCCGGGCCGGCGGCCGCCTGATCCCCGTTCTTTGGCGGCAGGACCGATCCGGCGATCAGGCTCTGGTCGCGCCACACCGGCACGCCGTCGGTGCGCCAGTACAGCGAATAACCCCAGCGCGGCAGGCTCTCACCCGGATACCATTTGCCCTGCCCATGGTGGAGCAAGGCACCCGGCGCAAAGCGTTCGCGCAGGCGGCGGATCAACTGGTCGGCGTAGAGCGCCTTGGTCGGGCCGACCGCATCGCCGTTCCATTCGGGCGCTTCCGGGTCATCCGCAGCGACGAAGGTCGGTTCTCCGCCCGTCGTCAGCCGCACATCCTGCGCGATCAGGTCGGCCTCCACCCGGTCGCCCAAGGCGAGCAGCGCCTCCCAACGGCTGTCGGTGAAAGGCTTGGTGATCCGCACCGCCTCGGCAATGCGGGATACGGACATCTCAAACTCGAAATTGACTTCCGCATAGTCGGCAACGCCGGTAATGGGCGCGGCGGAACGATAGTGCGGCGTCGCGGCGAGCGGGATATGCCCCTCCCCCGCAAACATGCCGGACGTGGCGTCGAGCGCGATCCAGCCCGCGCCCGGCACATAGGCTTCCGCCCAGGCGTGGAGATCGCACACGTCCTGCGTCACGCCCTTGGGGCCTTCCACCGGCTCCACATCCGCCACTAGCTGGATCGAATAGCCGGACACAAAGCGCGCGGCGAAACCGAGACGGCGCAGAAGCTGGACGAGTAACCAGGCAGAATCGCGGCAGGATCCGGTGCCGACCTCCAGAGTCTCCTCCGGCGTCTGCACGCCCGTCTCCATGCGGATGACATAGCCGATATATTGCTGGACCCGGCTGTTCACATGGACAAGGAAATCCACCGTTCGCCCCCGGAAACCGGCCATTTCGGCGACCAGCGCGTCGAAACGCGCACCCTGCGGCTCCAGCCCATGATAAGCGGCCAGATCGGACGCGATCACCTCGTCATAGGCGAAGGGATAATCCTCCGCGTAAGGCTCCACGAAGAAATCGAACGGATTGATAACCGCCATGTCGGCCAGCAGGTCGACCTCGATCGAAAAATGATCGACCGGATCGGGGAAGACCACCCGCGCCAGCCAGTTGCCATGCGGGTCCTGCTGCCAGTTCAGGAAATGGTTCGCAGGCTCTATCTTGAGCGCATAATTGGGGATTTTCGTGCGGCTGTGCGGCGCGGGCCGCAGGCGAATGACCTGTGGGCCAAGCCGGATAAGCCGGTCATAGCGGTAGGCCGTCTTGTGGTGCAACGCGGCTGTAATCATATCCGCATCAAACGGCGATCCTTGTTGCAATGCAACACAAATCTGCGGCTACCTGAAATGGGCCGTCATTCGCCCTATCCCATACGCCGCCCTGCCCAGATGACCCGGCCGACGATCGCCACGCTGTCCGGGTCTACATCGTCCCAGTCCGGGTAGGCGGGATTATCGCTACGCACAGAGAAACGGTCACGGCGCAGCGTCATGGCGACCCGCTTCACCATCAGTGCATCGTCGAGGCGCAGCACATATATGCCATCGCGCAGCCGGTCCGCGCCATCACTGCGATCCACCATGATATCGTCGCCGTGACCCAGCGTCGGGGCCATCGACTCGCCGTCGACACGAATGATCGACAGGCTGTCGGGCCGCCCGCCCAGATCGCGCAACCAACGCGGGCTGAACGCAATGGCGTCCGCCGCCGCTTCATCTTCATCCAGCGACCCAGCCCCTGCCGACGCGCCGAGCGGCAGGCGGGGCACGACCACCAATTCCCGACCGGGAGGATATTTCCTATTTCCGGCGGTGAGCGCAGGCCGGACCGCAGGCACCCCCCCGTCCCTTCCCCCCAGCAGGCTCTCCTCCACGCCTAGGAAACGCGCGATCCTGCGGCGATCCTCCTCATCCAGCTTTCGCGGCGTACCCCGCTTAACATATTGCTGAATATAAGCAGAATTGCGCCCCAGCAGTGCTGACAGGGCACCATAGCTGGTCCCTTTCTCGCGGATCAGCCGGTCCAGCACGTCGCGGGGCGATGTGTCATCCATAATGGAACATATAGGATAGGATTTTTCCTAGACAAGTAGGATTTGATAGAGAACAAAAAAGGAACATTTTGATTCGAGCGAACGGAGGCGCGCGCCATGACCATCTTGAGAACCGTCGAAATCTTCCTGCGACAGACGGGCATGGCGCCGACCCGTTTCGGGCGGGAAGCGGTGCGCGATCCCCGCATCGTGCTGGACATGCGCAACGGGCGGGAACCGTCGGAACGCATGTGCCGCCGCCTGCGCCACTTCATCGCCACCCATGGCGACTGGCAACCGCCGGTGCGGACAGCCGTCCGAAAGGCCACGCCCATCCAGAATCAGGGAGCACAGGCATGAACGCGCGCGCAATCTTCCCGGCGACAAAGATGAAAGCCTATCGTCTCGCTCGCCGCAACGACGCGATCAAGCCCAGTTCGCCCCGCCCGATGCGCCGCGATTGCCATGGCCGCCTGCTGACCGCGCTGGTCGAAATGGCGGGACCGGGCAGCGAAACGATCGACAGCCACATCACCGGATGGGCCAGCGCCACGTTCGTCGGTGCGCGCCATGGTGTGACACTGGTGATTCGGGGGGATAATGTGGAGGTCCGCGCCGCGGCGCTGCGCCAGTCCCTGCCGGACGCGGAATTCGCCCTGGCCGGTCATATCGTCGCCGACCTGTCCGTCGATCATTGTAGTGCGGACGACGATGTCTGGTTGCTGACACTCTCCATCCTCACCATCGAAGCATGGTGAGGCGACGAAAGGTCAGCGCGCCTTGGCCGACAATTTCCGCAGCGTTTCGAGTGCCGCATTAAGCGCGACATCCACTTCCGGCGCGACATCCCGCTCGTCATCGGCAGGGGGCAACGCCTCGACAGCGGTCGTAATCGGCGTGACGGGATAGCCGGTCAGGCTTTCCTCGACACGGTCCATCGCATTGGCCGCATCGCGCAGGGCAACCCGCTGGGCCACGCCCTGTTCGAAACGGTCTACCAGCGACAGCAGCGAGGGCGGGCCGGGCGTTGCACTATCGGATGCCGGGGCAGCGCTCGCCACGAAGGGCGCTGTCACCGACGGGACCGGAGCCGCCACAGGCGCCGAAACAGGATTATCGCCTTGCGCCTTCGCCTCACGCTCGGCCAGCAGGCCCCGCACCCAGCTCAAATCCGAATCGCTCAGCGGCGCGGGGGAGCGGGGCAGCGGGCGGGGGCGATCCTCGCTGGTGGTATCGCGAATCGGGGAAGCGCAGGGCGGGACCGGGGGTGGCGGAGCCACATCCGGTCCCGCGTCGAGGACGGTGAGTTCGGTGACGCCCGGCAGATCACGGCTGACGACCAGCGGCGCGCGCGGCGGCGCGTCCGGATGCATGTCCCGGCGATTGCGGGCGAGAAAGTCGATGGGCACGGCCGCTTCGCGCTTGCTGCGCAAGACCGGACCGCGCGACAACGGCGCGGGATAGCTATCCAGGCCGCCGTCACCGCCACGGGCAAGGCGTGCCAGATGATGCAGTCCGAGGCTTCGCGTCCAACCCATGATGCCATTCCCTTTCATGCCCGGTCCAACACCCGCGATTCGCACCGCGCCGCCGTCGTCATCCCGGCCCGCCACGATGACCGCCGCGATGGCGGCCCCGATCAGGGCCAGAACGATCCGCACGGGCCACCCGATGGGGGGCGCCAGCACGGGCAAAAGCTCGGAAAGTCCGATGGACGCGAGGATGAGTTCGACCAGCTCGACCGGCACCGCGATCAGGCAGGTCACTGTGACCAGACCCGCAATCGTGGCGCTTTTGAGCCTGTTTCGTTCCCTGCCTTGCGCCCTGAGGCGCTGATGAACTGACATGTCCATCCCGACGCTCCCTCAGCTTTCCAGCACCCTGCCTAGCAGGCGATGGTAAACAGGTTCGTAACGCAGGATATTGGTCGCCCAGTCGCGTTCCTGCTCGACAAAGCGGCGGGCGGTGATGCGGCGGGCATCCCATCCCTCCCGCGCGGACAGCAACCCGGCGATGGCGCGGGCGGCGGCGGGCGGATCATCGGGCGGGAACAGCGTGCCGGTGTCGCCGTCGCGGATCAGCTCGCGATGACCACCCACGGATGACGCCGCAACCAGCCGCCCCTGCGCCATCGCCTCCAGCGGCTTCAGCGGCGTGACCAGTTCGGTCAGGCGCATCGCCTTGCGCGGATAGGCCAGCACGTCGATCAGGCTGTAATAGCGTTCGACCTCCTCATGCGGGACGCGGCCGACGAAATGGATGGCGTGGGCGACCGGCGACGCGGCGGCCTGCACACGCAGCGCATCTTCACGCGGACCGCCACCGACCAGGAGGAGCCGCGCCATGGGTCGTTTTGCCAACAGATGGGGCATGGCGGCGATCAGATCGTCCAGCCCCTCATAATCATAGAAGCTGCCGATGAAGCCCACTACGTCCGCCCCGTCGAGGCCGAGACGGGTGCGAAGCGCGGCATCGGGCGCGGCGGGCGATCCGAACACGCCCATGTCGACGCCATTGGGCGACACGATGATCTTGTCCCCTGCCACCCCCCGTTTGATGAGGTCGCCGCGCAACCCTTCGCAGATCACGGCCAGCGCATCGGCCCGGCGGACGGCATGGCTTTCCAGCGCGCGGGTGACGCGATAGCGAAGCGACCCCTGATGATCCGTGCCGTTGCCGACTGCGGCATCCTCCCAGAAGGCGCGGATCTCATAGAGGAAGGGGATTCGGTGCCGCCGGGCGACCGGCAAGGCGGCGAGCGCGCTCAGCACCGGCGAATGGGCGTGGATCAGGTCCGGCTGCCAGTCGCGTACAGCGGCGGCGATGCCGCGCGACAGGGCGCGAATGTCCTGCCACTCCCGGATCGGGCCGATGCGGCTGGTCGCCACGCTGGGCACGCGCCGGAACGTCAGGCCCTCCACCGTCTCCTCCGCCGGACCAGACAGGACATGGCGACCGCCCGTGATCCCCATCACCTGCCACCCGCGCGCCTGCTGCGCCTTCAGGATCGCACGGGTGCGAAAGGTATAGCCGCTGTGCAGCGGCAGGCTGTGGTCGAGGATGTGCAGGATACGGGTCATGGTCACACCTTGTGCCATCAAGGGTTTAACGTGACGTCAACCCGACCCCATTAGGCAGGGAGCGCGCATCGGCAGGGACGATGCGTGGCGAAGCGACATCGGTGAAGAGACACGGGCAAGGGACCATGAGCGAAGGGACATGATCGACAATCTGACCCTTCTTCTCAGCCATGGTCTGATCCTGCTGACCTGCTGGCGGCTGCTGTCGCGCGCCGACCTGGACACCGACCGGCCGGACCCGGATCGCGGACTTTTCCGTCCCCGCTCCGCGTCCGCGGATACCCGCCGGGACGCAGGCGATGCGTGATCTCGTCTTCATCGCCTTTCTCGCCGCCCTGTTCGGACTGGGCGCCAAGCGGCCGTTCATCCTGATCCTGACCTATGCCTATATCGACATCGTCTCACCGCAGCGGCTGACCTATTTCCTGCTCAACGCCATCCCCATCTCGCTGCTGGCCTTTGTCGCCTCCGTGGGAGCGTGGATCATCTTCGATGACAAGGCGGATACGCGGCTGTCCTCCCGGCAATTCCTGCTGGGGCTGCTGCTGCTCTATTGCGGGATCACCACGGTCAACGCCGACTTCCCGCTCGACGCCGCCGACAAGTGGAGCTGGGTTTGGAAGGCGCTGGTCTTCGCCATCTTCCTCCCCCTCACCCTGCGCACCCGGCTGCGCATCGAGGCGCTCAGCCTCGTCATGGTGCTGTCGGCCAGTGCGATCATCATCAACGGCGGGATCAAGACGGCGCTGTCGGGCGGCGGTTATGGCGTGCTGAACCTGATGGTCGACAATAATGCGGGCATGTATGAAGGCTCGATCATCTCCACGGTCGCCATCTGCATCATACCGCTGATCCTCTATCTGGCGAACTATGGCACCATCTTTCGTCCCGACTGGCGGGTAAAGCTGTTCGCCTATGGCTTCTGCCTCGCCTGCCTGCTGATCCCGATCGGCACGGAAGCGCGCACTGGCCTGATCTGCGCCGCGATCCTGGGCGGCCTGATGTTCCTGAACGTGAAGCGCAAGATGCTCTATGCGACAGGCGGCTTCATCGCCCTGCTGTGCGCCATCCCGTTCCTGCCCGCCAGCTTCACCAGCCGCATGGACACCATCTCCAACTATCAGGGCGACCAGAGCGCATCGACCCGCGTCGCCGTGTGGAAATGGACCCTCGACTATGTAAAGGAGCATCCGTTCGGTGGCGGCTTCGACGCCTATCGCTCCAACAGTTTCGAATATCAGACGGTCAAGAATGTGACCGACCAGAACGGCAATGTCACGGTCGAACGCAAGACCGTGGTGGACAAGGCCCGCGCCTATCACTCCAGCTATTTCGAGATGCTGGGCGAACAGGGCTATCTGGGCATGCTGCTCTGGCTGGTGCTGCATTTCGGCACGATGCTGCGCACCGAACAGGTGCGCCGTCGCTATCGCCACACGACCGACCCGGACAAGCTGTGGATCGCCCCCTATGCGCAGGCGATGAGCCAGGGGCACCTCATCTACATGATCGGCTCCCTGTTCGTCGGTATCGCTTTCCAGCCTTTCGTCTTCATGCTGATGGCGCTCCAGATCGGGCTGAGCACCTATGTAAAGCGGCTGGAGAAGGCTGGCGACTGGCAGCCGATGGTGACGGTGCAAAAGGGTCGGGCGATGGTGGCTGCCTGAGGAAAACTTGGGCAGATTCTTGGCATCCCGCCGTTCGTCATGAGCTTGTCGAAGGACTGCACTTTTCCTTCGAACGGAAGCCAAAGGAAAATGAACGGTCCTTCGACACCGTCACGACAAACGGGTTTCCGGCAACTCACGGACACTTCCGCCCGTTACCGACCCCCTGCAACCCCCAGCCGCTCCAGCCACGCCGCCGCCTGTTTCGGTTCCCCCGGCGCGCTAGGCGCCACCGGGCCACGCGACTTTTCGAACTCTGCATGGAGGTCAAACGGCTCCAGCCCCAGTTGATCACGCATCGCGTCAATCTCCTCGCCCAGATCGCACAGCGCCGTCACGACCGGCGCGACTTTCGCCCGCGCAGCCTTGTCCCTGCTATGATCGAACAGGCCCCAGACGCCGGCCGCGGTGCTTTGCAGCGCCGCGATCAGGGCCTCGCGATACTCCGTCTCCAGTTCCGCCCGGCGGGTGTCGAGACGTTCGAGGCGGTCGGCTCTGGCCATGGAATCAGAGGATCGACTGACCGGTCTTCGCCCAGTCGGCTTCGAACTGCGCCAATCCCTTTTCGGTCAGCACATGGTTGAACAGCGACTTGATGACGGAGGGCGGCGCGGTGATGACATCGGCACCGATCTTGGCACATTCCAGCACATGGATCGGGTGGCGCAGCGACGCGGCCAGGATTTCCGTCGAGAAATCATAATTGTCATAGATCAGGCGAATGTCCTCGATCAGCGCCAGACCGTCGAAGCCATTGTCGTCATGACGGCCGACGAAGGGCGAGATGAAGGCCGCGCCGGCCTTGGCCGCCAGCAGCGCCTGATTGGCCGAGAAGCAGAGCGTCACATTGACCTGAACACCCTCGGACGACAGCGCCTTGCAGGTCTTCAGCCCGTCGATGGTCAGCGGCACCTTAATCGCGACATTGGGCGCGATCTTGCGGAGGACGGCGGCCTCCTTCATCATCGTTTCATGGTCGAGCGCGACGACTTCGGCGGAGACGGGACCGTCCACCAGACCGCAAATCTCCTCGACCACTTCCAGGAACTTGCGCCCCGACTTGGCGATCAGCGAGGGATTGGTGGTCACGCCGTCCAGCAGGCCGGTGGCGGCCAGATCGCGAATTTCGGCGGTGTCTGCGGTGTCGACGAAGAATTTCATGGCGTGCTTCCCTGTACGGCGCCGGGCGCGCCGGTGATTCGATTGCGGCGCTATAGCGCGCAGCCGGTGCGAGCGGTAGCGCGCGGACGCGCCACCCGCTAAGGATCGGGCATGAGCCGAATTCGCGTGATTACCCTCAATGCCGCACTGGGGCCGCTCGACTATCGCCTGCCCCATGGCATGATCGCGCAGCCGGGCAGCATCGTCGTCGCGCCGCTGGGACCGCGGCAGGTGATCGGCGTGGTATGGGACGATGGCAGCTTTCCCGATACGGAGACGGTCGGCGACAATCGCCTGCGCTCGCTGCTGTCGGTGGTGGACGTGCCGCCCCTGCCCGCGCCCTTGCGCCGGTTGATCGAGTGGACAGCCGACTATTATTGCGCACCGCCCGCCGCTGTCCTGCGCATGGCCATCGCCTCCGTCTCCGCGCTGGAAGGCGCGCGATCCGTCATCGAATATCGCGCGACCGGGCGCGATCCACTGCGCAACACGCCCAAGCGGCAACAGGCCCTCGACCGCATCGGCGAGCGACAGGGGCTGGTGCGCGAACTGGCGATGATCGGCGGCGTGTCTGACGCGGTGATCCGCGGCCTCGTCAAGGATGGCGCGATCGAAGGGGTGGAGGTCAGCATGGACACGCCCTTTGCCGACCCCGACCCGGCCTTCGCCCCCGTCGACCTGTCGCCCGAACAGACGGCGGCGGCGGACCGGCTGGTCGAGTTGACGCGGGGACAGGCCTTCCACCCCCTCCTCCTCGACGGCGTCACCGGATCGGGCAAGACGGAGGTCTATTTCGAGGCGGTAGCGGAAGCGATCCGCATGGGGCGGCAGGTCGTCGTCCTCCTCCCCGAAATCGCGCTCACTGAACCCTTCCTCGGCCGCTTCGCCAAACGCTTCGGGCATGAGCCAGTGGCATGGCACAGCGGCCTGCGCCAGACCGAGCGCCGCCGGGCATGGCGCGCCATTGCCAACGGCACGGCCCGCGTCGTGGTCGGCGCGCGCTCCGCCCTGTTCCTGCCCTACGCCAACCTCGGCCTGATTATCGTGGACGAGGCGCATGAGACAAGCTTCAAGCAGGAGGATGGCGTGCGCTATCATGCCCGCGACGTGGCGGTGATGCGCGGCAAGATGGAGGGCTGCCCGGTCATCCTCGCCTCCGCCACCCCCGCTATTGAAACCCGGCATCAGGTCGCGCTGGGCCGTTATGAAGAGATCAAGCTGCCCGCCCGCTATGGCGGCGCGGTGATGCCGGAGATCATCGGCGTCAACCTGATCGAGACGCCACCCGAACGCGGCCGCTGGATCGCGCCGCCGCTGGTCAAGGCGATGGAGGAGGCGCTGGAGAGGGGTGAGCAATCTCTCCTGTTCCTCAACCGGCGCGGCTATGCACCGCTGACCCTGTGCCGCCATTGCGGGCATCGCTTCCAGTGCCCCAACTGCACGGCGTGGATGGTGGAACATCGCCTGACCCACCGCCTTGCCTGCCATCATTGCGGCCATGTCACACCGGCCCCCAAGGAATGTCCCGAATGTCATGCGGACGACAGCCTCGTCGCCTGCGGCCCCGGCGTGGAACGCATCGCGGACGAGGCCGCCGCCCTGTTCCCCACCGCCCGCACCGCCATCGTCACGTCGGACACGCTGTGGTCGCCCGCAAAAGCAGCGGAGTTCGTGCGCGACGTGACGGGCGGGGCCATCGACATCATCATCGGCACACAACTCGTCACCAAGGGCTATCATTTCCCCAACCTGACGCTGGTGGGCGTGATCGACGCCGACCTCGGCCTGGAAGGGGGCGATCTGCGCGCCTCCGAACGCACCTTCCAGCAGATCGTGCAGGTGTCGGGACGCGCGGGCCGCGGCGAGAAGCCGGGCCGCGTCTTCATCCAGACCCATATGCCCGACGCCCCGGTGCTGAAGGCGCTTCTGTCCGGCGACAGCGCACGCTTCTACGCGACGGAGACGGAGGGACGGCGCATCGCCCATGCCCCGCCCTTCGGACGCTTTGCCGCGATCATCGTGTCGGACGTGGACGCGCAGGAGGCCAAGAACAGCGCCCACCGCATCGGCAATGCGAAACCGACGGTGGACGGGGTAGAAATCTATGGCCCCGCACCGGCCCCTCTGGCGGTGCTGCGCGGTCGCCATCGCCACCGCATCCTGATCCACGCCCGGCGCCAGATCGACGTGCAAACCATGATCCGCGACTGGCTGGGCCAGGTGGAGTGGAAGGCGTCGACACGGGTGGCGGTGGACGTCGACCCCTATAGTTTCGTTTGAGAAGGGCAGTGACGCGCATGACCGGATGGACCACCGCCGACCTCCTGCCCCAAACCGGCCACTATTGCGTCATCACGGGGGCGACGGGCGGTATCGGCCTCGAAACCGCGCTGGCGCTGGCGGGGGCGGGATGCATGGTCCTGCTCACCGGGCGCGATCCGGGCAAGGGCGTACGCGCCCTCACCACCATCCGCGCAGCCCATCCCGATGCACAGGTCGCCTTTGCCCTGTGCGACGTGGCAAGCCTGTCATCCGTCAACCGCTTTGCCGACGGACTGGTCGCGGCGGGGCGGCCCCTGGACATGCTCATCAACAATGCAGGCGTGATGGCCCTGCCCCGTCGCGAACTGACCGTCGATGGGCATGAGGCGCAGTTCGGCACCAATGTCGTCGGCCATTATCGGCTGACGGCCCGGTTGATGCCGCTGCTCCGCGCCGCCGCCAGCCCGCGCGTCGTACAATTGGCCAGCCTCGCCCACTTGCGCGGTCGTATCGTCCTCGACGATCTGGATGCGGAGCAAAGCTACGACCCCTGGACCCGCTATCAGCAGTCGAAACTCGCCATGCTGCTCTTCGCGCTCGAACTGCAACGGCGCAGCGATTCGGGAGGATGGGGGGTCACCAGCCTCGCCGCCCATCCCGGCCTCGCCTCCACCAACCTGTTCCGGCGCGGTCCGAGGGAGAGCCTCTACGCCCGTCTGCGCACCGCGGTCATCGACCTGTTCTGCCAGAGCGGCGCGGCGGGAGCATGGCCGACCCTGATGGCCGCGACCGCGCCGGACGTGACGCCCGGCGGCTATTATGGCCCCACCGGCTTCATGGAGACGCGTGGCCCCGCCGGTCCTGCCCGCATTGGTCCCAACGCGCGCGACGCTGCGCTGGCCGCCCAGCTATGGGACAGGCTGGCGGCGATGACCGGCGCGGTCTGGCCGGAGGGATAGGTCACCCACCCCGTCCCCGCCGACCGGCATCGGCACAAGGACCGACCGGGGCTTCGCCATATCCTCCACCAGCGCCACGATAGGCGCGGCGACCGCCGCGAAACCCTCTCCCCCGGCGACGATCTCCGCCCGTGGGAAATGGGCGCGCAATTCCGTCTCTCCCTCACCAAAGGCGATATGGCACGGCCCCTTGTCCGTTGCCGCGACCAGCAACGAACCATGGCGGGTCGCCACCACTGTATGGCGGATAACCTCCCCCGCCCCGCCATTCCTCCACGCCGTCGGCGTCATCCCCAACCGCACGCGGGCGTCCGCATAGGCACGGCTGGGCGCTTCATAGCCGGCGCGATAGATCGCCTCTGTCACATTGCCGTCACCCGCCCGCAACCGCGCGGCAAGCCGGTCGGCACGCACCGACCGGGTGTAGGCGGCAGGGGTCAGGCCCGTATCCCGCTTAAACAAACGATGGAAATGATGCGGCGCATAGCCCGTCGCCCGCGCGATGGCGTCAAGCGACAGCCGCGCCTCACTCGCCGCGATCAGCCGCAGCGCCTCCGCCACAGCCGCACTGTCGCGCGCGGCATCGTCCGGGCGGCAGCGCAGGCAGGGCCGGTATCCCGCCGCCCGCGCCGCCGCGCCATCCGCATGGAACTCGACATTCTCACGCCGGGGCCGCCGGGCCGGGCAACTGGGCTTGCAATATATATGAGTCGTGCGCACCGCGACCACGAAAGCGCCATCGCTCCCCCGGTCTCGCGCCTGAAACGCTGCCCAGGCACCCTCTTCGTCCATCCTGGCCTCTGGCGTGGCGGCGTTCGACATCGACCTGTCCCTATGCGGCAATTGTGCGGCCCATGTGGGGATGGGAGAGGCGCGATGCATCCCGTTTCTTGCGGTCAAAACAGCGGTCGATGTTCAGTCCATCACAGCCGACAGCAGTGTCCGTAGCCCAACCTCTCCGGTCCAGTGCGCCGCCCGCCATCCCACGGCCCTTGCACCCTCCACATTCGCCATCTTGTCGTCGATGAAGAAAAGTTCGTCCGGTGCAAAACCGGTCCGACTCTCAATAGCATGAAAGAAGGCCGCGTCCGGCTTTGAGCAGCCCAGCAACGCGGCATAGTGCATCCCGTCGAAGTGCACCCCAAACCCCATCGTCGTCCACAAATATCGCGCCCGTTCATGCTCCTGCACCGTGGCGAGATGCGTCTCGATCTCCTGTTCACGCAGGGCGATCAGGTCGTCCAGCAAGAGGCGGTCCACATGCGCGTCATGGGCGAACCAGTAATCCACCAGCGTCCCGCACTCGACATGCGGCGCGACCTCCGCCAGCACCCGCGACAGTCGCGCCTGCAAGCCCGCCCGGCCATGCACGATGTCGTCCCAATGAACCGCGAAAAAATATCGTTGCAGATCCTGCACAGAAATACCCAGATCGCGTTCCAGATGGACGCTCCACCCCGCCGGATCGGGATGCCGGACGAGGACGCCGTCCACATCCACCATGATAGCCCTGGTCGTCATGGAACCCCGCCACGCCCGTTTGCTGCCAAGTTCGTTTGCCCTCAAGCCCGATTGCCCATGGTGACATATCGCGCCACCAAACAGGACGCCATCCCGAATGGAGGACATCCACCTCTCCCTTTTTTGTGTCGTTCCACCGCGCCAGCCGATATGGGTCGCGCCATGATCCTCCGTCTCGGCGCCCGCACCCTTGCCTTGCTCTCCCTCGCCCTCGTCGGTGCGGCCCAGCCCGCCCATGCCGACAGCCAGGACATCGCCGCCGCCTCGCGCAGCGTGGTGCGCGTCGCGCTGGTCGCGACCAAGGGTGACGGCGCCTATTTCGTCGGCCATGGCAGCGGCATCGTCGTCGCACCCAACAAGGTGCTGACCAACGCCCATGTCGTCGAACTGGTCCGCGACGAACCGAACATCGTGATCGGCGTCGTGCCCGCCGAGGGCAAGCGCAGCTATGGCGCGCGGATCATCGCTTTCTCGCCGGGCAACGACCTCGCCCTGCTGGAGATCAGCGGCGGCACCCTGCCCCCCGCCACCCTCTTCGCCAACGCCACGCAGGATGGACAGGGCGTGGTCGCCATCGGCTATCCCGGCAATGTCGACCGGGCGCAGGGCATGGTCCTGTCCGACATCATCCAGCCGATGACGCCCGTTAAGACGCAGGGCGCCATCTCCACCGGCCGTTCGTCGAAGCAATATGACACGGTATTGCACACCGCCCCCATGGCGGCGGGCAACAGCGGCGGCCCGCTGGTCGACCTGTGCGGGCGGGTGCTGGGCGTCAACAGCTTCGGCTCCGTGTCGGACGGCAATGACGCCGAATATGGCTTTGCCGTGTCGAACCGCGAAGTCTCCTCCTTCCTGCGGCAAGCGGGCGTCCAGCCACTGCGCACCATCATCCCCTGCCGCTCGCTCGCGGAAACCGACGCGGCAGAGAAGAACGCCACCGAAAAGGCGCGGCTGGAAGCGGACGCCCGCGCCGCCGCCGATGCCGACAGCAGCCGCGAACGGGCGATGCGCGCGCGCCAGGACGCCGAACAGTCGATCATCGTCAGCCGCGAGAATTTCATCGCGGTCGCCGCCGTCCTGCTCGCCCTAGCGCTGGTCTGCGCCGGCGGCGCGGGCATCGCAAAGGTGCAGGGCCGGCCGAAGCAGCTCCGCAATTTCGCCATCGGCGCGGCGGTGCTGCTGATCGGCGCGCTCACCGCCTTCTTCCTGCGCCCCAGCTTCAGCGAGGTGGACGACCGCGCCGCCGCCATCGTCAAGGAACTGACGGAGAAGGACCGGAACAATGACGGCGGGGCCACCGTCGTCAGCGGGGACGCGCTGGGTACGGAGAATATCTGCCGCATCGACCTCGACCGCAGCCGCGTGACGGTGTCGGACACGGCGGACGTGACGCTGGGCTGGACACGGGCGGGCTGCATCAACGGCAAGACGCAGCTTGTGCAGAATGGCGCGACATGGGGCCGCGTGCTGGTGCCTAATGACGAACCCTCCGCCGCCATCCGCACCATCGACCCCGCAACCGGCACCTATCGGTCGGAAAATTACGCGCTGGACGCCGCCACGGCGGAGGCCGCGCGCAAGGCCCGCGCCTCGGTCGATTTCGCGGGCTGCACCACCGAACCGGCGAAGCTGGAAACGCTGACCCGGCTGGAGGCGGAAATCCGCGCCCTGCTGCCCCCCGAACCCAATGAACGGCTGGTCTATCGCTGCACGCCCGGCAAGGCGCCACCTGCGCCCTGATCCCGATCAGGCGCCGCGATGGCGCAACGTCACATCGAATTGCAGGCCGACGAACAGGCTGTCCGTGGACGTGTCCAGCGGGCCAATGGAAAGCTGGTTCCAGAACGGCCGCCCGTCCTTGCGATAGTTGAGGACTTCCCCATCGAAACGCCTGCGCGCCGCCACCGCATCACGCATCGCGGCGACAGTGCGCGGGTCCGTCTCCACACCTTGCAGAAAACGGCAGTTGCGCCCCTCCGCCTCATCCGTGGTATAGCCGGTCAGGGTTGCGAAACCCCGACTGGCAAAGATGATCGGATTGTCGGGCTGCGCTGCGTCGGTAATCAACAGGCCCTGCGTCCAGCCGGGCAACCGTCCGAGATCTAGCCCCAATATCCGGGCAGCTTCCGTCTCTGACAACAAGGCGACGCCCTCCGGCTTTCCAATCGAAAAAGCCAAAGCCGAAAAACCTTGTAATGTCAAAGGCCTGTGTCACAACCATTCCCATAGTGAAACAAATTCACCGGGCCGCGGGCTGCACCCCCAACCAGTGCGACAGGCGTGGCATATGCGGCAACAGCAACCGCTCGACCAGCCACAACAGGATCAGCGACGCCGCGAACAGCGGCAGCAGCACCGCCAGCAACAGGGTTAGGGCGAGGACACCCCGCATCCGGGTCGGCATCCGGGCGACGGGCGGCGCGCCCAGAACCCCATCCGGCCTGCGCCTGCGCCACAGGATGAAACCGCTGACGACCAGCGTCACCAGCATCAGGGCGGTGAGCAGCCCGATCAACTGGTTGACCCAGCCGAACAATGCACCCTCATGCCAGGCCACGCCATAGCCGACGACCCGGTCGATGGCATGTTTGTCGGCAAAGCCTTCGCGCGAAACCTCCTGCCCCGTCGCCATGTCATAGCGCAGGGTGGCCCGCAGCGGCCGGTTCTGCGCGTCGGACCGCACCGTCCACGCCATCTCCGGCGCGGCGCCGAACCGTCCCGGTGCACCCGGCGGCACGATGACGACCGGAAAGGCGAGATGCTCCGCCTGTGCCTTCGCCACGATCTGCGCCAGCGACGGCAGCGCGATGCCGGACGCCTGCATCCGCAGCATGGCGGCATGGTCATGCTCGGCATGTATGCCGCCGCCGCTCATGTCGTGCCCGGCATGCTCTCCGCCAGACGCCGCTACACCCTCGGTCGCCGCTTTGCCCCCGGTCGTCCAATCCTGCGCACCCTGCACAAGGCCGAACTGCTGCCGCACCATGCGGAACGCATCGCCCCAGACGCCCGCCCAGGGCAGTCCCGTGACCAGCAACACCAGCGCCAGCCCCGCGACCCAGAATCCCGTCACCGCATGAATGTCCCGCCAGAAGGCCCGCCGCCCCAGATGGAGGCGTGGCCACAGCACGCCCGCCAGCCCCTTGCCGCGTGGCCACCACAGGTACAGGCCGGTCAGGATCATCACGATGGCCCAGCTTGCGGCCAGTTCGACCAGCCAGCTCCCCCGCGGCCCCAGCAGCAACTGGCCGTGAATATCATGGTCGATGGCCATGATCCGCGTTTCCGGGTCCAGACTGCCGACCACCTTTCCCTGCGGCGCCACGAACACATCCCGCATGCCGACACCGTCCGCTAGTGCGAGGTGGATCATCGCCGCGTCGCCCACCTGTTGCGGCAGGCGATAGCTGTGGAACCGGCTGCCGGGAAAGGCGGCCAGCGCCGCATCCACCTGTGCATTGGGCGAGCCTGCCCGGTCGATGGGCAGGCTCTGGAAGGCCCGCTCTTCCCACCGTTCCACCTGCGGCTTGAACAGGTAGAGCGCGCCCGTCACCGACAGAACCAGCATCAGCGGCATGACCATCAGCCCGGCATAGAAGTGCCAGCGCCACAGTGTCCGGTACAGGGTGGCGTTGGCTTGGGTCACAGCGCGGGTCACAGCTTCCACTCCGCTTCGATCAGGAAATTGCGCTGTGGGTAGGGATGGAACACCCAGGCCCGATCATTGGTGATATTGTTCACGCCCGCCGAAAGCCGCATGGCGTCCGTCACTTGCCATCCCAGCTTGGCATCCAGCGCGAACAGCTCGGACGTATAGCCATAGGTGTCACCCCGTTGCAGCCCGAACAGGTCAGTGTTGGGACGGCTGGCGTAGCGCAGGCCGATGCTGCCCAGCACGCCGGACCCAAAGTCCTGCCGGATGGTGCCGTTGATCCGCCAGCGCGGGATACGTGGGAAAAAGACACCCTCCGCCGCCGGGGCAGGGTCATTACGCAGCGTGCGCGAATCGAGCCACGCCACATTGCCTTCCAACGCCATGCCCCTCACCGGCCAGTTGCGCGACTCGGCGATTCCCTCGAATCCATATTGCCGCGTTTGGTTGATGTTCTTGTAATTGGAGACGAGCACCTGGTTCTGGTTGACACCACTGAATGAGAAGATCGCGTTCGTCACCCGCTGGTAGAAAGCGGAGACCGTCAGCCGCACCGGCCCGAATTTCCGCGAGGCAAGCAGGTTCACGTCTTGGCTTCGCTCGGCCTTCAGATTGGGGTCGAAACTTTGCAGGTTCACCGTCTGGTCCGCCAGCAACGCCGCCTGGAACAACTCCCCCACGGTCGGGAAACGGGTCGCCGTCGCAAGGCTGAACTGCACCCGCACATCTGACGGCAAATCCCATTGCATCGACAGCTTGGGATCGAGCGTCGCCTCCTGCCGCGCGGCATAGCGAAGCCTGTCCGCCACCGACATCAGGCCGCCATCATAGGCTCGCCAATTCTCATAACGTGCGCCCGCCGTCAGGCTGAAGGTCGGCGATATATGCGCCACCGCCTCGACCCAGCCGGCGAGTGTGCGGGTCTTGCCAAAGCTGCGCGTGTTCGGCGTCGCCCCGGCCTTGCTCTGCCAGTTGGTCAGGTTCAGGATGCGGCTATCGGTACGGTAGAAGGCGCCGGACAGACCGAACGCAAGATCGACTGCCCCCGCCTGCCCCTCGACGCTCGCGTCTCCGGTGATCCAGCCGGTCGGCCCCGCCTCCGTTACGCGACCCGCACCATTGGCAAGGCCCGCCGCATAACCGCTGGACTGATAGGCGTCGGAACGGAGTATCTGGTAGGTGGAGACCGACAGGCGCGCCGTCCAGTCGTCCGCCGCCGGCACCGCCAGCTTGCCACCGACGAGCAGTTCGTCCCGCACGGTGCGGGAGAAATTGGCGCCGCTCAGCGTATAATTCACCTCGTTGACGCTGACATTGCCGTCACACACCGCCTGCCCCATTCCATCGCGCAAATAGCAGTCGGGCGCATATTGATTATCGATATTGTGCCAATAGGCGGCGAGTAACTGGCCGCTGATCGCGCCATCGTCATAGCCGATCTTCAGCTTGGCCTGATCTTGCGTCACGGCGGCGGGCGACTGGGCCGCGAATATCTGCGCCGGACCGGCGGCGTTCGTGGCTGGCTGCCGGGGATCGACCACGACGCCCGTGACGGGGGTCACCGCACCGCCGGCATATTTGCCAAGACCGAGGAACGTCATCGGATGGCCGTCATTGCGGAAATGGCGGCCCGACAGGCGCAGCGACCATGGCCCGTCCTTCTGCCGGAACCCCATGCCCGCCTCACCCGACCAACCCCAATAAGTCGCCTTCGTCCCGAACTGGGCATAGGGCTGGCTGAGCGATTGCACCCGGCCGAATGCCTCCGTCCCCTCTGGATCGCGGGTCGTGATATTGACAATGCCGCCCATGCTGTTGCCCGCATAGCGCGCCGAATAGGGGCCATAGACGATGTCGAACTGGCGCACCTCGCCCGGCCCGACCACGCCCCATTTGGGGGCGAAGGCAAAGCTGTTGCCGAGAAAGTTGGAGACGGTGAAACCATCCACCATCACCAGCCCGCGCGCGCTCTGGATACTGTGCGTACCGCGAAAACCGGGCACGCCGTTGCTGTCGCCGGGGAAACGAGTGCGCACGAAAAAGTTCGGCGCATATTTCATCAGATCTTCGGTGTTGGTGGCGTTGACGCCCGCAAATTGCTCTTCGCCCAGGCTGACGGAAAGGCCTCGCGGGGCGATTTCGATGGGGTGCTGCTGCTGCCCGACGACGATGATACCAGGGTCGGCATCCCCCTCCTCTGCATGGGCGATGGCGGTGCAGGACAGGACGGAACCGCACAGCAAGACTGCGCGCGAAACGATCGAAAAACGCATGAATACAACCTTGAATGAAGAAGGCCGCGCATAGCAATGCGCTGGCCAAGAGGGCTTCAGTCGAAGGCTGAGGGCGGTCCAGAGGCAGGCGGCGGCGGCGCCGCAAGACGCGCGATCCAGCCGGCCTTGAGCGCGAACGCGATCGGGCCGGTCGGCAGATGCCAGCTTGGCAGATTGGCCACGGCAGGTTGCGACGGCAACGTGGGGAGCGAGGGCACCCCTGCAAAGGGGCAATGATCGTTGGTGGCCGCGCCGTTATCGGGGTGGCCATTCCCGGCCTTGTCCGCGATCCGGCTTTCAGCCGCACTATCCCGCGCGACCATCACCTTGACCGCACCCTGTCCGGTACAGAGCGTCACCATCACACCCTTGCTCGTCACCACCGGCATGAAACCGCTAGGCGCAAGCAGTCGGGTCAGCAGGACGAGTGCCACCAGCGCGCAAAACAGCGCCCGCAAAGCGGATTGATGGCGAAGTGCCCCCGTCATGGCGCTGCCGTCTAAGAGCATTACACTCGCTTGTCACCTGGACAAAAAGTCGCACGCTTTCCGCAGCCAAGAGGCCTTAGCGATGACGCAGCCCCGGATTATCGTCCTCCAGCCGGACGCGCAGACTGTTCTACTGCAACGCCAGCCAGAAATATTCACCGACCAGCATGGGAAATTCCATCAGCTGCTTCTCGTTCCACGTGCGGGCCAGCGCATCCCACCTCGCATCCGACAGCGCCTGATCGCCTAGTAACTCCTCAACCCCTCGCAGTATCGCCCGATCATGATCGCTACAGCCCCGCGGAAGAGGCTTGCGTCACCCGCTCGCTCCTCCTCCGCTTCGGCCAAGCCATAATGTTTTCCGACTCCCGAATCCATTTGGCCATGACTGTAGGTTCGCACAGTTACATCACAGCTTGGCTACTCTCGCGTCAGTTCGGAGTCTTCTTGCGGATCAGGTAGCGATAGACACCCACCGCGTTGATCGCCAGCAAGGCGACATTCTGCCAACCAATCCCCTCACTGTCGGGTTGCAAGAAGCCCCAGGCGATCAGCGCTATGCTGCTGGTCACGAACAGCACGAAGCCCCAGCCGGTGATGCCTCGCCCCAAATCCAGCGCAACGATAAGCGCGGCGAGCGTCGCCACTGCTGCCCCATAATATTGCAAAGCGTCGAGCATGACCTGTTCCCGGCCCGGCATTGGACCAGAATCACAACGACCCGGCCCGGATGGAAGTTGCGCCTCGCCCGCTTGTGCCCCCGCGCCGGAACGCCTAGGTTGGCGGCATGGCACGAGCCGCGCACAGTCATCATCATCACATCGAACCCGCCGGCGACGATCTGACCACCGCTGCGCGCGCCGCGCTGGAGGCACGAGGCGAGCAGTGGACTGAGATGCGCGCTGCCATCTTCGAGGTGCTGGCCGCCGAACAGGACCGGCCCAGTTCCGCCTACGACATTGCCGACAAGCTGTCTCGCGCCCGCGACAAGCGCGTCGCACCCAATAGCGTCTATCGCATCCTGGACCTGTTTGTAGCCAGCAACCTGGCGTTGCGGATCGAAAGCGCCAATGCGTTCGTTGTTAACGCGCACCCTGGCTGCCGCCACGACTGTATCTTTCTGGTGTGTAAGGGTTGTGGGGAAACGACGCATGTCGACGATGACGCACTCACCACCAATGTTCGCGCCATGGCGGAACGGGAAGGCTTTCTTGCAGAGCGCCCGGTCATCGAAATTCTGGGCCGCTGCGCCAAATGCGGCGCACAGTCCGTTCAGGATTAAGCCCCCGTTAGACTTGCGCGCCAAGGCTGCTAAGGGAACGTCATGACCGACCCGAACGCGACTCCCCTTCTGGACACCGTGACCCTCCCTGCCGACCTGCGCACCCTTGCGCCCGCGCAGTTGCCGCAACTGGCGGACGAGCTGCGGCAGGAGACGATTGCGGCGGTGGGATGCACCGGCGGCCATCTTGGTTCCGGCCTCGGCGTGGTCGAATTGACCGTGGCGATCCATTATGTGTTCAACACACCCGACGACAAACTGATCTGGGACGTCGGCCATCAATGCTATCCGCACAAGATACTAACTGGCAGGCGGGACCGCATCCGCACCTTGCGGCAGGCCGGCGGCCTGTCCGGCTTCACCAAACGGTCAGAGAGCGAATATGACCCGTTCGGTGCAGCCCATAGCTCGACCAGCATTTCCGCCGCATTGGGCTTTGCGGTCGCCAACAAGCTGGCGGGCACGCCGGGCAAGGGCATAGCGGTCATCGGCGATGGCGCCATGTCGGCGGGCATGGCCTATGAGGCGATGAACAATGCTGAGGCGGCGGGCAATCGTCTCGTCGTCATCCTCAACGACAATGACATGTCGATCGCACCGCCAGTCGGCGGCCTTTCCGCCTATCTTTCGCGTATCGTGTCCAGCAGGGAGTTTCTGGGCCTGCGTGACCTTGCCAAGCGCGTCGCACGCAAATTGCCCCGTCCCCTGCATAATGCAGCCAAGAAGACGGATGAGTTCGCACGCGGCATGGCAATGGGCGGGACATTGTTCGAGGAGCTGGGCTTCTACTATGTCGGTCCCATCGACGGCCATAATCTCGACCAGCTTATCCCGGTGCTGGAAAATGTGCGTGATAACGCGGAAGGGCCTGTTCTGGTCCATGTCGTCACGCAAAAGGGCAAGGGCTATGCCCCAGCCGAAGCCGCCGCCGACAAATATCATGGCGTCCAGAAATTTGACGTCATCACCGGCGAGCAAGCAAAGGCCCCTCCCGGCCCACCGCAATACCAGAATGTATTCGGCGAGACGCTGGCCACGCTGGCGCAGACGGACGAACGCATAGTCGCCATCACTGCAGCCATGCCGTCCGGCACCGGGGTCGATAAATTCGCCAAGGCGCACCCCACTCGCACCTTCGACGTCGGTATCGCGGAACAACATGCGGTAACGTTCGCCGCAGGCCTCGCCGCGCAGGGGATGCGGCCTTTCTGCGCTATTTATTCCACTTTTCTGCAACGCGCCTATGATCAGGTCGTGCACGACGTTGCGATCCAGAACCTCCCCGTACGCTTCGCCATCGATAGGGCCGGACTGGTTGGCGCAGACGGCAGCACCCATGCGGGCAGCTTCGACATCACCTATCTCGCCACCCTTCCCAATATGGTGGTGATGGCGCCGGCGGACGAAGCCGAACTGGTGCACATGACCTATACCGCCGCCGAACATGACAGCGGCCCCATCGCCCTGCGCTATCCGCGTGGCAACGGCGTGGGCGTGCCACTGCCCTCCACGCCGGAGAGACTGGAGATCGGCAAGGGTCGCGTGGTGCGAGAAGGCAAGAAGGTCGCTATCCTGTCGCTCGGCACACGTCTGGCGGAAGCATTAAAGGCCGCCGACATTCTGGATGCAAAGGGCCTGCCCACAAGCGTGATCGACCTGCGTTTCGCAAAACCGCTGGACGAGGCGTTAATCAAGCGCGCTATGGCTAGCCATGACGTGTGCGTAACCATTGAGGAAGGCGCCGTCGGTGGCCTTGGCGCCCATGTGCTGACCCTAGCCAGCGACGAAGGTCTGATCGACGCGGGTTTGAAACTGCGCACGATGCGCCTGCCTGACCTGTTTCAGGATCAGGACAAGCCGGAGAAACAATATGCCGACGCCGGGCTGGACGCGGCGGGAATCGTCGATGTGGTGCTCAAGGCACTGCGGCACAACAGCGTGGGCGTGGAGGAAGCGGGTGCAAGGGCGTGACAGGGACTGCTCCCATCAGCAATAACTTGGCCGTTCGAAGCGTGGCGCTCACGAAGCGAATCGCGGACACGCTGAAAGTCCGGGCCAACCGCTCTTAAAATTCCTCAGCAGATAAAAAGAAACCCGGCGTGCTACTGCACACCGGGTTTTCCATATTCGCAGGAAGCGGCGGGATTACTGCCCCGCTGCGGCCCGTGCATTCTGGCCGTCACCTTCCGGCGCGGCGATGATGGTGCGGGTCACGGCGCCCTTGTTGACGACCTTCGTCCCCGGATCGCCCACGTTGGAGCGAATACCGAGCGCGGCAAGGTCGCGACCCGCCGCGGTCAGCGCGGACGTCTCGCCGGGGCTGCGCGCAGCCGGGCCGCCGAACAGGGCATCGAGCGCCTGCTTCTGAATATCCGTGTTTTGCGCTTCCGCCGAACCAGCTTCCGGCGGTACCAGATTAAACTCGGGCGGGATGACCAGCGGGGGCTTGCGCGACACAGCCATCTCGTCCGGGGCGTCCCGGTTGAACAGACCGGACCCGCCGCAGCCCGACAGGGTCAGGATGGTGAGGCCGATGGCAGGCAGGAAAAGACTGGTACGCATGGATCGAAAAGTCTCCCTCACGAGCCGCCCAAGGTGCGGCTCGATAAATCTCAGGCCGCCTTGTCGCGCAGCAGGATCGCGCGCGCAAGCAGGATCAGCACGCCGATGGTAATCGCCGCGTCCGCCAGGTTGAAAATCAGGAAGGGCCGCCAGCTGCCGATATGCAGGTCGGCATAATCGACCACATAACCCAGCCGCACACGGTCGACGATGTTGCCGACCGCACCGCCCAGGACGAGGCCCAGCGCGATCACATCGTCCCGCGCCTTTTCCCGCCACATCCACACCGCCACGAACAGCGAGATGGCGACGGTCATCGCCACCAGTGCCCAGCGCATCGTCCAGCTATCGGCGTGGAAAAAGCCCATCGAAACACCGAAATTCTGCGTGAAGGTCAGGTTGAAAAAGGGCGTGATCTCGATCCCGAAGCCGCCCCGTTCGGGCAGGTGCAATATATCCGTCACCCAATATTTCACGAACTGGTCGAGCAGCGCCACGACCGCCGCGACAAGAACGCCATAGCGCCGCACCACAGGGGTCGCGGGCACGGACGGCGGCGGCGGGGTGGCGGGAAGCTCCATCGACTCGCTCATGCGCCCAGCACCTCGTCACACCGGCCGCACAGTGCCGCTTCCTCCACCACATCGGGCAGATGGCGCCAGCAACGACCGCATTTATGATGGCTGGTAGGCGTGACGGTGATGCCCTCGCCGTCCTCCGCGACATCCGCGACGATGCAGACTTCCGCGAAATCGACATGCTGGGGCACAAGGTACATTTTCACCTCCGCCTCCAGACTGGACCGCACGATCTTCTCCCGGCGCAGCGGCTCGATCGCCTCGTTCACCTGGATGCGCGCCTCGCGGATCGCGGTCCAGCGATCACCCAGCCCGGAGTCGAGCCAACCCGCGTCGACGTCCGGCCACTCAAGGAGATGGACGCTGCCCGCATCGGGATAGCGGCTGCCCCACACTTCCTCCGCCGTGAAGGGGATGATCGGCGCGGCATAGCGAATCAGAGCGTGAAACAGTCTGTCCAGCACCGTGCGATAGGCCCGTCGCTTCTCCGTCTGCGCGCCCGTCGAGACATTGACGTCGCAATAGAGGCAATCCTTGCGAATATCGAAGAAGAAGGCGCTGAGGTCGATATTGGCGAAATCGTTGAGCGCCCGGCTGTACCGACCGAACTCCAGCCAATTCTCCCCCGCCCCATTTCCACCAGAAGGCCCCTCGACCACCGAACGCAATTCCGCATCCAGTTGCGCCAACCGGTGCAGCATATAGCGTTCCAGTTCCGGCATCTCCGCAACTGGCATCGTCTCCGCATCGGTAAAGCCCGCCAGCGCGCCGAGCAGGTAGCGGAAGGTGTTGCGCAGCTTGCGATAGGCGTCGGACGAACCGGCCAGCACTTCCTTGCCGATACGTACATCGTCAAAATAGTCGGTGGAGGCGACCCACATGCGCAATATGTCCGCCCCGCTCTCGTTCATCACCTTGAGGGGATCGACGGTATTGCCCAGCGACTTGGACATTTTGCGGCCCTGCCCATCCAGCGCGAAACCGTGGGTCAGGACCGCGCCATAGGGCGCACGGCCACGCGTGCCGCAGCTTTCGAGCAGCGAGGACTGGAACCAGCCGCGATGCTGGTCCGACCCTTCCAGATAGAGGTCGGCGCGCGCATCCTTGCCATATCGCGCCTCCACGACGAAGCTGTGGGTCGAGCCACTGTCGAACCAGACATCGAGGATGTCGTTGATGACCTCATAATCATCGAGCGCATAGTCGGGGCCGAGCAGCGCCTGATGATCCGCGCCGAACCACGCATCCGCGCCGCCCAGCTTGAACGCCTCCACGATGCGCGCGTTGACGGCGGGATCGTTGAGATAGTCGCCGCTCTGGCGATGGACATAAAGGGCGATGGGCACGCCCCATGCGCGCTGGCGGCTGATGACCCAGTCGGGGCGTCCCTCCACCATCGAGCGGATGCGGTTGGTCGACCGGTCCGGCACCCAACGGGTCTGTTCAATGGCATCGAGCGCGATTTCGCGCAGGGTCGGGCCGTTGGTGAAGACCGGCTCTGCCACGCCGCCCAGCGATGGGTCCGTGGACAACAGGACGTCAGCGACATCGCCCGACCGCTTGTCCATGGGGATGAACCATTGCGGTGTGCAGCGGTAGATGATCCGCGCCTTGGACCGCCATGAATGGGGATAGCTGTGCCGGAACTCGCCCACGGACAGCAGCGCACCGACCTTTTTCAGATCCTCGGTGATCGGGCCACCCGTGCCCTCTTCATTGGGGGCCGCGTTCAGCTTGGGATTGATGACCGACAGCGGATGGCCGCCGAGCCATGCCCAGTCGTCGCGATAACGGCCATCGGCCTGCACCGCGAACACGGGGTCAATGCCGAGCGGCTTGCAGGCGAAGAAATCCTCTTCACCATGGTCCGGCGCCATATGGACCAGGCCGGTGCCCGCGTCGGTGGTGACATGCGGTGCGGCGAGGAACGGGCGGGGCTTAGCAAAGAAGCCGCCAAGATGGTACATCGGGTGGCGGGCGGTAGCGGTTGCTAGATCTTTGCCGGTGCCGCGCCAGACTTCTTCAGTTTCAAAAATGCCAGTCCGCGCGACAAATGCAGAAACAAGATCAGACGCTAGAAGTATACCATTCTCATATAGAGCTAAGTTCTGGTCTGGTCCCGGAAATCCGCCGAATACCGAAGCGATTCCGGTCTGCTTGGGCCTAACCAACACATACTCAATCTCTTCCCCATAGGCCAAACCCTGATTGGTCGGGATCGTCCACGGCGTCGTCGTCCAGATCACCGCATGCGCGCCGACCAGTTCCGGCGCGTTGGGCGCGGAGGTGATCTCAAACGCCACGTCGATCTGGGTCGACGTCACATCCTCATATTCCACCTCGGCCTCGGCCAGCGCGGTCTTTTCGACCGGCGACCACATCACCGGCTTAGCGCCGCGATACAACTGCCCCGACTCCGCGAATTTCAGCAATTCGCCAACGATGGCGGCTTCCGCCTCATATTTCATGGTCAGGTACGGATCGTCCCAGTCGCCCAGGATGCCGAGGCGCTTGAACTGGTCTTTCTGCACGCCGACCCAGCGGTCCGCATAGGCGCGGCACTGGGCGCGGAACTCCTGCGCGGGCACCTCGTCCTTGTTCTGCTTCTTCTTGCGATACTCCTCCTCGATCTTCCATTCGATGGGGAGGCCGTGGCAGTCCCAGCCGGGCACATAGGGCGCGTCCTTGCCCAGCAGGCTCTGCGAGCGGACGATGATGTCCTTGAGCACCTTGTTCATCGCATGGCCCATGTGGATGTCGCCATTCGCATAGGGCGGGCCGTCGTGCAGGATGAAGCGTTCGCGGCCCGCACGAGCGCGCCGAATCTGACCGTACAGATCCTCCGCCGCCCATTTCGCGGCGATCGCCGGTTCCTTGGCCGCAAGACCCGCCTTCATCGGGAAATCGGTGACGGGCAGGAAGACGGTGGACTTATAGTCTTTGGCTTCTTGGCGGGGCGTATCGGTCATGTGTCATCCAGGTCAGACCCGCTCCGGCCATGAGCCAACGGGCAATAGTGCATCG
Organism: Sphingobium sufflavum; assembly: GCF_021403115.1. Lineage (GTDB taxonomy): Bacteria > Pseudomonadota > Alphaproteobacteria > Sphingomonadales > Sphingomonadaceae > Sphingobium > Sphingobium sufflavum. Next base: position 200,148 of record NZ_JAJSSH010000009.1, read on the forward strand.
CGCACTACGCCAGCCGGGGATGATCCGCAAGAATATGGCGCGCGATCTCGCAATCGCGGCCAATCTGCCCCTTCAGCGCCTCGAAGCTGTCGAACTTTTCCTCGCCCCGGATGCGGTGGATCAGCTCCACCTCGATACACTGCCCATAGAGGTTGCCGGAGAAGTCGAAGAAGTGCGGCTCCAGCAATTCCTTGGGCACGTCGAACTGGGGCCGGATGCCCAGATTGGCCGCGCCGTCCAGCACCGTGCCATCGGGCAGGCGCCCCCGCACGGCATAGACGCCATAGGCGGGGCGCAGATAGCGAGCGATCAGCAGATTGGCGGTGGGGAAGCCCCATTCGCGCCCGACCTTGTCGCCATGCACCACCTCACCCTCTATGGTGAAGGGGCGCGTCAGCAGGCGGGTCGCGGTGGCGCAATCCCCGTCTACCAAGGCTGAGCGGATACGGCTGGAGGAGACGAGCAACCCTTCCGCGTCCGTGATCGGATCGACCGCCTTGACCACGAATCCCATGGCCGCGCCCAGTTCGGTGAGCGTCGCCACCGATCCGGTCCGCGCCTTGCCAAAGGTGAAGTCCGCCCCGGTGACGACGCCGACCGCGCCGACATCCTCTACCAGCATCCGTACAAAATCCTGGGCGCTAGTCGCGGCCATGGCCGCATCGAAGCGGAAGACCAGCATCGCGCTGGCCCCCGCCGCCGCGAACAGTCGCTCCCGCTGGTCCAGCGTGGTCAAGCGAAAGGGTAGCGCATCGGGACGGAAGAAACGGGCCGGATGCGGATCGAAGGTGGCGACGATGACGGGCCGCCCCCCCTCCGCCGCGCGGCGCACCGCACGCCCGACAACCGCCTGATGGCCAAGGTGAAATCCGTCGAAATTGCCAAGCGCGACAATGGCCCCGCGCAAATGCGCCGGCACCGGTTCGTCACTGTAAAGCCGCTCCATGGCCCCGCCTATAGGGGGACCGGTGCGACCGCGCAATAAAGCGCGAGGGGCGCGCCGGCGTAAATCTTTGCAGCGGCGCGTCCCTCGCCTCGATCAGGCCAGAAAGGTCAGCAGGTCCGCGTTCAGCCGGTCCGGCACCGTCGCGAACAGGCCGTGCGGTTCGCCCTCATATTCCACATATTGCGCGCCGGGGATGCCCTTGGCCGCCGCCTTGCCCGACGGCGCGATGGGAACCGTCTTGTCCGCGGTGCCATGAATGATGAGCGTCGGCACGGTGAAGGCGGCCAGGTCGGAGCGGAAATCGGTGCGGCCAAAGGCATCGACGCAGTCGATCGTCGCCTTGGGACTGGCCATGATGCCCAGAGCGAACGACCAGTCGAGAATGCCGTCACTCACCGGGCTGCTCACCCAGCCGACGCCATAGATAGTCTTGGCGAACGTCTGGAGGAAGGCGAAGCGGTCCTTGCGAATATCCGCTTTCATGTCGTCAAAGACCTCGGCTGGCACACCGTCGGGGTTACTGTCGTCCTTGAGCAGATAGGGCACCACAGACGCGACCAATGCGACCCGGTCGATCTTTGCCGCGCCGTGGCGGCCCAGGTAGCGGGCGATCTCGCCCCCGCCCATGGAAAAGCCGACCAGCGACACACTGGGCAGCGCCAGATGGTCGATCACGGCGGCCAGATCATCCGCGAATACATCATAATTATATCCGTCCGCAGGATGACCAGAATGTCCGAAGCCGCGCCGGTCGTAGGTGATGACACGATAGCCCGCCTCGATCAGCGCCAGCGTCTGATATTCCCACATGTCGCCAGTCAGGGGCCAGCCATGGATCAGGATTACGGGCTTGCCGGCCCCCATGTCCTTGACGTGGATGCTGTGGCCCGTCGGCGTCTCGATATGCATGGCATGCCTCTCGTACTATGTCAGATGGGGTCAGCAACAGGTGGCCGGTGGCATCGTTCCTTTCGCTTCATCCCGTTTCAGCGCAGGATAAGCGGCACCTCTCCCCGCCCCGCAGCCGATCCGCGCCGTGGCGAGTTTCGCGCGCTGCGGGATGCGCGGGAACAGACTTCGGGCAGAAGGCGCGGCCCGCCAATTCAGGCCAGAATGTCATTCCAGATGGAGAACTAGGCATGGACGCCGAGACATTGCATCGGGGATCGCTGATCGACCATATCCCAGCTTGCGGTGCAGAACCCGCCCGCCCGCCGTTTCTACGGTGCGCTGTTCGATGTGTTGGGCATGCCCATCGGCGGCGAGGAGGAAAGCTATTTCTGGGTGGACGAACTGGTCGTCTCCGCCATCGACAGCGCCGCCGCGCAAGGGCGGCCGACTGGACGGCATCATCTGGCGTTTCAGGCTGCGGACCGCACCATGGTGGAGGTCTTTCACAGGCCAGGGCCAGTGGCGACAGCGACAATCGCGGGCCAGGCGAGCGCCCCTATCACCCCGGTTATTACGCCGCCGTCCTAGCCGACCCCGATGGCAATAATGTCGAGGCCGTGTTCCATGGCGCGGCGGATCGGTCCGCAGCGAGCGTGCAGATCAGTTTCCAGCCATGACGGCCTGCCGCCGCCGCGTCCGCTCGCGCGCTTGCCAGCGGGTCCAGCGTTGCCGCCGCCAACCGCCCATCAGATAGAGCATGCTGGGCCAGAAGATGGTCAGCGCCACATCCGCCAGCGTGTCCTCCCACCGCCAACTGCCATGGGCCGCGCGCTGGATGATCTCATTGACCAGTTCCGCACCAATCACCGCCTGAAGCGCGATGCCGGACGCGCGACGTGTCCGCAGCACCATCTGCACCGAGACATAGATCAACAGCCCCACATGCACATGCGCCATGGGGTGCGTCATGTCCGTCCAGCGCAACAGATTTTCGGCGGAGGCGACATAGAGGCTAAAAACATCCATGCCTGCCTTGTAGCGGTCAAGGGTAAAGGTCTGTTTAGGGGGCTGGGTTTCTAGCCGCGCCGACAGTCCGGATCGACCGGCAGGACAGCGAACGGCCGGACCAGCTCAACCCCGACGGCGCAGCGTCACATAGCTATAGGCCGGATGTTTCTCCCCGGTGGAAACATCCTCACGCGCAGTCTCCTCCCAGACGGCGGGATCGAAAGGCGCGACGCGCGCATCCCCCGCCACGTCCACATGCACTTCTGTCAGTTCGATGCGGTCCGCGACCGGCTCGAACAGGCGATAGATTTCCGCGCCGCCGATCACCGAAAGCAACGGACCATCGACTAGCGCCATCGCTGCCTCCCGCGTCGCGGCGACTTCCGCGCCCTCGGCCCGCCAGGCCGCATCGCGGGTCAACACGATATGGCGGCGACCGGGCAGCAGACCGGGCAGGCTCTCGAAAGTCTTGCGGCCCATCACCATCGGCGTGCCCATGGTCATCGCCTTGAACCGCTTCTGCTCGCCGGGGATATGCCAGGGAATATCGCCTGTATCGCCGATCACGCCATTATCGGCGCGGGCGAGCAGCATCACGATCTCCGGCTTGCCGATTTCCACCATGCCCATGCCCCCCATGCTCATCGTCCCGTCACAGGATCAGCCGGGTGACATGCCCCATCTTGCGGCCCGGTCGCGCCTCACCCTTGCCATAGAGGTGCAGATGATTGGCGGGGTCGGACAGGATTTCCGCCCAGGCATCAGCCTGGTCCCCGATGAGATTGTGCATCTCGACCCGCCGCGCGGCCAGCGCCGTGTCGCCCAGCGGCAGGCCGCAGATCGCGCGCACATGATTTTCGAACTGGCTCGTCAGCGCGCCCTCGATGGTCCAGTGACCGCTGTTGTGCACCCGCGGTGCCATCTCGTTGAAGACAGGACCATCGGCACTGGCGAAAAATTCCAGCGTCAACACACCGACATAGTCGAGCGCATCAGCAACCTGCCGTGCCAGCGCCCGTGCCTCCTCCACCTGTGCCGCGACCGCCGAATCACCCGGCACGGTCGAGGTCGCGAGAATGCCATGCTCATGCACATTGACCGCAGAGTCCCAGAAACGGATCTCTCCATCCTCCCCGCGCACGAGGATGACCGAAAATTCCGAACCGAAACGGACGAAGCCTTCGAGGATGCTCGGCTGGCGGCCCACCGCACTCCATGCGCCGACCGCATCGCCCGGCTCGGTAATCCGCGCCTGCCCCTTCCCGTCATAGCCAAAGCGGCTGGTCTTCAGGATCGCCTCGCTGCCAATGCGCGCGATGGCCTCCTCCAGATCGTCGAGGCTTTCGACCGGTGCGAAGGGTGCGGTCCGTCCGCCCAGATCGGCGACGAATTTCTTTTCCACCAGCCGGTCCTGTGCGATGCCCAGGGTGCGAGCATTGGGCCGCACATGGCCAAGATCCGCGAGCAGCGCGATACTGGGCGCGGGCACATTCTCGAATTCATAGGTGATGACGTCGACCTGTGCGGCAAACCCCGCCAACGCGCCCTCGTCCCCATAATCGCCCCGCGTCCAGCGCGGCGACACGTCGGCCGCCGGACCACTGACCTCCGGCGCATAGATATGCGTGCGATAGCCAAGCTGCGCCGCCGCCATGGCGATCATGCGGCCCAACTGGCCACCGCCCAATATGCCGATGGTCGCGCCCGGCGCGATGCGGCTCATGCTACGATGTCGTCCACGGGTGTTTCCGCGACGCTGGCGGTTTGATCGCTACGCCACTTGTCCAGCCGAACTGCCAGTTCCGGGTCGTTCAGCGCCAATATGCCCGACGCCAGCAAGCCCGCGTTGATCGCGCCCGCCTTGCCGATGGCCAGCGTTCCCACGGGAATACCGCCGGGCATCTGGACGATCGACAACAGGCTGTCCATGCCGTTCAGCGCCGCCGACTGCACCGGCACACCCAACACGGGAATACGGGTCATCGACGCGACCATGCCCGGCAGATGCGCCGCGCCGCCTGCCCCGGCGATGATCGCCTGGATACCACGATCCACCGCGCTCTTCGCATAGTCGACCAGCCGGTCGGGCGTGCGGTGCGCGGACACGACGCGACATTCATGCGCGACGCCCAGGGCGGTCAGCGTCTCCGACGCATGGCGCATGGTTTCCCAATCGGACCGCGATCCCATGATGACGCCGATGCGGACTGCCTCCACTGCACTGGTCCCGCCGCCCATATCCTCCCTAGCCCTTCTGATCCCGAAAACGCCTCAAACGCGGCAAGCATCCGAAACGGCGGTAAAATCGCCGCTGGTCTGAAAACCCGCCATAACGGCCCACCTGTCCCCCGACAACCCGCCGCATGAGGGACTCGTCCTGACGAACAGCTTTCCCGCGTTAACGAAAAATTTACGACTTTTGGCCCAACGCAGAAGCTAATAAACGCTCGCAACTAGATCGGGTCGCGATCGGAGGCATGTGTGGTGAGGACTTTGTCCTGCGGCGGCGCCCTTTTGGGGACCGACGATGAACAGGAAAACCAGGAACGCGAACTCGCGGCGCTCCGCAAGGAAGTGGCGATGCTGCGCCTTGTGAATGCGGAGCTGGAGCGTGTGGTCGTCCGCGACACGCTGACCCCGCTCTATAACCGCCGCTATTATATCTCGGCGGTTAACGAGCGCATTTCGCGCGCCAGTCGGTATGAGAGCCGGGCGGTCGCGATCATCATCGACATCGACCATATGAAGCGGATCAACGATGCCCATGGCCATCCCGCCGGGGACTTTGCGTTGATGCATCTGGCGCAGTTGTTGTCGGATACCGTCCGCACCTGCGACGTGGCGGCCCGCATCGGTGGCGACGAATTCGCGCTCATCCTCGACGAACTGGACGAAGCGCAGGCACGGACCAAGATCGCCGCGTTGACAAAATTGGTGCGCGACACCCCCTGCCGTTTCGGCGGTGCAACCCTACCGGTCAGCGCCTCCTTCGGGCTGACAGCGATTCGCGCTGATGACAGCGATGCCGACGTCATGGCCCGCGCCGATCAGGCAATGTACGACCAAAAGCGCCTGCGTCGTTTCGGGCGTTGAACGCCCTGCCTGCCCCGTCTCTACGCCGTGCGGTGCCGATGCTGGAGATTACCCTTTGTTGATGGAGCAGGCTTGCTGACTCGCCCATCGAACAGGAAGGTCAACAACGGCGACCGTTCCACGATCATCCAGAAGCCATAGGACAGGGCAAGCGTCAGCAGCATGATCGCCGCCGCCTTCAATGCCACCGGCATCGATACCGATTGACCCAGCCACACCAGCGTCACCACGATGGGCATATGCACCAAATAGATGGTAAAGGAAGCGGCCACCAGCCGCTGCACCAACGGGATCGGCCGGTCCAGAAACGCCCGCGCACCCGCAAAAACACATTGGGCCAGCGCAAGGCTAGCGATGGTGGCAACGAACCGTCCCGTTGGCGGCGACAGGCGACCCAGATACCAGAGGCTGACGCCGGTCGCGACGACCGCCAATAGCGCCACCGCAATAGACGGCCGCGTCATACGGTCCAGCACAGCCGGCGACCGCTGGATCAGGCAGCCGAGCAGAAACCAGGGCGCATATATGATGAACTCGTCAAGGCGCAGCACCTGCTGCGGCAGGTTCGTCGCCAGCCCCATCTTGTAGAACAGCTCGACCGCGCCCGCTTCCCAAAGGCCCAGCAAAACAGCTACACCCGCCAGCACGAAGGGGAAATGCTGCGCCACCCCGCCATCCATGCGGGACTCGACCAATGCCCAGCGCCACCCCGGTCGCCATGACAGGATCGCAGCGGCAATTGCGCTGCAATAGAGCAGCACGATGATGAACCACAGGTGCCGTACCCAATAGCCGCCCGACGTAGCGCTACTCTGTCGCCACGACGCCAGCGCATCGACAGCAGAAAGATTGGACAACTCCGCCGCCATGTTCATCGGCGGCACCAATATCAACATGGCCGCGACCAGCGGCACGCCCAACCGCACCAGCCGCGCGCGCAGCCACGCGACCGGCTCCCGCCGCGCCAGCAGCAGCGCCGCGAAATAGCCAGCAATCAGGAAGAAGGCCGGCATGCGGAACAGATGAAGGAATTCCGCCAGATAGTTGAAGAACGCCGTGCCTTCCCGCGACACGACGATCCATTCCTGTCCCGGCCGATAGGCGAGCGCGACATGGTAAGGGATGCCCAGAATCATCAGCAGGGCACGTGCGGCGTCCCAGAAATGATCCCGCCTGCCGCTGCCCATCCCGTCCATGCTGTCTCCGATCCCTTGGTCGGAGGACTAACGGCCGGAACCGGATGAACGCCGCTTGAAGCGCCCGCCCATCGCCGCCACTCGTCCTGCCCGTGCCCCACCTCGTCGGCAATCGGGCATTTTCTGGGGATAGGCGGTTGCCCCATGGGCAGGGAGTATCCCCACCCATAAGCCTCTTACCCTGTCAGCGTTCAGAGAGGTAATAGCGATCCTTCGCCGTCAGGTCGTCCGCCAGATCATAAACGATAGGTTGGCCGGTTGGGATTTCCAGTTCGGTAATCTCGTCGTCCGGGATGTTGGACAGATGCTTGACCAGCGCACGCAGGCTGTTGCCATGGGCGGAGATCAGGACGCGCTTGCCGGCCTTCAGTTCCGGCGCGATACGGCTTTCCCAATAGGGCAGGACGCGCGCGATCGTGTCCTTCAGGCTCTCCGTAGAGGGGATCGGAATACCCGCATAACGGCGGTCCTTCGCCAGGTCGAACTCACTGCCCGCCTCCAGGACCGGCGGCGGAATGTCGAAGCTGCGACGCCAGATCTTCACCTGCTCGTCGCCATGCTTGGCCGCCGTCTCCGCCTTGTCCAGACCAGTCAGCCCGCCATAATGACGTTCATTCAGCCGCCAGTCCTTCTCGACCGGCAACCACAACCGGCCCATCGCCTCCAGCGCAAGGTTCAGCGTCTTGATCGCGCGCGTCTGATAGCTGGTGAAGCACTGGTCGAAATCCAGTCCCTTGGCCGCCATCAACTCACCGGCTGCCCGCGCTTCGCCCGCACCCTTTTCCGTCACATCGACATCCCACCATCCGGTGAAGCGATTCTCCAGATTCCAGTGCGACTGGCCGTGGCGGATGAGGACAAGCGTAGGCATGGGCACTCCCTTTGATTGAGCAAAAGTCTTGGCATTGCCCTCAATGGGCCGGATGGCGTTTGCATAGCGACAAAATCATGTCGCGCAACTTGGCGGACCGTCCGCTTTGTGGAAAACCTCGCGCCCATTGCGCCCCGCACCCATTCTGACAGGAGATTCGACGATGGCCATTGAACGGCATGTGCGCGTGTATGAAGCATCCGGCGGCACCTATGAATCCGTGGCGGTGTATGATCCGACGGCGGGCGAGCAGCCCGGCCTCCTCATCTTCCCCAATTTCCTCGGCACCAAGGAATGGGACTTTGCCAAGGGCGAAAAACTGGCCGCACTGGGCTTCAAGGTGCTGGTGGTGGACTTCTATGGGCAAGGCAAGCGCGGCACCGACATGGCGAGCGGCGCGGCCCTGATGACCGATCTGGCCAGCGACCGCGCCGCGATGCGCGAGAAACTCCGCGCGCATCACGCCGAACTGTTCAGGCTGCCGGACGTCAAACCGGGTCGCGTCGCCGCTATCGGCTTCTGCTTCGGCGGCAAATGCGTCCTCGATCTCGCCCGGTCGGGTGCGAACATTGCGGGCGTCGTGAACCATGGCGTCTATGACGCGCCGTCGATCCCCAATGAAAAGATTGTCGCCAAACTGCTCGTCAATCATGGCTGGAACGACGATTATTGCCCGCCGGAAGCGACCGTCGCCCTCGCGCAGGAACTGACCGCCGCCGATGTGGACTGGCAGTTGATCGCCTATAGCCGGACCGGCCATGCCTTCACCGCCAACGACGTGCCGCAGAATGCGGAGCAGAGCTTCGGCTTTCAGCCTGACACAGACCGGCGCAGCTGGCAGGCAACGGTGAATTTCTACGAAGAAACCTTTGGCTGACATGACAGGGGGCGTGGTCCAGGCACCCGCCCCCTGTCATTCAGTCGAGCGCAATTCTCCCTATGCGAGTGCGTCCGCCTCCTGCACAACAGGGCGGCTCTCCCGTGTCCCGCGCATACGGCTGTTGGCGTCATTCACGTCCGCGCTGATGATGACATGGTCGTCATGCACCTCCAGCAGCGTGCCCGCGAAAGGAAAATCCTGAAGGCTGCCGGTCACGCGATAGCTGACCGTATCACCGACCTTGAACGTCTTTTCGTCGAAGTTGAACTCGAACGGGCAAGGTTCACCTGCCGTTTCGCCCATGCCTTGCATATTCCATCTCCTGTCCGGTCGCCGTCGCTTCCATGACGGCATCCTAGCAAAAAAGAACAATGTTCTCAAATATCCCCGATCATTTCTGCCAGCACCGCCATACAATCGCGGCCCAACTGGCGCGAACGGCCCGGCGACCAGCCGTTCACCGGGTCCGGCAGGTCATCATTATCCTTAAATGGCATTTCCAGCGTCATCGCAACCGCGCCGAACCGTTCGGCCAGTTGCGCGGTGGACATGGTCAGGTTCGCCCGGCCCGGCGCCGCAGTCGGATACCCCTTCGCCACCTGAAAATCGGGCGAGCGGATCGCCAGCGTGTCCCGGAACCGCTGGTACAGGCCCAGTTGCCGTTCGGTGATCGACGGTATCCCCTCGAACCCCGCCACGAACACCGCCGGAATCGCCTCGTCACCATGCACATCCATGGCGAAGGCAACTCCCGTTTCCTCCATCGCCGTACGCGCGGCCAACACTTCGGGACTGCGATCCGGCGTCGGCGCATGCCATTCGCGATTCAGGTTCACGCCCACGGCATTGGTCCGCAAATGCCCCCGGAAACTGCCATCCGGGTTCATATTGGGAATGATATGGAATCGCGCGCGCTGGCGCAGCAGCCGTCCCTGCGGACTGGCTGGATCGGTGAGCAGATCCAGCGCGCCCTCCATCCAATATTCCGCCATCGTCTCGCCCGGATGCTGGCGGGCGTAGAGCCACACATGCTTGTCCCCCTCCCCCAGTTCCAGGCAGTCGATGGGCTGCTGGTCGAGGCTGTAGCCGAGACAGCGATAGGACACGCCATCCCGCGCCGCGATCCGCGCGATCAGGTCGTGGTGACGCTCCATCGAATAAGGCGGGAAATAGGCGACCCACAGGATACCGCTTTGGGTGCGGTGGCGAATGGTCATCCGCCCGCCTTCCTCGCGCGGTTCTAAAACCGTCTCGGCCCGGACCCAGTTTTCCCGGTCCTCCGACACGCAGGCGCTATAGCCGGGCCAGCCGTCGGGATAGGCGCTGCCCGCAAGGCCCGTAATGGACAGGACCAGTTCATCGCCCGGTCGCCCCGCCACGCGAAAATGGAACCATTGATAGAATTCGCTGTCCTGATCCTTGCGGATGGTCAGGGTCGCGCGGGTTCCACTAATGCTCTGGACGACGATATTGCCACTATCGAAGGCAGCCGTGATGCTGATCGGCCCGGACGCGGGCAAGGAATTTTCCGTCATTTGACCGTGATAGTCGCTCCCGACTGGCCGGGATAGTCCCTGAACAGCGCATCGGCGAGCTTTCCAGCGGCAATGCCCGGCTGCGCGCCGGGCGTGCCTTCCTTGGCGCGCGTCTCGGCACGGCCTTCCCACAAGGCTTCACCGGACGGGCCGCGCCGTAGCTGCACCGCCAGCCGGGACGCGATGATCGCCTTGGGCGGGCCGGACAGATCGATGCCGATGCCCACGCCCAGACCCCCGCCATAACTGCCCGTCGATCCACCGACCCCGACGCTGACCGGCTTGCCACGCGTGTCCACAGGGCGGTCGATAGTGGTGGCATAGTCGATGCTGGCGATCAGCGGCGCGGGTGCTCCCGCATCCACGACCGCGAAGCCGCTGCGCGTCAGGGCAGTCCGCACCGCATTCGCATAGGTGCGATATTCGATGCTGCTTCCGTCCACGCCCGGCGTCGCCACGACGGCCACCGATTCGCCACGCGGCACATTCCCGACATGAAATCGGGTGACATCGACCGGCGCGATGGACGCAGCGCAGCCGCTCAGCAGGGCAAGACCGACAGCCAGGCCCAAATAACGGACATCAGAGAGGCGAAGTGGCAGGAAGCGGTGGATCATCATATATCCTCTCCCTCGCAGCCGCTTGATGCACGCAGGCTGAACGATCGGGTGTGGTAAATCTGGGGTGTGCCGACTGTCCGCGCAAGAGCGGATAAAGCGCCGATGCTACCCTTGACTTTGACCATGCTGCACCATAGAGGCACGCCTTCGCATTTTGACCCGAACTAACGATTCTGGAAGCCAAGACGATGAAGATCCGCAACTCCTTGAAGTCGCTCAAGGGCCGTCACCGGGACAACCGCGTGATCCGTCGCCGTGGGCGCACCTATGTCATCAACAAGACGAACCGTCGTTTCAAGGCACGCCAGGGCTGAACCCAGCCCGGCCGGGGCTTTTCGCTCTGCCGCCTTGAACCGATACGCAAAAACGCCCGGTCGCATATGCAGCCGGGCGTTTTTGCGCGTCTGCTTCACCCTCTCACGCGAATCGATGGCAGGTTGCCGTTCGGGAACATCGCGCCGTGCGGAATCGCGCTATGGCTTACCCGAAATCGCACAGCATGACGGGAGAGAGTGCATGAACGCCGCCGAAATCGAAGCCCGAATCGCCATCGGAGAGGTAAAGGCCCGCTACTGTCTCGGCCTCGATACGAAGGACTGGGCGATGTATGCCGACTGCTTCACCGAGGATCTGGAGATGGATACCCGGCCTGCGGGCGGCATCCTGACCCATGGCCGCGACACGGCGCTCACCATCGTCCGCCGGTCGGTCGAGACAGCCCACACCTGCCACCATGTTCATTCGCCGCTCATGACCTTCAACCCCGACGGGTCTGCGGATGTCATCTGGGCGATGCAGGATCGGGTGGCCTGGGGCCCGGACCGCCAGTTCGAACCGGGGCTTACCGGCCATACCGGCTTTGGCCATTATCATGAGCATTATGTGAAGCAGGGCGACGGCCGCTGGCAAATCGCACGCACCAAACTCACCCGTCTCCACACCGACAATCATTATGAGGGCGGCGTGACCCGCCCCGCACCCCTGCCCGCCCCGGCCTGACAGGATCGCACGGGGCGGCAGGATCAGAGTCCAGTCGCCCCATATTCCACAAGATGTCCGAAAATCGTGACGACCCGAAGTATCAAATAAGGGGATAACACGTTAGTCCTGCACCCTTGAGCGCAGGAGGCCATGCTTGCCAAAGCATTTTTACTTCATGATTTGCTCACACTTAATTGCGAGTAAACCATATATTCTTCGACTTGTCGTCCAAAGAGACGATCATGACGAAATGGTCGATCATTATTTTGAATATGGCTTTAGGAAATCCGAAAACCTGACTCTGGTGGACAGTCTTTGGTCAACCGACCCGGAGGCACTGCTGGACCATATGCCACGGGAGGAGCAGTTCCACGCCAGCATGGATTTGCGCCTTTTTCTGCGGACCGATCTGGAGGACGCACTGGACGGCTCGCTCATGACCGACGACTTCGAAATCGTGTTGGACAAGCCTGGCATGAGGGCATCGGTTCATGCGTGACGACAGGGTGAAAAGGGGCGACCAGTGTCAGCCGACGTGCGTCAAAACTCACCGGCGAGACACCACCAGAGTGCCATTATGGGAGAGCCACCGCCCTCCCGATCCACCTGATAAGGCCTCAGCCCTTACCCCTCGCCATGCCCCTTCAGCTCATCCCCGCGAATCATCGCGACATGCAGCACATTGGTGGACCCCGGAGTTCCGAAAGGCACGCCCGCCAGCACGATGATCTTGTCGCCTGCCCCCGCGAACTTATGGCGCAACGCCATGCGGCGCGCCTTGCCGATCATCTCCTCGAAACTGCCAATGTCCTTGGTGCGGATCGCATGCACGCCCCACACGATGCCTAGCCGCCGGGCGGTCTGGAACTTCGGCGTCAGCGCCAGGATCGGCGCCACGGGCCGCTCCCGCGCTACCCGGCGGACCGTGCTGCCTGATGAGGTGAAACAGATGACCGCCTTGGCCGATACGGTGGCGGTGATCTGCTGGCTCGCCTCCGCCAGCGCGTCCGCCGTCGTCGCATCCGGCAGCGTCTCGGTATAGCGTAGGCGGCCCAGATAGCCGGGGTCGCGCTCCACCGAATGGGCGATGCTGTCCATCATCGCCACCGCCTGCTCCGGCCAGTCGCCCGCCGCCGTCTCCGCCGACAGCATCACCGCGTCCGCGCCGTCATACACCGCCGTGGCGACATCCGACACTTCCGCACGCGTCGGCGTCGGCGCCTTGATCATCGACTCCAGCATCTGCGTCGCCACGACCACCGGCTTGCCCAGCCGCCGCGCCGTTTCCACGATCCGCTTTTGCAACGGCGGCACCGCATAAGGCGGCAGCTCAACACCCAGGTCGCCGCGCGCCACCATGGCGGCGTCCGCTACCTCCAATATCTCCTCCAGCCGGTCGACGGCGGCGGGCTTCTCGATCTTGGCCATCAGCGCGCCCTGCCCCCCCATCAGGCGGCGCGCCTCCGCCACATCCTCCGGTCGCTGTACGAACGATAGGGCGACCCAGTCCACCTCCTGCTCGATCGCAAAGGTCAGGTCGCGCCGGTCCTTGTCGGTCAGCGCCGCCATCGGCAGCACCACGTCGGGCACGTTCACGCCCTTGCGCTCCGACAGGAAGCCGCCGACCTCGACCCGCGTCTCGATCCGCTCCGGCGAGACAGTCTCCACCCGCAGCACCAGCTTGCCATCGTCCAGCAACAGGCGGCTGCCCGTCACCAGCGCCTGAAAAATCTCCGGGTGGGGCAGGTTGACGCGGGTCACGTCACCCGGCGTCGGGTCACGGTCCAGCATAAAGGCGGCTCCCGTTTCCAGCACCACCGGACCTGCCGCAAACGTGCCGACACGCAGCTTCGGCCCCTGCAAGTCGGCAAGGATAGTCGTCGGGCGATGGAACTCCTTTTCCAGCGCGCGGATGAAGCCCACATTGGCGGCATGGGTTTCATGCGCGCCATGGCTCATGTTCAGGCGAAAGGCGTCAGCCCCCGCCTGAAACAGGCGCCGGATCATGTCGGCGTTGCTGCTGGCGGGGCCAAGGGTAGCGATGATCCGCACCTTGCGGGACCGGGGGGGGAGCTGTTTGATACGCATCTGTCTGTAAAATCGCCGGCTGTGCCGCCGCCCCTCTCGATCATTGTTGTGACATGGACGCCCTCTTGTCAGGAGGGCGCATGACGGGCACCAACCGTTGCACAGGAGATGTGAACGATGAATGACATACTAACCGATGACAAGGTCGCCGCAACCGCGTTTCGGCGGCTGGTCGCACATCTGCAACACCGCACGGATGTCCAGAATGTCGACTTGATGGGGCTGGCGGGCTTTTGCCGCAATTGCCTGGGCGACTGGGTTGCCGAAGCGGACCCCACGATCGAAAAGGACGACGCTCGCGCCGCCGTCTATGGCATGCCGCAATCGGAGTGGAAGGCGAAATATCAGGGCGAGGCGACGCCGGAACAGCTCCAGCGGATGCAGGAAAGCGTGGCGAAAAATCAAACGGGCCACTAGAGAGACGCCCTTATTCGATTCACGCCAGTTCAAGGGGACCATATGAGCGAGGGCAATATCGCGGCGGACCAACTCCGCCTTCTCATCGAGCGCATCGAGCGCCTTGAGGAAGAAAAGCGCGGCATCGCGGACGACATCAAGGATGTGTATCTGGAGGCCAAGGCCACCGGCTACGACGTCAAGACGATCCGTGCCGTCGTGCGCCTGCGCAAGCTGGAAAAGCATGTCCGGCAGGAAGCCGAGGCGCTGCTGGAAACCTACAAGAACGCGCTCGGCCTGGAATAATCCGGCCGGCGATCACCGCCCCATTATCGAAAACGGAGAGACAGCATGGCATCTTCACCCTGGAGCGATAATGGCGGCGGCAATGCCCCGACCGACTTCATCGTCACGACGACCAACGGCATCGATGGTCGCCCGGTTCAGAAATATCTGAGTATCGTGACGGGGGAAGTCATCGTGGGCGCCAACCTGTTCCGCGACCTGTTCGCCAGCATCCGCGACATCGTCGGCGGCCGGTCTGGCGCCTATGAGGAGGTGCTGGCCCGCGCCCGCGAGCAGGCCATCGGCGAAATGCGGGCGCGCGCCGCCACGCTGGGCGCTAACGCCGTCATCGGCGTCGACCTTGACTATGAAGTGCTGGGGGCCAAGGGATCAATGCTGATGGTGTCGGCAACAGGGACCGCCGTGTACGCCTGACAGACCGCGGTTGGTGGGAATTTTGGAGACCGCTGACCGCCGATGCAGTCGTAGAAAGCCGGTCTTTACCCTTCACCAATGTCACCCGGACCTGATCGGCCATTATCTCGCTTAAACATGTACCCTTCCCCCGTTAGTCCTGGGCTTATCGAAGGACTGTCCTTGCCCTTCATGTGCCGTCAAAAGTGAAGTGGAGATGTTGGGCTTCGGTCGACCTTCGGGTTGACAAGCTCACGGCGAACGGCGTTTCTATCCTACAGGCTCAAGCGGGATAATGGCCGACCTGATCCGGGTCTCGCTCCTATTTCACGCGACGCTACCGAGGCAAAATCCGGTCCGGTGGCTGGCGGAAATACCCTCTGCCATCCGGCGTCCCATTGCCAGCTTGCCTATCCGTCCAGATCCGGCAGGCTCGCACGACGGCGACGCCATGCGCCGTTCATCGCCCCAGGAGAGCTTATGACCGACCTCATCTTCTACACAAATCCCCAGTCACGCGGTCGGATCGCCCGCTGGATGCTGGAGGAAGTGGGCGCGCCCTATCGCACCGCAGTGCTGGACTATGCCACCGCCATGAAGGCACCCGACTATCTCGCGATCAACCCGATGGGCAAGGTGCCCGCCATCGTCCACGACGGGCGGGTCGTGACGGAATGTGCCGCCATCTGCGCCTATCTCGCCGACGCCTTCCCCCAAGCCGGTCTGGCACCGTCCACCACCGACCGCGCGGATTATTATCGCTGGATGTTCTTCGTCGCCGGGCCACTGGAAGCCGCCGTCACCACAAAGGCGCTGCATGTGACCGTTGCCGAGGAACAGAAGCGGATGGTCGGGTTCGGCAGTCTGGAGGATGTGCTCGCGACGCTCGAAGCCCTGCTGTCGACGCGCGACTATGTGACGGGGAGCGGCTTTACCGCTGCGGATGTCTATGTCGGCGCGCATCTGCGCTGGGGTATGGGCTTCGGCACGATCCCCGCCAGCCCCGTCTTTACCGCGTATTCGGACAGGCTCGGCGAACGCCCCGCGCTCATCCGCGCCACCGCCATGGACAATGCCCTCACTCCTACCCGGCCCGCAGGCTGACACCCATCGCAATGGCCCAACGAAAAACGGCCCGGAAATCGCTTCCGGGCCGTCTTCATTCGGGTTGCAGGGCGGCGATTACTCGCGATTGCCCAGGAAGCGCAGCAGGAACATGAACATGTTGATAAAGTCGAGGTAGAGCGACAGCGCGCCCATCACGATGGTCTTACCCATCATGTCCGTACCCGCGACATAAGCATACATGCCCTTGATCTTCTGCGTGTCATAGGCGGTCAGGCCCGCGAACAGCAGCACGCCGATGAAGCTGATCGCGAGATCGAGCGCCGACGACTTCAGGAAGATGTTGATGAGCGAGGCGACCAGCAGGCCGACCACACCCATGATCAGGAAGGTGCCGAAACCCGACAGATCCTTCTTGGTGGTGTAGCCGAACAGGCTAAGGCCCGCGAAGGCAGCCGCCGTCGCAAAGAAGGTCTGCGCGATCGACGCCTGGGTATAGACCAGGAAGATCGACGACAACGACAGGCCCATCACCGCCGCATACGCCCAGAACAGGCCCTGCGCCGCTGCCGTGGACAGCTTGTTGATGCCAAAGCTCAGTACCATCACGAAGGCCAGCGGGGCGAACATGATGACATATTTCAGCAGGCCGGGGCCGCCCAATATCTGGGCTGCCAGACCGCTCTGCGCGAACAGCAGCGCGACGACGCCCGTCAGCAGCACGCCGCTCGCCATGTAATTATATACGGACAGCATATAGGACCGCAGGCCGGCATCATAGCCGACGGACTGCGCTCCGGCGGCGGGGCTGTTCATACCCACAGCCGAAGTTGGGGAATCACGCCAGTCAGCCATTGCAATTCGTCTCCTTCACACGCCCATCCATGGGCGGCTCCCTCGAATATCGGACTTCGGGGGACGGAATTCAAGGAAAACCGGATTGCCCGATTGTGGCTGACATAGGATGAGGGAGGGATGGACGCCCGCCTCTTCTATGCCCTGATGCCTTCGGAGGCGCTTGTCGCCTCCCTTCAGCCCGTGATGAAAGGCGTGGCGGGCGCGCGCTGGCAGACGCCAGAACAGCTTCATCTGACCCTGCGGTTTGTCGGGCAAGCCCCGGCGCGCATGGTGGACGATCTCGCCGCTGCGCTGCACTCTATTCCTCCGGAACTGCCGCCGCTCACTCTGTCCGGCGTGGGCTATTTCGACACGCGCGGGCACCCCAATGCCCTATGGGTCGGGCTGGAGCCGAGGGAAGCGCTGACCGTCCTGCACCGGAAACTCGACCGCGCCTGCCAGATCGCCGGGCTGGCGGCGGAGCGCCGCCACTATATTCCGCACATCACCGTCGCCCGCCTGCCTCGCAGTTGTGGCCCCATCGACCGGTGGATCGGGGATCACGCGGGTCTGTCAGGGATAGCGGCCCGCTTTACCCGGTGCAGCCTTGTCGAAAGCATCCTGACCCATGACGGCAGCCATTATGAGGAACTGGCCTCGGTGCCTGTCCGCTGAGCCTTGTGACGACCGCCACGAGGGGGTTGCTTGGGTCGCTCCGGACATCGGCAGAGAACCGCAACGATACCGTAATGCCGTCCCCGACCCCGATGCAGCACGAGGGAGAGCCAGCGCAGGCCAGAAGACTGCATTTCGTGCGCCACCGCAAGTCGCGCCCATAACCCCATGCCGCTTGGGCAGAGCCAGGACGCCACTCGCCCTCCCCACATCTGTCGCGCAAACGAAAAAGGGGACCGGCTCGCGCCGATCCCCCTTCGTCATCAGACCCGAAGGCCCGATAAATCTTACTGACCGGAACCCGGACCGTAGGTGATTTCCACGCGACGGTTCTGCAGCTCGCGAACGCCATCGGCGGTCTCGACGCGGGGACGGCTCTCACCGAACGCTTCGCTGGAGATGACGCCGTCAGGGATGCCCTTCGAGGACAGGTAGCCACGGACAGCCGTGTTACGACGCTCGGACAGGCCGAGGTTGTACTTGGGCGTGCCCGACTTATCGGCGTGACCTGCCAGCAGAACCTGCGCGTTGCCGCAGTTCGCATAGGCCGAAACCGCGTTGTCGAGGATGGTGGCGGCGTCAGGCGTGACGTCCGAACGATCCCACTCGAAGAACACGATGTACGGTCCAGGGGTGCACTGCGCCACCGGCGGGGGCGGCGGGGGC